>CAVZKY010000048.1:0-5658 GCA_963775825.1 uncultured Actinomycetes bacterium
AGCGCGCGTGCGGGCCCGCGCGGCTGATCCCGATGACGCCTAACGTGCCTACCGGGGCTCGCCCCCGAGGCGGAGCGCCTCCGCAGCAGGGCGAGCACGATCGCGGCGGCGGCGGCCGACAGGATCAGCGCGATCGACGCGACGGCCAGCCCGCCGGGGATCTTCGCGGTCGTGACCGTGCCGGAAATGGCCGGTGGCCGCTTCGCTCCCGCCTTGCCCCCGCAGCCGGGCCCGGCTGCTCGGCGGTCGGCGCGGGTGCACGTCAGCGGTGGGACCAGCGTGCCGACCGGCTTGACCTTCCCGTCCACCGCGAAGCCCGTTCAGCAGGCCTTGGCACGAGCCACCTCGTCAGCGCGGGACAGTGCAGAGCGTCACGATGAGGGTGACACCGTTCCGGCGGGCCATCCCAGCGCCTGGGACGTAGGTGGCCCCGGCCGCGTTGGTCCAGCCGACCTTCCCGCCGATGCCGCCGGGTACTTGGCGAGCAGCTCGTTCTGGTCTGTGCAGCGTCTCGCTCTTGTACGCGGTGACGGGGAAGCGTCGCCAGCCGCGCCCCGTCGTACCGCATGCAAGCGGACATGGCCAGCGCCTGCCGGGCGATCAGCGCCAGATCGTAGGCAGAGACGTGCTGGCCGGGAGCATCCAGGCCGTTCGGGTCCGCGGCCATGACGTCGTAGGCCTGCAGGTGGTGCGCTTCCGCGTTCATCAGCGCGATGCCGGTGCTCAGCGACCCGGCGGCCTGGGCCAGGGCGACCGCGGCGTCGTTGGCGGAGATCAGCAGCAGCGCGTTGAACAGATCCGACACCTTGTACTGCTGCCCGCGGACCAGCCCGGCGACGTTCGGCGTTACGTTGGTGGCCTGCCGCGACGCGGTGACCATGGCGTCCGGGTTCAGCAACGGGATCAGCGTGATGGCGGTCAGCAGCTTGATCGTGCTGGCCGGCCTTCAGCAGGCCGTGCGGGTCCTTGGCCGCGAGGACCTGCCCCGTCCCGGCGTCGGCGAGCACGTACGCTGAGGCCGGCACGCTGGGCAGCCGCGCGGCCCCGGCCGGGTGAGCCACGATCACGCCCCGGCCGGCCAGCTGGGCCCCGCCCACCGTGTCCGGGCTCGCTGGCTTCGGGCCGGCGTCAGCCTGCTGCAGCAGCTCGGCTGCCGCCGCCTGCTGCTGGGCCGATTCGGCGCTGCCGGGCGCAGTCGCCGGACTGCTCGCCGACGCACTCCCGCCCGAGGTGCCGGTCCCGGCTGAAGCGCCGGTTCCAGTGGCGGCGCCGCTCCCGCTGGCCGCTCCCGTCCCCGGGCGGCCGCCGCTCGGCCGGCCCGCAGCCGGGCTGGCCACCCGGGCCTGCTGGGCGTGAGCTGGCACGCTCAGTGATACCGCGCCGGCCACCGAGCAGGCCGCGAGCAGAGCTCCGCCCCTGAACAGAGTCATCCGGATACGCTCTGTCACCGATCTCGCCTCGCGTTCACCGGTTTCCCCCCGCTCTCGTGACCTGCGCTTTCGCTGCCCGCGCCTAAAATGGCCAGACCATCCCTGCCTGTCCGCGCGGTCCTAGCCGTAACCTGTGGCTATGGAGCGCATGTCGGAATCCGGATTGCCGATCGAACCCGTCTACGACGAGACACAGCTTACAAATTTCCGTCCGGCCGAACAGCTCGGTGAGCCAGGAGCGTATCCATACACCCGCGGTGTGTATCCAACGATGTACACAAGACAGCCATGGACCATGCGGCAGTACGCCGGATTCGTCGACGGCCGCGGAGTCCAACCGGCGGTTCCAGGCAGCTGATCGCGGCCGGGGCGACCGGGCTGTCGGTGGCCTTCGACCTGCCGACCCAGATGGGCTACGACTCCGACGCCGCAATCGCGCACGGCGAGGTCGGCAAGGTGGGAGTCGCGATCGACTCCCTCGAGGACATGCGCGTGCTGTTCGACGGCATCCCGCTGGGCGAGGTGTCCACCTCGATGACGATCAACGCGCCCGCCGCGGTGCTGCTCGCTGCTCTACCAGCTGGTCGGCTGAGGAGCAGGGCAGCAGCCCGCGGCACGCTGACCGGCACGATCCAGAACGACGTGCTCAAGGAGTACATCGCACGCGGCACCTACATCTACCCGCCCCGCCCGTCGCTGCGGCTGGTCGCGGACAGCTTCGCCTACTGCCACAAGGAGCTGCCCCAGCTGGAACACCATCTCCATCTCCGGCTACCACATGGCCGAGGCCGGCGCCACGCCGGTGCAGGAGATCGCCTTCACGCTGGCCAACGCGCGGCGAGTACGTGCGGGCCGCGCTGGCCGCGGGCCTGGCCGTCGACGAGTTCGCGCCGCGGCTGTCGTTCTTCTTCGTGGCCCGCACGACGCTGCTGGAGGAGGTGGCGAAGTTCCGCGCGGCGCGCCGGATGTGGGCCCGGATCATGCGGGAGGAGTTCGGCGCCACCGACCCGCGAGTCGCAGATGCTCCGCTTCCACACCCAGACCGCGGGCGTCCAGCTGACCGCGCAGCAGCCCGAGGTGAACGTCGTCCGGGTCGCCGTCCAGGCCCTCGCGGCGGCGCTCGGCGGCACGCAGTCGCTGCACACGAACTCCTTCGACGAGGCCATCGCGCTGCCCAGCCAGCAGGCCGCGCGGCTCGCGCTGCGCACCCAGCAGGTGCTGGCCAACGAGACCGACCTGACCGCCACCGTCGACCCGTTCGCCGGTTCCTACGCTCGTCGAGTCCATGACCAACGACGTAGAGGACGCCGCCACCGAGCTGATGACGACCATCGAGGACATGGGCGGCGCCCTTGCCGCCATCGAGCGCGGCTTCCAGAAGGCCGAGATCGAGCGCGCCGCCTACGACGTGACCCGGGAGATCGACTCGGGCGAGCGGGTCGTCGTCGGGGTGAACAAGTTCGTCGTCCGACGACGAGGAGCCCTACGAGCTGCTGCCCGTGAACCCGGCCATCGAGGCGGAGCAGGCCGCCCGGCTGGCGGACATCCGCAGCCGCCGCGACGCCGCCGAATTCGGCCGCCGGATATCGGCGCTCAAGGAGACCGCGGAAGGCACCGGGAACCTTCTGTACCCACTTCGTGAGGCACTTCGCGCCGGAGCCACGCTGGGCGAAGTCTGCGATGCGCTTCGCGATGTCTGGGGTATTTACCGGCCGCCAGACGCTTACTAATCGGACCGCGTCGCATTTATGCTGGGTGGCTTAGCCTCTTCTAGCATTTCTGTACGTATCTAATTTCGCGGTTATGTCGCAGTCGCGGTCGCATTCGCGAAACGGAGGTCTGCTGTGGCCATCAGCTGGAATCCTTCCCGCGGCCCGACGCTCGGCATCGAGTGGGAGCTGCAGCTCATCGACGCGCAGAGCAGGCTGCTGCGCCAGGACGCCGACACGGTCCTGGCCGCGCTGCCCGGCCTCGACGCGAGGGGCGAGCACCCCCATATCCGGCACGAGCTCATGCAGTCCACCGTGGAGATCGTGACCGGGATATGCAGCACCGTCTCCGAAGCCAAGGCCGACCTGGGCAAGGCCGTCGAAATACTTCAGCGTATCGCGGAGGACCGTGACATTCTGCTGGCCTGCTCCGGCACCCATCCGGTAAGCAACTGGCGTGACGCGAAGATGGCGCCAATTGCGCGTTATGCGGAGCTGGTCGAGCAAATGCAATGGCTGGCCCGCCGGATTCAGACCTTCGGTGTGCACGTTCATGTCGGGCTGCGGGACGGCGCCAAGGCGATTCCCGTGGTTAACGCCCTCGCCGCATACTTGCCGCATTTTCTGGCGCTCACGGCATCCAGCCCGTTCTGGAACGGGCAGGACACCGGGCTGGCCTCGACCCGGGCGATCGTCTTCGGCGACCTGCCGACAGCGGGGCCCCCGCACCGGCTTTCCAGCTGGAGCGATTTCGAGGAGTACATGGATACGCTGCTGCGGGCCAAGACCATCCGCAGCATCAAGGAAGTCTGGTGGGACATCCGCCCGCATCCTGACCTGGGCACCATCGAGATACGCATGTTCGACGGCCTGCCGACCGCCCGCGAGATCGGCATGGCCGCCGCCCTGTCGCAGAGCCTGGTCCAGCTTTTCGACGCCCAGCTCGACCGGGGCTACCAGTTGCCGAGTCCCTCGTCTTGGGTTGTTCGCGACAACAAGTGGCGCGCGACGAGATATGGTCTTGACGCGACGGTGATCACTGACGAGTCAGGGACGACGGCGCCGCTGCGCGACGAGCTTTACGAGCTCGTTCGTGAACTTGAGCCCGTCGCCGATCGGCTTGGCTGTCTTGAAGAGCTCCAGGTAACCTCGGAGGTGCTCGAATTCGGGGCTTCCTATGAAAGACAGCGGGCTATTCTCGCTCAGCCAGGCGAGATGACCGATGTTGTGGACGCGCTTGTCACTGAATTTGCCGAGGACCGTTTCGTCATCCCGGGGGAAGGCGGGCATGGAAGGAAATGACCTGGCGGGCGATTTGGAAGCCTTTATCGCCGCGCATGAGGCCGAGCTCATCGAGTTCCGCCGCGACCTGCATGCGCACCCGGAAGTCGGCTACGCCGAGCACCGGACCACGCGCCGGATCGCGCTGCGGCTGGCGGCCGCCGGTCTCCGCCCGGTAATCCTGCCCCGGGGCACGGGCCTGATCGCCGACATCGGCGGCAGCGACTGTGACCACGAGACCCCGCCGCGCCCGGTCATCGCCCTACGTGCCGACATCGACGCCCTGGCCATGGCCGACGAGAAGAGCGTCCCGTACCGCTCGACCGTGCCCAATGTCTGCCACGCCTGCGGGCACGACGTGCACACCAGCGTGCTCCTCGGCGCCGGCCTGTTCCTCGCCGAGCAGGCCGCCCAGGGACTGCTGCCCGGACGGGTCCGGCTGATCTTCCAGCCGGCCGAGGAGGTCACAGGCGGCGCGCTCGACGTGCTCGCCGCGGGCGGCCTCACCTCGGTGGGCCGGATCTTCGCCCTGCACTGTGACCCCAAGATTGACGTCGGCAAGATCGGTATCCGGAACGGCCCCATCACCGCGGCCTGCGACCAGATCTCCGTGCGGGTCACCGGCCCCGGTGGCCACACGGCCCGCCCGCACCTGACCGCGGACCTCGTGTATGCGCTGGGCAAGATCGTCACCGAGCTGCCGGCCGCGCTGTCGCGCCGGGTGGACCCGCGGTCCAGCCTGAGTCTGGTCTGGGGCCGGATCAGCGCCGGCACGGCAGCCAACGCCATCCCGGACGACGGCATCGTGGAGGGCACCGTCCGCTGCCTGGACGACGACGCCTGGCACGGTGCCCCGGACCTGCTCAAGGAGCTCATCGACTCGGTGGCCTCCGCCTACGGCGTGTACGCGGAGATGAGCTACTCGCGGAACGTCCCGCCGACCGTCAACGACCCGATGAGCTCGGCCATGTTCGCCGCCGCCGCGGAACAGACCCTCGGGCCCGACGCCGTGGTGAGCACGCCGCAGAGCCTGGGCGGTGAGGACTTCGCCTGGTACCTGGAGTCCGTGCCCGGCTCCTACGCCCGGCTGGGGGTGCGCACGCCCGGTTCCACCCAGGAGGTGGACATCCACCAGCCCACGTTCGACGTGGACGAGCGCGCCATCGGGGCCGGCGTGCACGTGATGGCCGCGACCGCGCTCAACGCGCTGTGGGACGACAACACCCGCATTACCACCG
>CAVZKY010000049.1:0-89933 GCA_963775825.1 uncultured Actinomycetes bacterium
TAGTTAAGCGGGTTGCCCGGTTGTCAAGGTGTGTTGGTTGATGCGAAGGGAGCGGGGCTCCGGTAAGTGAGGTCTGTCCGCCAAAGACATGCCTCGTGACCGGGAGCCCCGCCGTGGATAAGTCTGTCATTTCCCGTGCCGTAACGGTGGCCGGAGGCCGGTTCGCGCCGGGTCACCTGGGCGAGCTGACGCAGCAGGTGCCGTTCGAGATGGTCGACGCTGTACTGGAGCAGACATGCCGGGTCCAGCGCCGTGCCCGGGATCTGCCGGCCAGGGTCGTGGTCTACCTGCTGCTGGGCGGGTGCCTGTTCGCCGAGCTGGGATACTCGCAGGTCTGGGGCCGGCTTACGGCCGGGCTGGACGGGCTGCCGGCTGCGGTCCCGACCGCGTCCGCGATGACCCAGGCACGGCGGCGTCTCGGGCCCGGGCCGCTGCGCGAGCTGTTTTCCCTGCTGCGCGGCCCGGCGCCGGGCGGAGCACGGTGGCGAGGGCTGCTGGTCTGCGCCGTCGACGGCACGATCATGACCGTCGCCGACAGCGAGGCGAACCTGGCCGTCTACTCCAAGCAGCGCGGCGGTGCCAACGGCGGCTCCAGCTACCCGATGCTGCGGCTGCTGGCCCTGGTCAGCTGCGGCACCCGCACCGTCATCGACGCCGTGTCCGGCCCTGTCTCGGCCGGCGAGACTACTTACGCCCCGAGCCTGCTCGCCAGCCTGCACGCGGGAATGATCCTGCTCGCCGACCGGAACTTCGGCGCCGGCTTCCTGGCCGCGCAGATCGCGGGAACCAGGGCAGACTTCCTGATCCGCGTCCGCACCGGGAACTGCTCCCCGAAGCTTCCCGTCCTGAGCCGCTGCCCGGACGGGTCCTGGCTGTCGCGCTTCGGCGGCGTCCCCGTGCGGGTCATCGACGCCGAGATCACCGTCACCACCAGCGCCGGGCGCGCCACGGGCGGCTGCCGGCTGGTCACCACCCTGACCGACCCGGCCCGCTACCCCGCCGCCGAGCTGGCCGCTCTCTACCACGAGCGCTGGGAAGTCGAGATGGGCCACCGCTGGTACCGGTCAAGCTGCGCTGCTTTCTCATGGTTGCGCTCCTTCGTTGTGGCCGGTTTCTGGTTCGGGGGGTGCCCAGCGGGCGCGGGTGTAGAAGCCGGGCGGGCGTGCCCTGCGCTCGCGTAGCTGCCGTATCTGCTGGTCGTCCGCGGTGATGATCCAGTTCTTGCTTCCGGGGGCGTGGCGGGCGGTGATCCAGCCGCGGTAGATCCAGTTGTAGATGGTGGCGGTGGGCATGGCCAGCTCGGCGGCCAGGCTGGGGACTGACCATTGGCCGGGCGCCAGGCTGGTGAGCACGGCGGGCCGTCCCTTCGGCTGGCTGCGGATGCCGCGCTGGGTGATCAGGGTGCGGACCTGCTCGCCGGTGAACCGGCTGGTCCGCTTGGGCGGGCGGAATCCCTCGGCGTTGAGGGCGTCGGCGATCTGCTGGTTGTTACGGCCTGCGGCGGCGAGCTCGGTGACGCGGGCGAGGAGGGCGGGGTAGTAGGACAGCTGGTCCAGCCGGGCGACGGGGCGGACGGCCTGCCCGGTGCTCTGGTGGCCGCCGGCCCAGGTGATGGTGACGTCGACCAGCTCGCTGTCCCCGGCGACGGTGGCGGTGATGTCCTCGATGAGGATGCGCAGCAGCTCCTTGCGGTCCGCCTGGCTGGTGGACGGGGCGTTCCAGACTTGCGGGAGATCAGCGGCCAGGGCCTGGATCGCCGCGCGTTGCGGCTGCGCTGAGGGTCTTGGGCTGTTCCTCGGTGAACCGCTGGTAGTCCGCCTCCAGCCGGCCCGCTTCGGCGAGCGCGGCTTCCCAGCCGGCTTCCAGCTGCCGGACGACGAGGCGGTTCTCCGGCTCGGCGAGCTGGTACTGGCGGCGGGCCCGGTCGGCGGCGTAGCGGGCGCGCTCGAGCCGCTGGCGCCACAGCTTGTCCAGCATGGCCCGCTCGTCCTCGGCCTGGGCGGCGGCGGCCATGGAGACCTCCAGCGCGGCCGGCGCCACCGCGTCCAGCACCTGGCCGGTGACGTAAGCGTCGAGGGCCGGGCCGGCGATGTGCTGGCACCGGCCGCCGGTCCCGTAGTTGGCCTGGTAGAAGGCGCACGTGTAGTTGTGCGGCAGGTGTGCGGCCCCTGATCCGCCGGGGTAGCGGACCGTCATGCGGTGGCCGCCGCAGCGGCCGCAGCGCAGCAGCCCGGACAGCAGCGCCGACCCGTCCCTGGGCGCGCCCGGCGTGGCGGCGGTCTGCCGGTTGGCGGCCATCCGGGCGATGTTCGCCTCGTACTGTTCCGGGGTGATGTAGGCCGGCAGCCTGCCCGGCAGCAGGACCAGCCACTCGCTGCTGTCCATGACCACCCGGCCGGTGCTGGGCCTGGCCGGGCACCTTGCGGCGCGGCTCGACCTGGCGGCGGCCGTAGGCGTAGTACCCGGCGTAAACCGGGTTGTGCAGCATGATCTGCAGCGTCTCCCGGGTCGGGCGCCGCCACTCCAGCTCCCCCTTGGCCGGCCCGGAATGGACCCGGACCGGCAGCTGGACCTGCTGACCGGCCAGGTAGCGGAGCACCCCGTTGATGGTGCCCAGCCGGGCGAAGGCGCTGAAGACCAGCCGGACGACATGCTGCGCCTGCTCGTCGGGATCCAGGACGGCCTCGCCGGACGGGCGGCGGACGTAGCCGATCGGCAGCGGGATGGCCAGCTCGCCGCGCTCGGCCTTGGCGAGCCTGCCCGACAGCATCCGCTGCCGGATCAGGTACAGCTCTGCCTCGCTCATCGTTCCCTTCAGCCCCAGCAGCAGCCGGTCGTTATAGACCCCGGGGTCATAGACGCCGTCGGGATCGGCGAGCAGCACGCCGGACAGCGAGCACAGCTCCAGCAGCTGGTGCCAGTCCCGGCCGGTCCGCGCCAGCCGGGACATCTCGATACCCAGGACGACGCCCACACGTCCCATCGTGACCTCCGTGACGAGCCTGGCAAAGCCCTTCCGGGAATCCGCCGTCGCCGCCGACACCCCCAGATCGTCGTCGATCACCACGACCTGCGACCGTGCCCAGCCCAGCGCGACCGCCCGCCCGGCCAGCGCGTACTGCAGCCGCGTGGACTCCGTGTGCTCAAGCACCTGCTGCCTGCTCGACTGGCGGACGTACACGATCGCCGCCCGGTCCAGGTGCTCCGGGCGGATCTTCTGCTGCGGCTGCCCCTGCAGCCGGTAACTGGCCAGGCTCATCACGACCGCCTCCCGCCGCGCTGGCCGCCGCTCTCGCTGCCAGCATCGCCAGCAGCGCCACCGCGGCAGCCCGCCGCTCCGGCGGCAGCACCGCCCAGATCAGGGGATCGGGAGTCACCGCATTCCCGGCACTCAGCTGCATCGCGCTCACCTGCTGCCGCTGACCGCAGCCGGCACACCACAGCTGCCGCCTGCAACAGTGCTCCCACGCCGAGTATCGCCCCGGACCCCGGCGTCATGCTAGAGACGATTTCCGCTTCATGGGCATCAGCGGTGGCCGATTGAGACGGCCTACTTCGAGCTCAAGTCTACGATCCTCGGCGGCCGGGTCCTGCGCGCCCGCACCCCCGACGGGATCGAGCAGGAGGTCTACGCCCTGCTGGTCACCTACCAGGCGCTGCGCACCGCCATCGCTGACGCCGCCGCAACTGTCCCCGGCACCAACCCCGACCGGGCCAGCTTCTCCGTCGCCCTGAACGCCGCCCGCGACCAGGTCATCCTCGCCGCGGGCGTCCTCGCCGGCACCGTCAACGACCTGACCGGGACAATCGGCCGGCACGTCCTGGCCAGCCTGATGCCCAGCAGGCGGCTGCGCGTCAGCCCCCGCGCCGTCAAACGCGCCATGTCCAAGTACAACGCCAAAGGCAAAGTCGACCGCACCACCCGCAAAGCCGCCATCGCCATCGCCATCCTCGCCGCCCCCTTGACAGCCGGCGACGAACCTTAACTAACCGGCCTTGCGGTTAGTCCCCGGCCGATCTCGCCCAGTGCGCGGAGAACCTGGCGCACGGGTTCGGCGCGATGTTGTGCCGGGTCAGGTCAGCCCGGTCCGGGCGGGTGGTGCTGGAATTCGTCCGCCGCGACGCCCTGGCCGCTATCGTCCCCGCCCTGCCCATCCCCGCCCACCCGGACCTCACAGCGCTGCCGGTCGGCAAGCGGGAGGACGGCCTGCCGTGGCTGGTGCGGTTGCACGGCACGCACCTGCTGATCGCGGGCGCGACCGGGGCGGGCAAGGCCTCGCTGCTGTGGTCGCTGATCCGGGCCACGTTCACGGGCGCGATCGACGCCCACGTCCAGGCCGAGCGCGACAAGGGCGACGATGAGGGCGGTGCGGCTGGTGCCCTGGTTCCGGCGGGCTAATTGCACGCTCATTGCACGGCGGCCCGGACAACGCCCAGAGACGATCAAGGCCCAGGCTCGGGACTGACGTCCTGACCTGGGCCTTCATGCTGGGAGCGGGTGACGGGAATCGAACCCGCACTATCAGCTTGGGAAGCTGACGTTCTACCATTGAACTACACCCGCAGGCCGCACACACCGGCCTCGTCGTTCCCGCAGGAACCCGACCAACGCGATGTACGCCCAGACATCGTACCGGACCCGGTAGGTTGCCAGCGTGCTGCTCTCTGATCGTGACATCAGGAAAGAGATCGAGTCCGGCCGGGTCAAGCTCGATCCATACGCCCCGGAGCTGATCCAGCCCTCCAGTATCGACGTGCGGATGGACCGGTACTTCCGGGTCTTCGAGAACCACCGCTACCCGCACATCGACCCCGCGATCGAGCAGCCCGATCTGACGCGACTTGTTGAGACGATCGGCGACGACCCATTTGTACTGCATCCCGGCGAGTTCGTCCTAGCCTCCACGTTCGAGGTGGTCTCCTTGCCGGACGACATCGCCGGACGCCTAGAGGGCAAGAGCTCGCTTGGCCGCTTGGGCCTGCTGACTCACTCCACCGCTGGCTGGATCGACCCAGGCTTCTCCGGGCATGTGACGCTGGAGCTCTCCAACGTGGCCACCTTGCCCATCAAGTTGTGGCCAGGAATGAAGATCGGCCAGCTTTGCCTGTTCCGAACCAGTTCCCCTGCGGAGCACCCGTACGGCTCATCCATCTACGGCTCCCGCTACCAGGACCAGCGCGGACCGACTCCATCGCGCTCACACCAGAATTTTTACCGCACGAAACTGTGACACCTAAAGATGCTTCATTTTGCGCAAAAGACGACTGGCGGGCCCAACGGAATGTCAGACCCGCCAGTGGGTTCTTAAGGTCGTCCACTCAGAAGACCGAGCGAATTGAGTATCGCTAGCGAAAGTGTAACCGTCGCCCCGAACGCTGCACCACCATAAAGTATCGCGTACGGTACGGAGCATCCACCGAGTCGCGCAAGCATTCCCGCTATGAGAGCTGTAATTGTAGCAACCAGGATTGCAATAATTACGAGCAGAATCTTATTCAGCGAGACACCGCTCGTACGCGCTCTACTATTTGACTCATTCATGGACACCGCCGACGGGTTAATGATTAAATACATGTCCTAAAACCTTCGAGTCGACACCAAGTTAGGCAGACTCTCAGATTTGACAGGTGTGGGCCCCGAGAAGGCGTCCAAGTGCGCCGACGTACTCGTTAAGATTACTGCGGCGAGCTTTTGCATGCGGTAAGGAATGACCACCAGGCTTGGGCTGGATATTTAAGCACGTGACCCTCTGGATTCTTGGAGTCTCTTACAGCGATCCGATCCTGCACTGACGCTACCTCGACACACTCGCCGTTGTAGTTACTCCTGCTTGATTTGCGCCAGCCAAGTTCACGGTCCTCGGCTTTAACGGCATGGTTCGCCATGATGTCCACCTGTCGCTACGGTTATATCGTTGGACGGCCAACAGCGAGCCAGCGCTGCGAGCCGTGATCTTTCGGGCATCAGGCTAGCACTAAGCCCCGCCGAACGACCTCTTGGTCTTTTCTATTACTTCGAGCGATTCGCTCGCAGATAGTGCTATCTCCGCCAAACGCTCGAAAACGTCCCGATGTCTAGCGATATCTTCGGAACGCTCTAGATAAATCCAGCCCACCAGACCCTCGAAATAAACAACGTCAGGAAGCGGCCCGGCGAACTGGAGGATGTTGAACGAACTGCCCAGGGCAGCATGCGCACCTGTCGTGTATGGCAGTACCTGCACTGTCACATTTGGCATATCTGACATGCCAATAAGGTGATCGAGCTGAGCTCGCATAATCTTCGGCGAGCCGATGATGCGATGGAGAACCGCTTCGTCGAGCACCGCCCAGAAGGTAAGAGGAGCGGTCTCGCGCCGAAGAAGCTCTTGCCGTCTGAGCCGCTCATCTACCCGCTGATCGATCGCTTCTGGCGTCAACCGCGGGACAGCCAACTGAGGAGCCACATCCTCATGCAGCGCCCGGGCATACTCTGCGGTCTGCAGAAGCCCGGGGACGACGGCTGAATCATAATCTCTGATGGAGACGGCCGCTGCCTCCAGCCCCACGTAGGTGGAATACGGCAGGTCGTATGACTGCCACCACCCCTGCTGCTTCCCTTCACGGGCGAGGGTCATGAGATGGTCACGCTCGGCCTGGTCCGTCACACCATAGAGATCGCAGAGATCACGGACATCCCGCAGGGTCGCTCCGCGATGGCCGGTTTCGATGCGGCTGACCTTGCTTGGGGAGCAGAGCAGGTGTTCTGTCACCTGCTTGACGGACATCCCTTGGTCTTCACGCAGCTTTCGCAGGAGCGTGGCAAGCTCGCGGCGGCGGACAGTAGGGCTGCCCTCGGCCACTGTGGTCGCCCCCTTCACATGAACCTCAGCGATAGGCGTGGACCTACAAGCGGGATGAAACCAACCAGTGGGACATGTCAGCTGTGTGGTACCTGTGGCACTTGATTTTGGCACTTGCCAAACCTCAATGCCAAGGGGAACATGAAATCAGACGCAGTGGAGTTCCTCCAAAGCGACCCGCCGACAACGGGGTCGTCGGTGACCCGAAGAGGTCACTGCAAGATCATCGCGGGCTTTCGGGCCATCTGCGGCGAACTTAGCCGCACTGTTACTCACCCGGACCTTGCGATACGGAGGGAAGGAGCACTGCGATCTCATGAACCCCACCAGATCGCGGCCACCGCTGCTGTGCCACAGTGCGCGCAGCAGCGACCCACGCCGAAAACCGCCCCTACCACCCAGGTGCTCGGTGGACTGCCGCCACCGGCCCCGGAAACGCAGTCGGGCCGACGCTGCCACGTCGGCCCAGCCGCTAGAGACACTCCCCGCCCATGCAGGAGCCAAAGGAGTTACTTTGACCAAGAGGAGGCCGCGAACAAGCTGGTGATGCCGTGCCGCAGGTAGTCGTGGGTGCGGCGCTCGGGCATGCCCGGCATCATCGGCAGCACCGGCTGGGACCGGTCCAGCGCCTGGATCTGGCTCTTTTCATCCACGCACAGACCCTGTTGGCTTATTCGGCTCGGGCGGCGCGGCTGAAGTCGAGCCGTTGGAGGTGGGTGGTCCGGGTCCGGTCTAGGGGCCTGCCGGTCCACCAGGCATCCAGCCGGAGCAGGTTGACTGCTGCTGCGGCGGCGGTGTGTTCGAGGCGGGTCTTGTCCAGGCCGATGTAGCGGGCGGTGCGGATGCCGGCGACATGAGTGGCCTGCCGCATGGTGCCCTCCACGCCGGCGCGGATGTTGTACCGCTGTTTCCAGTGCTGGCTGGTCTGCCCGGCCTTGGCCGCCGCGACGGCCTCGTGGACCTCGCGCGAGCGCAGGAACAGCTGGCGGCCGGTGCGGGATGTGGTGCACCGGGCCCTGGCCGGGCATTCCCGGCAGGTAGCGGCGGCGAACCTGACCACGATCGCCTGCCTTTTCTCCTGCTGGACGCACGGGCACCACACGGTGCTGGTGGCGCCCTGCGGGCAGGTCACCTGCTGGTGGTCCCAGTCGATGGTGAACGCCTCGGCGGTGTATCCCCCGGAGCGGGCCTGCGGCGGGCTGCCGGACAGCAGCGGCCCGAGCAGGGTGATGCCGCGGGCGCGGGCGCCCAGCAGCAGATCGGCGGAGGTGTACCCGGCGTCCACCACGTGCTCAGCCGGCATCAGCCCGGCGGCGGCCATCCTGTCGTGGACCGGCTCGGTCATCGCGGCATCGGGCACGGTCGCGGCCGTGGTGGCCGCGCTGGTGATCAGGTTCGGGGCCTGCCGGGTCCCGTCCGGTTCCGGCTCGCCGCAGGTCTCGCTGATGTGGACCTTGTAACCCTCCCAGCCCTTGCCGCGCTTCTCGGAGTACCGGGCGTCCAGGTCATAGGGGGAGACGAGCTTGAGTCTGCCCGGCGGGACGCCATGCTCCCTGGCCTCCCGCCGGATCACCTTCTCCCGGTGCTCATCGATCACCCGGTAGTACTGCTGCACCCAGATCACCCGCAGAGCCTGAACGGCGGGCAGCTCCCGCAGCCAGCCCGGCGCGCCCGGCGCATGCACCGCCTCCAGCAGGTGATAGCCGTCCCGGCCGTACTGCTCCGCCAGCTTCGCCCGCGCGGTCTCGCTGGCGGGCAGGTGCAGGTTATCGATCCGCGCCCCGTACACCTGCTGCCAGGAGGCGCCGATGACGCCTGCCAGCCAGTCCGGGACCGCGGCGGCCAGGGCCTCCAGCGCTGCCCGCACGGTCTCCCCGGCCAGCTCCAGCCGGTTCAGGCCGCGGATCGCCGCCAGCACATGCGTGGAGTCGGTGCGCTGCCGGCCTCGGCGCTGACCAGGCCCAGCCCCTTCAGCCGGTCCAGCAGCAGGTCCAGGATCTTCCGCTCCAGATCCCGGGCCACCAGCCGGGCCCGGAACTCGCTCAGCACCGAGAAGTCAAAGCCCTCATCATCGAGGGGCAGGCCCAGGCAGTACTTCCAGTCCAGCCGGCCCCGTACCGCATCCGCGGCCTGCCGGTCGGTCAGGTTCTCAGTGAACTGCAGCACCGTCACCATCGCCAGCTGCGCCGGGGAGATCCCCGGTTTCCCCCGCGTCGCGTACGCCACAGCGAACGTCTCATCGTCATACCAGATGCCCAGCTCGTCGCGGGCCCGGATCGCCAGCGCCCCCTTCCGGAACGCCTTCCTGGCGACCCTGGCGGTATCGGCCGGCACTTCCGGCCACGGCCGTGGCTGCATAGACATGACGACCCGATTCTGCGACCGGGAACGGCAAAGGGGGAAGGTACCGACCGCACAAAGATCATGAACGCCGCCAGGACCAGTATGCGGGAGGCCGCCAGGCATGTCACGGAATAAGCCAACAGGGTCCGCACAGCACCACCGCCTTCTCCGGCGGGTTGTGGTACAGGCCGACGACATCGACGACCTTCTCCACGAAGAACGGGTCGGTGGACAGCTTGAAGGAGTCCTGCAGGTGCGGCTTGAGGTCAAACTTCTTCCAGATCCGCCCGATGGTGGACTTCGACAGCCCGGTACGGGCGGCCATGGACGACCGCGACCAATGCGTGTCCTTGCCCGGGACGCCCTCCAGCGTGGCCACGACCACGTCCTCGACCTGGTCCAGCAGGATCGATGCCGGCCGGCCGGGCCGCGGCTCGTCCTGCAGGCCATCCAGTCGCCCGGCGATGAACCGGGCCCGCCAGCGGTCCACGGTGGACTCATCGACCCCCAGCCGGGCGGCCACCTGCTTGTTCGTCCCGCCCTCCGCGCAGGCCAGCACGATCTTCGCCCGCATGGCCAGGTACTGGGCGGTCTTCGCGCGCCGGGCCCACCGGATCAGCTGCTCCCGCTCCGCCTCCTCCAGCACGAGCTCAGCCTTGGGCCGGCCGATCGGAGCATCGTCCTCCAGCCCGGCCAGCCGCTGCCCGGCGAACTGGCGCCGCCACTTGGACACCGACTTGACCGCCACTCCCAAGGCCTGCGCGACACCAGCGTTCGGCATCCCGCCGGCACAGGCCAGGATGATCCGGGCCCGGTCAGCCCGCCGACGCTCCGGCAGCCCTGCCCGGCGCGCCAGCTCAGCCCGCTCATCATCAGAAAGCACGATCGGCACAGCAGAAGGACCCGGCATAACCAGATCTTAGCAAAAATAACCCTAAGAATTTCTGGCGCGACACACTAGCGCTCCGCCCGGTAAAGACAACCCCCTGGTCGTAACCGTCAGTTACAGAGCGGTATCCGGGTCTGTTGTCGACCCGTCACGGGGCCGCCCCGGCACTTTAGTACTGGACCGGGTGGTCCGCGCCGCGCTGCTGGCGCTGGCCCGCGCCCAAACCACGATACGGGCGGGCTGGCTCGGCGGTCTTGTCGCCCGTGCCGGTGACCATATATTCGCCGCGTGTGACGAAGAGGCCGGCTGGCGCGGATGGAGCTTCGAGCGACGGCACGGCGGGCTCACGCGGGTGTATCGCGATCCGGCATTCGATCTGATCGTCCACTGTCCGCAGTGCCGTGGCCTCGGGACGGCCCCGGGCGGCGCGGAGTGTGGCCTGTGCTCCGGTACTGGCCGACTCGTCCTAGACCAGCCACCCATCGCGTCTGACGGTTGACCGCGATGGCTGGGGGACAGTTCCGCCAGCCGAATGACCCGAACGGGCCGACCGGGTTCGGTAGGGCGCTGAGCTCGGTCAAGCGCCCGAACCCGCTGGTCATCGCCTGGCGCTGGCGCTACGAACTCGCGCTGGCACTCGGACTGGCCGGGAGCACGTTCGGGATTATTCAGGCTTACGGGGTTATCTGGCTGGTGGCCGCCCTCATGGCGGTCACCGCAGCGTTCGGTCTCTGGCCCCCGGGCCGGAGACTTCTGGTGACGCGGGCCTGGTGTGTCATCACGCCGCATCGGCTCCGCACCGGTTGCGCCAACGCATGGATACACAGCCGCTACGGCCGGCTACCCATCATCCTGCTCACCACGGCACAGCCCTTCGGCGAGCGGGTCCTGCTCTGGTGCGTCGCCGGGGTCTCAGCTGAGGATCTCATCTCGGCCCGGGAGGCACTCATCGCCGCCTGCTGGGCCGCTGACATAAAGCTGATCCGGAGCGGCCGGCACCGGCAGCTGGTGATCGTGGACGTCATCCGGCGGCCACCCGACGGCCCGGCCAGCCCGGAAGCAGACCGGCTGAGCTGGCCCGGCTGACCGAGCCAGCGGACGGCCCAGCGAGGGAGCCCGTCCGGGTTGTGTTTTCCGCGAACAGTGCGGGGAACACAACCCGATCCCGGCCAGGAATCCGGTTGGCCGGCTCGGTCGGGATACGATACGCGGGGGGTTCCCAGTCCGGCCGGCTCGGATGGGGTGGGGGATGAGGCCGAGAAGTCCTGCTCAGGATTCCTGGGCGGCCGTCCCGGACGGGGTTTCGGGATCGGATGACGCGCGTCCCGCGGCCGTATCTCCCCGGGACTCCTCTGCCGTATCTCCCGGGGACTTGTCTCCCGTGACGTCGCTGGGCGCAACGCCGGACGCGTCCGGCGTGTCCGCGGACGCCTCGCCGTCGCCCTCCCGGAACATGGGTGCGCGGTCCTCCACCCGGCCGGGGCCGGCTTCGCCATCGGCCGCCTGCGCCATAGTCCCTCCCGCCGAGTCCGGGCCGCCAGTGGTCGCGCCGGGCGCGCCCGCCTGCGTGCCGGCACGGTCGACACCGGACGTCCCGGCTGAGGACGTACCAGGGGATGCACCCGCTGAGGAGGCCGGGGAAGAACCGGGGGACTTCACCGCCGACGGGACCGGGGAGGCCCCGGGAGCCCCAGGGCCGGGCGAAGCGTTTCCAGACGATCCCGTAGTGGTCGGCTCTCCTTCACCAGCAGACGTGACGTCACCGGGCGGGGCCGCGTCGACGCCTGTCTCGGGCGCCTCGCCGTCGGCGCCGTTGGCCGCTGGCCGCTGGAGGGCGACGGAGCGGGCGAGGAGCTGGGCGACGTCGATGACCTCCAGGGATTCTTTGGCTTCGCCGGATCCTTTCTTGGCCGCGACGGCGTCGCCGAGCATAACCAGGCAGTAGGGGCAGGCGGTGGAGACGGTGTTGGGGTCCAGGGCCAGGGCCTCGTCGATCCGCTCGGTGTTGATGCGCTTGCCGATGCGTTCTTCCATCCACATCCGGGCGCCGCCGGCCCCGCAGCAGAACCCGCGGTTCTTGCACCGGTGCATCTCCTCGGCGGTGGTGCCGGGCACGGCGTCGATGATCTGGCGCGGCGGGGTGTAGACCTTGTTATGCCGGCCCAGGAAACACGGGTCGTGGTAGGTGATCTTCTCCTTCACCTCACCGGCGGGGGTCAGCTTGCCCTGCTCGACCAGGCGGGACAGCAGCTGGGTGTGGTGGATCACCTCATAGTTGCCGCCCAGCTGGGGGTACTCGTTGGCGATGGTGTTGAAGCAGTGCGGGCACGACGCCACGATCGTCTTCCCCGAGCCCTTCGCGATACCGGCGTCGTTCAGGGTCTCCACGTTCTGCTGGGCGAGCATGGAGTAGACGAACTCGTTGCCCATCCGCCGCGCGGGATCCCCGGTGCAGGTCTCGGCCGGGCCCAGCACCGCGAACCTCACCCCGGCGGTGTGCAGCAGCTGCGCGATGGCCTTGGTGGTCTTCTTGGCCCGGTCCTCCAGCGCCCCCGCACATCCCACCCAGAACAGGTACTCGATGTCCGCCCCGATCGGCCCGTCGATGACCGGGACCTCGAAATCAAGCTCGGTGATCCAGGCGGCCCGGGCTGCATCCCCCATGCCCCACGGGTTGCCCTTGTTCTCCAGGTTCTTCAGCAGCGTCGAGGCTTCCTGGGGGAACGCGGACTCGATCAGCACCTGGTGGCGGCGCATCCCGTCGATGTGGTCGATGTGCTCGATGTCGACCGGGCACTCCTCGACACACGCCCCGCAGTTCGTGCACGACCAGATGACGTCCGGGTCGATCACCCCGTTCACCGAAGCGTCCCCGACCAGCGGGCGGCCGGCCTCGGCCAGCACGCTGGCGGGCAGCTTGGCCCGCGCCTCATCGGAGTCCGCCAGCAGATACGGCGCCTTGGCGAACGCGTGGTCCCGCAGATCCAG
Source organism: uncultured Actinomycetes bacterium (assembly GCA_963775825.1). Classification (GTDB taxonomy): domain Bacteria; phylum Actinomycetota; class Actinomycetes; order Streptosporangiales; family Streptosporangiaceae; genus Bog-532. The sequence goes on from CAVZKY010000049.1 coordinate 13,063, forward strand.
GATCACCTGCTTGGGCGACAGCGGCTTGCCGGTGGCCCAGGCCGGGCACTGGGACTGGCACCGCCCGCACTCGGTGCACGTCGCCATGTCCAGCAGGCCCTTCCAGCTGAAATCCTCGATCTTGCCCAGCCCGAACACATCGGTGTCCGGGTCCGCCTCCTCAAAATCCAGCACCTTGCCGTTGGATCGCATCGGCTCCAGGGCGCCCAGCGCGTTCGGCCGCCGGGAGAACAGCACGTTCAGCGGCGCGATGACGATGTGCAGGTGCTTGGAGTAGGTCAAGAACACCAGGAAGCCCAAAATGACCGCGAGCTGACCCAGCAGGAACACAACCTCCAGCACCGAGTTCACCCCGGACCCGAGCGGGTGCAGCCAGTGCCCGACGATCTGCGAGGCGAACGCGCCGTGCGGGTAGGGGAAGTAACCGGTGTTGATCTGCGCGCCCCGGTACAGCAGCAGCGTCGCCACCACCAGGAAGATCATCCCCAGCACCAGCCAGGCCGCCCCGGTGTGCGACCCGTAGAACCGGGATGACCGGCCCTCCCGCTCAGGGTTGCTGGACAGCCGGATGATCGCGAACGTGACGATGCCGGCCAGCACCAGCACCGCGAACAAGTCCTCCAGGAACCCCAGCGCGAACGAATGCCCGATCCCGGGGATCGCGAACCCGCGGGAGAACAGGTCACCATAGGCCTCGATGATCGTGAAGATCAAAATGATGAAGCCCCAGAACGTCACGAAGTGCGCCAGCCCCGGGACCGTCCACTTCAGCAGCTTCCGCTGCCCGAACACCTCAGTCGCCTGCACCTCAGCGTCCCGTTCGGGGTGGGAACGCACCGCCGCGATCCGCTCCGGTGCCGGCTGCCCGGCCCGGCCCAGCCGCCCCAACCACCACGCCCGGCGGCCGGCGATCGCCACCGCCGCCACGGTCAGCACCAGGCCAACCACGATCCTCAGGACCACCGGGGACCTCCTCCTGCAGCGTCGGCTGCCAGCGTACGCCGCCGGCTTCCGCCCGTTCTCGTGCACCGCACCAGGCGCGAGTTTCGCGTCCGGGTCGCCGGGCCGGAGCCTGGCCGCATTCGAGCGTCCTACCGACCGGTAACTTTCGCGGGCTAACACGGTCATGCAGACACCTACCTATATACCGGATCTAGATGCCAACGATCCGGCCGGGGCTGGATGGGACGGCCCGGCCCGGGCGTTGTAAGAGCTGAGGCCACAACGGATCAAGCGACAAGGCACACCTGTCTGGCCGCTGCCCGGAAAATTTCCGTGCCGCCCGGGAACAACGAGCACCCTAACAAAGTTGAGCCAATTAGACTCAAGTCAGTTGCCATCGCCCGCAAGCCGTGGCAACCTTGAGCGCGGAAGACTCAACCCAATAGACGTTCAACCATAGGGATTGCTCATGGCACGTGCGGTAGGGATTGACCTTGGGACGACCAACTCTGTGGTCGCCGTCCTCGAGGGCGGGGAGCCCACGGTCATCGCTAACGCGGAGGGATCGCGGACCACGCCGTCCGTGGTCGCCTTCGCCAAGAACTCGGAAGTACTCGTCGGAGAGGTCGCCAAGCGGCAGGCCGTGACGAACGTTGACCGGACGATCCGGTCCGTCAAGCGGCAGATGGGCACCGACTGGTCCGTCACCATCGACGGCAAGAAGTTCAACGCCCAGCAGATCAGCGCGTTCATCCTGCAGAAGCTCAAGAGGGACGCCGAGTCCTACCTCGGCGAGACCATCACGGACGCCGTCATCACGGTTCCGGCCTACTTCAGCGACGCGCAGCGCCAGGCGACCAAGGAAGCCGGCCAGATCGCCGGTCTCAACGTGCTCCGGATCATCAACGAGCCGACCTCTGCGGCGCTCGCCTACCACCTGGAGAAGGAGAACGAGGCGACCATCCTGGTCTTCGACCTGGGCGGCGGCACGTTCGACGTTTCCCTGCTCGAGGTGGGCGAGGGCGTGGTCGAGGTCAAGGCCACCAGCGGCGACAACCACCTTGGTGGTGACGACTGGGACCAGCGGATCGTCGACTGGCTGGTCATGGACTTCAAGAACGGCTACGGCATCGACCTGGCCAAGGACAAGATGGCCCTGCAGCGGCTGCGGGAAGCCGCCGAGCGCGCCAAGATCGAGCTGTCCAGCGGGTCAGAGGCCCAGATCAACCTGCCGTACATCTCGCACTCTGACCAGGGTCCGCTGCACCTGGACACGCGGCTGTCGCGTGCCGAGTTCCAGCGGATGACCTCCGACCTCCTGGACCGGTGCAAGGGCCCGTTCCAGCAGGTCATCAAGGACGCCGGGATCGGCACCAGTGGCATCAACAACGTGGTGCTCGTTGGTGGCTCCACCCGGATGCCCGCCGTGGTCGACCTGGTCAAGGACCTGACCGGCGGCAAGGAGCCGAACAAGGGCGTCAACCCGGACGAGGTTGTCGCGGTCGGCGCCTGCCTCCAGGCCGGTGTGCTCAAGGGCGAGGTCAAGGACGTCCTGCTGCTCGACGTGACCCCGCTGTCGCTGGGCATCGAGACCAAGGGCGGCATCTTCACCAAGCTCATCGATCGGAACACGACCATCCCGACCAAGCGGTCAGAGATCTTCACCACCGCGGACGACAATCAGCCGTCGGTGCAGATCCAGGTGTTCCAGGGTGAGCGCGAGATCGCGGCGTACAACAAGAAGCTCGGCATGTTCGAGCTGTCTGGTATCGCCCCGGCGCCCCGCGGCGTGCCGCAGGTCGAGGTCGCATTCGACATCGACGCCAACGGCATCGTCAACGTGTCCGCCAAGGATTTGGGCACCGGCAAGCAGCAGTCGGTCACCATCTCCGGTGGCTCTGCGCTGGCCAAGGATGACATCGACAAGATGGTCCGCGACGCGGAGCAGTACGCCGAGGAAGACCGGCAGCGCCGCGAGGAGGCCGAGGTCCGCAACCGGGCCGACACCCTCGTGTACACCACCGAGAAGTTCCTCGCCGACAACACCGACAAGGTGCCGGCCGACGTCCGGACCGAGGTGGAGTCGGCCATCAGCGACCTGAGGAAGGCGCTCGAGGGCAACGACACCGAGACCATCCGCGAAGCCAGCGAGAAGGCCTCGCAGGTGAGCCAGAAGATGGGCAGCGCGATCTATGCGCAGGCTCAGGCGGAGCAGCAGGCGGCCGGGCAGGAAGGTGCTGCCGCTGGCAGCACTGAGGACGGCGCCCCGCAGGGCGACGACGTGGTAGATGCAGAGATCGTCGACGAGGGTCCTTCGGACACGGGTGAAGGCGGAGCTGCTTGATGAATTCACCTCAGGAAATGGGCAACGGGCCGGTGATCCACGATCACCGGCGAATCGACCCCGTGACCGGGCAGGTGAGGGAGCCGGGTAGGCCCCGAGGCAAGCACGCGGCCTCCGGACCGGGCGGTTACGCCGGGGACGAGGAGGCGTCGGCCACGGGTGGCTCGCGGCACGGGACGGGCGCGGAGCCGGAGGGCTCCGTGCCCATCCCCGAGCCGGACGGGCACGCCGAGCAGGACCACCCGGCCACGGAGGCCGGGGACGGGTCCACGGCGCACACTGCCCCTCCACGGCCCTCCAGCCGGCACGGGCGTTAACGAGGAGATGGCCACACTGAAGGAGCAGCTCGCCGATCGCACGGCCGATCTGCAGCGGATCCAGGCGGAGTACGCGAACTACCGTAAGCGCGTAGATCGTGACCGGACGGCCGTTCGTGAGCTCGCGCTCGCGAACGTGCTGACCGAGCTGCTGCCGGCGCTCGATGCAATCGGTCAGGCCCGGGAGCATGACGAGCTGTCCGGTGGTTTCAAGTCCGTCGCCGAGTCCCTGGAGTCGGCGGCGTCCAAGCTCGGCCTGGTGACGTACGGCGAGCCGGGAGAGCCATTCGACCCGAAGATCCACGAGGCGCTGGCCCACTCCTTTTCACCAGACGTCGCGGAGGTCTCCTGCGCGGAGATCTTCCAGCCGGGCTACAAGGTCGGGGACCGCATCCTACGGCCGGCCCGGGTTCTGGTCGCGGAGCCGGCCACCGGGCCCGACGGTGCCCCGGAGCCGGGCGCACAGCCGGACAACCGGGACGACGAGTAACGAGCGGCGAGGGGAGCGATGAGCACGCCCGATGAGCACCAAGGATTATCTGGAGAAGGACTACTACAAGGTCCTGGGCGTCCCTAAGACCGCAAAAGCTGACGAGATCAAGCAGTCGTACCGCAAGCTGGCCCGTAAGTACCACCCCGACGCGAACAAGGGCGACCGTAAGGCTGAGGAACGTTTCAAGGAGATTTCCGAGGCTTACAACACCCTGTCGGACGAGAAGCGGCGCAAGGAGTATGACGAGGCACGCTCGCTCTTCGGCGGCGGCGGTTTCCGGGTTCCCGGAACGGCCGGGCGCCCAGGTACGGCGGGTACTGGAGCCGGCGGTTTCGGCGGCTTCGACCTCGGCGACCTGTTCGGCGGAGCCGGGACCGCGGGGACCGGCGAGGCCGGCCGGGCGGGCTCGGCGACATCCTCGGCGGGATGTTCGGCAACCGCGGCGCGGGCCCGCAGACCCGGCCCCGCCGCGGGGCGGATGTGGAGACGGAGACCACGCTCTCGTTCGGGGACGCGGTCGACGGCACCACCGTCCCGCTGAACCTGACCGGCGAGGGCCCCTGCGCGGTCTGCCACGGCACCGGCGCGAAGGCCGGCACCGTGCCCAAGGTCTGCCCGACCTGTGAGGGGACCGGGCAGTCCAGCCGGAATCTGGGCAATTTCGCCTTCTCGGAGCCGTGCAAGACCTGCCGGGGCCGCGGGCTCGTGGTCGATGACCCGTGCCCGTCGTGCAACGGCAGCGGCCACGCGACGAGCACGCGGACGATCCAGGCCCGGATTCCGGCCGGGGTGGCCGACGGTCAGCGGATCAAGCTGAGGGGCAAGGGAGCCCCGGGCGAGCGCGGTGGCCCGGCCGGGGACCTGTACGTACGGGTGCACGTCGCCCCGCACCCCGTCTTCGGGCGGTCGGGCGGCAACCTGACGGTCACCGTGCCCGTAACGGTGCCGGAGGCCGCTCTCGGCTCGGAGATCAAGGTGCCGTCGCACCGCGGTGCGCCAGTGACCGTCCGGATCCCGGCCGGGACCCCGAACGGCCGGACGTTCCGGGTGCGGGGCAAGGGAGTGCGCCAGTCGGATGGCACCTACGGTGACCTGCTCGTCACCGTGGAAGTGATCGTGCCGAAGAACGTCAGCACCAAGGGCCGGCAGGCACTGGAAGACCTGCGTGAGGCAACGGCCGGCGAGGACCCGCGGGAGGCACTCCTGCTGCGGGCCAAGGAAATGTAAGGCCGGCCAGGAAGAGGAGAACACGATGAACAGGGCGAGAAGGAGATGACATGACAAGCCCGTATGACATGTCCGACGAGACACCGGTCTACGTCATCTCCGTCGCCGCCCAGCTCTCTGGATTGCATCCGCAGACGCTGCGGGCCTACGACCGGCTGGGGCTTGTGTCACCCGGCCGCAGTACGGGCCGGGGACGGCGTTACTCCATGCGGGACGTCCTGGCCTTGCGCGAGGTGCAGCGCCTCTCGCAGGACGAAGGAGTCAACCTGTCCGGGATCAAGCGGATCCTGGAGCTGGACGACGAGCTGGACCGATCGCGGCGCCTGGTCGCCGACCTGCACAGCGAGGTCGCGCAGCTCCGGGTGGAGCTGGAATCCACCAGGTCGGTGGCCGCGCGGCTGGCTGACCTGCTCAGGAAGGGCCGGGCGGGCGCCGGGATCGTACCGGTACGCAACGCGCGAGTCGCCGTCTGGGAACCGGTCGCCGGGCCGGATCCGGCGGCGCCCGGCGGCACCACGGGGCGCGGAGAGCGGTCCCGGGCCGCCAATGGCGGCACCGACGAGGCCGCCAGCACCAGCCCGCACGCGGCCGGGAGCTGAACCAAGCCACAAGCTGAATGGCCGCCGCCAGCAGCGATGCGCTGCGGCACGATCTAGACAACCACGAGCTAGAGAACAGAGCATAAAGAGCCTTACATGGACGAGAAACTGACGAGGAAGAGCCAGGACGCGCTGTCGGCCGCCGTCCGGCGCGCTGCGGCGGACGGCAGCCCCCAGGTCGATCCGCTGCACCTGCTTGTCGCGCTGATCGCGCAGAACGGCGGCACCGCCGCACCCCTGCTGCGGGCCGTCGGCGCGGATCCGGCCGTCGTGGCCAAGGAAGCGGAGGCCCGCCTCGGCCGGCTGCCCCGCGCCAGCGGGCAGACGCTGAGCGCTCCGGAGACGTCACGACCGCTGCTCGCGGTGATCAACACCGCGACCGCCCGGGCCCGGGAGATGAACGACGAGTACGTGTCGACCGAGCACCTGCTGGTCGGCCTGGCCGCCGACGGCGGGCAGACTGCCACGCTGCTTCGCGACGCGGGCGCTACCCCGGACGCGCTTCTCGAGGCGTTCACCCAGGTGCGCGGCAGTTCCCGGGTGACGACCGAGAACCCGGAGGAGACCTACCAGTCGCTGGAGAAGTTCGGCGTCGACCTGACCCAGCAGGCACGGGACGGGGCCCTGGACCCGGTGATCGGCCGGGACGCCGAGATCCGGCGGGTCATCCAGGTGCTGTCCCGCCGGACGAAGAACAACCCGGTCCTGATCGGGGAACCGGGGGTCGGCAAGACGGCGGTGGTGGAAGGACTGGCCCAGCGCATCGTCGCGGGCGACGTGCCAGAGTCACTGCGTGACAAGCGCCTGATCGCCCTCGACCTGGGCGCGATGGTGGCCGGGGCCAAGTACCGCGGCGAGTTCGAGGAGCGGCTCAAGGCCGTCCTGAACGAGATCAAGCAGAGCGACGGCCAGGTCATCACGTTCATCGACGAACTGCACACCGTCGTGGGCGCGGGCGCGGCTGAAGGCGCCATGGACGCCGGCAACATGCTCAAGCCGATGCTGGCCCGTGGCGAGCTGCGCATGGTCGGGGCCACCACCCTGGATGAGTACCGCGAGCGGATCGAGAAGGACGCGGCGCTGGAGCGCAGGTTCCAGCAGGTGTTCGTGGGTGAGCCGTCCGTGGAGGACACGATCGCGATCCTGCGCGGCCTGAAGGGCCGCTACGAGGCGCACCACAAGGTGCAGATCGCGGACGCGGCCCTGGTGGCGGCGGCGACGCTGTCCGACCGCTACATCACTGCCCGCTTCCTGCCGGACAAGGCGATCGACCTGGTCGACGAGGCGGGGTCCCGGCTGCGGATGGAGATCGACTCGCGGCCGGTGGAGATTGACGAGCTGCAGCGCACCGTGGACCGGATGAAGATGGAGGAGCTGGCTCTCGCCCGGGAGTCCGACGCCGCCAGCCGGGACCGGCTGGAGCGGCTGCGCGCCGACCTGGCCGACCGGCAGGAGCAGCTCACCGCGCTGATCGCGCGCTGGGACCAGGAGAAGGCCGGCCTGAACCGGGTCGGTGAGCTGAAGTCGCGGCTCGACGACCTGAAGGGGCAGGCCGAGCGGGCTCAGCGCGACGCGGACTTCGAGGCCGCCTCGCGGCTGATGTACGGGGAGATCCCTGTGCTCGAGCACGAGCTGGCCAAAGCGAGCGCGGCCGCCTCCGACGCGGACTCCGGAGACTCCGGGACGTCCGGCACCACCGGAGTCTCCGCCGAGACCCCCATGGTCAAGGAGGAAGTCGGCCCCGATGACGTCGCGGACGTCGTATCGTCCTGGACCGGCATCCCCGCGGGCCGTCTGCTCGAAGGCGAGACCGGCAAGCTGCTCCGGATGGAGGACGAGCTCGGGCACCGCATCATCGGGCAGGCCAGCGCGGTGCAGGCGGTTTCCGACGCCGTCCGCCGGGCCCGGGCCGGGGTCGCCGACCCGGACCGTCCTACCGGATCGTTCCTCTTCCTGGGGCCGACCGGCGTGGGCAAGACGGAGCTGGCCAAGGCGCTCGCCGAGTTCCTGTTCGACGACGAGCGGGCCATGATCCGCATCGATATGAGCGAGTACAGCGAGAAGCACTCGGTGGCCAGGCTGGTCGGTGCGCCGCCCGGTTACGTCGGTTACGAGGAAGGCGGCCAGCTCACCGAGGCCGTACGCCGCCGGCCGTACTGCGTCATCCTGCTGGATGAGGTGGAGAAGGCGCACCCGGAGGTCTTCGACATCCTGCTCCAGGTCCTTGACGACGGCCGACTGACCGACGGCCAGGGCCGGACCGTGGACTTCCGCAACACGATCCTGATCCTGACATCGAACCTGGGCTCGCAGTTCATCGCGGACCCGGCGCTGACCGACGAGACGGCCAAGCGGGCCGCGGTCATGAACGTCGTCCGGTCCACCTTCAAGCCGGAATTCCTCAACCGGCTGGACGACGTGATCGTGTTCGACGCGCTCGGCACCGACGAGCTGGGCCGGATCGTCGACCTGCAGGTGGCCCGCCTGGCCCGGCGCCTAGGCGACCGGCGGCTCAGGCTGACCGTGACTCCGGCGGCCCGCGAGTGGCTCGCGCTGACCGGTTTCGACCCGGTCTACGGGGCCCGGCCGCTGCGCCGCCTGGTGCAGTCCGCCATCGGCGACCAGCTGGCCCGGGCGCTGCTGTCCGGGGGGATCGCCGACGGCGACCAGGTCGTCGTCGACGTCGACGAGGCGGCTGACGCCCTGGCCGTCCGCCCGGCGCGGGAGATAGCAACGCAGGCCTGACCGCCTGATAACTGATATAGCAGGCAGCCCGTCGGCCTCAGCGGCCGGCGGGCTGCCGTCGTCTGCGGGACTAGCTGTCGGAGGTTCCCCCGGCGGGCCGGAGGCGCGGGCCGCCGCCGCCGTCGGCGGTCAGTTCATCCAGCAGCCGGTCGTAGTCATCCTCGGCCAGGCCGAGGTCGTTGCGGATCCGGTAGCGCAGGCTGAGCAGCAGCCGCAGCTCGGCGCGGTCACCCCGCCGTCTGCACTCGTCCGCACCGGCCGTCGCCCAGTGCAGCGCCCCGTCCATGTCACCCTGCTCGGCGAGCAGCTCGGCAATCAGGTCGCAGGTCCGCGGATCCCGTTTCCCCTCGGCGCCCTCGTGATCGAGTTCGCGGATCAGGGCCCGTCCCTCGTTACGGCGTCCGAGCGCGAACATCGCCCGTGCCAGCGGGGCGCGTGGGTCAGCGAACGTCGCCCCACCGTCCGCCATCGCGAGCTGATAGCGCTCGACGGCGATGGCGGGCTCGTCCGCGAGCAGCCACTGGTCACCGGTCCGCATGTACGCTTCAGCCCGGGACATGCTTCCCGTCTGCTCGGCCGTCGCGGCGAGATGGTTCATGCGCAGTGCCGCACGCCGGTAATCACCGGTACGAGCGGCCTCGAATTCGATCTCGTCGAACAGGTCATCGGTCAGGACAACCATGTTTGTGGACCTACCCAGGTCCCCCATATCCAACCCTTCGCCAGCGGCGGTGCTCAGGCTGTTACCTGCGGGCGCCCCCGCGCCGCGGTCTGGATCGCTCACCGTTGTCCCGTCGGTCGGTTCCACCTGCCGTCACGTCGGCCCAGCCCGGGCCGCCCGCCGCGTGCTAATCAGCGCCTCGAGCTCTCCAGGGCATCCCAGAAGCCGCGCCGCAGCGCGTGCCGGACCTCATCGTGGAGCAGGAAGTCGATCGGCAGCGCCGATCCCTGCAGGAGGCGCGCCTCCAGGTCGGACGGCATGCGCGGCTTACGCGCCAGGACGGCCTCCAGCCAGAGCGCCGGGGCCTCGCGGGCCACCGACTCGCCGAATTCCCGGCCTTCCTCGTGTGCCGACTGAACCGCGTCGGTGAGCGAGACCGGGCCCGGCGACGGGCGTCCGGGCGCGGCGGCCGGCTGCGGACCGCTGTAGGGCCCGTTCTGCGGCGGCACGTAAGCCTGCTGGCCCGGCGAGCCCGGGGGGATCTGCGGCATCGGGGCACCCGGCCCGGGCGTATCCGGCTGTGAACCGGGCGGGCCCTGTGGTCCCGGCGCACCGTGTGCGCCAAGCCGAATGGATGAGCCCTGCGGGCCCGCTGACCCCGGTCCGCCTGGCGTCGGCCCGGATGACTGACCCGGTGACGCGCCACCCGACCGGCGGAACGGACCCGGCGACGGCCCGGTACCGCGATGCGGGTCGAGCGTCTCCCCGCGGAACGAATCCTGGGCGCTACCAGAGCCGTAGCTGGACGAGTCCTCCGGGCCGCTGACCCGCCCGGAGTAGTCGCTGGGTGCCGGGCGCTCCCGTCCCGGCAGGCTCGCGAGACCCGGCGGGCCCTCAGCGCCCGACGGGGGCAGCGGTCCCTGGCTCGACCCGCGCGGCAAGGGCTGATCCCCCTGGGACGGCGAGTGGCCATGACTCCCGGCGCCTGCACGGCCCGGCAGGTCATCGTTGGCCGGTGGCTGCGCCACCGGCGCGCCCCGGAACGGCATGGCCACCGGGGCCCCGTACAGGTCCTGCCGGGCAGCGGACTCTGTGTCACCGACGTCACCCCGGCCCGACATGGGCAGCGAGGTGATGCCGGGCTCGCCCCTGCTCCGGTCCGCCCGGCCCCGGCCGGGCTGGTCGGCGTCGGGGGCGTCGAAGCCCGGCTGGCTGAAGCCGCCCCGCATCCCGGCAGGCAGCATCTCCCCCCGCAGGACATCACCCGGAGCGTCACCGCGTGCCGCCTCGGGCCGCGAGGGGTCGGGCCAGGCCCGGTTCGGTGCGCTCCGAACCTGTGGCCACCTCCGGACGGCCGTAGGCCACCGGCGGGGCCGCGGGCTGATCACGGACCGGTGGCTCCGGCTCACCCCGGTGCTGCGGCGCGATGGGCTGCATGGGCCGCTGGTACTCGGCGACGACCGGGGCGGTGTAGATGGATGGCGGCCCGGAGTGGCCGCTTCCCGAGGGCAGCGCTTGGTAGGAGCCGACGCTGCCGTTCGAGTGGCCGTTGGAGGCCGACCGGGAAAACAGCGCCCCCGCCGGGTACTGCTCATCCGCCCGGGCGGGCTCGGCGCCGGAGATCAGCTCGGCGCATGGATGCAGGTGCGCACTGGTGAGCTCCATGATGTCGTCGCACTCCTGGCGAAGTGACCGGGAGATCGTCCAGTTGCCGTCCACCGTGACGTGGACGATGGTGACCCGGAGGCCCAGATCCTGCACGTCGGACAGGACCTGGGCGAGGTCTTCCTCCGCGCTGACCACGACCGCGTCACTGATGGCGCGGTTACGCGCCAGTACCGTGAGATCGCGGTGAATCTCGGTCTCGACGCCTTCACGACGCCCTGGCCTCAGCTTGGCCAGGCGCAGCTTGATGCCTGGCAGGTCAGCCAGAGCGTCATGCTCGGCGGTGCGCCGGCCCTCGACGGTCGCCTCATACCAGTAGCAACGCAGCAGCGGGAGGCCGGTCCGGTCGCGGGCGAGGTTGCCGAGGAGCTGCAGCAGACCCTCATAATCCCAGCTGACCGACTCTCGCCGACGCGTTCCGTGGACGGCCATCGCGCCGTCCGCGAGCATGTAGCCCGCGTCTACGAACAGCGCGCAACGATCCACGCAACACCGTCCTTCCTCGGCGCGGGAACTCCGAAAACGTGACGTGACTGTAGGGGGCCGTCTGCCGTCCCACGCTCCGGTAACAGCGTAGTGAAGCCGGCTTCCCGCGTTGCCCTTTCCGGTTATTCACTGCTGCTCAGGCGGCGTCCGGTCCGCAGCCGGGATCGGACAGGCACCCGGCGCCGGGTCCGTTCGTTTACCGTTCGTTACTCTTCGTCGGGGCATGATTTCATTGGGTGACGATAAATGCTTGCGCAATCCGCGTCATACCGAGGCACCTGCATCGTCTCCCCCGTGGGAAACCGGCGGGCGGAGGCACATCCCATGAGGCCAGATGGCACCCAGCGCGGCCGCGTCCACGAGGCGGCGCACCCGAGAGCAGGGAACCAGGAACGTGATCCCAGGCAGCCAGACCCGGAGTCTCTTCAGGGACTCCGGACGGCGTGGCGGCGGCAGAGTCTGTCCGCGGGCTGGCTGGCCGAGGACGACTGGTGGACGGCAGCGGTGGACGCCGTAGCCCGGGCCGCCTGCCGGGACGGCAGCCTGCGGCAGGCGTGCACCATGCTCGGGCGGGCCCGGGCCGAGGCCGGCGTCGGCATCACCGAGGCGATGACCGACGTCGCCGCGCTGTACCGGGTGCTGGGCGAGGGCACGCCTCCGCTGGACGTGGTCACCGCACTCGCCGAGGGCTGGGCCGACGCCGGTCTCGCCCAGATGTCCGACGCCACCTGCGAGGACCCGCTGACCGGCCTGGTTTCCTTCGCCTACCTGCGGACCCGGCTGCGCGAGGTGTACCGGGAGGCGCAGCAGCAGGGCACCAGTCCGCGCCTCACGCACCGGCTGGTCGTCGTGGAACTGCCCCGGCGGCCCGACCCCTGGGGGCGGATCTCGCTGGTCATCCTGGTCGGCCTCGACCTGAGAGCGGCGTTCCCGGGCGGAGACACGCTGTCGCTGGACGGCCCGGGACCCGCGATCGCGCTGGTCCAGGTCACTGACGAGCTTACGTTCCGCTTCACCAGCCTGCGGCGGACGATCCGGGCCGGCCTCGGCACGGAGGCCCGCATGATCAGGCTGCCGGCCCGCCAGGAGGACGCCGAGCGCCTCCTGGACGGACTGGCCCACTGACGCCGCTGGCGTCGGTGTCCCGTGGAGGGGACGGGACCCGGCGCCGGCGGCCCGCCCGGTGCTGTGGGCCTCGCGGAGGGGACGAGGCCCGCGGCCGACGGCGGAACGAACCGCACCAGCTGAGCCCCGGCCTGGCGGGGCGGCTAAAATCCGGGCGTGGGCGACCGAGAAGAGCTTCTGCTGGCCATCCGGGACGACGCCGTGGTCCGTGGCGATTTTCTGCTTTCCTCCGGGCAGCGGGCCAGCTGGTACGTGGATCTGCGCCGCGTCCTGCTGGCGGGACGGTTCGCGCCCATGGCGGGCCGCGTGCTGCTGGCCGCTACCGCCGACCTGTCGTACGAGGCCGTGGGAGGTCTCACCATGGGAGCGGATCCGGTCGCGGCCGCGATGATGCACGCGGCCGCGCGGGACGGCCGCCTGCTTGACGCGTTCGTCGTCCGCAAGGGAGAGAAGGTGCACGGGCTGCAGCGGCGGATCGAGGGTCCCGACGTTGCCGGGCGGCGCGTGCTCGCAGTAGAGGACACCTCGACGACGGGGGGCTCGGTGCTGACGGCCGTGGACGCCCTACAGGAGGCGGGGGCCGAAGTGGCCGGGGTCGCCGTGCTGGTCGACCGCGGCGCCGCGGAACGCATTACCGGTCTCGGCCTGCCGTACCGGGCAGCTTATGTCCAGGCCGATCTGGGCGTCTGACCACTCGGCCCGGAGCCCCGCAGCCTCGAGCTCAGAGCGACCCGTACAGCGCGAGGCCGCCCACGACGAGCAGCATGATGAGGACGACAATGCCGCTACCGACCGCCACGTAGCGGCCGGTTCCATGAGGATCTGACTTATGTCGGCCCACGGGGGGAGATTAACCCGCGAGCCTGGCCGATGGACGTCTTTATCCCGAATTCAGCCATGGTCGGCGCCTGTCCGGCCGTTGGCCTCGGGGATGTTCGTGTCCGGCGGATCGGCCTGCTGCGGCCCGGCCCGGCGCGGTCCCGCGTGCCGCGGCCCGGCCGCGCGCGGCCCGGGTGTCTCCGCCACCCCGGCCGCCTCCCGGCGGAACGCACGCAGCCGGATGAACACGAAGCCGACGATGGCCGCGACCACCAGGACGACGACGATGTACCCGGCGATCGAGACGTCATGGGCGACACTGTTCCACGCACTGCCCACCGCGTAGCCGATGGCCGAGAACGTAGCGACATAGATGACGGTGCCGATCGCGCTGAGTACCGCGAACCGGCCCAGCGGCATCTCGGTGAGGCCCGCGACGATGGACGCGAAGGCGCGTACGACGGGAATCATTCGCGCCACCGGGATGGCCCAGGAACCACGCCCGGCCAGGAACCGCTCGGCCCGGTCCACGTCCGAGCGGGTGATCAGCACGTACCGGCCGAGCTTGTCCACCAGCGGACGGCCGCCCCAGCGGCCCACGGCGAAGGACGTGCACGACCCGGCGAGCTCGGCCAGCGAGCCGATGATGATCACCAGCGGCAGGCTGAGGTGCCCTTGATAGGCCAGCACTCCCGCGAAGCCGAAGGTGATCTCCGAGGAAATCGGCACGCAGCACGCCTCGAGAAAACCGAACAGGATGAGCGCGCCATAGCCCGCTGAGGTCAGGAAACTCTCCATAGGCCTCCAGTTGTACCGTATTCGAGTTGCCAACGGGCCCCGAGCGGGCCACGGCCCCTCTTACCCAAGGCGGCCCGGCTTAGCAATACTGGGACCCCACGGAACAATCGGAAAGGTCAAGACAATGCCAGTCGCGACTCCGGAGATTTACGCCCAGATGCTCGACCGAGCCAAGCAGCAGGGCTTCGCGTATCCGGCGATCAATGTGACATCCACCCAGACGCTCAACGCGGCCCTGAGCGGTTTCGCCCGCGCCGAGAGCGACGGGATCATCCAGATCTCCACGGGTGGCGCCGAGTACCTGTCCGGCTCGGTCAAGGACATGGTGACGGGGGCGAGCGCGCTCGCGGAGTTCGCCCACACGGTCGCGGCCCAGATCCCGGTCTACGTGGCGCTGCACACCGACCACTGCCCCAAGGGAAAACTGGACGGGTACATGCGTCCGCTGGTGCAACTGTCCCAGGAGCGGGTGGCCCGCGGCCAGGAACCGCTGTTCCAGTCACACATGTGGGACGGGTCGGCTGTACCGCTGGACCAGAACCTGGACATCGCCTCCGAACTGCTCGATGAGTGCGCCAAGGCCCGCATCATCATGGAGATGGAGATCGGCGTGGTCGGCGGCGAGGAAGACGGCGTGGTCGGGGAAATAAACGAAAAGCTGTACAGCACCCCAGACGACGCGCTTGCCGTGGCCGAGCGGCTCGGCCTCGGTGAGCGCGGCCGGTACATACTGGCCGCTACGTTTGGCAACGTGCACGGGGTCTACAAGCCCGGCCACGTCAAGCTGCGGCCCCCGGTGCTCAAGGAGATCCAGGAGGCGGTCGGGGCCAAGTACGGCCGGGAGAAGCCGTTCAACCTGGTCTTCCACGGCGGGTCCGGCTCGGCACTGGAGGAGATCCGCGAGGCCATCTCCTACGGCGTGGTGAAGATGAACGTCGACACCGACACGCAATACGCCTTCACCCGGCCGATCGCGGGCCACATGCTTACCAAGTACGACGGCGTGCTGAAGGTGGACGGCGACGTCGGCCGGAAGAAGGACTACGACCCGCGGGCCTGGGGCAAGGCGGGCGAGCAGGGTATGGCCGACCGTGTCGTGCACGCCTGCGAGGACCTGCTGTCCGTCGGCCACCACATGGCCTGAACTGCTATAGGAGCCGCATGGATCCCAAGAACCTGCTCGCCGGGCCCGGTCTCAGCGCCGGGCCCGGGGCGACCTATCTCCCCGCCGACCCCGAGGCGGACGAGGCGCTCCGGTCGGGCCAGGACCCGACCGATGTCGCGGCCCGCTTCCCAGCGTCCTCGGCCGCCTGGGCCGCGCTGGCAGAGCGGGCGTTCGGCAACGGCGAGGCCGTTGCCGCGTACGCCTACGCCCGGACCGGGTACCACCGCGGGCTCGACCAGCTTCGCCGGGCGGGCTGGCGCGGTAACGGCCCGGTGCCCTGGGCGCACGAGCCTAACCGCGGCTTCCTCCGGTCCCTGCACATGCTCGGGTCCGCCGCCGCCGTGATCGGTGAGGACGACGAGGCGGCACGCTGCCGCCAGTTCCTGGCCGAGAGCAGCCCCGAAGCCGCAGAGGTACTCGCGGACAGCACCGGACGCGGGTTACGGACCGTGCCGGAGCGAAGCTCCGACCGCCTAGCGAACCGGGCCTCCGGCCCGGTGAGCGGCGGTGCTACGGCGAGCACCCCAGCGGGGCGCGAAGCGCAGCGGGGGGTTCCAGGGGGGTTCGCCCCCCAGGCCAGCACAGCGCAGCGGGGGGTTCCAGGGGGGTCGCCCCCCAGGCCAGCACAGCGCAGCGGGGTTCCGGGGGGTGGCCCCAGGGCCAATACAGCGCGGCGGGGGTCCCAGGGGTCGTCCTCCTGAGTAAACACAGGGTAATGTCGATGGGTAAGAGCCCCTGGGCCGCAGTGTCGTGTCCCGACTTGCATAGCGCCGACGTGCAGCGCCACCAGGGGCTTCGCAGTGCCTATCCAGAAGGGACAGCCCCATGCCGGCCATTGTGCTCGTCGGCGCCCAGTGGGGCGACGAAGGTAAGGGCAAGGCGACCGACCTGCTCGGCAACCGGGTCCATTACGTCGTCCGGTACCAGGGCGGCAACAACGCGGGTCACACCGTGGTCGTCGGTGATGAGAGCTACGCCCTGCATATGCTCCCGTCCGGGGTCATCTCGCCCGGCGTCGTGCCCGTCATCGGCAACGGCGTCGTGGTGGATCCGCGCGTCCTGCTGGAGGAGATCGACGCCCTGCAGGCCCGCGGCGTATCCTGCGTCAAGCTGCTGATCTCGGCCAACGCCCACCTGATTATGCCTTACCACCGCGCCCTCGACAGGGTGACGGAACGCTATCTGGGCAGCGCCCGGATCGGTACCACCGGCCGCGGGATCGGGCCCACCTACGGCGACAAGATCGCCCGGGTCGGGATCCGCGTCCAGGACCTCTTCGATCCCGGCATTTTCCGGCAGAAGCTGGAACTGGTGCTGCGCGAGAAGAACCAGCTGCTGACCAAGATCTACAACCGCCGCGCCATCGAGCCGGGCCCGATCGCCGACGAGTACATCGGCTACGGCGAGCGGCTGCGCCCGTATGTCGCGGACACCGGCCTGGTCCTCGGCCAGGCCCTGGACGAGGACCGCGTCGTGCTGCTCGAGGGGGCCCAGGCGACCATGCTCGACGTCGACCACGGCACCTACCCGTTCGTCACGTCGTCCTCGCCGACCGCGGGCGGCGCGTGCGCCGGGTCGGGTATCGGCCCCACCCGGATCACGAAGGTCATCGGGGTCGTCAAGGCATACACCACCCGGGTCGGCGCCGGCCCCTTCCCCACCGAACTGACCGACGAGCAGGGTGAGTGGCTGCGCAAGACCGGCGGGGAGTATGGCGTCACGACCGGCCGGCCCCGCCGCACCGGCTGGTTCGACACGGTTGTCGCCCGCTATTCGACCCGGGTGAACGGCATCACGGACTACTTCCTCACCAAGCTGGACGTGCTGTCCAGCCTGGACAAGGTGCCGGTGTGCGTGGCGTACGAAGTCGACGGCAAGCGCTGCAGCGAACTGCCCACCACGCAGACCGAGTTCCACCATGCGCGCCCGGTGTATGAGTACCTGGACGGCTGGTGGGAGGACATCTCGCAGGCCCAGTCCTTCCCTGACCTGCCGCCGAACGCGCAGCGCTACGTGCAGGCCATCGAGGAAATGATCGGCGCCCCGGTCTGCGCGGTGGGAGTCGGCCCCCGCCGCGACCAGACCCTGCAGATCAGTGACCTGATCTGATGCGGCACCGTCGGGTGGGCCGCCAGCGGCCGGAAAGTGGCCGGTAGGCTCGCCGTGCGCGTTCTAGTGATCGGTTCCGGGGGCCGGGAGCACGCCATCGTACGTGCGCTCGCCCAGGATCCGGCCGTGACCGGCCTGCACGCCGCGCCGGGCAACCCGGGGATCGCAGCGTTGGCGGACACCGCCCCGGTCGCCGCGTCGGATCCGGCAGATATCGCCGCGCTGACCCGGAAACTCGCTGCCGACCTGGTGGTGATCGGGCCAGAGGCACCTCTGGTGGCCGGTGCCGCCGACGCGGTGCGCGACCTCGGGGTCCCGTGCTTCGGGCCGGGCGCCGCCGCGGCCATGATCGAGGGCTCCAAGACGTTCGCCAAGGAGATCATGGCCGAGGCCGGCATCCCGACTGCCGCCGCACGGACCTGCGTGACGGCTGCGCAAGCGGACGCGGCCCTGGAGCAGTTCGGGCCGCCGTACGTGGTGAAGGATGACGGCCTGGCGGCCGGAAAGGGCGTGCTCGTCACCACGGACGCCGAGGCCGCCCGCGCGCACGCCCGGTCAGCGGCCAAGGTCGTCATCGAGGAGTTCCTCGACGGCCCCGAGGTGTCGCTGTTCGCGGTCTGCGACGGGTGCGCGGCCGTGCCGCTGATCCCGGCCCAGGACTTCAAGCGGGCGCGCGACGGCGATCTCGGCCCCAATACCGGCGGCATGGGCGCCTACACCCCGCTCCCATGGGCCCCGGCCGGCCTGACCAACGAGGTCATGGCCTCGGTCGTGCTACCGGCGGTGGACGCCTTGCGCCGGCGCGGAGCCCCGTACCAGGGGCTGCTGTACGCGGGCCTGAGCCTCACCGCAGCAGGCGTCAAGGTGGTCGAATTCAACGCCCGCTTTGGCGATCCGGAGACCCAGGTGGTCCTGGACCGGCTGGAGACGCCGCTGGGCGGCCTGCTGTACGCAGCGGCCACCGGCGACCTCGCCGGGCTGGCCGCGCTGCGCTGGCGACCGGGCGCGGCGGTGACGGTGGTCATCGCCGCCGAGGGCTACCCCGGGCGGCCGGTGACCGGGGACGTCATCAGCGGCCTGGATCAATCCATGAGCGTGCCCGGTGCGTATGTCCTGCAGGCTGGCACGGCCAGTGGGACCGACGGCGTACTACGGTCCAGCGGCGGCCGGGTTCTGGACGTGGTCGGCACGGGCGGAAATATCGCAGCCGCCCGTGCCGCCGCCTACGAAGCGGCCGGCAAAATTCAGCTACGCGGCGGCTGGTGGCGCACCGACATCGCCGCAGCCGCGGCCCGCGCCTCAGAACGCAACGGCGCCGGCAGCGGTGCCGAGACGGCCAGGGGCATGCGCGGGGAAGGGGCGAACGGAACGTGATCAGCCGGTACACGCTTCCCGAAATGGGCCACGTCTGGAGCGAGGCGCACAAGTACGAGCTCTGGTGCCGGGTCGAGACGCTGGTCCTCGAGGCCAACGCCCGGGCCGGGACCGTCCCGGCCGACAGCGTCCCCCCGGTACGTGCGGCGGCACCGCCCACCCCCGAGGCGGTCACCGCGGTCGAAGCGGTCACTGACCACGACGTGATCGCCTTCCTGACCGCCTGGGCTGACAACACCTCCCCGCGCAGCGCCGCCGCCTGGGTCCACTTCGGGATGACGTCGTTGGATCTGGTGGACACCGCGCTGGCCGTGCAGCTCACCGAGGCGACCGACATCCTGCTGGCCAAGTCCACCGCCCTGGTGGCTGCGCTGCGCGAGCACGCGCTGGCGCACCGGGCCACGCTGCGGCCGGGGCGGACGCACGGGATCCACGCCGAGCCGGACGTGTGGGGCCACCGGGTGGCGGACTTCGCCTTCGCGGCCGCGCGCGCCCGCGACCGCATCCGCCGGGCGCGCGACGCCGTGGCGGTAGGGAAGCTGTCCGGCCCGGTAGGCAACTACTCCAACATCGCCCCCGAGGTTGAGGCGGCGGTCATGCCGGAGCTCGGCCTGCGGCCGGCGGACGTCGCTACCCAGGTCGTGATGCGCGACGGGATCGCCGAATGGGTCAGCGCCCTGGCCCTGGCCGCGACCGTGTGCGAGGCGGTGGCGCTGGAGGTCCGGCATAGCCAGCGCACCGAGGTCCGCGAGCTGTCCGAGCCTTTCGGCCGGGGCCAGAAGGGCTCCTCGGCCATGCCGCACAAAAAGAACCCGATCCGCTCCGAGCGGATCTGCGGGCTGGCCCGGGTGGTGCGCGGTTACGTCACCCCGGTGATGGAAGGCATCCCGCTGTGGCACGAGCGTGACATCTCGCACTCCAGCGTGGAGCGGATCGCGCTGCCCGACGCGGCGATCGCCGTCGATTACCTGCTGCACCTGACGACCGGTCTGGTCGAAGGGCTGGTGGTCGACGCGAGGCGGATGCGGGCCAACCTGGACGCCACCGGCGGCCTCATCTACTCCTCGGCGGCGCTGCTCGAGCTGGTCGCATCCGGTCTGGCCCGCGAGGAGGCGTACGCCCTGGTCCAGGCGGCAGCGATGGAAACCTGGAACGAGGGCGTCCCGTTCCGGGATGCGCTGCGCAAGGAGGCCGCCGCCCGCGGGCAGGCGATCGACGAGGCGCGGCTCGACGAAGCGTGTCGCCCCGAGCGCTATGTGGCGCGTCTGGGGCCGGTGTTTTTCCGGCTGGAGGGGCTGACATGACAGCAAATCGTGTCAAGCCTCCGCTCTGGCCCGGGGCTAATGGAATACTGGGCAGCGCCTTGGCGCGGGGGGCCCGCCATGGTTTCGATCGTCCCCGCGCCCGGCAGGACGACCGCACGGCCCGCCCGCGAGCCCGGACTGTACCCGGCCATGTGCCGGTTTCATTCACCACCCCTCGACAGGAGTTGCATCCATATGACGATGGGCACTGAGACCCGTTACCGCGTACGGGGCGGAACGCCGCTGCACGGCACCGTTTTCGTACAGGGCGCGAAGAACGCCGCGCTCAAGATGATCGCGGCGTCGCTTCTCGCCTCCAAGGGCCGTACGGTCCTGCGGAACGTGCCGCCCATTGAAGATGTGCGGCGTGCCGTCGAGCTGGCGCAGGCGGTCGGGGCCATCGTGGAGTTCCACGAGTCGGAGCGGACCCTGGTGGTCGACGCCTCCCGGCTGAACAGCCCGGTGCTGCCAGCCGAGATCGCCCGGCGGTTCCGCGGCTCAGTGCTGTTCGTTCCGGCCCTGCTGCACCGTCTCGGTGAGGCCGTGATAGAGGGCATCGGCGGATGCAACCTCGGTGACCGCAACCTGGACTTCCACTACCGCGGTTTTGCCCGGCTCGGCGCCGTGGTTGACGAGGGCGAATCGGTCATCCACATCAAGGCCGGCTCGGGCGGGCTGCGCGGGGCCCACTTGTACCTGGACACCCCGTCCCATACCGGGACCGAGAACCTGATCATGGCCGCCTCGCTCGCGCCGGGCACCACCATCATCGACAACGCGGCCCAGGAGCCGGAGGTGCTCGACGTCATCGCCTTCCTGACCAAGATGGGCGCGCGGATCACGGGCGGCGGCACCGGCTTCGTGACCGTGGAAGGGGTCAGCGAGCTGGCGGCCGTCGAGCACACGGTGATGCCGGACCGGATCGACGCGGGCGTTTTCGCCATGGCCGCGGCGATCACCGGTGGCGAACTGAACCTGGTGGGCGGCTCGCTCGAGCACTTCGGGGTCGTGCGGTGGAAGCTGGAGCAGATGGGCGTGGAGTTCTCCACGCAGGGTGCGGTGCTCCAGGTCCGGCGGACCAATCCGCTGCGGCCGATCAATGTCATCACCTCGCCGTATCCCGGCTTCGCGACCGACCTCCAGTCACCCATCATGGCGCTCGGCTGTCTCGCCGAGGGGTCGAGCTACATCCGCGAGACCATCTTCGACGGGCGCTACACCCTCGTGGGCGAGCTCAACAAGATGGGCGCGAAGGTCGAAGTGGACGGGAACGTGGCCATCGTGCACGGCCCGAATACCTTGCACGGAGCCGAGGTGGTGGCCCACGAGCTGCGCACCGGTGTCGCCCTGATCCTGGCCGGCCTGATCGCCGAGGGCGAGACGGTGGTGGCGCCGGGCTACGTGATAGACCGCGGGCATGCGTCGCTGGCCCAGCGGCTCACCACGCTCGGCGCCGACATCACGGTGGAACAGGCCCCCTCGGTATAACCGCACCGGACGGGCGCACGATCGCCGGCTACGGGGTCAATACGGGACGTAGCCGACGGTAAACCGGTTTTAGGCCGGTGCAAGGTGATTATTTTCGGCCTCGGGCGGCTCTTCACAAATTGAGCCGGATGAGTTACGAAAAGTACTGACTGGCATATACCCAGGGCGACGAGATGCACGGTTGTGCGGGATACGGCGGGCATTTAGCTACCGGATGCGGATGGGGTGAACGTCTAAGGTGCAGGTCATTAGCGATCGTACAGGCAGCCTCGGGTTAACAGCCTACGGGGGAAAAGGGCAGTGACCGCGAGGAGGCACCTGCCCAGCGAGCTCATTATCGGCGTCGTAGGACCCTACGACCTGGTGGAGCGCATCATGCTGTCTGGTGCGGCTGCTCGGGACGAGGCTTTCGGCGCCATGCCGGCGCCGAACCCGGCGGCCAGCCAGCCTGGAGCGCCGGCCCAGGGCCAGCCGGCCGGGCTGGTGCGTACCGAAGGGGCGGGACCGGGACCCTCCCGGCTGGAGACGGCCGAGCCCCTCGCGGAACAGGGCGCCCCCACCGGTTTGGCAGGCTCCGGAGGATCGCTGGCCTGGCCGCGCGAGGATCCGCGCCAGCTCGTCGGCGGCACGTTGCCGCGGCGGCTGATCGCCGCCGCGTACCGGCGGGAACGCGAAGCGCCGGAAAAGGTCGCCCGGCTGGGCGCGGCCATCGATGTGTGCCTGTTCGCCAGCCCCGTGCCGTTCGAGTACGCACGCCGGGCCGGCGTGATCTCGGTGCCGTCCACCTACGTCCGCCTCGACGGCGGAGCCCTGTACGCGGCGCTGCTGCGGGCCCGGATCCAGGGCCACGACATCGAGCGGATCAGCGTGGACGTGCTGAGCCGCAGCCCGGTCGAGGAGGCCTACACCGAGCTCAACGTGCCGTCGGACAGCGTACGGCTGCGCCAGGACGCGGCCAGCCCGGCCGCCCTGGCGGCCTTCCACGAGCGGCTCTGGCGCATGGGCGAGACGTCGGTCGCACTGACCTGCCTGGAGTCGGTGAGCCGACGGCTGGCCCGCGCGGGCGTCCCGGTGATAAGCATCCGGCCCACGGACGAGGCCATCCGGATGGCGGTCTGGAACGCTGTCCTGCTTGGCGGCCATCACCGGCTCGAAGCGGCTCAGCTCGCATTGGTGGCCGTCGAGGTGCCACGGCTGCGAGAGGGCGCCCGGCGCGCCCTGTCCCGGTACGCGCGGGACGAGCTACGCCTGAGCGTGCACCGGTTCCTGGCCAGCGAGGCGCAGCGCATCCAGGCGCTGGTCACCCAGGCCGATGATCATTCCTTCCTGGTCGTGGCGACCAGGGGGTCACTCGCCGCCGTGACGGGTGACTTCAGCCAGCTTCCGTTCACCGACCGGGCCCGCGCCGAGCTGGGCATCACGATCGAGGTCGGCGTGGGGATGGGGCGGACCGTTCAGGAGGCCGAAACGCACGCGCGGACCGCACTCATCCGGTCGCGGTCGGCGGGAGCCGGCCCGGGAACCGTACCGTCCCGGGAAGGCCAGCCGCTGGTCCCGCCACCCCGCCGGGCCAGCCCGGCGGGGCTGCGCACGCCCTCGCGGGGCATCGAGACACTCGCCCGGCTCGCCGGACGGCTCGAAGGGTCGGAGACGGCGCTGGTCGTCGACGCCGAAACGGCCGGCCGCCTGCTCGGGGTCACATCGCGAACCGCCCGGCGGCTACTGCGCAGCCTGGTCGACGAGGGCCTGGCGTGGCCGCTGCCGCCGAGCCGCGCCGCCCAGCCGGGACGGCCCCGCCAGTTCTACCGGCTGATCACCGAGAAGCTGGAGGAGCTGGAGCCGTCGCGCTCACTCTGACCGGGCCTTGACCCGGCCCGGTCAGCTGCGGTGCGGATAGCTGCGCGCCACCGCGAGGAACAGGTCGTTGGCCTCGGGCTCGCCGATCGAGACCCTGGTCCCCTCCCCGGCGAACGGCCGGATGCTGACCCCGGATCGGGCACAGATCGCCGCGAAGTCCACCGTAGCCTCCCGCAGGGGCAGCCAGACAAAGTTCGCCTCGGTCGGCGGCACCGTCCAGCCGTCGGCGAGCAGCGCCTCGCGCACCCGGGTCCGCTCCTTGACCGTCGCCTCGACGCGCTCGAGCAGCTCCCCTTCGGCCCCCAGGGAAGCGACCGCGGCCGCCTGGGCGATGCTGTTGACCGAGAACGGCAGCATCGTCTTGCGCACGGCCTGGGCCACCGGCGCGTGCGCGATCATGAAGCCGACCCGCAGCCCGGCCAGGCCGTAGGCCTTGGAAAACGTGCGCAGGACGGCGACATTCGGCCGGTCCCGATACAGGTCCAGCCCGTCCGGGACGGACTCGTCACGGATGTACTCCCGGTAGGCCTCATCCAGGACGACCAGGCAGTCGGCCGGGACGCGATCGAGGAATCCGGCCAGCTCGCTGGCGTGCGCCACCGTGCCCGTGGGGTTGTTCGGGTTGCAGACGAAGATAAGGCGGGTGCGGGGCGTGATCGCCTCCGCCATGGCCGGTAGGTCATGTGCCTCATCGCGCAGCGGGACGCGCACGGAGGTGGCCGCGGCCAGGTCGGCGAGGATCGGGTAGGCCTCGAAGGACCGCCAGGCGTAGATGATCTCAGCCCCCGGCTCGCCCACGGCCTCAAGCAGCTGCTGGGCCACCCCGACGGAACCGCAGCCCACCGCGACGTGGTCCGGCGGCACGGTGAACCGCTCGGCGATCGCCGCGGTCAGCAGTTCCGCGCCGTTATCCGGGTACCGATTGACGCTCTGGGCGGCTTCGGCGATCACCCGGCTGACTGACGGCAGCGGGCCGAACGGGCACTCGTTAGACGAGAGCTTGAACGACCGGCCGCCCGCCGGGGCCGCCCCCGGCATATAACCGGGCAGGTCATCAAGAATGCGGCGGAACCGCGGGGTGGCATCCTTCACCGGCCCAGTCTCGCATCCCGCCGCCCCTGGCGGGTACCACGGCCGCCTGGGCACGGCCGCGGCGGCAACTCCCAGCCGTGGTGCCAGCGCGTGTGCCAGCGCTCCCTGACGCGGTGATGTGCGCCTTACCGGCGGCTGCCCAGCCGGACCGGGCCTGGATACGGTCAGCTACCGCACGACGATAGACACCCGCAGCGCCTGCTGCGTCCCGCATTCGGTGCCGTCCGGTGTCCCGCCGACCGGCGCAGCTCGTGCGGCCCCCGCCACCGGAACGGACCACGCACGGTAAGCGGTCTCCTCGGCCGGGCCGGACGCCGCCCGGGCCAGCGCCCCGCGCCGGGCTGAGGCCGCTGCGCCCTGGGCCGGCCGGATCACACGGCATGGCAGCCCAACGATGGTGAGGACCGCAGTGCCGGGCCGTACGGCGGTGTAGGTCACCGCGGGCGTCCGAAGCAGGTGCGCCGGCGCTGCGGCGAGGGCATCTCCGGTCAGCCGGGGCGGCTCCGATCCACCCGGCAGGGCAGCGGGGCCGGACAGCGGCACCCGCACCACCTGCCCGGTGCGGACGCAGTAGGTCTTGCCACCGCTGGCGGCGGTGACGAGCAGGACCGGCCCGGCCGATCCGGCCGGCCAGCGCGCACAGCCAGGCTGGGCCGGTGCCCCAGCCGTTCCAGCCGCCCCTGACGGTTCCGGGGCGCCGGACGCGGCGGCGGCCGCGGAACCGGCCGGGTCTGGCGATGTCGCGGCGGCAGCCGCCGCCCGCCCGCCGTGGCCGCTCCGGTCCCGCCGAGCCCGGAGCACCCCGCGATCAGCCCTACGGCCAGCAGCACGGGGGCCGCGGGCAGCAGCGAGAACGTCATGAGCCCCCTCTCGCAGTGTTCACTGCGAGTTGGACGTCTGGCGGTCATCCCAGGTTCCGGGCCCGGCACGCTCAGTGCGCGGCCGACAGCTCGACGATCTTGACGATCACCAGGCCCACGGCGATGACCAGATAGCCTCGCAGGGCGAGCATGCCGAGCCGGCGCCCCGGTGACCAGCGCGGCCGGGGCAGCTCGGACAGCGGCGGCATGCGCCAGGTGAGCCGCTCAGCCTCCAGCACCACCCCGGTGTCCAGCTCCCCCTCGGGGTCGTCGGGCAGCCCGGCCTGGCGGGCACGCCAGCGCGTGACGGCCCAGGCCGCCGTGCCGGCCAGTCCCGCACCCGCCGCGCTGGCCACGAGCGCGGTGAGCTGCCCGCCGGTCAGCGACGGGAACAGCGTCGCGGCGGTCAGCACCAGCGACAGCAGCACCAGTACGCCGATGATCACCCCGGCCACGGCATTCAGCCACGGCCGGTTGACCCACGGCCCGAGTACGTCCTTGTCGTTGCAGAGCAGGACCAGGAACACCGCCGCGGACGGTAGCAGCACGCCGGCTAGCGCCTGCACCCCCTCGGTGATGAGCCCGAGCGGGGCGCCGGGAATGAGCACGACCGTGGCCGCGACGGCGAGGAAGAACGCGTAGCAGCCATAGAAGACCGGTGCCTCCTTGATGCTCCGGTGCAGCGAGTGCCGGGCGCCGGCGATGTCCCCCAGCGCGTAGGAGGTGGCGAGGGTGACCGCCGCGGCGCCGATCAGCGACGCGTCGAGCAGCAGCACCGCGAACAGGGCCCCGGCGCCGTGCCCGACCGCGTGGCCGAGCCCGGCGGCGACGCCGCCCGCGTCGGTGAAGTGACCGTGCAGGACGGTGCCGCCCAAGCCGAAGGCGGCGATGCCGATCAGCAGGGCCGCCCCAATGACGACCACGAACGAGCCGATCACCGTGTCGGCGCGCTCGTAGCTGATCCAGCGCGGCGTGATCCGCTTGTCCACCACGTTGGACTGCTGGAAGAACAGCTGCCAGGGCGCCACCGTGGTGCCGATGATGGCGATGACGAGCAGGAGCACACCCGAGTTCAGCCCGCCGGGGAAGCCGGGCACGACGACGTTGTGCACCATCTGCGCGGGGCGCGGGTGGGTGAGGAAGATCAGCGGCAGCATGACCACGTTGACAGCGATCAGCACGTACATCCAGCGCTCCCAGCTGCGGAAGCTGCCGCTGACGGTGAATGCCACCAGGAGAGCCGCCGCCCCCGCCACGCTGAGCCAGCGGGGAATGCCGAAATAACTCCCGGCGAGCGCGACGCCGATGAATTCGGTCACGATCGTGAGCCCATTGACCAGAACGAGGTCGCCGATGGAGAAGGCGGCCCAGAACCGGCCGAACCGCTCGTGGATGAGCCGCGCGTGCCCGACACCGGTCACCGCCCCGAGCCGCACCACCATCTCCTGGTTGACGATCAGCACCGGGATGAGGAGGGCGAGGACCCACAGCAGCCGGGTGCCGTAGTCCTGCCCCGCCTGCGCGTAGGTGGCCACGCCGCCGGCGTCGTTGTCGCCGACCATCACGATCAGCCCGGGACCCATGATGGCCAGCAGGTACCGGAGCCGGCGCGGCCAGCTGGGCGAGCGGTCGAGGTCGGCGGCCCGGACGGTGCCGAACGCGCCGTGGATGTCGCCTACGTGGGCCGGGTCCTGCACCGCCGTGCCGGTGGCGGTCCCGGCCTGCCGGAGCGCGGCACGACGCTGGGACCAGGAGCCGAAGCTGAAGAAGTTTGCCATGACACATCTCCCGATCTACCCCGTGGGGTATCCGGTAGCGCGTATCAGACCTCGCTGACCGAGGTGGCAGGCCACCATGCATCAAGACAGAAAAAGTGCAGGCATGGGACGGCCGCCGCGGTAAGCGGCGGGCCCGGCACTCGGTTCGGGAAACGGCGCGGTGGCGACCGGAAATGCGTCAGGTGGCGACGCGGTCAGCGCTGCGAGACATGCGCGAATGGGTGAGGTTCGCTTTTGCTGCAGCTGCAACTATGACTGCCGTCTGGCACGGCCCTCACCTCCTCCGCTCGGCACCACACGATAGCCCGCGGTCAGGCGGGCTTCCAAATTAGCTGAACGTTGGCTGCGCCACACAGATTCCCGGTCCGGTCCCTCGGGCGGGTGCGGCCGCTCAGCTCTTGAAGCCGCCCCCGAGCTCGATGGCTTTGACGATGAGCAGGAGGACGGAAACGATGAGATAACTGCGCAGCAGCAACATCGCCGTCTTCCGTCCCGTGGACCACTCCACCGGCTTCAGCAGCGCCAGCGGCGGCATGCGCCAGTTCATCCGCTCGGCTTCGCTCATCGTCTGCTTCGGGTGGGGCCGCTTCGGCGACCGCCGGGAGCGGGTGAGCCAGAACCCTGCCCCGAGGGCCAGGACGGTCGCTACCAGGCCCACGGCAATCCAGACAGCCGTCCGGGCCGCATTGAGATTCGAGAACAGCGTGGTCACCACGAGCGTGCCGGACAGGATCAGCAGCACCCCGATGATGAAGCTGGCCAGGATGTTGAGCCAGCGGGGGTTCAGCCAGGGGCCGAGCACCTCGCGGTCGTTGCACAGCAGCAGCAGGAAGACACTCGCACTGGGCAGCAGGATGCCGGCCAGGGCCTGAACCGCGGTGGTGAGCAGCCCCAGCGGCGCGCCGGGAATGAGAACAACGCCCGCGGCCGCGACGATCATCCCGGTGTAGGTGGCGTAGAAGGGCCGGGCGTCCTTGAAGCTGCGGTGCAGCGAGTGCTTTATCCCGAACACGTCGCCAAAGGCATAGCTGGTGGAGAGGGTCACCGCTGCGGCGCCGATGATGCTGGCATCCAGCAGCACGATCGCGAAGAGGGCGCCGAGCACCCGGCTGTGATAATGCGCAAGCGCGTTGGCGACGCCAAGAGCGTCCGTAAAGTGCCCGGCCAGATGCGTACCCCGGACCGCGAAGACGGCCGTGACGAGAATCGCCGTCGCGCCGATGATCACCACGAACGCGCCGAGCGTGGTGTCGGCTCGTTCATACGGGATGAATCGCGGCGTGATGCGCTTGTCGATCACGTTGGACTGCTGGAAGAACAGCTGCCACGGCGCGACGGTCGTCCCGACGATCGCGATGATGAGCAGCACCGCGTTGGAGGTCACGCCGCCCTGGACCCCCGGCACCACGAAGTGATAGCCGATTGAGCCCCACCGCGGGTGGGACATCAAGGCCATCGGGAACATGACGATACTCACGGCGATGAACAGGAACATGGCCCGTTCCCACCGCCGGAAACTACCGGTCGCGATGATCACAATCAGCACCAGCCCGGCTATCGGCACGGAGATGTAGGGACTGACGCCGAAATACCGGAGCGCGAGGGACACACCGATGAACTCGGTGACGATGGTCAGGAAGTTGAGGATGAACAGGTCGCCGACACTGAACCAGCCCCAGAACCGGCCGAACCGCTCGTTGATCAGCCGCGCGTGCCCGACGCCGGTGACCGCGCCGAGCCGCACGACCATTTCCTGGTTGACGATCAGGACCGGGATCAGCAGCAGCAGGGTCCACAGCAAGCTGTAGCCGTAGTCCTGGCCGGCCTGCGCGTAGGTGGA
Organism: uncultured Actinomycetes bacterium; assembly: GCA_963775825.1. GTDB lineage: Bacteria > Actinomycetota > Actinomycetes > Streptosporangiales > Streptosporangiaceae > Bog-532. The sequence goes on from CAVZKY010000049.1 coordinate 42,151, forward strand.
GACGCCGCCGGCGTCGTTGTCGCCTACCATCACGATCAGGCCCGGCCCGACGATGGCGAGGAACGTGAGCAGGCGCCGGCGCAGGGTGCGCTGCGAGTCGTCGCCGACCCGGATCCGGCCGAGCGCGCCCTCGATGTCCCCCAGATGGGCCTGATCGAGGACGGCGCTCTGCAGCCGCGGGTCCGGGCGGCGGGGCGGCTCGGGGCGGGGGACCGCCGGGGCGGGGGGGCCGGCGGAAGGCGGGACCGGGGCGCTCGATCCTGGCGGGGCGGGTGGCCCGGACGCGGGCGGGGCCGGGGGGGCCGGTCCGGGAGTGTCCGCCGGAGCGGCTGCGGGCGAGACCGTGGGACCGGACGCGGCCGGCGCGGGACGAGGGGAGACGGGACCGGACACGGACGGCGCGGCATGAGGGGAGGATGACGGGCCCGGCTGAGCCGATGGAGCGTCCTTGCGGTCGGAAGTCATGGTGCCCTCAGGGTCACTGGGCGTTCCCGGACTGGGCGTTCCCGGACTGGGCGCCTCCCGGCGGGGCGTGGCCGGGGCCGGCGTCCTTGTGCGGCGCGATCTCGTGCGGGGCGTTCAGTTGCGGGGCCGATGGTGGCTGAGCTGTCTCCCGGCGGCGCCAGTCGTCGGGCAGCGTGACCTCGAGCACGTCGTCGACCGTGATCAGGCCGGCGATCCTGCCCTCCTCGTCCAGCACCGGGATGGTGATCAGGTTGTAGTCGGTCATCAGCACGGCGACGTCGACGACGTCGGTGTCGGCACCGACCCGCACCGGGTCCGTGTCGCACACGTCGATGAGGCGGCTCCCCCGGTCCGCCTGCAGCAGGGCGACGAGCTTGGCCACGCCGCGCAGGCGGCTGTGGCCGTCCACGGCGTGCACGCTGGTCAGCGCCTCCGGCTGCAGCGTGGTGGCGGTACCCACGGCGGCAATGGCCTCCGCTACCGACGCATCGGATGGCAGCGCCAGGAAATCGACCCCCATCAGGCCGCCGGCGCTGGCCGGATTGAAGCCCATCAGGGTCAGTACCTTGGTGCGGACCCCCGGCGGCAGCAGATCGATGACCGGCTGCCGCCGGTTCTGCGGCAGCTCAGCGATCGCGTCGGCCGCGTCGTCGGGCCGCATCCGGCTCAGGACCTCGGCGATCTCTTCGTCCGTGCGTGCGCCGAGCAGCCGGGAGGCCCGATCCTCGTCGAGTTCCTCGAAGACGTCCGCCTCCAGCTCGGGGTCCTCGTGCACCTGCCCGAGGATCTCGGTCTGCTCCTCCTTCGACGCGTCCTCCAGCAGGTCGGCGATCTGGGCCGGCTTGAGCCTCCTGATGCGACCGAACGGGCCACGCAGCAGCGCGCTGCCGGTGTGCCCGATCAGCGGCTCGAACGCCTTCCAGTCCCGGAACCGCACCGGGTCCGCGCCGGACGGCCCGGACCTGCCCAGCGGGAGGGCCCTGAGCAGCCGCGGCGGCCTGCGGCGCGTATCCACGCCCACCACCACCCGCTCACCGTTGCGGCGTTCCAGCTCGACGTCGGCCGCCCGGACCAGGCGTGCGGTCTCCACATCGATGAGCCGGTGACCGAGCACGTCGCGTTTCAGCAGCACCTCACCGGGACGCCGCTCGAAATGCCGAAGATCCAGCCGGTCGCTGGTCAGCCGCAGGGCCTCGCCGTCGGAGCCCCCGACCTGCTCGATAGGCACGTAGACCTCACGGCCGCCGACCGTGGCGACCAGACCGGTGACCAGCGGGTAGTCATCACCGCGGAGACGGGCAATGACGTCGGACAGCCGCCCGATCGGCTCCCCGCTGCGGTCCACGAGCGGCCGTTTGAGCAGTTCGGAAAGGCGCAGAATGTCACGCTGCGTCGCTGGCTCCGGTGCTGCGGATGGCGTTGTCGTCATGAGCGCGCCCGCTCCTCGCCTTGGCCCTTGGCACGATAAGTGGTCTGCCGCCCGGCCGCCGCATCATGCCGGTCCCGGGACGGCAGGCTGCCTTCCACGGCGCGCTTCGGGGCGGCAGGCGCCGATGGCATCTGACAATGTCATCTCGAGATGAACGGAAGATGACCACCTCGGCTCCATCATCCACCGGACATGGCATCTGGCGCCCGACCGCCTCGACGTATACCCGGTCCCCGGCTGGGTAGCCCTCCGGCCACCGCCGTACTGCGCTGGCCGGCTTGCTCCTGTTCCGTGCCGTTCGGGCGGGTGGTATGAAGGCCAGGTCAGACTGCGAAGACGGGAAAGGCACCGAGCTGTGGCCATGCGCAAGGCGGTCGATGTGCTCGACCAGCGCGCCGACCTGCCCGGGAGCTTCTGGTATTCGGTTAAACGCCGGCTACTGGGGCCGCCGCTGGTCAACGAGCAGCTCGGCGAGCAGCGGCTGTCCAAGCCGCTCGCGCTGGGCGTGCTGTCCCCCGACGGCATCTCCTCCTCGGCGTATGGCACCGAAGAGATCCTGATCGCCCTGCTGCCGATGGCCGGGCTCGCGGCGTTCAGCCTCATCTTGCCCATGACCGGCGTGATCCTGCTGGTCATGGTGCTCGTGGTGCTGTCCTACCGCGAGATCGTCATGGTTTACATCCGGCCAGGCGGCTCCTACGTCGTCGCCCGGCAGAACTTCGGGCCCCGGATCGCGCAGATCTGCGCGGTGGCGCTGCTGATCGACTACATCGTGACGGTCGCTGTCCAGGTCGCGGCGGGCACCGCCGCCATTGCTTCGGTATTCCCCATGGTCGGCACCTACAAGATCGAGATTTCGGCCGGCATCATCCTGCTGATGTGCTACGGCAACCTGCGCGGCCTCAAGGAGGCAGGGCGGGCGTTCGCCGTGCCCACCTACCTCTTCGCGGGCTCGGTCATCCTGATGATCATCGTGGGCCTGATCCGGGAGGTCGGAGGGCACCTGACGCCGTACGACCCGCACACGCTGACCAACCACTACACCATCGGGGCCGGGGACAGCGCCCTGATCAGCGGCGTGATGATCTTCACCCTGCTGCGCGCCTTCGCCAACGGCGGCGCCTCACTCACCGGTATCGAGGCAGTCTCCGACGCGGTCGGCGCGTTCCGCCCGCCGGAGGGCCGCAACGCCCGCCAGGTCCTGGTGGCCGAGGGATGCATCCTGGGCATCCTGGTAGCGGGCATCTCCTGGCTCGCGCACACGACCCATGCGACCCCGCGGACGACCGGGTATCCCACCGTACTGGCCCAGGAAGCCCAGCTCGTCTTCGGGCACACCTGGATCGGGCAGGCGCTGTTCGTCCTGGTGCAGGCGACCACCGCGCTGATCCTCTACACCGGCGGCAACACCAGCTTCAACGGCTTCCCGTTCCTGACCAGTTATGTCGCGGGTGACTCCTTCCTGCCCCGGTGGCTGCTCAAGCGCGGGCACCGGCTGGTGTTCTCCAACGGCATCATCCTGCTCACGGTCGCCTCGGTCGCGCTGCTCATCATCAAGAAGGCGGACGTCAACGACCTGGTGCCGCTGTACGCCATCGGCGTGTTCACCGCCTTCACCATGGCGGGCTTCGGCATGGCGCGCTACCACCTGCGCCGCAAGGAGGCCGGCTGGCGGCGCCGGTTCATCATCAACTTCTCGGCGGGCGTGCTCACCGTCATCGTGGTGGCCATCTTTGGCGTCGTGAAGTTCACCGAGGGCGCCTGGCTGGTGGTGGTGCTCTTTGTCATCCTGGTCCCGGCGCTGATGCGGCTTAACCGCGAGTACGAGATGGAATCCCAGGTGCTCGCGGCGATCACCGGCGCCCAGCCACCGCCGCAACCGCACTACAGCCGCCGCACGGTCCTCGTGTTCGTAGACAGTTTCGACCTGGCCACCCTGGCGGCCCTGCGGTACGCGCGGAGCCTGCGGCCCACCAGCCTACGTGCCGTCCATTTCGTCATCGACAACGTGCGGGCCGAGAAGCTGCGGGAGGACTGGACGCGCGCCAATCGCGGCGTGGTCCTGGACTTCATCGACGTCCCGGACCGGAGGCTGACACGGGCCGCCGCTGAGCTGGTCGGGCACGCGGCGGAACATCCCGGGACGAACGTGACCACGATCCTGCCCCGCCGCAGTTACTCGGCCCTGCTCGGCCGACTGCTGCACGACCGGACCGCGGACAAGATCGCGGCCGTGGTCAGCCGGATACCGCGTTCTGCCGCCACGATCGTGCCCTATGACGTGCACAGCCGTGTCCGGGTGCTGCAGGAGCGGCAGGTGGCCAAGGCTGCGAATAACGCTCAGCCGCCGTTGGGAGACAGCTCCGGTGGCACCGGGGCAGTAGCGCGCCCCGCTTCGGGGGATGGCGGCGCCGTTCCGCGTCGCCCGGGGGGACAGCCCGGCCGTGATCGCAGGACCGCCATGGGACAGCAAACGTCCCAGGAGGAGGAGAACGCAGTGCGCAAGCTTCGCGACCTGGTGAAGGGACGGGAGGCCAAGGACGCCTCGGCCGCCGAAGAGAAGGTGGAAGCCTACGAGCGGCCGAAGCCCCCCGCCGGGGTCAAGCCGATCGGCTCCCTGACCGAGCCTGGGAAGGCGGCCGTAGAGGGCCGCGTCCGCGCCATTGAGATCCGCCCGGTCGAGCAGAACTCGGTACTGGCCCTGGAGATCTCCGACTCGACGGGTGATCTGACCGCGCTGTTCTACGGCCGGTCGCACATCGCCGGCGTCATCTGCGGGTCACTCGTCCTGCTGCGCGGACCGGTGGGCATCCGGGACGGCCACCCCGTCATGATCAATCCGGCCTACGAGCTCGTCTGATCGGCTCCGGGCGGTAACGGAAGATCAGCCCAGCAGTTCATAGAGCGGGTTGATCATCACCGGCCTGCCGTTCCGCATGCCGACGGTGCCCTGAAGCCGGAATCCGGCTGCCGCGGTCCAGCCCCGGTATGTGCCCGCGCCCGTAGAACAGGACGGTGAGCGAGCCGGTGTCGTCGGACACTTCGCAGGCGAGCACGGAGTTCTGCTCGACGGGCCGGACGGCCAGGCTGATGACGCGCCCCTCGACGGTCGCCTTACCCGGGCCGGGCAGCGAGCCGATCGGCGTCACCCGCGCGGCGGCCTGCCCGTCCGCCCCAGCGGCAGGCCTCTGAGTACCGGCTCCGGGGGTTCCCGTGGCTCCAGCGCTGGCGGCCGGCTCTCCGGGTCTGGGCCGCGGTGCGCCGGCGGTACCCGGCGCCGGACCGGTCTCGGCGGCTGCGGGAACCTCGGGCGTGACCGGCCCGGGGTGCTCCCCGCTGCCTCCCAGGGGCTGTTCGGGAGGCTCGGCGGGTGCGCTGACCACGCTCTCGCGGCCTCCCCCGGCTCCCGGCCGTTCCCGCGCCGCGTCGGCGGCGATGGTCCCGTTGACCCGCTCGGCCCGGGCCGCGTGCCGTTCCTCCAGGATCCGGACCCGGCTCTCGACGTCGAACGGGATGATGGTGGCGGCCGCGTTCGGGATCCGGCTCACCGCCGCGGCGATCTTGTCCGCCGTCCGGTCGTGCAGCATCCGCCCGATCAGCGGTGAGAAACTGCGCCGCGGCAGCACCACGGTGACCTGGGTGCCGGGCTGCTCGGCTTCGTGCCGGACCAGCTCCTGAGACGCGTGCACGAGCCGGCGATCCGGAGTGTCGATCATCTCGAACGGAATGTCCTGGCCAAGCCGCACCCACCGGTCGCGGAGCCGCTCGGCCCTGGCACTGTCGATGACGAAGTGCACCGCGCGCAGCGAGGTCGGCCGCAGGCTCCGCGCGTAACGCAGCGCCGCCAGCGTGGCCAGGTCCATGCTGTCCACGAACACCAGCACCACCCGGCGGGTGTAGTTCGGCTGCCGCGGCGCGATGCCCGCGGCCCGGCGATCGCCGATGTCCTCCAGGACCTGGTCCTCGACACGGTACTCACGGTTCAGCCGCATGAGGATGAACACGAGGATCGGCCCGACCACGACGACCAGCCACGCGCCCTCGGTGAACTTGGTGACCGCGAAGATCAGCACCACGAACGCGGTGGTCACGCCAGCCGAGAAGTTGATCACCAGCCGCCTGCGCCAGCCCCGCTCCTTGTGCGTCAGGTGGTACTTGGACATCCCGAAGCCGGCCATCGAGAACCCGGTGAACACGCCGATCGCGTAGAACGGCACCAGATGGTTGACATTCGCGCCGACCGCGATGATGAGCGCCAGCGACACCACGGTCAGCAGGATGATGCCGTTGGAGAACACCAGCCGGTGCCCGCGTTTCATCAGCCAGCGCGGCAGGAAAGCGTCCTGGGCCACGAAGCTGGCCAGGAAGGGAAATCCGTTGAAGCTGGTGTTGCCGCCGGTGAACAAGATCAGCGCGGTCGCGAACTGGACGAAGTAGAAGAGTATCCGGCCGGCGCCGCCGCCGAAGATGAGCTTCGCCTCCTGGGACAGCACGGTCGGCGCCCCACTCACATATGGGGTCGCGTGCTGCACGTGGGCGAGCCACGAGATGCCGCCCACCAGGAAGGCGAGGATCACGCCCTGGGTGACCAGCACCTTCCGGGCGTTCGGCCCCTCCGGCGGCTTCAGCGCGCTGACCGCGTTGGACACCGCCTCGATGCCGGTCAGCGACGAGCCGCCGTTGGCGAAGGCACGCAGCAGGGTGAATACCAGGGCCACGGAGATGATGAGCGACATCTTGTTCTGGGTCTGGTAGTACGTCCCGTGCAGCGTCGCCGGATCGATGACCGGCAGGTGGCCGAACGCCTCCCGGCCGAGCCCGATGAGGATCATCACGATCACCGAGCCGGAGAACAGGTAAGTCGGCAGGGCGAAGAACCGGCCCGCCTCCCGGATCCCGCGCAGGTTGCCGTAGCACATGATCAGGATCGCCGCCACCGAGATGACCAGCAGGACCTGTTTGACGCTGATGAAGGAGAGCGTGCCCAGGGCGGGGAACGCGGACACGATGGCCGCCGCGCCCGCGGCTGTCTGCACCGCCACCGTGACCGTGTAGTCGATGAGCAGCGCGACCGCCGCGATCTGCGCCACCCGCGGCCCGAAGTTGTCCCGGGCCACGACGTAGGAGCCGCCCGTCTTGGTGTAGACGGTGACGACCTCGCGGTAGGACAGCACGACCAGGGCGAGCACGAACAGGACCACGCCGGTAATCGGCAGCAGGACCGTGAAGGCCGCCATCGCGAGGCCGCTGTAGAGCAGCTCGATGAGGATTTCCTCGCTGCCGTAGGCCGACGACGAGATACCGTCCGGGGACAGCACGCCCAGGGCGAGCGGGACGGACAGCCGCTCCTCGCCGAGCTGGTCGTTCACCATCGCAGGCCCAAGGAAGCGGCGCTTCAGCGAGTACGAGAAGGTCTCCGGAAGGTCGCCTGACCTTCCCACCAGACCAGCCGCCTTACGAACGGCCACTAGACTCCCGCCTCCATCTCCCAGGCCATCAAGCCGGCCATCGCTGGCTCACGGCAGGCGGAACCCGCCAGTGACCGTTCCGTCCACTCGCGCCGCCTGGCTGATCGCCCCGGCAGGCAATGTTAAGGCTAGGTGGCCGGGCTGGCGGTACCCGCTAGCGGGGTGTCAATAACGGTGAGCTGGACGCTAAGGATCTATCAAGATCAGCAAGATCTGGCCGGAGCGGCGGTCGAATGGCAGGGAGATGACACAACGCAAGGGACGAAGCGGGGTGCCGGCACCGTACGCGCTGCCGGCCGCCTTTGCCGCTCTCTTCGTCCTGGGCACGGTGGCGGCGGCCCTCAACGGCCGGCTGCCCGGCACCGGAGTCCTCATCGCCGCGACGGTGGTGGTCGGGATCACGGCCCTGGTCGCCGAACCGCTGGCGGCCGTCCCGCTGGCGGCCGTGGGCTGGCTGATGGTCACCGGATTCTCCCGGCCGCCCTACGCTGACCTGCGGCCGACCGGCCAGGCTGCCGCAGACGCCGCGATTGTGATCGGCGCCACCGCCCTGGGCAGCGCCGCGGCGGGCACGCTGTTCCGCTGGCCGGCGATGCGGTTCACACTGGAGGGTGTGAGCGCAGGCGTCGGCAAGAGCAGGCCGGGTCACGGGGCCGGGCCCGTTCCCGCGGAGAGCGGCCTGACGGAGACCGGCCCGGCCGGCACCGGGCTGGCCGGGGACGCCGGTGATCTCCAGGCGCTGGCCCAGCAGTTCACCGAGCCGCCCGAGGACCGGTCGCTGCGGCAGAGCGCCGCCTGGACCGGGGCGATCAGCCCCCAGCGCCGGCTGCTGGGGGTGCTGCTGACCCTGACCGGCCTGCCGCTGCTGACCCTGCTGCTGGTGGCCGCCGGCCAGCGGCTGAACCTCGCCGACGACCTGCTCCTGTTCCTGCTCGCGGTGGTAACGGTCACCGTGGTCGGCGGCTTCTGGCCCGCCGTTCTGGCCGCCGTGGGGTCCAGCCTGCTGCTCAACTGGTTCCTCACCCCGCCGCTGCACACGTTCACCATTCAGGAGCCGCGCAACCTGCTGGCCCTGGTGCTGTTCGTGACGGTCGCGGTGGCGGTCAGCAGCATGGTTCACCTGGCTGCCCGCCGGGCCGTGCAGGCCGCGTCCAGCCGTGAGGAGACCGCTTCGCTGCTCGCGCTGGCCCGGACCGTGCTAGGTGGCGCGGACACCCCCACGGCCGTACTGGACCACCTCACCAGCACCCTGGGCGGGCGGGCCGAGCTGCAGGAGTTCACCGCCGGGCGCTGGATACGCGTCGCGGTCAGCGGAGGCACCGGCGCGGACACCGAAGGCACACGCATTCACCCCCGGCCCGGGCTGGCCCTGCTCACTAACGGCCAGACCGCCGCGGCCACCATGGCCCTGCTGGCCGGCTTCGGGGCCCAGACGGCGGCCGCCCTGGACCGCGAGCGGCTGCGCATGCAGGCCTCACAGGCCGAAGCGCTCGCCGAGGGCAACCGGATCCGCACCGCTCTGCTCGCCGCGGTCAGCCACGACCTGCGTACCCCGCTGGCCTCCATCAAGGCCAGCGTCAGCAGCCTCCGGCAGACCGACGTCCAGTGGACGGCCGCCGACGAGGCGGACCTGCTGGCGACGATCGAGCAGAACGCCGACCGGCTGGACGCGCTGATCGGGAACCTGCTGGACCTGAGCCGCCTGCACAGCGGCTCGCTGGAACCGTTCCTGCGGCCGACCGCGATCGATGAGGTCGCGCCGGTCGCGCTGCGCGGGCTGGACGCTCCCGTCCAGATGGACATCGAGGTGCCGGACGGCGTCCCCCTGGTCCGCGCCGACCCGGGCCTGCTGGAGCGGGTGCTGGCCAACATCTTCTCCAACGCGCTGCGTCACTCACCGTCATCGCGGCCCCCGGCGCTCCGCGCCCGCCCGGCCGGCGCAACCGTAATCCTCGAGGTCGTGGACCATGGCCGGGGCGTGCCGGACGGCCTCAAGGACCGCATCTTCGAGCCGTTCCAACGGCTGGACAACCGGCAGGGCGGCGTGGGCCTGGGCCTCGCCGTGGCCAGGGGCTTCGCGGAGGCGATGGGCGGCACCATCGCCGCGGTCGACACCCCCGGGGGCGGCCTGACGATCCGTATCACGCTCCCGGTGGCCCGCAACGACGAACGGTCCGTACTCGGAGCCGGGCCGTGACCCGGGTCCTGGTGATCGACGACGAACCGTCCATTCTGCGCGCGCTGCGGATCAACCTGAGCGCCCGCCAGTACGAGGTGAGCACCGCCGCCGACGGCACCTCGGGGCTGGCTGCGGTCGCCCGGAACCGCCCGGACGTGCTCATCCTCGATCTCGGCCTGCCGGACATGGACGGCACCGAAGTGATCAGCGGCGTCCGGGGCTGGACGTCCATTCCGATCATCGTGCTGTCGGTCTGGGGGCAGGAGAGCCAGAAGGTCGCGGCCCTGGACGCGGGCGCCGACGATTACGTGACCAAGCCGTTCGGCATGGACGAACTGCTCGCCCGGCTGCGCGCCGCCGTGCGCCGGGCCGCCCCGGCCCCCGATGAGCCCGTGGTGACGACCGGGGACTTCACAGTCGACCTGGCCGCCAAGCGGGTGACCCGGCCCGACGGCGGTGACGTCCGGCTCACGCCGACGGAGTGGCAGCTGCTGGAGATCCTGGTCCGTAACCGCGGGCGGCTGGTCACCCAGCGCCAGCTGCTGCAGGAAGTATGGGGCCCCGCGTACGAGACCGAGAGCAACTACCTGCGGGTGTATCTCGCGCAGCTCCGCCGCAAGGTGGAACCGGAACCGTCGCGGCCCCGCTACCTACTCACCGAACCCGGCATGGGCTACCGCTTCCAGGTCTAGGGCATCCGCGCGGGGACAGGGTGCAGCCCGGCCCCCGCATCAAGCGGAATCATGCATTTCCCCGTCCCTGGCCGTGCTGCTCCAATTTTTGAGTATTGCGCACCAGGAGATTACTGGCTAGTAATGAAGCAGGGAGCTCGCTCTGCCGGACAGGAGCCAGGAGGCCCGCGTGAGCACCTTCGAGCACTACACGACGCCCGTCCCGCCCGGGACCTGGGATGTACCTGCGGCCGGTGCCACCCGGTTCTCCTGGGAGTACGACGAGGGCCGCGACCGGTTGCTCAGCTTGTACCAGCGGGGCAAGGACAAGCAGTGGGACGCGGCCAAGCGGATCGACTGGACGATCCCGGTCGACCCGGCCAGCGTGATGGGGATGCCGGAGGACCTCAACCCCATCTACGGCTCGGCCCAATGGGAAAAGCTGTCCCAGGCGGAGCGCGACGAGCTGTCCCACCACTTGTCCTCCTGGCTGTTCAGCCAGTTCCTGCACGGCGAGCAGGGAGCGCTGACGGTGGCCGCCCGGATCGTGGAGTCGGTACCGGATATGGACGCCAAGTTCTACGCTGCCACCCAGGCCATGGACGAGGCCCGGCACGTCGAGCTGTTCTCCCGGTTCATGCGGGAGAAGATCGGCCTGTACTACCCGATCAACGACAACCTGGCCAAGCTGCTGGCCGACGCACTGAGCGATGCCCGCTGGGACTTCCCCTACCTGGGCATGCAGGTGCTGATCGAATGCCGTTCGCTACCCGGGTCGGGTCCTGGCCTGCTATTGGCTTGCCGTCGCGGCGGCGTGGCTGGTCAGATGAAGACATGGACCCCCTGGACAGCCAGCTCCGTTTCGTGCTCGAGGCCGACCGGCTCAAGAGCGTGCTGCGGCGCAGCACGCTGAACGACGGCTCGCGGCGGGAGAACTCGGCGGAGCACTCCTGGCACCTGGCCCTGATGGCGCTGGTGCTCGGCGAGCACGCTCCGCCCGGGACCGACCTGGCCAAGGTGAGCGCCATGGTCGTGCTGCACGATCTGGTCGAGATCGACGCCGGGGACCTGTACGTGTACGCCGACGAGGCCGCGCAGCGCCGCCAGGCGGTCGCCGAGCGCGCCGCGGCCGGCCGCCTGTTCGGGCTGCTGCCCACGGAGCAGGGCGCCGCGTTCCGCGCGCTCTGGGACGAGTTCGAGCAGCGGATCACCCCCGAGGCCCGGTTCGCCCGCGCCCTGGACCGGCTTCAGCCCCTGATCGCCAACTACGCGGCAGGCGGGAAGACGTGGCAGGCCAACGGCATCACCGCGGACCAGGTACTGGAACGGGTCCGGTTGGTCGAGGATGGCTCGCCGGAACTGGGCCAGTACGCCCGCAACCTCGTCTCCGACGCCGTTCGCCGTGGCATCCTGCTGCCCGCGCCCGCATAATTCCGGAGGTAACGGGCCGCTAGAGCGGGTACGAACTACACGTGAGCCGACCCCTGTCCAGATTGTTCGCGCGCGGTAGCCACGTGAAGAGTGTGCCGGAGGAGAACCTGCGGCGGCGCTTCCCGCTACCCCGGCCCGTTGACGTCGCCGAGCGCATCGAGCGCGCCCCCGCTCTGGACCCCGCGGTCCGGTCGCTGTCCGACGGTGTAGTCCGCGCCCTGCCGCCGGGACCGCGGACGGACGCCCTGCACGGCGTCCCGTTCGGCCAGCCCGCCCACCCCGCCCTGGTGCGGTTGCCGCTGGGCTGCTGGACGTCAGCGGCCCTGCTTGACCTGTTTCCCGGCACGGAGCGGGCTTCGCGGACCCTGATCGCCGCGGGCCTGGCCAGTTCGCTGCCGGCCACGGCCACCGGCCTGGCCGACTGGTCCGCGCTGCACCGCCACCAGCAGCGTGTCGGGCTGGTGCACGCCGCCTCCGGGGCGTGTGCGGCCACCCTGTTCAGCGCATCCCTCATCGCGCGGGCCAGCGGGTTCGGGCGAGCCGGCAAGCTGCTGTGCGCAGGCGGCCTGACCGCCGCAACCGTGGGCGGCTATCTCGGCGGCCACCTGGCCCTGCGGCTCGGCGCGGGCGCAAGCCACGCAGAGCCAGTGGGGCACCTGGCCGGGCTCGGCTGGCATGAACTGTGCCGGGTCTACGACCTTCCGGACGGCCGGCCGGTCCGCCGGCAGCTCGGGTACCTGAGCCTGTTCGTGCTCCGCCGCGGGCCGGACGTCAGCGTGCTGTCCGACCACTGCGCCCATCTGGGCGGTCCCCTGCATCAGGGGCGGGTGCTCACCGGCCGAGGCCGGCGACTGCGTGACATGCCCATGGCACGGCAGCACGTTCCGCATCGGCGACGGCTCGGTCGTGCATGGGCCCGCGACGGCCCGGCAGCCCTCGTTCCGCTGCCGGGTTACCGACGCCGGCTTGGTCGAGGTCCAGCCGCGGAACTGATCCGGAGCCCAGCCGGCTGAAAACCCGGAAGCTAGAAGAAGATCAGCCGCACGGCGGAGACGACGCCGATGATGACGATGAGCACCCGCAGGGCGACGGGGGGCAGGCGGCGGCCGTAGCGCGCGCCGACCAGGCCGCCGATCGTGGAGCCGGCCGCGATCAGCCCCGCGAGGATCCAGGCGACGTGCGTGAGGGAGATGAACACGATCGCCGCGACGCCGTTGACGATGAAGGTCAGGCCGTTCTTCAGCGCGTTGACGCGCTGCAGCGGCTCGTCCAGGAAGATGCCGAGCAGCCCGATCATCAGCACCCCCTGGGCGGCCCCGAAGTACCCGCCGTAGACCCCGGACGCACATACCCCCGCCCACAGGCCCGGGCCGCCGTTGCGGCTCACCTCACTCCGGTGCGCAGCCAGCCAGCCGTTCAGCTTGGGCTGCAGGATGACCAGGACGCAGGCGATCAGGATCAGGACGGGCACGATGACCTTGAAGGTGCTGGCCGGCAGCTTCAGCAGCAGGATCGCGCCACCAGCCGAGCCAACCGCGGATGCGACACCGAGCCGGGCCAGCCGCCCCCACTGCCCGGTGAGCTCACGCCGGTAGCCATAGGCCCCGCTGGCGGCCCCGGGGACGAGCCCCACGTTGTTGGACACGTTGGCCAGGACCGGCGGGACACCAAAGGCCAGCAGGGTGGGAAAGGTGATCAGGGAACCGGAGCCGACGACCGCGTTGATCCCGCCGGCGGCGATCCCGGCGGCGAAGACCGCGATCGCCTCGGGTGCGGTTACGTTCAGGGCTGGACCGCCCGCGCCGCCCACCGCGCGTGCCGGTATTCGACCTGCAGGGGCACACCGAAGCACCTGGACAGGTTCCGCTCGGTGAAGACCTCGGCGATCGGGCCTGCGGCTAGCACGGAGCCCCGGCGCAGCAGCATCGCGTGGGTGAAGCCGTCCGGCACCTCCTCAACGTGGTGCGTGACCAGCACCATCATGGGTGCCTTGCCGTCGCGGGCGAGCGTGGACAGGCGGCGGACCAGATCCTCCCGGCCGCCCAGGTCCAGCCCGGCGGCCGGCTCATCGAGCAGCAGCAGCTCGGGATCGGGCATCAGGGCCCGCGCGATCTGTACCCGCTTACGCTCCCCCTCGGACAGGGTGGCGAACCGGCGCCTGATCAGGTGCGCGCAGCCGAGCGCGTCCAGCAGCTCGACGGCCCGGGTGACGTCGGAGGACTCGTACTCCTCCTGCCACCGGCCGAGGATCGCGTACGAGGCGGTGAGCACCAGGTCGATGACCTTCTCTCCCGGTGGCACCTTCTCCGCCAGCGACGCGCTCGCCATGCCGATCCGGGGCCGGAGGTCGAACACGTCAACCTCACCGAGCCGCTCGCCGAGCACCTCCACGGACCCCTGCGGTGGGGAACAGCGTCGTCGCAGCGACCTGGAGGAGGGTCGTCTTCCCCGCGCCGTTCGGGCCGATCAGGATCCAGCGCTCGTCCTCGTGGGCGGTCCAGTCGATGTCACGCAACAGCATGGACGTCTCACGGCGGACGCCTACGCCCCGCAACCGCAGGACCTCGTCGGACATCTGGTCCCCTCCCTTTCGGCGCAGCAAGCGGCCAGTACTCAGACCGAACCTACGTCAGGTACCGCCGCGGGCAGGCCGGCCCCGGCCCTGCACCCAATCATCGTCTACGCCCACCGCATCCACGACCCGAGCGCCCGAAAAGCCGCCGGTGAGCTCATTCACGTCCAGCATGCCGGACCGCGTACAGCGCGGCCTGGGTCCGGTCCTGCACCCCCAGCTTGCCCAGGATCGAACTGACGTGCGTCTTGACCGTCTTCTCGGACACGTGCAGCAGGCGGCCGATCTCCCGGTTCGACAGCCCGCGTGCGAGCTGGCCGAGCACCTCACGCTCGCGGGCGGTCAGCGCGCCAAGGCCGTCCCAGCCGGGCGGGCGGCCCGCGGACCAGCCGCCTGGTGCGGGCGCCGCGCCGCCGGAAGGCACCAGCGAGCCCGCCGCGCCGGGGGCGAGCAGCATGTTCCCGTCGTGGACGGCGCGGATGGCCCGGACCAGCGCGTCCGGGTCAACGTCCTTGTACAGGAAACCGGACGCTCCGGACCGCAGCGCGAGGCTTACCTGGGTGGGGTCATTGCCACTGGTCAGGACCAGCACGCGGGAGGTGGTGCCGCGGGCCCGCAGCTCGCGCAGCACGGCGATGCCGTCCAGGCCAGGCAGCTTGAGGTCCAGCAGGATCACGTCGGGGACCTGCTCGGCAGCCATCGCGAGCGCTTCCGCACCGTCAGCGGCCTCCCCGGTCACGTCGATGCCGTCATGGACGTCGAGCAGGACACGCAGGCCCTGCCGGACGACCGGATGGTCGTCCACTATCAGCACCGTCATCGGGTCAGCCACGGCCAGCCCCCGCGGCCGGGGCGGCGCCGTTCAGCTGTGGGCGGCCGGCCTGCCGCCGGACCGGGACGGCCAGCTTGATCGTGGTGCCCGCCCCGGGAGCCGACCGGATCGTCAGCGTTCCGCCGGCGGCCGCGGCGCGCCCGCGCATCGAGGCGAACCCGAGACCGTCTGGTGCGCCCGGCGCGAACCCGGAGCCGTCGTCGGTCACCTCCAGGATGACCCGGCGCGGCGTGCGGGACAGCGTGACGCTGATCCGGGCCGCCCCGGAATGCCGCAGCGCGTTGTGCAGTGCCTCCTGCGCGACCCGGTAGAGCGCGGCGTCCTGGCCTTCCGCCAGAGCGGGCAGCTCGGCTGCCGCATAGCGGACCGTCACCCCGTGCGCCCGCCCGGCGAGCACCGCGTACCGGCGCAGCGACTCTGACAGCCCGGCCTCTCCAAGGTCCGGCGGGGCCAGCCCGTCGATCACGGCGCGCAGCTCCGCGTGAGCCTGGGCGCCGAGCTCCGCGACCGCTTCCATCTCAGCCGCGGCCCGCCCAGCGTCCCGGCCGGCCAGCACGGCGGCGGCGCGGGCCCGCGCCCGCAGGCTGAACAGCTTCTGGGACACCGCGTCATGCAGGTCACGGGCCAGCCGGGACCGCTCCTCCAGCACCGACAGCTCACGGTTGCGCTCGGACAGCCGCGCGTTCGTGAGGGCGATCGCGGCGTGCGCGGCGAACAGGGCCAGCAGCTCCTGATCCCGCGCGGTGAACTCGGCAGGCCCCGGACCGGCCTTGTTGGCCACAAAAATGATCGCGAGCACGGTGTCGCCGTCCCGGACGGGCACGCCAAGGAACCCGGACAGCTCGGGATGCGCGGACGGCCATCCCTCGAACCGCGGGTCGGCCCGAATATCGGTGAGCCGCAACGGCCTCGCCTCGCGCAGCAGCACCGCGAGCATGCCGTGCTGACGCGGCAGTGGGCCGATGGCCCGCCGCTCGCCGTCGGAGATCCCGTCCACGATGAACTCGGCGAACGACCCGAGCGGGCCGGGAACTCCCAGCGCCGCGTAACGGGCGCCCGCCAGTGAGCGGGCCGACCGGACGATGACCTGCAGCACGTCGCGAACACACAGCTGCCTGCTGACCGACAGCACGACCTGGCTGACCCGGTACAGCTCATCAAGGCCGCGCCCGCCGTCGCCACTGGCCGTCTCTGCGCCCACGCCCCGACGTTACCCGCGGCCGGGCCACCGGGCATCAGCCAGCGGTCCTACGACCATCGGCCCAGGCCCGCCCCGCCCGCGGCCCGATGTGCGGGCGCGCGGAGCCGCCTAGCGTCCGGGACATGGACACCACCAAAGACACACACCCGGCCCGCACCGCCGTCGTCACCGGCGCGTCCCGCGGGCTCGGCCGGGCCCTTGCCGCCTGGCTCACCGGAGCGGGCTACGCCCTGGTTATCGACGCCCGCGACCAGGCCGCGCTGACCGCGGCCCGGGTGACCCTGCAGGCCAGCGGCCTCCGGGCCCCGATCGTCGCCGTACCGGGCGACATCACCGATCCCGCGCACCGGCACGCCCTGGTCCGCGCGGCCGGGACGCTGGGCGGCGCGGATCTGCTCGTCAACAACGCGGGAACGCTGGGGGTCAGCCCGCTCCCCGCGATCGCGGACTACCCGCTGGCCGGGCTGCGGGACGCGTTCGAGGTCAACGTGGTCGCGCCGGTCGCCCTCACCCAGGCCCTGCTGCCCGGGCTGCGGCGGCGCGGGGGCGCGGTGCTCAACATCACCTCCGACGCCGCCACCGCCGCATACGCAGGCTGGGGCGGATACGGCGCGGTCAAGGCCGCGCTGGAGCAGGCGTCGAACGTACTGGCCGCCGAGGAGAACACCATCCGTGTCTGGTGGGTCGATCCCGGCGATCTGCGCACGAAGATGCACGCCGACGCGTTCCCGGGCGAGGACATCTCGGACCGGCCACGGCCGGAGGAGGTCATCCCCGGCTTCGGCGCGCTGATCAGCAGCCGCCTGCCAAGCGGGCGGTACCGCGCCGCAGACCTGATCCCGGCCCGCCCGCTGCCGCCGGTTCCCTCGCGATGACCGGACGGCCGCGAACCGTCCCGGCCCGGAAAGGAGGCCGGCCGTGAGCATCGACTTCGCGCTGCCCCCGGACCTGGAGGCGCATGACCCGCCCGAGGCGCGCGGCATCCCGCGGGACGGCGTGCGGATGCTGGTCAGCCGGCGCACGGCGGGCGCGATCAGTCACCACAGGTTCGCAGACCTGGGCGGCCTGCTGCGGCCCGGTGACCTGATCGTCGTCAACACGTCCGGCACGCTGCCCGCGCAGATCCGGGCCGGCGACGGCCAGGCCGTGCACTTTTCCACTCCGGTGCCAGACGGGGGCTGGCTCGTCGAGCTGCGCACGGTGACCGGACCGGCCACGGTGCCGAGCGACGCCGGGACGGCCGGGGCCGTCCTGCAGCTCCCGGCCGGGGCCACGCTGACGCTCACCGGGCGCGCCGGCAGGCGTCTCTGGCACGCACGGCTGTCCACGGCGGTGGTGCCGTACCTGCTCCGGCACGGTGCCCCGATCCGCTACTCCTACGTCCAGCGGGAATGGCCGCTGTCCGCCTACCAGACCATCTTCGCCCGCCGGCCGGGCAGCGCGGAGATGCCCAGCGCCAGCCGCCCGTTCAGCCCGCAGGTGGTGACCCGCCTGGTCGCGTCCGGGGTCATGTTCGCCCCGCTGACCCTGGACACCGGCGTGTCCTCGCTGGAAGCCGGCGAGGAGCCCTATCCGGAGCCGTACGACGTGCCACCGGCCACCGCACGGCTGGTCAATCTGGCCCGGCGGGAGGGCGGCCGGGTCATCGCGGCCGGCACCACGGTGGTCCGGGCGCTGGAGACCGCGGCCCGGGCCCGGGCGGCCGCGGATGGCATGGTCGCGGCGTCCGCGGGCTGGACCGATCACGTCGTGACCCCCGGCACGGGCGTGCTGGCCGTCGACGGCCTGCTGACCGGGCTGCACGAGCCCCGGTCGTCGCACCTGCGGATGCTGGCGGCGTTCGCCGGGCCGGACCTGCTGAGCCGCTGCTACCGGGCCGCGGTCGACGGCCGGTACCTGTGGCACGAGTTCGGCGACGTGCATCTGCTGCTCCCGTAGCCGGGCCGGCCGGGTAGCGTTACTCGCGCGATGAATGCCACCGCGTAGCACGCTGCTGATCACCCTCACCGGCCGGGACCGGCCGGGCGTCACATCCCGGCTGTTCGCCGCGCTGACCGGGTACGACCTCAGTGTGCTGGACATTGAGCAGGTGGTCATCCGGGGGCGCCTCGTGCTCGGCGTGCTGTGCGCGTCGGCCGCGCCGCCGGACCTGACCGCCATTCACCGGAACGTCAGCGCCCTGGCCGCCGACCTCGGGCTGGACGCGGAGATCACTACCGGCTCGCCCGACACACCGCGGCGGCGCGGACGGCTGCACGTCTCGCTGCTCGGCAGCCCGCTTTCCCCCGCGGCCGTGGCCGCCATCGCCGGCCGCATCGCCGCCAGCGGCGCCAACATCGACCGGATCACCCGCCTCGCCCAGGACCCGGTGACGTGCATCGAGCTGGACGTATCCGGCGCGGATCCGGCCTCGCTGCGGTCCGAGCTGTCCCGCGAGGCGGCGCAGCAGCAGGTGGACGTGGCGGTGCAGCACGGCGGCCTGCAGCGGCGGGCCATGCGGCTGATCGTCATGGACGTCGACTCCACCTTGATCCGCGACGAGGTCATCGACCTGCTCGCCGAGCGGGCCGGGTGCGCGGCGGAGGTGGCCAAGGTCACCGAGGCCACGATGCGGGGCGACCTCGACTTCGACGGATCCCTGCGGGAACGGGTGGCGCTGCTCGCCGGGTCTCGGCGAGGACGTGCTGGCGGACGTCCGCCGCCAACTCCGGCTCACCCCCGGGGCCCGGACCCTGATCCGGACCCTCAAGCGGCTCGGCTACCGATGCGGCATCGTCAGCGGCGGTTTCACGCAGATCATCGACCCGCTGGCCGCCGAGCTGGGCATCGATTACGTAGCCGCCAACGTGCTGGACACAGCGGACGGCAAGCTGACCGGGCGGCTGCGCGGGCCGGTGGTCGACCGGCCCGGCAAGGCGGCGGCGCTGCGGCAGTTCGCCGAGCGGGCCGGTGTGCCGCTCACGCAGGCGGTCGCGGTCGGGGACGGCGCCAACGACCTGGACATGATCGCCCTGGCCGGGCTGGGGATCGCGTTCAACGCCAAGCCGGTCGTCCGTGACGCGGCCGACACGGCGCTCAGCCTGCCCTACCTGGACACGGTGCTGTACCTGCTGGGGATCTCCAGCGACGAGGTGGAAGCCGCCGACGCGGCCGAAGCCTGAACCTGGCCCCCGGGTCACCGGAGCCGCTGCCGTCCAGCCCGGCCGCCGCCATGCCCGCCGGTACCGCCGGAGGGCCCGCAACGCCGCGGGGCGGGCCCGCGCTGCTCGCGCGAGCCCGCCCCGGCGGGTTCCCGGTCCTGATCAGGAATCGGGTGCCGAGACCTCCTGGGTGCGACGGCACCCTGGCCGGTCGCGGTGTCCGGGCGCCGGGGCCGGGGCGGTGCCCGGGGCCACGACGGCGTCCGGGGCCGAAGCCGGGGATGGCGTGATCTGGTCCGTCGTCCCGCCGTCCACCGTGGTGCCCTGGGCGTCCGCATCGGCGTCCAGGCCCGACTCGCGCCGCTTGGAGAGCACGATCGCGCCGACGATGATGATCACCGCGGCGAGCGCGACGCCGGTGCGCAGGCCGACGTTGCTGCTGTACTTGACGACGCTGGTCGCGATCAGCAGCGAGACCAGGTTCATCACCTTCAGCAGCGGGTTGATGGCGGGGCCGGCGGTGTCCTTGAACGGGTCGCCCACCGTGTCCCCGGTCACCGTGGCGGCGTGCGCCTCGGAGCCCTTGCCGCCGTAGTTGCCGTCCTCGACCAGCTTCTTGGCGTTGTCCCAGGCCCCGCCGGAGTTGGCCAGGAACACCGCCATCAGCACGCCGGTGGCGATGGCGCCGGCCAGGACCGAGCCGAGCGGCGCGTAGCCGAACGCGAAACCGACCGCGATCGGGGTCAGCACCGCGAGCAGGCCGGGGGCGACCAGCTCCCGCAGCGAGTCCCGGGTGCAGATGTCCACCACCCGCCCGTACTCGGGCTTTTCGGTGTAGTCCATGATCCCCGGGTGGGTGCGGAACTGGTTCCGGACCTCGAGCACCACCTGCTGGGCCGCCCGGCCGACGGCCATGATCAGCAGGCTGGAGAACATGAACACCACGGCCGCGCCGATGATCAGGCCGACCAGGACGTTGGGGTGGTCCACCGACAGGCTGAACGTCACGGCCGCCTTGCCCAGGGACTGCTCGACCGTGGTCCGGAACGAGCCGAACAGCGCCGTGGCCGCGAGCACCGCGGTCGCGATCGCGATGCCCTTGGTGATCGCCTTGGTGGTGTTGCCGATCGCGTCCAGGTTGGTGAGGATCTGCGCGCCCTCGCCGCTGACGTCGCCGGACATCTCGGCGATGCCCTGGGCGTTGTCGGTGACCGGGCCGAAGGAGTCCATCGAGACGATGACCCCGACGGTGGTGAGCAGGCCGATGCCCGCCATGGCCACCGCGAACAGCGCGATGGTGGCGTTTCCGGTGCCGAGCAGGAACCCGCCGAACACCGCCGCGGCGATCAGCAGCGAGGAGTAGACCGCGGACTCCATGCCGGTCGAGATGCCGGACAGGATGACCGTGGCCGCGCCGGTGGTCGAGCTTTGCGCGATGTCGCGGACCGGGCGTGCGGTTGGTCTCGGTGAAGTACCCGGTGAGCAGCTGGATGGTGCTGGCCAGCGCGATGCCGATCAGGATGGCCCCGAACGCGACCCACTGCGGGTCGCCGCCGTGGCGCAGGATGCTGAGGTCGGTGACGCCGGTGAGCTTGCTGAAC
Source organism: uncultured Actinomycetes bacterium (assembly GCA_963775825.1). Taxonomy (GTDB): domain Bacteria; phylum Actinomycetota; class Actinomycetes; order Streptosporangiales; family Streptosporangiaceae; genus Bog-532. The sequence continues at coordinate 63,140 of CAVZKY010000049.1, forward strand.
TTGTCCGGCAGGTAGGTGAAGCAGGCGACCGCCACGCCGATCACGGACAGGACCGCCGAGACGAAGAACCCCCGGTTGATCGCGCTCATCCCGCTGCGGTCACCGGCCCGCGGCCGGACCACGAAGATGCCGACGACCGCGGTGATGATGCCGATGGCCGGGATGAACAGCGGGATGACCAGGCCGTAGTCGCCGAACGCGACCTCGCCGAGGATCAGCGCGGCCACCAGCATGACCGAGTAGGACTCGAACAGGTCGGCGGCCATGCCCGCGCAGTCGCCCACGTTGTCCCCAACGTTGTCGGCGATCGTCGCGGCGTTCCGCGGGTCGTCTTCGGGTATGCCCTGCTCGACCTTGCCGACCAGGTCGGCGCCGACGTCGGCCGCCTTGGTGTAGATGCCGCCGCCGACCCGCATGAACATCGCCAGCAGTGCCGCGCCGAAGCCGAAGCCCTCGAGCACATCGGGTGCGTTGGCCTTGTAGATGAGCACCACGATGGTCGCGCCGAGCAGGCCCAGGCCGACGGTGAACATGCCGGCCACTGCCGCCGGTCCGGAACGCGATCCGCATCGCGCGGTTGCTGCCGTCCTCGCGCGCGGCCGCGGCGACCCGGACGTTGCCGCGCACCGTCAGCGACATGCCCGTGAATCCGGTCAGGCCGGAGAAGAGGGCCCCGAGCAGGAAGAAGCCGCTACGGCCCCAGCGCACCTCGGTATTGACCGCGGGCAGCACCAGGAGAATGAAGAAGATGATGACGACAAAGACGCCCAGCGTCCTGAACTGGCGCCGCAGGTACGCGGCCGCGCCCTCCTGCACGGCGAGCGCGATCTCCTGCATCTTCGCGGTGCCCTTGCTGGCCGCCAGCACCTCGCGGACCAGCCCGGCGGCCACGCCCAGGGCCAGCAGCGCGATGACTCCCGCGATGATGACCAGTACCAGGTTCCGGCCGGCCAAGCCGACCGGCGCGCCCGCCGCCGCGGCCAGATAAAGCCTTGACAATTCGTGTCCTCCTTGACCCTCAAGCCAGGCATCGTGCCGCTCTGGGTGGGCCGTGCGTTACTTCGCCGCACAGGCCGCGTACCGGCGCACGGCCGGAGCGGCGATCAGCCGCGTCCGGCGCCCAGGCTGCTGGCGCACGCACTAAAGAGTGTTACCTCAAAGACAAGAAGGGAAGACAGTGGCGGGAGTCTACGCAGGCCGGATGGCAATGGTGAACACAGGGAGGCTCCTAACACATTCGAGACATATTCGTAATACAAACATGACCGAACTGACGCTTTCACGGTCAGCCCGCGTCACGTACCCGACGGCCCCGCGGGCCAGCTCATGCGCACGCTCAGCCCCGCGTCGGTCGAGGAAACCTGCACGTCGTCCGCCAGGCCCGAGATCACCGCCAGACCGAACGCGGCGGGGAACGCACCGTCCCTCGTTTCCACCGGCACCGGAGCGAACGGGGCCGAGCCCCCGTTCGCCGCGGCCACCGCCGCCGTATCCATGACCGGGGAGAACCCGCCGTCCGATCCGATGTCCGGTGGTGCCGCGTCGGTCACCACGACTTCGAAACGGCTGCCCAGGTCGGTGAGCTCGATGCGGACGGGCTCGGCGGGGCAGTGCCGTCGGTGCGCCTCCACCGCCCGCGAGCACGCCTCACCGACGGCGAGCCGTACCTCGTCCAGCAGTGCCTCCGCCACACCGCTGCGGCGGGCGACCGCGGTGGCGACCAGCCGCGCGGTGCGGACGTGCGCGGGCAGCGGCGTAAACGTGACTTCAACTGTGGCCATCACGAGAGATGCCGCGCGTGCTACTTCTCAGCTTTGCGGGCGGCGATGGCCTCGTCCACCGTGTCGTGGATGCCGAAGACCTTCGTGAGCCCCGTGATGCGGAAGATCTTGAGGATCCGCTCCTGGGTGCAGACCAGGTCGAGCGAACCGTCGTAGGCGCGCACGCGCTTAAGTCCCCCAACGAGGACCCCGAGACCGGTAGAGTCGAGAAACTCCACCCTCTCCATGTTCACGACCAGGTTGTAGTTGTTCTTATTGACCAGATCGATCAGCAGCTCACGGAGCCGCGGTGCGGTGTACACGTCGATCTCGCCCTCAACATCGACGACCTCGATGCCGTCCTGTGTGTGGTGACCCAGCTTCAGTTCCACAAAATCCTCCAGCGCCATGCAGCCGTCGTCTCGGCGTCCCGCCCGTGCCATCTGGTCCGGCGGACCCTGGGTGCGGGACGATCCTCGGGGCATTCAACCACGCTCCGGTGTCATGTCTATACGAAATCCAGCTGCCCGGCACGCCGCGACGACAGATGAGGCACTGAAACCGTGGCTTCGATCAACCCCCTGCCGGGTGAGCCGACGGGCGGACGGAACCCGCGCGCGGTCTGGTCCGCCGCCGGTTCCGGCCCCGTCCGCCCCGCGATCCGCGCCCTGAAGGCCGGAGTCTCCGCGCCGGTCACCCCCGCTGCAGAGACTTCGGGGACTCCGGGGACTCCGGGCTCCGGGCTCCGGCCGCGCCAGAGCCGGCCCGGAGGCTCCGCCGGTTCCCGCCCTCGGCCTGCTGGCAGGAGGGCCGGCGGACTGGCCGCTTGATCCATCTGGAGCAGATTCCCGGCCGCACCGGCATCCCCGCGGCCTGGCCGGAATGGGTTCCCGCCGAGCTGACCGCGGCCTTCGGCCGCCGGGGAGTCCGGACCCCGTGGTCGCATCAGGTCACGGCGGCCGATCACGCCCGGCACGGCCGCAACGTGATCATCTCGACCGGGACCGCCTCCGGGAAATCGCTCGGGTACCTGCTGCCCGCCCTGACCGGGGTCCTGACGGGCGGTACGGCGCTGTACATCGCGCCCACGAAGGCGCTGGCCGCTGATCAGCTCGCCGCGATCCGGGCCCTCGGGGTGCCGGGTATCCGGGCCGCCACGCTGGACGGCGACACGAGTGCGGGCGAACGCGCCTGGGCCCGGTCGCACGCCTGTTACCTGCTCACCAATCCCGACATGCTGCATCACGTCCTGCTGCCGCAGCATCGCCGCTGGGCCGGTTTCTTCAGCCAGCTGCGCTATGTGATCATCGACGAGTGCCACGGATACCGGGGGGTCTTCGGGTCCCATGTGGGCCACGTGCTGCGCAGGCTCCGCCGGGTGTGCGCGCACCACGCCCCGACGGTCCGCCCGGTCTTCATCCTCGCCTCCGCCACCGCGGGCGGGCCAGGTGAGACCGCGCGCCGCCTGACCGGCCTGGCCGCCGAGGAAGTCACCGCGGACGGATCGCCGCACGGGCCGGTGTCGTTCGCCCTGTGGGAACCGCCGCTGACCCAGGCCCGGGGCGAGGCGGGTGCTCCGGTGCGCCGCACAGCGACCGCCGAGGCCTCGGAGCTTCTCGCCGGCCTGGTCCGCGAGAACGTCGCGACGCTGGCGTTCGTGCGCTCCCGCCGCGGCGCCGAGTCCGTGGCGCTGCACGCCAAGCGGCTGCTGGCCGAGCAGGGAGCGGCCGGCCACGCCGACCGGGTCGCGGCGTACCGGTCGGGATACCTGGCCGAGGACCGGCGCGGCGTGGAGGCGGCGCTGCGCGGGGCCGGCTGACCGGCCTGGCCACCACCACCGCCCTCGAACTCGGGGTCAACATCACCGGCCTGGACGCCGTGCTCATCGCCGGCTGGCCAGGCACCAGGGCGTCCCTGTGGCAGCAGGCTGGCCGGGCCTGCCGGAGGGGCACGAGCGCGGTCGCGGTGCTGATCGCCCGGGACGACCCGCTCGACACCTACCTCGTCCACCACCCGGAGATCCTGCGGCATCCGGTCGAGGCGACCGTGCTCGATCCCGGGAATCCCTACGTGCTGGCCCCGCACCTGTGCGCGGCCGCCGCGGAGCTGCCGCTGACCGAGGCGGATCTCGGGCTGTTCGGCCCGTCCGCCGCCGGCGTCGCCGCGGACCTGTGCCGCCGGTCGCTGCTGCGCCGCAGGCCGTCCGGCTGGTACTGGACCCGCCGGGCGCACGCGGCCCGGATGACCAGCCTGCGCGGGACCGGCGCTCAGCCCGTCAAGATCGTGGAAGAGACGACCGGGCGGCTGGTCGGCACGGTGGACGAGCCGTCCGCGCACGTCCTGGCGCACGACGGTGCCACCTATCTGCACCAGGGCGACACCTATCTGGTCAGCACGCTCGACCTGGCCGACGGGGTCGCGCTGGTCGGGCTGGGCGACCCGGGCTACGTGACCTCCGCCCGGCAGGTGACCGACATCGAGGTGATCGGCCAGCAGCGCGAGATGCGCTGGGGGGATGCCCAGGTCTGCTTCGGGGATGTCGAGGTCACCCGGCAGGTCACCTCCTTTGTCCGGCGCCGGGCCGACGACGGCCGGATGCTGGGTGAGACGCCGCTGGACCTGCCGCCCCGTACGCTGCGCACCCGGGCGATGTGGTGGACGGTTTCCGGCCCGCAGGCCGAGCAACTGGCCGCCGCCGGAGTGGATCTGCCCGGGTCCGCGCACGCTGCCGAGCACGCCTCCATCGGCCTGCTCCCGCTGTTCGCCACCTGCGATCGCTGGGACATTGGCGGGGTCTCCACCGACCTGCACCCCGCGACTGGGCGGCTCACCGTATTTGTCTACGACGGGCACGAAGGGGGCGCCGGTTTCGCCGAGCGCGGATATGATGCCGCGGCCGCCTGGCTGACGGCCACCCGGCACGCAATTGCCTCATGTAAATGCGAAGCGGGCTGCCCGTCCTGCATACAGTCACCTAAGTGCGGAAACGGAAACATGCCGCTGTCCAAAAGCGGGGCGCTGGCCCTGCTGGACGCGCTGCTCTGTGTCACTGCGACCTGTACCACCGGGAACTGCGCCACTGGAATCTATGCCACTGGCGGCACTAACCCGCTCACCAGCTTCAACGCCAAAAAGGGGGCGGCCCTCGCCGGGGGGAGAGCGAGGGCCGCCGCACGGTCCGGCCCTGGGGGGGAGGAGCCGAACCGGCTTCTAGCAAAGCTTATCTTGAGTCGGGCTTGCGGGAAAACCTGAGTCTTCCGCAACAAGAATTAGAACATAAGCCGCGCGATCTGGACAGCACGGACGAGGACCGACGTATAGCACGGCGGAGAGATGACGAGAAGCAGCGCCGCATTCTTTGATCTCGACAAGACCCTCATCTCGAGATCAAGCACGCTGGCGTTCAGCCGGCCCTTCTACCGGGACGGCTTGATCTCACGCGCGGCGATGATCCGCGGCACCTTTGCCCAGGCTGTGTTCCAGCGAGCCGGCGCGGGCCCCGGGCGGATGGAACGTATCCGCGTCCAGGCAGGCCAGCTATGCCGCGGCTGGCAGGCGGAAAGGGTACGCGAGATCGTCAGGGAGAATCTCGATGAAATCATCGTTCCGCATCTGTACGCGGAGGCCCGGGCCCTGGTGTCCGGCCACCGCGAGGCAGGCCGGGACATCGTCGTGGTCAGTGCCTCGGGGCACGAGGTCGTCGACCCGATCGCCGCGCTGCTCGGCGCGGACACCGTGATCGCGACCCAGATGGTAATCACGGACGGCCGGTACACCGGCGACTTCGCTTTCTACGCCTACGGCGAGGCAAAGGCCGCTGCGGATCCGGCAGCTGGCCGCCGAGCGCGGATACGGGCTGGCTGATTCCTACGCCTACAGCGACTCCATCACCGATCTGCCGATGCTCGAGGCGGTGGGTCACCCCACCGCGGTCAACCCCGACCGGGCGCTGCGGCGAGCCGCGTCCCAGCGGGGCTGGCCGGTACTGTCCTTTGCGTCCCCGCCCGGCGGGCGGCCGGTGTCCGGGTGATTCCCAAAATCCTCGCCCGCGCATTCGCTAAACCAGCAGTTCAGGGCATGTGAAGACGCCTACTGATCGATGTCACGAATTGGTCACGTCAAGGCCTTTTCAAGCGCTGCCGTTCGTCGTAGAAAGGAGGTACGGACACCGAAACGTCCGGGCACGGCAGCCGGGAACCCACGCGCGACCAGCCACGAGAGGCCTGCCGTCCAGGAACGCCGGAGACGTCTTAGCGCCCACACCGGCGCAGGCGGAGGCGGCGACCTGGCCGGCAAAAGAACAGGTGCACGCCTGGTACCGCGGCATCAGTGCATTGCGACGGCGCCCCTGCGGGGGCGCCGTTCGCGCGCCGGGGCAGCAGGGCCGCCTTTGATCACGGGCCGGAGTCGCCCCGCTGCGGACCGGCATAAGCACGCCTGCCCGGCCCTAGCTGCGCCTATGCCGGCGGACGGGGTGCGATCTTGCTCTTGCGCCGGACCGTCGATAGCGCTGAACTGGTGGCGGACGCACGTTACCGATGAGGCGTGACGAGCCACGTGCGTCCCACCCGGCCTCAGGCTCAAACTTCGCGGCGGCAGGTGAGGGGGCACTTATTTCATCGCACTGGTGGAACGATTTTATCCAGGCGGCAAATTTCCTCAAACACCGCGAAAGCCGCGAGTCGGCGAACGTAACAGCTCGCTTATACAGTTCGCGCTAGAACGGAGTCAGCGTTGACCAAAGAGACTCTTTCCAATCTGCTGCAAGAATCGCGTCGATTTGACCCGCCACCCGAACTCGCCGCGCACGCCAACGTGACGGCTGACGCATATTCAGCGGCCGCGGCCGATCGCCTTGGCTTCTGGGCGGACAAGGCCCGGCGGCTCACCTGGGACCAGCCGTGGGACCAGGTCCTGGACTGGTCGCATGCGCCGTTCGCCAAGTGGTTCACCGGCGGCAAGCTCAACGCCTCGGTCAACTGCGTCGACCGGCACGTGGCCGCCGGCAACGGCAGCAGGGTCGCGTACTACTGGGAAGGCGAGCCAGGCGACGAGCGGGTAATTACGTACGCCGAGCTCAAGGACGAGGTCTGCCGCGCGGCCAACGCCCTCACCGAACTGGGCGTTCGCAAGGGCGACCGGGTGGCGATCTACATGCCGATGATCCCGGAGACCGTGGTCGCCATGCTCGCGTGCGCCCGCCTGGGCGCCCCGCACATGGTGGTCTTCGGCGGGTTCTCCGCGGACGCGCTGAGCTCCCGGATCCTCGACTGCGACGCGCACACGGTCATCACCGCCGATGGCGGGTACCGGCGCGGGACCGCGAGTGCGCTCAAGCCCGCCGTGGACGAGGCCCTGACGTCCTGCCCGGACGTCCGCTCGGTGCTGGTGGTCCGCCGGACCGGCCAGGACATCGCCTGGACCGAGCGCCGCGACGTGTGGTGGCACGACGTAGTGGACCGGCAATCCGCCGAGCACACACCGGAGGCGCACGACGCGGAGCACCCGCTGTACGTGATGTACACCTCGGGCACGACCGCCAGGCCCAAGGGCATTCTGCACACGACCGGCGGTTACCTGACCCAGGTCGCCTGGACGCACTACGGGGTCTTCGACATCAAGCCGGAGACCGACGTGTACTGGACGGCCGCCGACATCGGCTGGGTCACCGGCCACTCGTACATCGTCTACGGCCCGCTGGCCAACGGCGCGACCTCGGTCATGTACGAGGGCACCCCCGACACGCCGGACCGCGGCCGCTGGTGGGAGATCATCAGCAAGTACAAGGCCACCATCCTGTACTGCGCGCCCACCGTCATCCGCATGTTCATGAAGTGGGGCGAGGACATCCCCGCCAAGTACGACCTGTCCAGCCTGCGGCTGCTGGGCTCGGTGGGTGAGCCCATCAATCCCGAGGCCTACATCTGGTACCGGGAGTACATCGGCGGAGGCCGCTGCCCGGTGGTCGACACCTGGTGGCAGACCGAGACCGGCGCGATCATGATCAGCCCGCTGCCGGGGGTCACGTCGGGCAAGCCCGGCGCGGCCATGAAGCCGCTGCCTGGCATCGTCGCCGATGTCGTCGACGACACTGGGCAGAGTGTGCCCGATGGCGGCGGCGGCTTCCTGGTCATCAAAGAACCGTGGCCGTCGATGCTGCGCACCATCTGGGGTGACGACGAGAGGTACCTCGAGACCTACTGGTCCCGGTTCGACGGGATGTACTTCGCCGGCGACGGGGCCAAAAAGGACACGGATGGCGACCTGTGGCTGCTCGGCCGGGTGGACGACGTCATGCTCGTGTCCGGCCACAACATTTCCACCACCGAGGTCGAATCTGCCCTGGTCTCCCATCCCCGGGTCGCCGAGGCGGCCGTTGTCGGGGCCGCCGACCCGGTCACCGGGCAGGGCATCGTGGCGTTCACGATCCTGCGCGGCGACGGCGAGGTGGACGGCGAGGCCCTGGGCGCCGAGTTGCGCGCTCATGTGGCCCAGGTGCTCGGGCCGATCGCCCGCCCACGGCAGATCCTCGTCGTGGCGGAGCTGCCGAAGACCCGCTCCGGCAAGATCATGCGGCGGCTGCTCAAGGACGTGGCCGAGAACCGGCAGCTCGGTGACGTCACCACGCTGACCGACAGCACGGTCATGGATCTGATCAAGGAACAGTTGCCTACGGCCAAATCCGACGAGTGAGACCAGCCGCCACTATTCTCTATGCTGTCTAAGCTGCCCGCGGCGCGGCCCGGACGGGCCGCGCCGCAGGCGCGGATTAGGCCCGCAGCACGCCGCCCGGCATAATGATCTCTTGCGGCATGATCTTTTTGCCGCGCGTACCTCACCGGCGATCGGCACCGGGAACGCTAGCCTTTGAATACAGCGGGCGCCGGGCGAAACGGCTCCGGGCAGCGAGCGCACGATGGGAGAACAATCGATGGCCCAGACCGGAACGCCGCGGCCCCCTGCCAGCGAGCTGTCGCTGGGCGAACTCGTCGCCCAGGCGTCGAAGGACGTGTCCCTGCTGATCCGCGGCGAGTTGAACCTGGCCAAGGTCGAGCTGCGCGACGACGCGCGCCGGATCATCATCGCCGTCGCGCTGCTCGCCGTATCCGCCTTCGTCGGCTGCCTGATGCTGGTGCTGCTCTGCTTCGCCTTCGCCTACGGCCTGCAGACGCTGGGCATCTGGGACTGGGCCTCGTTCCTCATCGTCGCCGGGGTCTGCCTGCTGCTCATCGCCATCGCCGCGCTGATCGCCGTGCTGCGGGTGCGCGGGGTGACGGGCCTGCGCGAGACCCGCACCAGCGTGCAGGAAACGATCAACGTGCTGCGGGGCAGCGACAAGCGCCCGGAAATCGCGAGCAGCGACAAGCGCCCGGAGATCGCGGGCCCGGCGCAGCGGTGAGCACGCCCCGATGACCGTCGGCACCGATTCGGCCATCCATATCGACGGGCCATGGACCCACCGGTCGGTCAGCGCCAACGGCACCCGGTTCCACATCGCGGAAGCCGGTGACGGCCCGCTGGTCCTGCTGCTGCACGGCTTCCCCCAGTTCTGGTGGACCTGGCGGCACCAGCTCGAATCCCTGCCCGGAGCAGGCTTTCGCGCGGTCGCCGCCGACCTGCGCGGCTACGGTGGCAGCGACAAGCCACCGCGCGGCTACAACCTGGTCACGGCGGCGTCCGACGTGGCGGGGCTCGTCCGCGCGTTGGGCGAGGCCAATGCCATCGTGGTCGGCCACGACTGGGGCGGCCTGGTGGCCTGGACGGTCGGTGCGTACTTCCCGAAGGTGGTCCGGCGGCTGGGCGTGGTCTCGGTCGCTCATCCGCTGCGCATGCGCGGGGCGATGTTCACCGAGGCGGTGAGCCGGCGCCGGAACGGCCACATGCTCGCCTTCCAGCTGCCGATCATGCCGGAGCGCCAGCTGGTACGTGACAACGCCGAGCTGGTCGGGCGCATGCTGACCGACTGGTCGGCGCCGGGCTGGCCCGATGACCCGACGGCGCAGGTGTATCGCCAGGCCATCCAGATCCCGTCGGTGGCCCACTCGGCCCTGGAGTACTACCGCTGGTTTTTCCGCTCTTCGCTGCGTCCCGACGGCATGCGGTACACCCACCGGATGCGGGTGCCCATCCAGGCCCCGACCCTGCAGGTGCATGGCGCCCTGGACACCTGCGTACTGCCCGGGGGCGCGCGCGGCGCCGGACGGCACGTGGAAGGCCCCTATCGGTGGCGGATGATCGACGGGGCCGGCCACTTCCCGCACGAGGAGCAGGCCACCCGGTTCGACGCCGAGCTGCGCGGCTGGCTGAACGACCCCGAGCCGGAGCGTTGACCGGTCCCGTCAGTTCAGCAAGCGGCGAGCCGCGGGACCGGGATACGCGGGGACGGCCCCGCAACGCCCGGCCGCGCGACGGTCTCGGGCGGCCGCTGCCCAAGGACGCTGCGGGTGAGCCCCGGGTGCCCGATGACCTGGTGCTGCCGCCACCCGAAAGCCTGGCACTGGCCGATGAGCTGCTGGCCACGGGGCGCCCTTTCCACGCCCACGAGGTACTCGAGGCGTCCTGGAAGACTGCGCCGCCGGGCGAGCGCGACTTCTGGCAGGGCCTGGCCCAGCTCGCGGTGGGCCTCACCCACGCCCGGCGCGGTAACGCCGCTGGCGCGGTGACCCTGCTGCGGCGCGGCGCGGCGGCTGTCCGGCCCTACGCGGCGGCCGATCCGCACGCCGTGCCCGTGGAAAGGGTGGCCGCTGACGCGGAAGCCCTCGCGGACCGCATCACCCGCGACGGCCTGGCCGGGATTAAGCCGGAAACGCTGCTGCTGCCGCTGCGCCGCTGACTTCTCCCGCCGCAGTGCCGCTAGTCGCAGCCTTCGGTAGACACCGGGACGGTGGCGTCGCTGCCCGCACGCGCGTCCGCGGATACCTCGGCGGCGGTGAGCACGAAGCCGGTGTTGGGCACGCCGACTGCGGCCGCGAAGACAACCCCGTACACGGTCCCGTTCGGCGCGATCAGCGGGCCACCGGAGTTACCCGGCTGCACCAGCGCCTTGATCTGGTAGATCTGGCGCGTGACCTGGCTCGTCTGGTAGATGTCCGGGCCCGTGGCGTCCTGGATGCCGCCCACCCGCGCCGGCACGGCGGTGAAGGCATGGTCCAGCGGGTACCCCGCGACCACAGCGTCCGCGCCGATCTGGGCCTGGCCCGCGAAGTCCAGCGGCGTCATGTTGAGGCCGGGCACATACAGGATTGCGATATCGACCTGAGGGTCGTAGAAGACCACGGTCGCCTGGTACGCCGACCCGTTCTCCGCGTAGACCTCCGGGCCCTGCGTGACCCCGGCCACGACGTGCGCGTTGGTGATGATGTGGTCCGGAGCGTAGACGAACCCGGAGCCCTCGATCACCCTGGAGCAACTGGGTGCCGTACCTCTGATCTTCACCACCCGGCTGCGGGCGTCCAGGTAGCCGGCGCTGTCCAGCACGGCACTGTCCGCCGGGGCCACCGACAGCACGTGCGCCGACCCGATCCCGCTGAACACCTCGGGGAACGGCCCGCTGGCCAGCAGGCGGCGGAAGTCGGAGAACATCGTCTGCGCCGGACTGGGCATCAGCCGGTCCGTGGTGCGCAGCACCGCAGAGTTGTTCACCTGCGAAACGACCCCGCTGAACGGGGAGGCCACCAGGACCGAGCCGATCACCCAGGCGATGAGCAGCACGGACAGCACGCTGACGGCGGCCCCGCCCACGCTGTCCAGGAAGGCGGCCGGACGCCACGTCATGCGCGACCGCAGCGCGGTGCCGATCGCCGACGCGGCGAATTGCCCGATGATGGCCAGCAGGACGAGGATGATGACGGCCACCAGATCCTGCTGGTTCTGACCACCGACGATAGCCCGCGCGATCCCGGGGGCGAACAGCGCCCCGGCGACCGCGCCGCCGAGGAAACCGGCGAAGCTCAGGACACCAACGATGAAGCCTTGCCGGTAACCGGAGACGGCGAAGGCGGCAGCGACCACCAACAGCGCCAAATCCAGCAAATCAGCGTGCACGAGCCTTACGGTATCGGGCGATCCTGAGTGCCTGGGAACACTTCACCCGGTCCACCATCAGCCCGCAGGTCGTGTACAGCCGCGGCGTCCCAGGGCAACTCCCAGCCCCCGAGGGCCAGCATGCGGTCGACCAAGGCGGCGGTGAAGCCCCAGATGAGCAGTCCCCTGACCCGGAACCCCGGCCCGACCCGCCGGCCGGGCAGCCGGACGGTCACCCGGCAGGCCGGATCGGCCAGCTCGGCGACGCCGATCCGTTCCACCGCCGCGACCTCGCGCGGGTCCACGGCCGAGACCGGGCCCGGGGAGTGCCACCAGGCCAGGACGGGCACTACCCGGAAACCGCTGCGGGATATGTACAGCTCGGGCAGGGTGGCGAGGACCTCGACGGCGGACGGATCCACACCGGCTTCCTCGGCCGCTTCGCGCAGCGCGGCCGCGGCCGGGCTGGGGTCAGCGGGGTCGATGGACCCGCCGGGGAACGCCGGCTGGCCCGGGTGCTGCCGCAGCCCCTGGCTGCGCTGGATGAACAGCAGATCCGGACCGCCCGGGCCGTCGGCGAAGAGGATCAGGACCGCGGACGGCCGCCCACCGGACGGCGGCGGCTGCAGCGGCGGCGCCACATCCATGCGGGTCGCGGCGGCGGCCAGATCGGTGAGCCAGCGCGGTGCCGCCGACGAGGCGCCTGGGGCCTGAGCCGCCTGACCGGCCGCCGTGAGCCGGGCCCCGGGATGCTGGAACGGAACTGGATCGGAGTGGCCGGAACGTTCCGGCTCACCACCAGCCATCATGAGAAGGGCCCGGTCTTGACCAGCTTGACCGCGACCTCCGGGTCGGTCGGCCCTTCCCCGAAGGACGGGCAGAGCCGGGCCACCCCGCAGGCGCCGCAGGCCGGCCGGCGGGCATGGCAGACACGGCGGCCGTGCCAGATCATCCGCTGGGACAGATCCGTCCAGTCTTTCGGGGGGAAAAGCGAGGCCACGTCGGCTTCGATCTTGACCGGGTCCGTACTCGTGGTCCAGCCGAAGCGCCGGGACAGCCGGGCGAAGTGCGTGTCGACGGTGATGCCCGGGATCCCGAACGCATTGCCGAGCACTACGTTCGCTGTCTTCCGGCCCACTCCCGGGAGCGTCACGAGATCGGACAGCTTCGCGGGCACCTCACCGCCGAACCGCTCGCACAGGGCCTGACCGAGCCCGATCAGGCTGTTGGCCTTCGCGCGGAAGAACCCCGTCGACTGGATCATCTTCTCCAGCTCAGCACGGTCGGCCGAGGCGTAGTCCGCAGCTGACCGGTAGCGCGCGAACAAAGTCGGGGTCACCATGTTGACCCTTTTGTCCGTGCACTGCGCCGACAAGATGGTCGCGGCGAGCAGCTCCAGCGGCGAGCTGAAGTTCAGCTCGGTGTGCGCGTCCGGGTAGAGCGCGGCCAGTTCACGGTAGATGCGGCGCGCACGCCGGACCAGCGCCGTACGCGACTCAGCTTGGGCGGTCACGGTCATCAGCCTATTGACTGCTGCCGATCCGATGGGCCGGTCGCGCTCAGCGGGCCACCGGACCGGCAGTCAGCTGCTCCGCCCGGCCGCAGGCGGCCAGCCCTCACGCACGAACGGATCGTGGAAGCAGGCGGCGGCAGCCAGCCCGGTCCGGCACAATGAGTCCCCAGGCTCGTGCACGGGTATGTCTCATCGGTCACCTCCGTCACAGCGAGGCCCTGCCGCGTCATCAGTGCCGAGCGGACTTCATCAGGCGATCGTTTCAGTGGGGTGGGTTTGTCAGATGTCGATGACGGCCGAGGGTGATTCCCAGAAGACCTTGAGCTTCTCTCCGAACTCGCCCGAGGAACGAGTTCGACGATCTCCTGTGACCCCCGAGAAAGCCCTCCCGGCCGCTGGCGCAGCGGACCCCGGATCGGGTGCCCGGCTCACGCCGGTGATGGCCCAGGCCCGCCGTCACTGGGCGCTGCTCATCCTGCTGGCCGCCGGGCTCGGGCTGCGCGTGGTCACCCAGCTCGCCTACCGGCCCGCCCTGCTCTACATCGACTCGCCCAAGTACCTCACCGCCGGGCTGGAGAAGTACGACCCGCAGGGGTACCGCGGCCTGGTCGTCCGGCCACTGGAGTGGGTGGGGAACCTGGCCCTGGTGGCGGCCTTCCAGCACCTGCTCGGCCTGGCCATGGCGGTGGCCCTTTATCTCCTGCTGCTGCGCCGCGGCGTTCCCCGCTGGGCTGCCACCCTCGCCGCCGCTCCCATCCTGCTGGACGCCTACCAGCTCCAGATGGAACAGACCATCATGCCCGACGTCACCTTTGAGGCCCTCATCGTGACCGGGCTCCTCATCCTGCTCTGGCGGCCCCGGCCGAGGGTATACGCCGTGGCGCTGGCCGGTTTCGTGTTCGGGACGGCGGCTACCGTCCGCCAGGTGGGCGAGGCACTGATCCTCCCCGCGGTCATTGCGGCACTGCTGGGGGCACGCGGCTGGCGGTCCCGGCTGACCACCGCGGGCCTGGCCACGGCGAGCTTCGCGATCCCGGTACTCGTGTACATGACCTACTCGGCGGTCGTCCTGCACGACCGCTTCGAGCTGTCCGACCAGGGCGACGCGGTTCTTTACGGCCGGGTGGCGGCGGCCGCAGACTGCGCGACGCTGCGCCTTCCGGCCGCCGAGCGTGCGCTGTGCCCAACGCCCCGGATAGTGGCGTCCTACGGTGTGGACGGCCTGGTGAACGATCCGTACTCACCCGCCTACACGGCCCCGCACCCGGCCGACTTGGGCCGGGCGGAAATCGTCAAGCGGTTCTCCTACGCGGTGCTCGAGCAAGAGCCGCTGCGGGTGGCCGGGGCGATCGCCGATGACGCGGTGAAGCTGTTCGCCCTGACCAGGGACACGGCCCCCGGGGACACGCCGATCTCCCGGTGGCAGTTCCAGACGACCTACCCGACGTACTCGGACACGACCACGGTCTCATCCGCGTCCGCGCTGTTCAGCAGCAACGGCGGTGGGGGCGCGCCGGCGGCAGCCCGGCCGCTCGCCGTCTTCCTGCGCGACTATCAGCTGCACGGCGGCTACACCCCGGGACCGTTCCTGCTGCTGTCGCTGCTCGCGGGGCTGGCCGGAACGGCCCTCGGCCGACGCCGCGGCAATCCGCCCGCCGTCCTGGCCTGCCTGCTGGTCACCGTAACCGGGGTCGCGGTCCTGCTCGGGGCGGACATGTACGAGTTCTCCTGGCGCTACCAGCTGCCGGCCCTGGTGACGCTCCCGGCCGCCGGCGCGTTGGGGGTCACGGTCATTCAGGCCCGGTTCCGGCAGGCTCGCGGCCGGAAGAGGAGCGCAGCGAGCGCGCCCGATCCGGCAGTAACGTTGGGCAGGTGCCCAGCGAGCCCGAGCAGCCCGACGTCCGGTCCCTTGACTCCCGCGTAGTCTACGAGGACAACTGGATCCGGCTGAGGCAGGACCAGATAGAGCGGCGGGACGGCTCCCGCGGCACGTACGCCGTGGTGGAAAAACCCGACTTCGCGCTGATCATCCCGGCCGAGAACGGCGGCTTTCACCTGGTCGAGGAGTACCGGTACCCGATCCAGCGGCGTACCTGGTCGTTTCCCCAGGGCACCTTTCCGGGCCGCGTGGACGGCGACCCGGCCGAGCTCGCCCGGCTGGAGCTGAGCCAGGAGACGGGATTCCGGGCGCGGGAGCTGACCCGCATCGGTTTCTTCCACTGCTCCCATGGGACCAGTAACCAGGGCTGTCACGTGTTCCTGGCCAGTGGGCTGGAGGCGGGGGCACCGGACCGGGAACCGGAGGAGCAGGACATGCGCCAGCAGTGGGTCCCGCGTGCCCGCTTCGGGGACATGGTCAGGGCGGGGGCTATCACCGATGATTCCAGCCTGGCCGCCTATACCCTGCTGGTGCTGCACGAGAAGCGTTCCGGGTAGCTCCCATGCCGGGCTTCATTAGGGAAAAGCGGCGCTGGTTGCGGCGGCACTGGCCGATTACGGCGCTGCTGCTGCTCGCGGCGGCCCTGCGTGGCGTGGTCCTTCTCGCCTACCGCCCCGCCCTGATCTTTCCCGACAGCCTGCGGTACCTGCAACGTCGCCAGCCGGTTCGCCACCGGCAATTGGTCTCCGGACACCATCCGCCCCAGCGGCTACTCCATCCTCATCGCTCCCGCGACCGCGATCCACGTGCTGGCCGTGATCCCGCTGGCCCAGCACCTACTCGGGCTGGCCGAGGGCGCGATGATCTACGCGTTGCTCACCCGCCGGACGGGCCGCCGCTGGCTGGCGACGCTCGCCGCCGTGCCCATTTTGTTCGACCCGCTCCAGCTCGATCTGGAGCAGTACGTCCTCAGCGACGTGTGCGCCGCGTTCTTCGTCACCGCCGCCCTGGTCGTGCTGGCGTGGAACGGTAACCGGGCCGGGCGCGGGTCGCTGGCCGCGGCCGGGCTGCTGCTGGCCGCCGCCGCCGTGACCCGAGTTGCGGACCTGGTGCTCATCATCCCGGCTGTGCTTTATGTCGCCGTCACCTTCCGGCCGTGGCGGAAGGTGGCCGCCCGCGGGGCGGTCCTGGCCGGCTGCTTCCTGCTGCCGGTCGTGGGTTACGCGGGCTGGTTCGCCGCTGCTCACGGGCAGTGGGGCCTCAGCGATTACAACGGAACCTTCCTGTACGGCCGGGTGGTGCAGCTCGCCAACTGCACCGGGCTGTCGCTACCATCCTACGAGCGGTCGCTGTGCCCCACCCAGCCGCCGGCGCAGCGTAACTATGACTTCTACATGTGGTCAGCGAAGTCCCCACAGTGGCGCTTCGTGCCACCGCCCGGCCTGACCCGGCAGGCGGTGGTGCTCAACTTCAGCCGCCGGATCCTGGCCCATCAGCCGCTCAGCTACCTGGACGCGGTGGGCACCGACATCGCCTACAGCTTCTCTCCGGTCCGCGGGAACGGCCCTGAGCACTACCCGGCCGCCTACCTGAAGTTCCAGGCCGGCTTCCCGCCGTACGACGAGGTGCAGACCGCGCTGAGCAGCTACGGCCACACCGGCCCGGCCGTGCAGCCGCAGCTGACCGCGTTCCTCACCGGCTACGGCCGGTACTTCTACGTGCCCGGGCCGCTGCTGGCCGCCGGGCTGCTCATTGGCCTGGCGGGCCTGGCCGGGACCAGGCGGTCCCGTTGGCGCGGCCTGCGCTCCGCGGATCTGCTGTTCGCGGCGGGCGCGGTGGCAGCGGTCGCCGGAGCCGCAGCGTTCGCCCCGTTCGACTGGCGCTACCAGCTCCCCCAGCTCACCCTGATCCCGGTGGCCGCCGCGTTCGGGTGGATGGCCCTGGCGGGCTGGGGACCACCGCGCCGCGAGCCAGCCGTTCAGCCAGACGGTCCTCCCGCGGCCTCCGCCGCGGGCGACGACCGCTCGCCGGTGATCCGCTTCGGCGGCTCTCAGCACGGGCGATCGTCCCGGTACCACCGGATGGTGGCGGCCAGCCCCGCCGCGAAGGATATCCGGGGGCGGTATCCCATCCCGCGCAGCAGCGAGTCGTCCAGCGAGTAACGGCGGTCGTGTCCCGGGCGGTGGGCGACCGGGACCGCCAGCCCCGCCGGTCACCAGGATCCTCGTGCCCTGATCTATACCGTCCTGACCAGCCTGGGAATCCGGCCAGGTGGCTCGTAACGCCTGGGCATCGCCGGTAACGTCTGCGCATCGGCCTGCGCCGATGGTGCACCGCAGGGCCGCGACGCGCGTCTCTTTATTCGTATCCGGAGTGCAAGGGGAGGGACCGGCCGATGAGCATCGACACCACGGCGATCAGGGCTACGGACGGAGATGACGACGCCGTCGGGGCTCATGAAAGAGGCGGGGCTGACGGGCCTGGCGACTTGGACGACGCAAGCATGGCGCCGTACTGCGAAGCCTGCGGCGCCTGGGTGGGCATGTTCGCGCCCAGGGAGGGCTGGCGGCACTTTCGCGGCAACCCGGCGCCGAACGGCACCCGGTCAGCCTTCGATCCCGGGCACGACGTCGAGCTGGCCTGGTGCCTGCCGCCGGCGCGCTCGGTCTCACCCGCCCAGCACGAAGAACTGCTCGCGGCCCTGGACGACGCCATCGCCTTCCGGGAGCACGCCGCCTCCACCGGCTACGCCACGGCGTACCGCATGCTCCGCCGCCAACTGGGGGCGCCGGTCCAGCAGCAGCCCTGACTTCCTGATCTTCGGCGCGCGGCCCGGTTCACGCCGCCGCGCCAACGGTTCCCACGTTGGCGGGGGACCGCTTCCTGGCGTCGGCGGCCCGTCGCCACGTTCAGGCCCGGATTGCGACCGTGGCGACCAGATACCGGTGGTCGCTGCCGAACCCTGGCTTGGCGGCAATCTGGGTGACCGCCAGGCCCGCTCCCGTCAGCACGTGATCAATGCGGACGAAAGGCGGCACAGCGGCACCGTTCGGCCACGTCATGTCGGTCGCTTTCCCCCGGGCCGCGGCCCCGTCGGTCAGCCCGTCGTGCAGGAGGGCAACGAACTTGCCGTTGCCCCAGGTGGCATTGAAGTCCCCGATCATCAGCATGCGACTGTTGCCGCTGGCGCGCACGGACTGGCCGAGGGCGGCGAGCGCCGCCGACCACTCCCGCCAGTACGCGGGAAACGGCGCCAGGGTATGCGCAAGGCGCAGGGGCACCGGCCCACCTGGCGACCAAAGGGTGGCCTCGACCAGGTACGGCATTGGCTGATCATCCCAGCGCACGGTCCGTACCCAGCAACCGGTCAGACGCAGCCTGGAGGCGATCAGAAAACCGGTCGCGCCGTAGGCCGGCGCAGAGCAGCGGTAGGGGAAGCTCGCCAGGACGCCCGATGCCACCATGCTGTGCAGCGCCGGTGGCGTGAACTCTTCGAGGGTTATGAGGTCGGGGCGGTCCTGCTCGATGGCTCGCACATAACCGGCATGAAAGTGGAGGCTCTTGTCAATATTGGCGTCGAACACCCGTACGACCGGGCCATGCCGAGCCCATCCAGGCACCGGAGCCGCAGCGAGTAGCTCCGGCATGACGAAGGCCATCTGGGCGGCGACGATGACCCCCGCTGCCGCGGCGAGCCACCAGCGCCGCGCAATGAGCGCCCAGGCAGCCACGATCCAGGCCGGTAGATAGACGATCTGGGTGAGGGCGTCGAGCACGATCAGCGGTTCGGCCGAGTCCCAGGCCACGAGCCGCAACAGCGCGACGAACCCGAGCACAGCGACGATCAACCAGCCGACGACGAGAAGTCCGACTCTTACCGCCGCCGGTCCGCGGTAAAGACGGCGCAGCGGGTAGGTCTGTCCCGCCTCGGTGGGGCCCGCTGCATCCGACACGATCGTCAACGTACCGAAAGAAAAGCGCGATCTTCGACGGAACTGCCTGCGCTCCGGTGCCGTTCTGTCCGGGCCCCGCCTCGACCTTCACTGTCTCGCGCTGATATCGCACGAGCCCAGCGCCCGTGGAACGCTGCCGTCTGGGGGCGGCCCGTCCTCCCGCGGGTCGTCCTCCCCGTTATGGATCGCTCCTCCGGCGAAGGGTTAAGAGGAGGCCGCAAACGAGAACCGGCCATGGGACTCGCAGCCCGGATGGCACCCGAGGCCTATGTCCGGTCGTCACCGCGACGGTTGCCCAACTTGATCCAGTGTTTGACGCCGGTACGCGGTTCCGCGAGCGCAACCGCAGCTGCCGGAAGCGTGGGTTTGGGGCGGCGAGGTTCACGAATACCCGCCATCGGCGGCCGCCGGCGCCAGTTCCGAATGTGATCGAACACGCGCTGCAGCGAAGCGGCCATGCTGCGCCAGGCTGAGGGTCGATTTCGCGTCATATCTTGATTATGCGCCCGGTGGACTGGGGCAGGCCCTTCCGGACGAAGCAGGTTAACCGCGGACCTGAGTGCGGCGGTACCAAACGCACACGAAGCGCCATATCTATCGACTTAGATGTTTACCTGTGGGATAACGGTTCAGGTGCGTGACGCATACCACCGGTGCATCTGCCGGTCGCGCACCTCGGCTATGTACCTCGCCGCTTACCTCGGCCATGGGTACCGGGCGTCGTCGATGAAGGGGATATCTGTGCACATCCGAAGGCCGGCGCATAGCGCCGTATCGGCCGCGCGCCGCGCGCCGTCGCGCGGGGGGTCCGCGTTCAGGCGGGTTTCCGCCCGGGCCGTCGTTCCGCTCGCCGCCGTCGGCGGCCTGGCCGCGCTGTCGCTAGCCACACCCGCCGCCGGCGTGTCGGCTGTCACCGCCGCGGTTCACAGCCCTCCGTCCGCGCAGTCCCCGACATCGGCGGGCCTGTCCTCAAGACCAGGCAACTGCCGGCCCCGCTCACGACCACGGAGTGCCAGGCCGAGATCGGGATCAACTGCTACACACCGGTGCAGTACCGGGTCGCGTACGATCTGAACCCGCTGTACGCCAAGGGCATCACCGGCGCGGGCCGGACCATCGTGATCGTGGACTCGTTCGGCTCGCCGACCATCGCGAACGACCTGCATGTCTTCGACCAGCAGTTCGGCTTCCCCGACCCCACCCTGGTGATCGACAAGTTCGGCAACGTCCCGCCGTTCGACCCGACCAACGCGACCGAGGTCGGCTGGGCCGAGGAAACCTCCCTCGACGTGGAGTACGCGCACTCCATCGCGCCCGGCGCGAAGATCGTGCTGGCCGAGACCCCGGTCGCCGAGACGGAGGGCGTGACCGGCTTCCCTGAGATGATGAACGCCGAGGAGTCGCTGATCAACTCCGGCGTCGGCGACGTCATCTCGCAGAGCTTCGGCGCTACCGAAAACACGTTCCCTGGCTTCTCCAGCGGCAACTACTCCAGCCTGCTGGACCTGCGCTACGCGTTCAGGGACGCCGCGGAGCACAGCGTGACCGTGCTCGCCGGCTCCGGGGACGAAGGCGCTACCAATTACGAGGCGGACGGACAAACGCTGTACCCGTACCGGGTGAACTCCTGGCCGGCCTCGGACCCGCTGGTCACCGCGGTCGGCGGCACCCAGCTCAGCCTGGACAACGCCGGTAACCGGCTCTCGCCCGACGTGGTGTGGAACGACGGCTTCGGCGCCAGCGGCGGCGGCGTATCGGCCATCTTCTCGCGTCCGCTGTACCAGATCGGCGTGACCAAGGTCGTCGGCGCCAAGCGCGGTACCCCGGACATCTCGATGTCCGCCGCCGTCAATGGCGGCGCCTGGGTCTACATGTCCTTCGCGGGCATCGAAACCCCAGGGGTCAGCGATCCGGGCTGGTACATCTTCGGCGGCACCAGCGAGGCCACGCCGATACTCTCCGGCGTCGTCGCGCTCGCTGACCAGTACGCCCACCACCGGCTCGGCCTCATCAACCCGGCGCTGTACACGCTGGGCGCGCTGAGCCGCGCGGGCGTTCCTAACACCGGCATCGTCGACGTCACCTCAGGGAACAACACCTTCGGCGGTGTGACCGGCTACGACGCGACGCCGGGTTACGACCTGGCCAGCGGCTGGGGCACGGTCGACGCGGCGAAGTTCGTTCCCGCGCTCGCCCGTACCGGCGGCCTGTGACCCTCGCATAAGCACCACACCGGCCCGGACCGCCTCGGCGATCCGGGCCGGTGGCCGCCGGAAGTCCTGCGGGGGCGGGTAAGGGCCGCCGCGTGGCCCCAGGTGCAGTCAAGCCACTCGCTATCAGTGGCAGCTGCCTGCATGCCGGTCGCCCGCACCACAGGCACCGTTCCGTAGCGCATCGCGATGAGCGGCGCCAGCCCGCACGGCTCAAACATACTCGGCACGATCAGCAGATCCGCGCCCGCGTAGACGAGATGCGCCAGTTCCTCGCGGTACCCGATTTCGAGATGACAATCCGGGTGGTCGTTGAGGTAGTCCTTGAGATGCCGGAAATGGTCATTGATGCTGTCGTCGCAGTGGGCGTCACCCATGAGCACGAACTGGCCGCCGCGGGCCAAGGTGTAGAAGAGGGCGTGGTGAACCAGGTGCATGCCCTTCTGCTCATCCAGGCGGCCTACGTAGGCGACGACGGGGCGGTGGGCTCTGCGTATCCAGAATCGGTCTCTGAGTGCCTCTTTGTCCTCGTATTTGCGCGCTATGCTTTCGGTTGAACAGGGGGCCGGAATGAGTGGATCAGTCTCCGGGTTCCAAACGAAATGGTCGACACCATTCAGAACTCCGCGGAACTTGTCCTGATGCTCCTTAAGGGTACCTCCGAGCCCTGATCCGCCGTCACCGTACAGCGCCTCGTCGGCGTGGCTCGGGGATACCGTGGTCACGAAATTCGAATAAACTATTCCGCCTTTCATCGGGTTCAGGCCCCGGTAGCGGAAGTCGTCACCTAGCCGGTCGGCGCCAAGGAAATAGTCGATCCGGCCGAGCTGGGTAGCCCAGAGTACCTGTGCCTATGGCTCAGCGAAGGGAAACGTGATTGGAGTAGATCATGAGCATCGCTTACCTAGCACAGACCGGGCAGCAACAGCAGCTGGAGTGGCTGGCCGGCGGAACGATGTCAATCCTGCTCGACAGCGAAGCCACCGAGGGCCAGCTGCTCGTGGCCCGGTTCGACACCAGCGAGGGCGTGGCGTCGCCGCAGCACATGCACACCCGGGAGGATGAGGTGTTCATGATGATCAGCGGCACCGCCCGGTTCTGGTGCGGCCAGGAGGAGTTGGATCTGGCCGAGGGCGGCATCGTCTTCCTGCCCAGGAACGTGCCGCACGCCTACCGCGTCACCTCGGCGAAGGCCAACATGCTCATCATCTGCACGCCCGGCGGGAGCGAGGGCCTGTACCGCTATGTCGGTCGCGACCGCGCGACCCCGCGACCCGACGGATGGAAGATCACACCCGAGCGGCTCGCGGAAGGGGCCAAGATGTTCGGCAGCATCATCGTTGGGCCGCCTCGCTGACCGCTGCAGAACAGGCAAGATATCCGGTGACGGGCGATGTGACCGGAATGCGTCATGATCCAGTCAGGGCACCGGGACCGCGGCGGCAGCCTGTCTGCCCGTAGCGGACCCTTGGGGCGGCGGAGGTGTCATGAGAGATCAGGCGAGCGGTCAGCCGGATGTCCTGGCGCTGGCGCTAGCGCACGAGGCCGCACTACACACCCGCCACTACCTCGACCAGCGAGACCAGTACCTCGCGAGCACCGAGGTCGACTGGCTGACCCTGCAAACCGGCAAGGGCACCGACGAGTGACCAGCCCCGGATATCAGAAAGCGCTCCGAGGGAGGATAGCTGCCGAACGGTGACGCAGGGCCTTCCGGCTGACCCGCAGCCGATGTGGGTCGCCTTGCGCCAGCCGGAGAGCTTACCTGCGTGCACGATCGTCCCTGTCGACCAGGCGTGCCGCTTCTCCGCGGCCTCGTGGCTCTATCCGTTCAGGTGATCGGTGTTTACGGCCGGCAGGTTCTCCACCTGCTGCTTGGTGATGTTGAGCTGGACGCTGTCCACGACTCCGGTGACGGCGCCGATCGGGATGGCCACTTCCCTGCGGCCAAACAAATGCCCCTCTTGGAGGAGCACGTGGCTCACGTGATGGCTGCCAGAGTCGATGACAAGCCCCTCGACTCGGCCGACCTCGCCGTCGGTGGCATAGACGCGCTTATTGCGCCGCACGCCGACCTCACCCGGGGGGAGGGAACCGTCGGCGCCGGTTGGCTCATCTTCCCGGGTCTGGGGCATGTTCTCGCCCCCGATCGGACTGTAGTAGGGCCACGTGAGCATCTGTTCGGCGCTGTATCCCGAGTACTGGTCCAGACTGGTCCGCGGCGCGAAATCCGTATCCTCGGCGAAGCCGAGCTGATCGAATTCCGCCCGGGTGCAGCGCAGCCGGACCTCCTTCGGTGTCGCGGCATCGACGAGGTCGAGCGGGACAAGGCGGCCCAGGCCAGGCCAGTGCCTCGGCTCGACCACCAGATGGGTGACCGCCCGCTTGACTGGGTCAACGACGACGTGGGTCACCTTGCCGCAGACCCCATCGGCACACCTGACGTCGGCCCCGATCGTGAAGGGTGTCTCTGCCATGGCCGACCTCCTTATCGCTTGGAGCATAACGCGAACCCAGCCAGCGGCAGCGCCGTCGAAATTGTTGGTCCGCGAAGTCCTTGCCGGCGCCCTGCTGGCCTGAGGATTACTCAGGAACGGGTGACGAGGGAGCGGGCGGCCGCCACCTCCGCCGCCCTGGTCATGCCAGCCTGCTGTCAGTCGCCAGCTACCCGCGGGCTGCGTGCCGCTCGCCGGGGCGCGACCGAGGAGGCCGAGCAGCACGCTCGCCTGGCCGAGCAGGCCGCGGCTAGCCTGGACGACGGCCAGGAGCGCGTACGCGGCGATGGCCCGGGCCCTGGTGTGCCAGGCATGCATCCGGAGAAAACCGACAACGCGGCCACTTCAGGGGGACGAATGTCCGTACCTTGGATCGTGGAGCAAGATCAGCGCCCACGGCGGCGAAGGTTCGCGGGCCCGCGGGTTCCGCCGAATCTGTTCGCCATCGCCTTGGGCATCGCCGGGCTCTCCCAGGCGTGGCATGCGGCCGGGCCGGTGCTCGGGACTCCCCAGGCGGTTCCCGACGCGCTCAGTATCCTGGACGCCGCCCTATGGCTGGCCCTAGTCGGCGCGTACCTGGCCCAGGGCCCCCGGATCATCCTGGCTGACGTCCGCGACCCTGTTCTGTCGCCGTTCGTTTCGGTTTCCGCCCTCACGGCGATGATCTTGGCCGCGGCGCTGGCCACAGCCGCCCCGGCCGCCGGACCGTGCTGGTGGCCGTGTTCCTGGCTGTCACGATAGGCATCGGGAGCTGGCTGACAGGCCAGTGGATGACCGGTGGCATCGAGCTGGATTCCGTGCATCCGGGCTACTTGCTGCCGACCGCCGCAGGCGGGCTGATCGGCGCGAACGCCGCCGACCAGGTTCACCTGCACGCGCTGGCCGAGGCGTCGTTCGGGATCGGCGTCATCTCCTGGGTCCTGCTCGGCTCCATAACGTTCAACCGGCTGTTCACCCGTCCCGCGCTGCCTTCCGCGCTTGTCCCGACGATCGCGATCGAACTCGGTGTAGCCGCGGTCGCGGGGTCGGCGTATTTCGCCGTGGCGGGCAGGACCGTGAGCTTCCTGGCCTGCGCGCTCGGCGGGTACGCGGTCCTCATGGCTCTGGTCCAGGTCCGGCTCATCACGGTCTACCGCAGGCTTTCGTTCACGCCCGGAGCATGGTCCTTCACCTTCGCCTACGCCGCGGCCGCCGCTGACGCGCTCGGGTGGCTCGCGATCAAGAAGCCGCCCGGCGCCACCGGCTATGCGATCGCGGTCATCGCACTGCTCACCGCATTTGTCGCGTGGATCGCCTTCCGGACGGTGGTCCTCGCCGTCCGCGGGCAGCTCTTTCCCGCCAGGCCACCGGTTCACCCGGCAGCAGATGCGGCTTCCCTGGCGTGAGGCAATGAGGCTGGCGCTGTGGCCTGCCGGGACCGTTCGCCTGGTGCCTGCCGTACTCCATCGTCGCACCGGGCATGTTCGCCGTAATCCTCCTCAACCTGGGCATCGGTGGGCGGGCCTGGCGCTACACGCCCGACCCGCCCAACACGCCCAACACGCCCAACACGCCCAACACGCCCCTGGGAACGCTAAAGACCCTCCGCGCCCGGCCCCCCCGCACGCCCTGCCCGCCATTGACGCCAGGCATGTTGCACCCGTCTCACTTACATCCCTACTTGCAGGAAGGCTGACGCCTCGACCATAGCGAAGGTCCCGCATCATCGGCCCTGACGGGGCGGTGGCGGGCATTCACGGCAGAGTTGACAGGAATGTGTCAACCGTCGTTGGTTCAGGCGCGTCTAACGACAAACATTATCCGAGCCCTTTGCCGCCAGTCAGGGTCATGCTGGCTACCGGCGGTGCAGGGCAATGATCTGTGGTGCGGAATTCCACTTGTGGGGGGACGATGAGCCATCGAGTGCTTGTGGTGGGCAAGCTCGCCACGACTCGTTGCCCCGTCAAGGATGCCGACGCTCCTGACGGATGGCACACATGACGACCGAAAATGCTTTGCCTGACCGATCGCAGGCAGGGGACGCTTCCAGCGGAGATCACTCGACCGACCCGTCGATAAAGAAGCGGCTCAGGGGAACAGTTAAGAAGCGGGAACAGGTAAAAACCGGCTCAGGGGAACAGGTAAAAACCGGCTCAGGGGAACAGGTAAAAACCGGCTCAGGGGAACAGGTAAAAACCGGCTCAGGGGGATGGACAAATAATCTGCACGTAGCCGCGCTTGTCTTCGGCGGGGTATCGACGATCCTCATAGCCCTGCGGCTACTTAGCGTCGCCAAGGCTAACCCCAAGACGGCTTACGGTATTCTTCAGGCGGGCGGGACCACCAACGTTATAATAGGAACTGTCCTTTCGCTTATTCCGTCGATAGCCCTCATCGGGGCATCATATCTGGCGGTCGGGAGAATATGGGCAAAGCTTCCAGACTCAAAGTTCCCAGATTCCAGTAAACTTACTCGAGCTGAGGAGCTTGGTATCTGGACATCCATATGCGCGCTTTTCCTGATAGCCGTTCTTACCATACCTTTCAGGTAATGGGAGGTACCTGCTATAGTGGTATTCGCGCTCATTCTAGCCCGGATATTCAGGGGCAGTATAGAGAGAGCCAGGAAGAACCGGTGGGGGCAGCAGGGCGTCAAGGTGGCCGCCGGGATCATCGCCTGCTTGCTCCTGCTGTGGGCCACGATCAGCCCGCCATGGATGCCCGCGGAGCGGCTCACGTTCACTAAGGCCAGCAAGGACAAGCCAGTGGTCGGCTACGTTCTCGATCAAAGTCAGAGCGGCCTGACGGTCCTAACGGTTAACCCGACACAGGTCTTGTACTACGGCCCGAAAGACCTTACTAAGGAAGTCGCATGCTCGGCGTTCCGATCAGACGACCTGCCCATCATATACCACACGGGGTTAATCAAAATCCTTCACCTATTCAGCTACCCACATTGTTGAGACTACCCGGGTCGTTTTT
>CAVZKY010000050.1:0-180063 GCA_963775825.1 uncultured Actinomycetes bacterium
AGGTGTGGCTTCACGCTGATGAACAACCAGGTCGGCGCGGTCGTCGCGCGGGTCATGAAGGACAAGGACAACGTGACCGTGACGTTCCTGCCGTCCATGATCAGGGTTGACGCGGTGGGCCGCATGGACGTCGACTATGACGAGGTCAGCGACGCGCTCGGCGAGGAGCCTGGCTACTTCGACGCCGCGGAGTTCGAGGAGAACATGTCGACGCACTACGGCCGGATGGTCCACCTCGACGACCGGACGATCATGTTTTCCAACCCGGAGGACGCGGCCGAGTACCTCGGTTTCGACCTCACCGACCTCACTCCGCGCGCCTAGCGGCACGCGGGACGCACTCGATTCAGCTCGGCAAGGAGGCACGGTGTACGAGAAGGACGGCGAGAAGTACTTCGTAGTCGACAGTCATATGCACTATTGGACCGCGGGCCCGGACAACTGGGTGAAGGGAGCCGAGCAGTACGCCAAGGGCTGGATCGAATGCTTCCACGCCTACCAGTCGCTCGGCCCGCCCGAGACCCACTGGACCCTGGAGCACTTCGAGACGTACTCCGAGGACGACCTGATGAAGGACGTCTTCGAGGACGGCCATGTGGACGTGGCCATCTTCCAGCCCACGTACCTGAAGGAGTGGTACGCCGAGGGCTTCAACACCACCGAGCGCAACGCGGCGCTGGGCGAGAAGCACCCCGGCAAGTTCATCGCTAACACCCGGTTCGACCCGCGCGACGGCGACGTGGGCCTGAAGACCCTGCAGGCCAACGTGGAGCGGTACGGGTCCAAGGGCCTGAAGCTCTACACCGCGGAGTGGAACAACGGCTCGCGCGGCTACAAGCTCAGCGACCCGGCCTGCTACCGCTACCTCGAGGCCGCGCAGAACCTCGGCATCAAGAACATCCACGTGCACAAGGGCCCGACGATCTGGCCGCTGGACAAGGACGCGTTCGACGTGGCCGACGTCGACCACGCCGCGACCGACTTCCCGGACCTGAACTTCATCGTCGAGCACGTGGGCCTACCCCGGATCGAGGACTTCTGCTTCATGGCGACGCAGGAGCCCAACGTCTACGCCGGCCTGTCCGTGGTCATCGGCGGCCTGATGTTCGCCCGGCCCAAGTTCTTCGCGAAGGTCATGGGCGAGCTGCTGTTCTGGGTCGGCGAGGACAAGATGACCTTCGGCAGCGACTACGGCATCTGGGAGCCCAAGTGGCAGGTCGAGGGCTTCGTGGACTGGGACTACCCCGGTGAGGAGTTCTCCGACTACCCGCGGCTCGGCGTGGCCGGCAAGAAGAAGATCCTCGGCCTGAACGCCGCCAAGCTGTACGGCATCGAGGTTCCGGCCGAGTACCAGCTGAAGGACGACACCGGCGGCGCGCCAGCCGAGCAGGACGACGCCAAACTGGTGGACGAAGCGGCTCCGGTCGCGGGGGCATGACCGCCCCCACCACCGCCATGGGAGCGGGCCTGGGGCAGCACACCCCCGGGCCCGCTCTGGCGGGCCACGCTCCGGCGGGCTACGCTCCGCGGGCTACGCTCCTGCGGGCCACGCTCCTGCGGCGGAGCGCCCCTCCGGCCCCGCCGCGGTAATCGAAGCGCTGGGCACGGTCCGCGACCCGGAGCTCGACGAGCCGATCACGGCGCTCGGGTTCGTCGCGTCGTGCGCCCTTTCCGCGGCCGGCGACGCTCAGGTCCGGCTGCGGCTGCCCACCTACTTCTGCGCGCCCAACTTCGCCTTCCTGATGGTGGCGGACGCCTACGACGCGGTCGCCGCGCTGCCGGGGGTGCGGCACGCCGAGATAGTGCTGGAAGATCATTTCGCCTCGGACGCGATCAACGGCGGCGTGGCCGCGCACGCGGGTTTCGCCCAGTCGTTCGACGGCGAGGCGGTCGGCGAGCTGCACGGGCTGCGCGCCGACTTTCTGCGCAAGGCAGTCATGGCCGGCACCGATCAGGTGTGCCTGGCCGCTCATCGTGGCCGGGACCGACCCGGCGCGGCTGCGGGGCATGGTGCTGGGTGACGTGCCGGGCTCGCGCGCGCTGGACCGGCTGCGGCAGCGCCGGGCCGAGCTGGGCCTGCCGGCCGGCGACGACGCGCCGCTGCTGATCGACCCGAAGACCGGGGCGGCCATCAGCGACGACGCGGTGCCGTTGCACCTGCGCAAGGCCCGCACGACGCGGATCAGTATCGAGTCCAACGGCAGCATCTGCCGCGGCATGCTCGCGCACCGGTACGACTCACCGGGGCCGGGCGCGGAGGACGAGGAGGACCAGTGAAGGCCGTCCGCTTGCACGCATTCCACCAGAGCCCGCAGCTCGACGAGGTTCCCGAACCCGAAGATCAGCGGCCCGCTCGACGTCATCGTGAAGATCGGCGGGGCCGGGGTGTGCCGCACCGACCTGCACATCATGGAGGGCCAGTGGGACGCGGCGATGGGCACGCCGCTGCCGTACATCCTGGGCCACGAGAACGCCGGCTGGGTGCACGAGATCGGCTCGGCGGTCACCAACGTGGCCGTGGGCGACACCGTCATCCTGCACCCCACCCCCACCTGCGGGCTGTGCCACGCCTGCCGGGCGGGTGACGACATGCACTGCATCAACAGCTCGTTCCCCGGCCTGTCCACCGACGGCGGCATGGCCGAGTACCTGCTGACCTCGGCCCGGGCCTGCGTCAAGCTGGACCCGCAGACCAGGCCGGAGGACGTCGCCGCGCTGGCTGACGCGGGCATCACGGCCTACCACGCGGTCCGCAAGGCCATCCCGCTGCTGTACCCGGGTACCACGTGCGTGGTCATCGGGGCCGGCGGCCTGGGTCACATCGGCGTCCAGTGCCTGGCCGCGCTGACCGCGACCCGCATCATCGTCGTTGACCGCAACCCGGACGCGCTGAAGCTGGCCGAGCAACTCGGCGCGCAGCACACCGTGGTGGCCGACGGCGGCCAGGTCGACGCGGTGAAGGACCTGACCGGCGGCAACGGCGCCGAGGTCGTGCTCGACTTCGTGGCCGAGCAGGGCGCCGAGATGGACGGCTGGAACATGACCGCCCCGGCGGGCTCCTACTTCGTGATCGGCTACGGCGGCACGCTGGAGATCCCGACGCTGGACATCATCTCCACCGAGCGCAACATCATCGGCAACATCGTCGGCACCTACAACGAGCTCGCCGAGCTGATGGCGCTGGCCCAGGCCGGCAAGGTCACCCTGCACACCCGGACCTACCCCCTGGACGCCGCGGTCGAAGCGCTCAGCGACCTCGATGCCGGGCGGGTCCGCGGCCGGGCCATCCTCGTCCCCTAGCCCGTCTGCCCGTCTGCTCTTCATCTGCCGCATCCGTAAGTCCCAGGAGGACACCAATGGCCAAGGAACTGCGTTTCAAAGAGGAAGCCCGGAGCCTGCTGCTGGCCGGAGTCGACCAGCTCGCCGAGGCCGTGAAATCGACGCTCGGCCCCAAGGGGCGCAACGTCATCCTGGAGAAGATCACCGGAACGCCCGTCGTCACCAACGACGGCGTGACGATCGCACGTGAGATTCACCTGAAGAACCAGTTCGAGAACATGGGTGCGCAGCTGGTCAAGGAAGCCGCGATCAAGACCAACGACATCGTGGGGGACGGCACCACGACGGCGACGGTCATCGCCCAGGCCATCGTGCACGCGGGCATGGAGGCCATCGGCAAGGGCGGGAACCCGGTCCTGGTCAAGCGCGGCGTCGACCTCGCCGTAAGCAAGCTGGTCGAGCGCCTGCGCGCCGTCGCGCACCCGGTGCAGACCGAGCAGGACTACGCGCGGGTGGCGGCGATCTCCGCGAACGACGACGACAGCGTCGGCCGCGTGATCGCCAAGGCGCTGTACACCGTCGGCGACGGCGGCATCGTCACCGTCGAGGAGTCCGCGACGCCCGGGATGCGGGTCGACTTCGTCGAGGGCTTCGAGTTCGACAACGGGTACCTGAGCCCGTACATGGTGACGAACCCCGCCGCGCTCGAATCCATCGTCGACGACCCGTACATCCTGCTGTCCAGTGAGAAGATCACCAAGGTCCAGCAGCTGATGCCGCTGCTGGACAAGATCATGCGCGCGCCGCGCCCGCTGATCATCCTGGCCGAGAACGTTGAGGGCAGCGCGCTGTCCATGCTGGTGCACAACCACGTCAACGGGATCTTCCAGTGCGTCGCGGTGCGGGCGCCCGGCTTCGGGGACCGGCGGCTGCACAAGCTGGAGGACATCGCCGCGCTCACCGGCGGCGAGGTCCACAGCAAGCACTCCGGGTTCTCCCTGGAGACGATGACCGTCGAGCAACTGGGCCGGGCCTCGCAGGTCCGGGTCAACGCCGACAGCACGACCATCATCGGCGGCCATGGCTCCGCGGACGCGGTGGAGTTCCGGCTCGCCCAGATGCGGTCGGAAATGGAACGGGCCACCTTCGGGATCGACGAGGATGTGCTGAGCGAGCGGATCGGCGCCCTGTCCGGCAAGGTGGCGGTGATCAGCGTCGGCGCCCCGACCAGCGCGGAGCTGAAAGAACTGCAGCACCGGGTGGAGGACGCGCTGTCCGCGACCCGGGCGGCCATGGCCGAGGGCATCGTCGCGGGCGGCGGCGCCGCGCTGCTGCACGCCGAGGATGCCCTCGATGACCTGGACCTCAACGAGGACTACGCGATCGGCGTCAACATCGTGCGGCAGGCGCTCACCGAGCCGGCCTACCTGATCGCGGCCAACGCCGGGTACTCCGGTACCGAGGTGGTGTCCAGGATGAGGGAGATGGGGCCGGACGAGGGCTTCGACGCCCTGGAGGGCCGTTACGGGAACATGATCGACATGGGCATCATCGACCCGCTGCGGGTGGCCCGGTCCGCCCTGCAGAACGGCGCCTCCGTGGCTGGGCTGCTGCTCACGACCAACACCCTGGTCGCCGAGGAGCAGACGCCGTGGGGCGGCAGCCCGGGCGCTGATGACCGAGTTCGGTCCCCTCGACGAGGGCCTGAACCAGCCCTCGCCGGACTCCAGCACGCCGCAGTCGCTCGGGCTCGGGCCGTCCGCCGGCTGATCCGGCAGGGCTGACTGGTCCCGCTGACCGCCGATTCCGCGTTTCCGGCTCCCGAACGCGTTATCAGCGGAGGCCAGCGCGCTGCGCCTGCTGCGCTCCCGTGGCCGGATGCGCGGGTACGGTCGCCCTGCTCGGCCCGGCTGGCTGAGGCAGGGCCCCGGCAACGGTCCCGGGACCGTGTGAGACATTGTCGCCATGCCTGATCTCCCCGCTGACGGTGGTGCAGCCCATGGGTATCTGGCCGTGCCCGGCGGCCCGGGGAGGGCCGCGCCTCCCGGGCGCTGGCCTGGCGTCGTGGTCATCCACGAGATCTTCGGCCTGACCGACGGCATCAGGCGGCACGCGGACCGGCTGGCCGCGGCCGGCTACCTCGCGTTCGCGCCCGACCTGTACCTGGGCAAGCCGTGGCTGCGCTGCGTACGCGGCGCGGTCCAGCAGCTCAAGGCGGAGTCGGGCCCGGCCTTCACCGCCCTGGAGGCGGCCCGGGCGTGGCTGGCCTCGCGGCCGGACTGTTCCGGTAAGACCGGCGTGATCGGCTTCTGCATGGGCGGCGGTTTCGCGCTCCTGTGCGCGCCGCGGGACGGGTTCGCCGCCGCGAGCGTGAACTACGGGGACGTCCCCGCCGACGCCGAGACCGCCCTGGAAGGCGCCTGCCCGGTGGTGGGCAGCTACGGCGCCCGCGACCCGATGGGCATCAAGCCGCCGGAACGGCTGGAAAAGGCGCTGACCGAGCTGGGCGTGCCGCACGACATCAAGGTCTACCCGGACGCCGGGCACCGCTTCATGAGCAAGCCCCTGCCCGCCCTGGCGCCGCTGGCCCAGATGGCCCGGCTCGACTATCAGCCGGACGCCGCCGAGGACTCGTGGCGGCGCGTCCTGGATTTCTTC
Organism: uncultured Actinomycetes bacterium; assembly: GCA_963775825.1. GTDB lineage: Bacteria > Actinomycetota > Actinomycetes > Streptosporangiales > Streptosporangiaceae > Bog-532. The sequence continues at coordinate 5,938 of CAVZKY010000050.1, forward strand.
GCCGAGCATCTGTGTTAGCCCGGGGGGACGACCCCCCGGAACCCCCCGAATGCGCTCCGCGCCCCGCGGTGGTACTTCGCCGACACACCGGCCGCTCACCCGAGCCTTCGGCCCGGGTTCGCTGAGCCGGTAACGGGCGCCTCGCCGTAACCCGCTGCGGTGTTCGCCGACACACCGGCCGCTCACCCGAGCCTTCGGCCCGGGTTCGTTGGGCCGGTAACGGGCGTCTCGCCGTGAGCCGCTGCGGTTCCCGCCGCCCCCGGCACCCCGGCTTATGGGGTGCATCCTCAGGGTTATTCGCTGAAGACGCTCCCCGTAGGCACCGGCGCCCGGCCGGGGGTACCTCCAGCGTCACAGGAGACCCAATGCGGCTCAGCCGCCCCAGATCCAGCCCGACGTTAGGGACTCAAGTGCGGAAAACCGACGCCGATCCGTCGGCAGGCGCACGGGACAGCGCGTTAGTGGCCGTGGTAGCGGGGGCGGTCCTTGCGGACGAAGGCCTCGGTGGCCGCCTTGTGGTCGGCGGTCTTGCCCAGCCGGTTCTGCAGCTCCGCCTCCTCCTCCAGGGATTCCGGCAGCCCGTGCGTGGCGGAGAACAGCAGCGCCTCCTTGATCGCCGCATACGCGGCGGTCGGGCCCTCCGCGAGCTTCCGGCCCAGGTCCAGCGCGGTCTCGCTGAACTCGCTGTCCGGCGCCACCGTGGTGACCAGGCCCAGCTGGTACGCCCGGTCGGCGGGCATCGGCTCGGCCAGCATCAGCAGCTCGGTCGCCCGGGCCAGGCCGGCCAGCCGCTGCAGCGTCCACGACACGCCCGAGTCCGCTCCTAGACCGACTTGCGCGAACGACATCACGAAGCTCGCCGCCCGGGCCGCCACCCGGAAGTCGCACGCGAAGGCCAGGGCTGCGCCCGCCCCCGCGGCCACCCCGTTCACCGCGGCGATGACCGGCTTGGGCATGGTCACGATCTCCAGCACGATCGGGTTGTAGTGTGCCCGCACCGTGTCCAGGGCGGTACCGTCCCCGGCCAGCTTCTCTGCGTGCTCGACCAGGTCCTGACCTGCGCAGAAGCCCCGGCCGTTACCGGTAATGATGACCGCCCGGACCGGGTCGGCGGCGGCGCGGCGCAGCGCGACCAGCAGGCTCTCCTTCATCTCCGCCGTCAGCGCGTTCATCGCCTTGGGCCGGTTCAGGCTGATCACGGCGACGGCTCCGGTCGTCCCGTAGAGCACGTTGTCCGTCATCTTCGTCTCCCTCAGCTCGTGGCCCGGACCACCGGCGTGTCGCCCGGAAAGGCGTTCTACACCGCGTCCGGGCGCTCCGCCCGAACGCGATCATTACCATTCTGCGTCCGAACACGGGATAATAGGGCGACTGACAGAGACGGTTGAGGCTGGCCGGTTCCCGCCGCACGCGCCGGGACCGCGGATGCGTGAAGCCAGAAGAGTCCGGCGCGGATCCAGGGAAGAAGGGGTGCAGGATGGCGGCGATGAAGCCGCGGACGGGCGACGGTCCGCTGGAGGTCACCAAAGAGGGACGCGGGATCGTGATGCGCGTGCCGCTCGAGGGTGGTGGTCGTCTGGTCGTCGAGCTCTCCGCCGATGAGGCTGCCAAGCTGGGCGATGCCCTGAAAACTGTCGTCGGCTGAGTGTTGCCGGCCAATATCGATGTCACCACGGTGGCCGCCGGGCAGCGGCCGCTGGATGGTTACCTGACCGGCCCGGGCGGTACCGATGGCGCTTCCCTCCTCGCGGTCCCGATCCGCCGGCCAGAGGTCATCGCGGTCAAGGAACCGGCCGATGCGGCGGCGCCGGACGGCTGGGCGGCCCTGACCGGCACCGGTGGCACCGCCCTCGCCGCGGCCACCGGGCTGAGCGCCGCCGAGGCGATTTCCGCGTACGACCTGTCAGGCCGGGCCGGTGAGGTGACCCGGCTGGCGGCGCGAACCCCGGACGGAGTGATCCGGCTGGTCCTGCTGGGCGTGGGCGACGGTTCCCCGGCCGACCTCCGGCGAGCGGGCGCCGCCCTGGCCCGGCAGGTCGAGCCCGGCCAGCGGGCCGTGGCCGTCCTGCCGTCCGACGGTCCCGGCGACGGCCCCGGCGCGTTCACCCAGGGCCTGCTGCTCGGTGGCTACACGTTCTCGCTGCGCGACGGGGCCACCGTCCCCGATCCGGCACCGGAGCCACGCGCAGTCCTGCTCGCCGTGCCAGCTCAGCAAACGCCAGCTCAGCAAACGCCAGCCCAGCAAACGCCAGCCCAGCAAACGCCAGCCCAGCAAACGCCAGCCAGCACGACGGCAGCCAGGAAGCCACCGTGATCGCGGCGGCTGTCGCGCTGGCCCGCGACCTGATCAACATGCCATCGGACGTCAAGACCCCCAGCTGGCTGGCGGCCCGCGCGGTGGAGGTGGCCGGGCGTTCCGGCCTGAGCGTGCGGGTCTGGGACGAGGCGCAGCTCGCCGCGGCCGGGTTCGGCGGCATCGTGGCCGTCGGCAGCGGGTCGGCCCGCCCCCCGCGGCTGATCGAGCTGAGCTACCGGCCGGACTCCGGAGCGGCAGCCGGTCCCGCGGATGCTGCACAGGCCCACGTCGTCCTGGCCGGCAAGGGGATCACGTTCGACAGCGGCGGGCTGTCGCTGAAGCCCAACGACGGCATGAAGCTGATGAAGACCGACATGGCCGGCGGTGCCGCGGTGATCGCGGCGATGTCGGCGCTGCGGGCGCTCGGCGTAAGGGCCCGGGTGACCGGGCTGGTCGCCGCGGCGGAGAACATGCCGTCCGGCTCGGCGATGCGCCCGGGCGACATCCTCACCATCTTCGGTGGCCGGACGGTGGAGGTGCTGAACACCGACGCCGAAGGCCGCCTGGTCCTGGCCGACCTGCTGGCCTACGCCCACGCCACCCTCAGCCCCGGCGTCATCGTCGACCTCGCCACCCTGACCGGGGCGGCCCGGATCGCGCTGGGCGCCTCGATCGGCGCGCTCTACGCCAGCGCGGATGACCTGGCCGAGGCGCTCATCGAGGCCGGGGCGGCCGCCGGGGAGCCGCTCTGGCGGATGCCGATGCCGGCCGACTATGCGATGGCGCTGACCTCGGCCACCGCTGACCTCGCGCACGTCCCGAGCGGCATGAACGGCGCGAAGAACGGGCAGGCGGGCTCCATCGTGGCGGCCATGTTCCTGCGGGAGTTCACCGGCGGCCGCCGCTGGGCGCACCTGGACATCGCCGGCGTCGCCCGGGCCGGCAGCGACGACGGCGAGCTCACCAAGGGCGGCACCGGCTTCGGCACCCGGCTACTGCTCCGCTGGCTCACCCAGGCCGGGGAACCCCAGGCCTAGGCACGCCGTACGGCGGCGAGGATGCCCTCCCCGACCGGCAGGAAGAGCGGCGTGAGCCGCTCGTCGCCGCGGATCAGGTCGGCGAGTTCCAGCACCTGGGCGGCTCCCGGGCCGGCCCAGTCGGCGGGGCCCAGCCCGTCTCCGGTGCCGTCCGCGCCCGCCCCGTCCGCGCCCGCCCCGGCCAGCTCCACCGGCACGACCACATCGTCGAAGGCCACGATGCCGCCGACCCGCAGCAGCCGCAGCGCGGCCTCCAGATAGTCCGGGTACTCGCGGCTGTCCGCGTCGCAGAACACCAGGTCGTACGCGCCGTCGGACAGCCGGGGCAGTACGTCCAGCCCGCGGCCCAGGATCAGCCGGTACTGGTTTGCGGCGAACCCAGCCTCGGCGAACGCCTTACGGGCCATCCGCTGATGCTCGGGCTCCACGTCGACGCTGGTCAGCACGGCGTCCGGGCGCATGCCGCGCAGCAGCCAGATGCCCGAAGAGCCGCAGCCGGTGCCGATCTCCACCACCGTGCGGGCGCCGATCGCCGCCGCGAGGAAACGCAGCAGGGCCCCGGCCACCGGCCTGACCGGCTCGCTGCCGCCCAGCTCCTCGGCGCTGGCTCGGGCCGCCCGCAGCGGTTCGTCCTCGGGAAGGTAGCCGTCTGCGTAACCGACTGCCGCGTGCAGGTTCGCGATGAGTTCCTCCCCCGGAAAGAGAAATAGATCATCACGGAGCCTAGTGCCCGGCCGGGGGAGGCGGGAACCAATTCAGCCGGCTGGACCGTTAGCTAAATCGGCAGGCCGCTGGCCGACAGCAGCCACTGGCCGACAGCCGGCGGGCGGCTTGGGTAGGACTGGCACGAGCAGGGAATCGCGGGCACCATGGTTCTGACGGAGACGCGCGACGAGGCGAGAGGGTGTGCCGTGGACGACGCTAGGCCGCAGCCCACGCCGGCCTCCGACTCCGGAGACTCCGGGCCGTGGATCGCGCCGAGCTGGGATGACGTCGTCCGCACGCACACGAGCCGGGTCTACCGCCTGGCCTACCGGCTCACCGGCAACCCGCACGACGCCGAAGACCTCACCCAGGAGGTTTTCGTGCGGGTGTTCCGTTCCCTGTCGAGCTACACGCCCGGGACATTCGAGGGCTGGCTGCACCGGATCACCACCAACCTGTTCCTGGATTCCGCACGCCGCCGGCAGCGGATCCGCTTCGAGGGCCTCGGCCATGATGTCGCGGGCCGCCTCCCCGGCGGCGACCCCAGCCCGGCCGATGCCTTCGACGAGCGTCACCTGGACGGTGACATCCAGGCTGCGCTGCGGGACCTCCCCCCCGAGTACCGCGCGGCCGTGGTGCTGTGCGACATCGAGGGCCTGTCGTACGAGGAGATCGCGGCCACCTTGGGCGTGAAGCTCGGCACCGTCCGCAGCCGGATCCACCGTGGCCGGGCTCAGCTCCGCACGGCGCTGGAGCACCGGCGCCCGCGCCGGGCCGAGGCGAGACGGGGTGGGCCGGCGTGAGTCACCTGGGACGTAACCTGTCCGCCCTTGTCGACGGTGAGCTGAGCCCCGCCGACCGGGACCGGGCGCACGCGCACCTGGCCGCGTGCGAGCAGTGCCGGGCAGAGGCCAACGCCCTGCGCGAGCTGAAGAAGAGGATGCGCGGCCTGCCGGACGCGCCGGTCAGCGACGCGCTTACGCGGCGGCTGATGTTCATCGGCGAGACCGGCGCCCCGGTTCCGCTGCGCGGGCACCGGGGCCCGCTTCCCCGGGCCGCCTCCTTCGGCGGCAGGCCCCGTCACCGCGGCCGGTACGTGGCCCTGGGGGCGGCCTGCGTCGTGGCGGGCCTGACCGCCACCGCGTTCTCGCTCGGCGGTAGCCCGCCGGGACCCGGCCCGCGGGTCACCCCTCCGGTTGAGATGTACAGCGTTCAGCACGCCATGACCACCGGCGAAATCCCATTCAGCGGGCCCGCGGTCGTGCCCGGGCCGGAGATCACTGGCTCCCCGCAGGTCCCGTGAGCCGCTGCATGAGCCACGGTATTTCCCGCCGTGACGGCTCAGCGGGCCGCCTGCCTGGCTCGCTGGCCACGATCGCCGCGATGGTGGCCCTGCTGGCGCCATGCCTGCTCATAGCCGCCTGCAGCCGCACCGCCGCCGGTACCAGGGAGTCCCGCGAGTCGTCGCTGTCCGGGCCGTCCGGCTCGGTGGATCGGAAGCCCGCGCCACCGGAGGACGGCGGCCCCGGCCTGCGGTTGCTCCGTGCGGCGGCCGAAGCCGGCTCCACCGTCTCCTACCAGGGCGTGGAGATGGTCTCCACGTGGGGCGTGACCGGCGACAGCACGATGATCGCGGGCGTCTGGCACCGCAGCGGCGGCAGCACGCTGGTCCAGGCGGCCGTGGCCGGCCTGCTCAGCCCCGCCCAGCAGGCGGGTATCTCCGACGACACCGACAGCCAGGCCCCGGAAGGGGTCCTCGGGGTCACCGCGCAACTGGTTTCGCTGCTGGGCGCCAACTACGACCTCTCGTACGAGGGCCCGGGCTCGGCCGACAGCCGGCCCGCCCAGATGGTCGAGGTCTGGCGTGAGGACGGTTCCCTGGCGGCCCGGTTCTGGCTGGACCAGGCGACCAAGCTGCCGCTACGCCGTGAGGTCTTCGACTCCAGCGCCCACCTGATCGGCGAGGACGTCTTCATCGACCTCAAGGTGGGCGCGGCCGCCGCGGCCGGGCCGCCCACCGCGCCCGCGCGGGACGTGACGGCCGGGGCTCAGCTCACCGCGGTGGACCTGACGAGTATGCGGGCCCGCGGCTGGCCGGTTCCCGCTGCCCTGCCGGACGGACTGTCCCTGTTCGAGGCGGGGGAGGCCGCCACCCGGTCGGGCGAGGTCCTCGATCTGTGCTATTCGGACGGGCTGTTCGTGGTGTCGGTGTTCATGCAGCGCGGTGACCTGCCGGCCAAGCTGACCGGCTGGCAGAAGGTCACCCTTGACGGGCGGGACGTGTACACCGGGGAGCCGGATCAGCGCAGCATCACCTGGGCGGGCCAAGGTTTCGTGTTCACGGTGATGGCCGACGCCCCCCCGGCCACCCTGAACCAGGCCGTGGACACGCTGCCGTACGACCGGCCGCCCGGCGTCTGGGGACGACTCTCCCGCGGGTTCGGCCGCCTCGCGTCGTGGGCGAATCCCTTCCGCTGATAATGGCGTAACGGCCGCGACGGATTACAGTGGAGGTCGGACGGCAACCGCCGCCTCCTGAACGTGCGATGGAGATCCCCGGTGTCTGATCTGTCCCCGCTCAATCTGCTGGTGCTGGCCATGATCGCGCTGTTGATCTTCGGCCCCAAGGAGCTGCCGAAGATGGCCGCCAAGGCTGGGCAGGCCCTGCGGGAGCTACGGCGGATCGCGGAGGGCGCCAAGGCCGACCTGCGGGAAGGGCTGGGCCCGGAGTTCGCCGAATTCGACATCGACGACCTGAACCCGCGTCATTTCGTCCAGAAGCACCTGCTCGGTGAGCCCGGCGACATCAACGGAAACGGCCACCACGGCAGTCCGGCCACCGGGTCCGCCGTGGCCACCGCCACCACTCTGATCCCCGGCGAAGAGCCCCCTTACGACAACGAAGCGACATGATTCCCGGGGGGCAGTGCTGGCCCGGGGGGACGACCCCCCGGAACCCCCCGCTGCGCTTCGCGCCCCGCGGTGGTACTTCGCCGAGACACCGGCCGCTCACCGGGCCTGAAGGCCCGGTTCGTTAGGCCGGTAGCGAGCGCCTCGCCGTAACACGCGGTGGTGCCCACCGACAGCACCGGCCACTCACCGGGCCTGAAGGCCCGGTTCGCTCGGCCGGTCACGAGCGGCTCGCCGTAGTGGCGTCTAGCGGGGAGTAAGGGGGAGGGATCGGCCCGCCAGGCTGCGGGCGCGGGTGGCCAGGCCGGTGGCGATCTTGTTCAGCGCCACCGCGGCGGGCGCGTCCGGGGTGCTCAGCACCAGTGGCTTGCCCTCGTCGCCCCCCTCGCGCAGCCGGGTGTCGATGGGCACCTGGCCGAGCAGCGGCACCTGCGTCCCGGTGATCCGGGTCAGTGCCGCGGCGACCTTCTCGCCGCCGCCCGAGCCGAAGACGTCGGTGTGCTCCCCGCAGTGCGGGCAGACCAGGTACGACATGTTCTCGATGACCCCGGCGATGCGCTGATGGGTCTGCGTGACCACTGCGCCGGCCCGCTCGGCGACCTCGGCCGCCGCGATCTGCGGCGTGGTGACCACCAGCAGCTCGGCGCCGGGCAGCATCTGGGCCAGGGAGATCGCGATGTCACCGGTGCCGGGAGGCAGGTCGAGCAGCAGGACGTCCAGGTCACCCCAGTACACGTCGGCTGAGGAATTGCTGCAGCGCGCGGTGCAGCATGGGGCCGCGCCACACCACCGGCGCGTTGCCCTTGGTGAACATCCCGATCGAGATGACCTTCACCCCGTACGCCGACGGCGGCATGATCATCTTTTCCACCTGGGTCGGCTGCCCCGTGACGCCGAACATCCGCGGCACCGAGTGCCCGTAGATGTCGGCGTCCGCGACCCCGACCTTGACGCCGGAGGCGGCCAGCGCCGCGGCCAGATTCACCGTGACCGACGACTTGCCGACGCCGCCTTTGCCGCTGGCCACCGCGTAGACCCGGGTCAGCGACGTGGGCTGGGCGAACGGGATCTCCGGGGCGGCCTGGCCGCCGCGCAGCTGCGTCTGCAGCGCCTGGCGCTGCTCGTCGCTCATCACGTCGAGTTCCACATGCACCCGGGACACGCCCTCGACCCTGCTGACGGCGGCGGTCACCTCGCGGGTGATGGTTTCGCGCAGCGGGCAGCCGGCCACCGTCAGAAATACGTCGACACGTACCGATCCATCCGGCGCGATGTCGATGTTCTTGACCATGCCGAGGTCCGTGATGGGCCGGTGGATCTCAGGATCGTTCACGGTGGCGAGGGCCCGCGACACCTGCTCGGTGGTGGGGGAGGACACGGTGGAGGACGTCATGCCCTCATGCTACGGAGCCCCGGCCCGCACGCGAAACGGCGGCGGCCCGAGCCGGGCCCCGAGTGGGGGTGTGACACACACACGGTCACTGGCGCTGTACTGCATGTGACCATTTTTACGTGAAACGCGCCAGGAAGCGTCCCGCCGCGCGGTGCTGCCGTGGCCGGGTATGGGGCCCCGGCCACGGCGGCGTCGTTGCTGTGGCCCGCCCGGGTGCTCAGGTGCCCGGGTCCGCCAGCACACCCCAGGCCGCGAGCGCGTCGGCCAGGCCCGTCGTCAGGGCCAGCCGTGCGACGTCGGCGGCGGCCACCCAGCGGGCGTCCACGGCGTCGTCCCCGGCGGCGAGCGTGCCGCCGGTCACCGTGGCCGCGTAGTCGCGGATTTCCAGCACGCTGCCCCCGGGGCCCGGCCGTTCCACCGCGCCGACCAACGGCCCGGGCTGCACGATCAGCCCCGTCTCCTCGCGCATCTCCCGCACCAGGGCCTGGGCGTCACTCTCGCCCGGCTCGACCCGGCCGCCCGGCAGCGACCAGCGCCCGGCCTCGGGTTCATGCCCGCGCCTGATGAGCAGCAATCGCCCGGCCGCGTCCCGGATGATTGCGCCCACACACGGAATGCGATTGGCCTTCACCCTATTGTCCCACTCGGCCGCATTTTATCGCCACTTAGTAAATTCCGCTCCTCTGCCGTGGCCCTCATATCCCAATTCTGGCTACTTAACGTAACAGGTTTAGGTCCTCCGTTCAATATCACGATACGTACCCGAGCGCTTCGAAATTAACAATTCTCCCGGCTTGATCAGGCCATAGTCCGGCCGCGAGTGCCTGCCCCACCGGGTCCGGTGGATACATTCGGTTAGCGATCAGACTGCGGACAAGGTAAAGATCTGATTACAGAGAGCAATGATCTGCGGAACGTGTCAACCGTGTTACGCCTTCTTGCGTCCTGCTTATTCGAGGCGTCAAAGAGGCCGGTTGACAAATTAATCGGCTCGGCGAAAGCCGCCCGGAAGGCGGCTCTGCGCGGTGACCCCCTTAATCCGTGCCTTGAGCACGGTCGCGTTCCATGGGAGGAACCCGAATGTCCTTCAAGGCAAAGATCGCGGCCGTAGCCGCCACGTTCGCGCTGGCCGGCGGCGGCCTTGGCATGCTCAGCACGCTGAGCGCCAGCGCGGCCACCCACAGGTGCGGTTCGAACTGCCAGGACCTGTACACACAGAAGTTCGGCCGCGGTTACCTCCTGGCCACGTTCGAGGGCACGGCCGCGGCGAACCAGGAGGTCATCCTCTTCAGGGCCTCGAACAGGTATCCGGCCGAGGACTTCGTGATCAAGAACCTGGGTTCGGTCGGCAGCTTCTACGGTCACCACCGGAGCCTGATCATGCCGCCGTTCGACACCCGCTACAGCTCTCTCTCGGCGTATGAGTTCCAGTACGAGCCGAACGGCGTCAACAGCAACTTCTGCGTCGGCACCTCGCCGGGCCAGGTCGCCCAGGCGGGCTTCCAGGTGCGCCTGGAGCCGTGCGGCGAGCACCGGAACTCCGTCTGGGTCGTTTTCACCGGCCAGTTTGCCGGTGACTACACGATGTCCGGGTACGACGTCCTGGTCAGTGCCGCAACGGACAGCTTCTCCGACCCGCTCGTGCTGAGCTACCCGGTCGGCAGCCCGACCGACATGCCGAGTCCAGGGCTGGACGTCCAGCCGCTGCGCGCCTACGCCGACAAAATGATTGTCGACAGCCAGCAGTGGGCCTACCGCAGCGGCCCGGTCCGGTGACTGCGTAGCCACCGGCCACCTGACGGGCGGCAGGCCTCGGGCCTGCCGCCCGTCAGGGCTTTTCCCGGGTGGACGGGTCCCTGCGTACGATGGGCCGGTGCGCATCGACCTGCACACCCACAGCAGCGCCTCCGACGGCACCGATCCACCCGCCGAGGTCATGCGGCGGGCCCGGGCCGCCGGCGTCGATGTGGTCGCGCTGACCGATCACGACACGGTGGCGGGCCACGACGAGGCGCGCCGTTCCCGGCCCGCGGGCCTGACCTTCGTCCCCGGCATGGAACTGTCCTGCCGCGTGGACGGGCGGAGCCTGCACCTGCTGGCCTACCTGTTCGACCCGGACCACCCCGGCCTGGCCGCCGAGGGTGAGAAGATCCGCGGCGACCGGGTGCGCCGGGCCCGCGTCATGGTGGCCAAGCTCGCCGCCCTGGGCGCCGGTGTCACCTGGGACCAGGTGGCGGCGATCGCCGGGGATGGCGTGGTGGGCCGCCCGCACATCGCCCGCGCCATGGCCGAAGCCGGCGTGATCAGCGACCCGGCCGAGGCGTTCAGCACGGCCTGGATCGGCGACGGCGGCCGGGCGTACGAGGACAAGTACGCGCTGGAGCCGGCCGAGGCCATCAGCCTGATCCGCGCCGCGGGCGGGGTCAGCGTCCTGGCCCACCCCGGGACCCCCGGCTACGAGGTGCCCGACGAGGTGATCGCCCGGCTGGCCGCCGACTGGCCTGGCTGGCGTCGAGGTGTGGCATCCCGAGCAATCTCAGGCCGGAACGGGACCGTGCCCGGCGTCTCGCCGACGAACTCGGGCTCGTCGCGACGGGGGGCAGCGACGACCACGGCGCGCTGACCGGTTACCGGATCGGCGCCGAGTCCACCCCACCCGAGGCCTGGCGGCGCCTGGCGGCGCAGGCGTCCGGCACTCCCAGCTGAGCGAGTCGGTCTAGTTCGCCCAGCGAGCCCGGTTGTCATCTCAAAGCCGCTTCTGCGGCATGTGTCCAGACTTGACTCCGGGTAACGACTGTGAGCGCGTCGTGTCTATTCCAGGTCCCAGAAGTGCCAAACGGCTGCCTCAAGTTAACGCTCCGTGATAATTTCATCACGCCAGGCGACGGCGCCGTCCCCATAAGGCAGTGGGCCTCGCGGGTAAGCGTACGGACAGAAACCGCAGGGAAAGGCTCACCATGAGGAAGACGATCGCCGCCGCGGTGGCGGTCCTGGCGCTGTGCGCGCTGGCGCTGCCCGCCACGGCCGCCACCGGTGGGCAACCGCCGCCCGGCGTGCGTTTCACCGGCAACACCTCGCTGATCCACCTTGCGCCGGTCCGGCTGCCCGCCACCCACCTGCCGCATCTGGCCCATGCCCGGCGCCTGCCGTCCGGCCAGACGCTGGCCCCATCGAGCAACTGGGCCGGTTACGCCGACACCGCGTGCGCCACTTGCGCGCTGCGGTTCGTGTCCACCCAGTTCACCGTGCCGTCCATCAACTGCACGGTTCCCACCACCAGCGGGGAGCCGTACGCGGCCTTCTGGGATGGCCTGGACGGCTACGCCGACTCCACCGTCGAGCAGATCGGCGTAGAAGCCACCTGTCTGGGCAGCATCCCAGAGTATTTTGCCTGGTACGAGATGTACCCAGTGGGCCCGGTGGCGTTTTCGTTCACCGGGTTCGGGCCTGGCGATGCGGTGAGCGCCAGCGTCTACTTCAACGCAACCACGCGCCAGTACCAGCTCACGTTCGACGACATCACCCAGGGCGCCGGTTTTGTCGCCAGCCAGCCGTGCCCGTCGGGGTCCACCTGCGGCAACTCCAGCGCCGAGGTGATCGCTGAGGCGCCGTTCTCGGGCGGGATAATGCCGCTCGCCGACTTCGGGAACGTGTTCAACTCGGGCGCCACCGTCACCGCCCGCAACGGTACGCGAGGCAACCTGGGCGATGGGTATCTGTGGTCGTCCAATGAGATCGACATGATCGACGGCAGCAACGTGCTGGCCGAGCCCGGCCCGCTGTCAAATACGGGGGACGCCTCCGCGTTCCCCATCAGCTGGGTGGCCAAGACGTGACGGGGGGAGCCCCTGGCTTATTGCGCATGGACGGCCAATGATGGCCGTCGTGCGCCACTCAGGATCCGGGCACTCAACGCGACCGTGAGCTCGCCATGCACGACGTGATTGCGGCGATTAAGACGGCCCGGACCTGATTTATCACTTAGGTGTCCCGGGATATGCGCATACCGCGCCGATATATGCAGGCATGGCGGTTATTTCTTGGCGGCTGTCCCGGCCTTCTATTGGTATGAACTTCGGGGGACGGAATCGATGTACAGGAAACTTGTTTTCGTTCTGACCATGTTTGCCGTGGCCTTCGGATCACTGAGCCAGGCGCAGGCCGCGCTGGCGTCACCGCGCCTGCCCGGATCTATCGCCACGCACAGCGCGACGGAAACGCCCTCGGCGGCCCAGCTCACCAGCGTCGGCCTTCCGGTCAGCCGGGCCTGCCGGATCACCATTCCTGGCGGCACCATCTTTACCGTCGGCCAGTGCCGGGAGCTTTACCGTCACGGTGACCGGGTCGCCCGCGTGCCAGTTGTCCGTGGTGGGCGCACTGCCGCCGGGGCTAACGTGGACGGACAACGGGGACGGCACGGCGACAATCTCGGGAACACCGGCTGCGAATACCGGCGGAACATACCCGGTCACGATCACCGCCACGAACGGTGCCAGTCCTGCCGCGATTCAGAGCTTCACCCTCACGGTCGACCAGGTGTGCCAGATCACCAGCACCGCCGTCGCCACCTTCGCCGTCGGCCAGGCCGGGACCTTTACCGTCACGACGACCGGGTATCCCACGTGCATCTTGCCCGCGCCGCTCACACTGCCGCCGGGAGTCACGTTCACCGACAACAGGGACGGCACGGCGACACTTGCGGGAACACCGGCTGCGGACACCGGCGGAACGTACCCGTTCACGATCAACGCCACGAACAATGTCATTCCTGACGCCACCCAGAGCTTCACCCTCACGGTCGACCAGGCGTGCCAGATCACCAGCGCCGACTCCGCTACCTTCGCCGTCGGCCAGCCCGGGACCTTTACCGTCACGACGACCGGGTAGCCCACGTGCACCTTGCCCGCGCCGCTCAGCACTGCCGTCGGGAGTCACGTTCACCGACAACGGGGACGGCACCGCGACACTTGCGGGAACACCGGCTGCGAACACCGGCGGACCATACCCGTTCACGATCACCGCCACGAACGGTGCCGGTCCTGACGCCACCCAGACCTTCACCCTCACGGTCAACCAGGCGCCCGGGATCACCAGCGCCGACCACACCACCTTTGACCGTCGGCCACGCCGGGACCTTTACCGTCACGACGACCGGGGCGCCCACGCCCGGCTTGTCCGAGAAGGGCGCACTGCCGCGGGGAGTCCGTTCAAGGACAACGGGGACGGCTCCGCGACACTTGCGGGGACACCGGCTGCGGGTACCGGCGGTACGTACCCGTTCAGGATCACCGCCACGAACGTCGCTGGTTCTGGCACCCAGTCCTTCACCATCACCGTCGTCGGCCCCCCGGCCGCGCCGAGTGGCCTCAAAGCCACGGGCAGAGGCCGGTCGGTGTCGCTGACGTGGAAGAACCACGCCAGCGCCCCGTCGGCGGCGACGGCGATACAGATCCAGCGGTCGACCAACGCCAGGTTCACTATCGCCGTTACCACCACCACCGTCCGCCCGGCCGTCACCACCCACATCGACACGACGGTGGTGAAGGGCAAGAAGTACTACTACCGGGTGCGGGCGCATAACGGCGCCGGCAACTCTGCGTGGTCGAACGTGTCCAACGTGACCGCGCCCTGACGGGCCCGCCCGCTTGTTTCGGAGAGTCACGCGATCAAGACTTTCAGTGATCAACCCGGGGAGAGGTCGCCTGGCCCGTAGCAGGGCGACGGCACGCTGTCCCGGCCTTCAATTGGTTATGCACTTCGGGGGACGGAATCGATGTATAGGAAACTCGTGCTCGTTCTGACCATGTTTGCCGTGGCCATCGGATCACTGAAGCCAGGCGCAGGCGGCGCTGGCGGCACCGCGCCTGCCCGGATCTATCGCCACGCACAGCGCGACGGGCGCCGTCCGGGCGGCGGCCGCAACCCGCCAAATAGCGCATGGCGCGCGCCTTCGAACGGAGGCGCCCGGGATCACCAGCCCTGCCGGCACCACCTTTACCGCCGGCCAGGCCGGGACCTTTACCGTCACGACGACCGGGGTGCCCAACTCCACACTTGTCCGAGACGGGCGCACTGCCGCCGGGAGTCACGTTCACGGACAACGGGGACGGCACGGCGACACTTGCGGGGACACCGGCTGCGGGTACCGGCGGAACGTACCCGTTCACGATCACCGCCACGAACGGTGTCAGTCCTGACGCCACCCAGGGCTTCACCCTGACGGTCAACCAGGCGCCCGGGATCACCAGCGCCACCACGCCACCTTTGACGTCGGCCAGGCCGGGACCTTTACCGTCACGTCGACCGGGGCGCCCAGCTCCGCATTGTCCGAGACGGGCAAACTGCCGCGGGGAGTCACGTTCAAGGACAACGGGAACGGCACCGCGACAATCTCGGGGACACCGGCTGCGGGTACCGGCGGCACGTACCTGCTCCACGATCACCGCCGAGGAACGGTGTCGGTGCTGACGCCATCCAGTCCTTCACCCTCATCGTCGTCGGCCCCCCGGCCGCGCCGAGTGGCCTCAAAGCCACGGGCAGAGGCTGGACGGTGTCGCTGACGTGGAAGAACCACGCCAGCGCCCCGTCGGCGGCGACGGCGATACTTATCCAGCGGTCGACCAACGCCAGGTTCACTACCGCCGTTACCAACACCACCGTCGGCCCGACCGTCACCACCCACATCGACAAGACGGTGGTGAAGGGCAAGAAGTACTACTACCGGGTGCGGGCGCATAACGCGTCGGCAACTCTGCGTGGTCGAACGTGTCGAACGTGACCGCGCCCGGGATGAGCGGCATGCCGCACACCTCCGGAGACTGACGGCGCACCGCCCGGGCGGAGATCAATGCGATCCGCCCGGGCGATGCACGTCCTCCCGGCATACGGCCGCATCCGGGTGGCTGAGCAGGGGGCCGATATCGTTGCCGTGGCCGCGTGGCTGGGGACACGGTGGAGACCGTGCATCGAACGTATGCCCACCTGATGCCCGACGCTGATGATCGCGGGCGGACGGCCATGGACGAATTCTTCAAGCGGGTCGAGACGAGGGAAGTGCCCTTGATACAAAGCCGCAGGTCGGACGTACCGTGAAGTTCTTCACGGAAGTCTTCGTCACCTTGCTGGTCATCATCGACCCGCCGGGGACCGTGCCGGTGTTCCTCGGCCTGACCCGTGGCCGGTCGGCCCGGGCGCGCAACCGGCTGGCCTGGCAGGCTGCGGTCGTCGCGTTCGGCGTCATCGTGGCTTTCGCGTTGTTCGGCCGGACGATCCTCAACTATCTCGGGGTCGGGCTGCCCGCCCTGGAGGGCGCTGGCGGCCTGCTGCTGCTCCTGGTGTCCCTGGAGCTGCTGACCGGCAAGTCCGATGAGCCCACCTCCGAGCAGCGGGCCCGGGCCAACGTCGCGTTCGTGCCGCTGGGCACGCCGCTGCTGGCCGGCCCCGGCGCGATCGTGGCCACCATGCTCTACGTACAGCGGATCCACGGCCCAGGCAACGTCCTGGCGCTCGCGCTGGCCATCGTGGCGGTGACCATCGTCGTGTGGCTGGCCATGCGGTTCTCCACCGTAATCCACCGCCTTCTCACCGACAACGGCGTCGAGCTGGCATCCCGTATCGCGGGCCTGCTGCTGTCGGCCATCGCCGTCCAGCTCGTCGCGACCGCCGCGCTGGCCTTCGCCCATCAGCCCTGATTCGCCGCCGGGCCAAAATTGTCGGTGGTTGCTGATAGCTTGCGGCCGGTAGCAAGGAGGCGCAGATGATGGCGGCGGAGCAGCTCAGCTTCGGCGGCATGCCGCAGCGGCTTTACACATGCACGCCGACCCGGCTGACGTCCTGGCTGGATTGCCCCCGCCGGTACCGGATGACCTACCTGGACCGCCCGCCGCCTCCCAAGGGACCACCCTGGGCGCACAACAGTCTCGGCGCCAGCGTGCACAACGCGCTGGCGGCTTGGTGGCGGCTACCGCTGTCCGGCCGTAGCGTGATCGCCGCCGGTGAGCTGCTGCAGGCAGGATGGATCAGCCAGGGCTTCGCGGACGAAGAGCAGTCCGCCCGGCAGCGGGCCCGCGCCCGCGCGATGGTGGAGTCCTACGTCGCGACGCTGGACCCCGCCGACGAGCCGCTGGGCGTGGAGCGGACGGTCGCCGCCCGTACCGACCGCATCGCCGTGTCGGGGCGCATCGACCGGCTGGATGAGCGGCCCTCGGGCGAGCAGGGCACCGAGCTTGTCGTGGTGGACTACAAGACCGGGCGTCACCTGCTCACCACCGACAGCGCCCGCAGCTCGCTCGCCCTGGCTATCTACGCCGTGGCCGCGGCCCGGTCGCTGCGGCGCCCGTGCCACCGGGTCGAGCTGCACCATCTGCCTACCGGGAGCGTGCTCAGCTGGGAGCACACGGACGAGTCGCTGGCGCGGCAGGTGCGCCGGGCCGAGGACATCGCGGCTGAGTGCGGCGAGGCCGACGCGGCCTTTCGCGGTGGCCTGGCCCCCGCACAGTACGACGAGGTGTTCCCGCCGCGTCCGGGGCCTGGCTGTGGCTGGTGTGACTATCGCCAGCACTGCGCCGTTGGCACCGCCGCCAGCCCCGATCGCCGTCCGTGGGACGGCATCGCCGAATAACTGGCGGCGGCGCGCGGCCCGGCTCGCCATCCGGTCCCGCTCGTCCGCGACGGCCTCGGCCATGTGCCAGAATCCGCTGAGCGCGCTGGCGGTGGTTTCCGGCGCGTCGACGGCGGGGGAGTGCGCCGCGGCCGGGATGCAGACCCGTTCGGCGTCCAGTTGGGCCGCCATCTCCTCCTGGGCGACCGGCTCCCATTTGTCGTCGTCTTCGCCGTACAGCACGAGCATTGGCGTGTCGGCCAGTTCGGCTAGCTCGGCTGTGCGATCCGGCGCGCTGAGCAGGTATTCCCCCATGGCGCGCAGCGCGACGGGGGAATTGCGCAGCATGCGGTCCCGCATGAAGGAGACGATCTCGGGCGCGACCCGCGCGGTGGCGGCCTGCGGCGCGAGGATGGCGTCCCAGATGTGCCGGATCGTGCGCCGCATGACCTCCGGGCTGCCGCCGACCAGGCTCTTGGTCAGCTGAGCCAGCTCGGCGGCCGCCAGCCCGGTGAGCCGGCCCGGCCCCGAGCTCATGAACGTGAGCGACGTGATACCAGAGGCGCCGGCGAGCACCGATTCGCGCACCACCAGGCCGCCGAAGGAGTGGCCGACCAGGTGGACGCCGTTCGCCGCGGCACCGTTGCCCGTCACGCGGCCCGCTACGGCGTCGACGACGGCCGCGATGTCGAAGCCCAGCTCGGCGATCGTGTAGGCCGCTGGGTCATCCGGGCCGCATGTTTCGTACTGCCCGCGCAGGTCGAGCGCGAGGACCCGGCGGCGCGCCGCGGCCAGCTGCTGCAAAATGGCCAGGAAATCCTCCTTGCTCCCGGTGAAGCCGGGAACAAGAATGGCGGGCTGCAGCTCGCAGACCCCTGATCCGGGTATGGCCTCGAGCGCCGCGAAAGCCCCGCGGCTCGTCTCGATGGCCGTCCGCCGGACGCCGTCAGGCAGTTTGAGGGACGTTGGTGTGCTCACCTGGGAACCCTTACCGAGCACTGCTTATGCCCATGCTGGATAGACGTACGGGGAACGTCGCTGGTGCCATTGAATCACGCCGCGGCACCGGGATGACATGCTGAAGCCGCCGCTGGCCGGCCGCAGGGACCGGCGGGCCAGCGTGCGGCGTGGCCGGTCAGGACGCTGACTGGCCGCCCCTTGTTCGGCGCCGCCGGGCCCGCGGAGTGCGCTCGGTCCCGTTCGCCGGCGCGGCGGCCTCGGCGTTCTCGCGGGCATCGCCAGGCGTCTGCGCCTCGGCGGCCATGGTCTCCCGGCCACTGCGGGTACGCCGGCGGGTCCGGGTACGCTCCCGCGGGGCCGCGGCGTCGTGCTCGCTGCCGTCGGCGCTACTGCGGTCGGCTCCGCCGCGGCCGCCCGCCTTGCGGCCCGTTGGGCTCGCGGCCGATCCGGGCCGCCGGCTGCGGTTCCGGCCACCGAGGTCCGGCCCGCCGTGTGCTGCCTGCCGCCCGGTCTCGCCGATGTCCTCGACGTCCTCGGCGTCCAGGCCGGCCCTGCTCCGCATGGCCCGCGGCAGCGTCCCGGACACGGACCGCGGGATACTCAGCTCCGTGTAGAGGTGGTCGGACGTGGAGTAGGTCTCGAGCGGCTCGGCCTTCGCCAGCCCAAGGGCCTGGTCGATGAGCTTCCAGCGCTGCATGTCGCGCCAGTCGACGAAGGTCACCGCGACCCCGTCCTTGCCCGCGCGGCCGGTCCGGCCGATGCGGTGCAGGTAGGCCTTCTCGTCGTCGGGGCACTCGTAGTTCACCACGTGGGTGACGTCCTCGACGTCGAGGCCGCGCGCCGCCACGTCGGTGGCCACCAGCACGTCGACCTTTCCGCTGCGGAAGGCCCGCAAGGCTCGTTCCCGCTGGCCCTGGCCCAGGTCACCGTGCACGGTGGCGACCGCGAAGCCCCGGGTGGCCAGCGCGCCCGCGACCTGGTCGGCCGCCCGCTTGGTCTGGCAGAACACCAAGGTCAGGCCGCGCCCGTCGGCCTGCAGTACGCGGGCCAGCACCTCGATCTTGTCCAGCTGGTGGGTCCGGAAGACGTGCTGCTCGGTGGTCGGGACCGGGGCGGGCGCGTCGTGGGTCTCGGCGCGGACATGGGTCGGCCGGCGCAGATGCCGCCGGGCCAGCGTAACGACTTCACCCGCCATCGTGGCCGAGAACATCATGGTCTGCCGCTCAGCCGGGGTGAGCTGCAGGATGCGTTCCACGTCCGGCAGGAAGCCGAGGTCGAGCATCTTGTCCGCCTCGTCCAGCACGAGGGTCCGCACTTCGCCCAGGCCCAGGTGCCGCTGGCCCACGAGATCCAGCAGCCTGCCGGGGGTGCTGACGACGACGTCGACACCCGCGCGGAGCGCCTCGATCTGCGGCTCGTAGGCGCGGCCACCGTAGAGGGTCAGCACCCGGGTGCCCAGCCCCGAGCCTGCCATCCGCAGGTCCTCGGCGACCTGGATGGCCAGTTCCCGGGTGGGGACGACAACGAGCGCGCGCGGGGCCTTCGGGTCGGCCTGCGGCTCGTCCTGGAGCCGCTGCAGCAGCGGGATACCGAAGCCCAGCGTCTTGCCGGAGCCGGTGCGCGCCTGGCCGATGATGTCGTGGCCGCCCAGTGCGATCGGCAGGGTCAGGGCCTGAATGGGAAAGGTGGTGTAGATTCCTGCCGCCTCGAGGGCGACGCAGATCGTGTCCGAGACGCCGAGTTCGCGGAACGGCACCGCGTGCACGGCGTCCGCCTCTACTGCCGGGGCGTCCTCCAGCAGGATCTCGCGGCCGGGGCTGTCAGTGGCGGGGGCCGGTTCTTCCGGCGCCCGCTGCCCGGTCAATGTTTCGCTGGTCAGGGGTTTCAGCCTCCATCAATACCCCCCGGCCCGGCCGCCCTCGAGCAGGCTGGGCGAAGGTCCGTCGTGTGCCACCACGACGCTGACCGCGCGTGGTGCCTGTTGCGAATACGGGGGCGTATCCCGCTGCCTGCGCCATACTCAGCGCGCTGCGGTCGCCGCATCCGTACTACGTACAACACAAATAATAGCAGGAGGCTTCCCGGGTAGGCCCAGGGGCCAGTTCAGCCTGGCCCGGTCAGGACCAGCACAGTCGGCCAGTCAGAGATTGCCGAAGCCGACTGGACGGCCCTCGGCACCGATGAACTCCACGTAGGCGATCTTGTCCGCCGGCACGAGCACCTTGCCGCCCTTTTCCACGTTCAGCGTGAAGACGCCGTCGCCGGCGATGGCGTCCTCCAGGTCCTGCTCGATCTGGCCGGCCGGGGTGCTGGTCACCACGGCCAGCTCGCGAGGCGCGGACTGGACTCCGATCCTGACTTCCACCGGGCTCCTTTGATCGGGAAGAGATGTGGTCAGTGATCGAGATTAGCGGTCTGCCGCCGTACCGGTCCGGTCAGCCGTTAAGCGGCCAGCCGCTGATTCCCCGCCAGGCCAGCCGGGCCATCAGCTGCTCGGCCTCCTCCTGGGGGATCCGGCGGTCACTGCCGAGCCAGTACCGCGCGCTGACCTGCGCCGTCCCGACCATGCCCACCGCGAGCATGTGCGCGGCGTCGGCCGGGATACGGGCGTCTTCCTTGATGAACTCGCTGATCATCCGCGCGCACTCCTGGACCGACCGGTCGAGCTGGACGCGGACCGCGGGCTCGTTGCTCAGGTCGGACTCGAAAACCAGCCGGAAGGCCCCGCCCGGCCCGGCCACGAAGCTGAAGTAGGCACCGAACGTCGCGGCCACGCGGTGCTTGTTGTCGCCGGTGGAGCTGAGCGCATTACGTACGGTATCGATCAGGGCGTCCACGCTCTCGTCGAGCAGCGCGAGGTAGAGCTCCAGCTTGCTCGGGAAGTGCTGATAGAGCACGGGCTTACTGATGCCGGCCCGCTCCGCGATCTCGTCCATCGCGGCGGCGTGGTACCCCTGGGAGACGAAAACCTCCTGAGCCGCCCCGAGCAGCTGGCGGCGGCGGGCCTGCCGTGGCAGCCGCGCGCCGCGCGGCCGTGCGTCGGACGTTGCGGTCAACGGGATCTCCGGGATCTTTGAGCGGCCGCGGACTGTTTTCTCCGCGTTTCCCGCCATGGTACGGCCAGCAGGCGGGCCAGCCTAGTTCAGCGGTAGTCGTCCTCGTCGTCCTCGACCGTACGTTCCTGCTCCGCCGCGTCGGCTTCGTTCGCATCGAACGGCAGCTCCGGGCGCTGCTCGTCCGGCCCTTCGTCGGTCTCAACCACGTCGCGCTCCTGCTCCAGCGCGTCGTCGGACGGCGTCTCGATGTCCCTGTCGCTCATCTCGCGGCTCTCCATGTCTGTGCCCGATGTGCGGGGCTGTGCGGGGCTGTGCGGGGCTGTGCGGCGGTCACGAGACCTTGCTGGCCAGCTCTGCGATGGCCGGCTCGAGTGCCTCGCTCCAGGTGGGGAAGGCGTGCACCGTATCGGCCAGGATGGCCAGCGGGAGCCCGGCCCGGATGGCCAGGGTCACCTCGCTCATCCAGTCCGGCGCGTTCGGCCCGACCGCGGCGGCCCCCAGCAGCAGCCCCGATTCAGCATGAGCGTACAGCTCGACCCGTCCGGCGTCCTCGCCCGCCACCGTGGCCCGGGCGGTGTCCTGCAGGTTGGCGCCCGCGGTCAGCAGGGATATCCCGGCTTCGGCGGCGCCCTGCGGTGAGGCGCCCACCGCGAACACCGCCGGCATCGTGTAAACGGCGCGCGGGATGGCGCGATAGTCGGCCTCCCGCCGCTGGCCGAGGATGTTGGCGGCGACCACCACCGCCTGGTACCTCGCGGTGTGCGTGTGGGTGCCGCGCCCGGTCACATCGCCCGCCGCCCACACCGCCGGCCGCTCCTGCTCGGGCTGGCCCACCCGGCAGGTGACGTCCACCGGGATCGCGGTGCCGGGCTTCAGTTCGATGCCGAGCTTGTCCAGGCCGAGCCCGCTCAGCCGGGGACGCCGGCCCGTGGCCAGCAGCACGCGGTCCGCCTCGATCCGGGTCCCGTCCTCCAGCGTCAGCGCCAGCCCCTCGTCCGTGCGCTCGGCCTTGACCGCGGCGGACCCGAGGCGGACCTCGACGCCGGTCCGGCGCAGCGCCTCGGCCAGGATCTCCCCGGTGAAGGGCGCTTCGGCCGGCAGCAGGGAACCCTCGGTCTCCACCAGCGTCACCTGCGAGCCGAATGCCGCATAGATCTGGGCCAGCTCGCAGCCGGCCGGCCCGCCACCCAGCACCACCAGCCGCCGCGGAAGATCCGGGCAGCTCAGAGCCTCGGCGCTGGTCCAGGCGGGGATATCGGCCAGGCCCTCGATCGGCGGCGCGACCGGCTCGCTCCCGGTGCTGACGACCAGGTCGGTGTAGCCGAGCGAGACCGCCGGCCCGGCGATGTCGGCGGGCGCCACCTCGATGGTCCCGGGCTGGGTCACCTGCCCGGTACCGCGGAACAGCGTCACGCCGGCTTCGGTGAGCCGCCCGGCCATCGCGCCGTCGTCCAGGCCGCTGGCCGCCTCGTCCCGGCGGGCGACCGCGTTCTCCCAGGCTTCGCCCCGGCCGGCCGCCTCCAGCAGTGTCTTGGAGGGCAGGCACGCCAGGTACGGGGATTCCCCTCCGACCAGCCCGGCTTCGACCAGCGCGACCGACCGCCCCGCCTGGGCGACCGCGCCGGCGATGTGCGCGCCCGCGGTCCCGCCACCGAGCACGACGACATCGAACTCGGCCATATGCTCACCTTCCATTCGCCCCTGCCCCGGGCCGTACCCAGAGTGCGCAGGTCCGCTCATCATCTCAGCCTTCCCGCTGGCTCGCCGCTCTTTACTGCCCACTCCCGCTGGGTATTACTCGGGCCATGCAGAGTCTGTGGGCCGGCCCGATCGTGTGCGGCCAGTTCAGCGTCCCGGTGCGGCTCTACCCCGCGACGGGGCAGCGGGAGGTGGCCTTCCGCCAGGTGCACCGGGAGGACGGCGGCCGCGTCTCGTTCCGCCGGGTGTGCGAGGAGTGCGGCCGCGACGTGCCCTACGCCGACGTGGCCAAGGGCAGTGAGCGGCCGGACGGCGAGATCGTGATGCTGAGCGACGAGGACCTGGCCAGCCTGCCGCGGGAACGCGCTCGCCGGATCGAGGTGCTGTCCTTCACCGCCGCCGGGCAGATCGACGCCATCCTCGCGGGCCGTAGCTACTACCTCGCGCCAGATTCGCCCGGCACCCGGGCCTACCTGGCGTTCCGCGAGGCCCTGGCGCGGGCCGGTAAGGTCGCGGTCGCGACCGTGACGCTGCGGCAGCGGGAGGCGATGGCCGTGTTGCGGGCCCGGGACCGCGTGCTCGTCCTGCAGACCCTGCTGTGGCCGGACGAGATCAGGACCGCCGATTTCCCCTTGCCGCCCGACAGTGCAGGACCGGACGGGCCGTCTGGGCCAGAGCTGGCCACGGCGGCCGCGCTCATCGACACGATGACGGCGGACTTCGCCCCGGCCGGGCACGGCGACCGCTACCGCACGGAGCTGGCCGGCCTGGTCGGCGCGAAGGCGGCCGGCCGCCGCGTGGATGTTCCTGATACGTAGGTGTATTAGGTGAACGCCAGGTTGTTTAACCTTAAAGGGCGGTAAACGCTATGTTCACCTGGCGGGGGAGGCGGTACGTGGCAGAGCCCATTCCGGTGTGGCCGGGAGAGTTCGTCAGGCTGGACGACGGCGAGATCTTCGTGCGGACCGCCGCTCCGCCGGGAGCCACCACCGACCCGGGCGGCGACGCCGCGCCGGCCGTGCTCGTGCACGGGTTCGGCGGCTCGTCCACCAACTGGACCGACCTCATGCACCTGCTCAGCTCGGCAGGCTCCGGCGCGGGCCCTGCCCTGTGGTGTGACGCGCTCGACCTGCCCGGCTTCGGCCAGTCCCTGCCCACCGAGGCGAGCTGCTCAGTCAGCGGCCAGGCGGCCACCGTCGCCGCCCTGATCGAGGCGCGCGGCCGCGGCCCGGTGCACCTGTTCGGCAACTCCCTGGGGGGTGCCGTCTGCACCCGGGTCGCCGCGACCCGCCCGGAGCTGGTCCGGACCCTCACCCTGATCGCCCCGGCCATGCCGGACCTGCTGGTCCGCCCGGCCACCGCCCGCTTCCCCGCGCTGTGCGTGCCCAAGTTCGGCGGCTGGCTGCTCAGCCGGGTCCAGAAGATGTCCCCGCAGGCCCGGGTGGAGGCCTCGATCGCGACGATCTATTACGACGGCTCCTGCGTGCACCCGGACCGCATCGCCGGGGACATCGCCGAGATCGAGCGCCGGGACCAGCTCGGGTACGGCCCGGCGGTGCTGGTCCGCTGCGCGCGGTCCATCGTCGCCGAATATCTGCGCCGCGGCGCCACCTCGCTGTGGCGCGACGCCGCCCGGGTCAGTGCGCCCGCGCTGATCATCTACGGCAGCCACGACCGGATCGTGGACCCCCGGATGGCCGGCCGCGCGGCGCGCACGTTCCGCCGGGCTCGCGTCGTCGTGCTGCCCAGGACCGGTCACGTCGCCCAGATGGAGCGCCCGGCCGCCGTGGCGGCCGAGTTCCGCGGGTTGCTCGCCGGGAATGAGCCACTGCCCGTCCCGGTTGTGTAGGGCAGGCGCCCCGGCAGGCGCCGCACACCATAACGAGCCCATTGACTCTGGAGAGCACCGTGTCGTTGCCACCCCTCGTCTCACCGGCCGACGAGCTCTCCGTGGACGAGGTGAAGCGCTACTCCCGCCACCTCATCATCCCCGATGTGGGAATGACCGGGCAGAAGCGGCTGAAGAACGCCAAGGTGCTGGTGGTCGGCGCCGGCGGTCTCGGCTCACCCGCTCTGCTCTACCTGGCCGCCGCAGGCGTCGGGACCCTCGGCATCGTCGATTTCGACGTGGTGGACGAGTCCAACCTGCAGCGCCAGGTCATCCACGGAGTGTCGGATGTCGGCCACCTCAAGGCGGAGTCCGCCCGGGACAGTATCCGCGAGATCAACCCGTACGTGAACGTGGTGCTGCACACCGAGCGCCTCGACTCCGACAACGCGATGGAAATTTTCGCGCCGTACGACCTGATCGTGGACGGCACGGACAATTTCGCCACCCGCTACCTGGTCAACGACGCCGCCGTGCTGCTCGGCAAGCCGTACGTGTGGGGGTCGATCTACCGTTTCGACGGCCAGGCCAGTGTGTTCTGGGCCGAGTACGGCCCGTGCTACCGCTGCCTGTACCCCGAGCCGCCGCCGCCCGGCATGGTGCCGTCCTGCGCCGAGGGCGGTGTCCTCGGCGTGCTGTGCGCGTCGATCGGCTCCATCCAGGTTAACGAGGCCATCAAGGTCATCACCGGGATCGGCGAGCCGCTGGTCGGCCGGCTGATGATCTACGACGCCCTGGAGATGAGCTACCGCACCGTCCAGGTCCGCAAGGACCCTGAGTGCCCGGTCTGCGGGAAGAACCCCACGATCACCGAGCTGATCGACTACGACGCGTTCTGCGGCACGGTCTCCGAGGAGGCCCAGGAGGCGGCGCAGGGCTCGACGATCACCGCGCGCGACCTGAAGAACATGATGGATGCCGGCGAGAACATCTACGTGGTGGACGTCCGCGAGCCGAACGAGTACGAGATCGTCTCCATCCCGGGTGCGACGCTGATCCCCAAGGGCGAGTTCATCTCCGGCGCGGCGCTGGAGAAGCTGCCGCAGGACAAGCGGATCGTGCTGCACTGCAAGAGCGGGGCGCGCAGCGCCGAGGCGCTGGCCATCGTGAAGGACGCCGGCTTCTCCGATGCGGTGCACGTCGGCGGCGGCGTGCTGGCCTGGGTCAGCCAGATCGACCCGAGCCTGCCGACCTACTGACCGGGCAACGCTCGGCCTGACCCGGGCAACGATCGGCCTGACCCGGGCAACGATCGGCCCGAAAGCGGCGTCAGTCCGCCCGGACCAGGCCGTAGCATGCCCTTGTGCCGAACGAGCCCGATTCGTGGATGGACGAGCGCGCGCGGCGCCATTCCAGCAACGTCCGTTATGGCCGTGACGGCGGGGACGGCGGGGACGGGGGGGACGGCCGCCCGGCCCAGCGGGCCCGCCGTCCGCGGGGCTTCGGCGGCACCGCCGCGCTCACCGCCGCCATACTCGGGGGGATCGGCCTGGTCGTCTCGCTGGCCGGGCTGACCTCATCGCTGCTGCCCCGGCACTTCAGCGCCGCCCAGCAGCGGCAGATCATGGCCTGGGAAGTCGCCAAGCGCTGGCGGTCCCTGCCCGCCGGCGACATCTTCGCGCCGTCCGTCCGGTACGAACTGCCCGCGGCTACGGTCGATGACCTGACCGGCGTCGGTCTGCAGGCCGCGCGGGTGGGCATCGCGCCGCAGTCCTCCTGCGCCGCGGCCACCGACCCGGCCGCAGCCCGCGTGCTGGACGCCCACCGCTGCCAGGCGCTGCTGCGGGCCACCTACACCGACGAGTCCGCCACCTACGTGCTGACCGTCGGGGTCGCGGTCCTGCCCAGCGCGGCACAGGCGGCGGCGGCACAGGCGGCGATCGACGGCGGCAGGGGGCGGCGAGCGGTACCCGGGGGTCCAGCCAGTGGCGTTCGGCGGGACCGCGGCGGGCTCCTTCGTGGCCGCGCAGCGCCAGATCACCCAGAGCGTCGTGGCCGGCCCCTACATCGTGATGGACACCGCCGGGTACGCCGACGGCCGCCCACAGGTACCGATCGGCGAGGACAGCTACGCCGAGAGCGAGATGACCAGCGCGGCCCGGGGCGTCGCCGAGGCCGTAGCCGGGACCCTCGCCGCCCGGCCCCCGGCCCCGTCCTGCCCCGGGAGCCCCGGGTGCTGAGGCTGCGCGGGCGGGCCGCCCTCGGCCTGGCCGCCACCTGCGCGGCGACGCTGGCCGCCCTGGGCGTCACCGCGTCCCCGGCGTCGGCCGACAGCGTGCGGGACGGCCAGCAGCAGGTCCTCGGCATGCTGGATGTCCCGGCGGCCTGGAACGTGACCCACGGCCACGGCGTCACCGTGGCCGTCCTGGACAGCGGGGTCGACCCGATGGTGTCCGACCTGGCCGGCTCGGTCGGCACCGGCCCGGACCTGACCGGCGTCAGCACCCCGCCCAGCAGCCCCGACTGGGGCCAGCACGGCACCTGGATGGCGTCGATCATCGCCGGCCACGGCCACGGGTCCGGCTCCGGTGACGGCGTCATCGGCGTCGCTCCCGAGGCGAAGATTCTGTCCGTCCGGGTCATTCCGGACCGGAACGACCCCGGCTACGGCGCGTACGAGCGTGAGCGGGAAGACCGGGTCCAGGCTTCCCTGGCCGAGGGCATCCGGTACGCCGTGGACCACGGCGCGGGCGTCATCAGCATGTCGATCGGCTACAGCTCGCCCAGCGCCGGGGTCCGGTCCGCCCTGCAGTACGCCTACGGGCACGGCGTCGCCGTGGTGGCCTCCTCAGGCAACTCCGGTGACACCTCTTCCGCCAGCCATAACGGCTACGCGCCGCTCAAGTTCCCCGCCGACTACCCGGGCGTGATCGGCGTCGCCGCGGTGAACGCCAGCGGCAGCGTGGCCGGGTTCTCCAGCGACAACCTGTCCGTCGAGGTCGCGGCGCCGGGCGTCAACATTTCAGCGCAGGGCCGGGACGGCGGCTACTGGCTGGTCACCGGGACCAGCCCGGCGTGCGCGCTCGTGGCCGGGGTCGCGGCCCTGATCAAAGCCCGCTACCCGGGTCTCGCGCCGGACCTGCTGGCCCGGGCGCTCAGCTCCACCACCCAGTTCCGGCCGCCGGGCGGCTATGACCAGCAGGTAGGTTTCGGCACGGTCAACGCGGCCGCCGCGCTGACGGCCGCGGGTCAGCTGTCCACCCAGCGAGGCGTCGGCACCGGCGTCGCGGCGGCCACGAACTTCGGTGGCGGGCCGTCCGCGGTCCCGGCCGCGCCGGTCAGACCGCGCGGGAGCGGGCAGCTGATCCTCTTCGCCGTCGTGGCCCTGACCGGGCTCGCCCTCCTTGCGGCGGCGATCAGCCGCCTCGCCACGGCGAGCCGGATGCGGCGCCAAGCCTCCTCCAGCGCCACGATCCCGTTCGCCACCTATGCTGCGCGGGACCGTGACTAGGCGCACCCGGCCCCTCGATGACTTCGCCAGCGACGTGCTCGACATGGTCGAGGCGATCCCGCCTGGCTACGTGATGTCCTACGGCGACATCGCCGAGCACCTGGGCCGCGGCGGTCCCCGCCAGGTCGGCCGGGTCCTGGCCACCAGTGGCGGCGCGGTCCCCTGGTGGCGTGTGATTCACGCCGACGGCTCGCTGCTGACCGGACATGAGCACGCGGCGCTGGGGCACTACCGCGCCGAAGGGACCCCGCTCCGCGCCTCCGCCGACGGCACCTCGTACCGCGTGCACATGCGTCACGCCCGCTGGCCCGGCCCGCTTTCAAAACTGTAGGCGGAATGTCGGTGCCGTCTGCTGGAATGCCGTTGAGATGGAAAGCACCTCGCCTTCGGGACCCGCCCCTTACCGGCTCGTCCGCCGCCCCGCCCCGGCCGCCGCCCCGCTCAGCCTCGACGCCGCGCAGCAGCGGGTGGTCCGGCATTCCGGCGGCCCGCTGCTGGTGCTGGCCGGCCCGGGCACCGGCAAGACCGCCACCATCGTCGAGACGGTGGCACACCGGATCGAGCACCGTGGCCTCGACCCGTCCCGGGTGCTGGTGCTCACGTTCAGCCGCAAGGCGGCCGGCGAACTGCGCGAGCGGATCGCGGCCCGGCTGCACCGCACGATCCGGGAGCCGCTCGCGCTCACCTTCCACAGCTACGCCTACGCCCTGGTCCGCCGCGAGTTCGCCCTGCTGGGCGAGGAGCCGCCCAGGCTGCTTTCCGGGCCCGAGCAGCTCCTGGAGGTCCGTCGGCTGCTACGTGGCGAGCTCGTCGACGGGGCGGCCCACTGGCCCGAAGCGCTCCGCCCGGCCCTGGCCACCCGCGGATTCGCCGAGGAGCTGCGCGACTTCCTGCTGCGCGCCGCCGAACGAGGGCTGGACGGCCGCCGGGTCGCCGCGCTCGGCCGCCAGCGCCGCCGCGAGGACTGGATGGCGGCCGGGCGCTTCCTCGACCGGTACGCGGCCCGCTTCGACCTGGCCCCGGTGGCCGCCTACGACTACGCGGAGATCGTCCGGATCGCCGCCGCCCTGCTGAGCCGGACGGCGACCCGGCAGCGTGAGCGGCAGGCTTACGACGTCGTACTGGTGGATGAGTACCAGGACAGCGACCCGGCGCAGGAGTCGCTGCTGCAGGCGCTGGCCGGGGACGGCCGCGAGCTGATTGCGGTCGGCGATCCGGATCAGTCGATCTACGCGTTCCGTGGCGCCGATGTGCGGGCCATCACCGAGTTCCCGTACCGGTTCCGTGCCGCCGACGGCCGCCCGGCGCCGGTCGTCGCGCTCGGCACCAACCGCCGCAGTGGCCCGGTCCTCATCGCCGCCTCCCGCCGGATCGCCCAGCGCCTGCCCGCCGCGACCGCGGGCCACGCCGTCCGGCCGGCCACCGCGACCTGGCCGCCCGGCCCGGCGCCACGCCGGGTGCGGTCAAGGTCATCGTCGCGGAGAGCGCCAGCCAGGAGGCCGCGGTCATCGCCGACACGCTCCGCCGTGCGCACCTGTCCGGCGGGGTCCCGTGGTCGTCGATGGCGATCCTGGTGCGCTCGGCCACCCGCCAGGTCCCGCTGCTGCGGCGGGCGCTGACCGCTTCCGGCGTGCCGGTGACGGTGGCCGGGGACGAGCTGCCGCTGCCTGAGGAGCCGGGCACCCGGCCGCTGCTGACCCTGCTGCGCTGCGCGCTGAGCCCGGGGACGCTCGACGAGCAGACCGCCGCCGAGCTGCTCACCGGGCCGCTCGGCGGTACCGACGCGCTGGGCCTGCGCCGCCTGCGCCGCTGGCTGCGTACGGTCAGCGACGCCGCGGGCTCGCCGGCCAGCAGCGCCGACGCTGACCCGCTGGCCGCGGCGATCCTGAATCCCGGCGAGCTGACCATGGTGCCGCGCCAGGTCGCGGCACCCGCCGCGCAGCTGGGCCGGCTGCTGGCCGTCGCCCGGGAGGCGATCGCCGCCGGGCAGAGCGCGGAGGAGACCCTGTGGGCCGTCTGGGACGCGTCCGCGCTGGCCCCGCTGTGGCAGGCCGCCAGCGCCGCGGGCGGCGCGGCCGGCGCGGCGGCCGACCGGGACCTGGACGCGGTGCTGGCGCTGTTCGACGCGGCTTCCCGGTTCACCGACACGCTGCCGCCCGGCGCGCCAGGCCTGTTCCTGGACAGCCTGGCCGGCCAGGAGATCGCCGGTAACACGCTGGCCGAGCAGGCCACCAGGGACGAGGCCGTCCGCATCCTGACGGCGCACCGGTCCAAGGGCCTGGAGTGGGATCTGGTCGTGGTGGCCGGGGTCCAGGAGGAGACCTGGCCGGACCTGCGGCTGCGCGGATCCCTGCTCGGGGTGGACGAGCTCGCCGACGCCGCGTCCAATCCGGCGGCGGACACCACGGCCGCGGACGCGGCGGCGGCTGCCCTGGCCTCCAAACTGCTGGCCGAGGAGCGCCGGCTCTTCTACGTGGCCGTGACGCGGGCCCGGCAGAGCCTGGTCGTCTCGGCCGTCGGCGGTGACAGTGCCGATAGCCGGCCATCCCGGTTCCTCGCCGAGCTCGCCGCCGGCGACATCGAGGTGGAACGGGCCTGCGAGCCCGGCCACCGCTGGCTGTCCCTGCCCGCGCTCACCGCGGACCTGCGGCGGACCGTGGCCGACCGGGCCCGGCCGCCCGCCGTCCGCCGGGCGGCCGCCGCCGAGCTGGCCCGGCTGGCCCGGGCCGGGGTCCGCGGCGCCCACCCGGGGCACTGGTACGCGCAGGTGCCCCTGTCCGATGCCGCGCCCATCGCCGCCGCCGGTGAGCAGGTCCGGCTGTCCCCCTCCCAGGTCGAGGCCTTCACCCGGTGCGGGCTGCGCTGGCTGCTCGAATCGGCCGCCGGGGCCGGCCGGTCCGACGTGCTGCGGCACCTCGGCACCGTGATCCACGCGGCGGCCGTGCTGGCCGCCGGCGGCGCCTCCGACACCGAGATCAGCAGCCGCATCGATGACATCTGGCCCCACCTGGACTTCGGCAGCGTCTGGTACAGCCTCAAGCAGCGCGAGCAGGCCGAGAAGATGGTGCGCAAGTTCCTGGCCTGGCACGCCGCCAACCCGCGGGAGCTCGTCGCCGTCGAGCAGGCTCTGCAGGTCCAGATCGGGCCGGTGCAGATCACCGGGCGGGTCGACCGGCTGGAGCGGGATGACCAGAGCCGGGCGGTGGTCGTCGACCTCAAGACCGGCAGCAGCGCGCCCCGCGAGGATGACCTTGGCCGGCATCCGCAGCTCGGCGTGTACCAGCTCGCGGTGCTGCTCGGCGCGTTCGAGCGGTTCGGGCTCACCGAGCCGGGCGGTGCCGAGCTCGTCCAGGTCGGCCGCGCGTCGCTCACCGCGCGGGCCCGGATCCAGCCCCAGCGGGCGCTCGGTGACGACGACGATCCGGCCTGGGCCAAGGACCTGGTCGAGACCGTCGCGGCCGGCATGGCCGGCCCGGTCTTCGCGGCCCGGGTCAACCCCGGCTGCCGGACCTGCCCGGTGGCATCCTGCTGCCCCGTCAATGACAGCGGGACGCAGGTCCAGCCGTGACCAGCCGGTTCAGCCCAGCGGACGTGGCGCGCCTGCTGGGCTTGCCGGAGCCGACGCCCGAGCAGGCCACGGTCATCGCCGCGCCGGCCCAGCCGATGGCGGTGATCGCCGGCGCCGGCTCGGGCAAGAGCGAGACCATGGCGGCCCGGCTGGTGTGGCTGGTGGCCAACGGGCTGGTCCGGCCCGATCGCGTACTGGGCCTGACCTTCACCCGCAAGGCCGCCGCCGAGCTCGCGGACCGGGTCCGGGCCCGGCTGGACCGGCTCCGGCGGTCAGGTCTGGCCGGCGACCAGCAGACGGACGGCGATCCGGTCATCAGCACCTACCATGCCTACGCGGGGCGGCTGGTCGGCGATCATGCGCTGCGGGAGGGCCTGGAGCCGTCCATGCGGCTGATCACCCCGGCCGAGTCCTGGCAGCTGGCGGCCCGCATCGTCGCCGCCTACGACGGCCCGATGGGCGACATCGGCTGGGGGCCGCCGACGGTGACCGCTGCCGTGCTCGCGCTGGCCGCCGAGCTGAGCGAGCACCTGCGCGAGCCCGCCGACGTGCGGGCGGTCGGGGAATGGCTGGAGGCACGCCGCGCGGCCCTCGGCGGCAAGCTGCCGGCCTACGTGCGGAAGATGCGGGACAGTCAGCGGGCCCGGGAGCAGCTGCTGCCGCTGGCGGCCCGGTACGCCACCGCGAAGGCCGCCCGCGAGGTGCTCGACCACGGCGATCAGATGGCGCTGGCCGCCCGGATCGCGTCCCGCCATCCGCAGGTGGGCCTGGCCGAGCGGGGCCGCTACCAGGTGGTCCTGCTGGACGAGTACCAGGACACCAGCCACGCGCAGCTGGTCCTGCTGCGGGCGCTGTTCGGCGGCGGCCATCCCGTCACCGCCGTGGGCGACCCGTGCCAGTCCATCTACGGCTGGCGCGGCGCCAGCGCGGGGAACCTGCGCCGCTTCGCCCAGGACTTCCCGGTGCTGCCGCGGCCGCCCCGGCCCGGCGCCGCGGGCCATCCCGCGCCGGTGCGGCTGCTGTCGACGAGCTTCCGCAACGCCGGGCGGGTCCTGGATACCGCGGCGGTGCTGCAGGAGCAGCTCCGGGCCGAGGCGCCGGACGTGCCGCGCCTGGTGCCCGCACCGGACCGGGCCGGCCGCGGCAAGGTGGCCTGCGCCCTGCTCGACACGATCGCCGGCGAAGCCACCTGGGCCGCCGCGCAGATCGCCGGGCTGCTGGCCCTGCCGCCGGGCACCGCACCCGACGGCGCGCCCTGGCCGGACGGCAGCCGCGCCCCGGTCCGGCCGTCCGACATCGCCGTACTGTGCCGCAAGCGGTCCCAGTTCCCCGCGCTGCGCCGGGCGCTCGAAGCCCGTGGCATCCCCGTCGAAGTGGTGGGGCTCGGCGGCCTGCTCGACGGTGCCCGAGGTACAGGACGTGGTGGCGACGCTCCGGGTGCTGAACGATGCGGCCGCCTCCGACGCGCTCGTCCGGCTGCTCACCGGGCCGCGCTGGCGGATCGGCCCGCGGGACCTGGTGGCGCTGGGCCGCCGCGCCCGATCGCTCGCCAGGTCGGACCTCGCCCAGTCGGACACCGTGGCCGCGCCATCGCCAGCCAGCCGCAGGACGCGCTCGCCGAGGCGCTCACCGACCTGACCACCGAGGCCGGCAGCCTGGTCGAGGCGCTCGACGACCTGGGGCAGCCCGGCCGCCTACTCCGCGGCCGGCGGCACCCGGTTCCGCGCGCTGGCCGCCGAGCTCCGCACGCTGCGCGGCCAGCTCAGCCGCCCGCTCCCGGACCTGATCGGCGAGGTGGAACGGACGCTCGGCCTGGACATCGAGATCGCGTCCCGGCCGGGCGCCGATCCGCTCGCCGCCCACGCCGACCTGGACGCGCTCACCGACGCCGCGGACGCGTTCGCCGGGTCGCGGGAGGAGCCCACCCTCGGGGCCTTCCTGGCCTACCTGGCCGCCGCGGAGACCGAAGAGTTTGGCCTGGAGGCCGGCCGCGTGGGCGAGACGGACTCGGTGAAGCTGGCCACCGTGCACACATCCAAGGGCCTGCAGTGGGCCGCCGTCCTCGTCCCCGGGCTGGCCGCGGGGGAGCGGTCACAGGTCTTCCCGGCCCGGCCCCGGCTGTCCACCCGGTGGACGGACAACCCGCGGCTGCTGCCGTTCGGCCTGCGCGGTGACGCCACCGACCTGCCTGACCTGCGGGACCTGGACCCCGGCTCGGTGGACGCCTTCACTCAGCGCTGCGCCGACCGTGACCTGGCCGAGGAGCGCCGGCTGATGTATGTGGCCGCGACCCGGGCCGCCTTCTGGCTGGGCTGCTCGGGCTACTGGTGGGGGGACGGCGCCAGCCGCCTCGGGCCGTCTCCGTTCCTTACCGAGGTGCGCGCCGCGTGCGCGGCGGGCGCGCGGCCGGGTGCACGCCTGGGCGCCGCCGCCGGAGCCGGACGCGGAGAACCCGGCGCTCGCCGAGCCCGCCGCGGCGGAGTGGCCCGCCAGCCCGGCCGGAGAGCGCTACGAGGCCGCGCGCGAAGCGGCTGCCCTGGTCACCGCCATGCTCAGCAGCGAGCGAGCGCCAGCGACCGAGGCGCCAGCCGAGCCGACGAGGCTGCGCAGCTGGACCCCGGCGACCGGGACCTCGTCGCGGCGTGGCGGCGGGACGCGGAGCTGCTGCTCACCGAGCGGGAACGGCGCCGCACCGAGGGCGGCCTGCGGGTCACCCTGCCCGGCCACCTGTCGGTCTCGGCGCTGGTGACGCTGGCCCGCGACCCAGCCGAGCTGGCCCGCCAGGTCCGCCGGCCCATGCCCCGGCGCCGGCTCCGTACGCGCGCCGCGGCACCGCCTTCCACCAGTGGCTGGAGGAGCGGTTCGGCCAGCAGCGGCTCATCGACGCGGACGACCTGTTCGGGGCCGACGACGCGGCGGACGCCGCGGCCGGCCTGGACGCCGACCTGGCCGACCTGCGGGACCGGTTCGAGGCCAGCGCCTGGGCCGGGCGCTGGCCCCGTGCGGTGGAGGTGCCGTTCGAGACGCTGATCGGGGACCGGCTGGTCCGCGGCCGCATCGAACGCGGTCTTCGACGACGCAGCGGACGGCACGTTCGACGTCGTGGACTGGAAGACCGGCCGGCCACCCGGCTCCGCGGCGGAGCAGCACGCCGTCGCGGTCCAGCTCGCCGCCTATCGGCTGGCCTGGGCGGCGCTGGCCGGTGTCCCGGTGGGCCGGGTCCGTGCCGCCTTCCACTACATCCGGCCGGGCCTGACCGTCCGCCCCGCCGACCTGCTCGACGAGGCCGGCCTGGCCGCCCTCATCGATCAGGTGCCCGCGCAGGCTGCTCAGTCCTGGCGCGCAGGTACCGCTCGACGGTCTCGACCTTGGACGTGAGGCCGTCGGTCACGCCGGGCCGCAGGTCGGCCTTGAGCACCAGGCTCACCCGCGGCGCCCGCGCCGCGACCGCGTCCACCGCCCGTTTCACGACGGCCATGGTCTCGTCCCAGTCGCCCTCGACCATGGTGAACATCGCGTCGGTCTGGTTCGGCAGGCCGCTGTCGCGGACCACCCGGACCGCCGCGGCGACGATCTCCCCGACGCCTTCCCCGGCGCCGAGCGGTGTGACCGAGAACGCAACGAGCATGGGGTGCCTCCAAAATTGTGCGGCAGCCGTAATCGCGGGTAGCTGCCTGGCTTGACGATCAACGTGTAACATGATTGACATGTCGCGATGGTATTGGCGCTTTCGGCTGGCTCCAGGTGTAGCCAGCCGCGTCCGCCAACGCTGACCACCCCACCTGGAGCCGGAAAAGACAGAGGCAACTGCCTCTGTCTTTGTCATGTCAGGACAGACTGGCTCCCGGGGCGCGGGTGTCGGTCCCTGTAAATAAGGAGACATACGATGCCCCATCACACGAGTGACACACGGATCGTCGGCTACGAACCCTTGCTGGCGCCCGCGGCGCTGTTGCAGGAGCTTCCGCTGGGGCAGGCCCGGGAGGCCACCGTCGAGCAGGGCCGCGCGGACGTGCGCGCGGTGCTGGACGGCACCGACGACCGTCTGCTGGTCGTGGTCGGCCCCTGCTCGGTACACGACCCGGTCGCTGCCCTGGACTACGCGCGGCGGCTGGCCGGGCTGCGCCGCTCGCTGGACGAGGAGCTGCTGATCGTCATGCGGGTGTACTTCGAGAAGCCGCGGACGGTGACCGGCTGGAAGGGCCTGATCAACGATCCGGGCCTGAACGGCAGCTACGACGTCCACCTCGGCCTCCGCACCGCGCGCCGGCTGCTGCTGGATGTGGTCGAGCTGGGCCTGCCGGTGGGGTGCGAATGGCTGGACCCGGTCACCCCGCAGTACATCGCGGACGCTGTGGCCTGGGGCGCGATCGGCGCGCGGACCACGGAGAGCCAGGTGCACCGGCAGCTCGCGTCCGGCCTGTCGATGCCGGTGGGCTTCAAGAACGGGACCGACGGGGATGCGCAGGTGGCGATCGACGCCTGCCGCGCGGCTGCGGCCCAGCACACGTTCTTCGGGGTGACGCCCGCCGGCGCCGCGGCCGTGGTGAACACGGCGGGCAACAGCGAGTGCCACATCATCCTGCGCGGCGGCCGGTCCGGGCCGAACTACTACGCCGGCGACGTCTCCGCCGCGCTGGACCTGGTCGCCAAGGCGGGACTGCCCCGGCGCCTGATGGTCGACGCGAGCCACGGCAACAGCGAGAAGGATTACCGCCGGCAGCCCGTGGTGGCGGACGCGCTGGGAGAGCAGATCGCCGCCGGCGAGCAGGGCCTCGTCGGCGTGATGCTGGAGAGCTTCATCACCGCCGGGAAGCAGGCCCCCGGCGACCCCGCCGGCCTGGTCTACGGTCAGAGCATCACCGACAGCTGCATGGACTTCGACACCACCGCGCAGGTTCTCGACGCGCTGGCGGGCGCCGTCCGCCGCCGCCGCGAGGTCCATCCGGACCATGCGCGCCGGTCCTGCGCCACCGCGTCGGCCTGACCGCGAATCGGCCCGGGCCGGCACCGACGGGTCTGCCCGGCCCGTAGACTGTGCGGGTCTTGCTGGACGGGGACCATGCTGACGGGCGTCGGCCTGCGGTACCGCCAGCCGGGATTCATCCGGAGGTAGCCGATGGGCCTGGGACCGAATGAGCAGCGCTTGCTGGGGCAGATCGAGCGGGCGCTCCACGGTTCGGACCCGAAGCTGGCGGCCAAGCTCGCGGCGTTCAACCGCCTCACCTTGCACGAGGCGATGCCGCTGCGGGAGCGGTTGCTGCGCCCGCCGTCCCGGGCGGCCCGCCCGTCCCGCCCGTCCCGGGTGGTCCGCTTCGCGCCGGTGGCGATGGCGGCGTTCGTCGTGGCCATGATCCTCATCTCGGTTACCGTGCTGAGCCGCATCGGGCCGACCCGGGCGGGCTCGGCCGCAGCGTGCGGGATCGCCTGGGTACCGGGCTGCCAGGCGGCGTCCCCGCACCCGGCGCACGGCGTGGCCACCGTCCGGCGCTGACCGGGCACCAGTCCGCCACCCGGGCCGCCCGGCCTGGCTAGAGTAGGTTTTATGGATGTCCGAACCTACGTCCGGTTGCGTGGCCTGTGGGAGGAACTCGCGGCCACCGAGCTGGGTTCCGGCGCCGAGCCGCGTCCGTGACGGGCCAGCAGCAGCTTGGCCGGCTGGCGCTGGCCCGCGAAGGTGTCGACCGGGCCACCGAGCACCGGTCCGACCCGGCCTGGCTGGCGGCCGCCTGGGCCGACCCGGGCACCCGCGTGCTGGTGATCAACGGGGGCCAGGCGCTGGTCCGGTTCACCGAGGGCCGGGCGGAGCTGGAGTTCGTGTCCCCCGCCGCCGCGCCGCCGGGGGTCCGCTTCCTGCTCGGCGTGGACCCCGCCGGTATCGCCTACTTCGGCGTCGACGCCCCGCTGGACCAGGCGGGCCCCGACGGGTCGCGCGCGCCGGACGGGGCCAGCGTCCGGGCGGCCTCACTGCGCCAGGTGGGCGCGCTGCTCGGGGACCGCGACGCCGGCCTGCTCACGAACGCTGTCGCGCTGGCCAACTGGCATGACACGCACACCCACTGCCCGATCTGCGGCACGGCGACCACGGTGAACCCCGGCGGGCACTCGACCACCTGCCCCAAGGACGGCACCGAGCACTTCCCGCGCACCGACCCCGCGGTCATCATGCTCGTCACCGATCCCGCCGACCGGTGCCTGCTGGCCCGCAACCGGGCGTGGCCGGAACGGCGGGTGTCCATTCTGGCCGGGTTCGTCGACCCGGGGGAGTCGGCCGAGCATGCCGTCACGCGCGAGGTGCACGAGGAGACCGGCATCACGGTCGGCCGGGTGACCTATCTCGGCAGCCAGCCGTGGCCGATGCCGCGGAGCCTGATGCTCGGGTTCCACGCGCTCGCCGAGGGCGGCCAGCGTATCCAGGTCGACGCCGACGAGATCGGTGAAGCGCACTGGTACTCCCGCGACGAGCTGCTCGCGGCCCTGACCGGCCGCCAGCTGGCCCTGCCGCCGCCGATCTCGATCGCGCGCCAGATCATCGAGGCCTGGTACGGCGGCGAATTGCCGGACGGCGCGACCTTCGGATAGCCGCCCGCCAAGGGTTCTTGATTAAACAGACCTATTTAGTAGGATAGGCAGTCGTGACCACCTCCACGCGCTTGGTGCGACGAGGCCATGTGGACTTTGTCCGCGTCGCCAGCGCCCAGTGTCCGCCCCTGCCCTGACCGCAGCCGGACACGTGAGGGCCGCCCGCCCTCGATGCGAAGGAGTCACGGTCCCTGCCTGGCGACCGAGTACCGGGTTGGCTACCGGTTTGAGCCCCCGGCATGCAAATTACTCTCCGTGCTTTTCCAGGTAGCCGATGTAAAGCGGCCGGAGCGCGTCCGCCGTCTGGCCCTCGCCAGAACCCAGCGCGTCCGTGATCAGTGCGGATATGCGGTACATATCCGCGCCGGTTCGCGCCGGGTTGCCCTCGATGGCCTCCGCCGCCGGGATCTCGCGCAGCAGTTCCCAGAGGAACCCGATGTCCCCGTGGTGCAGCGCGCGGCGCATGGCCCGGTCGTGAAGCTCGTGGGAGGACATCGCCTCGAGATCGCTGCGGCTCGGCACACCGGATACCTTACTCCGCCCAGGCCGCCGTCCTCGCCTAGCATGGGCCGGTGCCCGAAGCGAGCAAGCCCTGCGTGTTCTGCGCCGTCATCAACGGCGAGGCGAAGGCCGAGATCATCGAGGAAAGCGAGCACCTCATCGCCTTCCTCGACCACCGGCCGCTGTTCCGCGGGCACACGCTGCTCGTGCCGAAGCAGCACGTCCGGCTGCTGAGCGACCTGCCCGCGGACCGGGTGCCCGAGTTCTTCCTCGAGGCCCAGCGCCTCGAGCGGGCGGTGGAGACCGGCCTGGGCGCCGACGGGTCGATGATCCTCGTCAACAACGTCGTCAGCCAGTCCGTGCCGCACCTGCACCTGCACGTCATCCCGCGCAACCGCAAGGACGGCCTGCGCTTCTGGCTCGGCCCCCGGCATCCTTACGATGCCAGTCACCCCGCCGAGGCCTACGCCGAGAAGATCAGGGCCGCGCTGTGACCTGCGTCAACCTGATGCATGAACCCCCCGTGGCCGGGCACACGGAGTGCATGAATGTTGACACGGACGGGCCGGCCGAGCAGGGTACGGCGCCGGGCAGCCACCTGCCCGGCGAGCGGCCGGTCGGCGGGCACGAGCATCTGCACGGCAGGCCGGTCTCCTGGGTGCTGGTCGGCGTCCTCATCGTCGCCTTCGTCGCGGGCGGCCTGGCCATCGTGAACCATCTGTGGTGGCTGTTCTGGGTCTGCCTGGGTGTGACGGTCGTCTCGCGTGCCAGCGGGCAAGGTCGTCGGCATCATGAACGACACCGTGATCAACGGTGACCCGGGCCAGCAGAAGGGCCAGGGCGGGACCGTCGCCGAGGACACCGGATCGGCCGCCGATCCGGGCGTCGACGTCGGGCCACGGCCCGCGGCCGCGGCGGGGCAGCGGCAGCCCGCTGTCGGCACGTAGCGCACCAGCGGTCACAGCCGCCCGGCTGGCCACGGCCGCCTGGCTGGCCGGTTGTGCGCGAAATGCCGGGCCGCCCTATGCTGCCCTCTGTACCGGCCGCCTGGGCGGCCTGACCGTCGAGGAGTTCCCATGCCGCCGTGGCCTGGCACGTCTTATCCCCTCGGAGCCGTCTACGATGGCGCGGGCACCAACTTCGCGTTGTTCTCCGAGGTCGCAGACTTCGTGGAAGTGTGCCTGTTCGACAGTGCCGGGGCGGAAGAGCGGATAAAGCTGAACGAGGTGGACGGCTTCGTCCACCACTGCTACCTGCCCGGCATCGGGCCAGGCCAGCAGTACGGTTACCGCGTGCACGGCCCCTACGATCCCGCCCAGGGCCAGCGCTGCAACCCGAACAAGCTGCTGCTCGACCCGTACGCCAAGGCGGTCACCGGCGAGGTCGACTGGGATGAGTCGCTGTTCGGCTACCGCTTCGGCGAGCCGGACGAGCGGAACGACGACGATTCGGCCCCCCACATGTGCAAGGGCGTCGTGGTCAACCCGTTCTTCGACTGGGCTAACGACCGGCCGCCGCGCATCGCCTACAACGAGACCGTCATCTACGAGGCCCACGTCAAAGGGCTGACCTACCGCCATCCCGGGGTGCCGAAGGAACTGCGCGGTACCTACGCGGGTATCGCTCACCCGGCGATCATCGAGCACCTCACCCGGCTGGGGGTGAACGCCGTCGAGCTGATGCCGGTCCACCAGTTCCTCACCGACAAGGTGCTGGAAGAGCGGGGCCTGCGCAACTACTGGGGCTACAACACCATCGGCTTCTTCGCTCCGCACGCCGCCTACGCCTCCGCCGGTGACGGGAACCAGGTGCAGGAGTTCAAGGCCATGGTGCGCGCGCTGCACGAGGCGAACATCGAGGTCATCCTGGATGTGGTCTACAACCACACCGCCGAGGGCAACCACCTCGGGCCGACGCTGTCCCTGCGCGGGATCGACAACGCCGCGTACTACCGGCTGGTGGACGACGACCTGCAGTACTACATGGACTACACCGGCACCGGTAACTCGCTGAACGTCCGTCACCCGCACTCCCTGCAGCTCATCATGGACTCGCTGCGCTACTGGGCGACCGAGATGCGGGTCGACGGTTTCCGGTTCGACCTCGCCGCCACCCTGGCCCGGGAGTTCTACGACGTCGACCGGCTGGCGGCGTTCTTCGACGTGGTCCAGCAGGATCCGGTCATCAGCCAGGCCAAGCTGATCGCCGAGCCCTGGGACGTCGGCCCCGGCGGCTACCAGGTCGGTCAGTTCCCGCCGTTGTGGACCGAGTGGAACGGGAAGTACCGCGACACGGTGCGCGACTTCTGGCGCGGTGAGCCCGCCACCCTGGGCGAGTTCGCGTCCCGCATCACCGGTTCCTCCGACCTGTACCAGCACGACGGACGGCGGCCCTACGCGTCGATCAACTTTGTCACCGCGCACGACGGCTTCACCCTGCGCGACCTGGTCTCCTACAACCAAAAGCACAACGAGGCGAACGGCGAGGGGAACCGCGACGGCGCGGACGACAACCGGTCCTGGAACTGCGGTGCGGAGGGCGACACCGACGACCCCTCCGTGCTCGAACTGCGCCGCCGGCAGGAGCGCAACCTGCTGGGTACCCTGCTGCTGTCCCAGGGCGTCCCGATGATCCTGCACGGCGACGAGATCGGCCGCACCCAGGACGGCAACAACAACGCCTACTGCCAGGACAACAAGATCTCCTGGGTGGACTGGTCGCTGGCTGAGTCGTACGCCGACCTGGCCGCGTTCACCGCGGCGCTGTCGGATTTCCGCCGGTCGCACCCCGTGTTCCGGCGCCGCCGGTTCTTTGCCGGACAGCCGGGGCGGCGCGACGACGAACTCGGTGACATCGCCTGGTTCAGCGTCAGCGGCAGCGAGATGGCCGATGCCGACTGGGACGCCGACATCGCCCGCTGCATGATGGTCTTCCTCAACGGGCAGGCCATCCCCGACGTGGATGCGCGCGGCGAGCGGGTCACCGACCAGTCGTTCCTGATGTGCTTCAACGCCGCGCCCGAGGACGTTGACATGGTGCTGCCCAGCAGCGACTACGGGCAGAAATGGACGGTCGTGCTGGACACCGCCACCGGCGAGGTGCCGGGCAGCGTGGGTGGTCTCGGCGGCCTCACCGCCGCAGATCGGCGTGATCACGGCCAGCGGGGGATTCGATGTCTCGGAAGGGGCCCGGACGGTGGAGGCCAAGGCCACGCTGAAGGTGATCGGCCGGTCCCTCGTCGTGCTGCAGCGCAGCGAGCCGGCCGAGTGACCGCCCCGGCCTCCACCTACCGGGTCCAGCTCGGGCCGGGCCTGACCTTCTCCGGCGCCGCGGAGCTCGTTCCCTACCTGCGTGACCTCGGGGTCGGCGCCATGTATACCTCGCCGGTCCTGGCTGCCGTGCCCGGCTCCACCCACGGTTACGACGTCGTTGACCCCACCCGGCTGAGCCCCGGGCTGGGCGGGGACCGCGCGTTCGCGGACCTGGCGTTCCGGCTCCAGGAAGCGGGCCTCGGCCTGGTCGTCGACATCGTGCCCAACCACATGGGCATCGCGGCTACCCGCGGCCAACCCACGTGGTGGGACGTGCTGAGGCTGGGCCGGGCGTCGCCGTTCGCCCGGTTCTACGACATCGACTGGGACCGCGCCCCGATCATGGTCCCGGTCCTGGCCGACGCCGCCGCGGTCGCCGACCTGGCTATTATCGATGGTCAGCTCGCCTACCACGACCTGCGGTTCCCGCTGGCTCCCGGCACCGAAGGCGGCACGCCGCAGCAGGTGCACGAGCGGCAGCACTACCGGCTCACCGACTGGCGCCGGGCCAACAGCGAGCTGAATTACCGCCGGTTCTTCGAAATCACCACGCTGGCGGCGGTCCGGGTCGAGGATCCGGTGGTCTTCCGGGCGACGCACGAGATGGTGCTCCGCTGTGTGGCGGATGGGCTGGTCACGGGGCTGCGCGTGGACCACCCCGACGGCCTGGCCGACCCAGGGGCCTACTTGCGGCGGCTGGCCGCGGCCGCGCCGTCGGCCTGGCTGGTGGTGGAGAAGATCCTCGGCGCGGATGAGGTGCTGCCCGGCCTCTGGCCGGTGGCCGGCACGACCGGCTACGACGCGCTCCGCCTGATCAGCGGCCTGTTCGTGGACACCGGCGGCGAGCCGGCCGTCACCGCGTTCGCCGCGGCCGAATGCGGGCCCCAGGATCTGCGGCAGATGGAGCACGACGCCAAGCAGCTGGGTGGCCGAGCACGATCCTGCACGCGGAGGTCCGCCGGATCGCGCGGGCCGCCCGCCGCTGCGTGCCCGAGCAGAGTGAGCCCGGGCAGATCGAGCCCGCGGTCGCCGAGCTACTGGCCAGCTTTTCCGTCTACCGCTCCTACCTGGCCGACGACGAGGCGGATGCGCTGCAGGCGGCCGCCGCCGAGGCGTCCCGCCACGCGCCGGGACTCGCCGCCATGATCGCGGCGCTGGCCCGCCAGATGACCGCCGACCCCGATGGTGAGCTGGCTGAGCGGGTCCAGCAGACCGCGGCCATGGTGATGGCCAAGGGCGTGGAGGACACGGTCTTCTATCGGTACAACCGGTTCATCGCGCTGAACGAGGTCGGCGGGGACCCGGGCCGCTTCGGCGTGACGCCGGAGGAGTTTCACCGGCGGGTCGGGAACGTTGCGGTCGGCGACCATCCACGGTCGATGACCGCGCTGTCCACGCACGACACCAAGCGGTCCGAGGACGTCCGGGCCCGGCTGGCCGTGCTGTCCGAGCTGCCCGATGAGTTCGCCGCGGCGGTGCGCCGGTGGTCGGCGCGGGCCCGGCTGCCCGAGCCGACGCTGAACCTGCTCGCCTGGCAGTCTCTGGTCGGCGCCTGGCCGATCAGCCAGGAACGGCTGGCGAGGTACCTGGAGAAGGCGTCCAGGGAAGCGAAGATCGCCACCAGCTGGACCGAGCCGAACGCGGAGTTCGACGCGGCCGTGGCCGCCTGGCCCAGGACCGTGCTCACCGACGAGGAGCTGGCGGCGGATGTCGAAGCGTTCGTGACGCAGGTGCGGGACGCGGGCTGGTCCAACGCGCTGGGCCAGAAGCTGGTCCAGCTGGCCATGCCCGGCGTGCCCGACCTTTACCAGGGCAGCGAGCTGTGGGACCTGTCCCTGGTCGACCCGGACAACCGGCGGCCGGTCGACTTCGATCGCCGCCGGGACCTGCTGGCCCGCATCGACGGCGGCTGGCTGCCCGAGCTGGACGACTCCGGCGGGGCCAAGCTGCTGATCGTGACGCGGGCGCTGCGGCTGCGCCGGGACCGGCCCGAACTGTTCGGCGGGTCCTACGAGTCACTGCCGGCCCAGGGACCGGCCGCTGATCACCTGTTCGCGTTCGCCCGTGGCGGCGGCCACCTGGTGGCCGTCGGCGACCCGCCTGCCGGTCACCCTGCAGCGCGCGGGCGGCTGGCGCGGAACGACCCTGCCCATCGGCCCGGGACCGTGGACCGACGTGCTCACTGGCCAGCCCGTGCCGTCCGGCTGGGTCGCGGCCGAGGACCTGCTGCAGCGTTATCCTGTGGCCCTGCTTGTGCGAGGTGACCAGTGAAGCCCGGTTCCGTGTGGGCCCCCAAGGCGCACCAGGTCCGCATCCGGATAGCGGACCAGACCGTCGCCATGTCGCGGGACGCGAACGACTGGTGGCACGCCCCCGAGCCGCTGATGCCGCGCACCGACTATGCGTACCTGCTCGACGACGACGACACAGCGCTGACGGATCCGCGTTCACAGTGGCAGCCGGACGGGGTGTTCGGCCCCTCACGCTGCTACGACCACACCGCGTTCCGCTGGACCGATGAGGCGTGGACGGGCCGCGCCCTGCCCGGTTCGGTCCTGTACGAGCTGCACATCGGGACGTTCACGCCGGCGGGCACCTTCGACGCGGCGATCGACCGGCTCGACTACCTGGCCGACCTGGGTATCGACCTGGTTGAGGTGATGCCGGTCAACGCATTCGACGGCACAGCCGGCTGG
This sequence comes from uncultured Actinomycetes bacterium, assembly GCA_963775825.1. Lineage (GTDB taxonomy): Bacteria > Actinomycetota > Actinomycetes > Streptosporangiales > Streptosporangiaceae > Bog-532. The sequence goes on from CAVZKY010000050.1 coordinate 50,589, forward strand.
GGCTACGACGGGGTGCTGTGGGGCGCCGTGCACGAGCCCTACGGCGGCCCGGACGGCTTCAAGCGGTTCGTGGATGCCTGCCACGCCCGGGACATGGGCGTGCTGCTGGACGTCGTGTACAACCACATCGGGCCGTCCGGCGCTTACCTGGATCGCTTCGGCCCGTACTTCGCGGGCCAGAACCAGTGGGGTGCCGCCCTCAACACGGACGGCCCCGGTTCCGATGAGGTCCGGCGCTACGTGATCGACAACGCGACCGGCTGGCTGCGCGACTTCCACGTGGACGGGCTCCGGCTGGACGCGGTACACGCGATCGTGGACCACCGAGCGCTGACGCTGCTCGAGGAGCTGTCCGCCGAGGTCGACGCGCTGGCGGCCGGGCTGCGCCGGCCGCTCAGCCTGATCGCCGAGTCGGACCTGAACGACCCGAGGCTGATCACCTCGCGCGAGGCCAACGGCTACGGGCTGACCGCGCAATGGTCCGACGACATCCACCACGCCCTGCACGTCGCGCTGACCGGTGAGACCCAGGGCTACTACAAGGACTTCGCCGCCCCGGAGGCACTCGCGACCACGCTGCGTTCGGCCTATTTCCACGCTGGCACCTGGTCCTCGTTCCGTGGCCGGACCCACGGGCGGCCGGTGGACATCCACCGGATCCCGGGCAGCCGGTTCGTGTGCTACCTGCAGGACCACGACCAGGTCGGCAACCGTGCCCAGGGCGACCGGCTGTCCGCCTCCGTGCGGCCCGGCCTGCTGGCCTGCGGCGCGGCCATCGTGCTCTGCTCGCCCTACACGCCGATGATCTTCATGGGCGAGGAGTGGGCCGCGAGCACCCCGTGGCAGTTCTTCGCGTCCTTCCCCGACCCCGGCCTGGCCGCCGCCGTGCGCGACGGGCGCCGGTCGGAGTTCGCGGCGCACGGCTGGGGGGAGGAGGAGATCCCCGACCCGATATCGCCGGCCACGGTCGAGCGGAGCCGGCTGGACTGGAAGGAGCTGTCGGTCCCCGAGCACCGCTCCATGCTCGAGCTTTACCGGGGGCTGATCGCGCTGCGGCACGAGCATCCGGAGCTGGCCGACCCACGGCTCGACGAGTTCACGGTGGAGACCGGGCCGGGCGGACGCTGGCTGCTGCTGCACCGGGGGACTTTGCGGGTGGCGTGCCACCTGGGCGGTGAGGTCGACAACATCCGCCTGGACCGGCCGGTCGGTAAGGTCCTGCTGGCCTCGGCCGAGGTGACCCACGCCGGGCACGTACTGGAGATGCCGCCCGAGTCGTTCGCCGTCGTCACGACCACGGACGTGGAACGGAAGCCGTCCGCCGACGAGCTGGCCCGCATCGAGTAGCCGATCTGGCCGGCCAGCCGCGATCTAGCTGGCCAGCTCGTCCTGGATGTCGTCCAGCGGCAGGTCCTCGTCGCGCTCGCTGGTCAGCTCCTTGATCGGCAGCGCCTCCTGTCCGGGCATGAGCTCGCCAGCCAGGTCCTGCAGCCGGTAGCGCTCGACGTGCTCGGGATCCGCGAGGCTGATGGTTCGCAGCCCCTGGGCGACGAGCCGGTCATTGATCTCGTCGAAGTGGTCGCGCACGAGTTGCTTCTCCAGGTCGGTGGCCTTGCCCTTGTGCGGCTCACCGGCGTGCTCGAACGTCGCGTAGTTGACCCGCCCGCCGCTGGTGCTGGTGCTGGTGCTGTTACTGGTGCTGCTTGCGGCGCCCGACGTTGTCCTGCTGGCTCGCCGCGCCGGGCGCGCCGGGCGGGCGGTGATGAGCAGCTCGTTCATCGGCGTGTCGGTGGCCAGCGCGTCGAGGGTCGCCGCGTCGACCACGACCCTGCGGGGCTCGTCCTCGCCGGGGATGTGCAGCTCCACGATGGCGACGCGCAGGGCCGCCTTCTCGATGACCTTGGCCTCGTCGGTGAGCGCCTCGAATTCAACCGGGCTGTCCCCGAGCTCGGGATGGTCGTGCACGACGATGCGCGCCAGCGCGTCGTCCTCGGTGATGAGCTGTCCGCTCAGGTCGCTGAATCGGACGGTCTTCTGGCCCACGATCGGCTCCTCCCGGTCTGGCAAACGTTCGATGACGTGATCACAACCCTGTCGGATCAGACGCATGTGTCAAACATCTGTTCGACCTCGGCGTGGCCTCGCGTCACCCCTCGCGCAGCGAGCTGATCGTCTTGGCGATACGTCGCTGCCGGGTCTCTGATGTTTTAGCGTCCTCGATGACGGTCACGTAGCGGAGTCGGTGGCTGTAGGGCATGGGGTCGAACGCCTGCCTGGCGTCCGGCTCGTGATCCAGCGCGGCGGCCAGGTCGGCGGGCACATCGACCTCCCGCGGCTCGGCGTCGAGTTCGATGTCGACCGTCCACCGCGTCTCCGGCGGCGATGCGCGGCGCCCTCCCGGACCTGGGCGCTGACCGGCAGGAGAAGCTGGCCGCCCATCGAGCCCACGCTGGTCCGGTAGGTGCAGCCGTTGATGGTAATCCGTACCTTCGGCCGCTTACCGGCGCCGAGGCTGATGACGACCTCCTCGGGGACCGATATCCCGGTTCGATAACGGCAGGTCAGGCGGCATAAGTGGAGGGGCCGGTGATGTATCTCCAGCCGGATGGGGTAACCCAGGCCAGCACGCCCGGCTCGGGTTGTTCGAGCCGCCATCCCTGAAGCTGCTTGATCCGATGGTGATGCCGGCAGAGCGGTGCGAGATTACATTCGCAGGTCCGGCCGCCTTTTTCGAACGCAAGGGTGTGGTCGTCGTCGCATTTGGCCGCGGGCATCCGGCACCCGGCATGGGTGCATCGCTGGTTGCGGATCTGTATCAGATGCCACAGCGATGGAGGCGGCCGGTAATTGGGGCTTTCCCGTTCGTGGCTGCATTCGGTTGCCGCGATCGCGCGCAGCTTGAGGTTAAATGCCCAGTTCCCGGATTCGGTGACGCTGACTCCTGTCCGCCGCCTGCGGCGGACAGGCTGGGCACAGCCATGACCGATCGGGACGCCGTTGTCGCCGGTTACCGTCACACACCACCGGATTGTCTGGGCGTCCACGGCCGCGGCAGCGATCTCTCGGGCGGTATGCGCGGTCACCGGCCCGAACGCGCCCAGATCGCCTGGCGCGTCGGTGATGCCCAGCAACGTGGCCAGCGGCACTGTCAGGTTCACGGTCCCCGTCAGGCGCGTCGGCCCGCCCAGACCGGTGAGCCGCTCCACCCCACCGACACCAGCCAGCCGCCCCAGCCCACCCAGACCGGGCGGTATCGCCGGCGCCGCACCGTCTCCATCCCCATCCCCATCCCCATCCGGGCTCGTTCCGTTGGCCCCGCCGGCGCCATCGACCGCGCTGGCCCGGCCCTCGACCGCGGGCCCGCCAGACGTGGACCCTGGCTCACCAACCGCTGAGGCGGCACCATCCACCGTTGCGGCGGACGTGGAGCCGAGTTCACCGTCTGCCGACAAGCCGACGTCCCCTGAGGCGCTGCCGCCCACCGGTCCTGCGGCCGTTGAACCCGGGTCGCTGTCCGCTGATGCGCCGGCGCCTTCCGATGTGCTGGCGTGCCCCGATGCTCCTTCGTCCACCGGCGCGGCGGCCGTAGGGCCCGGGTCGCTGTCCGCTGATGCGCGGCGTCTACTGATGTGCCGACGTCTCGGGATGCCTGGACATCTTTTGATGTGAGAGCGTCTCCTGAGCGGGCGCCGCCCGCGACATTCATCGCCTGGCCGGTCAGCAACGCGAGATAGACCTGGACGCGCAGCTCATCGAGGTGCCCGTCGGCGCCGGCGGTTTTGAGCTGGCGGGCCAGGTCACTGATCCGGTTCCAGGCCGCCACTGAGGCGGTTACCGGCAGGTAGCGGCCGGTAAGCGCGGCGGTAAGGCCGCCAGGCTCCGGCGTCTGCTCCACGCGTGCGAACTTCTCTTCCCGCTGGCGGCGGCGATCCGCGGCGGCGGGGTCGGCGGCCAGCAAGGCTCGGTTCAGCGATGCGCGCAGCTGCCCGGTGGTCTGTGCGGCGGCCCGGTCGATGACCTCAGCCTCGATCGTGCGGGCCAGCTCCGGCTCTTGCCCGGCCAGCCCCGTCAGCAGCACCAGGGTCTTGGGCATGTCGATCTGGCCGTCCGCCAGTGCGGCAAACGTCAGAGGCAGGCCGGTTATCTCGATAGCCCGGCCAGTCAGCAACTGCGCGGCGCGGCCGGTCAGCGTCAGCGCCGCGGCGATCTCGGCCGTCGCCGCATCGGCCGCCAGACCATCCCGGGCCCCGGCTGCCAGCGCTTCGTTGCTGCGCCGTGCGGCCAGCTCCGCCACCGCGGCCAGCTCCCCGGCCTGAGCCCAGGAAGCCTGCTTACGGTAGCCGCGGATCACACCGGTCAGTTCGTCGTCGCTGAGCTGTCCCAGCCGTGACTCCAGGTCATCGGCTGTCTGGCCTGGACCGGGCGGCGGAGCGGTGGCAAGCGCGGGAGCGGCGCCGGCGCCGGCCCCGGACGGTACGTGGTTGTTGAGCTGGGCGTCGGTGTTGAGCTGGGCGTCGGTGTTGAGCTGGGCGCGGGCCCGGGCGGTACGTGGTTGTTGAGCTGGGCGTCGGTGTGGAGCTGGGCCCGGGTCTCCCGCCGGGAACAGGCACGCCGGTCCCGGCGACGCCTCCGGCCGCCTCCGCAGTGAACGTGGCCAGCACCGGCCCCGGCGGTAGCTCGTCCAGCACGCCGCCCTGCCCGAAGCCCGCTGTGCCGGGCCTGCCGCCGCTGGCGGCGGCCGACAGCAGGCCCGGCGGGAGCGGTGCGCTCGCCGTCAGCCAAAGGCCCTGCGCCAGGCCTTCACCGCCCTCATCGCTCCACGGACCAGGATCGTCGAGCGCGTCCATGCCATCACCGAATTCACTGTGGTCCCCGCCTAGGGGAAAACCATCAGGTCGCGACGACCGCATCGCGCTCACCTCCTTAGCCCACTCGCTGACCTTCGAACATAATATCGTAAACAGATCGAGATAAACAGTACGAGTAGATATTAATTCTTAATTTTCCGTGGCAGCTGGTGCGAACCGAAAAGCCCGGGCCAATGCCCACGACGTTTCAGCACCGGCCCGCGCAGTCCCGGGATCCTGCCGGGCAAATCCCTGGCGCCGCCAACCGCCGACGCGGCACCAATCCCCGGTAACGGCGGACCCTTGCCGCGCCACTCCCCGGCTACCGGCGCATCCTTGCCGGCACTAAACCCCGGCCATCGGCGCACCTGACGTAGGCGTGGGCTGACGAGCGGGCGTTGGCGCGGCCCGCGACGCCGGCGCCGCCGGCCCGCTGTTTGCGGGCCGGCGACGCCGGCGTGCTGCACTGCCGTGGTGATGGTCAGGGGGAGGGGATGGCCTTGGCGGTGGTGTCCCAGAAGTTGCCCGACCAGGTGTTGCCCGTCCCGGTGGGGGCGAAGTAGGCGACGGGACCGTACTGGCCGCCATGCGGGTAGTACTGCTGGCCGAACCGGTTGCCCTCGATGGCGATGTGCGAGGTGGGGTTGCCGGGGGAGGTGCCGCCGTAGATGCTGTAGCCGCCGCCGGCGAGCAGGTTGTTCTCGACGGTCTTGTTCGCCACCGGCACGCCGGAGCTTCCCGCGTCGAGGTTGATGGTGTCGGTCTGCGCTCGGCTGATGAAGATCGTGTTGTTCTCGATGGTCAGCGGCTCGGTGCCCCCGTTGGCGTAGAAGCCGTTGGTGTGATCTCCGGCGATGTAGCCGGGGTCGTGAATGTAGTTGCCGCTCACTACCCCGGTTGATATCTGCACGCCGGTCCTGAAGGAGGAGATGTTGTTGTCCTTGAGCACCATCCCGGTCGAGTCGCCGTACACATCATCGATCGCCGAATTGACGCGGCCCGTGGTCGCGTTCTGGCCGCTGATCGTGGAATTCTCGATCGTCACGCCGGTGGTGTGGGTGAGGCTGATGCCGAAATTCCCGTCGGTCACGACGTGGACATTCTTGACCGTCACGTCGGAGGCGTCGATCCGGAGGTTGTGGGGAATGTAAAGGCCGCTGAGCACTGTCCCTTTCGCGTCCACGATCACGGCGTTCCACGCGGCGTTGTAGTACCAGCCCGGCCCGCTGGAGACCTGGCCGGGGACCGACTTCAGGGTCGTGCCGGTGGGGACGCCGGTGTTCGGCTGCGGCCGGGTAACCGCAGTTGCTGGGCGTGGCCGCGCAGTTGGTGAGCACCGCGGCGGGCACGTTGCGGGTAGCGTAGCTCCCGGCGATGGCACCCACCACGGTGGCCGCCGCGACGCCGGCACGGCTGCGCCGAGCAGCAGGCTCCGGCGGCCCGTGGATGTGCGGGCGCCGGATGCGGGCGATGCGGGCGATGCGGGCGAGGCGGTCGCTTCCTGCTCGCTGCGGAAATGGGTGCCGGTGTTTCGCTTGGCGGTCATGACATTTTCCTTCTCTCAGCTGCTTGCTGCGCTGTCATGATCACTGTCGCCGATATTTTTTCTGTCCCTCAGAGGGAAATTCCCTGTCTGCGGGGAAGCATTTTCCCTGTCCGTTGGGCGTGGTTATTTCGGCCCGGTTCCTTTGGCCCTGGTTTGCTTTCCCGGCGCGGGTATTTCACCCCGGGTATTACGTCCCTTGCGCCGCGGGCTGAGGCGGGATCGGCAGCCGCGGCCGCCTGCTCCGCAGGGCTCGGCGAGGCGGCTGCTGCCGGCGCGCGCTGCCCGGAGCGCCAGTCCGGCCTGGGTGACGGTGGCGCGGCGGGCGGCGCCGGCGCAGACGACACGGCACCGGGGTCTACGGCGCCCGGGCTGGCTCACGGGCCCCATGGGCAGGGCCGGCCAGCGACCTGGCCCGGCCTGCCGCCGGGCGGGTCAGGGCATCGGTGTGGAGCCCGGCCCGCGATGCGGGATGGCCAGCATTACTGACCGGCGTAATCCGCGCCCGTGGCCGGGCAGCCGGGCTGGCCGTGCCTGAACGGACGGCCGGGCCTAAGCGAGCGGCCGGGCCTGGCTGCACGACTGTCGCGGGTCGCCTCGCTCGTGCTGGCCGGCACCCGCCAGGTCGCGCCGGGCCCCGTCGACGACGACCTGCCCGAGCACTCCCCGGCGATCATGGCCTACTTCGGCAGCGCTCCACCGGTCGACTGGACCGACCGCACGTCGATCCTGGACGGTGCGGTGGCCGCGGCCCGCGTGTTCTCCGGCTCGCCACAGTTCGACGCCGCCGAGGCCCGCGTCCACGCGGCCAGTGTGCTCGATCGCTGTGGCCCGCACCCGGCGTCGGCGCGCAACGGCCTGCTGAGCGCGGTGTTCTCGAAGCTGGACTGCACGCCACGCTGGCGCGAACGGCTCCCGGAGATCGCCGCGCCGGTACTGGTGGTGCACGGCGCAGCTGACCCGTTCTTCCCGGTGGGCAATGCGAGGGCGCTGGCCGAGGAGATCCCCGGCGCAACCCTGCTGGTCCTGAACGGGGCGGCCGGACCCCTGCCGGGCACACGCCCCCCGGCTACGGCGCACCCTTGGCGACGCTGACCGCCGCTCAACGGCGCCGCGTTGGCGCGCTACCTGCACCCCAGTGCCGCCGATGCATTCCGCCCGGCCGTTCGGCCAGCCGTGACCGGATCTCGCCGTAGCGCCGCTCCACCGGACTGGTCCGGGCAACAAACTCGCGATATAACTTGTATCGCGGCCTGACGCCTCCGTATACTCGTAACCGAATATACGTCTAGGAGTATTGTCCAGAAACGCGAGGCGCACCAGCTATGGCCCGCAGGCGCAAGCTGACCAGCCCACTGGCCCTGGCCGTCCTGGCCACGCTGATGAGCGGGCCGATGCACCCGTATCAGATTGCGCGCCTGCTCAAGCACCGTGGCAAGGACGACTCGATCAAGATCCGTTACGGGTCGCTGTACACCGTGGTGCAGGATCTGGAGAGCCGCGGCTTCGTCGAGGCGGAGGGAACGGCCCGCGCGGGGCACCGTCCGGAGCGGACCGTTTACCGGCTCACCGACGACGGGTACCGCGAGCTGGAGGACCGGCTCCGCGAGCTGATCAGCGAGCCAGTCAAGGAGTATCCGCTCTTCGCCTCGGTGCTGTCGCTGATGTCCGTCATCCACCCCGACGAGCTGACCGGCCTGCTGGCCGAGCGCCTGCAGGCCCTGGAGATCGAGATCGCGGCCACCACCGGGATCGTCGAGCACGCCGTCAGCCGCCGGCTGCCCCGGCTGTTCCTGCTGGAGACCGAGTACGGCCTGGCTATGAAGCGGGCCGAGGCCGACTGGGTTCGCGCCCTGATCGGCGAGCTGACCGACGGCACATTCCCCGACCTCAAGTTCTGGCGCCGCTTTACCGAGACAGGAGAGTTCCCCGAGGAGCTGCTGAGTACCGAGTGGGCCCAGGCGGAAAAGGCCGTGCTGGCCCCGCGGGAGACCCCGCACCCCCGACCGTCGCAGCGGGAGGCCGATGAACCCGGATAACCCCTGCTCGCTAACAAAAAGACACCCCGGCTGGTGCCCCCTCACCGCCAAGATCCGGAGCACCGGGCCGGGGCCCGCGACACCGCCGAACCGAAGGCCAGCAATGCGGCATCTCCCAGGTTACCTGGGCTGCCTCCGCTGGCCGGTTGGGCGCCGTTCGCCGCACGAGCGAACCGAACCACCGAACCAATCGACCGGAGGAGCAGTACCGCGATGTCACCAACTGTGGCCAACCCCGCCGCCCCGGCGGCCAGTCACCCCAGCCCGCACGTACAGAACGCCGCGGGAACCGAACCCGCCATCACGGCCGGCATCCTGGTCAAGACGTACCAGCTGCGCGGTCATCGCAACGGTGTCCGCGCCCTGGACGGGCTGAGCATCACTGTCGCCCGCGGCACCGTGTTCGGCCTGCTCGGCCCGAACGGCGCCGGCAAGTCGACGACCATCAAGATCCTGACCACGCTGGCCCGGCCGGACTCGGGCACCGCGGCCGTCGCGGACCTTGACGTGCTCAAGCGTCCCGAGCAGGTCCGCCGGGTGATCGGCGTGGTCGCGCAGAAGTCGGGCAGCGACCCCATGGCCACGGGCCGGGAGAACCTCATCCTGCAGGGTCATCTGTTCGGCATGCGCGGCGAGGCCGTCAAGGCCCGCGCTGACGAACTGCTCGAGCGCTTCGACCTGGCCGGGGCGGCCGGGCGATTGGTCAAGACGTACTCCGGTGGCATGCAGCGGCGCCTGGATGTGGCGCTCGGCCTGGTGCACCGGCCGCGGGTCCTGTTCCTGGACGAGCCGACGGCCGGGCTCGACCCGGAGGCACGCAGCGCGATGTGGCAGGAGATCGCCCGGCTGTCCGGTGGCGAGGGCATGACCGTCCTGCTCACCACGCACTACATGGAGGAGGCCGACCGGCTGGCCGACCGCCTCGCCATCGTGGATCATGGCCGGGTCGTGGCCGAAGGCTCACCCGACGCGCTCAAGGGGGACCTGCGCGGCGACGCCGTGCACCTGGAACTGGCCCCTGGTTCCGATCCGGCCCGGGCCGGCAGCGCCATCGGCCCGCTGCCGGGGGTTCGTGACCTGCGTGTCTCCGGCCGGAACATCAGCGCCCGCAGCGATGACGGGGCGGCCGCCGTCCCCGGCATCCTGGCCGCGCTGGACCGGGCCGGCGCGCCGGCCGCATCGGTCACGGTGGCCCGGCCGTCGCTGGACGACGTGTACCTGCGGCACACCGGCCACCGCTACTCATCGACCGACACCCAGCGCGAACTGGAGGCGCACCCGTCATGACCACCACCACTGAACTGCCTACTTCGGATCCGGCCGCCGCGCCTGAGCTGGCCGGCGCCGCCCCAACCAGCCCGGCCGGCCACCTCGGCACGACACTGCGGCACACCTGGTACCTGTCGGGGCGCCGGCTGCACGCCGTGCTGCGCCAGCCCGCGTTCATCGCGGTCGGCCTGATCCAGCCGGTGATCTGGCTGTTCCTCTTCGGCGAGCTGTTCCGGAAGATCGTCGATATTCCCGGATTCGCAGCCGGGGGATCGTACCTGGCCTACCTGATCCCTGGCATCGTCGCGATGAGCGCGATGAACGGCAACATGTGGGCCGGGATGAACGCGATGGAGGAGATCGACCGCGGCACCCTGAACCGGTTCCTCGTCTCGCCGGCCCGCCGGGTCGCGCTGATGAACGCGAACGTGGTCGAGCAGGCCGTGACCACCACCGTTCAGACCGTCATCATCCTGGTGCTGGGTCTGGCCGGCGGGGCGCGTTATCCGGGCGGCATCGCGGGGGCGGCCGTCGTGGTCGTCGTGTCGATCCTCATCGGTGCGGTCTTCGGCGCGCTGTCCAACACCGTCGGCATGCTGGTCCGCCAGCGCGAGGCGATCATCGGGATCAACGTGTTCTTCATGCTGCCGCTGACGTTCCTGTCCTCGGCGTTCCTGCCCGCCACGCTGATGCCCGGCTGGATGCAGGGCATCGCCAAGTGCAACCCGCTCAACTGGGCGGTGGTGGCGGGCCGCTCGGCGCTGAATGCCCACACCGATTGGGCTGCGGTGGGCATCCGGGGCGCCGGTCTGCTGGCCCTCGCCGTGGTGTGCGTGACCATCTCGGTCGCGACCTTCCGCTCCTACCAGAAAAGCGTCTGACTGGGCCGGTGGGCCCGCGTGGCCGCCCCGGTACCGCGCAGGGGCCGGTACCGGGGCGCTACGGTCGGACCATGCGCTTCGCGATCTCGATCCCGCAGCGGCACCCCGACGGCAGCTTTGACCCGGGGGCCTTCGCCGCCTATCTGGCCCGCGCCGAGGACCTCGGCTTCGAAAGCGCCTGGACCATGGAGCAGATATTGGGTTCCTCCCCCCGGCTCGGCGCGCTGGAGATCATGACGTTCGCGGCGGCCTGCACGAGCCGGCTGCGGATCGGCTGCTCGGTGTTCGTCAGCCCGCTGCATCAGCCCGTTCAGCTGGCTAAGAGCCTGTCCACACTGGATCAGCTCAGCCAGGGCCGGCTGGAGATGGGGTTCGGCACGGGCGGGCGCGGCCGGCCGTTCGCGACGTTCGGCATCGGCCCGGACCGCCTGGTGACACGCTTCACCGAGGGGCTCGCGGTGATGAAGGCCTGCTGGACCGAGCCGGAGATCAACCTCGACGGGCAGTTCTGGTCGCTGCAGAAGGCGGCCATGGAACCGAAACCCTGGCAGAAGCCGTACCCGCCGCTGTGGATTGGCGGCAGCGCGCCAGCCGCGGTGCGCCGGGCCGCCCGCCTGGCGGACGGGTTCTTCGGCGCCGGCTCGACGACGACCGCCGCCTTCGCCGAGCAGGTCACGGTGCTCCGCGGGGCGCTCGCCGGGGACGGCCGGGATCCGGGAGCATTCCCGGTGGCCAAGCGCGTGTACATCGCCGTGGACGACGACGCGGAGCGGGCCCGGGACCGGACGGCCGCCGCGCTGATCGATGTCTACGGCGAGGCGTTCGGGTCGCGGCTGCAGTCGGCGGCGGTGACCGGGCCGCCCGCGGCCTGCGTGCGCGGGCTGCGCGAGGTGGCCGCCGCTGGCGCCGGCCTGATCCTGCTGAGTGCGCTGTTCGACGAGCCGGAGCAGATGGAGCGCCTCGCCGCCGAGGTCGTGCCGCAACTGTCTTGACCAGCCGCCTCGTCCCGCGTGTCTTGACCAGCCGCCTCGTCCCGCGTGTCTTGACCAGCCGCCTCGTCTGGCGTTCGGCCGTCCGCGACCCCTACAGCGGGATGGCCCCTGATGCGCCATCTCCGCCCGTGGCCGGCATCCGGGCCAGGAGCACGGTGACGTCGTCCTCCCGCCGGGGGGCCAGCGTGGCGAGGATGACTTCGGCGGCGCTTTCCAGCGAGCTGTACCGGCGGGCGAGCGCCGAGCGGAGCACCAGCACGCCCTGGTCGAAGGACCGGACGCGGCTTTCCACCAGCCCGTCGGTGAACAGGGCCAGCACCGAGCCGGGCGGTAGCTGGACGTGGGCCTGCCCGAAGATGGCGGTGCCCAGCCCCAGCGACAGCCCAGCGGGCAGCGCCGGGACCCGGGTGCCGCCGTCCGGCAGGGCGATGACCGGCGGCAGGTGACCGGCTAGCGCGATCGTGCCGGACTGGGTGTGGGGATCGATGACGCAGTAGGCGCAGGTGGCGTAGGTGCCGCCCTTCAGCGTGGACGCCGTGCGGTCCAGCTGCCGCAGCAGCTCGGCTGGTGCCAGATTCAGGTCAGCGAGCGCGTGCGCGGCGGCGCGGAGCTGGGCCATTACCGCGGCCGCCTCCGGGCCGTGGCCCATCGCGTCCCCGACCAGCAGCCCAGTCCGCCTGCCGGGCAGCCCGATGATGTCGTACCAGTCCCCGCCGACGATGTGATCGGCGGCCGGCAGGCAGCGGCTGGCGACCTCGATCCCGGCCGGGCTGGCCGGTTCCGTCGGCTGCAGGCCGATCTGGAGGCTGTGTGCAATCCGCTGGTGCTCGGCAAGCAGGCTGGCGTGGACGATCCAGTTACCGGTCCGGGCCGCGATCCCGGCGAGCAGGCCCGTCTCGGCCTCGCTGAAGGTCGGCCGGCCCGGTCTCCGGGACACTACGAGCAGGCCTACCGCGACGCCCCGCGCCGTCATCGGCAGCGCGAGGAAAGAAGAATGGCTGGTCAGCGCGTCCCGTGCCGCCGGCCGGGCCCGTTCCAGAGTCGTCGCGTCGGGCCGGGCGAACGTGACCGGCCGCAACGTCTGCACGCAGGCGGCGTACGGCGAACCGGTGGCGAAGGCGACCACTTCCCCGGCCGGGAACGCGTTACCGGGGACGGGGCCGCCGCTTCCGTCGAACCGGCTGCCCAGACGGCGTGCGATGGCCTGCCGGACGCCCGGGCCGTCCGGGCCGCCGCCGTCCGGCCCGCCGCCGTCCGGCCCGCCGCCGTCCGGGCCGCCGCCGTCCGGGCCGCCCGGGCCCGCGCCGCCGGCCAGCTGGTGCTCCAGTACGAAGACGGCCGCCCCGTCGGCGAACCTCGGCACGGCGATACCGAGCACGTCCTGGCTGATGTCCGTCAGGCCGAGACTGTCGCCGACCGCCGCTGCTGGCGTCCCGGGCCCGGCACCGGCCGTCGCCGGCCACCCCGCGATGCCCCCCGGAACTTCCGGTACCTGCACACGGACTCCTGGCCGGGATCATGCCACGACGGAAAGGCCCGGACCTCTGGCGGTGCTGCGCCGGCCGGGACAAAGCAACAATAGTGATGAATACGCGGGCGTTGCAGAAGAAAGCAGCAAACAGCCCGCACCGGGTAACAGCGGGAGCTCTCGGCCTGATTTCGCCGATATCATTACGCACAGCAAGCGGGCGCGGGCCGGGACGGGGGACGGGATGGCCGTGCGGCGGGTGGACAGCAGCTTGCCCGGAAACGTCAGCTCGCCAGCTGAATGAGCGAATAAATTTATCCAGGGCCAGACTGGCCCCGAGGTCCGCGCGAACCAGTCCCTGCCATCTCACCGGGAGTTTTACCGTGACCGACGACCGGCCCGCCGAAGAGGTGCCGTCTACGCCGAAGATCGACACCACCGTGCCGCATTCGGCGCGGATCTGGAACTACTGGCTGGGCGGCAAGGACCACTACCCGGTGGACCGCGCGGCCGGGGACCGCTACCGCGAGATCTACCCCGGCATTGTGGACACCGCGCGCGCGGGCCGGTACTTCATGGCCCGTACCGTCCGGTACCTGGCCGCCGAGGCGGGGGTACGCCAGTTCCTGGATGTGGGGACCGGCCTGCCAGCCGTCGACAACACCCACGAGATCGCCCAGCGGATCGCGCCGGAAAGCCGGATCGTTTACGTCGACAACGACCCGCTGGTCCTGGCGCATGCCCGTGCGCTGTTGTCCAGCCGCCCGGAGGGCGCGTGCGACTACGTGGACGCCGACATGCGGCACCCCGACGACATCCTCAAGGCCGCGGGCCGGATCATCGACCTGGCTCAGCCGGTAGCCCTGCTGATGATGGGCGTGCTCGGTCACATCAGCGACTACGGCGAGGCGCGATCGGTGGTGCGCAGCCTGCTGGACGCGCTTCCGGCTGGCAGCTACCTGGCCCTCGCGGACAGCGTCCGGGTCGGGGACGCCCACATCGCGGCGGCCGAGAGCTACGCCGAGACCGGCGCGGTGCCCTATCAGCTGCGCAGCCCCGAGGAGATCAGCGGTTTCTTCGCCGGGCTGGACCTGCTGCCGCCGGGCGTCGTGCCCGTCTCGGAGTGGCGGCCTGACCCCGCGCCATTTCCCCCGGTGCATGTCGACACGCTCGGCGGGGTCGGGCGCAAGCCTGGGGTGCCGTGACGGCCGCCCTCCCGGATCCGGGCGGCCTTGGTCTGGTCAGCCTCGAACCGGCCGATATCACCGGGCTGCTCCTGGAGATGCTCGTGCCGAAGTTCACGGACGGGGCCGCCGTCTTCGTCCTGGAACGCGGGCCCAGCGGGAACGGCGGACCCGGCGGCGAGGTGGTGACCCGCCGGCTCGCCAACCGGTTCGTCCAGGAGGACGGCCTGCTGGCCGAGAGCGTGCTGCCCGCCGGCGAGGCGTTTGCTTTCCCGGTGGCCTCGCCCTACGGCGAGTGCCTGACCCGCGGCATCCCGCGGGCATTCAGCGGGCCCGACGAGGTGACCAAGCGGCGGGTCCGGCCCGCAGGCCGGGAACTGCTGTCGCACACCCCGCTGTTCCTTGTCGTGCCGATGACCGCCGGGGGCGCCGTGACCGGGATGGCGGTGTGCTCCCGGCGCGAAGCCCGCGGCCCGTTCGAAGCGGGTGAGGTGGCCGCCATCGGCCGGCTCGCCGCGCAGGCCGGGGCCAGCCTCGCGCAGGCCACGGAGCTGGCCCGGCACCGGCGCGACAGCGCGGCGCTGCAGCGGGGGCTGGCTGCTGCGCCGTTGCCGCTACCCGAACTCGTGGAGGTCGCCTGGCGCTCCACCCCGGCTCCCGGCCAGGTCGTCGGCGGGGACTGGTGGGACATCGTCACGCTGCCCAGGGACCGGACGGGCCTCGTGGTCGGGGACGTAATGGGACACGGGCCCGCGGCCGCCATGCTGCTGGCGCAGCTGCGGGCCACCGCGCACACCCTGGCCGACCTGGACCTGGAGCCCGTCGAGATGATGCGCCGGCTGGATCGCGGGGCCTCGGCGCTGACCGGTGGTACGTGTGCGACCTGCGTCTACGCGGTGGTTGATCCCGGCGAGCGATCCTGCACCATGTCCCTGGCCGGGCACCTGTCTCCGGTCCTGGCGCTGCCGGACGGCCGGACCTACGTCCCGGCGCTCCCGGCGGGCATGCCGGTCGGCCTGGGCACCGGCCTGTTCGGCCAGATCCGGATCAAGCTGCCGCCGGGAGCTGTGCTTGCGCTGTACACCGATGGGCTGGTGGAGAGCCGGACCCTATCCTTTGAGCGCGGCATCCTGGCCCTGCGCGCAGCGATCTCCGGTGCGCACGGCGCGCTGGCCGGCACCTGTGATGCGCTGGTCGACTCCCTGCATCACGACGACGACGTCACCGTGATGCTGGCCCGGATCCCTCGCTGAGCAGGGGAGCCGGGCCAGCACTGATTGCTTAACTGGATGGTCAGGACGACGGGGGCATCAGGACCGTGTTGATGATGTAGACGGTGGCGTTCGCGGTCTGCACGTTGCCGCACACCACCTGGGCGCCGTTGACCGAGTAGGTACCGCCGCTCATGCTCGGCTTCACCGTGGCGCCTTCCAGCGTCTTGATCGGCTTGCCGGACGCGAGCTCGGCGGGCGTGTACCGGCCGGACGCGACGTGGTAGGTGAGGATCTTGGTCAGCTCCGTCTTGTTCGCGAGCACCGAGTTCAGCGTCGCTGACGGGATCTTGGCAAAGGCTGAGTTGGCCGGCGCGAACACGGTGATGTTCGCCGCGGAGTTCAGCGTGTCGACCAGGCTGGCCTTCTTGGCCGCCGCCACCAGCGTGGACAGGACCGGGTTGGCAGCGGCGGCGGTGCCGACCGGCGCTGTGGACATGCCGCTGAAGCTGCCAGTCCCGGACCTGGGCACCGACGCGCAGCCTGCGCCAAAGTCGGTCGCCGAGGCCGAGCCCGAACTGGACGGCATCGCTGCGGCGCTGGACGAGGCCATGGCCGACGACGAGGACTTGGCGGCCGCCGGCGACGAGGCCGACGTGCCGCCCGAGCTGCTGCAGGCGGCGGCGCCGAGAGCCAGCCCGGCGGCGACTGCCGATACGGCCAGAATGCGAACTTTCATGATTGCTCCCTGAGAAGTGATTACGGTTCCTTCGATGTCCGTCCGGCGTGGGAAGGGCGTGGAATCCGGCCCGTGGCCGTCAGGCCACGGTCACCACCACCGAGTCCCAGCCGGTTGCGCCGTTGGGGAAGACCCCGGTGCGGCTACTGGTCTGCGTCGCGCCGGTACCGTCCGTCGCGCGCACCTGCAGCTGATGCAGCCCCGGGGTGGCGTCCCAGTTCCACGCCCACTGCCGCCAGGTATCGATGCCGTCGGCCGCGGCGAGCCGCGCCTCGTGCCACGCGCCGTTGTCGACGCTGACCTCGACCGCCGAGATACCGCGGTGCGGGGCCCAGGCCACTCCGGCCACGGCGACCTGGCCCTTGGGCATCTGTGACAGCGGCTTCGGCACGTCGATCCGTGATTCGGTCTTGATCGGCGCCTTCGCCGCGTAGCCGCGCTGTGTCCAGTAGGCCTTCCGGGCCGCGAAGGTCGTGAGCTCGAGCTTGGTGATCCACTTGGTGGCCGAGGTGTAGCCGTACAGGCCGGGTACGACCATCCGCGCGGGGAACCCGTGCGCGATAGGAAGCGGCTGGCCGTTCATGGCGACCGCCAGGAGGGCGTTGCGGCCGTCCATGATGGCCGAGACGGGGGTCGAGATCGTCATGCCGTCGACGCTGGTGCTGAGCACCTGGTCGGCGCCGCTGCGAAGGCCGGCCCGGCGCAGCAGCGCGGGCAGGCTCGCACCGAGCCAGCGGGCGTTGCCCGCGTACGGGCCGCCGACCTCGTTGGAGACGCAGACCAGCGTGATGTCGGCCTCGGTGAGCGGCTGCCGGAGCAGGTCCGCGAAGCTCAGCTCGACCGGCCGGTCGACCATCCCGCTGATCCGCAGCGTCCACTGATCCGGCGACACCTGGGGCAGCACCAGATCCGTGTCGACCCGGTAGAAGCTGTTGTTCGGCGTGTAGAAGGAGCTGATCGCGCTGACGTCCAGCTCGGCGCCGCCGGGCAGCGGCGGCGCCGCTTTGGCCGCGGCGGGCAGCCGTACCTGGTTCCGGGCGGTGGTGGCGCTGAACCGGCGGAGCAGCAGGTCGCCGCCAGCTCCGGCGGCCGCGGCGACCACGACCATCCCGGCTGCGGCGGCGAGGAAGCCGCGCCGACCGGGGACGAGCCGCTGGCCCGGCGTACTGGGCTGGATGAGCAGGATCAGCGCGGCCATACCGGCCGCGACGCCGGCCAGCGTCGGCAGCACATCGGTGGCCCCCGCGGTGGGCCGGGTCAGCGCCGCGCTGACGCCGAGCGCGCCGAAGATCGTCAGTCCCGCCAGCCCGGCCGCGAGCCAGCGCCGCGAGAGCGCCCCGATCACGGCGGCGAACACGGCCAGCAGGACCAGGATGCCGATGATGAGGGCGGTCTTGTCGTCCGAGCCGAAGTGCGCGATCGCGAAGTCCTTGACCGGGATCGGCGTCATGTCGATGGCCGCGCCGCCGACCGCCACCACCGGGCCGCCCGTTGGCCCGGTGATCCCGGCGATCAGCTCCGCCACGCCCAGCGCGACGGCCGCCGCGAGCAGGCCAGAGAGCGCACCGGAGGCCAGCCCACGGCAGCCCACCGGCCGGCGGTGAGTACGCAGTAGAGTGCGCTTCGTCATCACGACGCTTATTCGGAACCAAACAGCTAGCAGATTGGCGTGTTTTTTTGACCAATCCGATCGCCGATCTGCTTCGAATGGTGGTCATGGAAGCGCCCCGCATACGGCAGCCCCGGCCGGGCCCTGGTCCCGAGGAGGGGAGGGACCAGGGCCTGGAAGGGCTCCTGGCCAATGTGGCGCGCGGTGACAACGCCGCGTTCGAGGCCGTCTACGACGAGCTCAGCGCTCCGGTCTTCGGCATCATCACGAAGGTGCTCCGGGACCCGGCGCAGTCGGAGGAGGTCGCGCAGGAGGTACTGCTGGAGGTGTGGCGGACGGCGTCGAGATTTGACGCTGCGAAGGGCGGCGCTATTTCGTGGGTGCTGACCATTGCCCACCGCCGCGCAGTTGACCGGGTCCGGGCCGAGGTTTCCGCTACCCAGCGGGAGCAGAAGGTGGCTCCGGACCCGGTTAGCGGGCCCGACGACGTGGCTGACGCGGTCGAGGCCAGCTTGGAGGGCCAGCGCGTCCGGCGCTGCCTGGAAGGGCTCACCGAGGTACAGCGGGAGTCGGTCCGGCTCGCCTACTACGGCGGCTACACCTACCCGCAGGTAGCGAAGCTGCTGGGGGTCGCCCTGGGCACCGTAAAAACCAGGATTCGCGACGGTCTGATCCGGATGCGCGACTGCATGGAGGTGAGCTGGTGAGGCTCCAGCGCCACGACCTGCACACCCTGACCGGCAGCTACGCGCTCGACGCGCTGCAGGGCGAGGAACTCGATGAGTTCGAGCGCCACCTGAACCACTGCTCGTCCTGCGCGACGGAGATCCGCGGCCTGCGCGCGACCGCGGCCCGGCTTTCGATGGCCGCCGCCGAGCGCCCCCCGGCCGCGATGCGCGGACGGGTACTGGCCCTCGCCGAACGGACCCGGCAACTGCCGCCGCTCACCGACGAACGGCCTGCCCGCCGTGGTACCAGCCGCCAGGTGCGCCGGGCCCGCCGCGTCTGGTTTCCGCGGATCTCGGTAGCCGTCGCCGCCGTGGCCACCGCGGTCGCCGTGGTCCTGGGCGTCAGCCAGATTCACAGCCAGAGCCAGCTCAGCACCACGCAGAGCCAGCTCGCCGCCCTCCGGAGCCAGCTGAGCAACGCGGAGGCGCACAACCACGCGATCACCGCGGTGCTGGCCGCCTCGGACGCCCGCCTGGTCAGCAGCAAGACCACCCGCGGCGGGACCGTGACGGCGATCGTCTCAGCGAGCGAATCGAAGCTGCTCGTGCTGACTTCTTCGCTGCCCGCCCTGCCCGCCTCCGAGGTCTATGAGCTCTGGCTGCTGGGCCCGACCGCGCCCAAGCCGTCCGGCCTGCTCAGCCAGCCGCGGAACGGGCAGACCCAGCCGGTGCTCGCGTCGGGACCGGTCAAGGGCCACAACCTCGGCATTACCGTGGAGCCGGCCGGGGGCACGCTCAAGCCCACCGCGGCCCCGATCGTCGTCCTGCCGCTGACGGCCTGACGTGTATGGCGCTGACATAGTTATTCCCGGCGGCTACTGGCTAGAATAAGTACCGCGAAGGGGAGTAGCTCCATCGCCGGGACGCCGACAATCTCGGCTCGCAGTAATGCGGGCCCGGTGCCCGGGGGCGAGGATGCCTGAGTGAGACCTTCGGCCGCAGCGACGAAGTGATGAGCTGCCGTGCCGGAGGAGTTCCGGATCCGGGGCGGCCTTACCGATAGGGGCTGAGCCTGTGAGCCTGGCCGCCGCCATCACCTCGTTCCTCATCATTTTGCTGGCCGAGCTGCCCGACAAGACGGTGATCGCGTGCCTGGTCCTGGGCAGCCGTTACCGGCCCGGCTACGTCTTCGCCGGGGCCGCCGCGGCGTTCGCCATACAGGTCGCGCTGGCGGTGACGGTCGGCGGTCTGCTGAGCCTGCTGCCGCACCAGCCGATGCAGATCGCGGTGGCGGTGCTGTTCGTCGTCGGCGCCGTGCTGCTGCTGCGCCAGAAGCCTGCCCACAACGACGAGTACGTGGTGGAGCACGAGTCCCGGCGGGCGTTCCTGCCGGTCGCCCTCACCAGCTTCGCCGTGGTCTTCGCGGCCGAGTTCGGCGACCTCACCCAGATCGTGACCGCGAACCTGGCGGTCAAGTACCACGACCCGCTGTCGGTGGCGGTTGGCGCCGTCACGGCGCTGTGGGTCGCCGCTGGGCTGGCCATTCTCGGCGGCCGGGGCCTGCTCAAGGTCATCCCGGTCAAGTGGCTCAGCCGCGGGGCCGCCGCCGTCATGCTCGTCCTGGCCGGGCTGACCGTCGCCGCTCTGCTCTAACGAGCGCTGTTCTAACGAGCGCTCGATGCGCTCGGCGGCCAGCCGGACGCGTCGCGCATCGCGGCGAGCAGGCTGAGCTGAGCGTCGACGACCTCCGCGGCGTCGTCGTCGAAGAAGTAGGCCGGGCTGACGCCGAAGAAGCGCGCCAGCGCGGCCGATGATTCCTGGTGGGGTTGTCCCGCAGCCCCTTGCGGAGCTGCCACAGGTAGGTAGCGGAGATCGTCGGCCCGCCTTCGGCACGATGAATGTCGGGGCCGTTGACGTCGCCCCTCCGACTGCCACCCGTATCCGTGATATCACAGTTACGTTTGGTAACTTAATGCCGTTCGCGGCCGCTTATCCCGTGCGCGGTACCGCCACCAGCCCGCCACGACACACCGCAGCACCCACTTTGAGCTTCGCAAACTGGGGGAGCGTGCCCCTCGTGAAGGCTGGTCGCAGTGCCCGTTAAGCTGAGTGCATCGTTTGTGCATCGTTTTGCGCGGCACGGTAGCTGCCAGCCCGCCACGTTGCCCACGAGATCGGAGGCGTACGTATGCAGGTGGGTCAGCTTCTGGGCGAGAGTTCCGGCGCGGCCGCGCCGGTCGGCGCCCGCACGTCCCTGGCGCCCGAGCAGTCACACCCGGCCTGTGCCCCGGGCTGGTCCGGGCCGCCCGGCGTCCCCGAGCTGGACCGGTGGCTGGCGGACGTACGGCACCAGGTCAGCGGTGTGCTCGCCGACTTCGTCCGGGATCGCTGCGCGGAGCATGTGCGCGACGTGCCCGGGGCCGACTTCGTGACCGGGCTGCTCGGTGAGTTCGTCATCGGCGGCAAGTTCGTCCGGTCGACCTTCACCTATCTGGGCTGGCTGACCGGGGCGCAAGAGAGCGGTGCCGCGCTGCGTGCCGCGGCCAGCACCGAACTGCTGCACGCCTTCGCCCTGCTGCAGGACGACGTGATGGACCGGTCCGCGCTGCGCCGGGGCCGGCCTGCCGTTCATCTGCGGCTCGCCGAATGGCACCGGGGCCAGCGGCTGGCCGGTTCCGCTGGGCACTTTGGGGAGTCGGCCGCGATCCTGCTCGCCGATCTGTGCCTGGTGTGGGCGGAGCAGTTGCTGCGGGAAAGCGGGCTCGGGCCGTCGGCGCTGGCCCGCGGCTGGCCCCGGTACGACACGCTGCGTGGTGAGCTGGCCGTGGGGCAGTACGCCGACCTGGTCAACGACGCCCGGAGCAGCCCGACCCTGGAACGGGTGCTCGACGTGACCCGGCGCAAGTCCGGCAACTACACGGTGCGCCGCCCGCTGGAGCTGGGCGCCGCGCTGGCCGGCTGCGACGAGCATGTGCTGAGCGTCCTGGGGGACTACGGCGAACTCGTGGGCGAGGCGTTCCAGCTCCGGGACGATGTGCTCGGCGTCTTCGGGCGGCCGTCGCTCACCGGCAAGCCGAGCGGCGGTGACCTGCGCGAACGCAAGGCCACGAGCGTGGTCGTGCTCGCCGGGGAGTTGGCCACGCCTGGTCAGCGCGCTCAGCTGACCCGCCTGTGCGGTCAGGAGCTGCTGGACGACGGCCAGATCGACCACTGGCGCCACCTGATCGCGGAGACCGGCGCCGCCACCCGGATCGAGCAGATGATCTCCAGCCGGGTGGCCGCGGCGTGCGACCGGCTGTCCGGCAGCGGGCTGGACGATTTCGTCCTGAGCGCGCTGCGCGACCTGGCCATCCGCTACACGAATCGGGCCCGGTAACCGATGCGGACCATAACTGGGGCGACCAGCCGGGTGGTTGTGGTGGGTGCCGGGCTCGCCGGCCTGGCGGCCGCGCTGCACCTGGCCGGGCGCGGTCGCGAGGTCACCGTCGTCGAGCGCGCCGCGACCCCCGGCGGCCGGGCCGGCCGGCTGGACGTGGACGGGTTCCGGATGGATACCGGCCCGACCGTGCTGACCATGCCGGACCTGGTGGCGGACACGCTGGCCGCGGTGGGGGAGGATCTGCCCAGCCGGCTGGACCTGGTGCGCCTGGAGCCCGCCTACCGGGCCCTGTTCGCCGACGGCAGCGAGCTGGACGTGCACACGGACGCCGACGCCATGGCCAGTGCGGTCGCGGCCTTCGCCGGGCCGGCCGAGGCGGATGGCTACCGGCGGCTGCGCGGCTGGCTGACCGAGCTCTACCGGTGCGAGTTCGGTCAGTTCATCGCGGCCAACTTCGATTCACCGTTCGCCCTGGCCACCCCCAGCCTGGCCCGGCTGGCGGCGCTGGGCGCGTTCCGCCGGCTGGAGCCGGCCATCGGCCGGTTCATCCGCGACGAGCGCCTGCGCCGGGTTTTCTCCTTCCAGTCCCTGTACGCCGGGGAGTCCCCGCAGCACGCGCTCGCCGTCTACGCGGTCATCGCCTACATGGACACGGTGGCCGGCGTGTACTTCCCCCGGGGCGGCATGCGGGCCCTCCCGGACGCCCTGGCCGGCGCGGCGGAGTCCGCGGGGGTCCAGTTCCGCTACGGCGCCACGGTCACCGCGCTGGACCGGTCCGGGTCGCGGATCCGGGCCGTGCACACCAGTACCGGGCTGCGGATTCCCTGTGACGCGGTGGTTCTCGCCACCGAGCTGACGACCGCCTACGAGCTGCTCGGCCGGGCGCCGCGACGGCCGCTGCCGCTGCGCCCGGCCCCGTCCGCGGTCGTGCTGCACGCCGGCACCGGGCGCCGGTGGCCAGGCGCCGCGCACCACACCATCGTGTTCGGGGACGCCTGGCAGCGGACCTTCCGGGAAATCATCACCGATGGGCAGCTGATGAGCGATCCGTCCCTCCTCGTGACCCGGCCGACCGCGACCGACCCGGCGCTGGCGCCTGAGGGGTCCGACCTGGTGTACATCCTCGCGCCGGCCCCCAACCTGGCCCGTGGGCGGATCGACTGGGCGGGCACTGCCGGCGGCTACGCCGATCAGCTCGCCGCCATCGTCGGCCACCGGGTGCTGCCCGGCCTGGAGGCGCAGATTACTGTGCGGCAGGTGGTGACTCCCGCCGACTGGGCGCGCGAGGGCCTGGTCGCCGGCACGCCGTTCTCGTTCGCGCATTCTTTCCTGCAGAGTGGCCCGTTCCGGCCGGGCAACCTGCCGCGCGGTACGGACAACGCCGTTCTGGCGGGCTGCGGCACTGTACCCGGGGTCGGGGTGCCGACCGCGCTGATATCCGGCCGGCTCGCCGCCGACCGGGTCACCGGCCCGGTGGCCGCCCGGGCCCGCCGCCCGGCCGTGCGGTTGCCGTCATGATCGCCGCGGAACTGGACGCGGCCGGGCTGAACGACCCCCGCCTCCGCGCGGCCTACCAGCGCTGCCGGGACCTGAACGCCCGGCACGGCAAGACCTATTACCTGGCTACAAAGATGCTGACCCGGGCCCAGCGGCCGGCCGTGCACGCGCTGTACGGGTTCGCCCGCTGGGCCGACGACATCGTGGACACCGCGCCGCCGGGCGCCGACCGGGCCCAGGTCGCCGCCGGTCTCGGTGAGCTGGCCGAGGGCCTGTCGGCCGGGCTGCGGACCGGGTACAGTACGGACCCGATCCTGGCGGCGGTGGTGGACACCGCGGCCCGCTACCGGATCGCCCCGGCCCTGTTCGCGGACTTCATGGACTCGATGCGGATGGACCTGGAGGTCACCAGCTACCCGGACCGGGCCGCACTGGACAGCTACGTGCACGGCTCCGCCGAAGTGATCGGCCTGCAGGTACTGCCGGTGCTGGGCACGGTGGGGCCGCCCGCCGAGGCCGCTCCGCACGCCGCGGCCCTGGGCAAGGCGTTCCAGCTGACGAACTTCCTTCGTGACGTGGCCGAGGACCTGGACCGGGGCCGCGTGTACCTGCCGGCCGACGAGCTCGCCGCGTTCGGCGTGGACCACGGGCTGCTGGCCTGGTGCCGTGCGCGCCAGCGCACCGACCTCCGGGTCCGGGCCGCGCTGGCCAGCCAGCACGCCACCACCCGGGCCATCTACCGGTTCGCCAGGGACGGGATCGCGATGCTCCACCCGGTGTCCCGGCCGTGCGTGGCCACCGCGCTGACCCTCTACTCGGAGATCCTGGACCGCATCGAGGACAGCGACTTCGCCGTGTTCACGCACCGGGCCCGGGTCGGCCAGCTCCGCCGCGTCGGGGTGGCGGTTCCCGCACTGGCCCGCGCGTTCTGGGCCCGCAGAACTGGGGGCGCCAGCTGACATGGATCACTACCAGTACCTGATCCTGATGGGCGCCTGCCTCGCGGTGACCGCGCCGCTCGAACTGCTCGGCGCGCGGGTCTACCAGCAGCCGGCCCGGCTGGCGCGTGCCGTGCTGCCGGTGGCTGTCGTCTTCCTGGTCTGGGATGCTTTCGCGATCGCCGGGCGGGTATGGACCTACAACCCGCGGTACGTGACGGGAGCCCGGCTGCCGTTCCGGATCCCGGTCGAGGAGCTGGTGTTCTTCATGGTCATACCGGTGTGCGGGATTCTGACCTATGCCTGCGTGCAGGCCATGGGGGCCCGCTGGCGGGCCCGCAGGGCGCAGCGTGCCCAGCACCCCCAGCGGCCGGAGCCGGCCGGGCGGCCCACCCAGGATGAGGCGGTGCGGTCGTGACCGGCCTCGGGTACACCGTGCCCGCGGTGGCCGCGGTGGCGGCCGTCTGCGGGTGGGAGCTGGTCATCGCGCGGACCGGCCTGTTCCGGCGGCCCAGCTACTGGATCACGATCGCTATCGTGTTCGCGTTCCAGATTCCCGTCGATGGCTGGCTGACCAAGCTGTCCGCGCCCGTGGTCGAATACGCGCCCCGGCAGCTGACCGGCCTGCGTTTCCCCTGGGGCATTCCCGTCGAGGACTTCTTGTTCGGGTTTGCCCTGGTCACGTCGGCGCTGCTGCTGTGGGAGCTCCAGGGCCGCCGCCACGGCGACCGCGAGCCGAATGGAGAGTTGCGGTGAGCACCGACACCGGCCTGTCCCGCGCGGCGGTTCCCGCTGCCTTCGACGTCGGGGCGCCCGCGTACGACCGCCTGGTCGGCGCCAACCCGGGGTACCACGCGCACCTGCGGCTGTCTGCCCAGCGGATGCGGCTGCCCGACGACGGCCGGGGCCTGCGCCTGCTCGACGCCGGCTGCGGGACGGGAGCCTCGACCGCCGCCCTGCTCAGTGCCGCGCCGCGGGCCGAGATCGTCGCGATCGACGCCTCAGGGCAGATGCTGGCCCAGGCCCGGGCGAAATCATGGCCGCCGTCCACCCGCTTCGTGCACGCGCGGGTGGAGGGCCTGGCCGGCGCGGGGGTGCACGGGCCATTCGACGGAATCCTGGCCGCCTACCTCATCCGTAACCTCGCCGACCCGGACGGCCAGCTACGGGCGCTGCGTGACCTGCTGCGCCCCGGTGGCACGCTGGCGGTGCACGAGTACTCGGTGCGGGATTCGGCCCGGGCCCGCCTCATGTGGAACGCGGTGTGCTGGAGCGTCATCATCCCGTTCGGCCGGGTGGCCACCGGGGACGCCACCCTGTACCGGTACCTGCATCGCAGCGTGGCGGACTTCGACGGGGCGCAGCGGTTCCGCCGCCGGCTGCGGGAGGCGGGCTTCACCGGGGTGCACAGCGAGACGATGACCGGCTGGCAGCGCGACGTCGTGCACACCTTCCTGGCCACCCGGGGGTTTGGATGACCACGGCGGTCGGGCGCGACCGGCGGGCGGTGCGGCACCTCGCCCCGGACGGCGCGCCGGACGCCGCCCTGCTGCCGCGTCGGCCGCACGCGATCGTGGTGGGCGCCGGCATCGCGGGCCTGGCCGCTGCGGCTGGCCTGGCCGAGCGCGGGGTCCGGGTGACGGTGGCCGAACGCGAGCCCTACCTCGGCGGCCGGGTAGGCGGCTGGACGCAGCCTACGGCCGGGCCGCCCGCCGACGCCGGCCAGCCGGCCGCCGGCCAGCGGCCGCTGACGCCGGCAGCCCGGCCAGGCGGGCCTGCCGATGAGCCGCGGGTTCCACGCCTTCTTCCGCCAGTACTACAACCTGCGGGCGCTGCTGCGCCGCGCCGACCCGGGGCTGCGGCGGCTCGTCCCGCTGACCGACTACCCGCTGGTGGACGCCGACGGCCGCCGGGACAGCTTCCGCGGTCTGCCTCGCACCCCGCCGTGGAACGCGATCGCGTTCGCGCTGCGCAGCCCCACCTTCCGGCCCCGGGACCTGCTCGCGCTGAACGCCGCGGCGGCGGCCCCGCTGGCGGCCGTGAGCGTCCCGGGCACCTACGAACAGCTCGACGGCACCGACGCCGAGACGTTCCTGCGGGACATCAACTTCCCGGCCGCCGCCCGGCACCTGGCCTTCGAGGTGTTCTCGCGCAGCTTCTTCGCCCCGCCCGGCGAGATGTCCGCGGCCGAGCTGGCTTCCATGTTCCACATCTATTTTCTCGGCTCCAGCGAGGGCCTGGTGTTCGACGTGCCCGACGCCGGTTTCGACACCGCCCTGTGGGAGCCGCTGCGCGGCTACCTGACGGCGCTGGGCGTGACCTTCCTGACCGGGACCGAGATCGCCCAGATCCAGGCCGGTGGCCCGGGGCGCTTCCGGGTGCGGGACACCGGCGGTGCGGCGGCCATCGACGCCGACGGGGTGGTGCTGGCCGCCGACGTGGCCGGGCTGCGCGCCATCGTGGCGCAACTCCCCGGATCTGGCCGACCCCGCCTGGCGGCACCAGGTGTCCGGGCTGCGCACCGCGCCGCCGTTCCTGATCCAGCGGCTGTGGCTGGACCGCCCGGTCCGGGCGGACCGCCCGGCGTTCCTGGGCACCGGGGGTCTCGATCCGCTGGACAACGTCAGCGTGCTGGAGCGGTACGACCGGCAGGCGCAGGACTGGGCCCGCCGGCATGGCGGCTCGGTGGTCGAACTGCACGCCTATGCGGCCCCGGACGATGCTGCCCCGAACAATGCGGCACTGGGCAAGCGGATGCGGGAACGGCTGCACGCGCTGTACCCGGAGACCGGCCCGGCCCGGATCCTGGCCGAGACCGAGCTGTGGCGCCAGGACTGCCCGCTGTTCGGGGTGGGCGACTTCGCCCGGCGGCCGAAGGTGATCACCCCGTTCCCGGGACTGGTCCTCGCCGGCGACGGCATCCGCATTGACCTGCCGGTGGCGCTGATGGAACGGGCCGCCAGCACCGGCTGGCACGCGGCCAACTGCCTGCTGGCCCGGTGGGGGCTGGCCGGCCACCCAATTTATTCGGTGCCGACCCGCGGCCGGCTGGCCCCGCTGCGCTGGCTCGCGGCGCGGGCGGCCCGCGGGCCGCGGCACGAGGAAGGGATGCGCCGATGACCACGCCGGATTCGATTGGCGCGCGGGGCTGGCTGGCTGAGCGCTGGCCGCTGCGCCGGCTGCCGAGGGCCGAATGGTCCCGGCAGGAGCCCAGCCACGCCGGTGCCCGCCCCGCGCTGATCGAGGCGGCTGTCAAGCGGGCTCAGGCCCGCCCGTCCGGCAACTGGTTCGTTCTGGCGGCCAGCCGCCAGATCCGCGCCGACCGCCCGTTCAGCACGACCGTGGCCGGCGCCGAAGTCGTGGCCTGGCGGGACACCGGGGGCCGGCTGGTGGCCGGACCGGGGGCCTGCCCGCACCTGGGGGCACCGCTGGCGCTGGCCGCGGTCGACCGCGGCGCGCTCCGCTGCCGGTGGCATGGGCTGCGGGTCGGCCCCGGCCGGGGCGGCGGCTGGAGCCCGCTGCCCGTCCAGGACGACGGCGTGCTCGCCTGGGTGCGCCTGGACGCCGCCGGCGGCGAGGAGCCGCTGGAGGCGCCGGTGCTGCCCGCCCGGCCGCCCCGGGCCTCCAGCGTGGATTCGGTGGCCACCATGACCGGGATCTGTGAGCCCGCCGACATCGTGGCGAACCGGCTCGATCCCTGGCACGGTTCATGGTTCCACCCCTATTCCTTCAGCCGGCTTTCGGTGCTCTCCGCGCCCGGCGAGGTGGACGTGGCGGACGAGGATGACCAGTTCCTGGTGTCGGTGACCTTCCGGGTGGCGCCCGGGCTCGGGATACCGGTGCGCGCGGAGTTCAGCTGCCCGGAGCCGCGTACGGTGGTCATGCGGATCACCGAGGGGGAGGGCGCGGGCAGCGTGGTCGAGACGCACGCCACCCCACGCGGCCGGGGCCAGGACGGCCGCCCGCGCACCGCGGTCATCGAGGCCGTGATCGCCGGCTCCGGCCGCCGGGGGTTCGCGGTCGCGCAGGCCGCGGCGCCCGCGCTGCGGCCGGTCATGCGGCGGGCCGCGGCCCGGCTGTGGCGGGACGATCTCGCCTACGCCGAGCGCCGGTACCAGCTGCGGTCGATGTGAGGCGGGATGGGATCATCAGGTAGGTCAGCGTGGACCGCCGGCCAGGTGGCCAGGCATCTAGGCATCGCCGAGTCGACGCTGCGGTCGTGGCACCGCCGGTACGGCATCGGCCCGCAGGGGTCCAGGCCGGGCCGGTACCGCCGCTACTCCGAGGAGGACGTCACCCGGCTACGCCGGATGCTGGACCTGATCGGACTGGGCATGCTCGCGTCGGAGGCCGCCCGCACGGTGCAGGCCGGTGAATCCGAGCCCGTCCCGGCCGAACGTGATGCCGCCGACCTGATCGCCGCGGCCCGGGCCGCGGACGCCGAACGCTGCCGCATCGTGCTCGACAGCGTCCTGGGCCGCCGGGGCGTCGTGGACGGGTGGGACCTGGTGTGCCGCCCGGCGCTCGCTGCGGTCGACGCCGACCAGCGCTTGGACCCGGACTGCATGGACATCGAGCACGGGCTGTCGTGGGCGATACTCGGCGCCCTGCATCGCATCCCCCGGCCGCCTGTCTCCCCGGACACGGTGCTGGTCCTGCTGGCCTGCGTGGAGGCGGAGCACCATACCCTCCCGCTGGCCGCGCTGGCCGCCGCGCTGGCCTCGCACCGGGTCGCCGCCCACATGCTGGGTGCCGCCACGCCGACGCCGAGCCTGGTGCGGGCGGTGCGGGACACTGCTCCCGGGGCCGTGGTCCTCTGGTCCCACCGCCGGGACACCGCCGGGCCCGAGGTGCTGGGGCCGCTGCGTTCCTACCCGGTCCGCCTCTTCACCGCCGGCCCCGGCTGGCCGGCCCAGCCGCTGCCGGGTACCCGGCATCTGACCAGCCTGCGCGAGGCGCTGGACGAACTCGCGGGCCCGGCACCGCTGGCCCCCGGCGGGACCGAGGGGACCGCCGGCCCGGGGAGCGGCCTCCGCGTGATGCTCAGCGGAACGGCACATCCGCCTCGTTCTCGACCGGCGAATTGCCCCCGTCTGGCCCCGTTCGCTCGGTTCAGTAACAGAGTAATATGCAATGTCTCATTCGCGTGGCGGCTGATGTAAGAAAAGTACATAAGTCGTCACTGTGTGCCAGCGGGGTGGAGTAGGTGCGTGCTTCCCGGGCGCTCGCGGCCG
This sequence comes from uncultured Actinomycetes bacterium, assembly GCA_963775825.1. Classification (GTDB taxonomy): domain Bacteria; phylum Actinomycetota; class Actinomycetes; order Streptosporangiales; family Streptosporangiaceae; genus Bog-532. The sequence continues at coordinate 80,087 of CAVZKY010000050.1, forward strand.
TCGTGGCCGGTGCGGCGCTGACCGCAGCCAGCGTGACCGCCGTGACCGTGCTGACCGCCTCGGCCGGCGTGTCCCGCCCCGTTCAGGTCGGCACCGTGCAGGTCCGCACGGTGCCGGCCGCCGCGCTGCTGCCGGTGCCCCCGCCCGTCCGCTACGTCGCGCTCGGCGACTCCTACGCGGCCGGGACCGGGGCCGCCGATGACACCGCGGCCCAGGGGGGCTGCGCCCGCAGCGCGGACGCCTACCCCGAGCAGTGGGCCGCGCATCACGCCCACGCCTCGTTCGTCTCGGCGGCCTGCGACGGTGCCACGACGGCCGGGGTGCTCAGCGGCCAGGTGCAGGCGCTCAGCGCCCGGACCACCCTGGTTTCGCTCACGGTTGGCGGCAACGACGCCGGTTTCTCGCACGTGATGGAGGCCTGCGTGCTCCAGTTCTGGGACAGCGCCTGCCACAGCGCCGTCTCGGCCGCCGACGCGTTCGTCGCCCGCACGCTGCCGGGCCGGCTCGACGCCACCCTGCAGGCATCCGGGCCCGTGCGCCGGCCGCCAAGGTGGTGGTGGTCGGCTACCCGGACCTCTATGACCTGTCCCAGTCGCCCGGCTGCCTCGGCCTGAGCACGGCCAAGCGCACTGCCCTCGACCACAGCGCGGACGCCCTGGACCGGGCGCTGTCCGCCGCGGCGGCCCGCAACGGCGCCGTGTTCGCGGATGTCCGGGGCGAGTTCACCGGGCACGAGATCTGCGATTCCAGCCGCTGGCTGTACCCGGTGACGTTCCCGTTCGGGGATTCCTATCACCCGACCACGGCCGGCCAGGAGCTCGGCTACCTGGCCGCCTTTACCGCCGCCGCCGGCTGAGCCGTGCCAGCCCGTCACTGAGCCGTGTCACTGAGCCGTGTCACTGAGCTGGGCACGGGAGCAGGCCGTACGCCTGCTTGGCGGCGAGCACCCGGGCGGCGGCCGCGTTGACCTCGCCGCGGAACGCGGCATTCCCGGCCGCCCGGGCCAGGATGGCGCCGTCCATGGCCGTGGCCGCCGGCATGCTCACCGACGTGATCAGGTCACCACCCGCGGCCACGAAGTCGAGCGCCCGGGTGGCCGGGGGAATCTCGGTCACGGCCGTAGCCGCACCCATGTCGTCGGAGACGATGACGCCGCCGAAGTGCATCTGCTGCCGCAGGATCGTGCCCATCACCGTGGGAGAGAAGACCGCCAGATGCTGCGGGTCGATGCGGGCGTAGGTGGCGAGCGAGACCATCACGAATGGCACGCCCGCGTTCACGGCCGCCTGGAAGGAGTGCAGGTAAGGATCGTCCGGCGTGGTGACGCTGTCCACGACGGCCGAGCTGAAGTCGGTGTTGTTGCGGACCCGGCCCAGCCCGGGGAAATGCTTGGCGGTGGTCGCCACACCCGCCTCGGCCATGCCCCGGGCAAACGCTGTTCCGTGGGCCGCGACGATGCCGGGGTCATGGCCGAACTCCCGCTGCAGCGCGCCGATCGGCGCGTTCTCCTTGTCCGTGCCGGGCGGCACGACGTCCATCACCGGGGCCAGGTTCAGGTTGACGCCGGCCTGCCGGAGCTGCCGTCCCCAGGCCGCCGCGTCCTGCTGCAGCACCGCCGGGTTGAGCTGGCCCTGCCCCGCCGCGGCGGGGATGGCGGGGAAGCCTGGCCCCTGCAGCGCCTGGACCTGCCCGCCTTCCTGGTTCGCCGCTACGAAAAACCGGACTCCCGCGGTGGCCTGGGCGGACACGAGCGACTGTACGGCGCTGGTGACGTTCCGGTCCGCCCTGACGCCGGCGTAGCTGGTCGTCCCGAACAGGACCGAGCCGAAGTGGTGTGACCGGATCGCGACGGCCGTGGCCGGGTCCAGCTGGTCGGTGGCCAGGCCGACGAGGAACAGCTGGCCGGCCCGCTGCGCCTCGGTCATCCCGGACAGCAGCACCGCCGGGCAGGAAGCGGCCGCCGCAGCCTTCGTGCGGCCTGGGGTCTTCGCCGCCGTGGCCCGGGCCGCCGGGTGGGATGGCGGCGGGGCGCTGCCGCTCTGGCCGACGGATGCAGCGCCGCACCCGGCCGCCGCCACGGTCACGGCGAGCAGGAGCGCGGGAATCCCGCACTGCCGCCGCAGCGCGCGCCGGTAGGACCTGGCCGATGACGTCACTATCGAAATCCGTCCCCCCCGGGTCGCAAGGCTCGTCGCCCGCGCTGGCGGTACGGGCGTAGCCCGCTGGCGAACCGACGGCGTCAGGGTATTACCTGTGGCCCACGGCGCCGGCCGGCCGGAGGTCTCAGGCGGTCACCTTGGCCAGCGGGAATACAAGCTGCCGGGTGAACGCGCGCCGCTCCGGCCAGGGGAAGTTAGGCAGCGCTGTGCGCAGCATGACCGTCCCGTGCAGCGTCACCCAGACGGCGGTGGCGTCCTGGATGGCGTCCGTGCTCGCCGATTCGCCCGCCCGTACGCACTCCTCGATGCCCTCCACCAGCAGCGCGAACGCTTCCGCGCCGAATTCCAGTACCGGCCGCCCGTCGTCGCCGAGCGCGACGGGCGCGCAGTACTCCTCCGGGCTCATGCCCCGCTGCGCGAACAGCACCCCGTAGCGGGCCGGGTGCTGCAGGCCGTAGGTCACATAGGCCTCGCAGCCGCCGACCAGGCGCTGGGCCGGGTCGGGGCCTGCCGCCTCGGTGCCTGCCGTGATCGCGTCGGACAGCTCGTCGAAGACCCGCAGCACCACGGCCATGATGATGGCGTCCCGGTCGGCGAAGTGCGCGTAGATGGACGGCGCGGCGATCCCGATCTCCCGGGCCACCGCGCGCAGCGTGACGGCCTCGTCCGAGCCGGTCCGCTCGATGAGGGCCAGTGCGCCCGCCACGATGTCGTCAGCCAGCCGCCTGCCCTCACCTCGGGCGTTGCGCTGCCGGTGCGCCTGCTGACTAGGTTGCGCCGCTGTTTCCACCCTTTCACTTTACATCTGTTAGCTCATCTGCATATACTCACGGCTGTAAGGTAACGAATGTAAGCAATCGGATGTAAGGAGACCGGGATGAACACCACCGACACCATCGCCGGCCACGCCGCGAGCCCGGCACGCTCGGTAACCTCAGCGGGTCCGGATCGCCCGGCGGCCGCGGCCGGCCGGGACGCGGCGGAGCGCGGCGGGCGGGCCGACGCCCGGTGGCCCGGCGGCCACCCGCACCGCCGCCGCATCCTGCTCGTGCTCTGCCTGAGCCTGCTGATCGTCGTGATCGACAACACCATCCTCAACACCGCGCTGCCGACCCTGGCCCGTGACCTGCACGCCGGGACCAGCTCGCTGCAGTGGATCACCGACGCCTATACATTGTGCTTCGCGGCGCTGCTTATTCCGGCGGGCGCGCTCGGCGACCGCTTCGGCCGCCGTCGCTCACTGATCGCCGGCCTGACCGTCTTCGCCCTGGGCAGTGCGGCGGCGGCGTTCGCCTCCGGCACCGGCGAGCTGATCGGCGCGCGCGTCGTCATGGGTCTGGGCGCCACGTTCGTCATGCCGGCCACCCTGTCCATCCTGAACGCCGTGTTCCCGCCGAAGGAGCGTGCTCAGGCCATCGCCGCCTGGTCGGCCGTGGCCGGTGCCGCGATCGTGATCGGCCCGACCCTCGGCGGCCTGCTGCTGTCGCACTTCTGGTGGGGCAGCGTGTTCCTGATCAACCTTCCGCTCGCCGCTGCCGCCCTGGCCGGAGTCGTGCTGACCGTGCCGGAGACCGCGGACCCCGCCCACAGCCGTTTCGACATCCCGGGTGTGGTGCTCGTGGCCGGCGCGCTGTTCGCCATCGTCGACGCGATCATCGAGGCCCCGGGCCGCGGCTGGACCGGTCCGGTGACCCTGGGGCTGGGCGGCGCCGGGGTGGCCGCGCTCGTCGCCTTCGTCTGGTGGGAGCTGCGCATCAGCGATCCCCTGATCGACCTGCGTGTCTTCACCTCGCGGGCCTTCTCCGCCGCCGCTGGGGCCGTGACCGTCATCTTCTTCGCCCTCTTCGGCAGCCTGTTCCTGCTCACCCAGTTCCTGCAGCTGGTCCAGGGGTACAGCCCGCTGGCCGCCGGGGTGCGTGCGCTGCCCTTCGCGCTGGCCATGGCCGCGGCCTCGCCGGTCTCGCCGCTGCTGGCGGAGCGGTTCGGCACCCGGGTGATCATGCCGGCCGGGATGGCGCTGATGGGGCTGGGCCTGGCCGACCTGTCCATGGCGGGCGTGCACACCGGCTACCCGCTGATCGCGGTGGCCGTTGCCATCATGGGCGCCGGCATGGGCCTGGTCATGGCGCCCGCCAGCAACACGATCATGACGACGGTGCCCGCGCACCAGGCCGGGCCGGCAGCGCGATCAACGACACGATCCGGGAAGTCGGCGGCGCGCTGGGCATCGCGATCGTCGGCAGCCTGTCCGCCGCGGTGTACCAGTCCCGCCTCGGCGGCGCGCTGGCCACGGCGCACGTGCCCGGCGCCGTGACCCACGCCGCGACCGGCTCGGTGGCCGCGGCCGACCTGACCGGCGCCCGCCTCGGCGGCGTGGGTGGCAGCGAGCTGATCTCCGCCGCGCACTCGGCCTTCGTCACCTCGATGGCGCTGGGCATCCGGGTCGCCGCCGGCGTCGCGCTGGCCAGCGCCGTCGCCGCGGTGTTCGCGTTCGCCCCGCGCCGCCCCCGCCCGGCGGTGAGCCGCCGCCGCACCGGTGCAGCCCGCCGAAGCCTGATGTTCCTGCTCAATGGGACGCCACGCGGGGTCATCCCCGCGTGGCGTCCCATTCGGTGGGCCGGCTGGTCGGCGCCGGCCGTACGTACCTGCGGGTTCGCCATGGCCCGGGCCGGCCGGGTTGACCGCCGGCCCGCGGGGTAGGTTCAGCTGCCATCGGCCCGGGGTAGCCGGCTGCGGAGCAGCCTGCGACATGGTGGGGACAAGAAGGGAAGTCAACGGATGATTCCAGACAACGACGCCGGCGGCCCGCTGCTGGCGGAGGCCACCCGCGAACTGGAGGCGGCCATCCACGATGCGCGGGTCGCCTTCGACTGCATCGGCCTCGGTGAGCTGGACCGGGCGCACACCGCCGCGGTGACCGCCCGGACCGCGGTCGACGCGGCGGTGACCGCGGTGGAGGCGGCGCTGACGGAGAGGACCCATGCGGCCGGCGACCGAGAGCTGACTCCCGAGAGTACCCGGTCAAGAGCGACAAGAGCGGCGGGAAGCTGAAGCGGGCCCCGAGCTGCGGAAGAAGTGAGCTGCGATGCGGTATCTGGACATCGAGGTAGCCCCGAGGATCTCCAAGATCGGCCTGGGCACGTGGCAGTTCGGCGCCCGGGAGTGGGGCTACGGCGAGGGCTACGACAGCCAGGCGGCCCAGCAGATCGTCAACCGGGCGATCGACCTGGGCGTCACCTTGTTCGACACGGCCGAGATGTACGGCTTCGGGCGCAGCGAGCGGATCCTGGGCGAGGCGCTCGGCGAGCGCCGGGCGTCGGTGTTCCTGGCCACGAAGCTCTTGCCGCTCATCCCGGTGGCCCCGGTGGTGGAACAGCGCGCGGTGGCCAGCGCGAACCGGCTCGGCACCCGCCTGCTGGACCTGTACCAGGTGCACTGGCCGAACCCGCTGGTCCGCGACGGCACGATCATGCGCGGCATGAACGCGCTGCAGCGCGTCGGCCTGGTCGGCGAGGTCGGGGTCAGTAACTACCCGCTAGAGCGCTGGCAGGCCGCCGAGGACGCGCTGGGCCATCGGGTGCTGAGTAACCAGGTCCAGTACAGCCTGGCCGACCGCGCTCCCGAAGGCGAACTGCTCCCGTACGCCGCCTCGCACGGCCGGATCATCATCGCCTACAGCCCGCTGGCCCAGGGCCTGCTGTCCGGCCGGTACGACCGGTCCAGCCGGCCCACCAACCGGGTCCGGTCCGGCAACCCGCTGTTCCTGCCCGAGAACCTCGACCGGGCCGGCGAGCTGATCGGTGTGCTCCTGGAGGTGGCGGACGCGCACTCGGCCACCCCGGCCCAGATCGCGCTGGCCTGGGTCATCCGGCACCCGGCCGTGATCGCGATCCCCGGCGCATCCACCGTCGAGCAGCTTGAGAGCAACGTGGCCGCGGCCGAGATCGATCTGGCCGACGACGAATACGAGACGCTGTCCGCCGTTTCGGGCGGTTCCAGCCGGTCACGGGGCGGGCTGCGATCCCCAAAATGCTGCGGGCCCGGCTCCGCCGCTGAGCGGCTTCCTCTGGCAGAATGGGAGCTGATGAGCAGCTCTGAATCTTCCCGATACCCCGTGACCGTCACCCAGCTGCCGGTTACCCGTTGCCAGATCTGCCGGCGCACGGTGGCCTACCGGCCCGGCCAGGCGGGAGCGGCGAGCGCCGCGCTCACCGAGCACTACCGCCGCGCGCACCCAGAGGCCCTTGGCGCTGACTCCGGTAAGTAAGGCCGCTTTGTGCGGCTCGCTGCGCATCGATGCGGCGGGTTACGACCATCCGGACGCGGCCCGGCTGATCGAAGAGGTCCAGCAGGAGTACGTGGTCCGCTACGGCGGCCGGGATGACAGCCCGGTCGGCCCGGCCGACTTCGCGCCGCCGGGTGGCCTTTTCCTGGTCGGCTATCTGGGCGGCATCGGCGTGGTATGCGGCGGCTGGCGGGCGCATGGCCCGGACGTCGGCACTGGCGCCAGCACTGGCGTCGGCACTGACGCGGAGATCAAGCGGATGTACGTCACGCCCGCCGCGCGCGGCCGCGGGCTGGCCCGGCGGATGCTCGCCGAGCTGGAGCGCACGGCCCGCGCCGCGGGGCATCACCGGGTGATCCTGGAGACGGGCAGCAAGCAGCCGGAGGCGGTCGGGCTGTACCGTTCGTCCGGCTACACCGAGATCCCCGGCTACGGCTACTACGCCGGCTCGCCGCACAGCATCCACCTCGCCAAGCTGCTGGACGCGGGAGGCGCCGCGCCGCCCCGGCTTACGATGTGATAATGGCCGAAAGCAGGTGCCCATGAGCATGGACCGGCGGCGGCCGCTGCGCAGCGACGCGGCGGCCAACCGCGACCGGCTCCTCGCGGCCGCGACCGCCGCGGTCAAGCGCGACGGCGAGAAGGTCCCGATGGCCGCGGTGGCCGCCGAGGCCCGGGTGGGGGTCGGCACGCTGTACCGGCACTACCCCACTCGCGAGGCCCTGCTGTCGGCGCTGGAAACCAAGTCCTACGAGCTGGTCCTGTCGGCCGCCCGCCGCGCCGCCGAGAGCCCCGGGCCCGCGCTCACCGCGCTGCAGGACTTCCTGGACCACACGATCCGCCGCCGGGACGAGCTGATCCTGCCGCTGCACGGCGGCCCGGTCACCATGGACCCGCACACCGTCGCGCTGCGCGATGCGATCAGCCAGGCCCTCGACCGGGTGCTGGCCCGGGGCCGGGCCGAGGGCACCATCGCGCCCGACATCACCTCTGGTGACATCATCATCATGGGTGCGCTGCTCGCTCACCCCCTCCCGCGCGCCCCCAACTGGGACCAGACCGCCCGCCGCGCGGCCCGCATCTACCTCCTCGGCCTGACCCCCGGCCGCGCCTCCGATCTTCCCGGCGCCGGCCTGACCCGCGCGGACCTGGAAGCGGGCTTCTCCGCCGCCCCCACCCGCTGAGCCACCCCCCACCCGCCGGGTAGGGGCTCGATCCAGGCCAGATGGCCGTCCACCACGGCGAGCAGGTGCTCCGCGCCATCGGGGTCCCGCAGCGAGAGGGCGGCGCCGCGCCGGGCGGGCTGGGGCCGGGGATCCGGCTGGGGGGCGCCTTCGACCGACAGCCACCACAGCGGCCCGGTCGCGCCCAGGGACCTGATCGCGGCGTCGAAGGCGTCCCGCCGGTTCCGTGGTACGTGCAGCCGGGTCGCGGCGTGGAAGACCACCCGGTGCTGGCCCGGCGGCAGCTCACCGGCCAGCCGCGGCAGCACGTCGACGGCGTCCCCCGCCCAGATCGCCGGCGGGTCGGCCGCCACCTCCGCCATGGCCTGCCGCAGCAGCGTCCGCTGGTGATGGTTCTCCGGCCACACCAGCGCCTCCAGCCAATCGCGGGCGCCCGGGTCGCGGACGTCGATGGGGCTGAGGTCGATCCCGCGCACGCTGCCGACCCCGGGCTGCATGTCGAGGTCCGGGGGCGGCGTGCCGCCGTAGACGTTCGCGGCGAGCTGGACGGGGGAGTCGGCGGCCCCGTACGTCCGCCCACTCAGCTGGTATCCGTACCGGTCAAAACGCAGGTTGAGGCCGGCGCTGGTGCCGACCTCGATAAGGTGCACAGGCCCGGCCACAGCCGGGGCGATCATGCTCAGCCCGAGCCGTAGCGCGAGCGCGCGCTGCACGTGGTTGGTCTGGACGAGCCGCGTGCTGATGATCGCGTCCAGTTGCGGCGCGAACATCTCCCCGAACGAGACCAGCGCCGGGCCGGCCTCATCGGCAGGTAGCGTCCGGCCGCCGGCCACCGAGGGGTAATGGCGGGCCAGCGGGTGATCGGCGCCGCGGAGCAGCAGCAGGTGCACCGCGCCGAAGAACAGGAACGTCGGGTACTGCCCCGGGCGCCCGCGTGCGGCCAGCTCGAGGAGCTGGCCGGTGCGCGCGACGGTCCGGCTGAGCGCGCGGTACAGCGGCGAGGTGGTGAATTCGGCGGGATCCTCGAACGCCTTCCGCACGGAACCCCGGTCCACACGCCGAGCCTAGCCCCCCGCGGCGCCACCGGAACGCGTTCCGCACGGTCGTCGCGATGCCGGGCCCGGTTGAGAGCCTGCCAGGACCCGAGCCACCCGCCTGGGCCCAGGGTCACCGGGTCATAGTATTCCCCGTGCCCGGCCGGCCCGGTCAACCTCTCCCGGGCAATCCCGGGGACATAAAATGACAGGCACTTCCTGCGGAGGATCTCCCTGCTGTGACCACGACCCCCTCAACCGCGCGGAAAACCGCCGCGCGAGCCCATCCCACCGTGCTGGACGTGGCGAGGCGGGCCGGGGTGTCCCGGGGGACCGTTTCCAAGGCCATGAACGACACGGGCCAGCTGCGGCCGGAGACCCGGCGCCGTGTCCTGGCCGCCGCGGCCGAGCTGGGATTCGAGCCCAACCTGCAGGCCCGCTCGCTGACCAGCGGGCGGACGTTCACCGTCGGCCTGCTGACCAGCGACAGCATCGGCCGGTTCAGCATCCCGGTCCTGCAGGGCGTGGAGGACGCGCTCGGTGCCGACGCGATCTCGGTGTTTCTTTGTGACGCCAGGGGTGACGCCGAACGGGAGCGCAAGTACGTGCGGACGCTGCTCAACCGGCGCGTGGACGGCATCGTCGTGACCGCCCGCAAGACGGACGTCCGGCCGAGTATCGGGTCGCTGCCGGTGCCGGTGGTTTACGCCTACGCCCAGTCCGACCGGCCGCAGGACCGCGCGGTCATCTCCGACGATGTGCAGGCCGGCCTGCTGGCCGTCCAGCACCTGCTGGCCGGCGGCCGCCGCCGGATCGCCTACGTCGCCGGCCCGGTCCGCATGCTGGCCGTGCGCCGGCGTGAGGCGGGGGCCCGGGCCGCGCTCGAAGAAGCCGGCCTGGAGCCGGAAGCCGCCCTGGCCCGCTACGGTCCCTGGTCGGAGGAGTGGGGCCGCGAAGCCGCCGCCGGCCTCATCGGCGAGATCCGCGCGGGCGCGGTCGACGCGGCGTTCTGCGCCAGCGACGAGATCGGCCGTGGCGTCGCCGACGGCCTCCGCGACGCCGGGGTGCGAGTTCCCGACGATGCCGCGCTGGTCGGGGTGGACAACTGGCGGCCGCTGGCCACCTCGTGCCGGCCGCCGCTCACCACCGTCGACCTGCAGCTGGAGCAGATCGGCCGGGTCGCGGCGCAGGAGCTGCTGGCCCGGATCGCCGGCGGCACCGCGACCGGCGCCCGGTTGCTGCCCGGCCGCCTGGTCGTCCGGGCCTCCTCCGGGCGCAGCGCCCACTGACTGGCGCCCCACGTGACCGCGCCCCGGCTGGGCCAGCTTCTATGATCGGGGCATGATCGGCGAGCCTCGAGGAGTGGCGGCGCGGCGGGTCGCGGTGATCGGCGCGGCCACCAGCGCCGGATCGCACCACGCCGGGCAGGAACGCGCCCCGGCCGCCCTGCGCGCGGCGGGTTTTGTCACCCGGCTGGCCGATGCCGGGCTTGACGTGACCGATGCCGGCAACGTCGTCACGGCCCCGTTCACCCCGGACGAGCCGGCCGCCACCGCACGGAGCCTGGCTACCGTCGTCCAGGTGGCGGGAACGGTCGCGGACGCGGTCGCGAAGGCCCTGGCGGACGGGCGGCTCCCGGTGGTGCTCGGCGGCGACTGCACGATCACGCTGGGCGTGCTGGCCGGTGTGCAGCGCCACGCTCCCGACGCCGGCCTGCTGTATTTCGACGGGGACGCCGACCTGGCCACCCCGGCCACGACCGCCAGCGGGGTCCTGGACGCGATGGGGGCGGCCCATCTGCTCGGGCTGGCCGACAACCCGCTGGCCCGGCTAGGCCCGCACTTTCCGATGCTGCCCAGCTCCCGGCTGGTTCAGTTCGGCTACGACGAGACCGATCCCGATTCGAACCCGGCCGGTGCGCAGCAGGCGGCCGGGGACCTGGTCCGGTTCGCCGGCCCGCAGGTGCGCGCGGATCCGGCTGGCTGCGCGGCCCGGGCCGTGGCCGCCCTCGCCGGCGCCGCCGACGGCGTGCTGGTGCACTTCGACGTCGACGCGGTGGACTCAGCCGACCTGCCGCTGGCCAACTTCCCGCACTACGGGCTGGGTGTGCCGCTGGCCGTGGCGGCGGGGGTGCTGCCCGTCTTCTACCGGATGCCCCGGCTTCTGGCTGCCGTCTTCACCGAGGTGAATCCCAGCTACGAGCCGTCCGGCGCCGCCCTGGCCCGGTACGTGGACGCGACAGCCGGCGCCCTCGCCGCGGCCCTGGCCAGCCGCGCCGGATGAGGTCCGCGCCCGCAGAGCAGCGGCCGCTGTGGTTCGCTTGAGTCATGTCAATGGCTCCCACATTCCGTTCCCGGCTCGTTGCCCGCGAGACCCTGTACGGCGCCTGGTCGGCGGTTCCCGCTCCGCTCAGCGTCCGGCTCCTGGCGGCCGCGGGCCTCGACTACGTGGTCATCGACCTGCAGCACGGCGGGGCGACCGAGCACGATCTGCCCGCCCTGACCACGGCGATACGGCTGGCCGGCGCGACCCCCGTCGGCCGGGTCCGGTACGCGCACCCGGCCGACATCGGGCGGGCGCTCGACCTGGGCTGCGAGGGCGTCATCGTGCCGAACGTCGATTCGGCCGCCCAGGCCCGCGACGTGGCCGGGGCCTGCCGTTACCCGCCGGCCGGGTACCGTTCCGCCGGCGGCGTGCTGGCCGTGGTCGAGCCGTTCTGCATCGTGATGGTCGAGTCTGTCGCAGCGGTCGAGGAACTCGACGCGACGCTGAAGGTGGACGGCGTCGACGGCATCTACGTCGGGCCCCGCGACCTGTCGTACGCGCTGGGCTGCGAACTGAATCCGCGCGATCCGGTGCTGCGACCGGCCCTGGAGCGGATCTGGGCCGGGTGTGCCGCCGCCGGCAAACCGGTCGGTGTGCACGCCACCGACGGGGCGACGGCGCGGCTGTACCTCGACGGCGGCTGCAGCCTCATCACGGTCGCCTCGGACGGGACCGCCATCGCCCGCGGGACCGCGGCCGAGTTCATGACCGCGCGAAACTGATCGCAGCGCGCCGCGGCGTCGGCGTCAGTTTTCCGCAGAAAGAGCGGACTTGAGTCTTGAGGTTCCTGTGCCAACGCCGGTCCCACCCGGCGCCCCGGCTTACGGGTGCATTCTCAGGGCTATTCGCTGAAGATGCTCCCCGTAGGCGTGGGCGCCCCGGCCCCAGCGTCACAGCGGACCCAGCTGCCTCCGGTCCAGCCCGACCTTTAAACTCCCGTGCGAAAAGCCACGCCGATCATGGACAGCGCCCCGGGGGCGGGGTAGGTGCTCGCGGGACTCCGCCCCCGGGGCCGGGTGGGTTAGCGCAGCGCGGCGATGTCCGGGGCGCCGAGGCGGGCCGCTTCGGCCGTGTCGTCGTCGGGCTTGGTCTGGGAGTCGCGTTCGGCGCGCACCCGGGCCAGGTAGTGCTCGACCTCCCGTTTGGTCTGCTCCTCGTCCCAGCCCAGCGGGCCGGCCATGAGCTCCGCCACGGTGGGCGCGGCGGCCACCCCGCGATCCCAGGACTCGATCGAGATCCGGGTCCGCCGGGCCAGCACGTCGTCCAGGTGCTGAGCACCCTCGTGTGTCACCGCGTAGACCGCCTCGACCTGCATGTAGTCATCTGCGCCCGGCAGGGGCTCGGACAGCCCCGGATCCTCGCGGATCATGGCCAGCAGGTCGTGCACGCAGGAGCCGTAGCGGTTCAGCAGATGCTCGACGCGGGCCGGGTGGATCCCGGCCTCGGCGGCCAGTGACCGGCGCTGATTCCACAGGGCCCGGTAACCGTCCGCCCCGAGTAGCGGGATCCGGTCCGTGATCGATTCCGGGACGCGCGCGTCCAGCCCGAAGACCGCTTCGTCAACGGCGTCCTTGCCCATCACCCGGTAGGTGGTGTACTTGCCGCCCGCCACCACGACGAGACCGGGGACCGGATGGCCGACCAGGTGCTCGCGGGACAGCTTGGAGGTCGACTCGGACTCGCCGGTCAGCAACGGCCGCAGGCCCGCGTAGACCCCCTCCACGTCCTCGCGGGTGAGTGGTGACCTGAGCACCGAGTTGACGTGCTCGAGCAGGTAGTCGATGTCGGTGGAGCTGGCCGCCGGGTGGGCCTTCTCCAGCGACCAGTCGGTGTCGGTGGTGCCGATGATCCAGTGCCGTCCCCAGGGGATCACGAACAGCACGCTCTTCTCGGTCCGCAGGATGATCCCGGTGTTGGACTGCAGCCGGTCCCGGGGCACCACGAGGTGAATGCCCTTGGACGCGCGCACGTGGAACTGCCCCCGGGTGTCCGCGAGAGCCTGGGTGTCGTCGGTCCAGACCCCGGTGGCGTTGATCACCTGCTTGGCGCGCACCTCGAAGGTCCGGCCGGTTTCCAGGTCGATGAGCGCGGCGCCGGTGACCCGCTCGCCCTGCCGGAGGAAGCCGGTGACCTGGGTATGGCTGGCGGCGAGCGCGCCATAGGAGACGGCGGTGCGCACCACGGTCAGCGTGTGCCGGGCGTCGTCCACCTGCGCGTCCGAGTACAGGATCGCACCGGTGAGGGCGTCGCTGCGCAGAGCAGGCGTTTCGCGCAGCGCTTGCTTGCGGGTCAGGTGCCGGTGATGTTTCAGCCCGCGGGCCGTGCCGGACGTGATCGCCATCGCGTCGTACAGCGCGATGCCGCTGCCCACGTAGGGGCGTTCCCAGTGTTTCTGCAGCGGGTAAAGGAACTGCACCGGGTGCACGAGATGCGGGGCGATCAGGTCGAGCAGCAGGCCGCGCTCGTGCAGGGCCTCGCGGACCAGGCCGAAGTCGAACATCTCCAGGTAGCGCAGACCGCCGTGGATCAGTTTGCTCGACCGGCTCGATGTGCCGCTCGCCCAGTCGCGCGCTTCGACGATCGCCGTGGTCAGCCCGCGGGTCACCGCGTCGAGCGCGGAGCCCGCCCCGACCACCCCGCCGCCCACTACGAGGACGTCGACCTCATCCCGGGTCATCTGGTCGATCATGCGTTCCCGGTTTGCCGGGGACAGTTCCGCCGTCATCAGATCAGCGCCCTTCCTTAGCTCAGCAGGCTTGATCACCTCCAGACTAGATAGCGTCACCGCCGCTGCCCATGCCTGGGCTGGATTGATCACTTTCCGTGAGCGAAAATTACTGTCCGAACAGCGCCAATCACCGTCCAAACAGGGCGAATCACTCTCCGGGCGGGGCGGATCGCGCCCGGCGGCCGGGCTTCCGGGCGCCGGCCTGCGGGGAAGTTTCCGCCCGCCTGCCCGGTTGTGGCCGCTATGGACGGTGGTTCCCGTGCGGGCGCGAGGAACCAGGACTGGGTAAGCGGGTGGTCCTCATGAAAATTCCCCGTCAGCAGATCGTCAGGGCGTTTCGCCGCGCCGGCCTGCCGGAGGTCGCCGAATCGGCGCTGAAAACTCTCCCCGAAGCGGTCGATGCCAGAGTCCTCGGTAGCGGCGCTGGGCAGGCCCCCGTTCCGTCCGGTACCGCGCCCGCCCCGGCCGATAACCGCGGCGGGGGTAACCGGGCTGGCCCTCACTATCATCGCGAACATGGGATTCCGGGGCTGGCCCGCCGAGGCGATCGACTTCTACGACGGGCTGGAAGAAGACAACTCAAAGTCCTACTGGCAGGCCCACAAAGCCGCCTATGAAGAGGCCGTGCTGCGCCCCATGGAAGAGCTGCTGGACGACCTGGCGGCCCAGTACGGGCCGGGCCGTATATTCCGGCCGTACCGGGACGTGCGCTTCAGCGCGGACAAGTCTCCTTACAAGACCGCTATCGGCGCGACGCTTGGCGAGGCGGGGTACATCCGGCTGTCGGCGGCGGGCCTGGCCGCGGGCCGGGGAATGTACATGATGAGCGCCGATCAGCTTCAGCGCTACCGCCAGGCGGTGGACGCCGGACCGTCCGGGCCGGACCTGGCGCAGCGGGTGGCCGCCATCCGGGACGCCGGCATCGAGGTCACCGCCCACGACCGGGTCAAGACCGCGCCCCGCGGCTATCCCAAGGATCATCCCAGGATCGACCTGCTGTGCCTGAAGGGGCTCGTCGCCTGGCGGGAATGGCAGGCCGGCAACTGGCTGGCCACGACGCAGGCCAAGGCCCGCCTGCTGGAATTCCTCGCCCAGGCCGGTCCCCTTGACGAATGGCTGGCCGCCCACGTCGGCCCGAGCCGGACAGCGTAACGCTGCGGCGCGCCGGCCCGCGCAACCGGCCAAGTTAATGATCATTTTTTAACAGGCGCCTCAGCGAGTTTCGCGTACAGCGACGTGGTCACGGGGGTGAGCGCCTGTCGCGACCATTCCGATCGCAGTGCGGGCGCGTCGAGCGCGGCGAGGTCGTTGAGCAGCATCCCGAACGCGATGAAGCTCTTGACCTGAAGCGGCTCCAGCCCGCTCACTTCGGCCACCCGCGTCCACAGCCTGCCGAACGCGGCCCGGACCGCTCGCTTGACGTGCGGGTCGCCGCAGGCCGCGAAGCCCTGCATCTGCAGCAGGAGCCGTTCCCGGTTGCGGAGCAGGTTCCTGTACTCCGCACCCATGCGGGACAGCGCGTCGACGCCGGTGGCGTCACCGGCCGCGGCCACCATCCCGTCGGTCATCGCGTCGAATGCGTTGGTCACGACCTCAATGAACAAAGACCGCTTGGTGCCGAACAACCGGAAGACGTACGCCTCGCTGATGCCAGTCGTGCGCGCGATCGTCTGTACCGAAGTGCCGTGCAGTCCCGCGGTCGCGAACGCGGTCGCCGCCGCGGCGCGTATCTGGGCCCGGCGCTGCTCGGCGGTGCTGCGAACCGTCAACGCTGCCTCCTTGTGAGTGCTTCCTCACAATAGCGGGTCGCGACAGGCGACGTCGACGTAGCGTTCTGAGCTATAGCTCACTACAGCGAGCCGAGCTACTGCTCACACGGCTCTCCGCGCCGGTCTCCGTCAGGACGGCGGGCTCAGGCGGTGCAGCAGCGGAGCGCAGCGGTAGCTCACCAGCTGCCGCATCACCAGGGCGGTCTCGGTGCGTTCGACGCCGGGGGTGGCGAGGAGCTGTCCGGCGATCCGGTACAGGTCATCGGCGTCGTGGGCCGCCACGCGCACGAGCAGATCCGCGGCCCCGCTCAGCCCGAACACCTCGAGCACCTCGGGGATGCCGGCGAGTGGACGGGCTCGTATTCTATGGGAGATCAGAACGCCTGTTATAACACGAATTACTGAGAGCTGATGCAATGCCGATCGCCGCGCCGAACCAGTCCCAGCAGGCCGATGGACCCGGGGCAGGCCGTCCCGGGGTGCTTCGCGCGGTCGAGGACCGGGTGCTCTGGCTGTCGACGGCGATCATCGACCACGCCAACCGGGTTCGCCCGAACCCGTCGGGCCTGAAGGTCGGCGGGCACCAGGCCTCGAGCGCGTCGATGGTCTCGATCATGACGTCGCTGTGGTTCGAGCACCTGCGGGCGGGGGACCGGGTTTCCGTCAAGCCGCATGCCTCGCCGGTGCTGCATGCGATCAATTACCTGCTCGGGAGCCTCGACGAGGCGTACCTGACGACGTTGCGGGCGTTCGGCGGTCTGCAGTCCTATCCCAGCCGGTCCAAGGATCCCGATCCTGTCGACTACTCCACCGGGTCCGTCGGCATCGGGGCAACGGCCCCGATCTGGGGGGCGCTGGCGCGCCGCTACGTGGCCGGTCACTTCGGCGGCGCAGCGGGCGGGCGGCAGTACTCGCTGCTCGGCGACGCCGAGCTGGACGAAGGGGCCTGCTGGGAGGCGATCTGTGACCCGATGGTCGCCGAGCTGGGCGAGGTGGTGTGGATCGTTGACCTCAACCGCCAGTCGCTGGACCGGGTGGTCCCCAGCATCGGCGTGACCCGGCTACAGGGCATGTTCGACGCGGCGGGCTGGCAGGTCCTCACCGTCAAGTACGGCCAGCTGCTGGAGGATCTGTTCGGTCGGCCCGGCGGCCGGCAGCTGCGTGAGCGCATCGATCAGATGAGCAACCCGGAGTACCAGCGGCTGCTGCGCTGCCCGGCCGCCGAGCTGCGCACCCGGCTGCCCGGCGACGGGCCGGACGCCGAGCCGGTCCGCGCGCTGCTCGAGACCGTCGGCGACGACACGCTGCACGCCGCCCTCCGTAACCTGGGCGGGCACGATCACCGGGCGCTGGCCGGCGCGTTCGCTGCGATCGACGACACCCGGCCCACGGTGATCTTCGCCTACACGGTGAAGGGGTACGGGCTGGCCACCGAGGGTCACCCGCAGAACCATTCCGCGCTGCTCACGGCCCAGCAGCTGACCGAGCTGGCCGCCCGGACCGGCGCGGACCCGGCGAACCCCTGGCGCGGCTTCGCCGACGGTGCCCCGGAGGCGGCCTTGTGCGCGGCGACCGCAGCACGGCTCCGTCGGGAGCCGGGCTCCGGGGGCCGAGCCGCCGGCGGTGCCCGCTGATCTGGGCCGCACCCCGGCCGGCGTGGCCACCACCCAAGCGGCGCTGGGCCGGGCCCTGCTGGACGTGAACCGTGAGGCCCCCGACGTGGGGGCCAGGATCGTGACCGTCAGCCCGGACGTCAGCTCCAGCACCAACCTGGCCGGCTGGGTCAACAAGGTGGGCGTCTGGTCGCACGCTGAGCGGGCCGACTGGTTCGCCGACGACACCGAAACGATCCTGCACTGGCGCGAGCAGCCTAGCGGTCGGCACATCGAGCTGGGCATCGCCGAAACGAACCTGGTGGGGGTGCTCGGTGAGCTGGGCGCGACCTGGAGCCGGCTGGGCCAGCCGCTGCTGCCGGTCGGCGTGCTCTATGACCCGTTCGTCGGGCGCGCCCTGGAGCCGTGGTCGTTCGGCATCTACGCGGGCGGGCAGTCCATTCTCGTTGGCACTCCGTCCGGCGTCAGCCTCGCCCCCGAAGGCGGCGCCCACCAGTCCGTCACAACCCCGTCGATCGGCCTGGAGCAGCCGGGCTGCCTGAGCTACGAGCCCGCGTTCGCGATCGACACCGAGTGGGTCCTGCTGGCCTCGCTCGCGCAGCTCGGGCGGCCGGGTGGCCAGTCGGCCTACCTGCGGCTGTCCACCCGCCCGGTCGACCAGGCCCTCGCTTCGGTGCCGGCCGATCCGGCCGCCCGCGACCGGCGGCGGCGCAACGTCGTGGCCGGGGCCTATCTGCTCCGGCGGCACGAGCGCCCGGCCCTGACGATCTGCGGGATGGGGGCGCTGATCCCGGCGGCGCTGGCGGCCGCCGAGCGCCTGGACACGATGGGATTCGGCGCCGACGTGGCCTGCGTGACCAGCCCCGATCTGCTGTTCCGCGCCGTGCAGGCCCGGCGCGGGCTGACGGCCGCGCCGGACTGGATCCTGGATACCGTCTTCAGCCCAGGCCGCGCCGCGCCGATGGTCACGGTACTGGACGGGCACCCGCACACGCTGGCGTTCCTGGCTGGCGTCAACCAGGTGCCAGCCGCGCACCTGGGCGTGACGGCCTTCGGCCAGGCCGGCGACATCGACAGCGTCTACCGGTACCACCACATCGACGCCGACTCGGTGATTGGCGCGGCGCTGGACCTGGTCGACTGACGCGGGCGGTCAGCCCCGCTGCGCCGTTTAACTGTGCCGGTTGGGGGCCTTTACCGCCGGGCCCAGGGCGCTCAGCGCGATCTGCTCGTTGTGGTCGAGGTGGGTGAAGACAGCCTGCGCGGCGGCGTCCGGGTCACGTTGGCGGAAGACCGCGACCAGATCCTCGTGCGCGTGCCGGCGGCGGATGTGCTCGTTGGGGTCCGGGTCAAGCAGGCCGAACCCGATGCGGATGTAACGCTCGGCCGCCCGCCACAGGATGCTGAGCATCCGGGTGTCCCACGCCGTCGCCGCGGGCGCGAACAGCGCCAGGTGAAACTCGTGGTGCGCGTCGTAGATCGCTTGCATGCTCAGGTGCTCGTCGCCGAACTCGACGGCCTGGCCGGCCAGCCGGTCGAGCTCACGGTCAGAGATCAGCAGGCAGGAGCGGCGGGCGATATCGGGCTCCAGCAGCCGGCGGAGCCGGTATATCGCCTGCAGGTCGTCCAGGTCCACGGGCGCCACCGTGGCGCTGCGCCCGGGCCGGATCAGCACCAGGCCTTCGGCCTCGAGATTGCGCAGCGCTTCGCGGACCGGGATGAAGCTGACGTTGAGCATTCCGGCGATCTCCCGGAGCGAGAAGCTCTGGCCGGGAGCCAGGTCCCCGGACAGGATCGACCGCCGCAGCTCCTCGGTGACCAGCTCGGCGACCGAGCGGGACGCGATCGGCCGCACCGGCGCGGAAGGAGGTGCCACCAGCCGCCTCGCTCTCGAACGGGCTCCGGACCAGCCCACTGATATTAATTATAGCGAGCCCCGATTCCGTCGGGCCGGCCTTCGACCCGGAGGAGATGCTGCGGGCCCGCCGCAAGGGCGCCACCGTGGCGGAGCTCTCCGACCGGTCGTGGGCGCTCCGGGGCACGCTGCCCGACCCGATGCCCGCGCTTATGGGCGCCAGCTGAGCCTGCTGATCTGAGCTGGGCGACAGGAGTCAGCTGAGCGACGAGAACGCTGATCACCGCCCGGGGAGGCCGGCTGATCCAGGCCCACCCGGTACAGCGCCGGCTTACCGGGCGTCAGTGCCCCGCCAGGAAGCCAGCCGCCTGGTAGGACGGGTCCGGATAGTCGTAGAACCCTCGGCCGCTCTTGACGCCCAGGCGGCCGCAATCCAGGTAGGAACGGACGAAGGCGGCATTGGCTATGGTCTGCGGGTCACCTGTCTGGCGCGCCCAGTAGTCGGTTATGTCCCACACCGTGTCGAGGCCGACCCCATCGAGCATCCCGAACGGGCCGATGGGCATCTTCATGATTCCCATCCAGGCCCGGTCGACGTCCTCCACCGAGGCGATGCCGTTGGCGACGAGCGTGAGCGCCTCGCGGTTGATCGCGGCGTAGAGCGCGTTGAAGACATAACCGTGGCTCTCTCTTTGCATGCGGATCGGGACCTGGCCGATCCGGTGGGCGAAGGCCACGAGACACTCTGTCGTCTCCGCCGAGGTGCCGGGGTGCGGCATGACATCCACCACGTTGGATAGCCAGACCGGGGTATGGAAGTGCAGCGCCGCGAACCGGTCGGGCCGGCCGGTAGCGGCCGCGAACATCGACGGAAGCAGCGTCGAGGTGTTCGTGGTGAATATCGTCCGCTCCGGGCACAGCTCGTTGAACTGGCCGAGGACCTGTCCCTTGAGCGCTGGATCCTCCGGCACCGACTCACTGACGATGTCCGCGTCGGCCGCGGCCGCCGCTGGGCCGGACATGAACTCGATTCCGGCCAGCGCCCGCTCGAGGGCGTCGGCGTCGATGCTTCCGGCCGTTATCGCTGCTTTCCCGTAGCCCCGCAGCCGTTCCGCTGCCCCGTCCAGGGCGGCCGGGTCAGCGTCGTACAGGACGACGTCGTAGCCGTGGGTCGCCACCTGAAGCCCGATCTGCAGTCCCATCGTGCCGCTGCCGATCACGAGCACCCGGTGTATGTCGGTCACCCTGAGCGTCCTCATGCTTCTTTGTATCCCGGGGTCCCCGGGTTTGTTACCTGGATTCCAGGTTGATCGGGACGAGGGCCGGCCGGTGCCGGGGGTGTGCAGCCCGCCTGCGGCCGTTCCGCCTATCCTGAGGGCGCAGGCGGCAACGAGGAGCATCGTGAGCACGACTTCCGCCCCCTCCGGGGACGCGACCACACCGGGGCACGTCGACGTGCTGATCGTGGGCGCCGGCCTTTCCGGCATCGGGGCCGCTTGTCATCTGCAGACGGACGCCCCCGGCACCTCGTACGCGATCGTGGAGGCGCGTGGAGCCAGCGGCGGGACCTGGGACCTGTTCCGGTTTCCCGGCGTCCGGTCCGATTCCGATATGTTCACGCTCGGCTATCCCTTCCGTCCCTGGACGCAGCCCCAGGCGATCGTCGGGGGTCAGGAGATCCTGCGCTACGTCCGGGATACCGCGGCGGCCTACGGCGTCGATCAGCACATCACCTACCACTCCCGCGTCGTGCGGGCCGAGTGGTCCAGCCAGGACGCGCGCTGGACGGTCACCGTCGAGCAGACTGAAACCGGTGACCGCTCTGAGCGCACGTGCGGCTTCCTCTATCTGTGCTCGGGTTACTACCGCTACGACCAGGGCTACACCCCCACCTGGCCAGGCCGCGAGACGTTCCCCGGCCAGGTCGTCCACCCGCAGGAGTGGCCGGAGGACCTCGACGTCGCCGGCCGGCGGGTCATCGTCATCGGCAGCGGCGCGACCGCCGTCACGCTCGTCCCGGCGCTCGCGCGCAGCGCCGCCCGGGTGACGATGCTGCAGCGCTCGCCGTCGTTCGTCTTGTCCTTGCCCGGCAGTGATCCCATCGCCGACCTGCTGCGCAAGGTACTGCCAGAGCGGCACGCGTACGCGGCCGTGCGCTGGAAGAACGCGCGGATCGCGACGGCGATCTACAACCTGTGCCGCAAGTACCCGGACCGGGCGCGCAAGGTTTTGCGCCAGGGTGCCGTTAAGCGCCTGCCGGCCGGCTTCGACCTGGACAAGCACTTCAGCCCCGCCTACGAGCCCTGGGACCAGCGCATGTGCATGGTGCCCGACGGCGACTTCTTCCGGGCCATCCGGTCCGGCAAAGCCGACATCGTCACCGACCACATCGAGGCGTTCACCCCGGCCGGGCTCCGGTTGCGTTCCGGCGCGGAGCTTGAGGCCGACGTGATCGTCACGGCGACCGGGCTGAACCTGCTCCCGCTGGGCGGGATCGAGCTAACCGTCGATGGGGAGAAGGTCCAGGTCCCGGACCGCGTCGCCTACAAGGGCATGATGCTCCAGGACGTGCCGAATATGGCCTTCGCGATCGGCTACACCAACGCCTCGTGGACTCTCAAGGTCGATCTGGTTTCGGCGTATGTCAGCCGCATGCTGCACTTCATGGCGGAGAAGGGCTACGTGAGCGTCACTCCCCGGCTGCCGGCCGAGGGGATCGAGATGACCCCCCTCATCGACATGAGCTCGGGTTATTTCGAGCGCGCGCGGCACCTGCTGCCACGCCAGGGCGACCAGCCGCCCTGGCGGCTACGGCAGCACTACTTCAAGGACGCGGCCCTGTTCCGCGGCCCCATCGAGGCCAAGGAGCTGGAGTTCCGCCGCGCGCCCGCGCTCACCAAGTCGGCGAGCTAGCACAGTGCCGGGCTGAAGCCGGGCTCTTCCTCGTCGGAGGAGCCGCCCTTGGCCGTCGCCTATGACCGATCCGGTGAGCATCGCAGCCACCTGTTTAGAGCCATGCCTCGCCATCGGGGCTGGCGATGACTTCGGGCCCGGCGGATCGTCCTCCCTGGGGCGGGCACGCGGCATCGGTACCGCTCGCCGTGAAGCAGCGTGTCAGGAGGTTATTGTGGCGCAGGTCCGGGTGGTGGGACATGAGTAACGAAGCCAGTACGGTGGGCGCCCGCCGGCCCGCGGTGGCAGGCGCGGCGCTGGTGGTCGCGGCCGGCCTGATCGCCGCGGCTGCTCGAGCAGCAGTAGCAGCTCGAGCAGTTCGAGCACGCTGGCGTGCCCGTCCAAGCGCGGCACGGCGGTCACCGGCACCGCCCCCGCCGGAACGGGCCGGCCCGCGGCGGGCTGGACGCAGCCGGGCGCCGACATGGCGAACACCCGCGACGTGGCCAGCGCGATCACCAGCAGCAACGTCTCCAAGCTTGGGGTTGCGTGGACCGTGCCGCTGACGATATCCACGGCCCATACCGACGGGGCTTACGCGACCACGCCGGTGATAGTGAACGGGGTGGTGTACGTCCAGGACCTGGAGTCCGACGTGATGGCGATCAGCTTGGCCACCGGCAAGGTCTTGTGGAGACACGACTACAACTCGCCTAACGGCGGGCCGGACGGCGTCACCGTGGCCGGGGGGGTGGTGTACGCGGCCACCAATAGCGCCGCGGTCGCCCTGGACGCCGCGACCGGCGCGCAGTTGTGGAGCCGGACGCTGATCGGCAACGACCACGAGGGCATCGCCATGGCGCCTGGCTACAACCACGGCACCGTGTACGTGTCCACCGTGCCAGCCAACGTGACGGGTCAGTACCTGCCCGGGGGTGAGGGGATCTTGTGGGCGCTGAACGCCAGGACCGGCACGCCGGAGTGGTCCTGGAACCAGGTGCAGAACCTATGGGGCAACCCGGGCGTCAACTCCGGCGGCGGGCTGTGGTACACGCCGTCGTTCGACGCCCAGGGCAACCTCTACCTTGGCATCGCCAACCCCGGCCCGCTGTTCGGCACCAAGAGCTACCCGCTGGGGAGCAGCCGGCCCGGCCCGGACCTGTACACCGACTCGGTGGTCAAGCTGAGCGCGGCCGGGAAGCTGCTGTGGTACTACCAGCTCACCCCGCACGACCTGTACGACTGGGACCTGCAGGACCCGCCGGTGCTCAGCACCGCGAACGGGCGGCCGGTAGTGATCGACGGCGGCAAGGCCGGCATCCTCATCGAACTGGACGCGCAGACCGGCCAGCTGCTGTGGAAGCGCCCGGTCGGCGGGCACGACGGGCACGAGAACGACGGGCTGCTCACCGAGCACGCCACGCCCACCTCGCACGCCGGTCTGCCCGCGAAGTACTGCCTCGAGCCGAGCATTTACGGCGGCATGTTGACCCAGCTGGCCAGCAACGGTTCCGCTACCTTCGCCGCCGTCAACGACCTCGCGCTGCCGGCCACCCCGGCCGGCTACACCGGGTCGGAGGCCGCCGTCCTCCAAGACGTCGAGAACGCCGTCGGCGAGATGGTCGCGGTCAACCAGGACACGGGTACCGTCGAGTGGGACACCCCGCTTCCGTCCTCGCCGTACGGCGCCGCGACGGTAACCAACGGCGTCGTGTTCACCACCACCTTCAAGGGCGACCTGTACGCGCTCGACGCGACCACCGGCGCCATCTTGTACAAGACGCCGCTGTCCGCCGGGAGCAACGCGCCGGTCGCCGTCGACGGCGACTACGTCATCGCCGGTGCCGGCGCCGCGCTGTCGAGTAAGGAGCGGGACATGATCATCGCCTACAGGCTCGGGGCGACAGGCAAGCTCCCCTACGCCGTGGGCTCCTAACCTGACCTGGGCCAACGTGGCACTCAACCGGTCTGCACGGTCCTCACATACCAGCACACCAGCGGCACCACCGAGTTCTGCGTCTGAACCCGGGCGAAGCTCTCAGCACGCCTGGCCATCGTGAGCCAGAACGCGCGGCGTCCGGCCCGTGTCCGCTCAGCCTGCCGGCGGCCCAGGCGGCGGCTGCGTGCGTGGCACCAGGGCGAGCTGGCGCGACTGGGCGACCAGGCGCCCGGTCCGGTCCCAGATTTCGCCGTCCTCTTCCAGGAAACCGCCGGTGACGAAGTGGGTGGCGAACGTGCACCGCAGCCAGCCTGGCTCTGGCCGGGCGCGGACGTGCACGGTGAGTTCGATGGTGGGCGTCCAGGCCATCGGCAGGCCGGCGTTGAAGGCGGTGGGCGGAAAGGCGTCGGCGGCACACAGCAGCGCAATGGTGTCGGCCGGCTCGTTGTCGCGCAGCCGGAACCAGCCGCGCATCAGCGCCTGCCCGGTGTGCTGGCCCCGGAGGAACTGGCCGTCTTCCGGGTGCAGCCGGAGCTCGACCTGGCCCATGAACGGTGGCGGGAAGGTGCTGGTCGCCTCCACCGGCAGGCAGTCCGCGGGATCGGGCATGGCCGGGGGAGCGCGGTCAACGACCTCGGGGCCGCCCGCGCCGGTGAGCTCCCCGAAGGTCCCGATGCAGCTCAGCAGGGGGCGCCCGGCGGCCAGCAGGGTGGCGGTGCCAGAGCCGAAGCTCCGCCCCTGCTTGATGACCTCGGTCCGGATCGTCACCTCACCCGGTTTGCCCGGCGCGAGGTAGTGCGCGGAGATGGTCACCGGGTCGGGGCGGCCCAGCGCGGCGCCGAGCGCCCGGGCCGGGATGGCCAGCAGGTATCCGCCATTCGCGTTGGCTGCGATGTCCCAACCCGGGGCGATCGCACCGGACCAGACAGCGCGTTCACCCACGCCGCCGGTCCCGTCCACCTCGGCGCCGATTTTCGCCACCGCGGTCGCGGCCCGGAACGGCGCGGACTGATTACCGGGACGCATCCTCACTGAGCCGGCTCCACGAGATACGCAATCTATCGTGCCCGGGGCCGTCGTCCCGCGGCGGCTCACGCATCACGCCGCCGCTGCCGCCGGACTCGGCCCCGTGCTTCGACGCTGAACATCCGTCCAGTCTGCACTGGCGGCCTGGGGCCGTCGGCAGGTCCGTACTGCCGTTGACAATGGCCGCGCCGCCGTTAGCTTGTGGAGCGTGACGCCGCAGCAGCCGCACCTGCTCGCCGTGGTCGCCATCGCGGTCTGCTGGGGCGCTGCGCCCGCGGTCAGGGAGCATCACGAGCTCCGTACCAGCAGGCCGTACAGCGTGACCCGGCATCCCATCTAGGCCGATCAGCCAAGCCTGCGTCAGAGGGTCGGGTGAGACCTCGACGCCGCACGCTGCCGCGGGCATCCTGTAGGGAGCCCGTCTCGCGGGGCGGAAGGGAATGCCGATGCCGCACTCGGGGGATAAGGAACTGCCCAAGGACCAGGTGCTCGCGATATTGCGCAGGCTGGGGACTTCCCCCGCCGTGATCGAGGCGATCGACCGCGAGGAAAAGTGACGGGAGCCGGATCGGACGCCGGGCCACCTGGACCAGCGCCGGGCCAGCCCGGGCCCGAGCCAACTGACCCGGCCTGGCGCAAGCTGGGGGCCGAGCCCGGGCTCTGCGGGTCCTGCCAGCACGCCAAACTCAGCGAAACCCGTCGCGGTACGGCCTATGTGCGCTGCACCCGGGCGGTATGGGACAGCAGATTTCCGCGCTACCCAAGACTCCCGGTCGCTGACTGCGCTGGATTCGAGCAACGGCCGTAATGCCGGGAGCCGGGCAATGGGGCGGTCAGCAGGAGCGCGCCGGCGATGAGGACGGCCCACCCGTCGTGGTGCCCGGCGTGGCTGGACCAGGAGCACCCGGCCGGCCGCATCAACCGGGAGCACCGTGCGGGGCTAGTGGAGAGCTAGTAGTAGAAGCTTCCCGCTATTGGCTGCCGAACCTCTTGATGGCTTCTTCGGTGCCGGGGGTGAAGAGATTGACGAGGTTGCCGTCGGGATCGCGAAACAGTATGGAGCGATTCCCCCATGGCATCGTGGTGGGCTCCTGTGCCCACCGCGATGCCATGGCCGCCGCTTTGCTCGGGCCGCTTTTCTACCGCCGCTGGTTCTCCCGGGAACAGATTGACGCCGAGTTCGTGGACCTGATCATCCGGGGTGCCGTCGCGGGCCTGCACCGAGACCCTCCCAGGCGGAATGCGCCAGGGTAGCGGCGCTCCTTGCCCGTGCGCCGAAATCCGTCAGCTGACCGATGTCTCGAAGTGCAACTTGCAGCACTATTTGTCATGCAAGCAGCCGAGTACCCGCATTTGCTCGGATCTTCCCCGGAACAGCTGCGCAGCGTGACCCGCGCTCTTCCGGACCAGCTCAAACCGGCCCCCCGAAGGAGCCCGATGAATACGAGGGCGCCCACCCGTCCGACCGAGCTTCACTCGCGCCGCGTCCGGCTGACCACCGGACCGGCCGCCGCGGCCGAAGCCCGCAGTCAGGTCCAAGCGGCCATCCGTGCCTGGGATGTCCCTGTCGACCCGAGCGTCGCGATCCTGCTCACTAGCGAACTGGTGACCAATGCCATCAGGCACGAGGCCGGTGACACCGTCACGCTGGCCATCACGTGCTCCTGCGGTCAGCTGCGCGTTGATGTCCACGACACGTCGTGCTTCTTTCCGTTACTCGGAGACGCCTCAGTCGATGAGGAGACCGGGCGGGGCCTGTTCCTGGTCGACACCCTGGCCGCCAAGTGGGGCTGCTACCGAACTCCGGCCGGCAAGGCCGTGTACTTCACGCTCACGTTCCAGCCCGTTCGCCGCGGGCGGCGGACGGGGGCCCCGGCGGGTTCACGCGCGGGGACCGTGAGCCGGGATCCCTCGGCGGCTGACCGCCCGCACGGAGCGCGCCCGCGATTGCCGCGGCGATCACCTCGATGCGACGGTGCGCAGGGCTGATTCACGGGCGATGTCCGTCCGCGAGTGCACGTCGAGCTTCTTCAAAATGTGCGACACGTGGGTCCCGACGGTCCGCCGGGAGAGCATCAGCCGGGCCGCGATCTCTGGGTTGGACAATCCGTCCTCCACGAATGCGGCGATCTTGGTCTCGGTCGGTGTAAGGCTGTCCCAGCCGCTCCGCGCCTGCCGGTGCTTGGCCCGCGGCCCGCGCCGGATGCCATGGGCGCGGAACGCGGCCTGCAGCCGGGCGACGTCCGCGGCCGCGCCGAGAGCGTTGTAGACCTCGACCGCCTGGGTGAACGCGGCCCGCGCCTGGCTGCGGTCGCCGCTGCGGACGAACTCTCCCGCGGCCGCCTCCAGCGCCTTCGCCTTCAGTAGGGGCCTGCCGGCGTCGTCGTACCGTTCCGCGGCCGTGACCAGCCGGGGCCCGCCATGATCCAGCAGGCCGCGGCAGTAGAGCGCGTTCGCCTGCCGATGCGGAATCTCCGCTTCGGCGGCGAGCGCGGCGGCGTGGCCCGCGAGGGCCCGTGCGGTGTCCAGGTCGCCGGTCGCGACGGCGAGGCGGGCGGCGTCGGCCAGCAGGTCCTCGACCGCCTGGATTTCCTCGGTATTGCCGCCGAACCCATCGGTCAGCGCGGCCAGCGCCTCCGGCAGCGCGCCTGCGTGCTCGCAGTCCAGGCTGCGGGCGAGGGCCAACGGGCCAATAAGGCGGTGCCCGATCCGCTGGGCGTGCGGGACGGCAGCAGCAAGGAGGCGCCGCGCTCCGTCGATCTCGCCGCGATGGAAGCTGATCACGGCCGCGATACCGAGCCCGTCACAGACCGCGACGGGTTCGTTCAGATCCTCGTACACGATCTCTACCTCGGCCAGTGCATCGTCCCAGCGCCCCGTTTCGAAGAACAACTGGCCGAGGGCGCCGTGCGCCTGCGTCAGCCGGATCACGGTGCCGGCTTGATCCGCCAGGTGCCGGGCCTGCCCGGCCACGGCCAGCGCCTCCTCGTACCGGTCGAGGTTGCCCAGCACGACGGCCTTGTTGATCTGCAGCAGCAGCCGCAGATCGGTCGGCGCCGGATCGGTCTGGGTGACGGCCAGCGCCTGGTCGAACAGCGGCAACGCGTCGGTCATCTTCCCCTGCACGGTGGCCACGATCGTCAGCACGTGCAACGACCAGCCCATGGCCCGGTTGTCGCCTGCCTCCGATGCCTCCGCGAGCGCACGGGTGGCGATCCGGCCAGCCTTCTCGACCTCGCCGAGGCCGAAGTGCGTCCGCGCGGCGAGGATGAGCAGCCTGGCGCGGTGCCGGGCCGAGAGCCCGGGGGAAGACAGCGCCTGGTCCAGCGTCGCCAGGGATTCCGCCGACGAGCCGGCCAGCCCGCGGCACTGGGCCAGCGTCCAGTGCAGGTCCACCAGCAGATCGGGCTCACACGTCTGCTGCAGCGCGCGATTCGCCACCTGCTCGGCCTGGGCCGTGTCACCGATACGGAAAAGGGCATCAGCGAGCCGGCTCTCGAACCAGCCACGCCTGTCCGACCCAGGTGGGGAGCTGGCCACGGCCCGGGTGAGGAGTTCCGCCGCCACCCCGGGCGCCTGCCCGACCAGCGAGTCCGCGGTGCGGGCCAGCCAGTCCAGCATCCACTCATCCATCGGCTCGGCCGGGGCCCCGGCTCCGCTGACGGCCCGCAGCATCTGCCGGGCCACCCGATCCGGCGGCGCACCCGCCTCCGCCAGGGCGCGCCCCACGTCGCGGTGCCAGGCGGCGCGCACCGGCGCCGGCATCTCGTCGTACAGCGCCGCCCGGATCAGCGGATGCCGGAACCCGAGGCTGTGGCCGGACTCGGCCAGCACGCCGGCCGCACAGGCCTCGTCCACCGCCGGGATCAGGTCCGCCACGCTGCGGCCCAGCACGATCGCCAGATCGGGGACGGCGAACTCCATGCCCAGCAGGGCCGCCGCCTTCAGCACTTCGCGCGTCGGGCCGCCCACGAAGCCAAGGCGATCGGCGATGGCCGCGGACAGGGAGCTTGGCGCGGAACCGCTGGCCAGCTCGGCGGCGCCCGCCTCGGTGACGGTCAGGCTGGAGCCGCGGGCCAGCGCGGCGACCAGCTCGGTGACGTAGAGCGGGTTGCCCGCTGCCCCGTCGGCAAGCCGCAGCAGGTCGCCCTCGGGCGTGCCGCCGGCCAAGGTTGCTATCAGGGTCGATACCGCGGCCCCGGTGAGCCCGGCGAGCTGGAGGCGGGTGGCGTCGCCCACTACCCGCCGCAGCGCCAGCAGGTCGTCGCGCTGGGGCACCGGGCGCATCATCCCGACCAGCAGCAGCGGCACCTGCCGAGCCGATCGGGCCAGCCGTCCCCATAGGGTGATGCTGGTCGGATCGGCCCACTGCAGGTCGTCGACCACCAGGATCGTGGGCCGCGTCGCGGACTGCTCGGTCACCAGGGCCAGCAACTGCTCGGCCAGCGCCGCCGGGACGTCCGTGCCGCGGTCGGCGATGATCTCACCGCGCAAGAGCCGCAGGATCGTGTTCCGCCGGGGATTGGTGGACGGCTCGCGGACCCGTAGCCCGTCCAGGAACGGCACGAGCGGCAGCGCCTGCCCCAGCTCGTCGCCGGCCCCCCAGAAGACCTGGCCGCCAGCCTCTGGCGCTCCGGCCACCACCGCCCGCACCAGCGCGGACTTGCCGATGCCCGGCTCGCCCTCGATCAGGACTGAGCTACCGCGCCCCGCCGACACCTCTTGTACCAACTCGGTCAGCAGGGCGATCTCGCTGTCGCGGCCGATAAGGGCACCGGCCGGCGTCACCGGGGGCATGGAATGAACCCTACTACTAGATAATTTATCGAACAAGCGATCATTTTTCGGACACTAATTCGGCGCCCAGGGGATCAGTGCCGGGCCCTCGGCATTGTCCCGCCCCTGCCGTGCGCTGCAAATTGCCTAGATCCTTGCAATGCACAGGAAAGTGACAATTTTTCGTGCGATGGCGAAACCATTTGCGGGACCAAAAGAAATGAAAAACAAACTGAAGCTTTTGGTACGCAAAAAGTCCCGGGGAGGGCTTAACTTATGGCATGTAATAGTCTGATAATAGGCGGTAAGTCCGTATGCCGCAGACGCGTTGTGCGGGCCCGGCGAAGGCACTGCGGCGGACCGCTGACCTCGCCAGAAGCCGTGGAGGGATCATGACCATAAAGCGAACCATCATCATTCCTGCCATCATGGCCCTCAGCGCAGTCGGCTCGGTCCTGGCTGGCTCGGCGGTAACTCTGGCGGCCACGTCAGCGCCCAGCGCTGTAGTGGCAGCCGCCCCTTCCGTGCACCCCGACACTGTCTATAACTGGTGAACTGGCCTGCCTAGTGCTAAGCCTGCCGCTGATTCATTGGATCCGCGGCAGGCCACCCAGGTAACTGCCGCCTTACGCGGGATGTTTGTTGCACTACCTTTAGTGCCCGCTGAGCCCAGTGCCCGCCGAGGCGTGGTCACGGGCCCGGCCTGACCCAGCAACCTGAGCCGCAGTTCCTTACGGCCGCATCCCTTGCTGTATCACTGCACAGCAGTCACAGCGTTGATCATTCCGCTGCGTCCTTTGGGGCGGCCACATTCAAGATCGCGGGATTCGGTCATTGCCCCGCTAGATCGATTTCCGCACATCCAGGGGCTATGCCGTCGGCCACCCCATGGCTGAAGCGAGGGCTGGATCGCTGACGGGCGGCCCGGAAGCGCATCAATCCGCCATTCAGCGGCGGAATCGGACCGACGCACTCCTACCTCCAGGGCAGCACCGAATGCGGCCCTGCCCGGCTGACGTCCCCGCATCCCGGCCCGGGCCCGCGGGCGTCGGCCGGCACCGCCTATTGGGCAATGAATAGGAAGGTTAGGTGCAACTGGCCCCAAGTTGAGGCTTTAGTGGCGATGGTCGAGGGTACTGTGTGGTAGTAAAGGTTTCGCAAATTCTTTCCGTGAAATCTGCGTGACCGCCCCGCTAGTCCGTCCGCGCAGTACCGAGGAGGGACGCCGTTGATCGCGCCAGGAAGCCCCACGGTGCGGCGGCGCCGGCTGGCCGCCGAGCTGCGCGCGATCAGGGAGAGCAAGGGCAAGAGCGGAGACGCGGTCGCCGCAGCGCTGAAGTGGTCGGCCTCCAAGATCAGCAGGTACGAGCGGGCCAGGACCGGCTTGCGGCCACGGGAAGTCGAGAGGCTGCTCGACTACTACGGGATCACCGGGCCCCGCCGCGCACTCCTTCTCACGCTCGCCGAGGACGCGGCGCAGAAGGGCTGGTGGGAAGAGTTCGGCGACAATCTCTCCGAGGACTACCAGCAGTTCATCGGCCTTGAGTATGAAGCAACGTCCATGTCCATATGGCACGTTGACGTGGTCACTGGCCTGCTGCAGACGGAAGCTTATGCTCGGCATATCATCAGCAGCTACAGCCGGGTCGAGCCAGTCCCGCCGGGCATGATCGGGCGAATGGTCAACGTCCGCATGCGGCGCCAGCAGGTGCTGACGCGCGAAGGACTTCAGATATCTGTTGTGCTCGATGAATCAGTCCTGAAGCGCCGGATCGGTAATGAGTCGGTGATGTATGAGCAGCTTCAGCGGCTTGCGCACGAGGCTGAACGGCCAAATATAACCTTGCAGGTTCTTCCCCTCGACGCGCAGCACACGGTCTTCGGGGAGTCGTTTGTCATATTCGGCTTTGTTGTCGATAGCGATGCGATGCTGCAAGAGGTGGTGAGCACTGAGCATATGCGGACCGGCTTCACCCTGGAGGGGGAGCGGGAAACGTACTTGCACAGGATCGCCTTCCAGATGCTCGCCCAAGCGGCGCTCGACCCAGCGGCATCCAGGGCGCTCATACTCGAGACGGCGCAGTCGCACTGGTCCGGTGCCAACCGGCACGCTAGTGCCTAAATGACGCAAGTCGGTTATTCCCATTGTTACGGTGACGGTCTTCCGTCATGGCCTCTTCCAGGGTCGCGGCCAGTATGCTTGACTCCGCAGCGGCACTGATCAGCGACGCTGGGTTGCGGGGCGGAGCCATGCCTGAGCACGTCTGAGGTGTGCGTGAACCACCGGCACCACAGACTTTCACTGAACCGTAGTGCTTCTGAGTCTACAGATACGACGCATGCCAGAGTGATGCCTGCTAACCTCAGGAGGAATGGGTCACTACGTTGGGTAATATACAACGCACACTCTGTACATGCTGGGGACAGAATACGACAATCAGTGAGGTAATCGTGGGAAGACCTATGTTCGGAAATTCACCCGAAAGGCCGGATTCGGGTCCTAACTGGGTTAAGAGCTCTCTAAGTTTCTCCAACGGCAACTGCGTGGAGGTGGCGAGCCTGCCCGGTCGCACGATCGGCCTTCGCAACAGCAGGGATCCCAAGGGGCCGGTACTCCGGTTCACGCCGGACGAATGGCATGCCTTCCTCGGC
Organism: uncultured Actinomycetes bacterium; assembly: GCA_963775825.1. Classification (GTDB taxonomy): domain Bacteria; phylum Actinomycetota; class Actinomycetes; order Streptosporangiales; family Streptosporangiaceae; genus Bog-532. The sequence continues at coordinate 112,324 of CAVZKY010000050.1, forward strand.
GGCGCGCGAAACGGCGAGTTCGACAGCTTCGGCGCGGAGTGACCCTACCGGCATAGGCGTAGTGCCCGGTAGAGTCGCCGCGGAGTGACCGTACCGGCATAGGCGTAGTGCCCGGTAGAGATAGCCGTTGGTCTGAACAAAACGGAGGACTCCAACGAGTCCTCCGTTTTTGTTTACCCGCCGCAGGCCTGGATCGGCAGTTCGTGTACCTCTGCTTTCCGGCTGCTTCTTCGTAGCCGGCGTTAAGGCCGGCGGCCAATGCTTCCGATATCCGTCAGCTGACGGATGTCTCGCCGTGCAACTTGCATGAGACTTGCTCTGCAAGGAGGGCATGACCGGCGTGCGGCAGGTGAGCCGATCCTCGGGCCGCAAGTCAGCGTGCCGGGAGCCGCCAGCTTGGCGATGACGGAGAGAGGCGGGACGTTGGACGTTGCCCGGCTACGGCAAAGCTTCGGCCATGTCGCGGTGCACGGTGATGAGCTACCACTTTTCTTCTACTCCGACTTGTTCCTGAAGCACCCCGAGGTGCGGGACATGTTCCCCGTCTCGATGACGGCGCAGCGCGACCACTTCGCCGACGCGCTGTTGAAGATCGTCTCGCAGGTGGACAACGTTGCTGATCTGACCGTGTTTCTCCAGGGCCTGGGCCGCGATCACCGCAAGTTCGGCGTTGTCGCCGGGCACTATGACGCGGTCTGCTCCAGCCTGCTGGCGACCATGGAGCATTTCTCCGGGCCGGCCTGGACGCCGGAGCTGGCCGCCGACTGGACGGCAGCCTACGAGCTCATCGGTTCCGTCATGACGGCGGCGGCGAGCGCGGACGAACTGGTGCGGCCGCCGTGGTGGCGGGGCAAGGTCGTGGGCCACGACCGGAGGTCGTTCGATGTCTCCGTGCTGCTCGTCCAGCCGGAGCCGCGAATGGACTACCTGCCGGGGCAGTCCGTGGCGATCGAATCCCCCAGCCGCCCCAGGTTGTGGCGCTACTACTCCATGGCGAACGCACCGCGCCAGGACGGGCTGCTCGAATTTCACATCCGGCTGATCGACGGCGGCGCCGTGAGCATGGCGCTCACCAGCACGAGGATCGCTGGCACCGAGCTCAGGCTCGGGCCTCCCGTCGGCGTTCTCACGCTGAGTCAGCCCGTCTCCGGCCGGGACCTCTTGCTGGTGGCGGGAAGTACCGGGCTGGCCCCGCTGAAAGCCATTCTCGACCAGGCGGCCACGCTGCCGCAGCCGCCGAGAGTGCACCTGTTCTTCGGTGCGGGGACCGCCGACGGGCTTTATGACCTGGACAGCCTGGAGAAGATGGCCGCCCAGTACTCGTGGCTGACCATCACGCCAGTCGTTTCGGCCGACCCCAGGTTCGCCGGCGAGGCCGGCAGCCTTCCGGATGTAGTAGCCCGGCATGGCGATTGGTCAGGCCACGACGCCTACCTGGCCGGCCCGACCCAGATGGTCCGGGACGCTGCCGCCCAGCTGGCCGCGGCGGGCATGCCGGCGGATCACATACACATCGAGGATTTCGGGTGGAGCGAGCCTTGACCACAGCATGGTTCGACGAGCAGAGCCGGATGAGCCCCGAAGAGCTGCAGACCGTGATATTTCCTGCGTCGCGGTTGGGGCGGCGTGGCTACGAGGAAGGGCCTGTCCGGGAGTTCCTCAGCGGGGTGCACGCCGAGTTCGTGCGTCTGGTGAACGAACGCACGTCCCTGTGGCAGGAGGTTCAGCGGCTGCGCCGCCGTATCATCGCCGGAGAGGTCGACGATGATGCGCAGCCGGTCCTGTTCGGCGAGGCAGACGCGCATGTACACGCGGTGCGGATACTGTCAACCGCGCAGGTCACCGCCGAGAAGTACGTGGCCGATGCGCAGGATTACAGCTGCCGGCTGACCGAGGAGGCCAAACGGCGCCGCGATGAGATCATGCAGGACGCCCAGCAGCACTCGGACATGATCCTGGATGACGCACACGCCAAGGCCCGTGAGGCAGCAGTTTCCGCGCTGGATGTGGCCGCGCCGCCGCAGTCCGACGAAGAGCAACGGGCCGCGCAGGCGGAACTGGCATATTTGCGCACCTACAGTGGCGTCTACCGGGCGCACCTGCGCGCTTACACCGAGGGAATCCTGCGCGGTATTGAGGAGTGGGAGCGCAAGGAAGCAGCCTCACTCCAGGAAGCAGCACAAGTCAAGACAACTGCCGGGGCACGGGCGATTGATGGTAACGGGCATCTGCCGATTGATGGTAACAACGGATACCGGCGCCAATAAAAGGATGCGGGCAGCGCCACGATATGATCCGGGCCCCGATCCTGGCCCGGCCTGCCGTGGGCCCTGACTGCCATAGGGCGCCGCACCAACTGGCGCGCTGAAAGCCGCGCTAACTGGCGCGCCGAAAGTGGCCGATTTCTGCTGTTACGGCAGCAGAAATCGGCCACTTTGGGGTTCACCGGCTCCGCTTTGGAGCCGGTGAACAGCTCAGCAAAGCGTCTAGCACGCCTAGCGGACGGCTAACTGCTGAGCGCGATACTGGGTTAATACATAAAGCGATCAGGCTTGGCGTGAACGGAGGAGCTGGTCAGGTAAGCGCTGGCTGCGGGACGATTGCCGCCCGCCGCGTGCTGGGTACTTGCCTGGTCGCCGGTGCTGTGGCCCGAGGTTGCGGCGCCCTCGGCGCCGAGGCCGCCGAGCACGAGAGCCAGAATGAGAATGCCGCGCGCCGCCCGCCGCGGCGGATCGACTCGCGCTACCTCCGCGAGGCCCTCGGCCGGGCCAATTCCCGTATTGTTCGGCTGATAAGTCGTCATCGAGGCGATCCCCTTATCGGTAACTTTGATATGAGGTCTGCGCAGACCGTCTCAATACCGAAGCTACCGCATTATCTGCTTCGTGATGGGCCATTCGGGCAAGTCCGCACGACGATTTTCCCGCCCATCCTTGGTGCGATCCCTGAGTCCGAACGTGGTTATATATGTGCACACCACCTTATCTATGTGCACGTCACGCTAAATCGGTCAAGGCGGCGATTTCGGCTAAAATTGGTTCAGGCTACCGGGCTTTTACTTGGCCCTGGGATGATCTTTCGGTTCGCCGCCGGCCGATCCGGATGCCAGCGGATGGCATGGAGTCCGGCAGAAAGATGTCGCACCAGGTGGACGGGTGGTCCGGCTTTGAAATTGCCGTGAAAGTTGCGTCGCAAGGCAGCGCCCGGGCTAGGGGCAGGGCATTGTGCTGTCTCGCTAATTCCCCGCGGCTACGGGTGGGAAATGCCGGCCTTGGGTATTAGCCTCGAAAGAGATGCTTCGGCACATTCCTGTTCGGGTATCAGCTACGACCTCTCGACAGTCGGTAGAAGGTGCAAGGCGATCATGGAATTCCGAGCCCTAGGACCGATTGAGCTCTGGTTGGCCGGACGGCGCCAGGATCTTGGGCGCGCCCGGGCGCGATCCATCCTGGCCATGCTGCTGCTGGCGCCACGCGCGCTGATCCCGGTCGAGACCCTCATTGACCGGCTCTGGGATACGGAGCCTCCGCCCAAGGCCAGGGACAGCCTTTCGGTCTACGTGGCGAGGCTCCGGGCCTCCCTCCGGCAGGCCGTGGGAGACGACGTGCGGCTGGTGGGGCGGGCGCAGGGCTACCTGCTGGAAGTCGATCCCGAGACGGTCGACGTGCATCAGTTCCGGCGGCTGCGCCGGCAGGCGGATGCCCTCGCGGCCAGTGGCGATTACGAGCAGGCCGCTGGGCTGCTGCGCGAAGCGGACACGCTGTGGCGCGGCGAGGCGCTGGCCGGGATTCCCGGTGACTGGGCCGCGCGGATGCGGGACGCCCTCGAGGAAGAGCGCCGGGCCGCCATTCTGGAGCGGGTCGGGTGCGAGCTGGAGCTTGGCCAGCACGCCGATCTGGTGGGTGAACTCCGCCAGATGCTGGTTCAGTACCCGTCGGACGAAACGCTCGTCGCCCACCAGATGACCGCTCTTTGCCGGAGCGGACGGCCGGCCGACGCCCTGAGCCTCTACCGGGAAACCCGCGGCCGCCTGGTTGCGGAGCAGGGCACGGAGCCCGGGGCGATGCTGTCCGAGCTTCATCAGCGCATCCTGGGCCGCGACTCCGGGCTGGCCGTGAGGCCGTCCGGCCGGCGTCCGGCCGGCGCGGCACCGCCCGACACCCTTCCGCCCGAGACCGCGGAATTCGTGGGCCGCGACAAAGAGCTCGCCTCGCTTACCGGGGAGCAGGGCGGCATTCCGGGGATCGCCGTCATCGAGGGCATGCCGGGCGTGGGAAAGACCGCGCTGGCGATCCGCGCGGCCCGCCTGGTCTCCGGGCAGTACCCGGACGGGACGCTCTACCTCAACCTTCATTCCCACGATCTCGGGAGCCCCTCGCTCGACCCTGCCGAGGCGCTGTACCGTCTGCTCCAGATGCTGTCCGTGCCGGCCGCGCAGATACCGGAGACCGTCGGCGAGCGCACCGCACTGTGGCGGGCCCACCTGAGCCGGCGTCGCGCCGTCGTGATCCTGGACGACGCGGCCGGGCATGACCAGATCGGCCCGCTGCTGCCGGTGCTGAGCCGGTCCCTGATCCTGATTGCCACCCGGCGAAGGCTTCCCGACCTCGGCGGCCGTTCGCTGACCCTCGACGTCCTGCGGGTCGACGAGGCCATCACGTTGTTCCGGCGGATCGTGGGCGAGAGCCGGGCCGCGGACGCCGATCAGATCGCGGCGGCCGTGAAATTGAGCGGGCGGCTGCCGCTGGCGATCCAGCTCACCGCCGGCCGCATCGCGCAAGATGGCCGGCCTGGTCTCAGCGGCCTGATCGAAGAACTGTCGCACTCCCCGGCGCGGCTGGGCGATACGGGTGTGGCGGCCCTCGACAGCCCCGAGGTGATAGCCGCCTTCGATCTGTCCTACCGTGCGCTGGAGCCCGACCACCAGCAGTTCTTCCGGCGACTTGGCATCAGTCCGTGCGCCAGCTTCAGTCTGGTGGCCGCGGCCGCGCTGGCCGGCTGTACCCTCGCCGAGGCGGAGAAGGCACTCGTCGCCCTGCTGGATCATCACCTGCTGACCCAGATCCCCGGCGAGCAGTTCCGCTTCCACGACCTCATCCACGGCTATGCGGCCACGCGCGCCACGGAAGACGACCCCGGGACCGAGCAGCGGCAGGCCGTGAGCAGGCTCCTCGACTACTACCTGCTCACCGCCGACCGGGCCGACCGGGTCCTGCACCCGTTGCGGCGCCGGGCTCCGGTGCCACCGGCCCAGCTGTCCGCTGGGATTCCGGCGCTGGGGACGCAGGAAGACGCGGCAGGCTGGCTGGAATCGGAGTGGCGCAACATCCTGCAGGCCGCGCGCTACGCGGGCCGGCACGAATGGAAGGGCAAGTGCGCCGACCTCATCGACCTGCTGACTGATTTCATGGAGATCAGGGCGTACTGGGACGAGGCGGCGGCCGCCCATGCCCTCGCCCTGCAGGCCAGCCGGGATATCGCTGATCCGGCCCGGATCGCGCGGGCGGCGCTGGCACTCAGCGCGGTGCGCCAGCAGACCGGCCGGCACGAGGCGGCGATCCCCCTGGCCGAGGAAGCCGCGGCGATCTACCGGTCGCTGGCCGACCGGAGCGGCGAGGCCGCGGCCCTCGACCAGATAGGCCTGGCTCACCAGCGCACCGCTCGTTCGCGTGAGGCGCTCGCCTACTTCGAGGAAGCACGGTTGCTGTACCGCGCTGCCGCGGACTCGCGTGGCACGGCTGATACCTTGAGCCATTCCGGTATCGCCTGCTGGTTCCTGGGCCGCTATCCCGAGGCCAACGCATCGATGCGGGAAGCGCTGTCGCTCTATCGTGACGTCGGTGACCGACGCGGGGAAGCGAAGGCGCAGAACAATCTGGGCCCGATGCACCTGTCCAATGGTTATCACCGGGACGCGCTCGACGCCTATCAGGAATCCCTGCGGATATTTCGTGAGATAGGCGGACCGCAGAACGAGGCGATCCTGCACCACAACATCGGCGGCGTCCACCGCTACAAGGGCAGCTACACCGAAGCACTGACGGCCTGCCGCCGGGCCCTCACGATATACCGGGACATCGGCGACCTGCCGGGTGAAGCCGACGTGCTCAATGACATCGGCGCTATCTACCAGAGCGCGTCGTGCTACGACGAGGCACTTGTTCATCATCAGCGGGCGCGCACGATCGCAGAAGATATCGGGGACCTGTCCCAGCAGTTGATCGCCCTGCGGATGATCGCCGATATATACCGCGGATCGGGCCGGTACAGCGAAGCGCTTGAGCACTATCACGCCGCGCTCAGACTGTCCCGAGAGATCGGCGAGCCATTCGAGGAAGGCAAGATCCTCGAAGGAAGCGCGGAAGCGATGCTGGACACGCAGCGGTTCGATGCCGGGCGGATTGCGTTGCGGCAGGCGCTGGACGTCTTCGAACGGCTCGGCGTGCCGGAGGCGGAGTCGGTGCGGATACGCATCGAGACCATCGCCCCCGCCGTTGCCGCTCGCATCTCCTAGCCCGGCGTGCCGCCGCGGTTCTGCAGTTAGCCCGGCGTGCCGCCGCGGTTCTGCGGCTTGCGGTTCTCCGGCTCGATGCGCGACCCGGCGCGCGACCCGGGGTGCAAGGTAAGCGTCAAGGCGAGGGCAAGATGAGCGGCCAGCCTGGTAGTGCTCGATGGTGCTGCATTCCCCGGCAACCGGAGGCCGCTGGCCGCCCGCCCTCGGGGGGCGCAGCAGCCCGACCCTACCCGGGAGGTCTTCATGGGTGGCTTGTCGCTGCCGGGCTGTGGCCCGTCTGCTGCCGTGGCCGATGGCCCGTCTGCACCTGCGAGCGCTGACCGGCCTGCTCCTGACGGCCTGCTGGCCAGCGCCGAGCAGTTCATCACGCTGTTCCACGCGGAGAATGGCCTGGGGCCGCCCGAGCGGCGGATCCGGCAGGTTCACCGCGAGATCGAGGCGTCGGGTACTTACTGGCACACCCCAGCCGAGCTGGCCTTTGGTGCGCGTGTTGGCTGGCGGAACAGCTCGCGATGCATCGGGCGGCTGTACTGGCGGAGCCTGCGGGTGCGGGACCGCCGCGAGGTCACTGCGGCACGGGACGTCGCCACCGAGTCGGTGACGCACCTTCGCGAGGCGACCAATGATGGCCGGGTCCGGCCGATGATCACTGTGTTCGCGCCGGACACGCCGGACCGCCCCGGGCCGCGGATCCTCAGCTCCCAGCTGGTTCGGTATGCGGGCTACGACATCGTCGGGGGCGGCGTCATCGGGGACCCGGCCAGCGCCGATCTCACCCGGCAGGCCCGCGCTCTGGGCTGGCCCGGCGGCCGCCCGGCCGGGCGGTTCGACATACTTCCGCTGCTCGTGCAGGAGGCCGGCGCGCCGGTCAGCATGCACGAGGTACCCGACGACGCAGTGCTCGAGATAGGAATCGAACATCCGGAGTTTCGCTGGTTCGCCAACCTCGGGCTGCGGTGGTACGCCGTACCGGTCATCAGCGACATGTACCTGGACATCGGCGGCGTCCGCTATCCGGCCGCGCCATTCAATGGCTGGTATATGTGCACGGAGATCGGATCGCGTGACCTCGGCGACAGTGGCCGTTACGACGAGCTGCCGGTGATTGCCCGCCACATGGGCCTCTCCACGGCTAACGACCGGAACCTGTGGAAAGACAAGGCACTGACCGAGCTCAACCTCGCGGTCCTGCATTCGTTCAGCGCCGCCGGCGTCGCGATCACCGACCATCACACCGAGTCGGTCCGCTTTCTCCAGCACATGGAGCGGGAAGAACGACATGGCCGGACGTGCCCGGCTGACTGGACCTGGATCGTGCCGCCCGCCGCATCCTCGGCGACCCCGGTCTTCCACCGCCATTACCAGGACTTCGACACGACGCCGAACTTCTACCGCCACCCGGTGCCGGTCACGCGTACGTCGGCCAGTTTCCACGAGCTTCCTCAGCCCGCGGCGGAGATGGCTGCGCTGTGCCCCCATCGAGACGGGGAACATGTCCCGCACCTCCGGATGCTTGGGGAACAGGTCGAGGTAGAAGAACAGACGTCGTTACTTGCAGAGCAAGTCTCATGCAAGTTGCACAGCGAGACATCCGTCAGCTGACCGATATCGGAAGCAAAGGGCCTGTCGCGGGAGCCGGGTAACCGTCGGTAATGGCCCGGCGTCAAGTAACCGCGGCTTATGCGCCCAGCCGTCCATCCGGGACCGATCTGACCCTCACCTGCGCTGATCGTGTACCGCGGAGCGCCAGCAACCGTTCGGCGGCCCGCGTATCTTTCGTGATCGACGCCAGCTCGCGCCGGTCCAGCGGCCGCACGCCGCTCCCCGCCGGGCGTGCGGGGGGAAACATCGGTCAGCTGACGTATATCAAACCAAGGCCAGCGAGTGGGCTGGCGATATCTGCCACTATGGCGATCGGTAGCCGGTTAGGCCGTGTGCGTGACTTTCGCGCGGCGCCGGAATGAAAGGGTCGCCGTGAGCAGTTTCCCGGCACGACAGGCCACCTTCCGCGACGTGTTCACCGTCCGCGAGTTCCGCGCCCTCTGGGCGTCGCAGATCCTGTCGGAGGGCGGGGACCGGCTCGCGCTGGTCGCGCTGACCCTCCTGATCTACGACAGAACCCGCTCACCGCTGCTGGCCGCCCTGGCCTACGCGGCGGGCTATCTGCCCTGGATCATCGGCGGCCTGTTCTTCTCCGGCTTCGGAGACCGGCTGCCGCGGCGGGAGGTGATGGTCGCCTGCGACGTGATCCGGGCGCTCCTGGTCGCCGCGATGCTCATCCCGCGGACACCGGTGGTCGGCCTGGTCGGCCTGCTGTACCTGACCACGACGGCGCAGGCGCCGTTTGAGGCGGCCAGGTCCGCGATCCTGCCCGACATACTTCGCCGCGATCGCTATGCCCTGGCCGCGGCGGTCATGCAGACCACCTTCCGGGTGGCGCTGGTGGCCGGAGCGGCCGTCGGGGGGGTGACGGTCGCTCTCATCGGGGCCCGGGCGGCCCTCGGCGTGGATGCCGCCACGTTCGCCGCCTCCGCCGTGCTGGTCCGCTTCGGGACCCGCGCTCGGCCGGCCACCGCCGAGCCCGATTTCCACGCGCTGAAACAGCTGCGCGAGGGAGCCCGGCTGCTCCTGGGCGACAAGTCGATCCGCACGCTGATGATGCTCGGCTGGCTGATCGCGCTCTACTCGATCCCGGAAGGCATCGCGGCTCCGTATGCCGCACGACTCAGCGGCGGGCCGGTAGCCGCCGGGCTCGTCATCGCCTCCGGGCAGGTCGGCGCCGTCCTGGTCACGCCGATCTTCACCAAGAGCATCGGCCCGCTGACCCGGTTGCGCTGGATGGGGCCGATGGCCGTGTGTACCTGCGCCGTGCTGCCACTGACCGTCTTCCGCCCGGGCCTGGCCGGCTCGATGGCGATCTTCGCGCTGTCGGGTACATTCGCGATCTACCAGATCGCCGCGAACACCGCGTTTGTCCAATGGGTGCCAGACGAGCGCCGGGCTCAGGCATTCGGCCTGGCCAGCATCGGGACGGTCGTCAGCCAAGGCGGAGCCCTCATGGCGGCGGGCGCCGCCGCCGAGGTCATACCTCCCGCGACGGTCATCGCTCTCGGCGGCGGGCTGGGCGCTCTGACGGCCTGCGCCCTGGCGCTCCGCTGGCGGCACATGTCACCGGCTGTCGGCCGCCATTCCGCCCGGCATATGCGTGGCCTGGCCACGCTCACCAAACCAAAAGGCTGTGAAGCTCGTTCTGCCGGGTCTTGGAGATCTCATCGCCACCCGAGAGATCGTGGCCCAGCGCGAGCCCTGGCCGCCGGGCCACCACCAGCGCGGCTACAGCCGCGGGGTACTAGCCGCCCCGGCGCGCACGGCTGGCCAGACCGGCTGCCGCCGCGCGCGGGCAGCCCGGCCACCCGAAAACGGCCGACACGAGCCGGTCGATGGCACGCACCGGCGGGCGGTCGCTGTCTGACCCGGCATCACGGGCGTCCCAGCCAAAACCATGCGCGGGACGGATGTCCGGGCAGACAGGCCCGGCATCCTGTCATGGCTCGCTCAGGGCCCGAGTGAGCGGGAGCGGCCCACCTGGGCGCGGTACTGCGCGACGGCCGCCTCGCAGACGGCCCGGACCGGCCAGCCCAGGGCCCGGGCGGCGGCTTCCGCCTCGGCCAGCTCTGCCGTGGCCGTTCCGAAGCCTGCGACGCCATCTGTGGCGCTGGCCACCTTGACCGTAACGATCTGGCTGCTGCCCGACGGCCCTACTTCCACCTCCACCGATGTCCGCGAGGCGGTCAGCCGGCTCATCCGGGACCAGCGGACGCCGAGCGTCCCGGTGTGGGCGAAGATTGCGGCGGCCACGGCGCGACGGACGGGTTCAGCGCACAGGGCGGTGAGGACCTGCCCCGGGCGGCCGTGCCGGCCGACGATCGGGGTGCACCAGCAGTCCCAGGCGCCGGCCGCCCGCACCGCCTGTAGGACCGAGGGCCACAGCCGGGGGTCGAGGTCATCGACTGTGCTCTCGACGACGGTCACGTCGCCCTCGCGCAGATCCCGCTCCGCGCCGGACGCCGCCCCGACGACCACCCGGGTGATGTTGGGCCGGTCCGGGGTGTCCCGGCCACCGCCGCCGGTACCTACCGCGCGTACCGTCATGGCCGGAAAGCCGCCCGGTGTGGCCGCCGCCGCGAGCAGGGCCGCCCCGGTCGGGGTGGTGCGCTCGCCGGTCAGCTCGCCGCCGGCCAGGTCCAGGCCGGCGGCGGCGGCAATATGGAGGACGGCGGGAGCCGGCACCGGGAGGCGGCCGTGCCGGCTGGTGACGAATCCGGTTCCGGCGGCCAGCGCCGAGCAGCAGACCACGGCCCCCGGCCGCAACAGTCCGAGATCATCCAGCGCGGCTGCCGATCCCACCACGTCGGCCAGTGAGTCGAACGCACCCACCTCGTGGAAGTGCACGTCTTCGGGTGGCTTGCCGTGCACCGCCCCCTCCGCCTCGGCCAGCAGCCGGAAGACCCGGGTCGCGAGATCCACCGCAGCCGGGCGCAGATCGCTGGCGCCTACGTGCCCGAGCACGTCGGCCAGGTGCCGTTCGCGGTCGGTTACCGTCGGCGTGGTGATCACGGCCCGCAGGCACGCGAGGCCGCTCCGGCGGCCGGTCTCGGTCCGCAGCCCGAGACCGGGCACGCGGAGGGAGGCAATGGCCCCGCGTACCCGCGCCACATCGGCGCCCGCGTCGAGCAGGGCCGCCAGCAGCATGTCACCGGACACGCCCGCGGTCGCGTCGATGTAGGCGGCACCCGGCCGGTCCGTCACCGGTGAACCGTGCGGATGATCTTGGCGGCGTGCGCGGCCGCCCCGAACCCGTTGTCGATGTTGACGACGACCAGACCCGGGCTGCAGGAGGCCAGCATGCTGGCCGCCGCGGCCAGGCCGCCCGCCGCGACGCCGTAGCCGACACTGGTCGGCACGCCGATCACCGGCGCGCTGACCAGTCCGGCGACCACACTCGGCAGGGCACCGTCCATCCCGGCCACGACCACCACGCACTCGGCGGCGCGCAGGTCGTCGAGCCGGGACAGCAGCCGCCCGAGCCCGGCCACGCCCACGTCGGCGAGGACGTCCGCATGCACGCCCAGCACGGCCAGCGTCGCCGCACATTCCCGGGCCGTTTTCAGGTCGGTGGTGCCCGCCGTCACGACCAGCACGTTGCCGCGCGCGGGCGGCAGGGCCCCAACGGCGACCGTTCCGGCCGCTTGATCGGCGTGCACGGCATCGCCGGGGAAACGGGCGGCCGCACAGTCCAGCACGCCCGCGGGGCAGCGCGTGGCCAGGGCCGGCGCCTCCGGATCGCCGGCCCGCAACTCGGCCAGCAGCGCGAAGATCTGCTCGGGCGTCTTGCCTTCGCCGAAAACCACTTCCGGGACGCCCGTCCGCCGTCGGCGATCCACGTCCAGCAGCGCGAACTCGCCCAGCGGTACGCCCTCAGCCGGCACGGCTGACCGGCGTGATGTCGAGGTTCAGCGAACCGGACCGCAACGGCCGCTCGTCGATCTCCGCGCGCTGATATCCAACCGCCCGGACGCAGGCCAGCACCGCCGCGCGCTCGTCCGGGTCCGCCGCGCGCGGCAGCTCCGCCGCGCCGAGCTGCACTCGGCCGAGATCACCGAAATGCCGCACCCGCAGTTCGCGGTAGCCGCGCTGCTTCAGGCTCAGCTCGGCCCGGTCTACCTGGGACAGCACGTCGGCGCTGACCGGCGTGCCGTAAGGCAGCCGTGAGGCCAGGCAGGGCGACGCGGGCTTGTCCGCGCTCGGAACCCTCAGGTGCTGCGCCAGCGCCCGCACCTGGTCCTTCCCCACGGACGCCTCCAGCAGGGGATGCCGGACACCGTGCTCGGCCGCCGCCCGCAGCCCCGGCCGCCAGTCACCCGTGTCATCGGCGTTGGCCCCGGACAGCACGGCGGCGAGCCCGCGGCGCCGAGCCAGCACGGCCAGCCGCTCGTACAACTCCGATTTGCAGTAGTAGCAGCGGAAACGGTCGTTGCGCCGGTAGTCGTCGCGCTCCAGCTCGGCCGTGCTGATCAGCTCGTGCCGGACGCCTACGGCCCGGGCCACCGACCGGGCGCCGTCCAGTTCGCCAGACGCGAGGGCCGGCGAGACGGCGGTGACGGCGAGGGCTTGTTCCCCGAGCGCCCGGGCGGCCAGCGCAGCGACCAGAGAGGAGTCCACCCCGCCGGAGAACGCGATCAGGGCGCTGCCCAATCCGGCCAGGCGCTCGGTCAGCTGGCCGGCCAGCGCGTCAAGCTCGTCAGGCACGCCGTTCCCTTCTCACGTCACCCGGGCCCGCGCCGGCGTGATCTGCCTTGGCGTCGGGCCGCCGCCGGTGGGACGCATGGCGCGCTATTGCCAACTGCCGGTTTACCCATCGCCAGGCAGACGGGGAGGATGTCAAATGATTCGGACTATACGCTTCGCTGTACGCTCAGATTCAGTTCATGGCACTTCAGGAGGTCTCGTGCCCATCGAACAGGCAGAGTTCGGCCGCACCGGCCACCAGAGCAGCCGGGTGATCTTCGGAGGGGCGGCTCTCGCGCAGGTCTCCCAGCGGGTCGCGGACGAGACCCTGGACGTCCTGCTCGGCTACGGGGTGAACCATCTGGACGTGGCCTCGTCCTACGGCGAGGCGGAGGTGCGCATCCGGCCGTGGCTGCGGCGCGAACCGGGCCGGTTCTTCCTGGCTACCAAGGGCGACGAGCGCACCGCAGCGGGGGCCCGGGAGGAATTGCACCGGTCTCTGGACCGGATGGGCGTCGACCACGTCGACCTCTGGCAGCTGCACGCTCTGGCCGATCCGATCGAGTGGGACACCGCCCTGAGCCCTGGCGGGGCGCTCGAGGCCGCCCTTGAAGCCCGGCAGCAGGGTCTCATCCGCTGGATCGGGGTCACCGGCCACGGCAGCCAGATCGCCGCGACGCACCGGCGCAGCCTCGAGCGGTTCGACTTCGACTCGGTGCTGCTCCCGTACAACTTCGTCACCATGCAGAACCCGTACTACGCCGAGAACTTTGACGCCCTGTACGAGACCTGCCGGGAGCGGCGGATCGCGGTGCAGACGATCAAGTCGATCGCGCTGCGCCCCTGGGCCTGCCTGCCGCACACCCGGGCGACGTGGTACGAGCCGCTCGCGCAGCAGGACGACATCGATCTCGCCGTGTGGTGGGCGATGGGCCGCCCCGGGGTATTCCTCGACAGCGTGGGGGACGTGGACCTGCTCCCGCGAGTGCTTGACGCGGCCAGCCGGTTCACCGGGGCGCCGGACGACGCCGCGATGAGCGCGCTGGCCCACCGGACGGCGGCCGATCCGCTGTTCGTCTGACCAGGTTGCGTCACCGGGTGGCGCCGGGCCAGTCGTAATCTCGCGCCCGTGGAGTCCCTGGTCAAAAGCCCCGGGCCAGGCACTTCAGTGCCTGGCCCATTCGGGCATGACCTGGCCCAAGCCCCGCTAACCCGTTGCTCGCGTCCGCTGGGACTTTCGCCCCTGCCGCCGAGGTCGCCCCCAACGTGCGCGTGGACACCGACCTGTTCCGCCCAGGTCACGAACCGTCGGCGTTTGACTGTCTGCCGGGCTTGGCCCGTGCCGTGGCCTCGTCGCATACCGAAAGCTGGACCGTCCACATCGCCGATGTCAGCGTGCCGAACCAACGCAACTGGTCGCGCAGCGACACCGCATTGCCGTCACGCGCTGAGGCGACTGCGTCATCCGCAGCGTGCTCCAGCCGGGTCAGCCGGGCTGCTAGCAGCGGCCGGGTCCCGGCAGTCCGGTCGCCGGCGGCCGGGGTCAGCGCGGCACGCTCGGCGGCCTTCACCTCGGCCAGAATTGCGCTGGTTGCGCTGGTGACCTGGCCCGCGATACCGTCCGCCAGCGGCGCGTCGGCCGCGCCGACAGCGAGCATCCACAACCTGGCCAGGAGCGGCCCGCAACGCGCTTCGTGATCGCGTACATCGTCTGCCGTATTCATGGTTGACCCTCCACGATGACCGGGGCCTCATTGCAAGCCCGTTTCCGGCCCCTATCCAGGGGCCTAAGTCCTCCTAACTGCCTGCCGCCACCGGCCTGCCCGTGCTCTCCGTTGTGGGGAGCGCTTTCGGCGTTATTGACTACGCTCCCGCAACCGTGCGGCCCCGGTCGGCTACCGCCTCCCGGGAACGATGGGTGGAGCCCTTTCCGTGGCAAGCTATCTCTATGACAGATGACAAGCCGGAGCCCGCGCCCAAGGAGAGGGTCACGGCGGAGCTGGATGAGTTCATGGCGAGGGTGCTGCGCCACCTGCGCACGGGGCAGGGCAGCCCCCTGGAAGAGCTTGGCCTGGATAAGGCAGCGGACGAGCTGCAGCACTGGCGGCCGGATATCCCAGGTTCGGGAGCACAGGACTAATCACGATCGCGGTCGGGAATGGCGCCCGCGGGTGCGGCGACGGAGATGCCGGAGTTATTGCGAGTTGGCGGTGGACCGGCCAGTGTAGCAGGTGGGTCGCTAAAAGTCTGCTGGCCGGCTCCGGGGGAGGGCGTCATGACCGTGGTGGCACCGCCAGGAGTGGAGTTCATTACCGACGCAGTCGCGCATTGGGCTGTGGTGCAGCCGGACGCGGAGGCGCTGACCTACGGCGAGGTGCGGTGGACCTGGGCGCAGTGGGACGACCGGATCCGGCGGGTCGCCGGTGGCCTGGCCGCGCTTGGCCTGGGGTGTGGCGGCCGGGTGGCGTTCCTGGACAAGAACAACCCGGCGTGCCTGGAGGTGTCGCTGGGCGCCGGGCTGCTCGGTGCGGTCAGCGTCGTGATCAACTGGCGGCTGGCGGCTGGCGAGCTGGATTACGTGATCAACGACTCCGGTGCCAGCGTGCTGTTCGCCGGGGCCGAGTTGCTGCCCGCGATCGAGGCCATCCGGGACAGGCTCCCGGGCATCACCGAGGTGATCGTGGCAGGCGGGCCGGACGACGCCTATGAGCCGTTCCTGGCCGACGCCCGGCCGGCCAGCCGCAGCCGCGAGGCGACCCCGGATGATCTGTGGCTGGTGATGTACAGCTCCGGGACGACCGGCCGGCCGAAGGGCGTGATGCTGTCGCACCACAACATCGTCGCGCACACCCAGAACGCGGCCCCGGTAGCGCCGATGGGTCCGGGTGATCGCAACCTGGTCGCGATGCCGCTGTTCCACGTCGGCGGCATCTGCTACGCACTGTTGGGCATTTATGCCGGGGTGCCCACCACGTTCACCCGCGAGCCGGATCCAGCTTCGCTGCTGGCGGCGTTCGCCGCCGGGGTCACTCATACCTTCCTCGTGCCCGCGGTGCTGGCTGCGCTGCTGGCTGCGGGCGAGAAGGCGATCGCCGCGCTGAGCGGGCTGACGTACCTGCTTTACGGCGCCGCGCCGATGCCGCTTCCGATGCTGCGCCAGGTGCTGGCGGCGTGGCCCCAGCCGAACTTCGTCCAGGTTTACGGCCTGACCGAGCTGGCCGGGGTGATCAGTGCCCTGTCTCCGGAAGCGCACCGCGACGCCGCACGGGAGGATCGGCTTGGCTCGGCGGGTACCTTGCTGCCCGGCGCGCAGGTGCGGGTGGTGGACCTGGCCGCCGGCCAGGACGCCGCCGTCGGCCTGCCGGGGGAGTTCTGGTTCCGGTCGGCGCAGCAGATGATGGGCTACCTGAACAAGCCGGACGACACCGCCCGGGCGATCACCGCGGATGGCTGGCTGCGCAGCGGTGACATCGGGCATGTCGATGACGGCGGGTTCCTGTTCCTCTCCGACCGGGTCAAAGACATGATCATCACAGGCGGGGAGAACGTTTACTCATCCGAGGTCGAGCAGGCCGTGTCCGAGCACCCGGCGGTGGCCGAGGTCGCGGTGATCGGCATTCCCGATGACCACTGGGGCGAGTCCGTCAAGGCGATGGTCGTTCTCCGGCCTGACCGGCAGGCGACCGAGCAGGAGATCATCGGATTCACCCGGGAGCGTCTGGCTCACTACAAGTGCCCGGGCACCGTCGACATCATCGACGCGTTGCCGCGTACTCCCAGCGGCAAGGTACTCAAGCACAAGCTGCGCGATCCGTACTGGGAAGGACGCGACCGCCAGATCTGACCGCGCAGGCGCCTAGCCCGTGTCTAGCCCGCTACCTCTCGACGCCCAGGGACACGGCGGCCTGCGCCACATCCGGGTCCGTGACGTCGAGGGCCACCGGGAGGATCTGGTCGCCGTAACGCGACACCAGGTCGGCCAGGCTGTCGGGGTTGCGCGCGGTGGCGACCAGCGAATGCCCGGCCGACAGCACGGCCTCGCTGATGGACCGGCCGAGTCCCCGGCCGCTTCCAGTGAGAAAAAAGACCTGTGGCATGCGTTTCCATCCCTTCAAAGGGCGACGAGCGCAGTTAACGCAACGGCGGTTTGATAATAACACAACGACGGTTCGTTAGGTAGAATCGAGAGTGCCATGACAACGGAGGCATACCAGCGGGCCCGCCGCCCCGAGCAGAAGCAGCAGCGCCACGACGCCATCCTCGGCGCCGCCGGCGATCTCGCGCTGCGTGACGGCGTGCGTGCTGTGAGCCTCGCCGACATCGCGGACCGGGTCGGCATCCACAAGTCGGCCCTGCTGCGCTACTTCGAGACCCGCGAGCAGATCTTCCTCGAGCTCACGGCCCGGGCCTGGCATGACTGGCTCGGCGCGCTGCTCGCGGGGCTCGAGGATGCTGCCCCCGGCGACGCGGGACTGGTGGCTGACGTGCTCGCCCGCAGCTTCGCCGAACGCCCCCTGCTCTGCGACCTCATCGCCCACACCCCCCTGAACCTGGAGCGCAACGTATCCGCCGGCTCCGTCCGCAGCTACAAGCTCACGTCTCTCCAGGTCATCGAGAAGGCGGCGGAGCTCATCCACGGAGTCCTGGCGGACCGGACCGTGACCGAGTGCCGGGAAGTCGTCTCCGCCGTGGCGTCCCTGGCCGGGGCGACGTGGCAGATCGCGAACCCGCCCGCTGCGCTCACCGAGCTTTACGCCTCCGATCCGGCGCTGGCCCGGGCATGCGTCGACCTGGCGCCCCGGCTCCGCAGAACCGCGGACATCTTGCTAGCCGGCCTGATCCCCAGCCGTGCTGACTTCTGACGAGAACTCACTATGAAACTCCCAGACCGGGCACCCGCACGGCGCCTGGGAGCAGCCGATCCTCCGGCTCGCGGACACGGTCCTCGGCGTCGCGGTCGGCGTCGCGGTCGGCCTGGCTCGACCGACGCGTGATCCGGCCCCGGATCCGTCCGCCAGGCGGCGGCTCGGCCAACGCTCACGACTAGGAGGCACACCCGGCTATGGCAGCGGCACGATTCCCTGCGCGCCGCGCGGGAACTTCGCCAGGGTCTCCCCGGGAATGTTCAGGTGCGCGGAGACGAGCTTCGGAGGCAGGTGGGCGAGCCAGTTGGCCAGCGAGACCTCTTCGTAGTGGTCGCTGCGGAACGTTTCGATGAAGACCAGGTCATCGTCGCCCGTGTTCTCGACGTAGTGGCCGAGATTGCGCCGGACCAGGCCGACATCGCCGGGCCGGAAGTCGGTAGTGTTGGCGTGCGGACCGGTATTGAACACCGTCATCCGCGCCGAACCCTTCAGGAAGTACTGCCACTCGTCGGCGTTCGGGTGCCAGTGCAGCTCCCGCATGCTACCCGGCTTGACCGTGACCAGGGCGGCCGCCACCGTCTTCGACGCCGAAAAGTTCGTGCTGTCCGCGATGCGGATGCTGCCGCCGCTGTTCTCGTACACCGGCTTCGACTGCGACAGACGGAAGATCACCGGCGTCGTCGAGCCCCATTCGACGCCCGCCGCGACCTGGTCCGCCTCGAGATCGCCTGGTTCGTCACCGGGGAAGATCCAGAGGTTGTGCAGGGGAATGTCATCGAAGGTCTCCTGGGCCACCCGGAAGTTCTTCGCCAGCACGTCTGGCGGCGTGTGCGCGAACCAGTCCGTCAGCAGCAACGTGTTGCTCTCGGACTGGGCACCGTCGTCGAACGCGAGCACGAATTCCGCGCCGTCCGGGCCGGCTCCCTGCAGGGAGTGCGGCAGCCCGGTCGGGAAGAACCAGAGGTCTCCCTTGAAGACATCCTCGACGCTCGGCATCCCTTCCCGGCTGAGGGTGGTGACCCGGCATTTGCCCTCCGTCATGAGCGCCCACTCCGCCGTCTGGTGCCAGTGCAGCTCACGAATGCCACCCGGCTCGAGGTACATGTTCACGCCGGCGATCTCGTTGGAAATCGCGAAATCGGCCTGCGTGACCTCGCGGGCCCAGCCACCGCGCTGCTGGCGCCGGGGCGAGATGTTGAACGAGGACCAGAAGAACGGCTGAGTGCTGATGTCCGTCCCCGGTGCCGTGATCACGTTGGGGAACTGGCTTTCCAGCACCGGGTTCCGCGGTCCCGTCATCGTCGCGCTGGCCGGATCCCCGGTGATGTTCACCATGCCTTCCTGGGGCAGATCCGGATTCCCCAAGGCGGGGGTCTCGTGATGCGGCGCCGGGTTTTCATTCGAGCCCATGACGCTCTCCTTCCTTGATGCCTTGATGCCTTTTGATGCCGTGATGCCCTACCCCATCGACTGTCACGCCCGCGGGGCCAGCCCACACTGGCCAACCGCACAGTCCGACTGGCCGGTCACCGGTCTGTGCACCGCCTTGCGGCTGGAAGACCAGGAAACTCCAGCTTCTTACTCGGTAAAAGGGAAAGACATTGCTAGAAAAATATTTCTAGCTTAATATTTCAAGTATAAGATGGGCCAGGCACCGGGAAACTGCCGCAGGAAAGTGGCGAGATGCCAGGTCCGCGCAGGGAACCGGCCAGTGTATCGGCGACCTGGGCCCCTCGTGAAGGAAGTAACCGCATGTCCGAACGACCGGCACCACACGTCACAGCCGGCACGCCACCCTCCCCGTCAGCCGACGGCTCCACCCGGCTCCCGGCCGGGCCAGCACGTGCTCCAGCCCGGGCGGCTGCACGAGGTCGCTGTGCCCGGGGACGGCGGTCGCCGTGCTCGAGCCGGTCATCGGCACCGAACGATACGCGCGGCTGGTCACCGTGGCCGCCCGGTTCCGGGAGAGGCTGCTGCGCCGGAGGCGTGCTCAGCCCCCTGCTGCTGCGGCTGGAGTGGCTGCCATTGCCGCCGCCGCCATGGCAAGGCGGCGATCATGAACGCGATGACGCCAAGGCTGACGAACATCATCACGTCATTGACCATCTCCCAGTTGTGCCAGGTCAGCATCTGCATCGGCAGGTAGAAGATGGCCGCGTAGGCGCCGAGCGCGATCTGCAGCGGTATCGACAGCCGGGTTGGCCGGGCGGTAGCCGATGGTGCCTGCCAGAGCAGGTACTGGTTGCCGAATGAGGGCGTGATCACCACAAGCGCGGTCGTGGTGGCCGTGGCGACATCCAGCGGGTGGGCGCGGCGCCACCACCATACGGCCAGCAGCGCGCCGACGACGGCGGCCTTGGTCCCAATTGACCCCGCGTTGAGCCACAGCGGGTCCTGCCAGACCGGAAGCTTCGTCGGGTGAACGGTCACCCACACCCCTGACCAGCCCCAGCTCCCGATGCTGGGGTGGGTCTCAACGAGCTGCTTCGCAATGTAGGGCAGCTTGGCGACCGGCGTGCCGACGGTGAGCGGCATCGTTGCGAACAGCAGCGCCCAGATTCCAGCGGCTCCGGCCGCGAACTGCATACGACGGCGCCACGATGGCAGGGCGAGCAGCAGCGCCGGGCCGAACACCGCCGGCCATGTCTGCGTGGCTATCGCCAGGCCGAGCAGGATGCCAGCAGCGACGGCGGGCAGGCCGGCGACGTGCGGGCCGGCCCGCAAGACGACGAGGAACGCGGCCAGGACGAACAGAAAGCAGGCCGGCTCGAGCTGGCCGTGCACGCTGCTGACCAGAATGGCCAGCGGATTACAGGCGTACTGGAATCTGCGCAGCGCCGCCCGCTCACCGGCGGCCCCGGCAACTGCGCCGACCAGCACGACCACCCCGATATCGCACAAGATCGCCGGGATCCGGGCGATGATCAGCCAGGACACGTGCAGGTGCAAAGACGTCCAGGCTGCTCCGGCCAGCACGAAGGCATAGACGGGCAGGGACCCCCACCCGTCTTGCCGGTTGGCCAGGATCGGGTCGTGGTGATGCAGGACAGCAACACCTGCGGCCTGGAAGTCATTCACAAGATCGTAAGGCTGAGTGCGGTAGGCGAGGACCAGCATCGCCAGCCGCAGCACCGCTGCGGTGGAGATCGCTATCACCAGCGAGGGCCGCCAGTTGCGGCGCTGCGCAATCACCATGAGCGCCACGCTGATCGCGAGAAGCAACAGCGCTGCCGCGCACCGATGGAGGGTGAGCTGATCATAGATCATGCGACAACCTCGACCCGCGCGATCAGCCGCCGCAGGGGACACATGCGCAGCAGGCCTTCATTCACCCGGACGGATACGACGCACTGGAACATGCCGGTGACGGCCACGCCCGTCCGCCTGATCAGCGCCCTCACCGCATGATCGTAACTGTCGTCGCGAGCACCTTGACGTCAGCCGCTTCAGGTCTGCCGCGAGCACCGGCTCTGGCAGGCCACTACGAACTGCTCGAAAACGCCGCCGCACCGAACGCCTGAGTTGGTACCGCTGCGTCCCGGCCGGCCCCCGCCATCGGTGCGATCCGGGAGCTGAGCCCGCAGCTGTCGCATTTCCCCTGGTTAGGACAGTATGGGGAGGGTGATCATCGATGTGGGGGACATCGCGTTCGTGCGCGTGCTGGGACCAATTCAGGTCGTCACAACCTCGGGACGCGTGCTCGATCTGCCCAGCGCG
Organism: uncultured Actinomycetes bacterium; assembly: GCA_963775825.1. Classification (GTDB taxonomy): domain Bacteria; phylum Actinomycetota; class Actinomycetes; order Streptosporangiales; family Streptosporangiaceae; genus Bog-532. The sequence goes on from CAVZKY010000050.1 coordinate 133,708, forward strand.
AGCCAGCGTCGGCTGCTTGCCCGGCTGGCCGTGGACGCCCCGCGGGCACTGCGGGTGGATCTCCTGTGTGACGTGCTTGCGGTTTCGCCGGGCGCGTTGCGCACGATTGTGTCGCGATTCCGCAAGGGCTTCGGGGGCAGCACCGTCGTCGCGTCGCAAGGCCGCTATCGTCTCACCGCCCCCGTTGACGCCGCCTTGTTCACCGCCTCGCTGTTGCAGCCGGGGGCGGGCGACGATCGGATCGGGGCGCTCGAACGAGCGCTGGCGCTGTGGACAGGCCCGGCGTTCGAGGAGTTCTCGGCCGAGGCCTGGGCCGGGCCTGAGGCTGCCCGGCTCGCCGAGCTGCACGCGTCGGCGATCGAGGACCACGCCGTCGCGCTGATCATCGCGCGGCGGTGGGCGGAGGCGATCGCCGAGCTCAGGGCGCACGTCTCGATGAACCCGCTGCGGGACAGGGCGTGGGGCCTGCTGATCCGGGCGCTCGGCGGCGCCGGGCGGCTGGCCGACGCCCTGGCTGCGTTTAGGGAGTACCACGGCTACCTTGCCGAGTGGGTCGGCACCGAACCATCAGCCGAGGTCCGTGACATCCAGCGGCGGCTCGCCGCCGGGTGGGATGGGACAGATGCAGCGGCAGCACGGATCGGGATCGGGGAGCAGGCCCAGCCGGCGCGGTCCGGATCGCCGCAGCCCGCGAGGCCATCGTCCTGGCGCGGGAACGGCTGGCTGCCGTTGCAGGCCGAGCTGGTGCGGGGCCGGCCGTGGTGGGACGAGCCCGCGAACTGGAGCTGCTGGCCGCAGAGGCGGCCCAGGTAGGCGGGTCGGGCTTGCGGGCCGTCATCGTGGAGGGCGAGGCGGGGATCGGCAAGACGACCATGCTAGGCGCGTTCGCCCGCGCGGTACGGGACGAGGGCTCGGCGGTCGTGGCCTACGGACGTTGCCAGGACGGCCCCGCCGTGCCACTGGAACCGTTCCGCTCGCTGGTCGGGCATCTGGTGGAGTATGCGCCGGTGGACGTGCTGCGGGCCCTCACCACGCGCTGCGGAGGGCACCTGGTCCGCATGGCGCCACGCCTGGCCGGCCGCGTCGAAGTCACCGGCGCGGCGATCAGCGACGACGCTACCGAGCGGTATCTGCTGTTCGAGGCGGTCAGCGACGTGCTGACGCGCCTGGCCGCGATCAGCCCGCTCGTCGTTCTGCTGGACGACATTCAGTGGGCGGAGCCAACCGCGCTGCAATTGCTCCGCCACCTCAGCCGTGCGCTGGTCAACGTGCCGGTGCTGCTGATCCTCAGCGCTCGCGACACGGACGAGCGGCGCTCGAGGGAGTTGCGGGCTGCGCTCGCCGACCTCGAATGCCGTCCCGGGCGCCGCATTCTCCTGGGTGGTTTCGACGAGCACGAGCTGGCCGGCCTGACGGCTTCGCTGCTCGCGATCGACGCGACCGCGGTCGCCCCGGCGGTGCCGGCCCGGCTGCGCAATCAGACCGCCGGCAACCCGCTGTATGCCGCCCAGCTGGCGCGGCACTGGGCGGAGTCGGGGCGCCTTACCCTCGCTGCGGCCGAGGTCGACTTCGCCGACCCCGCGGCGGGCGACGATGTCCCGGCGAACCTGCGCAATCTGCTCTGGAGCCGGGTCAGCTCCCTCGGGGACGAGGTCGTCGAGGTGCTCTCGGCGGCCGCCGTGCTCGGCACGCAGTTCGCGGTGAACGCGGTGATTGACCTGGCCGGGATCTCCGAGGGCGATGCGCTGGACGCCCTCGACGCGGCCGAGGCCGCCGGATTGCTGGCCGATGTCCCGGCGCGCGCCGGGACGCTGCGGTTCGTGCACGTCCTGGTGGCCCGCGCCGTGTACGCCGGGCTCCCGCGCGGCCGGCGCCGGCGGCTGCACGCGCAAGCCGCCGAGGTGCTGGCCAAACAGCCTGGCGCAGTCACGATTGGCCTCGCGGCCCAGATAGCGCGCCACGACAGCCTGGGCGGACTGCCCGCCGAGGCCCGGCACTGGGCGATGACGGCCGGTGATTACGCGGCCAGGCAGCTGTCCCCGGCCGAAGCGGCCCGGTGGTACCGGACGGCGCTGGACCACGGCGCCGCCCTCGATGTTCCCGATGACGAACACGCTGATCTCCTCGTCCGGCTGGGCCACGCGCAGCAGCAGGCCGACGATCCCGGCGCCCTTGCGACCTTGACCGAAGCGGCGGCGCTGGCCCGCGGCTGCGGTGCCACCGCGATCGTGGCGCAGGCTGCCCTGGCTACCGACCGCGGGTTCCTGCGGCCCGGCCCGGCCGCCGCGGCGCAGGTGGCGATCGTCGAGTCCGCCCTCGAGGTCGTCGACGCCGATCCGGCCACGCGCGCCCGGCTCCTGGCGCTGCTGGCCGAGAACCTCGTCTCCGACGTGGCCGGTACCCGGCGCACCGGGCTGGCCCGCGAGGCCATTGCGCTGGCCGATGCCAGTCCCAATCCGGCGCTTCTCGCCCGGATCTGCTCATCGGTGCTGTACGCCCTCTGGGGCCCCGACCGTGCGGCGACGCGGCTGCGGGCCGACGTCGCCAAGAGGTCGATCGCCGCCGCGGCGGCCGCCGGTGACCTGCCTCTTGAATTCGGCGTGCACGCCGCGGCCTATACCGTCGCCATCCAGCTGGCCGACCCAGCCGGGGCCGCCCGCAGCCTCGGGCGGCTGCACGCCATCGCCGACCAGATCGGCGCCCCGTACATGACCTGGACGGTGGGCTGGTACGAGGCGTTCGTCGCCACGATGCAGGCCCGCTTCGCCGAGGCCGATCAGCTGGGGCGAGAGACGGTGGAGCTCGGCCTCGCCATGGGTGCCGCCAACGGCGTCGCGGTCTTCGCCGGGCAGGCGGCCGTGCTGGCCACCATCGCCGGTCGTCATGCTGAACTGCCGCCGATCGTCGCGGAGGCGATCGGCGCCGGGCCGGTGCAGCTCACCTTTTACCTCGCCCACGCCATCGTCAGCGTGGCCAGCGGCCCCAGGGAGGTCGCCAGCGACCTCCTCGGCGAAGCAGCGGCCGCCGGATTCCGGAACGTCCAGCCGGACCTCATGTGGATGACATCCATGCTCGGCTACGCCATCCTCGCGATCGAGCTGGAGGATCTCGGCGCCGCCGCCCAGCTCCTCGCGATCATCGAGCCATACACCGGCGAGGTCGCCACCAACCTGGGGCCGGTCGCCGCCTACGCGGGACGGCTCGCGTCCCTGCTCGGCCGGCATGACGCCGCGGACCAGCACCTTAGCGCCGCACTCGAGATCGCCGGCGCCTTCGAGTGGGACTACCACCGCGCCGCGATCCTGATCGCCCGGGCCGCGGCCCGCCGCCGAGCGCTCGGCCGGCTGACGACCCAGCGCGCGCGTGGCTCGCGGCGGCCGAGGGAATCTGCGCCGCACGCGGGCTGCCGGGGATGCTGGCCATGATCGGCGGCCTGGGGGCGTGAAGCGCGCGTGATGCGCCCGTGATGCGCCGCTGAGGCGGCCTGGCGTCAGGATGCTGTCAACGGCGCCGCCCGGCGCCGGGGATAAGGGGGGACACCCAGATGCCTGCCGTAATCGGCTACCACCAGGTGACGGACCGCGATCACTGGCTCAGCTCGGACCTTCGCGAGAAGAGGTTCGGGGAGCTGGGCATCACGAATATCCGCACCTACACCGACCCCACCAACCCGGCCCGGGTGGCCATCAGCGCCGACGTGCCCGACGTCGACGCGTTCGTGGCCTGGCTGCAGACCGAGGACGGTGCCGCCACCGCAAAAAGCGACAGCGTCCTTCTGAACACCGTCGTCCTGCTCGTCGAGTCGTAGCCCAACGGCTGAACTCCAGCACCGAAGAACCAGACCTGGGCGATCGGCGTGCCGCACGCGGCGGCGCGCCGATCACCGTATCAGCGAAAGGCACCCCAATGACTTATGGCATCATCCACCAGTTCAAGGGCGGAACCAAGCAGCAGTACGAAGCATCAGTCGCGGCCGTGCACCCGAGTGACGGCACGTTGCCGCCCGGCCAGCTCTACCACGCCGCCGGGCCGTCCCCGGACGGCTGGACCATTGTCGTGGTCTACGACTCGAAGGCCAACTGGGAGAACTTCCGTGACTCGGTGCTGATGCCGAGCATGCAGCGGGGCATCAAGGGGGGCTTTACCGCACCCCCCGAGGAGACGGGATTCGAGATCGTCACTGAGGTCAACGCCTGACCGTGACGGTAGCAGCTGCCATCGATCGTCCCAGGGGGCGACCGATGGCAGTCCTGCAGCCACGGGATCGGTGAACACGGTCCGGACGCACATGCGGCACCTGTACGACAAGCTCGGCGCCTACCGCCGCCTGGAGGCCCTCGACCGGGCCCGTGCTCTCGGCCTGTCGCGCCCGTCCCGCAACGGGCCTTAACCCGCCTTAACCCTCACCTCGATGACCTGAACGTGCTCAGCGCGCGGTCGGTGCTGGTCATGGCTGTGCCGGTCATCGTGGTGGTTCAGCTGGCTTTGCAGGGAACCCACCTCGGCCCGTTGCACCTGCCCGCTGGGACGCTGCGGCCGACCGGCAAGCGGATGGACGCGCCGTGCTGCGACATCTTTGAATTGGCCGACGGCAAGATAAAGCGCTTCGACTGCTACCCCGAAGGCTCGATCATCCTGACCCAGCTCGGCGTGATCGATAACCTCGGCGCCGCGCTGGCGCGCTCCTCCGTTGGGTGACGCCATTCGGCGGCTTGTTCGAGGGCCGTTCCGCGGGCAGCCCCGACGACCCGGCCGGCGCCCAGGATTTCGGCGCCACGGCGACGACGCTGATCCCGCGGCTGGCCACCGTTCACCCGGGCTCAAACCCACGCGTCGTGATGCGACTGGGCCACCGTGAGCCCTACGGCCGCCCGGGCCGCGGCGGGCTACGCAACGCGGGCCCTTGCGCTCCTTTAACGACAGTTGTCATCGGTGCGCCCCGAGCTGACCAATCACGGTGAGCGCCCGTCATGGGGTGCTGGTATTTCGCGCTCCGGTGTGAGCTGACGGACCTCGAGCAGGTCCAGGCCGAGCGCGTCGATCTCGGCCAGTACGCCGTGTAGGGCCGATCGATCCAGCAGCCCGGTGAGCACCGTGTCCGGGCCGTCCCGCCGCGGCGTCATCGCCGGGAACGCGGAAAGAATCGTCGCGCCGAGGTGCCCGTTAATCCGGATCATGTAGAGGACGGGTGCCGAGTCCATAACACCATGATTAACGGGCTCGCAGGTGAGCCCGCATCGCCGGAATCCGGTGACTGCCGGCCGGGCTGGACTCCCGCGTGCGATCGACTCACTCTCACCTGTTTCCGGTGATGACCGTTCACCTGCCTGGTGGCCAGGCTGGGGTCGTCATCCAGGTTCGCGCGACCGTCAGCGGCCGTGCCGGGAATTCGAGGGAGATGCTGTGAGCGCGAAAGTTGCGATCGTGGCCGGGGGCGGTGGTGCGACCGGCCGCGCGACGGCGATGGCTCTCGCCGCCACCGGCCTTACCGTGGTGGCGGTCGACCGGAACGAGGCGGCCCTGCGTGACCTGCCAGACGGCGTGCGCCCTGAAGTGGCCGATACGACGGATCCGGCCCTGACGGCGGACGTCGTTGACCGGATCGCTGCCGAGGTGGGGCCGCCCGACGTGCTGGTGAACACCATCGGCGCGTTCGGCCAGGGAGACGTGCTCAGCACCTGGTCAGCGACGCCGCGGCGCCGGTGAGCGGAGCGATCCTCCCGGCCTACGGCAACTGGCCGACGGCCTGACTCAGCCCCGCTGGCGGTCGGGTGACCGGCGGGACCAGGTGCCGGACGGAAAGGAGGCGAGAATCCTCGTCGGCGCTATCGTGGCAACCGTCGCGACCAAGGCACACTTGTGAAGTGGCACCGGCAACTCTCCGGCTGATCGACCGGGGTGACCTACTTGCGGCGCTGGATAGGGCGGCGGCGAAGAAGGTCACGATCATCTCGGCCCCAGCTGGCAGCGGGAAGACGTCGCTGCTCCGCGCGTGGGCAGACCGCCCTGGTCAGCCGCACCGGCTCGCAGTCATGCAGGTGCGGCGCGACCAGCAAGACGCGCAGGACTTCTGGCTGGCCCTCCTCGACGCGGTCCGCCATGTCTGTGACGCACCCAGCGGCGCGGAGCCGCCGGCGGCGACGCCAGGTTTTAATGCGCCGGCGATGGTCAGCCGGATCCTCTCCGAGCTTGCCGGCGCGGGCGGCGACGTCATGGTGGTGATCGAGGATCTGCACGAGCTGGACGCGCCGCTGACCCTCGGTCAGCTCACCCGGCTGCTGACGAACCTCCCCGATGGCGTGCACGCGATGCTGACGACACGCCACGATCTGCCGCTGCGCCTTCATCAGCTTCGCCTGGCCGGCGAGCTGGCCGAGATCCGCGGGGCGGATCTGACGTTCACCGCGCGGGAAACCCGCGAGCTTCTGGCCGCCTCGGGCATCACGCTGTCGGAGGCCGGGGCGGCGCTGCTGCACCAGCGGACCGAAGGGTGGGCCGCGGGTCTGCGGCTCGCGGCGCTCTCGCTGACTGGTCACCCCGACCCAGAGCGTTTCGTCGCGGACTTCTCCGGCACCAACCGCGCGGTCGCGGAGTACCTGCTCGCCGAGATGCTGGAACGCCAGCCGGGAGAGGTCCAGGATCTGCTGCTGCGCACGTGCCTGCTCGACCGGGTCAACGGTGAGCTGGCGGATCTGCTGACCGGCCGCCTTGGGTCGGAACGGATCTTGCTGGAGCTCGAGGATGCGAACGCGTTCGTGGTGTCGCTTGACCCCGAGCGGACCTGGTTCCGCTATCACCACCTGTTTGGGGATCTGCTCCGGCTGGAGCTGCGCCGGACGCTGCCCGATCACGTGCCGGAGCTTCACCGGCGGGCTGGGCGGTGGTTCAGCGAGCGCGGGCACGTCGTTGAGGCCATCCGGCATACCCAGGCGGCGGGCGACTGGCCGGATGCGGCTCGGCTGCTCGCCAATCATTCGTTCAGCCTGACGCTGGACGGGTCCGCGCAGACCATGCAGGCGCTGGCGCGGGCCTTCCCGCCAGGCGAGGAGTACCCGGAGCTAGCGCTGGTGCACGCGGGAGGTGACCTTGTACAGGGCCGCCTGGATGAGGCGGCCGCCTACCTGGCGGTCGCTGAGACCTACGCCGGGACCGCACCGCCGGATCGCCGGCACCGCCTCCGGGTGGCGCTCGCGTCACTGCAGCTGTCGTTGGCCAGGCGGCGCGGTAACCTGGCCGGGGTCGTGGCCCAGGTCAGGTTCCTGGCCGCGCCGGTGACCGGGCAGTCCGACGAGGACATCGCGCTGGACAGCGACCTGCGGGCGGTGGCGTTGATGAACCTGGGGACCGTTGAGGCATGGTCCCTGGCGCTTCCAGACGCGGAACGCCACCTGCGAGAGGGAGCCGCTCTGGCCCGCCAGATCGGCCGGCCCTACCTGGAGGTATCCTGCCTCGCGCAGCTCGGGTTCGCCTCGAAGGTCCACCCGTTCGCCACCACACAGCGGTGCTGCCGCGAGGCCATAACGCTCGCCGAGCGGCATGGCTGGGGCACGGAACCGGTGATCGCTCCCGCGCTGGTCACGCTGGCCGGCACGATGGTGTGGCTAGGCCAGTTCGACGAAGCCGAGCGATGGCTGCACCGAACCGCGCAGGCCCTGCAAACAGACACCGGGCCGGACATCAGGCTGCTGCTCCACCATACGACCGGGATACTGCGGGCGAGCCGCGGCCGCCAGCACGAGGCGCTTGAAGAGTTCAGCGCGGCGGAACGTCTGCGATCACGGCTAGCAGGCTCGCATGCCCTGGCGAGCCAGGTGACGGGTTGGCTGCTGGCGACCCAGGCCCGCCTGGGGATGACCAGTGCGGCCCGCGCGGCGCTCGCCGCGCTGGATGACGACCGGGCCGGGTCAGGCGAGATCGGCAATGCCCGCGCGGTGATCTGCCTGGCGGACGGCGATCCGGACGGGGCGCTCACCGCGGCCCGGGATGTGCTGGATGGGATCGTACCGGTCATCGGGTACGTCACGGTGGTCGAGGCTTGCCTGCTGGCCGGGCTGGCCTGCCGTGAGCTGGGGGATCAGCGTGCGGCGAACCAGGCAGCCGAGCGCGCGCTGGCCCTGGCCGAGGCTGACCGGCTGGTGCTGCCGTTCGCGATGACGGGTTCCCGGGAGCTGCTCGAGGCGCTGCCGCAGCATGAGACGGCGCACGCCGCGCTGCTGGCCGACATCCTCGACGTGCTGCGCGGCGCGTCCCCAGCGCCCACGGACCTGCCCGTGCCGTCGCGGGGGGAGGAGATCAGCGCGGGTGAGCTAAAGGTGCTGCGGTATCTGCCGACGAACCTGTCGCGGCCTGAGATCGCCGCAGAACTATCGGTGTCGGTGAACACGGTCAGCACGCACATCCGGAGCATCTACGCCAAGCTCCAGGTGGGCGACCGTTCCTCAGCCGTCCACCGCGCGCGGGAGTTGCGGCTGCTAGCCGCCGCCCGCTAGGGAAGCCGTGATCTGGCCCCGTCCCGGGGCAGGGATCGACTCTAGTTGCGGTAACTGCCGTGGCGGAACTCGTCGGAAAGTGACGGGTGGGACGGATGCCAGCCGAGCTCGGTCCGGGCCCTGGCCGCGTCAGTGCCCTGATTGAGCAGGAGGACCTCGGCGAAGTAGTCGCCCAGGCGGGCCCGGGCCTCAGCGTCGGAGCCGGGGACCGCTCCGGGCGCGCCGACGGCGACCGCGGCCGCCCGCGTTAGCTCGGCCACAGTGGCGTTGACTCCGTTGCCGATGACGTAGCGGCCGCGGGCCGACTCATCTTCCAGAGCGCGCCGGAAGACGTCCGCCAGGTCCGCGGCGTGCACCGTCGCCCAGTGCTGCTGGCCCGCGCCGAGCATGATCAGGTTGCCGGCGTCGTCCCGGGGTGAACCCAGAAGCAACCCGGGAATCCCGCCGCCGCCGTCACCGTAGGCGACGCCGGAGACGACCACCACGCCGCGCAGCTGGGTCGCATCGAGCACCCGGCGTTCGATCGGCACCTTCCACGACACCAGCGGCGGCGCGTTGAGCGCGGACTTCTCGATGATAGCGGGGTTGGTCCCGTAGATCCACAGGCCGCTGATCTGCAGGTAGGGCTGGCCGGTGCCGGCGAATGCACTGGTCACCGCGTCGACCACGGCGGTGTCCAGGTTGGCGCTGGTGGCGTCGCCTGGACTGGCCGTGTGGATGGCCCCGTCCGCACCGCGGAGCAGCCTCGCGACCGCCGGCCGGTCGTAGAGGTCGACCACGGCTGGTGCGGCGCCGCGGGCGGCGACGGTGGCCGCCTGGGTGTCGTCGCGGACGAGGGCGGTCACCTCGTGGCCGTGCTTGTGCAGATCCGCCAGTACGTGCGATCCGACGAACCCGGTCGCGCCGGTGAGTACTACTTTCATGGCCGCCGCCTGCCTTTCGAAGCCTGGAAGTCGGACGCGTAGTGGGTGAGCCTGTATTGACCACGCCAGACTCATCGCCAGCAAGGTGAGAGGTCATCACCGGATCCCGGTGATTCGCCTTGGCCTGCGCCAGGGCAGCCGGACCGCAAGCCACCGGCAGGATCGATGAGGACGCCCTCATGCCGGCCCCAATCGGTGTCCTGGGGGAGCCGCACATCGCCTCCGGCCGCAAATGCCTGATCTAGCCGAAGGTGAACGAATAGGCCTGGACGCCGGGATCGAGAAAGGCGATCTCGAAGGTGCGGTCGGTGATGCCGCCGGGCTGCCGGATGAGCTGGTGCAGTCGTTGTCCGGCGGTCGTTCCGCGGCCCTGGTCGTCAACGTCGGCCCCGTGCGCCGCACCTGGCGGTTGCCCGTCGATGAGCACGCGGAACCGCACCGGCGCGCCCGCTGCGGCAGGCCCCATCACCAGGTGCAGGTCGCGGGCGTGGAAGCGGTACGCGATCCGCCCGCCGGCCTGGTTCAGCGTGACGGCCTGTTCCTCCACTGTCCAGTCCCCGGACAGGGCCCAGTGATTGAGTCTCAGCTCGGCCGGGACCTCATAGGCGTGACGTTTTCCCGGTATCGCGCCGCCCGGGCTCGCGAAGTTCTCGGTGCGCTCGTAGCCGGTGTAGTTCTCTGATGATCTCAGGGCGGCCCAGTCGGCCGGCGCTTCCGCGTCGCGGGCATCCACCGATACCAGCTCATGACCGAGGCCGGTGGATCCGTTCTCGGCCAGCAGTTGCTGGATCACCATTTCCGATTGCTGGTATTCGCCTTCGCCGAAGTAATGGTGCCGGATGCGACCCTGTGGGTCGGCGAAGTACAGCGCCGGCCAGTAGTGGTTGGCGAAGGCGCTCCATACCGCGTAGTCGTTGTCGATCGCGACCGGGTATTCGACCCGCATGTCCTGCACAGCGCGGCGGACGTTGCCAAGATCGTGCTCGAACCCGAATTCGGGGGTGTGCACCCCGACCACGATCAGCCCGTGGCCGGAGTATCTGCCGGCCCAGGCGCGGACGTAAGGAAGCTGGCGTAGCCAGTTGATGCAGGTGTAGGTCCAGAAGTTGACCAGAACGACCTTCCCGAGCAGGCCGGAGGCGGTTAGCGGCGGCGAATTGAGCCATCCGGTCGCACCGTCGAAGGAAGGCAGCCTGCTCTCGATGGGCAGCCGGGTCGAGGATGTGTGCAGCCCGGCGGGCACCGGCCAATGTGGTGTCATGACAGATCCCTAGAAGTTGTCTGGTCCTTGGAATTAGCCGAGGTATCCAGGATCGTTTCCGCCCGGGCGGCCGCGCCCGGGCAAGTCCCTGGCCGTTACCCCTGGCGCGCAGCGCGGCGGTCCCGGGTGGCCCGGAGTTGAGCCACCCGGGACCCCGCCGAACCAGGGTGCATGCAGACGTCTGAACGGTGGTCTAGCGCAGTGAGCGGAACGCCGCACGCAGCTCAGCGGTGAACAGCGTCGGCTCCTGCCAGGCGGCGAAGTGGCAGCCCCGGTCGACCTCGTTGAAGTAGACGAGCTTGGAGTAGGCCTTCTCGGTCCAGCTGCGCGGGGCCCGGTAGATCTCCTTAGGGAAGACACTGACAGCGGCCGGGATGGTCACGTTCTTGACGCCGAAGAAGTCGTAGGTGTTCTCCCAGTACAGCCGGGCCGAGGAAATCGCCGTGTTCGTCAGCCAGTAGAACGTGACGTTGTTGAGGACCTCGTCCCGGGTCAGGTTGCCGACGGGGTGCCCCGCGACGGCGTCCGCGATGTCCTGGTAGCTGGCCGCGTCGTGGTTGATCATCCAGGCGGCCAGGCCGACGGGTGAGTCCGCGATCCCGTAGAGCGTCTGCGGCTGCGTGATCATTTCTATCCCGTAGCCGATGCCCTTCGTGTAGAAGAAGTTCAGCTGCTCGTACGTGCGGCTTTCTTCGGCGGACAGGCCGGATGGCGGCGGGCCGCCGGCCCCTAGTACGTTGCGCGCGAGCGCCGTTGAGACATCGGCTGGAACAACGCCGGCCATGTTGGTGTGCATGCCGAGCAGTTCGGTGGGTGCCTGGGTGGCCATCACGTCGGTGACGATCGCGCCCCAGTCGCCGCCTTGCGCCACGAACCGGGCGTAGCCCAGGCGTCGCATCAGCTCGGTCCAGGCCCGCGCGATGCGGTCCGGGCCCCAGCCGGTCTTCTGCGGCTTGCCGGAGTACCCGTAGCCCGGCATCGACGGGATTACCACGTCGAAGGCGTCCGATGCGCTCGCGCCGTGGGCGGTGGGATTTGTGAGCGGGTCGATGATCGCCAGCAGTTCGATGATCGAGCCGGGCCACCCGTGCGTGATGATGACCGGCAGCGCGTTGGCATGCCCGGAGCGGACGTGGATGAAGTGGATGTCCAGCCCGTCGATCTCGGTCATGAAGTGCGGCAGGGCGTTCAGCTTCGCCTCGCACTTGCGCCAGTCGTATTCTGTCGCCCAGTAGCGGGCGAGTTCCTGCATGACCGCCAGCCGCGGGCCCTGCGAATGATCCGCGACGAGTTCTTGGTCGGGCCAGCGCGTGGCCGCGACGCGCGCACGCAGCGCCTCCAGTTCCGCCTCGGAGGTGACCGGGATCGTGAATGGCCGGATCGTCGTGTTGCCCGCTGACTTTTCGGTCGTGGCAGACATGGGGGCTCCGTTCTCCATGGGGTGTGACTACGACACAAGCCTGCTCCTCTCGTCTCCTCCCCGCGCCCGTGGAAGGCCCTGGGTTTGTTGCCCGGGTTGCGGACTGGTTTGCTCCCCCGGGGTAGCACTCCCGGGGGCTGCGATCACGTCGTCAATCCGGCCGCCTGGCGGAACGCGGCGGACACCGGCGCCTGGTCCCGGTGACGTACACGTCGCCGACGGCCTGGGCCGACGGTTCACCTTGCCATCGGGCCGCCGCGCCGCGTTCCCGCCGCCACGTCGTCGAAGCGCTTCCCGGCGCTTGGCATCAAGCCGCGATCAGCTGGGAGTCAGAATTGGCCAGCGTGCGGGATATTTGCGTCCGGGGAAAGCTCAAGACCTGCCTGATCGGGCAAAAGCGAATCCGCCTCCGAATGCCATCGCGACGGCGGCCACAAGAGAAATCCAATAGCTTGATCCGTAATCACTGAGGCCATCTCCCCCGATAGCGGGCAGGTATGACGTGTACCCGATAAGGGCGAGCGCGGCTACGACCACGACGATCATCGGGAGCCGCCTGTGCACGCCAATACTTATGATCGTGACCAGGAACACAAGGGCCACAAGACCGATCAAGATATTGAAACTCATAGCGCGCAGTGGTGACGCAGGATCGCCATGCGTCGCCGCCAAGAGGCTCTTCCATCCGGTCCCGTTGTTCGTGTAGCGGGTTAGCAGCGTCGCTGATGCAATGAAGACAACGCTGCTTACCATAACGATGAGCCGACCTACCCGGCCAGCCCTGTGCGGGCGCGCGCGGACAGTTGCGGGAGGTGGGCGCGTGCCCCCGTGGACGGTTTCCTGAGGTGCCATTGCGCCTGGAGTGCTGTTGGCGGTGCGCGCTGCTGGCGCGGTTGGCCCCGGCACGGCCGGCCATATTGTCGGCTCCGGCGCATTGGATGAGCGAAAGCCGGCCGCCGGGTGGATACCGGCGGCGGCTGGGAGGACGGCCGGGAGCTCACTCGGGTCGGGGTAGGGGTGGCAGGCATGCTGCGTCTCGGTGTCGAGCTGCCTGAGCATGGGCGGAGCGCAGGGCCGCCGCGAACTCACGGCCCGACTGAAAACGATCATGGGGATCGACCGCGAGCGCGCGTGCGAGGAAGGCGTCGTAGCTGGGTCCGAGAGCCGGACAGATAGCAGAGGCTACCGGCCGCGGGCTGTTCGCGTGGGCCCAGCTGCACCGCCAGGTCGTTCTCCCCGCTGAACGGGCGCTGGCCGGTGAGAGCCTCGAAAACAACGCAGCCAAGCCCGTAGAGGTCACTCCTGGGGTCGGGTTGCTGGCCCCGGATCTGTTCTGGTGACATGTAGCCGGCCGTGCCTATCACCCAGCCCGTGCGGGTGAGGTGATCTTGAGCGTCAGGCATCTTAGCGATACCGAAGTCCGTCAGATAGGAATGATCCTGCCCGCCAAGATCGCGGACGAGTACGTTAGCCGGCTTCACGTCTCTGTGAACGAAGCCCGCATCATGGACTGCCTGGAGCGCGGACGCCATCTGGCTCCCGATGCGCACCACGCGGTCCGGGGCCAGCCGTTGCTGGAGATCAATGAGGGCCCGCAGCTCTATGCCGTCGATCCATTGCATGGTCAAGTAGAGCCGACCCTCGTACTCGCCGACATCAAAGACCGAAACGATGTGCGGGTGGTTGACCGAGGCAGCAAGTCGCGCCTCCCGCAAGAAACGCGAGCGGTAGTCGCCGGATTCGGCAGTTTCGGGGCGAATCACTTTCAGAGCCACGGTGCGCCCGAGGGATCGCTGCTCGGCGCGATAGACGACGCCCATGCCGCCGGAGCCCGCGATCCCGACAATGTGGTAAGCGCCGAAGGTCTGGCCCTCGCTCAGATCCGTACTCACCGCACCGCCCCCACACGTCCCCACTCCGGGCTTGTACGCGAGAGCGCCATCCTCCACGCCGCCCACTAAGGTCATGGCCGTCGCGCGCACCGTACGTCATCAGTAACAGGCATGCAACCTTCCACCTCCGAGGACGATACCGTCACCGGCGGCGCTGACGGCAACCGATCCGGACAGACAGCGAAGCACCCGGTCGATGGTATCGGTGGCGGTATCGAGTCCGGCGGGTCCTCACATGCAGCGGGTGATCACCGACACCGAGTTACCGAAGAAGTTGGGCACGTAGGCCGTGTGGGCAGCGGGGTCCACCGCCACCCCGTCCGGGTTGGAGCCTACGGGGATCGTGGCCGTTACTGTGCTGGTGACCTCGTCGATCACCGACACTGAGTTACCGGAGGAAGTTGGCCACGTAGACGGTGCGGGCGGCGGGGTCCACCGCCAACCCATCCGGGTTGAAGCCCATGGGGATGGTGCGGGTCACGGTCATGGTGGCCTCGTCGATCAGCGACACCGTGCCATCATCGCCAACGGTGTCATCGCCGCCATTGGTCACGTAGACGGCGCGGGCAGCGGGATCCGCCGCCACCCCGTTTGGGCCGCTGCCCACGCGCATAGTGCAGGTCACCGTGCCGGTGGCCGCGTCGATCACCGAGACCGTGTTGGCGAGGTAGTTGGTCACGTAGACGGTGCGGGTATCGGGGTCCACCGCCACCGCGTCCGGGTTTGCGCCCACGGGGATGGTGCGGGTCACGGTCATGGTGGCCTCGTCGATCACCGACACCGTGTCATCGCCGGCGTTGGTCACGTAGACGGTGCGGGTGGCGGGGTCCACCGCCGCCGCCTGCGGGAGGCTGCCCACGGGGATGGTGTGGGTCACGGTCATGGTGGCCTCGTCGATCACCGACACCGTGTAATCGAGTTCGTTGGTCACGTAGACGGTGCGGGTGGCGGGGTCCACCGCCACCGCCCAGGGCCAGTTGCCCACGGGGATGGTGCGGGTCACGGTCATGGTGGCCTCGTCGATCACCGACACCGTGTTGGCAAGGTAGTTGGTCACGTAGACGGTGCGGGTATCGGGGTCCACCGCCACCGCGTGCGGGCCGTTGCCCACGGGGATGGTATGGGTCACCTGGTAACGAACCGCCGCCGGAGCGTGCGCCGCCGTCACCGGCGGCTTCCCCTCCACCAGGACCGCCACCACCGCGGCGTACCGCCCGCGCGGGGAAAGCCACTCACGAATCCCCGTGACGCCGCGAAGGCCCGCTCGTCCTCGCATGACCTCTCCCTTGTCCGTCGCCCCAGTCCTGGTGGAAATGGCTGGGCCCCGCCAACGCGCCGTTCCCACTTAAAGTAACAGCTCGCTACTTTTCGTAATGAGAATGCGAGCGGATGTGTGTGAAGCTTCGGGCGCAGCCGAGGCCACGGCCCGCCTTGGCTAGGGAACATCGACGCAGGTTGCCGACCACGATGAAAGCCACGGACAGCAGGCCGGCCAGCGGAGAAAGGCATAAAGTCGCGATAGCTGCGACGTGTTCTTCCGGTCGTCAAAGAACTTCTTGACGGCACCCATAGTGGCCTCCGTCCGGTTCATGCCCTTCCCTTGCGGGCTGTGACTGGATATACGACGGCCTTTCTGGCGGCGGTTCATTACTCGGAAAGAAATTTTTCCGACCCTGGACGTCTGGGTGGGTGGCCGTGCTGCGAGGGGATCTTGCCGAAGGGCTCCCCATGTCGGGATTGCCTGTGCATACTGGGGAAAGTCGGTGATCTCGGGCTTCTCGCCCAGCCCAGGCGGTCGCTGATTGGACCAGGACCGAGCCGGGGTTCAGCGGAGAATCGGGGTAAATCTAGAAACATCTAGATCCGGTGAACCGTTCGGCAGAGAGGCGTCGTAAGAACAGTGGGGGGAACTAACGGTGTCGGTGACCGACGCTGCGGACTGGCCAGCCGAGGAGGCGGACCTTGTTGCCCAGATCGCTGCCGGAGATGTTGAAGCCCCGGTGGCCAAGCTCTACCGGAGGTATGGCACACGGCTTTATCGCTTTGGGGTGCAGCAGCTCGGCAACGGAGGCCTGGCCGAGGAGATGGTTCAGGAGACGTTCGTGAGGCTGTGGCGCACGGCAGGCAGGTTCGACGCTGGCAAGGCCAGCGTCGGCACGTACCTGTACGTCATCGCCCGCAGTGTCGCCGCCGACATCCGCAAGCGCCCGTCGTCCCGTCCGCTGATGCCCGTCGACGACCTAGACGTCCCGCCTATTCCCGACACCGTTGATCAAATGCTCGACAGCTTGGTGGTCCGGGACGCTCTCGATGCTCTCGGGCGAGGCCACGCCGACGTGATCCGCCTCGCCCAGGAGGAAGGGCTCACTCAATCGCAGATCGCCGATCGCCTCGGGCTGCCGCTCGGCACGGTCAAGACCCGGACCTTCCACGGAATGCGGGCCCTGCGTACGGCTCTGGTCGAGCGAGGTTTCCATGCCGTATGACGCCCAGCACGCCCTCGAACACTCCGAGACGGCCGGATGGGCCCTTGGAGCTTTGGACCCCGACGACGCCGCTGCATTTGAGGAGCACCTTCAGTCCTGCCAGCAATGCCAGGAACAGGCAGCTGAGTTCGCTCCGGTAGCCCGGAGCCTCACCCTGGCCGCACCGGCCGACATCCCACCGCCGGACCTTCTGGACAGGACTCTGGACGCGGTTCGCAACGCCGCCCTAGCCGAGGGCTCGGCCGAACCCGAGCCGGAACCCGATCCACGGCCCGAGTTCGATGTGCCCAGACATCACCCAACGAGCCGCCGGCCGGCAGCCGAGGATCAAGCCCCCACCCGGATCTACTCAATCGCCCAGCACCAGCCGCCGGCTCCGGATGAGACCCAGGTCTATTCCGCGCCCGTGGCCAAACCGCCAGGGACTGAGGACGACACCTCGGCCCCGGTCATTGACCTGCCATGGTGGCGGCGCCATCGAGGCCGCCTGACAAGTGCGGTTGCCGTCGCTGCTGTCATTATCGTCGCCGCCATCGTCGTCTTGCATCGCCTTGGCGGAGGCCAGAGCACGGTCGTGATCCCGCTTCAGGCCACCACAGCCGCCAAGGTAACTGGCGTAGGAGCGGCTAGCGGAAAGGCAACGGCCCGGCAGGCCGACCAAAGCTGGACCTACGTTCTGAGCGTGCGTGGCCTCAAGCCACTTCTCGGCAACGACGTCTATGAGTGCTGGTATGCCGCACCCGGCAGCACCCAACGCCACCCCATCTTGGTCAGTGGCGGCACGTTCGTTGTGGGTAACTCGGGATCGACCACCGTCACGATGACAAGCGGAGTGGATCCTCACGACTTCCCTACAATGGAGATCACGGCTGGGGCGCCAGGTAACGGCGCCTTGGCCGGAGTGGCCCTTCTCACCGGCCGGCTGTCGACGACGTAACGGTCACCCGAACGCGTCAGCTGAGCCCCAGAGCCGCGGCCACGCTGCGCGCCGCTGCTCCTCCTTCTTCGATGCCCACATCGATGGCCGCCGTGACGTTGAGGTCGGTGGCCAGTAGTCGGCCGATTTCCGGTACCGCCGCCGAGGCGTTAAGCGGACGCCCGGCCCCCTGGTACAGCGCCTCCAGGCGCCTGGCTGCCGCGCCGAGCACTGCGGGCGAGTACTCCCAGTCCTGGTCCCAGGGCCGGTCGAGGATCATCAGCCGTACCGCTGCGGCGGGATGGTCATCGACAAGGTTGCGGACGAGCACCAGGTTCCCTGCGGATTTGGCCATCTTCGCTCCGCCGATCCGGACCGTGCCCGCGTGCAGCCACGCGCGCGCGTAGGGGCGGACACCGGTGAAGGCCTCGGCCATCGCCGCGTGGTAGGCGTGGTGCGGGAAACGCAGGTCAGCGCCACCGGCGTGGACATCGACGCCGGTGCCGAAGACCGACAGGGCCATGGCCGCGCATTCGGCGTGCCAGCCCGGGCGGCCCCGGCCCCACGGTGACTCCCACGCCGGGTGGCCCGGCTCATCGGCCTGCCAGACCGCCACGTCCAGCGGGTCGTCCTTGGCGGCATCGTCCGGCCGCCCGCCATATTCTGCGGCCAGGCGCAGCGCTGCATCCCGGTTGAGTCCGGCCCGGCGGACGGCGGGCTCGCCGCGGAAGTACACACTGCCGCGCCGCACGTAGGCGGCATCGGTGGCCAGCAAGCCGGCGGCCAGCCGGATGACCTGGTCGGCATAGCGGTGCGCCCGGGGCTCATGCTGGACGGCCTGCACGTTCAGCGCGGCCATATCCCGGTCGAAGTAATACTGCTGGACCGCCGCGAACGAGTCGTACGGTTCCTCGGCCCGGTGTGCCGCCTCGTCCAGGACGTCATCGACGTCGGTGACGTTCCGGCAGACCTCGGGTTCCACCTTTAGCAGGCGCAGCGTCCGGGCCAGCGTGTCGACCCAGACGAACGTCGCCGCATGCCCCAGGTGCGTGACGTCGTACGGGGTGATCCCGCATGCGTAGATGCGGGCGCGGTCGAGGATCGCCACCCGGTGGCCACCCAGGGTCAAGGCGGCGGCCATCTCGGTGAGGTCAGCGCCTGGCTGCGTCTCGTTCATGGCTCCAGTGTCGATCACTTCGGCGCCTCGGGTAACACCGGTCGCACCCGCCTCTCCCCCGCGGAACACTCGGCCGGTCTCAGTGGGTGTGGTGATACCCGTTGGGCGCGTCGGCTAGCTGGTCCTGGCCGGTGTTGTCGCGGTAGAACTCCTGGACGGCGGCGAACGCCCGCGCGCCGTAGACCGTGGCGGGACCGCCGTTCATCAGGAACGTGACACCGATCGCCTCGGCCGCTTCCTGCGGGGTTGCGCCATGCTGGACCGCCGCGTGGGCGTGCGCCGCGATACAGCCGTCGCACTCCTTGCTGACCGCGATGGCCAGGGCGATGAGCTCCTTGATCTTGGCGTCCAGGGTCCCAGCCGCCAGCGCTGAATCGTGTAGTTCCTTGTAGCCCGCGTAGACCCGCGGGATCGCGTGCCGCAATTCACGCGTGGGGACCCGTAGCTCGTCGCGCACAGCCCTTCCGTAGCTCATGCTGTCCTCCCGATGACCGCCGACATACCACCATGGGTATGCGGCCGCCGTGTGCAGCGCCACGGCCTTTGGTCCCCGGCCAGGTCCGCGCCTTGTACGAAGTCGACAGAAAGTACCCGGGGAGGGCCACGCGTCCGGTTTGTCTGCGTGGCTCCGGTTCCATCCATGCACAGCGATTCGAGGGTCGGCGCTACTGTTGGAGCGGTCCTTTCCCGGCGGACCCGGCGGACCGGTGGTCTGAGTTGGACCAGGTCCTTTCACGCGCCCCGCGAGGAGGAGCACGACCAGTGACCGGCAAATCGGATGTGACCCAGCGAGGCACCGGGCTGGTTGAGGCGCTCCACGTCACCGGCCCGGCGGCCGAGCACGCCGATAAGCTCATGCTTTTTGGGCGTTTCGTCGGCTCCTGGCGTCTCGAATGGACCGGGCCTGACGCAGGCGGGCAGCCCGCCACGATGACCGGCGAGCTGCATTTCGGCTGGGTACTGGGCGGTCGTGCGATACAGGACATCTGGATCGTGCCAGGTCGCGGAGAACCCGGCGAGGGCCAGCCGCCGCTGGCGTTCCATGGCTCGACCATCCGGTTCTATGACTCCGCGATCGATGCCTGGCGCTCAACCTGGATCGAACCGGTCAACGGCCGGGTACGACGCTTCATCGGCCGGGCCGACGGCTCCGACATTGTGCTCCTCAGCACGGAGGATGACCCCCACCTGCGGTGGCGTTTCACCGACATCACGGCGGACTCGTTCACGTGGCGCGCCGAGAGTTCACACGACGCGGGTGCCAGCTGGACCTTCGACGAGCAAATGCTGGCCACCCGAGATAACCCCGCTCGAGCCCGCACATTACCGAAACTTCAGTGCCTACGGAATGAAAGCGAGCAGGGAACTGCCGCACCTTGACCCAGCGCCTTTGGTTAGATAAAACTAACGGTTAGTGGAGGCTAACCGAGATGCTGACCGGTGGGGCGCGCTGGCTGACGGCACGCGCCGCGCCATCGTGGCCTGCCTAGCCGACGGGCCCCAGGCTGTCGGGCAGCTGGCGGCCGGGCTGCCGGTGAGCCGGTCGGCGGTGTCTCAGCATCTGAAGATCCTTAAGGACGCCGGCCTGGTGGAGGACGTGGCTGCGGGAACGCGCCGGATCTACCGGCTCAACCCGGTCGCGCTGGCAGCGTTGCGGGATCAGCTCGACACATATTGGCAGCGGGCGCTGGCCGGGTACGTCGATGCCGCGGAAGCCCCGGCCGAGGAGGCGTGATGGCCCAGACCGAGGCAGCGACGGTCCGCAAGCAAGTCGTGGTTGATGCGCCGATCGAGCGTGCTTTCACGGTGTTCACCGAACGGTTCGGGGATTTCAAGCCGCCGGAGCACAACATCCTCGGGGCGCCGATCGCCGAGACGGTGTTTGAGCCCCGGGTCGGCGGCAGCATCGTGGACCGGGCAGCGGACGGCAGCGAGTGCCGGTGGGCGCGGATCCTGGCCTTCGACCCACCCGGCCGGGTGGTATTCAGCTGGGACATCAGCCCGCGGTGGACGATCGAGACCGACCAGGCTCAGACCAGCGAGGTCGAGGTGCGGTTCTACGCCGAATCGCCCACCCGCACGCGGGTCGAGCTGGAGCACCGGCACATCGACCGGCATGGTCCGGGATGGAAGCAATTACTGACGGCGTAGACGGGCCGGAGGGCTGGCCTTTGTACCTGGACCGGTACGTCGCGGTCGTGAAGGAGGGCCGCTGACATGCCGCCAGTGGTCACCATAGTCTGCTAACCCGTGTCTCCTCCTGCGGCTACCTTTCCTGCGGCGGCGCATATGTCACAACGGCGCCTGCGTTTTGGCTACGCCGGGTAAACGTCGAGCAATTCGGCGCCGCACCCGCTGCACCGCCGAGCTGCCACGGGTGTGACGGCCTGGCAGCGTGGACAGAAGATCACCCGGTCGTGATTGGAGCTCATCTCCCAGATCGCCGCGAAGTGGCTGTGCTGCCAGCGCTGCTGGTAGAGGTCTCGCACGGCGGCGCGGTGCTCGGGCCGGGCGGCGAAGGCCCTGGCGTCCTGCGCAGTGCGCCAGAAGGCGATCAGCGTGTTGTGCGGGCCGTCGGCGAAGCCGTACCGGCGGATGAACCCGGGTGCGGACTCTAGCAGCTCAAAGAGCGGGACCAGCGCCTTCCAGAACCTGGGGAACCTTCCGGGTCGGTGAAGGTCGCCTGCAGCATAAGAGCTTGCAGAAAAATAACCCGTAGCTTCCCAGGTTCGGGCGTATTGGTGTGGTATTGGGCGCTATGGATGAAACCCGGCAGGTGCTGGCGGCGAAGTTTCAGGTGATCTTCCCGCATCTGGATGAGCGGCAGCGGCGGCTGCTGATGGGGGCCGAGGCCCGGGCACTGGGGCACGGAGCGATCCGGCTGGTGGCCCAGGCGGCCGGGGTCCGCGAGGCCACCGTGTCCCTCGGGGTCGATGAGCTGGAGGCCGGGACGGACCCGCTGGGCCGGGCGCGTCGGCCGGGCGGCGGGCGCAAGCGGGCCGCCGAGCTGGATCGGGGGCTGCGCCCGGCGCTGCTGGCCCTGGTTGAGCCGGACGAGCGGGGTGATCCGATGTCGCCGCTGCGGTGGACAACGATGTTGACCCGCAACCTGGCGGCCGAGCTGACCGGTCAGGGTCACCGGGTCGGCGCCGACACCGTAGGTGACCTGCTGCGGGCCGAGGGGTTCAGCCTGCAGGGCAACGCCAAGACCATCGAGGGCCAGCGGCACCCGGACCGTGATGCGCAGTTCCGGTACATCAGCGAGCAGATGAAAGACCATCAGGGCGCTGCGGATTCGGTGGTCAGCGTGGACACCAAGAAGAAAGAGCTGGTCGGCGAGTTCAAGAACGCGGGCCGGGAATGGCGGCCTAAGGGTGAGCCGGTGGCGGCCCGCACGCACGACTTCCCCGGGGACAGCGTGGGCAGGGCCGTGCCGTACGGGGTCTATGACCTGGCCGCCAACGCCGGCTGGGTGTCCGTCGGCACCGACCATGACACCGCCGCGTTCGCCGTCGAGTCGATCCGCCGCTGGTGGAAGTCGGCCGGGCGAAGCGACTACCCGCGGGCCCGGCGGCTGCTGATCACCGCGGATGCGGGCGGCTCCAACGGCTACCGCACCCGCGCATGGAAGACCGAACTGGCCGCGCTGGCGGCGGAGACCGGGCTGGAGATCACCTGCTGCCACTTCCCGCCAGGGACGTTGAAGTGGAACAAGGTGGAGCACCGGCTGTTCTCCCACATCACGATGAACTGGCGGGGACGGCCGCTGACCAGCCACGAAGTCATCGTGCAGACCATCGCCGCGACCACGACGCGGACCGGGCTGCGGGTGTGCGCCGAACTCGACACCAGCACCTACGACACCGGAGTCGAGGTCAGCGACCGGCAGATGGACGCCCTGCCGCTGACCCGCCACGACTGGCACGGCGACTGGAACTACACCCTCCGCCCCGAGGCATACGACCAGGACGCTGGGGCCCCCGATCCATTCGACCGGCCCAGCCCCGATCTGGCCTGGCTCTGCCACCCGGCCCTGACCGGCCTGCCTGCCGAGGAGTGGGACGCCCTGATCGCCGCGCTGATAAGCCTGCATGACCAGCAACGGGAGACGAGCCTGGACAAGCGCCGCGGCCACCGCCCGCGGCTGGCGGCCCCCGGCACCGGCCGCCGCCCCGTCCTCACCCTGGCCGACCGGCTCCTGGCCACCACCCTCCACCAGCGCCTCGCCCTCCCGCAGGTCGCCATCGCCGTCCTGTTCAGCGTCCGGCCCGAGACAATCAACAAGCGCATCCGCGACATCCGCCAGCTCCTGGACCAGGCCGGGCACACCATCCAGCCCGGCCCGCACCGGCTCACCAGCCTGGACGACCTCTACAGTCTCGCGACCGCCGAGGAAATCACCGTGCCTCCAGAGATCAAGACAGCGTGTTAATCATCTGCAAGCTCTAAGGATCGCGCCCGCTTTTTCCGGGCCAAGATGGCCGTCCGGGCCTTGCTGGGTCCCGAGCACGATGGGGGCGATCTGCGAGCGCGGAATGGCGGCCATCGCCGCCATTGCCTCTGGGGGTGGCGGCAGGGTCAGCAACTCGGTCACGGCGGCCTCCTTCCGCGGGTCTTGCCCCTCGGTGTATGAGCATCGTCCGCTCGCCGCGCCGGGGCATCCCTGAGATCAGGTATCCCAGACCCGCCGCCCGGCCGGGCCCGCCGCCAGCGCGGCCAGCTCGGCCCGCGACTCGACGCCGAGCTTGGCGAAGACGTGCTTGAGGTGAGTCTCGACTGTGTAGCGGGACAGGAAGAGCTCAGCGGCGATCTCCGTGTTGCCCCGGCCTTCGGCGGCCAGCCGTACCACGGGGAGCTCAGCTTCGGTCAACGACGGCCAGCCCATCGCCGGCCGCGGCGGCCTTGTCCCGGCCCGGTCGGGCCGCGGCGGCCGGGGCCGGATGGACGCGATCTGGTCCACGAAGGCCAGGATCTCCTCGATCACCGCCTGCCAGTCTCCTACCCACGGCAGGTGATCCCGCCCGGGCAACACCCTCAGGCTCGCGCCGGGAATCTGGCCGACCAGTGTGCGAGCATCGGCGACCGGGATTAGGTCCGCGTCTCGGTGCAGCACTAGCGTCGGGACCGCCAGGCCTCTCATCAGATAGCGCACATCGATCAGCCCCAGGGATTCGATCAACGCCGCCGCCATGGCCGGGCTGGCCGCCGCCCGCTCGAACGCCCCCGCGGCCTGACGCGCCTGCGGCCCCGCCATGCTGGGCGCGACCAGATCGGCCAACCGCCCCTCGCCCCAATGGCGTACCACCGACCGGTACCGCCGCAACAGCGCTGCCCGAGGACCCCGGTACGAGGTGCCATACAAGATCAGGCCCTGCGTCCGGCCGGGATAAGTCGCCGCGAAGGCAATCGCCACCCGTCCGCCGTCCGACATCCCGAACAGCACGGCGCTCGACGATCTCGCCGCGGCCATGACCTCAGCAAGATCCTGCACCCGGTCCTCGATCGTCGGTAGCTCACGGGCCGGATCCGACAAACCGGTGCCGCGTTTGTCCAGCCGGATCACGCGCGTGTCTTGCTCCAGCGCCCGCACGAACCTGCGGTACGCGGTCTGCTGCCACTGAATGTCCAGATGCGAGACCAAGCCGGGCACCATAACCAGATCCGGCGGACCTGTGCCGGACACCTGATAGGCGATCTTCGCCCCATTTGACGGCGCGTAGCGCGTCTGCGGCGGGCGGCGGACCATACGGCCATTGTTCATCGGCCGACCGCACACCACAGCGCGCCCTCCCGAACCCCGATACGGACACGGTCAACGCGGCGGCGCCCAGGCCGCGAAGAACCGGTTCAGACCTTCGTACGAGCTTGACGCAGGGCACCGGTGTTCGGGCTCAGGCACGTGGAATTTCTTTACCAGTTGGCCGGTACTCCGCTAGGAGCACCCGGCCATCCAATACCCGGTGACCGGCCAGTGCAAGATCGGCGGACGCCATGTCCGCAAAGGCCGCGTCACGCCCGGATGGCCCGGCCATCAGCGGAAAGGTCATCAGTCGCAGCCGGTCCACCAAGCCCGCACTGATGAGCTGCCGGGCCAGGGACAGGCTTCCCCAGGTGCGCAATGGAAGGTTGCCGCCGGCCTTCATTTCCTGGACCTCATCGACAAGATCCCGGCTGCAGATCCGCGTGTTAGGCCAGGCCGCGTGCGTCAACGTGCGGGAAAACACGACCTTGTCTAGCTCGGCTGTCCGGCGCCAGGACTTGCCATGTGCCTCCTGCGGAAGCCCCGCCAGAGCTTGGTAGGTACGCCGCCCCATGACCACGAGCTGCGGTGCGGCCAGCTCGTCCATGATCCATTCCTGGAGTTCTGGGCCCAGATAGCCGAAATATCCCGGCAGCCCGTCCGACCCGGCCCACCCGTCGACTGAGACGAAGATGTCCACTATCACACTGCCTGCCATGTGCGCTCCTTCCCTCGTCAGGCCGCCAGTCTGGCGCTGCTGTAGGTAGGGACTCAGCCAGACCGGAAAGTCATCGGTGTGCCAGCACCGTTGAATCTCCGCGAGGTAGCCGAGGTCGGTGGGCGGGCTGCCCCGCTCAGGCACTGGATCTGCTTGCCTTGGATGCCGTGATCCGCGGAGGCGACCTGCCCGAACCCGAGCTGCGGTAAGCACGGCGCTCCTGCGATCAGGCCCTTTTCCGCGCTTCCGGTGCGGGCATAGGCTGTTGCGGGGGAGCCTAGGTCTGCTGCTTGGATGTTCTGAGCCGGGCCCGGCTGAGACAACGTGTCAGAGTACGTCCTTGATCATCATCACGAAGGCGAGCGCCAGCGGCTGGCCCTGATGTCGCGGCTGCTCGATCCGATGCACCGCCGCCACATTGAGCGGGTCGGCGTAGGGCCGGGTGCGCGGACGCTTGAGGTTGGCAGCGGTAACGGCTCCATGTCAGCCTGGCTCGCCGGGCGGGTTGCGCCTGGCGGCCGGGCGGTGGCGGTGGACCTCGACCTTTCCCTCGTCGACGCCAACGTCCCCGGGCTCGAGCTTCGCCAGGCCGACATCTGCGCGGGGCCCGTGGAGCCGGCAAACTATGATCTGGTGACCGCCCGCGCCGTGCTGCACCACGTCGCCGACCCGGCGGCGGCGGTGGCGAACCTGGTGGCCAGCACTCGGCCGGGCGGGGCGATCCTGCTGATCGAGCCGGACTTCCTGCCGGTCAGTGTTGCCGAACCGGCTGAGATCCGGGCGTTCTGGGACGGCTGGCTGTCCTGGTCGCGCGAGCAGGGCATCGACTACTTCATCGGCCGCCGGTTGCCGACGATGCTGTCGGAGCTGGGACTGGCGGATATCGAGGCCACGGCCGAGACGGCCCTGTACCACGGCGGCTCGTCGTGGGCTGAGTACTGGCGGGAGACCATCATCCAATTGCGTCCCCGCCTGCTGGCTTCCGGGAAGCTGTCCGACCGGGCCATCAGCACGTTCCTCGCCCATTGCGCCGATCGGGGATGGTGGACGCAAACCATCGCCTTCACTACGGTTAGCGGGCGCACGCCGACGGCTGAGTAACGCGGCCCGGTCCGCTGCCGCGCGCTATGGGCGTCATTGCCAGCGGGGCACATCCCAGTGATCCGCGAGTTCCGCCACCCAGGCGCGAGTTGCGGCCGGGGCGCTGGGCGGCGCTTCCGCCACGACGAATTCGGTCACGCCGACGGCGGCCAGTTCGGGGAGCACGTCCGGATGCGGGTTGCTGAGCGCCACGGCCACAGTTAGCTTGCTCGGATCACGGCCGTGCTCGCGGCAATATCCGGACAGTGCGCCTATTCGTTCGGCGACCTCGTTGGCCCGGA
The DNA here is from genome assembly GCA_963775825.1 of uncultured Actinomycetes bacterium. GTDB lineage: Bacteria > Actinomycetota > Actinomycetes > Streptosporangiales > Streptosporangiaceae > Bog-532. The sequence continues at coordinate 160,112 of CAVZKY010000050.1, forward strand.
GATAGAAGGCGTACCAGCCGTCGCCGAACGCCGCTGCGCGCTGGAGCGCTGGGTCGCTGTTGCCCCCGAGGACGATGGGGATGCGCCGGTCGCGTACCGGTTTGGGGTAGACCCGCACTTCGTCGAACCGGGTGAACTCGCCGTGGAAGGAGGCGGTGTCTTCGGCCCATAGGGTCCGCATTACCGCGGCATATTCGGCGGTGCGCTGGGCGCGCCGGGCGTAGGGGACGCCGAGCGCGGCGAATTCTTCCGCCGACCAGCCGATCCCGACGCCAAGCGTGAACCGCCCCGCCGACAGCACGTCCAGCGTCGCGGCCTGTTTGGCCGCGAGGACCGGGTTGTGCTCCGGGAGCAGCAAGATCCCGGTGGCCAGCCCGATCCGGCTGGTCACGGCGGCGGCGTAGGTCAGGCCCAGCAGCGGATCGAGCCAGTCCGCGTCGGGCGGGACGGCGATCGTGCCGTCGGCCGAATACGGGTAACGGGACGTGGGCTCGTCCACCATCACCACGTGCTCCCCCGACCACAGCGTGGCGAACCCGGCTTCCTCGGCGGCCACCGCCACAGCCCGGATGATCTCCGGGCGGGCGCCTGCCCCGATGCCCAGTGCGTGCAGCCCGATCCGCATGTGCCGCCCCCTCCCGGCCGTAGTCGGCCGGGCAAGTTTAGGCCGGCTGACCGGACAAACGAAGGCGCCCAGCCGATCCCACGCGGGGACGGGCCAGGCACCCAGGCCCCAGTTTTAAAAGCGCAGTTTGAATGTTATTTGCCTGGTGCGACAGAGGTGCCCGCGGTGGCCTCGCTGACGTCGGACCAGCCCCTCATCGGGCCCTGGGCCAGCTCGGGGTGGTCGTACTCGTCGTTCCAGTTCCACCAGTTGTACGGCGGGGTCTGCGGGTAACCCTCGGGGGAGTCCTCCCACGTCTCCTGCCGCCCGAGCGGGGTCAGGTCCAGGTAGCTCCAGGTGCTGCCGAGCGCCTCGTCACCGCGGTTGTTGACGAAGTACGTGCGGAACACCTGGTCGCCGTCGCGGAAGAACACGTTCGTGCCGTGATACTCGTCCACGCCGAAGTCGGCGTCCCAGTCGTCGGTGATCGTGTACCAGGGTATCGTCCAGCCCATCCGCTGCTTCAGCCGGGCGATGTCCGGCTGCGGGGCCGGCGAGGCGTAGGCGAACGTGGTGTCCCGGGCGTTGAGATGGACCGCGGGCGCGACCTGGTTGGCCATCATGGAACAGCCGTGGCAGGCGTGCTCGGGCCAGCCGAGGACGTCCGGCTCGAAGAACGCCCGGTACACGACCAGCTGCCGGCGTCCCTCGAACAGGTCGGGCAGGCTGGCGCGGCCGTGCGGCCCGTCGAAGGCGTACGGCTTGGTCACCGCGAGCCACGGCATCCGCCGGCGCTCGGCGGCCAGCGCGTCCCGGGCCCGGGTCAGCTCCTTTTCCTTGACGAGCAGTTGCTCGCGCGCCGCCTCCCATTCCTGCGGCGTGACGATCGGGGGAGTCTTCATGTCGTGCGTCCCTTCTCTTGGTCCAGGTACTCCTTGAGCGCGTCGAGCGGGCCGTCCCAGTCGCGGGCCAGCGCGGCCAGGAACTGCTGCGCGACTTGCATCGGCGCAGAGTGCAGCCGGTAACGCACCCGGCGCCGCTCGCCCGGCTCGGCTGTCACCAGGCCGGCGTCGGCCAGCAGGGCCAGGTGCTTGGCGATGGCCTGCCGGGTAATCGGCAGCCGGATCGCCAGGTCCGTAGCGGTGGCCGGGCCCCCGGTGGCCAGCGCGGCCAGGATGCCCCGCCGGGTCGGATCGGCCAGCGCGATGAACACCTGCGCGGCGACCGCCTCGATGTCCGCCGCCGGGGGACCCGCGTCAGCGACCATCGAGGTAGCTGACCAGCTCACCCAGCTCGTTCCGCCAGCCCTCAACGTGGCCGTCGTACTCCTTGCGGTATACATCGTCCGGCAGCTGCGCGAACCCGGTCTCAACCACGGTCAGCCTGGTACTGCCTGCGGTCGCTTCCAGGGTGAACTCCACGTAGGTCCGGCGCGGGTCGTCCTCCGGCAGCCCATTGATCTGCCAGGTGAACCCGAACACCGACGGTTCCTCCACTCGCTCCACCCGCATGGCGACCTTGAAGCCGCCGGTCCACGTCATCTGGGCTGCCCCGCCCGGCTGCAGGTCGATGCGGGCCGACTCGTTCCCGAACCAGGTCCCCAGCCCCTCCGCCGTGGTCAGGGCGGCCCACACCGCCTCCCGCGGCTGCGCCAGCTCTACCGTCCGCTCGATCCGATCCGGAAACCCCACGCCGCGTCCCTTCCATAAATAGCAACCCGCTGGTTGCCAGCATATGGCAATCAGCGGGTTGCGTCAATCAGTGGGCGGCGCGCCCCGGCCCGACCGTCGCGATGCGCCGAGCAGCTCGTATCCAAGCACCGTACGACGCATCACGGGCAAAAAGGTCGGCAAGAGCCAGGTCAACGGTACCGGCAAGTACACCTGGGGCCGGATGGGCGGCTACCGGAACGGCCCGGTCACCATCCTGCTTACCGGCGCGACTACACGTACACCAAGATCAGCATCACGCTCACGCAGTCGTGGTACGGCACCACCAAGGGCAGCTACCCGGCTTACGGGCACGGTGCGCACCACACGACCGCGCACATCCACCTCGCGGTCAACGACCCGACCACCAACCTGGTCCGGTACTAGAGCGTCGGTCAGGTAGTCGTCATGCGGCTAGCCCCTCCTACTTGGATTGGTCGGCGTGCTGGATGAAGCTGCCGGTGGACGTGAGCGGGGTTCGCTGGGCGAGCTGGGGGAGGTATTCGTCGAGGAATACGCGGGCGACGAGTTCTTGACGTGAGGACACTTCGGTTTTCTCGAACAGGCTCTTGATGTGGTCCTGGACGGTGTAGGGGGAAAGCACCAGTCTGGTTGCGATCTCGGGGTTGGTGAGCCCCTGGGCGAGCAGGATCGCGATCTCGCGCTCGCGCGGGGTGACCCCGTACGCTTCCAGGCGGATCGAGGTCGACTGCGGGCTCGGCCTGTGTTCCAGCACGATTGCGACCTTGCCGCGGGCGAGGCCGTCGGGTAGCGAGGCGTGCAGCGTGATCCAGCCGGTTCGGGTCGGGACGGCGATCGCTTCGGGCCGTTCTGGATCGTGCGAGTTGCGGCGGGTGAACGCGGCAAGCGCGAGAAGCGCCGCGGGCGGCGTTTCATCCTCGGGGGCCTGCGACGGGTTGCGCATCGCGGCGAGCAGCTCGCGTGCGGGTGGCGTGATCAGTTCGACGTCGTTGTTCGTGCTGAGCACGACGAGCCCTGGAGCCGCATGGTCGCGATGGGACGCGAGCCGCGTCGAGGCGTAGCGCGGTGCGGATCCCGTCCGCGATCGCGCCGGTGATCCGCGCGAGCGCATTTGCGTCGTCGGCAGTGAAGTCGCGTTTGTCTTCCTTGCGGGCGATATGAACCGCTCCCCAGCAGCGTCCGCGGCTGACGAACGCCGCCCGCAGTTCGTATGGGATCCCCGTCGGTACGAGCACGTCTCGGTAACGGGCGCTGCGTTCGGGCTTGCCGTTGGTCGCGTGGCTGAGGATCCCGACCGGAACCCGGCGAGCTGCAAGCCCCGCGAACGTGTTCACGTCCTTGACGAAGTACTCGCTGGCGAGGATCAGCGCTCCCGCGTCCGAGATCGTCTCGGGCGTGAACACGTCCTCGCTGATCAGTTCTTGCCCTGCGTCGCTGGTGATCAGCCGCGTCTGCGGATCGAGCGTATGCCAGCAGGTCGCGTCGCAATCGACCACTCGCCGCAAACGTGCCGCGACCTCGCGGTAGTACTCCTCAGGTGGGAGGCCGTTGCGTCCCAGCAGAGCCACATCCTCGATCAGCTGGTCGACCTGCCAGCGCGCTGCGGCCATTCGCCGACTATAAGCCCGACCGAGCGCCCGGTCCAAGACGTCGAGCACGAAATATCCCCGCAACCGAGGGATCGAAAAAGCGCGGGGCAGAAGCGCAAGATGCTCCTAGCCGCTAATCACCCATCAAGGACGTGGACCGATGCCTGTACTCATGATTGCTGAACAACCGAACCTCGACGAGGGGACCTATGCCTCGATGCTGGAGCAGCTGATGCCGTTGCTCCGTTCGGCGAACGGCTTCATGTCCCACGCCGGAGGTCCGAGTCCCGCGGGCGGGATGCGCATGATCGAGATCTGGGAGTCCGAGGCGGACAGCCAGAAGTTCTTCAACGAGAACCTGAAGCCGAATCTCCCGCCTGGAGTTGTGCCTGACCTCACGTACTACGAGCTTCACGCCGCGTTCACTCGATAGGCGTCCGCGCCGTCGCTCTGAGCCTGTCTCTGTCGGCCTCAGTTGTGGTAGATGTGGTGGTCAGGCTCTCGCGCTGGCGCGCCTGGCAGCGGTCCTGCCCTTGTCCCGTCCTCCTGATAGGTGCCGGGGTTTTGCCGTGGAAGATCACAGTCAGGGGTTCTGCCCGCCGAGGCATTGGTCGTGCCCCTCGGGTGAGGGCGGAGCGAGCTAAGTTAGACATCCCGCGACTGTGAGTGTCGATGAGTTCGGGCGTGGCATGGTCCTTTGGGTGGGATTCGCACCGCTTGGGCGTAAGTCCAACTCTTTGGAACCTTTATAGCGGTATCAAGCTATCTGCATCGGAAAGTCCGATTTTAGGACAATGGTTTTCCAGTCGTCGCTACGCTTATCAAGGGATTCGCCCGGCCGCAGTCCGATGGAGCCGTCGAGGATTGCTACCCAATCCGTGACGGACGAGTCCCATCCGAGCTCTGCAAGGCTGCACAGCATGCCCTGGGATACCTCTCCCCGATAACGACGGCGCCTAATCTTGTATGGCCTCGGCCTAACCTTTGTGGCGGGAAGCCAGGCTCCCGGGGGTGCTACGGGGACGAGGTTGCCCGCTTCTACGATTGGCGCACCGCCCCAGACGATCTGCGGCTGGTAATCGACGCCGATATCGACATCCGCGAGCCAGATACGCTCGCCACCTGGATGAGGGCGAACCTTGACAACTCGCCCCACCATCACGCCCCTTGTTGCCACAAGGCGAAACGGTAGCAGCCTTGCTGTCACACCCGCGGCCAAGGCCCCATTTCTGAGTCAGGCCACGTGCAGGTGACTCTGACCTGGGTAACCGGAACATTAGACGGCGGTGCCCGACGACCACATGAGATCAAATGCGGCTCTGGCGCGGCGGGCATGCCCTGGGTCCATAAGCATGTCACTGTTCGAATCGTTATTTGGCCGGATAACGCAGCCGAGCCAATCATCCTCGCTAAGATAATCGCGGATCTGCGCATGGAGGGCGGGCTCCTCGGCTTCGAGCCGAACCGTGTCGAGTTCGTACAGGACCACGCTAGTGAACACTGGAGTCACAGCAAGACGGAATGCGCAGCTTTCCCGGACCTGGTCTCCACCGATCTGGTCCGCCAGCAATCGGCGGCAGGCCTCGACTGTCGTGTCCCACTTCCGGTCCCGTGGCAGTAGAAATCGATAGGATGCGCCCATCTTAAGATTGGCGGCTACAACGGGAAGAAAGCGTCCCGCGGCAAGTCCGCCACCTTCGACGTGAATAACCTCAAATTCGAGGTTCAGGCTCACCAGGTCACCTCGGCGGCAATACTTCTCCAGCCGAAGTACCTCGTCGTCTTGCAGGAGGCCCTCGCGCGCTGCGGTCGGCGTCGAGGCGAGTTCCTCCGCGACTTCGTTGATCCGGTCCGCAAGTACTCGCCCGATTCGCGCGACGACGGCGGTGTGACGGCTACCTCGCGCCTGGACGTCCGCCAGGGCGTGATCGACGTAACGGTAAAGGGGGCCGTAGTCGATCAAGCTGCTGGTCGGCTGGCCGTAGACGAGGTAGTCGAGGCTGACGTCGAAGAAGTCAGCGATGGCCAGTAGCTTGCTGAAGCTGGGCCAGGTCTGCTCACGGATGTACTGGGAGAGGGCGGCGCCGCTGATGCCCAGTTTGCTCAAGATCCTTTTTCGGTTCCGGCTGTACCCGCCTCGCTCGATCAGGCTCTCAAGCATTTGTCCGAACTTGACTTCCCGGTCGCGCGCTGCACTTTCGCTGGTAAGTACGCCAGCCGATGTCTCTTGTGATTCCACCATCATTAAGCCCTACTTACGCGGTCCCTAGCAGGACTGTACGTGAGCCCGGCCAGGGTGACTAGGCCCGGCGCGGAACGGGAACTTGTAAGTATGAACGAACAAAATTCAGCCCGGCTGGGAATGGGAATTTCTTTCAGCACACCTGCCCGGCGGAGAGAAGGATAAATCGGCGAATCCAACGGCACGCGCCACATGCTGGCCGACAACTAGATGCTTGTTCCCCCATGAGATCACCATGTCACAAAAAGCACGGCCGATGTTGGCCCATCGACCGTGCCACCCACCGAATCTGAATCCGAATCCAAGGTCCAGTGATGGCGACCATCGTACCCGCTCCGGTGGAGGATGCAATGTAAGGTGCAGGTCAGTAAGGTGTGCTGAAGTTCCAGCGTCCTGAATATTCGTTTGAAAAAGCGCCCCCAGTAGGATTCGAACCTACGCACATGGCTCCCGGGGGCCGCCTCTGAAGGCTAGCGAGACTCTTATCCCGACCTGGGCGGACTCCGGGTCCGGCTAAGGGTGTCGCCGAAGTCGTTCCGCGCATATTCCGGATCATGGTCGGTGACAGGGGAGTGCCGTATGTTTCGTTAGCTGGACTTCGCGCATGGTTGCGCCTGCAAAATCCCCGCACCTGCTACTCCGCGGTCACAGTCGCGCGCGGCAGGACCTTGCCCGCCCCGTTCGGCCCCAGGAACTACGAGCCGTTGCTGACGAAGTACGATGGCTCACTCGCGAATGCCGATCCGCCCCCCTTTCCGGTCGGGGCAGGCTGCCCAGGGTGGTGTCGGGGCCTCTCGCGCGCTGCGGACCGCTATTGTCTAACAATTGTTGTACACTAGGCCGATGAGTGTCGGGTTCCGTCCGACCGAAGAAGACCTCCGGTGTCATCGAGGCTAACCGCCGCGAGGATGAGAAGACCAGTGATGTCATTCGTCGGGCGCTGCGCGCTGGACCGCGAGGCGTGGGAGGGGCGTGCCCGCGCCGATATGCACCGGCTGCGGAGCGAAGACCTCTCCGCCGGAGCTGACGCCTGGGAGTACGACGCCGATGACCACATCCGGATTATTGGCACCAGCCTCACCGTCCCGGCGAGGTCAGCGGGATCGCGGATCATCCGCGGTGCGGTCTACCCAGTAGACCTCGGCGACGCCGAGCGCGGGCGCCGAGCAGCGGGCCGGCGCCTCGGGCTTGTCATGGGCATCGAGCAGAACGCCTGGTCTGCGGTGACCATCATCCCGACCTCGACCAGCACCAGGCAGGCCTCTGTCTTCCGGCCGGAGGCCGTCATCGCGGGGCGGGACACCAAGATCTTGATCGATCAGATCCGCGCAATTGACGTCTCCTGCTTCGCTGGCGAGCTCGTGGACTATCTTTCTCGGGATGACATGGCGCAGGTCGAGCACAGCCTGTCGCGCTTCTTCGGCCTTCTTCGCTGACCTGCCGACTCTCAGGATCAGCACGGCAGGGGGGGGGGGGGGGGGGGGGGGGGGGGGGGGGGGGGGGGGCGCCCGGGCCACGCAACCTTGCGCCCCGTCATAGGCCAGCGGCAGTACCGGTGCCCGGCCGCGCATCCCGATGTCCACGGCTCTGGCGCGTGGACTCCGCGAGCGGCCAGGCATCCGGGGTATCGCCTATGCGCCGAGGGAAGAAGGGCCGCTCGCGCCGCGACTGCCTGTCCGGCCCGGCCTCCTCCCCAGTGATCGCATCTCTGCGATTGTCATCCGGGGAGGGCCGCGCTCGTATCCGCCAAGCGCGCAGCACACTGGCCGGCGGCGACGTGGCGGTCCGCAAGCGGGCACGGCCATACGATGGCCACGGGCGACACGGCCTCGGACCCCTTCTCGCGGCCGGCGCAATACGGGCGTTCCCGACCCCGAGGATGTGCCGCCCGCGGTTGCGACGACCGGCACCACGCCGACCTGCTGCCCCGGGCCGGCGGCACGTTGCGTTCGCCGACGAGCAGCCAGAGCAGCGCCGTTCAGAAACAAGCGGAGATCAGCAAATGCCGGCGACGCTGAAGTTGACTCATAAGGCGATCGGAGCGGAGGTCCGTCGTGGCACCTACGATGTCGTGGTCGACGGTGACCGGGCCGGGTCGGTCGAAATGAACCATACGATCGAGATACCAGTCGAGCCTGGACGTCACACCCTGCAAGTTCGCAATGGACGAAACTCGAGCAGCACTCAAACCTTCGACGCCGCCGAGGGAGAGATCGTCGCCTTCCGATGCACCGGAAAGAGGTCCTTGCCGATCTTTCTCGCGTCCTTTGCCGTGCCGAGGCTGGCACTGAAACTCGTTCGCGATTGAGCCGGCGTCGCCGTCATGGCGCTCACCAGCACGTCGTTATCGCCGCCGGGGTGTCGCTCTCGGCCCGGGACAAAACGCTAGCCGGAAGGGGTCAGGCCCCCCTCCGGCCTCGCATGCGGCCCCTGGCTGGTAGCCGCAGACGCGACTGGTTGCAGGTGCGTCCATAGCGTTGTGGTCTAGATGCCGCAAAGGGGTTTTCCAGCTCACGAGGGGTCATGGTCAATACCTACCCGTAGTCGCCTCGGGCAAGTTCAGGCCGGTTAGCGGACAAAACGAAGGCGCCCAGCCGATCCCACGCGGGGACGGGCTAGGCACCCAGGCCCAGTTTCAAAGGCGGCAGTTTGGTGTTATTTGCCTGGCGTGACGGAGGTGCCCGCGGTGACCTCGCTGACGTCGGACCAGCCCCTCATCGGGCCCTGGGCCAGCTCGGGGTGGTCGTACTCGTCGTTCCAGTTCCACCAGTTGTACGGCGGGGTCTGCGGGTAACCCTCGGGGGAGTCCTCCCACGTCTCCTGCCGCCCGAGCGGGGTCAGGTCCAGGTAGCTCCAGGTGCTGCCGAGCGCCTCGTCGCCGCGGTTGTTGACGAAGTACGTGCGGAAGACCTGGTCGCCGTCGCGGAAGAACACGTTCGTGCCGTGGTATTCGTCCACGCCGAAGTCGGCGTCCCAGTCGTCGGTGATCGTGTACCAGGGCATCGTCCAGCCCATCCGCTGCTTCAGCCGGGCGATGTCCGGCTGCGGGGCCGGCGAGGCGTAGGCGAAGGTGGTGTCGCGGGCGTTGAGATGGACCGCGGGCGCGACCTGGTTGGCCATCAGGGAACAGCCGTGGCAGGCGTGCTCGGGCCAGCCGAGGACGCTCGGCTCGAAGAACGCCCGGTACACGACCAGCTGCCGCGTCCCTCGAATAGGTCGGGCAGGCTGACGCGGCCGTGCGGCCCGTCGAAGGTGTACGGCTTGCTCACCGCGAGCCACGGCATCCGCCGGCGCTCGGCGGCCAGCGCGTCCCGGGCCCGGGTCAGTTCCTTTTCCTTCACGAGTAGTTGCTCGCGCGCCGCCTCCCATTCCTGCGGCGTGACGATCGGGGGAGTCTTCATGTCGTGCGTCCTTTCTCTTGGTCCAGGTATTCCTTGAGCGCGTCGAGCGGGCCGTCCCAGTCGCGGGCCAGGGCGGCCAGGAACTGCTGCGCGACCTGCATCCGCGCGGAGCGCAGCCGGTAGCGCACCCGGCGCCGCTCGCCCGGTTCGGCCGTCACCAGGCCGGCGTCGGCCAGCAGGGCCAGGTGCTTGGCGATGGCCTGCCGGGTGATCGGCAGCCGGATCGCCAGGTCCGTGGCGGTGGCCGGGCCCCCGGTGGCCAGCGCGGCCAGGATGGCCCGCCGGGTCGGATCGGCCAGCGCGATGAACACCTGCGCGGCGACCGCCTCGATGTCCGCCGCCGGGTGACCTGCGTCAGCGACCATCGAGGTAGCTGACCAGCTCACCCAGCTCGTTCCGCCAGCCCTCCACGTGGCCGTCGTACTCCTTGCGGTACACGTCGTCCGGCAGCTGCGCGAACCCGGTCTCGACCACGGTCAGCCGGGTACCGTCCGTGGTCGCTTCCAGGGTGAATTCCACGTAGGTCCGGCGCGGGTCGTCCTCCGGCAGCCCGCTGATCTGCCAGGTGAACCCGAACACTGACGGTTCCTCGACTCGTTCCACCCGCATGGCGACCTTAAAGCCGCCGGTCCACGTCATCTGGGCCGCCCCACTGGGTCGCAGGTCGATGCGGGCCGACTCGTTCCCGAACCAGGTCCCCAGCCCCTCCGCCGTGGTCAGGGCGGCCCACACCGCCTCCCGCGGCTGCGCCAGCTCTACCGTCCGCTCGATCCGATCCGGAAACCCCACGCCGCGTCCTTTCCATAAATAGCAACCCGCTGGTTGCCAGCGTATGGCAATCAGCGGGTTGCGTCAATTACTGGGTTAGCAGGAGCTCGACTGCCCCGACGCGAAGGCGCTGAGCGACTTCTACGCGGAGCTGCTCGGCAAGCCGCTGATGCCTTTCTGGCTTCCTGGAGGCTCAGGGCGCTGACAGTTGCCGTCGTTGCCATCACGGTTGCCGTCGGAGATACCGCAGACAACCTGCACCACCTTGCCCGCAAAGGCTGTGTCAGCCGGTCATCAATGAGCCTTGGGCAACACGGCCTGCCGATCGGCCGAGATGCGGCAGCCGCATAACGAACCGATCGGCAGAGCGCATTTACCTAACTGCCAGATGCATGTCGTGGAACAGCGCTATTGCGCCGAGGCCGAGCACGACCAAGAGGGCAATCGCGATGATGATTAGGGCTAGCCGCCACCACAGGATGACGGCGATCGCCAGCACCACGACGAGTGCGAGGATGGAGCCCGGGTCTTGAGCCGGTCCCTGAGCAGACAACATGATATTCCCTCCTCTCTCGGTTGCCGCCGTCGAGAGGGGGACCGGTGATCGGTTGACATTAAGGACCATGGCCCTTTGACTGGACCGTAGGGATGTGTAGTATCACCCCTAACATCGGTCCCCTGCCGCTACGACTTGGTTCCGGTGACAACACGGCCGGTGGCCCAAACACCGGCCGTGCTCGTTTTTGAAGGGTCTCAGCGGACTCGGGTCACCGGCGACATAGCCCCGCTTGACCGCGTTCGTCTTCTTGGCATGCCCTCCCCTCAGCCCCCTGCGGGGGTTCCATTTGGTGGGCATCCTTGTTGAGAGCAAGGGTGCCTTGAGTGCTACCTACAGCAAGTATGCGCTAGGGTAAGCGCCATGGAAGGGTCAAAGTGACATATGTCAGAACGACAACCGGCTGATGTTCGTCTATTTCATCCAGAAGAAAGGCTTTCTGGACGGCGACAACCAGTACCTCCGCAACCGGCTCCAGATGGTCCGGGAGGGGAAGGGCAAGGACAGGTTCCTGAGCTTCTACCGCTACTTCCTCCTCCGCCTCTTCCATGAGGGCCTGGGCCAGCCACCCGACCTTCGCAAGAAAGACCTGGAAGGCCTGATCGGCGACGTTCCCTACCTGAACGCCGGCCTGTTCGATGTTCATGACCTGGAAGCCGCCAACCCGGACATCCAGATTCTCGACAAGGCGTTCGAGAAGGTCTTCGACTTCTTCGACGCCTACCAGTGGCATCTCGACGAGCGCCCATTGCGAAGCCGACAACGAGATCAACCCGGACGTGCTGGGCTACATCTTCGAGAAGTACATCAACCAGAAGCAGATGGGGGCCTACTACACCAAGGAGGACATCACCGGCTACATCGCCCGCAACACGGTCGTGCCCTTCCTGTTCAACGCCGCCGAGAAAAAATGTTCCATCGCCTTCAAGCCCGAATCGGCGGTGTGGCGGCTCCTTCGCGATGATCCTGACCGTTACATCTACCCGGCCGTCCGTCACGAGATGTGGACATGCCCTTGCCGCCGGCCGTCGCAGCCGGCGCGACCGACGTTTCCCGGCGCGGCGGCTGGAACGGCCCGACGACGCCGGAGTTCGGGCTGCCGACCGAGACCTGGCGCGAGTACATGGCCCGGCGCCAGCGTTGCCAGGACCTGCGGGCCACGCTAAAGGCCGGCGAGATCAGGTCCATCAACGACCTCGTGACCTACAACCTGGACATCGGCCAGTTTGCCGAGGACGTGATCGAGAGCTGCGAGGGACCGCGGGCTTCTGCGGTCGTTCCGGCCACATCCGAGAAGTCGAACGAGAAGCACGAGTTGGGATGAGCGTCCTCGACCCGGCTTGCGGCTCGGGGGCCTTCCTGTTCGCGGCCCTCAACATCCTGGAGCCGCTTTACGAAGCCTGCCTGGACCGCATGGAGGCCTTCCTCGAAGACCTTGAGCGCTCCGGCACGCCGCACCACCCGGCGAAGTTCTCGGATTTCCGCAAGATCCGCGACGAGGTGGCCCAGCACCCCAACCGCCGCTACTTCATCCTTAAGTCCATCATCATCAACAACTTGTACGGCGTGGACATCATGGAAGAGGCCGTGGAAATCTGCAAGCTCCGGCTCTTCCTCAAGCTGGTCGCCCAGGTGGAAAAGGTCAAGCACCTGGAGCCCCTGCCCGACATCGACTTCAACATCCGGGCCGGCAACAGCCTGGTCGGCTTTGCGTCCCTCGACGAAGTAACGAAGACCCTCGAAGGCAATCTTGGCTTTGGCAGGCAGGAAGTAAATCGCATTGTCGAAGACGCCGACGTTGTCGGTCGCGCCTTCAAGGAATTCCGCGCGCTGCAGATCGAGCACGGCATGGATGCCAGGCAGTTCGCGCAAGCCAAAGGGGACCTGCGCGAACAGCTGGACAGGCTTCGCTCCGAACTGGACCGCTACCTGGCAAGCGAATATGGCGTGAGCGCCGAACAGCCGAAGGATTTTCAGGCATGGCACGACAGCCATCTTCCCTTTCATTGGTTCGCCGAGTTCTACGGCATCATGCACCATGGCGGTTTCGATGTGATCATCGGCAATCCGCCCTACGTGGAAATCGCTAACATTGCGGACCAATATGCGCTTCGCCAGCTCGCTCTCGTCCGGACCGGCAACCTGTTCGCTGTTTGCGCTGAGCGTTTTTCCCAATTACTTCCAGCAAAGTCTCAAATGGGCATCATCGTGCCCATCAGTTCCGTGTCAACGCCCCGCATGCTTCCGCTCATGGAATTGCTCGCATCTGACTTTTCCTCCCTCTATTTAAGCCATTTCGCGGTGCGCCCGGCAAGCTTTTTGTGGGCGTCGATATGAACCTGACCATCGTGATTGCCAGGAAGGGCGGCCAGGAAGGACGCCCCGAGTTGTTTTCCACACGTTACAACCGTTGGTACGGCGACTATCGGCCGTTCCTGTTCGCCACCTTGTCGTATTCCAACACCGTCCTGGAGGTGGCCCTAAGCTCAATTCCAAAACTCGGTTCGGCAATCGAGGCTGGCATCTTGACCAGGGCCCTGGAGTTTCAGCCTCTGGCACGTCTTGAGACCGCCGGAGGCCATTCGGAGCGGATATATTATCACAGCGGTGGTCGCTATTATCGTAAATGCCTGCGCCAGCAGCTGTCGAATGAATACAAGGCGTTGACTGTCAGCGCGGGATGGGGCGATATCTTGATTGCTCTGCTTTCTTCCTCGTTCTATTACTGGCTGTGGATTGGAATTTCTGATTGCTACCATGTGACACGCCGCGACATTGAATCGATCCCCGTTCCGCAATCGCTCGCTGGCAATGGGGCCCTTATGGCCTTGGCCCAAGACCTTCAAAGAGACCTGTGGCAAAAGGCGGAGCACCGGATACGCAATCGTGCAGATGGGAGTCAACAACAAGAGGTCAACTTCAACGTAGGTGCCGCAAAACCGACCATCGACAAGATCGACAAGCTCTTGGCCGAACATTTCGAGTTCAGTGAGGAGCAGATTGATTTCATTGTCTCTTACGATGCTAAATATCGTGAGACGTGAGAGCCCAAATGACCGAGGAAGGTCGGCCGAGAACGTGGCGGCCTGGCTGGTGCGCTAACCTCTGAATTGCCGCTGCCGGCTTGGCAACGTCGGCAAGCCGCCAGCGGCGAGTTCGATGTGGGGGCTTTACGAAGCCGAAGGTAAGATGTGGGGCCCTTCAGGGTTTCCGCCGCAGCGCGTGCTGTGCGTGGCAGCGTGCCATCGTAGGCACGGGACCCTCGTCTTGCAAGGCAAAAACGTCAAGAGCAGTAGGCTTTGTCCTCTTTTTGCTCCTTGGTCTTTTGCTCCTTTTGTTGCTTACCGCCCCAAATTCGGACTGGCTGCAATAAATGCGAAAAACTTCCGCGCCTGTGTACAAACGGTCGCGCTGTGCAGTTATAATCGAATGGGGCTCATCATGACACACGACTCGAGCGGCACCGGGGACCTGCTGGATCGCCTCCGGGGCGGCGAGCAGGAAGTGCTCGCTGAACTGTTTGCACGACGCCGCGACCGGTTACGCCGCATGGTGCGCCTGCGGCTCGACCGCCGACTTCAGGGGCGAATCGATCCTTCCGACGTGCTACAGGAAGCCTACCTCGACCTGTCGAAACGCGCCGCGGAGTACTTGGCCGACCCGCGGCTGCCGTTCTTCCTCTGGCTGCGGCTGCTGACGGGGCAGCGTCTGCTGGCCATGCACCGGCAACACCTGGGCGCGCACATGCGCGATGCTGGCCTGGAAGTCTCGATCCACCGCGGCGCTCTGCCCCAGGCGACCTCGGCATCGCCGGCCGCCCAGCTGCTGGGACATCTCACGTCCCCGACCCAGGCTGCCATCCGGGCCGCATTGCAGATCAAGCTTCAGGAGCGCTCAACAGCATGGACCCGCTCGACCGGGAGGTCCTCGTGTTACGGCACTTCGAGGAACTGAGCAACAACGAGACCGCCGAAGTTCTCGACATCCAGAAGTCAGCAGCCAGCAATCGTTACATCCGGGCTCTCAAGCGGCTGAAGGCCATCCTGTCGAGCATACCGGGGTTCCTAAGTGGCTGATGGAACGACTGTCCAGCGTGAGGATCGATTCATGTCCCACTCCAGCGCGGATCGCAATCCAGTAGAGCAACTCGCCGAAGAATTCGCCGACCGCCACCGCCGGGGTGAACGGCCATCGCTACGGGAGTACACCGACCAGTATCCGCAGTGGGCCGAGGAGATCCGCGACGTGTTCCCAGCCCTGCTCCTGATGGAGCAGTTGAAGCCAGCCCCCGGCGATGTCACCAGTGGCTATGACGGCGGCACCCTGCCGCAGGGGAATTTGCTAGAACGGCTCGGCGACTATCGCATTCTCCGAGAGGTGGGCCGGGGCGGCATGGGGATCGTCTATGAAGCGGAACAGATCTCCCTCGGACGCCACGTCGCTTTGAAGGTCATGCCTTCGCACGCCCTGCTTGATCCGCTGCACTTGCAGCGCTTTCAGCGCGAAGCAAAGGCGGCGGGGCGGCTGCACCATACAAACATTGTCCCGGTCTACGGCATCGGCGAGGCGGACGGGCTACATTATTTCGTGATGCAGTTCATCCAGGGGCAAGGGCTAGACCAGGTGTTGGAGGAACTCCGCGCCTTGCGGCTCAATGAGCAGACGGCCAGCCCCCAGAACCACGACCCTTCGCGCATTGCGCAGAGCCTCCTGACTGGCTGCTTCGACCCGGGCGGTGTTCGGCCGCCGGAGGCGGTGCCTCCCGAGACGCCTGGCCAGGGCACGCTCTCCCATTCCACGATTCACATCTCCGGCCAGCCAAGCCCCACGTCGTTGTCGTCGGGCCGGGAGTACTGGCGGAGCGTGGCCCGCATCGGCCTCCAGGTGGCCGACGCTCTGGGGTACGCCTCCAGCCAGGGCATTCTGCACCGGGACATCAAGCCGAGCAATCTGCTTCTCGACATGCAGGGCACGGTCTGGGTCGCCGACTTCGGCCTCGCCAAGCTTTGCGACCAAGGCAACTTGACGCACAGCGGCGACATCGTCGGTACGTTACGCTACCTGGCCCCGGAGCGCTTAACGGCCAGGCCGACGTGCGCAGTGATCTGTATGCACTGGGGCTCACGCTCTATGAGTTAGTGACGCTCCGGTCGGCTTTTCCAGAAGCCGATCGCAATAAGCTGATCGACCAGGTGATGCACGACGAACCCCGCCGGCCGCGCAAGCTCGCCCCTCGTGTACCCAGCGACCTGGAGACAATCGTCGTGAAGGCGATCGGCGCGATCCGGCCCGACGGTATCAGACGCCGAGCGAATTGGCCGCAGACCTGACGCGCTGGCTGACCGGCGAACCGATACAGGCCCGGCCCATCCGCCTGGGAGCGAGCCGCAAAATGGGCCCGGCGCCGACCGGCGGCGGCGGCCTTGATGGTGGTCAGTGCCCTGGCGGCGCTGGCCCTGGTCGGGTTGGGGGTCGGCCTGTGGTACAACGGGCAACTGCAAACCGCCTTGCAGGACGCCGGACAGCAGCGCCAGGAGGCCGACAAGCAGCGCAAGCGCGTCGAGGAACTTCAGTTCAACATCCGCTACGTGAGGGACATGAACCTGGCCCAGCGCCCTGGCAAGATGCCCACGTTTCCCGGGTTGTCGAATTGCTCGATTCGTGGCAGCCGGCTCAGCAAGGCCAGCCGGACCGGCGCGGCTGGGAATGGTATTACCTGCGCGGCCTGTGCCGCCAGGACTCGCGCACCCTGGAGTCCGGCGTAAAAGAACTCGTGACCGTGGCGTGCAGTCCGGACGGCCGCTGGCTGGCTGCGGCCAGCTGGGAAAAGAAGGTGCATGTTTGGGCCGTGGACGGCCGGCGGCAGGGTATACACTCTGACGAGCCATACCGCCGCCGTCCACACCGTAGCCTTCAGCCCGGACAGCCGCTGGCTCGCCTCGGCCGGCAACGACGAGACAGTGCGGATCTGGGACCTGTCTAACGGAAAAGAGGTCCGTGTCCTCCGCGGGCACCCAGGGTTTGCTGTGCGCTGTGTCGCGTATAGTCCGGACGGCCGGCAACTGGCCTCGGCCAGTTTCGACCGGACCGTGAAACTTTGGGACACGGCCACCGGAGAAGTGGTGCGTACCTTCCGGGGGCACACGCTGCCCGTCCTGAGTGTGGCGTTCAGTCCAGACGGCCAGCAACTGGCCTCTGCCGGTCAGGATCGGCTCGTGCGCCTTTGGGACGCGACCACGGGACGGCCGCTGGCGCCTTCCGGGGCCACCGGCAGCAGATCAGCAGTGTTGTTTTCAGTCCCGATGGCCGGACCCTGGCCACCGGGAGTGAAGATTCCACGGCACGGCTCTGGAACACGGCCACCGGGCAGCAGGCCATCCTCCCGGGGCACACGGCCTGGGTCTACGGCGTGGCGTTCAGTCCGGATGGCAGGCAACTGGCCACGGCCGCGGATGACGGGATGGTGAAGCTCTGGGACGTCGCCGGCGAGCAGGAGATCAGCACGTTCCGGGGGCACAGGAGCACGTTTGTCCGAGGCGTGGCTTTCAGTCCTGATGGCCGCTGGTTGGCCTCGGCCGGCCACGACGGAATGGTGAAGTTGTGGGACGCGGCGGGCGACCCCCAGAACGGCCGCCAGCTTGGCTGGCACACGGAGCGTATCTTGAGAGTGACATTCAGTCCGGATGGGCGGCGATTGGCCTCGGCGAGCCTGGACAGGACCGTACGGCTCTGGGAGGTGCCGGGCGGCCGGGAAATTCAGACTCTCCACGGACACACCCAGGAGGTCAATCGCGTGGTTTTCAGTGGCGATGGTCGGCGCCGGCTTCAGCCAGTCTGGACAGGACCGTGAAGCTCTGGGATGCGGCCAGTGGCGCAGAGAATCCGCACTCTGAAGGGACATCACGGAGGTGTTAATGCCGTGGCCTTCAGTTCTGACGGCCGGTGGCTGGCCTCCGCGGCGTCGGGCGAAAAGACGGTACGCATCTGGCACGTGGACGACGGCCAGTTGGTCCAGACTCTGGTGGGGCATACAGGCCGGGTTCAGAGCGTGGTCTTCAGTCCGGATGGGCGGACGCTGGTTTCTGGGGGAGAGGATCACACGGTGAAGTTCTGGGATACCGAGGCCTGGCGGGAACGCAAGACGCTTCGGGGCCATAAGGAGATGGTTACCAGCGTGGCTTTCAAGCCGGACGGCCGGCAGCTGGCATCGGCGAGTTTTGACGGGACCCTAAGCTCTGGGATGCCGCCAGCGGAGAACTCTTGCACACCTTCCAGGGGCACTGGGGCAATGTCTATGAGGTGGCCTTCAGCCCAGACGGTCGGCGTTTGGCGTCGGGCGGTTCCGACAAAATGGTGAAAATTTGGGATACGATTAGTGGTCAAGAGGTGCTGACCTTGAAGGGACGTCCGGTGACGGTCTACAGTGTGGCTTTTAGTCCGGACGGTCGCTGGCTGGCCGCGGCCGGCGCGGAAAGGGTCATCCGACTCAGGGAAGCTCCGCCCCAGAAGAACTAAGCCGGCAGCAAACATCGACGAGGCAACCGGCCCTGGGGCCGTGTGTTTCGGCCGAGGAACTGGACATCACCATCAATTGCGGCATCTGATCCGACCAGGCACAAATCCGCAATTACTTCGTGGCCGCCCTCGCTGATCAGGTTCTCGTCGCCCATGCCGGGGCCGGCAGCAAGACCGAGACCTTCGTCCGGGACCTCCTGGCCGTGGGTAAGCCCGTATGGACGCTTGGCAGTAGCGAGTATGAACATCTGCTGAGGCATGGCGTTCGGGCGTTGGACCCGGACCGCCCTTTCGACCTGGTGAACGCACCGGGGGTGGCCGGTGGTTAGCGGGTGGCACGCAATGGTCTCCGCTCATTGAAGGTCGCGAAGTGGCAGCCTGATCGCCCGGAGACCATTCCGCCAAATTCGTGTGGCGGATTGCGGAACGGTCCTCCTATAGCGCAAGGCACCGCGGCGCCAGGGGTTGCGCCTGCGACCGTTCCGCCAACCGTCCCGCCACGTGGCGGAATGGTCCGCGCCCACCGGAGCGCCTGCGCGCCACAAGTCGCCCCGCTTGCCTTGGGTAAAAAGGGCGAGAGCATGAGGCACGCCGCCGCCCGTTGGCCGCCATCGGCCCAAAATGGTTTTCACGCCATCGCCGTTTTCGGCCCGAAATGAACGCTCTGCGCACGGCTCCCCTCGACAGCGGTTTTCCACAAGTACTCTGCCATCCATAAGTTGTGTCGATGGCCTGCCGGCAGGAGGCCGGATGGTTTTCACGGGGGTGGCACTGTGGAAAACGTGAAAACCATTTTCAGCTTACCATGCCCACCCCTGCGCGCGCCACTGCGCCGGTCTTTTGCGGACAAGGCAAACACCCTCTGCTGCCCTCGACCTCTTGTCTCGTGCGAGGGATAATAGTGTCAATGAGGATCCTCCACACCGCCGACTGGCACCTGGGCGACCGCCTCGGCCGTATCGACCGGACCGACGACCTGCGCCGGGCGGTCGAGCGCGTCGCCGCGTACTGTGCCCGAGGAAAGCGTGGACGTGCTCCTCATGGCCGGCGACCTGTTCAGCGAGCTGAGCCGGCCCGACAGCCTGCGCGAGACCATCGACCATTTGCAAGCGACCTTTGAGCCGTTCCTGCTGGCCGGCGGCACCATCCTGGCCATCACCGGCAACCACGATAACGAGAACTTCTGCCAGACGCTGCGGCTGGTCATGAACCTGGCCGCCCCGGCAACGGTCCAACCCGGCGAGCTGTGTCCCGCGGGCCGGCTGCACCTGGCCACCAGCCCGACGCTGTTGCGGCTGGCGGACCGGCAGGGACAGACGGTGCAGTTCGTGCTCATGCCATATCCCACGCCGACGCGCTACCTGCGCGACGAGGAGACGCAGCGCTACGGCAGCCTGGAAGAAAAGAATCGGCAACTGCAAGCCGCCTTCGCCCGCCAGCTCCAGACCCTGCACGGCGGGCCGTCGTTTGACCACGGCTTGCCCACCGTGCTGGCCGCCCATGTGCATGTGCAAAGCGCGACGCTGCCCAGCCTGTTCCGCATCAGCGAACAGGAGAGCATCGTCTTCACCGAGGCCGACCTGCCG
>CAVZKY010000051.1:0-182265 GCA_963775825.1 uncultured Actinomycetes bacterium
AGACCTGTCCAGTGATTGGTCTAGACCATGGACCCACAGGTATCAGCACGGATTCAGCACGCAGTCCGGAAACGACACGAAACAACCGGGATTATTTCGGACAATCGACATACGAGAAGGAGCCGCCCCGCGAGACCGCAGGACAGTCCCTCCCCCTGGTCCACGAAAGGTATATCCGCAGGTCAGACTAGCGAACGTCCAGCCCGGTGACCGCCCGGCCGATAATCATCCGCTGGATCTCGCTGGTGCCCTCGAAGATCGTGAAGATCTTCGCGTCGCGGTGCCAGCGCTCGACCGGGTAATCCCGGGTGTAACCGTTACCGCCCAGGATCTGGATGGCCTGCTCGGTGACGCGGACCGCCGTCTCCCCCGCGACCAGCTTGCACATTGATCCCTCGGCGTGACTGAACGCCTTGTTCTGCCGTGCCATCCAGGCCGCTCGCCAGGTCAGCAGCCGGGCCGCGTCCACGGCGGCCTGCATGTCGGCCAGCATGAACGCCACCCCCTGGTTCTGGCCGATCGGGTGGCCAAACTGCCGGCGGTCGCGGGAGTACCCCGCCGCGTACTCCACGGCAGCCCGGCCGACGCCGACGGCCATCGCGGCCACGCCGGGCCGGGACGCCTCGAACGTCTTCAGCGCGGCCTGCTCCCCGCTGCGGCCGCCCTCGCGGACCCGGGCGAGCCGTGCGTCCAGCCGGCCCTTTCCGCCCACCAGGCAGCTGCCCGGCACACGGACGTCGTCCAGCACAACTTCGGCGGTGTGCGAGGCGCGGATGCCGTGCTTGCGGAACTTCTGCCCCTGGGACAGGCCGCGGGTGCCGGGCGGCACGATGAAGCTGGCCTGCCCGCGGGTGCCGAGCGAGGGGTCGACCGTGGCCACGATGATGTGCACGTTGGCGATGCCGCCGTTGGTGGCCCAGGTCTTGGTGCCGTTCAGCACCCACTCGTCCTTGCCCTCGTCGTGGACGGCCCGGATGCGGATGGCGCCCACGTCGCTGCCCGCGTCGGGCTCGGAGGAGCAGAAGGCGGCGAGCTTCACATCGCCAGGTACGCCGAACATCTGCGGCGCCCACTCCCCGATCTGCTCGTTTGTCCCGTTAGTGACCAGGGACACCGCGGCCAGCGAGCTGCCGACCAGGGACAGCGCGATACCGGCGTCGCCCCAGAACAGCTCCTCGAACGCGACCACGATGCCGAGCCCGCTCGGCTCGAACGCCTGCTGGGCGAAGAAATCCAGCGAGTACAGGCCGATCTTGGCGGCCTCTTCGAGGATGGGCCATGGGGTTTCCTCGCGCTCGTCCCATTCGGAACCAGCCGGGCGGATCACAGTGGCCGCGAAGTCGTGCACCCAGCCGCGCATGTCCCGCAGGTCCTCGCTGAGCTCCAGGGAAAAACCGCCTTCCGTGGCCGCCGCGCCCGGTGCGGGTACCGTGTCCTGCTCGCTGCCCATGCTGCTCCTCGCGACCCGGCAATCACTATGTTACTTTAGAGTAACACTCTGGGCGGAAGAGAAAGAATCGGGGGCGTCTGAGCCGCGTTGCGTCTGCTGTGCCGCTGTGCCGCTGTGCCGCTGGAGGTGCCCGGGCCGGGGCGACGGTGCTGACCGGGAGCATCTTCAGCGAATAACCCTGAGAATGCACCCAGTAAGCCGGGTGCCGGGGGCGGCCGCCTATTCGAGTTGTACCCGGTTGATGGTTCCGGTGAAGTTCTCAGCCGTTGTGGCGGTCCAGGAACTCGTAGACGTCGGCCTCGTCCACGCCGGGGAAGATACCGGCGGGCAGCGCGGACAGGACGTGCGAGTGCGCCCGGGCCGACGGCCACGCCATGCCTTCCCAGCGGGCCTCCAGTTCGGCGGGCGGCCGCTTGCAGCACTCGCCGTCCGGGCAGGACGAGCGCATCCGGATCGGCGTCTCACGGCCGCGGAACCACCGCGAATGCTCATACGGGACGCCGAGGGTGATGGCGAACCCACGGTCGGCCCGCGGGTCGACCTGCGAGACGCAGAAGAAGGTGCCGGAAGGCGTGGCCGAATACTGGCAGTGCGGCGAGAAGCGGTCCGCCGCGCCGAACACCTGGCGCCCGGCCCACTTGCGGCACATCCGCTGACCCTCGATCGCCCCGTCCGGGTCGGCCGGGAACACCAGGCCGTCACTCTCGTACGCCTTGTAGATGATGCCGCTGGAGTCGTTCTTGGTGAAGTGGCACGGCATGCCGAGGTAGCGGGTGGCCAGGTTGGTGAAGCGGTGCGCCGCCATCTCATAGGACACCGAGAACACGTCCACCAGGTCTTCCACGGCCAAGTCCCGCGCCTCCTTGGCGTCGGCCAGGAAGCGGACCACGGCCTTCTCCGGCATCAGCACCGCAGCCGCGAAGTAGTTGCTCTCGACCCGCTGGCGGAGGAAGTCGGCAAAGTCGCGCGGGGCCTGGTGGCCGAGCAGGAAGTGCCCGAGCGCCTGCAGCAGAACCGTGCGGGGCGAGTGCGTGCCCACCGGCTCCTGCTTCACGTAGATGCGGTGATTGCGCAGGTCCGTGAGGGATCGGACAGAACTTGGCAGGTCCTGGACGTACCGGACGGAGAAGCCGTGGTGGCTGACCACCGACAGCAGCATGCCCTGCGACAGGGCACCCCCGGTGTAGCCCGTGGATTGCAGCGCCCCGTCGGCGGCCCGCTCGATGTCCTCGAAGTAATTGGCCCGCTCGCGCATGGCCGCGCGCAGTTCGGCGTTGGCGGCGCGCGCCTCCTCCGGCGTAGCCGCCGGCCTGGACCGCTGCTCATGCAGCGCGCCGGCCAGCTTGACCAGATGCTCCAGCACGTCGGTCGGGACCCGGGAGCCCACCTTGAGGCGGGGCAGGCCGAGCTCGGCGTAGGCGGGATCGCGCTGTGCTTCCTCGAGGGCGATCTCCAGCTGGGCCCGGCGGCTCGGGGCCTGGCGCCGCAGCAGTTCCTCGACCGGCACCGACAGCGCGGTCGCCAGGTCCTCCAGCGCCGACAGCTTCGGCTCGCGGCGGCCGTTCTCCAGCAGTGAGAGCGCCGACGGGGCGCGGCCAACCCGGTCGCCCAGCTCAGCCAGGGTCAGGCCACGGGAACGGCGCAAGTGCCGGAGACGCTGACCCATGGTCATAAGGTCTAGACCATGCCCCTGCGTCAATTTTTGAGATCCTTCAGTCATAAAAACTAGCTTATCTTCTCTGAATGGAAATTTCTAGCTTTTTTATTTCCTAAGTTACCTGTCAGTAGCTTGATGACGAGTCATTCTGGTGGTAGGGCGACCACCTGGCGCCCATAGCTGGAGGCGATAGGGAAGATGGACACAATCAGGGAACAGGCCGCCCGACTGCAGACCGAATGGCAGGAAGACCCGCGCTGGGCGGGCACCGAGCGCACGTACACCGCCGAGGACGTGATCCGGCTGCGCGGCTCGGTGCAGGAGGAGCACACGCTCGCCCGGCTGGGCGCACAGCGGCTGTGGTCGCTGCTGCAGAGCGAGGACTACGTCAACTCGCTGGGCGCGCTGACCGGTAACCAGGCCGTGCAGCAGGTCCGGGCCGGGCTGAAGGCCATCTACCTGTCCGGCTGGCAGGTCGCCGCCGACGCTAACCTGGCCGGGCAGACCTACCCGGACCAGAGCCTGTACCCGGCCAACTCCGTGCCACAGGTGGTCCGCCGGATCAACAACGCGCTGATGCGCGCCGACCAGATCACGTTCTCCGAATCAGCGGACGGCAACACCGGCAGCGCACCGTACTGGATGGCCCCGATCGTGGCCGACGCAGAGGCCGGATTCGGCGGCGTGCTCAACGCCTACGAGCTGATGAAGGGCATGATCGCGGCCGGCGCGGCGGGCGTGCACTGGGAAGACCAGCTCGCCTCCGAAAAGAAGTGCGGCCACCTGGGCGGCAAGGTCCTCATCCCGACCGGCCAGCACATCAAGACGCTGAACGCGGCCCGGCTCGCTGCCGACGTATGCGGCGTCCCGTCCCTCGTGATCGCGCGCACCGACGCGCACGCCGCCACGCTCATCACCAGCGATGTGGACGCACGGGACCAGGAGTTCACCACCGGTGAGCGCACCGCCGAGGGCTTCTTCCGCACCCGCAAGGGCATGGAGCCGTGCATCGCCCGCGGCCTGGCCTACGCCCCGTACTCCGACCTGCTGTGGATGGAGACCTCCAAGCCGGACCTGGAGGAGGCGCGGCAGTTCGCCGAGGCGATCAAGGCGGTCTACCCCGACCAGATGCTGTCCTACAACTGCTCGCCGTCCTTCAACTGGCGCCGCAACCTGGACGACGCCACGATCGCGAAGTTCCAGCGCGAGCTCGGGGCGATGGGCTACAAATTCCAGTTCATCACGCTGGCCGGCTTCCACGTCCTGAACTACTCGATGTTCGAGCTGGCCACCGGCTACGCCGCCGAGGGCATGACCGCCTACGTCGAGCTGCAGGAGAAGGAGTTCGCCGCGGAGGCGGAGGGCTACACCGCGACCCGGCACCAGCGCGAGGTGGGTACCGGCTACTTCGACCTCGTTGCGTCGGCCATCTCGCCGAACGCCTCCACCGTCGCACTGGCCGGCTCGACCGAGAGCGAGCAGTTCACAACGGCGTGACCTGCTCGCGCCAGCCCGTGCGCTGATCGCGCGCGGCCTGGCCCGGCACAGAACCCGTTCCCGTCCCTATCGCTGCGGGAGCGGGTTCTGCCGTGTTCGGGCCCGTGACCTCAGGCCGGCGGGAAGGGGTCCTGGTTCGTGCCGCCCGGCCGGCCGGGGTCGCCGGTCGGCGGGAACGGGTCGTGGATGATCGTCGGCGAGGTGTACTGGTCCTGCGCGAAGTAGCTGCCCTGCTGGGTGGGCGCCTCGTTGTCCTCGGTCAGCAGCCCGGTCGAGGGGCCGGTGGCGGCCACCGCGTAGCGGGCGCGGCGCCGCCAGCGCGACGGCACGAACAGCGGGATCACCATGGCCAGGCCGACCAGGGCGAGCACACCGTCGAACAGCATGGCCTCGAAGCCCAGCCCGTAGGCGTGGGTCTTCAGCGGGATGAGCCGCACCGCGTGCCGGACGCTGACCAGGTAGAGACCGGTCAGGGCGAGCAGCGCGAGCCCCGGCAGGCCCGCGGCCAGGGGTGACACCCACGGGATAGCGATAAGCAGGCCGATGATCAGCCCGACGGCGAGTAGCGCGGCCAGCGCGGTGAGCGCGTGCCGGTCGTGCAGCAGTGAACCGCCGCCGGCCGGCAGGCTGGCCAGCGACCCGGAAGTGTCCGGCGGGCGGAGCAGCCGCAGGTAGCCCCAGCCGCCGGCGAAGAAGATGACCACCGCGGCGGCAACGGCGAGAACGATCCCGACAAGGTGCCGCATGTCCTCATTCCCTTCATCCACCCGGCGCGGAGCCGGGGTGAGGCGCCTCATAGCGGGCGCCCGTACGGCCGGATGATGGTTACGAGGCTAGCGCGCGGCTCTGCCCTACGGGCTAATACAGGTCCGTGGGATGGCGCGCCGGCGGCCACGGCGGAGAAGAGCCAGGGACGTGGCGCGGCGCCGACCGGGGGTCTCGCGCCGACCGGGGGTCTCGCGCGGACCGGGCTGGGTGCGGGCCTGGGTATTCGGGCGGTTCGGGATGTTCGGGCCGGTAGTGGGCGGGGCGCCGGGCGACGATTCGCGGCCGGTGAGCGGGCCGGTCCCGGGGCACCGGCTGGTCCCGGGGCACCGGCTGGTGCGGGTACGCGGACCGGTTCCGGTGCGCGGGCTGGTGCAGGTGCGCGGGCTGGTGCAGGTGCGCGGGCCGGTTCCCAGGCGCGGGCCGACCCGAGGGCCCCGGCTGGTGCTGTGCGGCCGGGTGGTGCTGTGCGGCAGGCTGGTGCTGCGCGGCCGGCCGGTGCTGCGCGGCCGGCCGGTACGCGGGCTCCCGGTACGCGGGCGGCCTCAGCAGCTGCGAGCTGGCGGCCACTGGGCGGCGGTACCCGAGACGGGCGTCCCCGAGACGGGCGTCCCCGAGACGGGCGTCCCCGAGACGGGTGACTCCGGGCGACCGGGCTGGGGGGAACTCGCGCAGGGCGTCGGTCGGGACCTCCGGCAGCGGGCCCCGCATCCGGATCCGGGCCGTGAGGGCGAGGGCTACGGTCGCCGCGCAGATCCCGTACGTCCACGCAGCCCACACGGGCACGCCGCGCATCAGGATGCCGTGCAGGATGGCCAGCGGCCAAGCCACATAAATGAACCGGTGCACCACCCGCCACAGCTGCGGGTGAGCCGACCACGCGTACCGCATCCGGGCCAGGCTGGTTGCGATGATGGCGATCACCAGATCGGAGGCGATCGTGCCCAGCCCCAGATAGAGCCGGCCGCTGGCGCTGACGAAGGGCAGCACCGCGGCGGGCGGTGTGGCTTGACCCGCCACCGTCTCCAGCAAAATGTGCACGACCAGGAAGCCGAAGGCGGTGAGCGCGACGGCCCGGTGCGCGATCTGCGCTGTCACCCGGGATCCGGGCGGCAGGAAATGACGCTCGGTCGCGGCCACCCCGAGCACGACCAACACGGTCAGGGCGAGCAGGGCCAGCTCACCTGAAGAGGCTTCCAGGGTCTGGGCGAGCGTTCCGCCGGCCTGCCCGGTCGCCACGGTGATCACCGATACGGCGATCACGATCAGCCCGGCCAGCGCGACGGCGGTCAGCGTGCATGCGGCGGTCGCCCTGGAAGTCAGCCCGGCCGGCCACAACCGTCGGAGCGCGGCTGCCCGCCGGTCCGCGTGATGCCGCGGGCCGGTATACCGGCGAGCGGGAGCAGGGCGCATCAGACCTCCGCGCGGCTTGCTGGCGGACCCGGATTTCCGGCGTGTCTAGCCCACACGCTTATCACTGCGAAGGGTGACGAAACCGGATACGTACCGCATTCAGCCGCTTATCGTGCGAATTCTCACTGGTCATCTAACCATCAAGACGGCGGCGTCAACCGGAAACTGTTGCCGAAATTTCATTGCCGCGGCGTCGGCAGGCCCGTGTGACCGCGGCGTCGGCAGGCCCGTGTGACCGCGGCGTCGGCAGGCCCGTGTAGCCGCAGCGTAACCTCCGCCTCAGCCGGCTCACAGCGGCCCGCCAGTATGCTTCTGCCCGTGCGAATTGACGGGATTTTCGGGGGCATCGGTACATTCGCGGTCAAATTCCGCTGGGTCATCCTGGTGGTTTGGGTACTGGCCACCGTGGCCGTGCCGCGCTTCCTGCCGTCGCTGGCCAGCGTGACGCAGGGCAACAACGCCAACTTCCTGCCGGCCAGCGCGCCCAGCCAGCACGCGGCCGACCTGGCGGCGCCGTTCGGCGGCACCAATCTGACGCCGGTGCCCGTGGTGGCCGCGGTCAGCCAGGGCCAGCTGAGCGCGGCCGATGTGGCCTGGCTGAGCACGCTGGAGAAAGATCTGCGGCACGTGCCGACCGTGGTGCGGGTCACCGACCTGGGCCGGTCCGGTGACGGCCAGGCCGAGCAGTTGCTGGTGCAGTCGAACGTGGGCGGCGGCGACCAGACCGGCCTGACCTCGCTCATCGATAATCTCCGCAGCACCATCGCGCGGGCCGGGCCGCCGTCCGGGCTGCAGGTGCATCTGGCGGGGGCCGCCGCCATCCAGGTGGACCAGCAGAAGAAAACGGGGTCGACCGGCAACCAGGAAGAGGCCCTGACGGTCGTCTTCATCCTGGTGCTGCTGCTGCTCATCTTCCGTTCGCTGCTGGCGCCGCTGATCACTCTCATCCCGGCGTTCATGGCGGTGGCGATCTCGGGGCCGCTGGTCGCCGAGGCGGCGCACCACGGCCTGAAGGTGTCGCAGATCGCCCAGCTGATGCTGATCGTGCTGGTGCTGGGGGCGGGCACTGACTACGGGCTGTTCCTCGTGTTCCGGGTCCGGGAGCAGCTCCGGGCCGGGATCGAGTCCAAGGAAGCGGTGCGGACCGCGCTCATCCGCGTCGGTGAATCGATCACCTTCTCCGCCGCGACCGTCATCGCGGCCCTGCTGACCCTGATGGCCGCCACGTTCCAGATCTACTCCCAGCTGGCGGTCCCGCTGGCCATCGGCATCGGCGTGATGCTGCTCGCCGGGCTGACCCTGCTGCCCGCGCTCCTGGCCATCTTCGGCCGGGCCGCATTCTGGCCGACCAGGACGCGCGCCGGAACGGGCAAGGTCGGCATCTGGGGGCGGGTCGCCGCCCGCGTCGTCCGGCGGCCCGCGGCCGCGCTGATCACCGGCGTCGTCATCTTCGGTGCGCTGGCCTTCGCCGTCACCGGCTACAAAGCCGCCGGATTCGGCGGCACCCTGAGCGCCCCGGCCGGCACCGACTCGGCGTCCGGCCAGGCACTGCTCGCCAAGCACTTCCCTGAGAGCAGCGCCAACCCGACCAACCTCGTCTACAAGCTCAAGCAGCCGGCCTGGGACGACGCGCAGGCGATCGCGGCCGGCGAGCAGTCGATCAGGAGCAGCGGGCTGTTCACGGGCGTGACCGGGCCGCTCAACCCGGTCGGCGCGGTCAACCTGACCCCGGCCCAGTTCGCCGGGCTGCACGCGGAACTGGCGTCGCTGGGGCCGCCGTCAACGCTGCCGACGACGCCGCCGCCCAACCTTCCGGTCCCGGTGGCCGCATACGACGTGTATCGCGCCACGGCGGCCTACGTGAGCGCGGACGGCCGGACCATTCAGTTTCAGACTGGCCTGAAGGCGGGGGATCCGTCCTCGACCGCCGCGATGAACGCGGTGCCGGCCATCCGTAACGCGGCGGCCGTAGCGGCTGGCCACATCGGCGCCGCAGACTACGGAGTCGCCGGCGAGGCGCCCGCGTTCTACGACATCAGCCAGATCTCCAACAGCGATCTCATCCGCGTGATCCCGATCGCCATCGTGGTCATCGGCATTCTGCTGGCCCTGGTGATGCGCAGCCTGGTCGCCCCGGTGTATCTGATCGCTTCGGTTGGCCTCTCCTACCTCGCGGCGCTCGGCCTGTCGGTGCTGATCTTCGTCAAGATCGCGGGCGACGGTGGCCTGACCTTCATCCTGCCGTTCCTGATGTTCATCTTCCTGCTCGCGCTCGGAGAGGATTACAACATCCTGGTGATGAGCCGAATACGGGAAGAGGCGCATCAGTATCCGCTCCGTGAGGCGGTGAGCCGCGCGATCGCGGTCACCGGGACCACGGTCACCTCGGCGGGCATGGTCCTGGCCGGCACGTTCGCGGTCTTCGCGGTCGTCGGCGGACGCGGCTCCGGCGGCAGCCAGATCCGCGACGTCGGAGCCGGCCTCGCCCTGGGCGTGTTGATGGACACGTTCGTGGTCCGCACCGTGCTCGTTCCGTCCACCGTGGTACTGCTGGGCCGCTGGAACTGGTGGCCATCCCGGCTCAGCCGGCAGCTGGCCGACCGTCCCGGTGACGATGGGCACGGCGGGGGCGGCGGCCCCGGTGACGGCGGCCCCGGTGACGGCCCGACGGGACCGGGCGGGGCGGCGCGGCACAGCGCCGAGCCGGTCCGCGTCCCCGCGGACCGGCTGGACGCCGGCCGGGCCGATGGGCCCGCGGCGGAGAGCGTCCCCGGCAAACCGGTGGGCACGCCGCCTCATTAGCGGCCGTATCGGAATACTGTCCCGTAATCCGGCTGCCCGGAATTCGGCGCGCAGGAAGAATCCCAAGGTGAACTCGGGACATGCCGGTCAAGGTGCTGGCCAGATGGCCCGTTGACCGGACAGACTCATGCCGGGAGCCTGAGAATTTCCCTGGGGTACGACCGGTCTCAGCGTTGGCGCACGTTATGGCGCTGGGCGGTCGGCGTCATGGCCCCCGGTCAGCGTGCGCGAGCGGAAGGGACGCCGATGCAGGAGCTGCGCTTCGTCGCGGTAAGCGAAGACGGCAGCTATGCCGTTCTCGCCATCCCGGGGCGGAGCGGGCGCTTCATGCTGCCCATCGATGACCGGCTCAGGGCGGTCGCCAAAGGTCAGTTCTCGCGGCTCGCCCAGTACGAGATCGAAGTGGAGAATCCCTTGCGACCCAAGGAGATCCAGGCACGAATCCGCGCCGGGGAAACGGTCGAGGAAATCGCGGACGCCGCGGGCATCCCGGTCGACAGAGTCCGCTGGTTCGAGGGCCCGGTCCTCGCCGAACGTGGCTATGTGGCTCAGCAGGCCCAGAATGCGTCCGTACGCCGCCAGGGAGATTCCACTCCAGGTCCCCGCCTGGGCGAGGTCGTGGCCGAGCGCCTCACCGAGCTCGGCGCCGACCCCGAGGACGCGCAGTGGGACTCACGCAAGCACGGCGACGGGAGCTGGCAGGTGCAGCTCGCGTTCCGGGCGGGCGGCCGCCTGCACATCGCCGAGTGGCTGTTCGACCCGCGGCGTCGGCATGTCTCGCCCGCGGATGACAACGCCGAGCGGCTGTCGCTGCCGGAGGCGGACCTGCCCGCGCCGACCGGCGGTTCCCTCGGGGCGGCCACGGTGACCCCGATCCGGCCCAGGCCCGACCGCAGCCAGGCTCAGGCCGCCCCGCTCCCGGTGGCAGCAGCTTACGACGAGCCGGCCAGGGCTGCCGCCCACGCGGCGTC
Source organism: uncultured Actinomycetes bacterium (assembly GCA_963775825.1). Taxonomy (GTDB): domain Bacteria; phylum Actinomycetota; class Actinomycetes; order Streptosporangiales; family Streptosporangiaceae; genus Bog-532. Next base: position 10,556 of record CAVZKY010000051.1, read on the forward strand.
ACCGGCATCGTTCACGTCTGCACGCCCGCCGGTGGGCCGCCCGTCGTCTCATGCCACGCCGCAATCGGGCGGTGGCTCCCGGACCGCATCCGCCGATGATCAGCCCAATGGGCCTGGCACGGTGTTCACTGAGGGCCGGGGGACCGACGGCCGTGACGCGGGTGATCCAGGGTTCGGCGGTCGCAGCAGCGGGGAGCAGCGTACCGGCGAATACCGGACGGACAGCCCGGAGCCCCGCGACCGTGACCACGCCGCGGACGCCCGGGAAGACAACGACCCGGAGGGCAACGACACCACGGGCCGAGAGCGGTCCGGAAGGCCTGCGGGGCAGGAAACCGTCGCGGAGCACGTAGCCGCGCCGGGCCCGGACGTATGCGATGCGGACACCGGGGACCTGCAGACGCATGATCCGGATACCGCAGCGGCGGCGGGCGCCTCCGCCGCCGCGTCGCCCACCCGGGCGGGCGACGCCCCCGCCGCCCAGGCCCCCGCCGCCCAGGCCCCCGCCGCCCAGGCCCCCGCCGCCCAGGCCCCCGCCGCCCAGGCCGCCCGCCGCCCAGGCCCCCGCCGCCCAACCGCCCGCTGGCCGGGCACCGGCGAACGGCCGCCGCCCGGCCCAGGCTCCGGCACAGAGCCCGTCTCAGCCCCCCGCCGACGAGCGCGCGGACGAAGTCCCGCCGCGGGGGCGCGGCAAGAGGACCGCGGGATCGCGCGGCCGGCGATCGTCTGTCCCGTCGTGGGACGAGATCATGCTCGGCAACTCGCGTCAGCCGGACTAGCCGGGACGAGACCAGGCCGCCCGGTCTGACCCGGGCCAGACCGGGCCAGACCGGGCCAGACGGGAACGGGCGACGTGGCCGTCATTGCCCCAAGTGCGCCTGCTGCGCGCATAAGATCGGGCACCGAAGCCGTCCGCCGGCCCGGGCGGCAAGCTATCTGCAGCAACCGAAGGGCAAGGGTGACGGGCGCGTGAGCCGGTTTCCGCGTTGGGGCCACCGCTCCCGCGCAGGTGTCGTCGGCGCAGGCGTGTCCCTTCTGCTCAGCGGGTGCGGGGCGGTCTCCGGAACCGCGACGCTGACGCCGGATGCCCCGTCCACGATGACCGTGAGCAGTGCGGCGTTCAGTCAGGGCAGCCTCCCCGTGAACTTCACCTGCCACGGCGGCCACGGCAGCAAGATCAGCCCGCCCCTGGACTGGACCGGCGCACCCTCGGGAACCAAGAGCTACGCCATCGTCGTGGACGACGCTGCCGCGCCGATCACGCCGTACATCTACTGGATCGTGTTCGACATTCCGCAGGCGACCACCGATATCCAGAGTGGCCCCTCGCTGCCGCCGGGGGCCAGGACTGCGGATAACAGCCTGGGGCAGGCCAGTTACGACCCGCCGTGCCCGGACAGCCCCGGGCACAGTTACCGGTTCACCGTCTACGCGCTCAAGTCCACGCTGAACCTGCCCAACGGCACGCCCACGCTGTCGGCCTGGATGGCGATCGCCAACGCGGCGATCGCCCGGGGGCGGAAGGCCGTGACCGCAGATCCATGAACTTTTTAGGGCAGATTGCCGAAGCTGGCCGAAACTTTGCCAATCCTCGGACACCGTCCATGCAGTCCGGGAGAATTGCCCGTTGGGGGCCTCCAGCCGTAGACGGGTCCAGGGCGCTAGCGATTACTCGGGCAGGTCCGCGTCGATGGCCGCGCGCACCTCGCTAGTGCCACCCACGAGGCCATGATTTGTTGGGTGGTGTAATGACTCTGCTCGTGGTCCTCGGGGTCGTGGTGGTGGCCACGATTCTCGCGGCTCTCTACCTCAGCCTGAAGTCCGGGCGAGGCGATGAGCCCGATCCCGGCGACGCAGGAGCCGGCGACTGGCCGGTCCGTGGCGGGAGCAGGTCAGGCAGGTCGCCGTCGCTGGCCGCGCGGGTCCGGTCGATGACCGACCGTGGCAAGGCCGGCGGACCATCCCGGCGCCGTTCCGGCCGTGACGATGACGAAGATCTCGACGTCCCCGACTACGTCAGGGCCCGCCGTGCCTCCCGCGGCGCTGACGGCTCGGATCGCAGCGGGCTGGTCACGGCGGGCGCCGACCAGCGGGTGGCGGGCAGCCGCGGTGCAGCCGGCTTCGACGACACCGACCCCTCGCTGCAGCCGGGTTACCGCACGGCGGCCGGCTACAACGGGTACGACGCCGCCGCGGACACGCGCGTATCCGGCCCGCTGGGCGCAGGCTCGGCCGATTACGGCACCGAGAGCTACAGCACTGACGGTTATGGCACTGACGGTTATGGCACTGACAGCTACAGCACAGGCGGCTACGACAAGGGCTCGGGCCGGGGCGGTTACCGTCCCGGTGGTGAGCGCGGGCGCGACAGCGGTTCCTCCCGCAGCCGATCCGCCGGCTCCCCCCGGGGCGGCAGCGCGACCGACGCGTACTCCTCGCCGGAGGGTTACGGGCCGCGCCGCTCCCCCCCGGCCGACCGTCCGGTAGCCGACCGTCCTGGGGGGACCGACTGGCACGTGGCGGGCGGCCGTCGCGGCTCCCGGCCCGCGGAGCGCGACCTCGGCGCCCGCGATCCAGGGACGGGTGAGCAAGGTTTTGGCCCCGGCGACCGCGACTTCGGCGCGGGAGAACCGGACTTCAGCGGCGGGCGGCGCACCGGCGGGCCCGCAGGGTACGACTTTGACACCGACCCGGGCGCCGCGGCGGCCGGTGATCTCGGTGCACTAACGGCCAGCGGCCCGCGCGGGCACGCCAGGCCCGGAGGCCGTCGCCGGGCCATCAGCCCCGGCCGGGCGCCCTCCGATCCGGGCCGCTCCGCGGCTCGTTCCGGCGGGAACGGCCCGGAGGGTTACGACGACGTACCGGCCCCTGCCACCGACAGTTCCTTCTCTTCCCGGCGGGGCACCGGATCCCAGGAGGCCGAGGGAGACGACCGGGCGGGACGGCGGCGGATCGCCAGGTTCCAGCGTCCGAAGCTGCGGATGAGCCGGTCCCGGCCCGATTACGACAACGATCCGTGGCCCAGCGCCGACGAAGAGGACGGCATCTCCGACGATCAGTACTGGAGCGACCTGTCTTCGGACAAGCCGCTGGCCACCACGGCGCGCGCCGCCCAGGGCGCGGCGGACACCGACCAGTCCTGGGCTTCCGGCGACGGTTCCGGCGAGCCGGGATTCGCGTCCGCGCCGGTGCGGGCGGATAGCCGCACCGCGGGGCGGGACCGCGGGGCCCGCAGGCGGAAGGCCGAGGACGACGGTCCCGAGCCGCGCCCGCTGTCCCCGACCGACGGTGGCCGGCGTCGCCGGGATGAGCCAGCGCAGTCTCGGCGCGGCGCCGCGGAGGACCCACTGACCAGCGAGTCCTACTCCCGGCACGCTCGGCAGGCCAGCGACAGCTGGTCGTACCAGGGCTCACGGGAAGGGCAAGGGCCATCACACGGCCGGCCCGACGCGCCGACGGAGGAGACGCAGACGATGCGGGCCGATCCGCGCGGCTACGGCGTTCCGGCCCCGCGCGGGGCGCGGGGTGCCGGGCCCGGCGGCAGCCCGCCCCCGGCCGGCCCGCCCGGGCCGGGTGGAGCCGGCGGGCCCTACGAGGGCGGCGGGACGAGCCGGCGGGACCCCTACCGCGACGGGCCCCCGCCGGCCACCGCTTACGGTGAAGGCGCGGGCGGCTACCAGCCCCCCGCGCGCGGTGGTTCCCGGCATGCATCCCCGCCGGGAGGCGGCCGCCCGCCCGCGCCGAACGGCCCGCGCCGGGCACGACCGGCACTTCCCGCGGGCGGCGCCTCCTCCCCCGAAGCCACTTCCGGCAGTGGCTCCTATCCGGGCGCGCCCGGCAGCGGCTCTTACTACCCCGGAGGCGCCGGAGGCGCATACCCCGGAGGCGCCGGAGGCTCGTATCCGGCCGCGCCCGGCGGCGGGTCCTCTCCCCGTACGCCAGTCGGCCAATCCTCCGCCGGGAACGGAAGCCCGGCCTACCCGCGTGGCGGGACTGACCCGGCCTACCCGGCCGCGAACGGAAGCCCGGGTTATCCGGGTGGCAACGGCGGCGGCGCCCCCTACCCCGGGCCCACCGGGAGCTCTGCCTACCCGGGCGGGGCTTACCCCGGACCCACTGAGAGCTCCGCCTACCCGGGCGGGGCTCACCCCGGGCCGGACGGCAGCCCCGCCTATCCGGGCGGCAACGGCAGCTCCGGTTACCAAGGGAGTCCCGCTTACCCCGGTAACGGCAACCCGGCCTATCCCGGCGGTAACCGGGGCTCGTCCCCCGGCGGCGGGAATCCGGCCTACCCGGCGCAGAGCAACGGGAACTCCGCCTACCCGGACACCTACGGTGGGCGGGCTTACCCGGGCGGCCCCGGAGGCCCCGGAGGCCCCGGAGGCTCGAGAGGCTCGGCCGGGCCCTCACGGGGTCGGCGGTCCAGCAACCGGGACACCCGGCGGCGCGATGGTGGCTCCTATGAGGACCCCTACCGCAGGCCGGACGACGGCCGCTACTGAGGCTGGCCAGTAAGTAGAGCGTGCCGTGAGCGGGCGCCGTCAGCGCAGGGCGGTGCCTGCGGCATGCTGGGAACATGCCTGAAGGAGACACCGTCTTCCACGCGGCGCGCGAGCTCCGTGCGGCACTGGCCGGGCGGGCGCTGACGCGGAGCGACTTCCGGGTCCCCCGCTTCGCGGTGACGAACCTGTCGGGCCGCACGGTTACCGAGGTGCTACCCCGCGGAAAACATCTGCTGATCCGCACGGACAACGGCCTGACCGTGCACACGCATCTGAAGATGGAAGGCCGGTGGCGGATCGCGCCCGCGTCCGAGCGGCCGCGGGAGAGCTACCGTATCCGGCTCATCCTGGCCAACGACCAATGGCGGGCGACCGGGTACGAACTCGGGATCGTCGAGTTGCTGCCCACCGCCCAGGAGGACCGGGTCACCGGGCACCTCGGCCCTGATCTGCTGGGCCCGGACTGGGATCAGGCGGAGGCGGTCCGGCGGCTGTCCGCCGACCCTGAGCGTTCCGCCGGCGAGGCCCTGCTCGACCAGCGCAACCTGGCCGGTATTGGCAACGTGTACAAATCCGAGGTGCTGTTCCTGCGCGGTATCCGGCCGTGGCGCCCCGTCGGCAAGATCCACGACGTCGACGCGCTGATCGGCCTCAGCCACCGGATGCTGGACGCCAACAAGGACCGGGTCAAGCGGGTGACGACCGGGGATGCGCGCCGCGGGCGCGAGACCTGGGTGTATGGCCGGCGCGGTCAGCCGTGCCGGCGCTGCGGCACCCGCATCCGGTGGGCGGAGCTCGGCGACCGGATCACCTACTGGTGCCCGTCATGCCAGCCGGACTGATGCGGGGTGCGGGGTGCGGGAAGCTCGTTGCGGTATTACGCGTTGTGTGAGTATGCCGCCTGGAGCGGGCAACCATCAATTCGGGGTAGGGCAGACTGACACCATGACAGTGGATGAGCCATGAGCAAGCAGGTCACTCCCCCACCGCCCGGTGACAAGCCGTCGCCATCCGCGCCCCCGCCACCGCCGGCCTGGCGGCACTGGCTGTGGCCGATCGGCATTCTCATCGCGCTGGCGCTGTTCTACGTCCTGCCCGCGGCGCGCGGCACGTCGCCGGTCACGCTGAACTACACCCAGTTCATCTCCAAGGTGGATGCGCACCAGGTCAAGACCATTTCCCTCGGGCAAAGCGGGCAGACCAGCACCGGGACGCTGACGGACGGGAAGGATTTCACCACCGTCATCCCGGCCCAGGCGGGCTCCTCCCTGCTGAACCAGCTCCAGAGCGCGAAGGTCCAGGTCACGGCGACCCCGACCGGGCCCTCGTTCGGCTCGGAAGTCATCTCCTGGCTGATCATCCTGCTGCCGCTGATCTTCTTTGGCTACATATGGTTCCGGCTGTCCCGCAGCGCAGCCCGAGGGGGAGGGCTGCAGGGCATCATGGGCGTCGGCCGGTCGAGAGCCAAGATTTTCGACGCCGAACAGCCCACGACCCGGTTCGCGGACGTGGCCGGGTACGACGGCGCCAAGCAGGAGATCTCCGAGGTCGTCGACTTCCTCAAGGAGCCCGACCGGTACACGCAGGTTGGCGCCGTGCCCCCGCGCGGGGTCCTCATGGTCGGGCCGCCAGGAACCGGTAAGACCCTGCTCGCCCGGGCCGTGGCGGGTGAGGCGGGGGTGACGTTCTTCTCTGTCGCCGGCTCCAGCTTCGTGGAGCTCTTCGTCGGGGTGGGCGCCGCCCGGGTCCGCGACCTGTTCAGCGAGGCCCGCAAGCGCGCCCCGGCCATCGTCTTCATCGACGAGATCGACGCGATCGGGCAGCGCCGTTCCGGCGGCCAGGTGTACGCCTCCAATGACGAGCGCGAGCAGACCCTCAATCAGCTGCTGTCGGAGATGGACGGCTTCGATCCCGTCGTGGGCATCGTCGTGCTCGCGGCGACCAACCGGCCGGAAGTGCTGGACCCGGCGCTGCTGCGCCCGGGCCGGTTCGACCGGCAGGTCACGATCCCGCTGCCGAACCTGTCCGAGCGGGCGGCGATCCTGGCCGTGCACTGCCGCGGCAAGCAGCTCGCCCCCAACGTCGACCTGAACGCGGTGGCCCGCGGAACCCCCGGGTTCTCCGGCGCCGACCTGGCCAACCTGGTCAACGAAGCGGCGATTTTCGCGGTCCGGAGCGGCCGGACGGTCATCACCCAGGCGGACTTCGACGCCGCCCGGGACCGGATCATCCTGGGCCGCCGCGACGACTCCAACGTGCTGCTGCCCGAGGAGAAGCAATCGGTAGCGGTGCACGAAGCCGGGCACGCCATGGTCGCCGCGCTGTCCCCGCACGCCGATCCGGTGGCCAAGGTGACGATCCTGCCCGCGGGGCAGGCGCTCGGCGTCACCGAACAGCTCCCGCTGGTCGAAAGGCATCTGTACAGCGAGGATTACCTGCATCAGTCGCTGGCGGTGCGGCTGGGCGGGCGCGCCGCCGAGCTGGTCAAGTTCCACCAGGGATCCACCGGCGCCGCCAACGACCTGGCTTCGGCTACCGACCTGGCCACCCGGATGGTCCGCGAGTTCGGCCTGTCGTCCGCGCTCGGGCCGGTGGGCTACCCGCAGGGTGGGTCGATGTACCTGGACAGCGGCGGCCCTGGCCTGTCCAGCCGGCCGTACGCCGAATCCACGCAGGCCGTCATCGACCGGGAGGTCTCCAGGCTCCTCCGCGAGGCCGAAGAGCGTGCGGTCGACCTGCTGAGGGGCCACGAGAGCCAGCTGGACCAGCTCGCCAGCCTACTGATCGACCAGGAGACGGTGAGCGGCGAGGAGGTCTACCGGCTGCTGGGGCTGGCCCCTCCAGAGCGAATCGACGACGCTCCGACCATCGCACCGCACCGGGTGCCCGCCGATCAGCGCACCTCTGGCTCCCAGCCAGCCGGGCAGCACGTACCCAGCCACCGGGCCGCCGCCCCGCCCGCGGAGAACTCCCGGGGCTGAGCCGCAGGTCCGCCGGGGGCGGCTACGGCGCCGCCGAAGCCGTCCCGCCAGGGGCGGTCGCCGATGGCACGGCTGGGCCGTGGCTTCCGCTGGTGAACGCGGTTTCGTTACCGCGCCGGTACCCCCGGGGCGCCGTGCTTGGTGCCGACGACCACGGTCGCGTTCAGGTCCTCGTTGACGGTCAGGCGCGTGCCCAGGCCGCCGGCGGCGACGGCCTTGCGGGCCGCTGGCGCCTGGCGCTCGCTGACCTCGCTGAGCAGGCTGCCGCCCGGCGCGAGCCACGCCGAGGCCCCGGCGGCTACCCGGCGCAGCAGGTCCAGACCGTCCGCGCCGCCGTCGAGCGCCACCTGCGGCTCGTGCAGCCGGGCCTCCGGCGGCAGCAGCGCGATCTCCCCGGCCGGGATGTAGGGCACGTTGGCGGTCAGAATGTCGACCCGGCCGCGCAGCTCCGGCGGCAGCGGATCGTACAGATCACCTTGGTACACGTGGCCGGCGGCCCGGCCCTTCCCGGCGGCCAGGTTGCGCCGGGCGCACCGCACCGCCGCCGGATCGACGTCGGCGGCGTACAGCTCTGCGTGGCCCAGCGCAGCGGCCACGGCGGCCCCTACCGCTCCCGAACCGCAGCACAGGTCGAGCAGGACCAGCGGCTCGCCGGGCCGGGCCGCCTGCCATCCCAGCGTGATCGCGGTCCGGGCGAGAAATTCCGTCCGGCGGCGCGGCACGAACACGCCGGCGTCGATCGCGATCCGCAGCCCGCAGAACTCGGCCCAGCCGATCACCTGTTCCAGCGGCAGCCCGGCGACGCGCTGCTCGATCATCGCCGTGAGGGCGGCCGGCGTCCTGGCCGAGGAGACCAGCAGCTGGGCCTCGTCCTCGGCGAACACGCAGCCCGCGGCACGGAGCGCGGCGACGATCGGCGGCAGGTTAGTGGGGAAAAACGTCGCGGCCAACAGAGCCTTTCGCAGTAGGGCGCCACCTTCTGGTGCCCGCTGGGCGCCCTGCCGCGGGCCCCGGCGATCGTCGCGGGCGGCGGCAGCCCGCACAGCGGCGAGGCGGCTAGGGGCAGCGTATTCGACGAGGTACGTGGAAGCGGCACCACGCCCTGAGCTGAACGGCGGACGGACGGCGTGACTGCCCAGGTAGGTTGGATGGATGGATGAGAACCGGGCCCGGCGAGTCGCCGACGCACTCAGAGATCGGGGCGTCGACGCGCACCTGGAAAAGGCCGGCGTCGACATCTACGGCGTGCGCGTTGTCCTGAGCGGAGGGCGCGAGGCGATCTGGGGCAACGAAGGCACCGCGTCCCTGGAGGCCGAAGTTCTGCGGGACGGGGACCTGGTGGGGTTCGTTCCCGAGATCCCTGGTTCGGGTAACTTCAGCGACGCGGAGGTCGTCGACGCGATCGCGCGGGCCGACTACAGCGAGCCCGAGGGGCGTGAGCGGGCCTCGGCCCCGCCGCCCGGCCCGGCCCTGCGGCGTGAGGGCGGCCTGTTCCGCCGATTTCGCGATGGTTTCCGTTACGACTCCGAGTCCTGACCCACGGCGTTCCCGCTGCGCAAGCGCGTGGCCCTCGGGCGGATAACACCCGCGCCCGGCTGGCCGTGCCTGGCCGGGCGGACAGGCGGAGTTTTCACACGTATTCTTCGCCTTCTTCGCCGCCCTGTTCATAACGAGCTTTGAAACGGCCTGAAATATGGCTGAAACTGAGCTCATGGACCGCCGCAAGTTTCTCGCGGGGATAGGGCTGCTGACGGCGGGAGGTGCCGCCGGGGCCGCAGCCGCCATCACCGCCGAACCGGCTCCGGTCACCGAGAGCCCGACGGCGCGGATGGTAAGCCCGCCGGGTTCGCAGGCATACCAGGCGACGGTGACGTTCCGGACCGCACCGGCCGAGCGGCTGGTGGCCCTCACCATCGACGATGGCCCGACCCAGGAGTGGACGCCGCAGGTTCACCGAATGCTGCAGCGGCGCGGCGCGAAGGCAACTTTCTTCCTGGTCGGCGAGCGGGCGAAGGCCGATCCCAGCGTGGTCGTCCAGGCCGTGGGCGAGGGCCACGAACTGGCCAACCACACCTGGGCCCACAGCGATCTGACCCAGCACAACGAGGCGTTCGACCGCGCCAGCCTGGGCAGCACCCACGAGCTGCTGACCAAGCTGACCGGCCGGGCTCCGACCCTGTGCCGGCCGCCATATGGCCGCATCGACAGCGTCGGGCTGGCCGAGTGCGCGAGGCTGCACTACGCGGTCATGCTGTGGTCGGCCGGGGTCACCGGCAGTAACGCCAAGGTTGACGTCGACGAGACCCTGCAGCGGGCCTCCCCCGGCAGCATCGTGCTCGCCCACGATGGCGGCCCGCAGCCGAACGCCACCCTCATGCAGCAGCTCGACCGGCTGGTCGGGTCCATGATGGACGCCGGATACATGTTCGTGACCGGCAGCGAACTGCTCGCCGCCTCAGCCTGGGCGCTTCCGGATGTGCATGACGGCCAGCCGGAGCCGGGCACTACGTTTCAATGAATATGACCGTGCAGCCCGGCCCTCCCCTGGTCGTCCATAATGTCAGATGACCGCGTTACGGTCAGCCGTCTCGGGACCGGGGGGAAGCGACGTGAGCATTGACGCTGAGAGCGGCGTCTACGCTCTGCTGACCGACGGCACCACGATCCTCATCCGGTCCGCCCGGCCGGACGACTTCGGCGCGGTACGCGAAATGCACGAAAAGATGTCGCCGGACAGTCTCTACCTGCGCTTCTTCAGCCTGAGCCCGCGCGCGGCCGAACGGGAAGCGCGCCGGATCTGCCGCGAGCCAGGACCGGGCCACGCCGCGCTGCTCGCCTTTCTCGACGGCAGGCTGATCGGCTGCGGCAGCTACGAGTGCGCCGGCCCCCCCGGGACGGCTGAGGTCGCCTTTACGGTTGCCGATGACATGCACAACCGCGGGGTCGGAATGCTGCTGCTGGAGCACCTGATCTCCCGGGCCCGCAACCAGGGCCTGCTTGCCTTCACAGCGGCGACCTTGAGCGACAACTCAGCGATGCTGCGGGTGTTCGCTGACGCCGGGCTGCAGGCCCAGCGCACCCTGGCCGACGGCGTCTACGACCTGACCTTCCCGCTGCCGTCCGGCGAGGCCGATGTCACGCTCGGGGCTTACCGGGACGCGGTCACGATGCGGGAGCGGTCGGCCAACGTGGCGAGCCTGCGGCCCGCGCTGGCCCCAGCCTCGATCGCTGTAATCGGCGCGAGCCGGCGGGAGCGGTCGATCGGGCGATCGATCCTGCGGAATGTCACGACCGGCGGCTTCTCCGGCGCCGTGTACGCGGTCAATCCCGCCGTGGCCGAACTGGACGGCGTTCCCTGCGTGCCGTCGGTGACCGCCCTGCCGCCGGGCATCGACCTGGCTGTGATCGCCACACCCGCGGCTACGGTGACCGGGATCGCCGAGGAATGCGGTCAGCTGGGGGTCAGAGCCCTGGTGGTCGTCGCAGCGGGACTCAGCAGCGCGGCGCGCGCCGAGCTGCGGGGCATCTGCCGCCGCCACGGCATGCGCATGATCGGCCCGGCCAGCCTGGGGGTGGCCGACACCAGCATCGGCCTGGACGCGACGTTCGCCGCCCAGCACCCCGCGCCGGGCCGCGCCGGCCTGGCCGTGCAGTCGACCGGCGGGCTCGGTTTCGCCCTGCTGGATCACCTGTCTCAGCTCGGCGTCGGCATCTCCTCGCTTGTTTCGCTGGGCGACGAAGACGACGTCTCCGGTGAAGACGTGCTGCTGTGGTGGGAGGCGGACCCGGCGACCAAACTGGCCGTGCTCTATCTGGCGTCGATCGGCAACCCGCCCAAGTTCGCGCGTACCGCCCGCCGCGTCGGGCGCAGCCTTCCGGTCCTGACCGTGACCGCAGGGCGGTCTGCGACGGGCCGGCGACTGGCCGGTGCGGCCGGTGCGGCAGCCACCCCCATGCTCACCCGGCAGGCCCTGTTCGAGCAGGCCGGGGTCATCGCTACCGCGAACCTGGGCGAGCTGCTCGACACCGCGGCCCTGCTCGCTTCCCAGCCGGCGCCGGTCGGCCGCAGGGTCGCGGTGGTGTCCAACACCGGTGGCGCCGCGGTCCTCGCCGCCGACGCCTGCAGCGACGCGGGCCTGCAGGTGGCCATGCTCACGGAAGACACCCAGCGGGCGCTCCGGGAGCTGCTCCCCGCGATGGCCACGGTGACCGGGCCGGTCGATACCACCGTGACGGCGGGCCCGGGCCTGTTCCGGCGGTGCCTGGAGCTGGCCGGCGCCGACCCGGGCGTCGACGCGGTACTGGCCCTGACGGCGACGACCGCCGGCGGTGACCCGGTACCGGAGGTGGCCGCCGCACGCCTGCCGGTGCCGATCGCCGCCGCGGTCCTGGACCAGCTGGAGGTGGTCAGGCTCCTGACCGGACCCGATGATGAGCGCCCCGCCGTGCCGGCCTATGCCTATCCCGAGTCCGCGGCCCGCTCCCTGGCCTACGCCGCTGGCTACGGGGCATGGCGGGCGATCCCGTCGGGCACCGTGCCCAGCCTGAGCGGCCTGGACGAAGGCCGGGCCAGGGACCTGGTTGCCGACTTCGTGTCCCGCCATCCGGACGGCAGCTGGCTGCCGCTGAGCGCGACAGCGGAGCTGCTCGGCAGCTACGGCATCGTGCTGGCTCGCTACGCCAGCGCCACCACCGAGGACGCCGCGGTCGTCGCGGCGGCACGGTTCGGCGTCCCGGTCGCGCTCCGGGCTGACGTACCCGGCCTGGTCCGCAAGCGCGAGGCGGGCGCCGTGCTGACCGGCTTGCCCGATGCGGACGAGGTCCGGCGCGGGTTCCGCTCGCTGCAGGAAAGGTTCGGCCACCGGCTCGCCGGCGTCATCGTGCAGCCGATGATCACCGGGGGCGTGGAGCTCAAGGTCAGCGTGGTGCAGGAGCAGGTGGTGGGGCCACTGGTGCTGTTCGGGCTCAGCGGCGCGACCGGTCAGGGGCTGGCTGACCGTGCGGCGCGGCTCGCGCCGCTCACCGACGCAGACGCCGACCAGCTGATCCGCTCCATACCCGCCGCCCGCCTGATCGGGCGGCACGGGGCCCGGATCGCCGATCTCGGCGCGCTACGGGACCTGCTGCTGCGGGTCTCCCAGATGGCCGACGACCTGCCGCAGATCGCCGAGCTCGAGCTGAGCCCGGTGGTCGCCCGGCCCGATGGCGTTCACCCCGTCGACGCCCGGATCCGGCTGCGGCCCGCCGCACCAGAAGACACCGACCTCCGCCGGCTGCGCTGACGCGGGACCCATGGCTGCGGTCCGGATCCGGCGGGTACCGGCACGGGTGCACCGGGTCGCCGAGACGGGGCCGCTGCGGGTGAAGCGGGCGGCCACCTCCCGGCTCGCGGTCATCTGCTCTCCAGCGTGCCCAGGGCTTTTCGCCGCTACCGGGCTGGCCAGGCGCCTGCTTTACTCGACGTCAGTGGAGCGTCCGATGCGGGAGGGTCTGATGAGCGTCCAATGGACTGTCGCGATCGACTGCGCACATCCGGCGACATTGGCGGGCTTTTGGAGCCTGGCGCTGGGATATGTGGAGGCCCGGCCCCCGAACGGTTTCACGAGCTGGGCCGAATGGCTCGCGGATGCCGGGGTCCCGCGCGAGGAGTGGGATGACGTTGCCTACATCGAGGACCCCAACGGAGTGCGGCCCGGCATTTCGTTCCTGAAGGTCCCAGAGCCCAAAGTCGTGAAGAACCGCGTTCACCTGGATGTGCAGGTCAGCGGCGGCCGACGCCGCCCATGGGCGGCCCGATGGCCGCAGGTCACTGCGGCAGTCGAGCGTCTCACCGCCACGGGCGCGACTTTTCTCCGTGAGGTCGCCCAGGACGGCAGCCCGGACCATGTCATGATGGCTGATCCAGAGGGAAACGAGTTCTGCGTACTTTGACCCCTGGCACCGGGACCTCGGGCGGTCACGGGCCGTTGACAGACCAGACGGCGCAGCGCTCGCTTGCCCGGGCGTCCCGTGCCGAGTGGCGTGTGTGTGTTGTGTGTGTTGAGAGACTCTCAGTTCTTAACACTTCCCCGCGGCTAAGGCCGGGGGATTTCAGGCTCGGACCGCATACCGCCCGCGACCAGGAGGAGGCGAGAGGGATGTCTTACGTCGTCAGCACCAGCATGGCCGCGTTCTGCCATGGCGAGGATCACCCTCGCAGCGTTCCGGTCGCGCCCGGCGGTATGCCCGCAGGATTCGCACCGGAAGGTTCGTTCACCCAGCCCGGGGCGCAGCTTGTTTCTCGCGAAGCACTCCGAGCAGGTCATCGTGGTGCAGGCGGGCGGGACCAGCACCACCTTCCGGCCCGCCCGCTGGCCACATTCGGTCAGGGCCCGCTTAGCCGCACCGATCGCGGCGTCAGCGGCCTTGCGTGCCATCGTGGACTTGGCCAGGAACAGCGACCGGAAGTCCGCAGCGGCGATCATCTGGTGGTGGTCCACGACCCGCCTGGCCCAGACGCGGGCCGTGTGGGTGTTCTGCCGGGCGGCCTTCTTCTGCAGCTTCGCCGCCTCGCGCCTGGCCCGCCGGTAGCCGCTGGATGGGGCGTGCCCGCGCTGGCGCCGCCGGCGGGCCATCGTCCGCTGGGCCCTGGCCAGTTCGGCGGCGCAGCGTTTCCGGTGACCGCCGTACGGCAGGTCATAGGCGGGATCGGTAGTGGTGGCGGTGGTAGCGACACCCCAGTCAACGCCGATCGCGCCGCCGGCTTCTGGCGCTGGCGCTGGCTGGCGGGTGACGACGAACGAGGCGTGCCAGTGGCCAAGGCTGTCCCGGTAGACGCGGACGCTGGCCGGTTTGGACGGCAGTTCCCGGGACCAGACGACCGGGACGGTCACGTCTTTAGGCAGGACCAGCCGGCCGGCCCGGACGCAAAAGCCCCGGACGGTGTACTCCAGCGACGGGAGCGTGTCCTTGCGGCGCTTGACGACGGGTCGGCGGCGCCCCTTGACCGTGTGCGAGTGGTCCAGGGCGGCGGCGTAGGTGCGGAGCGCCTGCTGCTGAGCGACCTGCGATCCGTCCTGGAGCCACGGCAGTTCCGCGCGGGCGGCGGTGAGCAGTTTGCTGAGCTTGCACAGCGTCGGCTTCCTGCCGGTCTTCTGCTGGTGGACGGCTTCGTTCCACAGCCACCGGCACCGGCCCCACTCATCGAGCAGCGCTCGCTCCGCGGCCGCGTCCGGGCGCAGCCGGTAGGTGTAACGCACGGTCCCGGGACTCACTACAACAGTGTCTCGTATTTCGTGGCAACCGTTGGCCGGGCCACGCTGGAGGTTGTCAAGCGCTATGTCGAGAACCAGCGGAACGTCTGAGTGCCGCCCGTTCCTCCCCACGGCTGAAACCAGGGGATTCCCGGGCGGATCACGATGAGAGCGCTCCCCGTTCGGCCAGAACCGCTGTGGCTCATTGACTTCCATCAGCGAATCACCGTGTCGCTTTGGTTTCTCCCGACCATATTCGCGGCGGCCGCGATTGGAGCAGCCAATCTCACCATCTGGCTCGATACCCGCATCGCGGCGCCAATCGGTGTGCGGCCAGACCTGGTCAGCGACCCTGGCACAGCCGCCACCTTCGCGGGTGCCATCGCCGCCGCTACCCTGGCGTTCGTCGCGGTGGTGTTCGCTACCACGCTGGTAGCCATCCAGCTCGCCGCCAGCCAGTATTCGCCCAGAACGGTGCGGATCTTCATCCGTTCCCGGATCACTCGCGTGACGCTCGGCTTGTTCCTGGCCACCTTCGTCTTCTCTTTGATCATTCTGGTCAGCAACCGGGCCTCGGTCGGCTCGGCGAAACAATTCGCCCCCATCCTGTCGGTTTCGGTCTTGCTGGCGTTGACCCTGGCGACGGTCTTCGGGTTCGTCGTCTACCTCCACACCGTGGTGCGACTCATGCGCGTCCAGTATCTGCTCGAAGCTATTGCCTCCGAGAGCCGGCGAGCCATCGAGGAGAACTTTCCGCCCGCGGCGGCCTACCTCGACGTAGAGTTTGGCCAGCTGGACTCCCCGTCCCGGCGGCTCGACTACGCGGGGACAGCCGGGATCGTCTCTGCGACAGACTTCCACGGCCTGGTCACGCTATGCCAGCGCAAAAAGTGCTGGCTCGAGCTGACCGTCGGAGCAGGCGAGTATCTGGTTCATGGCACCCCTATCGCGCTTGTGCACGGTGCGGCGCTTGACGGCCAGGAGGTCAGCAAATTCCTCCTCATGCGGGGGGAACGGACCTTCGTGCAAGACCCGGGATTTGGGTTCCGGCAACTTGTCGATATCGCGATTCGGGCGCTATCGCCAGCGGTCAACGATCCCACGACCGCAGTACAGGCCATCGATCGCATCAGTGATCTCCTCGCTATTACGGGGACCCGGCCCGATCCGACCGGTCTCCTGGTCGACTCCGAGCGTGCGGTGAGAGTCAAGCAGAAACTGCGGAACTTCGACGGACTGCTCGTTCTGGCCTTGACCGAGATCATTCGTTATGGTGCCGGCGCGCCTCAGGTAGTGCGCCGCCTTCTCGAAGTACTGAATGAACTCGAGGGCTCGCTCCCCACGGAGCGGCACGCCGCCATCGCCCGTCATCGACGTCTTCTGGACGCCGCGGTCGCCATCGCGTTGCCTGCTCCCTTCGCCGAGGTGGCCGCTGTGCCCGATCGGGAGGGGCTGGGCTGAAGGTTCGGCGACGACGCCGCCGACAATGGTCCGCGGCGATCATTAGCACCGGATCGCATCTTGGTCGTGGTGCGGCAAGGCGGCTCCGCCGTGCGAGCTTTATGTGATTGCCTGCCGAGAGGTCGCCCTGCCCCCGGTAGCCGCGAACGCCGTGGACTGAGCCGAAGGAGATCGTGCCGTGCCAGCTGACGAAGACACGCCGCGACGGCACCGAGCGCTGGATAAGGGCCGGATGGAATCATTCAGCGACGGCATATTCGGATTCGCCGCGACACTGCTGGTAATCGGCATAGTGCTTCGTCCGCCGGGCACACCGCTGCACCAGGTGCTCGGTGCCTGGCCCGCGTTCGTGGCGTACATCATCAGCTTCCTGACGATCGGCGCCGCATGGCTCGCTCACACCGGACTGACCGACCGGCTCGCGCAGACCGACTCGATCTTTCTGCGGCTCAACTTGGTCCTGCTGCTCATGGCGGCCTTCCTGCCGTTCCCGACCAAGCTCGTCGCCGGCGCCCTGGATAACACTGGCGGCGAACGGGTGTACGTCACCATGTACGGGCTCACGTTCCTGGTGATCCGCCTCCTGGGGGCCGCGCTGGACCGGTATGCGCGGCTCGCGCACCTCTACGCGCCACGCGAAGACGCCGGGGAGCTGCACAGCGACAGGCGGAAACTGCTGCCCGTCGTCATCGGGTATGTGATCGCCATCGTCATCGGGCTCGCCGTGCCGGTCGCGGCGGTGGTGTTCTACTTCGGCATCGCGGTTTACGCGATCGTGCCGTTTCGGAAGGTCGCAGGGCTGCTGTTCGGGCGCTCATAGCCCCCGTAAGAGGGGATCGCCTAAGGCCCTGTTCCATCTTTGGGCCAGTATTTCCTGAGCAGGAATCGCCACCGCCGGCTCATCGTGGTCCAGTCCGTCCGCTTGGATGAGCCGGACACTGGGCGTTCTGCCGCTCGCGCCGGCATGGCGCCGCATGCTGTCGGTCCACGCGATGGCGTCGCCCGGATCAGGAGACGGCGGGCCTGGCCCAAGCTGTGCTCGCCGGAAGAGCTGCCCCGAAATCCCGGCGGATGGCACGCAAGGCTTCGGCCCGGCCGGGAGCTCGCCTAGCCTGGCGGGGAGGAAGTGAGAGCGATGCGAGCGATCGACATTATCATCGGAGTCGGCTGGGTCGTCTTCTGGGCCTACTGGCTGGTGATGGCCGCCAACGCCAAGGCCGGGCGCTCCCGCTGGGCGCAGTTCGCCGGGGTCCGGGTGGTAATCATCCTCGTCGTCCTGCTCCTGATCCGGCTGCGGGTGTTCAAGGATCACGGGGCGGCTACGGGCAATCCGAGGCTGCTCGGCATCGGCCTGGCGGTCTTCGTCCTCGGCCTGGCGCTCGCCGTCTGGGCCAGGGTGTACATCGGCCGCAACTGGGGCATGCCGATGTCCCAGAAGGCCGACCCCGAACTGGTCACGACGGGCCCCTACAGCAAGATCCGCCACCCCATCTACAGCGGGATCTTCCTCGCCATGGTCGGCACGGCGATAGCGGTCAGCCTCTACTGGCTGGTCGCGGTCGCGATTCTCGGCGCCTACTTCCTGTTCAGCGCCGTCGCCGAGGAACGCACCATGGCCAAGCTCTTCCCCGCCGCCTACCCGCCCTACAAGCGCGCCACGAAGATGCTCATCCCGTACATCCTGTGACTTCGAGTGCGCGGCCGACGGTCTGGTAAACCATTACCGCGGAGCGCAACCTGGTCCTCTTGACCTGGGCCGATGACGCATCTCGGTGGGGTGACCGGGACCGCATCGAAGTCGTGAACCGGGACGGCGGCAACCCCTACTGCCTGATCTCCACAGACGCCCTCGAAATATGGCGGGAACTGGAGAGGGCTGACCCCTGAGCATCCACGCACGGCGAAGCATCCCGGCAGGCGAGAATGTGCCCCGGCCAGTGCCCCGAACGGTGATTCTGACCGCTCAACCGCAGGTCAGAGCTACGGGTGGCGGGCGAGTCGGCCTGTAGGCCGGGTTCTGTGCACCCGCGTGAGCGGGCCGACGGCCATCCATCTGGGACTGCCGTTGCCGGCAGCCTCGTGCGGCCTACCCGCGAGCATCGGACGGGCCGCCCTCAAACGCTCGCGCAGGAAACGGACGCCTGCGGTGCCGCTTCCCTCTTGGCCTTGCTCCGGGTGGGGTTTACCTAGCCGCCCGGGTCACCCCGGGCGCTGGTGGTCTCTTACACCACCGTTTCACCCTTACCTCCCCGGGCCAGCCAGCGGCCAGACCGGAGCGGCGGTCTGTTTTCTGTGGCACTGTCCCGCGGGTCACCCCGGGTCGGTGTTACCGACCACCCTGCCCTGCGGAGCCCGGACCTTCCTCACCGCGCATCGCGCGGCGCGGCCGCCCGGCCGACTCGCTCGCCATCGCAAGCATATGCTCCCAAGACCGGTGCTTACCGGGAGCACCGTCAGCGAATAACCCTGAGAATGCACCCCGTAGCCGGGTGCCGGGGCGGAGCGGCTCAATCCGAGGCGGCCGGGGCGGAGCGGCTCAATCCGAGGCGGCCGGGGCGGAGCGGCTCAATCCGAGGCGGCCGGGGCGGAGCGGCTCAATCCGAGGCGGCCGGGGCGGGTGCCGGGGCCTCGGCGCCGGCCGGTGCCGGGTCCACGGACGGCTGCCGCCGGGACAACGGCGGGGCGAAAGCGAGGCCCGCGGCCAGGCAGGCGAACGGGACGACCGGGAGGACGTACCGGTAGTCGAAGTCGGCTACGGCGATCGGGAAGACCAGGAGCACGACGGCGGCCACCCACGGCATCATGCTCGGCCCGTCCCGCCGCCACACCAGGCGGAACCCGGCGATCGCGCGCCCGGAGTCCGGCGGCCGACGCCGGCGCACCTGGATCACGCCCCCCAGCCCGAGGATGAGGATCAGCCCGAACAGCGGCCCGTAGAGGTAGAACACCCGCTCGTAACCGGCCATCAGGTCATCGAGCGGCCGCACGACCCGGCTGATGCCCTGGTGGCCGTAGGCCTGGATGTCCTGCGGCGCGGTGGCCCCGGGAATCCAGGAATGAACCGGGACGAGCTGCGGCACGGTGTGGAAGTAGTAGTCGTAGACGGTGCCCCGGCTCGGGTAGTTGTACCGCTTCCAGTCGACCGACAGGACGACGCCGTCCACGATGGCATGGGCGTAGCTGACCGGCTGAGCCTCGATGGCCTGGATCGCGAAATCACGCAGCATCTTGTTGCCGGCCACGCTGACCGGACCGCCGGGTACCTCCTTCACCTGCGGTATGTGCCAGACGAGATCGCCGGGGGGCTCGCGCTTGGTCACCGGTATCGACAGGCAGAGGAGCCGCTCGTTGGCCGGCGGGTTGATCTTGCTGCACTCGGCGAACGACGACACCCGGCCGTACAGGTAGAAGCCCTCGGACCGGGTGAGCGCGAACGTCCCGGTCGAGGAGTGGAACCAGGCGGCGTAGCCCACGATCGGGATGGCGGACCCGGCCACGATCGCGGCGAGGGGGCGCCAGCCCATCCGGCGCCAGATCACGAAGACGATGAACACGACCGGCAGGATCAGGCCGCCGCTCCACACGGTGACCGCGTAGCCGGTGAGCAGGCCGGCGATCAGCACGGCGGGCCACGACGGGCGCGGCCGCCACAACAGGATCGTGGCCGCCACCACGAGCAGGAACATGAACAGCGTGTCCGCCATGATCATGTGCTCGAGCTCGATCTGGAAACCGTTCAGCAGCACCGGCACCGTGGCGAGGGCCGATATCAGCTTCGGCACGCGGGCCCGCCGCAGCAGCACGTACAGCAGGATCCCGATGGCCAGGCCCATCAGGTGCTGCACGATCGTGACCAGCGTCAGGCTGTGGAACGGCTCGAGCACCTTGAGCAGCAGCGAGTAGCCGATCGACTTGGACAGATCGGGCCGGAGCCGCAGGGCCGAGCCGAGGTAAACGTAAGAGTCGCCGGCGAACCACAGCGCGCCCGGGTAGCCGAGCACGGCGATCAGCCGCAGCACGGCCCCGGCCGCTAGGACCAGCGAAAACAGCTTATTGGCCAGGATCAGCGCGCGCAGCCGGCTGGCCCGGGCCCGCGCCCGCAGGCCGCCCTGGGCCTGCCCGCCCTGAGGTTGGCCCCCCTGGGCTTGGCCGTCCGGCGGGAGGTTCGGCGCCTCGTTCTGCACAGCGTGATCCTATCGGCCGTCCCGGGCGGAAACCGAAGCCGACGTGCGGGACGGCCCTGATCCGGTCACGCCCGCCCATTGCTCCAGCTGGGTGACGAACGCCCGGGCGTCCTCCGGCCACCGCAGGTACTGGCGGGCGCCGGCGTGCCCGCGCGCGCCCATCGCGTCACGCAGCGCGGGATCCTCCCGCAGCGCCAGGGCCGCCGCCGCGGCTTCCCGCACACCGCCGAACGGCACCACGAAGCCGCATATGTGCGGCTCCACCAGGTCCACCGCGAGCGGCAGCGGCGTGGTGATCACCGGCACCCCGCGCGCCATGTACTCCGCGACCTTGGTCGGCATCGAGTGCCGGAAGTTCGGGTCGTCCTGCAGCAGCGACAGCCCCGCCAGCGCGCCGTCCACGATCAGCATGGCCTGGTCGTTGGGCAGGAACCCGTGCCAGCGCAGCACCCCCGACGCGCGCGCTGGCTCCAGCACCGCCCGGGCCTCGGCGTCGGCCGAGCCCACCAGCTCCACGATGAGGCCGTGCGGCTGCACGAGCCGGGCCAGTTCCGTCATCTCCACCGCCCCCCGGTCCGGGGAGATGTGCCCCACGTACACCAGCCGGCCGCGGCCGTCGTAGGGCGCGGTCTGCTCGGGCACGTAGGTGGTGTTCGGCACGACCGGGTGCGTCCCGGCGAAACGCTCGTGGTACGCCCGCTCGGCCAGGATCAGGTGCAGCCGCCGCTCCGCGGCGCGCTCGGCGACACGGACCGAACCGGCCGCGAACCGGCGCAGCGAGACAGGCAGCCACGCCTTGGTGCCCAGCGCGGCGGCGGTGTCCTCGTGCACGTCCCAGACCGTCGGGGGGCGGTGCCGGACCAGCGGCAGCACCAGCAGCAGTTCGGGGTCGTGGAGGAGCAGCACGTCCGCGCCCGGGGCGTACCGGGCCAGCTGGGAACGGGCCGCGCGCAGCGCCCTGAGCCGCCGCCGCCCGACCGCCCGTGGCACCTCGGCCAGGGTCAGGCCCGGCCACGGGGCGACGTCGCCGGCGCCCAGCGGCGCGATGTAGGTGACCTGATGCCCGGCATCCAGCAGCGCGCGGATCTGCCGGTGCAGGATCCGGGCGTCGGCCGGATGGTGCACCACGGTGCAGACGACGACGCGCATGCCGCGGCTACAGCGTCTCTGTGCCAGGGTTGGCGGTCCCGGCCGGGCCGCGTCCCGCCAGCTTGCCCCGGGTGTCGAAGAACAGCCGGGACTCGGCGGCGATCCGCTCCAGGTCGTACTGGCTGTGCGCCTGGAGCAGGACGACCACGTCGGCGGTCACGATATCGGTGTCCAGGTCGGTGGCCCGGCGCACCGGCTGGCCGTCGACCGACCAGTCCGGCACGTACGGGTCGTGGTAAGTGAGCAAGGCGCCGCGGGCCAGCAGCCGGCGGGCGATCGGGCGGGCGGGCGACTCGCGCTGGTCGGCGATGTCATGCTTGTAGGTCACGCCCAGCACCAGGACGTTGGCGCCGTTCAGCGGCTTGGCGTGCCGGTTGAGCTGCTCCGCGACCCGGTCCACGACGTAACCCGGCATCCGGCTGTTGATCTCCTGGGCCAGCTCCACGAAGCGGAACGGGTAACCCAGGGTCCGGACCTTGTAGGACAGGTAGTTCGGGTCGATGGGGATGCAGTGCCCCCCGACGCCGGGCCCCGGGTAGAAGGGCTGGAAGCCGAACGGCTTGGTCGACGCGCAGCGGATCGCGTCCCACAGGTCGATGCCGAGCTCGTGGCAGAACACGGCCATCTCGTTGACCAGCGCGATGTTGACGTGCCGGTAGGTGTTCTCCAGCAGCTTGGCCATCTCGGCCTCACGCGGCGACTTGGCCTCGACCACCTGGTCGCAGACCTTGCCGTAGAACCGGGCCGCCGCCGAGGTGGCGTCCGGGGTCAGGCCGCCCACCACCTTCGGAGTGTTCCGCAGGCCGTAGACGGGGTTGCCCGGGTCGATCCGCTCTGGCGAGAAAGCCAGGTGGAAGTCGACTTCGGCGCTCAGCCCGGACCCCTTCTCCAGGATGGGCCGGACCAGCTCGTCGGTGGTGCCCGGGTAGGTGGTCGATTCGAGCACCACCAGCATGCCGCGGCGGAGCAGCCGCCCAGCGGTCTCCGAGGCGGCCCGCACCGCGGTCAGGTCGGGGCCGTCCGCCTCCGACAGCGGGGTGGGCACGCAGATCACGATGGTGCCCGGCTCGCCCACCTCGGACTCATCGGTGGTGGCGCGGAATCCGCGCGCGACCATCCGCGCCACGTCCTCGTCGGAGATGTCGTCTACATGCGACCGGCCGCTGTTGAGGTTGTCCACGACGCCCTGGCCGATGTCGTACCCGACAACCTTCATCCCGACGTTCGTCGCCTCCCGCACCAGCGGGAGACCCACGTAGCCGAGCCCAATCACCAGCAGGTCACACTGCATGCACGGCGTCCTTCCCCTGAAAGTGTGATGTCAGACAGCGCCGAGACGTTCGTAGGCTGCCCGGTAAATCGCCGCATTGTGCGCCCAGGTCCGGTCCCTGGCCACCCACTCCCGCGCATTCGCCCCCAGTTTGCGCCGGGTATCCGAACTGGAGAGCAGCGGTTCCATAATATCGGCAAAGGACACCGGATCACCGGAAGTTGCCAGTGATCCCGTTACTTCCGGCCGGATGACTTCCCGTAGCGCGCCGACATCGCTGGCCACCACGGTCAGCCCGCTGGCCATGGCTTCCACCGGCTTCAGCGGGGTGACAAGCTGGCAGACCCGGTCGGTGGTGCGGGGCACGACGAACAGGTCGAGCACGGCGTGGTAGCGGCGCACCTCGGCCATCGGGACCCGGCCGGTGAAGATGGCGGCGCCGGTGAGGCCCAGTTGCCCGGCGAGCCGCTGCAGGGCGGCCCGTTCGGCACCGTCCCCGACGATCAGCGGCCGGACCCGCTGGCCGCGGCGGCGGAGCTCGGCGGCGGCTTCCAGCAGCGTGCCCACGCCTTCGTAGCCCACCAGGTTGGAGACCAGCCCGACGACCAGCTCACCGGGCCGGATGCCGAGCTTCTCGCGCAGCGGCCCGCCGTCGGGCAGCGGCTCCAGGAACTCCGCAGACACCGCGTTCGGCACGACAATAACCTTGCCCGGGTCGACACCGCGGGCCACGATCTCCGCCCGCATGACCTCACCCAGCGTGATGACCAGGTCGGCTTCGGTCATGCAGCGGGTTTCGGCCTCCCGGCTGAGCAGGTAGAAGTCGCTGGCGGCGAGGTCGGCCGCGAGCAGCCGGGCGGGCACCACCGTCCCCCTGGACGGCCGCGCCGCGTCCGCCGGGGAGGTAACTGAACTGGACGGGGTACTCGTGCTCACCGGCTGCGCGGCCAGGCCCGGATCGACCCCGTGCCGGGACAGCCAGGTTTCCTCCCAGAAGCCGCGCACCTCGTAGATCACCGGGAGGCCGAGGTCCTCCCGCAGGGCCAGCGCGAGCTGGCCATTGAGGTGGTTGCTGGCGGCGTGCAGCACCGCGGGCCGTAGCCTGCCGGTCAGCCGGGCGGCCAGGTCGTGGCCGAGGGCGGCCGCGGCGTCGGCCCGGGACGGCAGGCGGTAGGGCAGCAGGCGGTGGTACGGCACGCCGTCCAGATTGGCGACCCGGCGCCCGTCCAGGTGGCCCTGGGCCACCGGGAAGCCGGCCTTGGTCACCACGTGCGGGTCGAGACCCGCCTCCCGCTGGGCCGCCGCGATCCGCTGAGTGCGGACCGTGTACCCGGCGTTCGTGGTCGGCAGTGCGTCGGTGACCAGGTGCAGCACCCGGCCCGGTACGCTCGCGGCTCTGGGGCCAGGCGCGATGGGGTGCGCCGGGCGCGCACCGGGCGGTATCCCGTCGGTCAGCACGTACAGCTCCCCCGCGGCCGCGGCGCGCAGCCGGGCCGCCTTGCGGCCGGGCACGCCGTCGAGGGCCGCCACACCGTCCCGCAGCCGGCCCTCGCGGACGGCCAGCCGGGCGAGCAGGACGGCCCGGGCCGGTTCCGCGGCGGGCATCCGGTCCAGCGCGGACCGCGCGACGTCCGGCCGGTCCACGGCCAGCGCGAAGGTGGCGAGCCGCCGCGGCGACGTGGCCAGCAGGCTCAGCGCGGCCGCGCGGTCGCCCGATCCCCACACCACGGTGGCTCGGCCGTAGGCACCCGCGCACCGCAGCCAGGGGCGTAGCCTGCGGGGTAGTACGCGCCATCCGAGCAGCAGGGAGCGCACCGGATCGGCGGCAACGTGCCGCGACATGACGGACGTCGCGAGGATGAGCACCCGCGGCGACACGCGCCAGGCCGCGGGAGACCAGCGGGACGGGGCACCAGAACGGCCTGGGTGGCCCGCCGGGCTGGCGGGCTGGGAGGAACGCGACGTCACGTCGGCGAATGATAGTGCGTCGGCCCGACGCACACACCGATCTGAGGGAAGGCGATGCTCGCACCCATCACGCACGTGCTCGGCGCGCGCCCCAACTTCGTCAAGGCGGCGCCAGTGATCCGCGCGCTCGCGGCGCTGGGCGGCCGGCAGCGGGTCGTGCACACCGGCCAGCACTACGACGAGCGCCTGTCCGAGGTGTTCTTCGTCCAGCTCGGCCTGCCCGAGCCGGACGTGAACCTGGGCGTCGGCTCGGGCAGCCACGCCCAGCAGACGGCGGCGGCGATGATCGGGCTCGAGCAGGACTTCGCGGACTACCGGCCGGGCCTGGTCGTGGTGTACGGCGATGTCAACTCCAGCGTGGCCGGCGCGCTGGTGGCCGCCAAGCTGCAGATCCCCATCGCGCACGTCAAGGCCGGCCTGCGCAGTTTCGACGAGACGATGCCGGAGGAGATCAATCGCCGGCTCACCGACCAGATATCCAGCCTGATGTTCGCGACCTCCCCCGAGGCGGTGGGCTACCTGGCCAACGAGGGCCGCCCGGTCGGGTCCATCCACCTGGTCGGCAACCCGATGATCGACACGCTGATGGCCAACCTGGACCGGTTCGACACCGGCGCGGTCCGCGCCACGCTGGCGCTGCCGGAGCGGTACGTGGTCGCCACGCTGCACCGCCCGTCCAATGTGGACGACCCGCAGATCGCGGCCGGCCTGGTCCGGGCGCTGCACGAAATCGCCGCCGTCATCGACGTAGTCATCCCGGTGCACCCGCGGGGCCGGGCGGTGCTGGAGGCGGCCGGGCTCAGCTCGCACCCGGGCATCCACGCCTGCCCGCCGCTGGGCTACCTGGAGTTCATGGGCCTGGTCCGCGGCGCGGCCGCGGTGGCTACCGACTCCGGCGGGGTGCAGGAGGAGACCACGCTGCTGCGCGTACCGTGCCTGACCGTTCGCCCGAATACCGAACGGCCCATTACCATCACCAGCGGCAGCAATAGGCTCATCACGTCCGCCGAACTGGCCTCGGCCGTGCTGAAAGCGTGCGACGACGGGCCGTACACCGGCGAGCTGCCGCCGCTGTGGGACGGCCACGCGGGCGTGCGCATCGGGCGGATCATCACGGACTGGCTGGCCCGCGACGGGTGAGGAGAGCACGAAACCGACCATGACGGACAACCCTGAGAGCGCCGACCTGGCGCTGACCGTCTACGCGCCCACCGAGCCGGATCCCGGCGAGCCCGCCGAGCCGGATCCCCAGACCGAGGCGGCCAAGCCGGATCCCGGCGAGACCGCCGCCGCCGCGGCCGCGAAGTCCGGCACCGCCGCGGCGGCCATCGCCCTGGCCGCGGAGCGGGACCAGCTGGCCCGCGCGCTGCGTGACACGCACCGGCAGCTCGCCACGGCCGAGTCGCAGCTCATGTCGGTCAAGCGCTCGGCCACGATGGAGCTCGGCCAGGCCATCGTCGCGGCGGCCAAGCGGCCGTGGATCGGCGGCCCGCGGCTGCCCAGGCACCTGTACCGGATGTGGCGGGAGCGGCGGGCCGGGCAGGCCGCGTGGGTCCCCGCCGACGGGTTCCGGTCCGCCGACGAGGAGCGGTGGGCCCGCATCCTGCTCGACGCGGGGGCCGGGGCGGCGGGCGACCGGTTCCTGGCCGCCTACACGGTGCCTGGCCTGGCCTGGGCCGCTGCGGCCGGCCCCGGCACCACGGGCCAGGACACAGCCGACGGCCTGGTCGTGGCCGGCGTGCTGACCGACGCGAGCTGCGCGGCGCTGGCCCCGGACGCGACCACCGAGCAGCTGCTGCCGCACGACGCGGCGTTCGTACTGGAGGGGTCGGGCGCGGACCTGGTGCTCATCGAGGCTGCGGCCCTGCTGCCCGGCGGGGCCTGGGCGCACGCGGGTGACCCGGCCGCCGTGGACCGGGGACGGCGGCTCGCCGATCTGATCGACCTGGCCCGCGCGCTGGGCAAACCGGTGATCTTCCTGCGCAACGCGCCCTCCTATCTGCTGCCGTATCTGGACTGGCTGGGCCAAGCGTGCGACGCGGTCGCCGACGGCGACCTGGGCGTCCAACTGGCCCAGTTCAACCCGGTCGACCTGCCGTCGGCGCGGCAGGCGGTCCCGGTGTACGCCGGGCAGCGGGATCCGCGCGAGGGACCGGCCACCAAGCGCCTGCTGGACGAACTGACCAGCGGGGCGGCGGACGGGGCCGTGCCGGTGCGGGTTATCGGCACGCCCTCCTGGCGCGCCGCGCCCGCCCTGTACCGCGAGCATTCGGTGTTCCTGGCCGCCACCGCGGCTCAGGCGCGCGAGCAGCTCGCCTGCGGGGCCCGGGTGGTCGGGCCGGTGACCGAGGACGCCGTTATCGGCGGCGCCACCGCCGTCGGCTCCCCGGAGCAGGCCGCCCGGCAGATCGCGGCCGCCAGGAGCGCGGGACCGCGCAGCATGACAGAGGTCAAGGCCACCCTGTACGAGCTGTTCGAGACGCAGGCCGTCCCGGCCCGGCTCGCCGCGCTCGGCCGGCAGGTGGGCCTGCCGCCCCGGCCGGTGCCGGGCCGCCGGGTCGCCGTGCTGGCCGGGGTCCGGGACGCCGCCAGCGCCGGGCGGCTGGCCGGGCAGGTGCTGGGCCAGCGGTTGCGCCCGCACGAGGTGCTGGTCTGGCTGGACGGGCGAGCCGGCCGCAGCCGGGCCGCAGAACGCAGCGGCGGAGACGGCCGCACGGGACCAGATCGGCGCCGTACTCGGCCCGCTCAGCGCGGCCGGCATCATCACCAGCGTGGTGAGCGGCGCGGGCCTGGCCGCCGCGGCCCGCGCAGCCGTCTCACCCTGGGCGGCCGAATGGGATCCTCAGCTGGCGTATCCCCCGTTGGCCTTGCTGGAGCTGATGTGCGCGCTGGAATGCTCCCGGGCCGATGCGGTCGGCTACGCCCCCGGGCTGGACTACGTGTTCACCGACGCGGTTGATCCAGCCGTGGCCCGGACCGGATTGCTGCGGGAGGGCGCGCCGCCCCGGCCGACCTGGGCCCGGCGTGGCCTGCGGCTGTTCGCGATCGCTCGCCCAGAGCAGCCCGCCGCGTGACCCGACGAACCGACGAGGAAGGCACCGCATGTCGGATGGCCGAAAGGGCGCCCGCCCAGTGACGCCCGGGCCCCGGGGGATGGCCAGGCCGCCGCGGCCAGGTCACGTTCGGCCCTGGTGTACGGCGACGTCAACCTGAACCTGATCGACGGGTCCGCGATCTGGGTGCAGTCGATGGTCCTGGCCCTGGCCCGGGCCGGGTGCGCGGTAACGCTGGTGGTGAAGGCGCCGGTGCAGACCGACCGGCTGCTCGCCCCGCTGCAGGGTGAGCCGGGCGTCACGATCCGGCGGCCAGCGGAAGAGCGGCTGCTGGAGCCGATCGGGGCCAACGGGCTCAGCCCCGCGCAGGCGTCGCAGGTGCTGACCGCGGTGGACGCGGAGCACCGGCACGACATCGTGGTGCTGCGCGGCCGCCGGCTGGTCGACCAGGTGGTGCAGGACAACCACTTCCGCGGCCGGCTGTGGACCTATCTGACCGACATCCCGCAGTCGATCCCGGCGATGACCACCGAGGCCGTCCGCTGGCTGGCGGATGTGGCGGAGGCGTCCCAGTACGTGCTGTGCCAGACCGAGGAGCTCCGCTGCTTCCTGGAAGGCAGCGTGGCCGCGGCGTGCGGCAAGTGCGTGCTGTTCCCGCCGGTCGTCCCGCCGCCGCCGGAGCTCACCGGCGCACGGGCCGGCGCGCCGCGGGAGCCCGAGGGGGTACTCCGCCTCGTTTACACCGGCAAGTTCGCGCCGCGCTGGAACACCTACGAGATGACGCAGCTGCCCGGGCTGCTGGCCGAGCGCGGCGTGCGGGCCGAGCTGCACATGGTCGGCGACAAGATCCATAACGACCCCGATGACCCGGGGTACCACCGCCGGATGCAGGCCGCGCTGGGCGACCGGCCTGCGCCCGGCGCGGGTGGCCCGGACGGCACGCCGCAGGCCGTGCCCGCCACCGGGGTGGTGTGGCGCGGCGGCCATTCCCGCGAGGACTGCCATGCGCATCGCGGCCGCCTGCGACATCGGTCTGGGCTGGCGGCATCCCAGCCTGGACGCCAGCCTGGAGCTGTCGACGAAGGTCCTGGAGTTCGGCATGCTGGGGCTGCCGGTGATCCTGAACCGGACGCCGATGCACGAGGCGCTGCTCGGAGCCGACTACCCGATGTTCGCGCGGGATCTGCGCGACGTGGTGGCTATCACCGAGACCGCCGCCGCCGATCCGGCCATCATGAAGGTGGCGGCCAGCCGCACCTCCGCCGCGGCCGCGGAGTACACCCTGGACAAGGCGGTCGGCCGGATCCGCCGCTACCTGAGTGACGCGCCCGCCCGGGTCGAGGTCTCGCCCGGCACGGCCACGCTCAAGGTGGCGGTGGCCGGGCACGACCTGAAGTTCTTCGCCCCGCTGCTGGAGTACCTGCGCCAGCAGCCCGGGCTGGAGGTGCGCATCGACCGCTGGCCATCGCTCGGCGAGCACGACGAGGCAGCCAGCGAGGAGATCTCCCGCTGGGCCGACGTCGTGATCTGCGAGTGGTGCGGGCCCAACGCCATCTGGTACAGCGAGAACAAGCGGCCTGGATCGCGGCTCATCGTCCGGCTGCACCGCTTCGAGGTGTACGCCCGGTACCCGTACCGGGTCAAGATCAAGGCCGTGGACCAGGTGGTCACGGTGGACAAGTACTACGCCGAGCTGACCGCCGAGAAGACCGGCTGGCCGGCCCGCAAGATCGTCGCCCTGCCGAACACGGTGCAGGTCGGGCAGCTCGACCGGCCCAAGCTGGACGGCGCCCGGTTCAGCCTGGGGATGGTGGGCATCGTGCCGTCCCGCAAGCGGGTCGACCTGGCCCTGGACGTGCTGGAGGAGCTGCGCCGGGACGACGAGCGGTACATGCTCTACGTCAAGTCCGGCATGCCGTGGGACCACTGGTGGATCTGGCAGAAGCCCGAAGAGCGCGGGCACTACGCGGCGGCGCTGCACCGCATCCAGCGGTCCCCGCTGCTGCGCGGCGCTGTGGTGTTCGACGAGGCCGGCCCGGACGTGCCCGCCTGGCTGCGGCGGGTCGGCTTCGTGCTGTCGACCAGCGACGACGAGAGCTTCCACGTCGCACCGGCCGAAGGCATGGTCTCCGGGGCGGTCCCGGTGATCCGGCACTGGCCGGGCGCCGAGACCGTCTACGACACCCGCTGGATCCATGAGACCCCGCAGCAGATGGCGGCGGCTATCGCCGCCATCCAGACCGAGGAGCGGTGGCGCGAGGCGGCGGCGCTGGCCAAGGCGCAGGGCGTGGCGGAGTTCGAGTCGCGCAAGGTGTTCGGCACCTGGTACCGGCTGCTGACCGAGAACCTGACGCCCGCGACCAAGGTGCAGCGCTACTCGCTGCCCGGCGCGCGCTGACCGCGGGCCGCCCGGCATGTACTTCACCCTGGCCGTCAGCGCGCCGGACCCCGCCGCCTGCGCGGACCTGACCCAGCGCGCCTGCGGCACCGACCCGCGGGTGATGCCGATCCCGGGCCCGGCGCTCGTGGTCTGGCGTGCGGAGAGCGGCCGCGTCGCGATGATCAGGTGGGGCGATGGCCCCCCTGCGCCGGGCGGAACCTCGGGCCCGTCGCCCGCAGGCCGCCCGGACGCCCGGTCAGCCCCCGGGTGTATCCGGATACACCCCATGGGGGCCGGGAGCTTCCGGCATGGGGGCCGAGAGCTTCGCCGGGACGATCCGGGTGTCCGACGAGGCCGCCGGGACGGTGTTCGCACATACCTCGATCACCCGCGTCGATCCCGTCTTCGTGGCCCGTGCCGGGCGGGCGGCGATCATCTGCGACCGGGCCACCTGGGCGGCGGCCGTCGCCGGGCGGCTGGGGGACGCCGATCCCCTGCTGTACGCGGGCCTGCTCGGGCCGGGGTATCCGCTGGGGGCGGTGACGCCCTTCACCGGGGTACGCGCGCTGGGGCCGGCCACCTCGTGCCGCGCCGTCGCCGGGCAGGTCACCGAGACCGAGCGGGCCCGGCTGCGCGGCCCCGCGTGGGCCGGCCCAGGCCCGGCAGGCTCAGGCGCAGGCGCGGCGAACTCGGGCGGCCCAGACGCGGCGAACCCGGGCGGCCCAGACGCGGCGAGCCCGGGCGGCCCAGACGCGGCGGGCTCTGGGGTGGGAGACTCCGGTGGCCGGGTCGCCGGGGCGCTCGTGGCCGCCGTCACGCCGCTGCGGGACGCGTCCGGGCCGGTCGAGCTGAGCCTGACCGGCGGCAAGGACAGCCGCCTGATCGCCGCCGCGCTGGCGACGGCCGGCGTGCCGGTCCGGGCCAGGACTACGGCTTCCCCGATCATCCGGACGTGGTCCTTGCGGCGCAGGTCGCCAGGGAACTGGGCCTGCCGCACGAGGTGGCCGAACCCAAGACGGCCGGGGACGGGGACGCGCCCGCCGTCCAGGAGGTCGATGTGCTGGCGCGGCTCCGCGCCACGGTGCTGGTCGCGGACGGGATGCTGTCCGCGTTCGAGAACGTGGGCCGGCCGGACCCGGACCCGGCCGCGGCGGCGATAGCGATCGGCGGGCACGGCGGCGAACTGCTGCGTGGCGGTTACGCCAAGCTCATCCCGGGCTCGGCCGCACGCCGGGCCGCGGGCTCGGCCGAGCTGCTGCGCCGCCTCACCATGCGCCGGGTCCCGCTGCTGCGGGCCCGCTGGCGGACCGCGTACGTGGCCAGCCTGGCCCCGTGGGGCGCCGCCGTGGCCGCTCGCCCGCAGCCCGCCCTGGACGACTTCTACCTGGTCAACCGGGCCGGACGGTGGTCGGCCGCCGCGCGGCAGGCCTACGCGCTCCGCTCGGTCATGGCGCAGCCATTTTTCGATGATCTGGTGGTGCGTGCGGCCCGGACCGCCCCGCTGGCCGAGCGGCTGGACGACCGTCTGATCCGGGCCGCGACCGGGGCGCTGTGCTCCGCGCTGCTGGACATTCCGCTCGCCGGGGACCGCTGGAAGTCCGGCCCGGCCCTCCCCCCGGCCCCCGGCGTCCCGGCCGCGCCCAGCCAGCGGTCACGCTTTGACTGGCGGCGCGGGTACGGGGACGAGGTGGCCCGCTTCCTGCAGGCCTACGTGCTCGACACCGGGTCGGCGGGCGGCCTGTTCGCCATCGTCAGCCGGCCCGCGGCGGAGCGGCTGCTGCGGCCGCCGCAGACCGATCCTGTCACCGTCTGGGCGCTGGCCACCCTGGCCGCGCTGATCTCGCAGGACTGGCTGAGCGCCCGGGCTGCGGACGGCCAGACGTTCGCGATCCCGGTCCCGGCGTAGCTGGCTGGCCGAAAGGGCCCGGACCGGCTGGACGCCAGGGGATGGCCAGCCTGAGGACGGTCAGCCCGAGGACGGTCAGCCCGAGGACGGTCAGCCCCGGCCGAAGCGGGCTTCGGCCCGCCAGAAGTAGACAATGCCGATCGCCAGCGCGAGTACCGCCCAGCCCGCTGCGGCCAGCCACAGCTCGCTCACGGTCGCCAGCGGGTGGCAGTACGCCTGGAGGTGGTACAGCGTCAGATGCTTGTAGAAGGTGGCACACCTCAGGGCGTTGTACGGCTCCGCGCCGGGCGCGTTGGTGCGCTGGCTTTCCATCACCGCGTACCGCATCAGCGTGATGTACACCGCGGCCGGGTTCAGCTGTAGCAGATCCTTCGCCCACAGCGGCAGCGTCGCGGGGAGCGTCGCGATGGCTGTACATGACCCCGCAGAAGTACCGCCAGACGCGGGTCAGGAACGGCACGAGCTGGCTGACGTCGTTCAGTTCGGCGCCGATCCGGGCGATGATCAGGGACGCCCCGACGTTGAACAGAGTCTGCAGCAGCAGTACCGGGAAGGCCAGGAACCAGTACCAGGTCAGCGGTTCACCGTAGCCGAGCACGATGACGGCCATGACCACCAGGGACAGCATGAGCTGCTCGAGTTCCACGATGACGTAGGCCAGCGGCAGCGACGCGCGGGGGAACTGCAGCGCGCGGATCAGCGACAGGTTGTTGTACATGACCCGAGAGCCGACCAGGATCGACCGCTCGGTGAAGGTAAAGATGAAAACGCCGATGACCAGATACGGGATGTAATGCTCCACGCCGCGGTTGGCCTTGAACAGGATGCCGAAGATCAGGTAGTAGACCGCGCAGTTGAGCAGCGGGGTGAGTACCTGCCAGACTTGGCCGAGCCGGGCGTCGGTGTACATCGACACGTTCCGGGCGGTCGCGTAGGCCACGATGAAGTGCCGGCGCTGCCACAGCTTGCGGAGGTACTCCAGCAGGCCGGGCCGCTGCGCGCTGGGCCTCAGCCCGTGCTCGGCGGCCAGCTGGGGCAGCGGCACTCCGGGCAGCGAGGGCGCGGCCTTGCTGATGCCGGTCGCGTTCTCCAGGCTTCCCGGGGCGGCGAGCTGCGGACGTTCAGCCATGACTGCGAATTTTACGGGAGCCGGCCGGCCGCACCGGGCGATCCGGCCCGGGCCGTTCGGCGGGCGCGGCAAAATCCGTCGTCATCATCGAGCAGCATCCTTAGTGACCCAGAGCAACATCGAAAGGCACCGGCCATGGCCGGGCGCAGCCGACCTTACCGTAATGGTGCCCTATCGCAGGTGAGCTGTGTCGTTCAGTGACCTGACGACCGCCGGGCCGTCGCTGTACCAGTCGATTTCGCTCAGCGACCCGACGTCCAGGTGCATCCGGTACATGGCCGCGGGCGGCGCGAGCAGCGCCTCGGTGAGCAGCGTCTTGATCGGCGTAACATGGCTGACGACCAGGACGGTCTCCCGGGCGTGCGCGGCCATGAGCCGTTCCCGGGCCGCCTGGACCCGGACGGCGACCGCCGCGAAGCTCTCGCCGCCGGGGGGCGCCGCGGCCGGGTCAGCCAGCCAGACGGCGACCTCGTCCGGCCAGCGCCGCTGCGCCTCGG
The DNA here is from genome assembly GCA_963775825.1 of uncultured Actinomycetes bacterium. GTDB lineage: Bacteria > Actinomycetota > Actinomycetes > Streptosporangiales > Streptosporangiaceae > Bog-532. The sequence goes on from CAVZKY010000051.1 coordinate 44,268, forward strand.
TGAAGGTCAGGCCCTCCCAGCCGCCGAAGTCGGTCTCCCGCAGGTCGTCGTCGTACTCGACCGGCGCGCCGGTGGCCGCCGCGACCTGTTCGGCGGTCTGCCGGGTCCGGCGCAGCGGCGACGCCACGATCACGTCCACCCCGCCGCGGGCGGCGAGCCGCTCACCGGCGAGCTTCGCCTGCCGTACGCCCGTCTCGGTCAGCTCGATGTCGCTGAGGCCGGCGAACCGCCGCTCGGTCGACAGCGCCGTCTGCCCGTGCCGGAGCAGCAGCGTGATCGTGGCCTGCCCCTGCGCGGGCCCCCAGCCGGTGCCCGCGCCGCGCCGCGACCCGCTGGTGTCCGCACCACGGGTCTGCCCGCCGGCGGCCGGTGGATTCGGCGCGACGGTCGCGCCGGACCTGGACGGCGCGCCGGCGGCCGGTGGATTCGGCGCGCCGGACGGGGAGGGGGCGCCCGGCGAAGGCGGCGGCGGTACCTCAGCCGGGCGCGCTCCCCCCTGGGAGCGACGTCCGCCGCCGTCCTGTTCACCGGCGTCCATGGCCTCATTGGCGAGCCGGTCCGCATCCTTGTTCCGCTCGCGCGGCACCCACTCGTAGGAGACATCGGCGAGGCCACGGGCCGCCTCACCGGCCCTGAGCGCCAGCGGCTTCATGTCCGGGTGCTTGATCTTCCAGCGTCCGGACATCTGCTCGACGACCAGCCGGGAATCCATCCGGACCAGGACCGATGCGTGTGGATCGAGCTGGCCGGCCAGGCGCAGGCCCGCGATGAGCCCGGAGTATTCGGCCACGTTATTGGTGACGACGCCGAGGTACTCCGATTCGGTGGCCAGGACCTCCCCGGTGCTGGCGTCCCGCACCAGGGCGCCGTACCCGGCGGGACCGGGGTTGCCGCGGGAACCGCCATCTGCCTCGATGATGAGCCTGCGCATCGCCGGCGCCGTCACAGACCCGATTCGGCGGTACGCACGAGAATGCGGCGGCATTCCTCGCAGCGGACCACCTCGTCCGGCGCGGCGGCCCGGATCTGGTTCAGGTCCACGGTGTGCAGCGCGAGATGGCAGCCTTCGCACTGGCCGCGGCGGAGCATGGCCGCGCCGACCCCCTGCTGCGCGCGGATCCGGTCGTACAGCGCAAGCACGTCCGCGGGCACGTCGGCGGCCAATGCCGTGCGGGCGGCCTGCGCCTTGGCCACCTGCTCACCGATCTCCTCCAGCGCCGCGTCCCGCTTGGCGGTCAGCTCTGCGGCCTGCTCGGCCACGCTCGCCTGCTCGGTGCCGAGCTCCGCACGGCGCGCCTCGGCGGCCTCGCGGCGCTCCATCGCGTCGAGCACGATCTCCTCCAGGTCAGCCTGCCGGCGCAGCAGCGACTGGACCTCCGACTGCAGGTTCTCCAGCTCACGCGCCGCACTGACCTGTCCGCTGTCCAGCCGGGCCCGGTCCCGGTCGATCCGGGAACGGACCTGCTCCACGTCATGCTCGGCGCGGGTCTGCTCCCGACCGAGGTCGCCCAGCTCGGTGTCGGCCATGACGATGCCGTCCCGGAGCTCCGCCGCGCGGGTCTCCATCTGCGCGAGCTGGGCGACTTCCGGAAGGCTCCGGCGGCGGTGGTCCAGCCGGGTCAGCTCGGCGTCTAGGTCCGCCAGTTCGAGCAGGCGCAGCTGCGCTTCGGGAGATGCTTTCACGGGCCTTACGTTAGCCCCACCGGAGACCACTGTCGCCGGGTCAGGGGTGCGACGGGGCGGCCGCCGCCGCCGTAGCGGGCACTACCGCGCGCCGGCCTGATATGCAGGCTTGTATCACGGGCTGCGTGGTAGGAATGCCGGCATGGAGAACCCTAGGGTCAGCCGCCCCTACATGCCTGGATACGGCATATCCGGGCCGGAAGAGGGCAGCGGGCTCCTGCAGTGGTCGTGGGCGGCCGAACGGCTGACCGCGGCGCGCAACTACTGGGTCGCGACCGTGTGGCCGACCGGGCGCCCGCACCTGATGCCCGTGTGGGGCATGTGGGACGACAGCACACTGTGGTTCTCCAGCGCCGCCGGATCCCGTAAGACCAAGAACCTCCGTGCCGACCCGCACTGCGTGATCTCGACCGAATCCGCCTCCGACCCGGTGATCATCGAGGGCATGGCGCGCGTCGTGACCGAGCGGTCGGTGCTGCAGCGGGTGACCGACCTGATGAACGACAAGTACATGACGCACATCGACGTGAGCTTTCTCGACCCTGCGCTGAACGCGACGTTTGGGGTGCGCCCGGCGCGGGTGTTCGGCATGCGGGACGCGGATTTCATGGGGTCACCGACTCGTTGGATCTTTGAGGATTGAACGACGGTAAGTTGGAGGCATAGCGCGCTCCCGCCCGGCAGGTGTTTATCACTTACGGTCCGGACGGCCCCGGCGGCCCGGCTGCGGCCCGGCCACTCTGGCCTTCCGGTCGCTGTGGCGGGTGGCCTGGTGCGCGGCGGCTTTCACGGCGCGCTGGTGACGCGCCCGGCAGCGGGAGGGGCAGCGGAGGCTAACAGGCCCGGGCGGTCCGGGGGGAACGGACGATCCGGGGGCGACGAACAGTATCGGGATATCCCGGCGAATCAGGGCGTCCCGGGCAACCCCGCGAATCAGGGCGCCCCGGGCAACCCCGCGAATCAGGGCGCCCCGGGCAACCCCGCGAATCAGGGCGCCCCGGGCAACCCCGCGAATCAGGGCGCCCCGGGCAACCCCGCGAATCAGGGCGCCCCGGGCAACCCCGGGAATCAGGGCGTCCCGGGCAACCCGGACATCCCCGCCGGCCCGGATACCCCAGCGGGACCTGGTGTCCCAGCGGGACCTGGTGTCCCAGCGGGACCTGGTGTCCCAGCGGGCCCTGGTGTCCCAGCGGGACCTGGTGTCCCAGCGGGGCCTGGTGTCCCAGCGGGGCCTGGTGTCCCAGCGGGGCCTGGTGTCCCAGCGGGGCCGGGCATCCCGCCCGGTCCACAGACCCCGGAGGGGCCGGGTGTCCCGGAGGGGCCGGGAGGCCGGCCGCGGTACCAGATTGCGTTCGGAGCCATCGCCGGCCTGCTGACCGCGGCCGTCGCGCTGGGCGTGGGCCAGCTCGTCTCCGGCCTGAGCGCGCGCCAGGGCTCCCCAGCCGTGGCGGTCGGGCAGGCCGCGATCGACCTCGCTCCCCCGCCGGTGAAAGACTTCGCCATCTCGGCGTTCGGTTCAAACGACAAGACGGCTCTGGTCACCGGCATCCTCGTGCTCCTCGCCGTCTTCGCGGCCGTGATCGGGGTGGCGGGTATGCGGCGGCTCTCGTACGGCTACGCCGGCCTGGTGATCTTCGCCGCGATTGGCATGGCCGCGGCGCTCAGCCGCCCGGACGCCACCTTCGCCTACGCCGTGCCCACGATCGTCGGGGCTGCGGTCGGGGCGTTCACCCTCAACCGGCTCATTCACGCAGCCGTCGCCGCCACCGGCCCGGCCCGGTATCCGGCCCGGGCGGCGCCAAGGCCAGGCGCTGCCCCGACCGACCGCTACGCGGGATTCGACGCCCTGCCGTCGTCGCCCGCCCCTGGTTCAGGTCCTGCTAACGGCCCCGCGTCCAGCACGCCCATCGCCCCGCCGCCCCCGACGCCAGGCCGACCCGGATCAGCAGGTCCCGGCCGCTCCCCCGAAGTCCCGGCGCCCACCCCCCAAGTCCCCCCCGGCCCGTCCCCCGAGCCCGCGACGTCCGGAGCCGGACCACAGGGCTCGCCGGAACGCCCGGCTGCCGGCCCGGTCTCTGGGCGGGCAGCCGGGCCGGACACCTGGACCTACCGGCCGCCCGCCGACCGGAGCCGACGGCACTTCCTGCTGGTCAGCGGCGCCGCCGCGGGCGGCGCGGCCGTGGCGGCCTTCGCCGGGCGCGAACTGAACGCCCGGCAGAGCGTGACCCAGGCCCGGGCCGCGCTCCGCTTCCCGGCGCCCGCCGAGCCGGCCCCGCCGCTCCCGGCTGGGACTGACCTGGACATCCCGGGGCTGAGCTCGTTCATCACGCCGAACTCGACCTTCTACCGGGTCGACACTGCGATCGTCCTGCCCCAGGTCGACCCGCAGAAGTGGCAGCTGCACATCCACGGCATGGTGGACCGTGAGATCACGATCAGCTTTGCCGAGCTGCTCCGCAAGCCGCTGATCGAGCACTACGCGACGCTGACCTGCGTGTCTAATCCGGTGGCCTGCCCGTACATCGGCAACGCGAAGTGGCTGGGCGCGAGCCTGGCCAGCATCATCCGCGAGGCCCGCCCGCAGGCCGGGGCCACCCAGTTGCTGTGTACGTCCGTGGACGGCTTCACCTCGGGCACGCCGCTGCAGGTGGTGCTCGACGGGCCGGACGCGCTGCTGGCCATCGCCATGAACGGGACCGCGCTGCCGGTCGAGCACGGCTTCCCGGCCCGGATGGTTGTGCCCGGGCTGTACGGCTACGTCTCCGCCACCAAGTGGGTCACCGACATCAATGTCACGACCTACGCGGCGCAGACCTCGTACTGGGCCCAGCGCGGCTGGTCCCAGCAGGCACCGATCAAGACCGAGTCCCGCATCGACGTTCCGCTCAGCGGTGCGACCATCCATCCGGGCCGTACCGCCGTGGCCGGGGTGGCCTGGGCCCAGCACAAGGGCATCGACGCCGTCGAGGTCCGGGTCGACCAGGGGCCGTGGCACGAAGCCACGCTCGCGGCCGTCCCGGGCATCGACACCTGGCGCCAGTGGGTCTGGTACTGGGACGCGACGCCCGGCAACCACGTGATCGAGGCCCGCGCCACCGACGACACCGGCTACACCCAGACCGCGGCCCAGGCCCCGCCGCCGCCCAACGGCGCCAGCGGCTACCCCTCCATCACCGCCACCGTCCGCAACTAGTCCATCCCCCACCCCGGCGGCTCCCCCACTCCCGCTCGCCCGCCCCAGATCGCCCGCCCCAGCTCGAGCTCACCGGGCCCTGGCTCCCGCCCCGGGCCACCGTAGCCGGGGTCCAGTGGCGGTCGCCCAGGCCTGGTGATGGCGCCACCACCCCGGTTCTTACCTGGGTAATGGCGCCATCACCGAGGTAGAGATCCGGGCTGAGGCGGCGATTTGTCGGACTCGGATGGCATTCTGCCCTCATGCGACGGGCGTCAGGCATCGATTGGGAGCTGCTGGAACACATGCTGCTCGGCCAGCACCATGTGATCGCTCGTGGCCAGGCGATGGAGTGCGGCCTGACCGACGCCGCCCTCGAGCACCGGCTGCGGCCTGGCGGCCCGTGGCAGAAGATTATTCCGGGCGTGTATGTCGCGGTCACCGGTGCGATTACAGCCGATCAGCGGGAAATGGCGGCCCTTTTGCACGCCGGTCCGCGCAGCGTGATCACGGGGTCGGCAGCCGTCCGCCGTTGTGGCATCCGGCCGCCCAGCTCAGCCACCGTGGATGTACTGGTCCCGGCTGAGGTGAGGCGGCAGAGCACCTCCTATGTCCGGGTGCGACGAAGCAGGCGGATGCCGTCGCAGATTCGGACCACGGGACAGATCCGGTTTGCCGCACCGGCTCGCGCCGTTGCCGACGCCGCGCTGGCCTTGACCAGCCCGCGTGACGTCCGGGCGCTGGTCTCGGACGCGGTGCAGAAGCGTATGTGCTCGATCAAGGCGCTGCGGACGGAACTAGACGAGGGTCCCGTTCCAGGATCAGGTTTGCTCCGGCGGGCTTTAGCTGAGGTCACGGAAGGAATCCGATCGGTGACCGAAGGCGACCTGAGACTGCTGCTCAAGCGGGCCCGGGTGCCGGCGCCGATGTTCAATGCGCGGCTCTTTGACGGTGACACACTCATCGCTGTCGTCGATTGCTGGTGGCCGGACGCTGGCGTGGCCGGCGAGGTCGATTCCCGGGAGTACCACTACCGCGCGGACGACTGGCAGCGCACGATCCGCCGGCACGACCGGCTGGTGGCTCACGGAGTCCTGGTCCTGCACTTCACTCCGCAGCGAATGAAGGAGGAGCCGGAGGAGATCGTGCGGGAGATTCTCGCCACGCTCACTCAGGGTGCAGCCCGGCCACCGCTTTCGCTGAAAGCCCTCCCGGCCGAGACCTGAAAGCGCGCAGGCCAGCGAGCCGCCATCTCCCCCGTCAGCCGGGGCACCGCCTCTCCCGATCAGGTGCGAGGGCCGTCTCCTGGGTCAGCCAGCCCTCTTTCGGTCAGCCGAGGGCCACGGTCAGCGGACAGAAGAGGCGATCGTGCTAGCCGACGGGCGGCCAGCACGGTCAGCGGGCAGAAGAAGCGATCGTGCTAGCCGACGGGCGGCCAGCACGGTCAGCGGGCAGAAGAAGCGATCGTGCTAGCCGACGGGCGGCCAGCACGGTCAGCGGGCAGAAGAAGCGATCGTGCTAGCCGACGGGCGGCCAGCACGGTCAGCGGGCAGAAGAAGCGATCGTGCTGGCCGACGGGCGGCCATGGGCCGCCGCGCACCATGAAGGCTGTTTCGCCCGCGATGGCGAGACCGCGTGCTTGCGCCACTCGGCGATGTCCCGGCGATCGGGGTCCAGGTCGAGGCGGACGGATCGGTCGATGCGCCGGGCGACGCTGGTGATGAGCGTCCGGGCCGCGGCGGCGTCCGGGGCGATCACCGGGCCGATGACGGTGACGTCGACGTTGGGCCACGCGGCCGCATAACCGGTGATGCTGCCGTCCTGGACCAGGGCGCGGAACTGGTCGCAAAAGCCGAACAGCCGGCGCAGCAGATACTCCCGGTCGGCCCCGAACGCCGGGCGGTCAACCACGGCGATCGCGCCGAGGTCTGCTGCACGGGCGGCCCGGATCCGGCCAGATTTCTCCGCTTCAGCGGGCCGGAAGGCCCCCACGAAGGTCGCGCTCCGGCCGAACGTCCGAAGCCGAGCTTCTCGTATAGCGGCCGGCCCTACGACGTGGCGGTCAGGAACACCGTCGCACGGCCAGCCTGGCCGAGGACGTGAGCCATCAACCTGTGACCCAAGCCCTGCCGGCCGTGGCGCGACGCGACCAGCATCATGCCCACGGAGGCCAGGCCCGGGCCGTATCGGGGCAGGACCACGGCCCCGGCCAGGCCGTCGTCCGGATCGTCGATGCCATAGCCCTCGGCTGCGTCGAGCAGCAGCGCCCATTTGCGCTTCTCGGCGGGCCATTCCCGATCGGCCGAGAGTGCCAGGCACGCCGTCAGGTCGTCCGGGCCGAGGCGGCGTATTGGCCCGAGGCTGGACGGGCATAGCTGATCAGGCCTGCTCGACGGCGAGGCGGGCGCTGAAGCCCAGCAGCGCCAGACCCCCGGCGCCATCCAGGCCGCGGCACACCCCAGGGATCGGAATCGGGACCACCGCGAAAACGAGGAACGACCCATACGCCGACCGTTGCATCGGACGTCCTACCCCGCCCGTGGCCCTGCTACCCAGGGCGTGGAGCGGCCACGGGAGCGCCGCCTTCAGATAGGTCGCTTGCGGCGGGAGGCCGATGACGTCGATGAGCTGCAGGCAAGCGCGGCGGGCCGACGCGAGCCGGGCGGGCGCGAGGCCCGGGGGGTGCGCCGGGCGGGCGCGAGGCCCGGGGGCGGTGAGCCGGGGCGGCCTGAGGGAGGTGGCGGCGAGGCCTGCGGGCGGAGGAGGAATCGCCGGAGCAGGGTGCGCTCGAGGAGCGTCCAGGCCGTCGTGATCAGCAGGTAGAGCCCGGCCGCGAGCGGCAGGAACGCCGCGAACACCGCGGTCAGGTAGGGCATCAGGCCCGTCAGCCAGGGCGGCACGGCGGCGGGCTGGCCGGGCTGGGCGCTGTCTGCCCCCGCCGGGGTCTGTTTCGGCACGATCGTCCCCGCCCCGGATGGGACCGGCACGGCGACGCGGCGGGCGGCCCGCGCGGCCAGCCAGCCACAGAGGCCGAGCAGGACGAACAGCGCCGCGAAGACCGCCCCCTGGGCGCTCAGCGGGCCAGCTCCGCCGAGCCATTGGCTGCCGAGCCGCGCGCCGAACAGGTAATGGGTCAGCAGTTCGTTGGGGGCTCCGCCGACCGACGCGGAGCGGAACAGCAGGTACATCACGGACAGGAACGGCCACTGGAGCAGGAGCGGCAGGCAGCCGGCGAGCATGCCCGTGCCGTTTTCCGCGTACAGCGCTTTGAGCTCGCGGGAGAGACGGTCGGGCTGTTTGGCGTAGCGCTGCCGGAGCGCCTGAACCTGCGGGGCGATCCGGGCCTGCGCGGCCTGGCCGCGCATCGCGTAGTAGCTGAAGGGCAGCACGAGCAGCCGGACGGCGACGGTGAACGCGGCGATGGCCACGGCCACGGCCAGGCCGCCGGCCACGGGCGTGAGCAAGGCGGACAGGGTGGTGACAAGGTGATACGCGGCGTCGACGGGGACGCCAAACAGACCGAACATGACGGGCAACCCTCCAGCGGGCCAGAACGAACGATTGACGGCTGGAGACGGCCGCGATCAGGTGTGCCGCCGGCGCATTACAGGGACACGGAGCCCTGTGGTGACCGCGCGGGTCCCGGCGGATCATCCGGACCCGGCGTGGTCACGGCGGTCCTGCCCTGGCGCTCGGGCCAGGTCACAGGGCTGCCGCGGCGACGATCAGGCGGCCGCCGGGACCCCCGAGGGTGCTCGCGGCCGCGGCCTGCCCGCCGCGTCAGGGTCGCGCTGCCGCAGGAACGCCGCGCTCCATGACTTCTCCCGCAGCCCCGCCGCACGCCGGGTCAGCGGGACCGCTGTCAGGGCGCGCACCATCCGGGCGCTGTCGGCCAGCACGCCGGCAGCCAAGCCCATCAGGACAGCGGCCAGCACCGCGGTGGTGACGACCGGGAGGTCGCCCGAGCCGAGAAGAAGGTGCCCGGCGACGAACCAGACGAGGGCGGTCAGGGCGAGCGCCGCACCCCGCATGCTGGGCACGGTCACCACCTCCCCGCTGTCGCGGGCCGTTCTACCGGCCCGCCCGGGCGAACTCTGCTGCCCTCAGCGTACGTCAGCCAGCTCGGCGACGCCGGTGAGCAAACGGTCGACCTCGGAACGGTCGTTGTAGTGGACGAGGCCCGCGCGGACCGCGCCACCGGAATCGCGGATACCCAGCGCCCCGGTGAGCTCCCAGGCATAGTTGTGGCCGTTCCAGACGTTCACCCGGTGCCCGGCCAGGTGGGCCGCGACGTCGGCCGGGGTATGGCCCGCCACGTTGAAGTAGGCGGTGGCGGTCCGGCTGGGGGCTTTCCCGTACAAGGTCACGTGCTCCATCGCCTCCAGCCCGCCGAGCAGGTCCGTGAACAGCCGCCCCTCGTACTCCTGGACCGCCGTCATCGAGTCGAGTACCCGCGCGCGGCGGGTGCCGTAGTGCTCGCCGCTCAGACTGGCCAGGTGGTCCACGGCGGCCGTCACCCCGGCCAGGTCGGCGTAGGCAGGCGTGCCCAGCTCGAAGCGTTCCGGCACCGTGTCGGGCGAGGAGGCGAGCTTGTCCGGGTGGAGCGTCTCCAGCAGCGCCGGGTCGGCGATCACGGCGCCGATGTGCGGCCCGGACCACTTGTAGGCGCTCGTCGCGTAGAAGTCGGCGCCCAGCGTGCGGAGGTCGACGGGCGTGTGCGGGGTGGCGTGCACCCCGTCGATGTACGTCAGCGCCCCCACGCCGTGAGCCGCCCGGGAGATCGCCGCCACGTGCGGGCGCGTACCAAGGATGTTGCTCGCCGCCGTCACCGCGACCAGCCGCGTCCGGTCGGACAGCAGTGAGTCGTACTGGGCGGCGGGAAGCTCGCCTGTCGATACGTCGACATCGGCCCAGAGCACGGTGACCTCGGCCCGGGCGGCGGCCTGGATCCACGGCCGGACGTTCGCGTCGTGGTCCAGCCGGGAGACCACGACCTCGTCGCCGGGGCGCCAGGTGGCCGCCAGGGCGCCCGCGAGGCGATAGGTCAGCGTGGTCATGTTCGGGCCGAGGATGACCCCGTCCGGGACACCGCCCACCAGGTCGGCGACCGCCTGGCGGCAGCCGGTGGTGATCGCGCTGGCCCGGTGGCTGGCCGGGAAGGCACCGCCAGCGTTGCCGATCCCAGCCCGGGCCGCGGCCGCCACGGTGTCGATGACCACCTCCGGCACCTGCGTCCCGGCCGCCCCGTCCAGGTAGGCGTATCCGTCGCGCAGCGCCGGGTAGGCGGCCCGTACCGTTTCTACATCGAATGTCACGCTGCCCATGCTTGCACTGCCGGCCGGTCGGAACGCGCTCAGGCCGGCCAGCCCGGATCCCGCCCGAACTCGGCCGCTAACCGGCAGCCCGGCGCGCGAAGGGACCGGGGGAGGAAGCGACCGGGGGGAGACAGCGTGCCAAGAGTTACCTGGCACAGACAAGCGGACCATCGCGATAAGCGGCACCCCGCATCCGCCATGACACAGCACCCGGCCATCAGACGGGGCACGGGGCGGGACATTTCCCGCTCCCCGCAACAGCCAGGGCAAGCATGGCCCGGCGCGCCACCGGCCCACCTTGACGTACTGGGCCGGCCCGGAGCGCGTACGCTATGCACTGGCCGGGTCCGGCGCCACCGCGCCCCGGGCCCGTAGCCGAATCACCAGCAGAAGGGAACCGGGGAACGGCATGCCGTTGAGGAAGCGTCCGCAGGCCAGTAACGAGGCGCTGGCGAAGCACGCGGCAGACGTCGAGCTCGCCGGGAAGTTCGACGACCTGCTCACCGCGGCCCGCCAGGCCGAGCTGGAACTGCGCGAAGCCGATGCTCGCCACGTCCCGCTGATCGAGCGTCGGCGGCTGGCCATCAGCCTCGATTCGGCGCTGACCGCAGTCATGCGCGCGGCCTACGCCGCGCAGCGGGCGGAGATCGGCGCACTCGGCTACGACGACCGGATCTTCCGGCGCAAGGCGATGGCGCGGCCCGAAGTACACGCCCTCACGGCCGAGGCCGGGCGGCTGCTCACGCTGCGGGAGAGCCACCGCCTCAACGGCATCCCGCCGGCGCCGCTCGAGCCCGCGGTATAGCCAGCGCAGATAGCCAGCGCAGCCAGCCGGCACGGATCGCCAGCGCAGCCAGCCGGCACGGATCGCCAGCGCAGCCAGCCGGCACGGATCGCCAGCGCAGCCAGCCGGCACGGATCGCCAGCGCAGTCAGCCGGCACGGATCGCCAGCGCAGTCAGCCATCCCGCGCCGTCATAACCTGCCTGACGACTGCATCAACGGGCCGCGGCGCGGCTCCGTATTCCAGGACGGCACCCTGATAGGCCGGCGGGCGCCGCACGGGCGGTCATAACGTCACCGCCCGGCGACACGCGCGCCGACCTGGGACTGTTCCCGATGCGGCCCGGGCGGCCCGGCCCCGGTCCTACAGTCGTACCGGCAAGACAGGGCAGTTGCCCCGCTAACAGAACAGAGCAGGAGCCGGTAGCTAGCCGCTGGCGGGACCCCTCCCCGGCGACCGGCCGCAAGGCAGCCGGTTACCCGGAGACGGCAGCCGTCAACCTGCGGTACCCCCGTCGCGTCTAATTATCGAACCCTGGCGGCCCGGGGGACGTTTAACCAGGTACCAGCGGGCAGTCAAAGTGAGCCCCCGGTCGGTTCGCTGACCACGGTCGACGAGCCGGCGGTGAGACGTCACGGCCTGCCCGGTGGATCCCGGTCGGCCGTGGCGCCGGGTCGGGACGATTGGACCAGACCAATTCGGCCGTGTCTCTTGCGCGCTGGGACACCCCCGGAGCAAAATTGGTCTAGAGCAGTTGGTCTAGGCCACTGACTATGGCGAGATGGCCCCCAGCCACCCCGCCGGTCCCGCGGAGGGCCTCTTGGCCGGCCACCGGGCGTGCCACGAGGCGTAGTCATAAAATGTCATAGCGGATAGTCCGCCGGAAGCTACAAAAAGGTTCCGGTAATACGGTCAGAATGAGCCATGTTGCAGCTTGCACTGGCTGCGGCACACTAAGATGTGATCCAGAACACGCACGATAAGAAGCTCGCGAGGAGGCACGACATGTGCCAACACACGCCGCAGTGTCCGGAGGCGTCAGCGCCGGACCGGGAGGCGGCCCGGACACTAGCCAGCCACCCCGACCAAGGCTGGAGCCTGCTCTGCAACGGAATTGTTATTTTTGAAGACACGGGCGAACTGCTACCCGGGGGCGCTACGATTGCCCCACACAGGCCGACTGACCTGGTATTTCACCCGACTCTGACCGGCTGCCAGCCTTCGCACGCGCCCGCTGCGTAATACGCGCAGAAGATTCTTGCAGCCAATAGCGAAACGACGTTAAGAGAAATTCTGCGTCAGGGACGGGCTACCCGTTCCGGGGGATGATTACAGAACGGCAACGCACGACAAAAGCGTCAACGTTCAAATCGTTATACAGCGGTGAATCCCGCGCGCCGTCGCTCTTACGGACGGTTGCAGCCGCTCTTTAGGCGGCGCACCAGACGGGCGCCTGGATGCCTCCGCCGCGGCCTCAGTGCTGCTGCGGCACGACGCCAGTCAGCCAGCCCGTGACGGCATCCGTTATGGCCGCCGGATTCCGGGACAGCGTATGCGTCTCGCCTTTCAGGACGACGACCCGGATCAGATCACCGGCATCGGGGATCCCGAACGGATCGCGGTCCCCGTTCACAACGAGCACGCTTGCGCCGTCGCAGGCGGCCATCCGCAACTCGGCCTCCCGTGTGGGTGAGGCGCCGGTTCCGGCCAGTTCGCCTCGGCGCCGTGGCGGGGGCCGGAGCGGAAACGCCAGCGCGAGCACTCCCCTGGCTTGCACGGCCGCCGCGGTGCGGCAGGCCACCCGGGCGCCGTTGCTGCGGCCGCCGACAATCAGCGGGATACCAGAGCCCAGCATTGGCCGCGGGCCGCCGCGCAGCTTGGCGATGATTTCGCACCACGCTTCGTCCTGCCGGGCGGCCGAACCGGGAGCCCGGGCGCCTTTGACCCGGTAGGGCTGGGTGACCAGCGCCACGGCGCCACCGGCCCTCAGGGCGGCATCCCGGGCGGCGAGCAGGTCGGGCGCGCTGACCGAGCCACCGGCCCCGTGGGTGAGCGCGAGCAGGAAACGCGGGCCCGGGGCGCGGCCAGCACCTGCTCGCCCAGAATCTGGGTGGATGGGCCCGGTGCGGCCAGGCCGGGCCAGGTCGACCAGAGCCCGCCCCGCGCTGGTCGCGACCTCGGTGAGACTCCGGCCCGTCCTTGGGGGGCTCATGAGCGGGCCGGTACTGGCCGCTGCCTGCCTACGGGGCATCCGAGGACCCGCCGGCGGCCGTGCCCGTGACCGGGTCCCATCCCTGCGCCGCACCGCTGACGACCTGTCCCGCTGCCTAGACGTCCAGCACTTTCTTCAGGAACTCGCCGGTGTAGCTGCCCCCGGCCACCGCCACTTCCTCGGGGGTGCCCGTGGCGACGACCGTCCCGCCGCCGGAACCGCCCTCGGGGCCGAGGTCGATGATCCAGTCGGCCGTTTTGATCACGTCGAGGTTGTGCTCGATGACGATGACCGTGTTCCCCGTGTCCACCAGGCGCTGGAGCACGCCGAGCAGCTTGCGGATGTCCTCGAAGTGCAGGCCCGTGGTGGGCTCGTCCAGTACGTAGATCGTCCGCCCGGTGGCGCGCCGCTGCAGCTCCGTGGCCAGCTTGACCCGCTGCGCCTCGCCGCCGGACAGCGTGGGCGCGGGCTGGCCCAGCCGGACGTAACCCAGGCCGACGTCGACCAGCGTCTTGAGGTGCCGGTAGATGGCCGGTACCGGCTCGAAGAAGACAGCCGCCTCCTCGATCGGCATGTCCAGGACCTCGGCGATCGTCCGGTCCTTGTAGTGCACCTGGAGGGTGTCGGTGTTGTACCGGGCACCGTGGCAGACCTCGCACGGCACGTACACGTCCGGGAGGAACTGCATCTCGATCTTGATGGTGCCGTCCCCCGAGCAGGCCTCGCACCGGCCGCCCTTGACGTTGAAGGAGAACCGGCCCGGCTGGTACCCGCGGATCTTGGCCTCGGTGGTCTGCGCGAACAGCTTCCGCACGTGGTCGAAGACACCCGTGTACGTCGCGGGGTTGGACCGCGGGGTGCGGCCGATCGGCCCCTGGTCGACGTGCACGACCTTGTCCAGCTGCTTCATCCCGGTGACCCGGGTGTGCTTGCCCGGGACGGTCCGGGCGCCGTTCAGCTCCTTGGCCAGCGCGTTGTAGAGGATCTCGTTGACCAGAGTCGACTTGCCGGAACCCGACACCCCCGTCACGGCGACCAGGCAGCCCAGCGGGAAGGCGACGTCGACGTTCCGCAGATTGTGCTCGGTCGCGCCCTTGACCACCACCTCCCGGCTCTTCGATGGAACGCGCCGGGCCGACGGTACCGGGATCGAGGCCCGCCCGGACAGGTAGGCGCCAGTCAGCGACCTTTCGCTGGCCACCAGCTCCTGGACCGGCCCGGATACGACCACCCAGCCGCCGTGCTCGCCCGCGCCCGGGCCGATGTCGACCACCCAGTCCGCAGCGCGAATGGTGTCCTCATCGTGCTCCACGACGATCAGCGTGTTCCCCAGGTCACGCAGCCGGAGCAGCGTCTCCAGCAGCCGGTTGTTGTCCCGCTGGTGCAGCCCGATCGACGGCTCGTCGAGCACGTACAGCACGCCGACCAGCCCGGACCCGATCTGGGTGGCCAGCCGGATCCGCTGCGCCTCACCGCCGGCCAGCGTCGCGGACGCCCGGTCCAGGCTCAGGTAATCCAGGCCGACGTCGAGCAGGAACCCGAGCCGGGCGTTGACCTCCTTCAGGATCTGGGCCGCGATCTGCCGGTCCCGGTCGGAAAGATTGAGGTCCAGCATCAGCTTGGCCATCTCACCGATGGGCAGCGTGCAGATGTCCGCGATCGTCTGGTCGTCGATGGTGACGGCCAGCGCGATCGGCTTCAGCCGGCTGCCCCGGCAGGCGGGGCACGGCACCTCGCGCATGAAGCCGGCGAACTTCTCCCGGCTGGAGTCGCTCTCCGCCTCGGCGTGCCGCCGCTCCACGTAAGGGATCACGCCCTCGAACGCGGTGTAGTACGAGCGCTCCCGGCCGTACCGGTTCCGGTAGCGGACGTGAACCTGCTGGTCGAAGCCGTTGAGCAGGGCGTTGCGGGCGCGGGCCGGCAGCCGCTCCCAGCGGGTGTCCAGGCCGAACCCGAGCGCGTCCCCCAGCGCCTCGACCAGCCGGGCGAAGTAGTCGCTGACGTGCCCGCCGCTCCACGGCGCGAGCGCGCCCTCGTTCAGGGTCTTGACCGGGTCCGGGACGATCAGCTCCGGATCGACCTCCATCTGGGTGCCGAGCCCGGTGCACTGCGGGCAGGCACCCCACGGCGAGTTGAACGAGAACGAGCGCGGCTCGAGCTCGTCGAAGGACAGGTCGTCGTACAGGCAGGCCAGGTGCTCGGAGTACATCCGCTCCCGGTGCGGGTCGTTATCCGGCAGATCGATGAAATCGAGCACGACCACCCCGCCGGACAGGCCCAGGGCGGTCTCCACCGAGTCGGTCAGGCGGCGGCGAGCGGTCTCCTTCACCGCGAGCCGGTCCACGATGACCTCGATGTCATGCTTCTCGTACTTCTTCAGCTTGGGCAGCTCGGTATCGGCGCCGGAGCCGGTGGCGCTGTCCAGCCGGACAACCTGGCCGTCGACCCGGGCCCGGGAGTAGCCCTTGGTCTGCAGCTCGCGGAGCAGGTCGGCGTACTCGCCCTTGCGGCCGCGCACGACCGGGGCCAGCACCTGGAACCTGGTGCCCTCCGCCAGCTCCAGCACCCGGTCCACGATCTGCTGCGGGCTCTGCCGCGCGATGGGCCGGCCGCATATCGGGCAGTGCGGCTTGCCCACCCGCGCGTACAGCAGCCGCATGTAGTCGTAGATCTCGGTGATCGTCCCGACCGTGGACCGGGGGTTGCGGCTGGCCGCCTTCTGGTCGATCGAGACCGCCGGGGAGAGCCCGTCGATGAAGTCGACGTCGGGCTTGTCCATCTGGCCCAGGAACTGGCGCGCGTAGGCCGACAGGGACTCTACGTAGCGGCGCTGGCCCTCGGCGAAAATCGTGTCGAAGGCGAGACTCGACTTGCCGGATCCAGACAGCCCGGTGAACACGATCAAGGCATCCCGCGGCAGGTCGATCGAGACGTCCTTGAGGTTGTGCTCACGTGCGCCGCGAACGACAAGTCGGTCAGCCACTGGGCTCTCTGCTCTCTGCTGTGGGTCGGCTTCGGTGGGCTGGGCTCTGGCGGTTCTGGAAGCGCTGTAAGTGCTGGGGCTTATGTGCAAATATGCTGGTGGTGGTGCGTCGGCACAGCTTGCCCGGAATGGATAAGGCGCCCCAACCATGCTAGCCAGGGGGTCCGACAAAACCGGGCCGCTTCCCGAGGTGCCCGGGGAGCCCGCCTGGGCACGACCCAGCCCAGCGCCGCCCCGAAGGCCGCGATCTACGCGGTTGCACAACGCGGGCGCCGCGGGAACTCTTCCCGGCCTGACCGCCCGGGGCGTTGCGGTGGGCGCTGCGCCCGCTGGAGGATCAGGTCAAGCCCATACAGGCAAGGAGAATCCGCCATGACCGATCCCTCCCCCAGCACCAGCCCGGGCGCGGCCCCCGAGCCCGGGACATACCGGCTCGATCCCGCGCAGAGCACGGTCCGGGTCGACGGCAAGGGCATGTTCGGGCTGATCCCGGTGCACGGCACCTTCGCGCTGGTCTCGGGCGACGTGACCATCGCCGAGGATCCGGCCGGGTCCGCGGTACGGGCGACGATCGACGCGGGCAGCTATTCGTCCGGGCTGGCGAAGCGGGACAAGGACGTCGTCTCCCCGGGCCTGCTGGACGCGACGGTCTACCCCGAGATCACGTTCATCGGCACCGGGGCACGGCCGGCGGGCAGCGGCTGGATCCTGCCCGGCACGGTGACCGCGCACGGTGTAGCGGCCCCGGCCGAGCTGCGCATCGACGAGGTCCGCAGCACCGACGGCACGGTCCGGTTCCACGCCGTCACCGAGCTCGACCGTACCGAGTTCGGCGTGACGAAGAAGAAGGCCATGGTGCACCGGAAGGTCGCCGTGATCATCGACGCGGCAGCGGTTCCCGCCTGACCGCCCGATTGCCTTGCGCCGGGGGCCCGCAGTATCCGGAACGGCCCGTTTGTCAGGCCTGGGCCGTAAGCTGCTCAGGTATGTACCTGCACGTCGCGCCGCGCTCGCCGCGGCTGGCCCCATTCGTGAGCGCGCTCGGCTGGCACGAGAGCGCGCTGCCGCCGGGCCGGGACCGGGTGCTACCCAGCGGCACGATGGGCCTGATGATCAACCTGGACGAGGACGAGCTCCGCACCTACTGCGGCCCGGGCACCGTGCTCGCGTGCCGGGCGCCCGGCGCGGCGCTGTGCGGCGCGGACCCACGGGCGGTCGTGATTGACACTGCGGAGCAGCGCCGCGGGCTGTCGGTCTCGTTCACCCCCGGCGGGGCGGCCCCGTTCTTCGGGCTGCCGCTCGGGGAGACGGCAGGCCAGCTCATCGGGCTGGACGCGCTGTGGGGCCGGGACGGCGCGGTGCTGCGCGAACGGCTGCTCGAGGTGGCCACCCCGCTACGCCAGATCGCCCTGCTGGAGCGAATCCTGCTCGCCCGCCTGGCCGCCCCCGGGGCGCGGCGGCCGGCCACCGCGGATCCGGTGGTCGGCTTCGCCGCCGCTGAACTGGAGCGCGGCCGGCGGGTGCGGCAGGTGAGCCAGGACCTGGGCCTGCTCCCCCGGACGTTCACCCGGCGATTCCAGGACCGGACGGGCCTGACTCCCAAGCGGTTCGCCCGGGTCCGGCGGCTGCAGCGGGTCGTCGCGGCCGTCACCCCGGGCCGGCCTGCCGACTGGGCGCAGCTTGCGGCCGACCACGGGTACTGCGATCAGGCGCATCTCATCGACGACTTCCGGGACATCGCCGGGATCACTCCCGGGTCCTACCGGCCGCGCTCGGCCGCTGAACGTAACCACTTGCCGGTGTCGTGACGCATTTCGCCAATGACCTTGCCATCCTCTCCCATAAGCTCGGGCCAGGCACACGGCAGCAGAACCAGGGAGGCATTGATGGCCCCGACCAGCCGCCACGGCAAGATCTGCTATTTGCAGATTCCCGCTGTCGACATCGAGACGTCGGCCCGCTTCTACCACGAGGTGTTCGGCTGGCCGCTGCGTCACCACGATGACGGCACGCTCGCTTTCGACGACACCATCGGCGAAGTGAGCGGGATGTGGGTAGCGGGCCGTAAGCCGTGGGACGGTGAGCCGGGCCTGCTGGTCGACATCATGGTCGATAGCGCCGAGGAGACCGTGGCTGCGATCGTCGCGCACGGCGGCGACATCGTACAGCCCATCGGCGGGGACGCCCCCGAGATCACCGCCCGCTTCCGGGACCCGGCCGGCAACGTGCTGGGCATCTACCAGGAGCCCGTCCAGTGACGGCTCAGCCACCGGCTGCCGAGCCCGTCGGCGAGCCCGCGGGCGATCCGGGCGTCGAGGCATCCGTGGCGCGCCCCGGTGGCCTTTCCTACCTGCGGATTCCCGCGCCGGACGCCGCGCGCTGGCCGCCTTCTACCATGCCGTGTTCGGCTGGACCACGGACGGCGATACCGACATGCCGAATTTCGCCGACGGCACCCGGCACGTGATCGGCCATTTCCAGTCTGACCTGCCCGTGGGCGGGGACGCGGGCGTACGGCCGTACATCTACGTCGAGCGGATCAACGAGACCCTCGGAAAGATCAAGGCGCACGGCGGGGAGGTCACGGTGCCGCCCTTCCCGGAGGGCAACCTATGGGTGGCGCTCTTCCGCGACCCGGCCGGGAACGTCATCGGCGTATGGCAGCAAGGCGCAAGATCGTAACCAACTGGTTGCGATCGGTATTCACTGTCGCCAAGCGGCTGCGGCCTCCGGCCCGTAACATGGCCGGGTGACCTATACCGGGAACGTGAAAGTCGGCGGGCCGCCGGACACCCGTGAGATCGAGGGCCTCACGATCACGAAGCTGGCCGTCGGCCCGATGGACAACAACGCCTACCTGCTCCGCGACACGGCGACAGGCGAGGGCCTGCTGATCGACGCGGCGAACGAGGCGGACCGGCTGATCGAGCTCGTCGGCGGGACGCCCATTACCTGGATCGTGACCACGCACCGGCACGGCGACCACTGGCAGGCGCTGGCGGAGGTCCAGCAGGCTACCGGGGCCGTGGTCGTGGCCCACACTGAAGACGCCGCCGAGCTGCCCATCCCCGTAGACGACGACATCACCGACGGGGACATCCTGCGGTTCGGGGACGCGGCCGTGTCCGTGATTCACCTGCGCGGGCACACCCCGGGCAGCGTCGCGCTGTACTACGACGCCGAAGGCAGGCTGTCCGCCTCCCCGCACCTGTTCACCGGCGACTCGCTGTTCCCGGGCGGTCCGGGCAAGACCGGGAACCCGAAGGACTTCACACAGCTGATGGACGACCTGGAGGCGCGGGTGTTCGGGCCGCTGCCGGACGCGACGTGGGTGTACCCGGGTCACGGCAACGACACCACCCTCGGCACCGAGCGCCCGCACCTGGCCGAATGGCGCGCCCGCGGCTGGTGAGCCGCGAGCGCGCCAGTGGGTGGGGCAGCCGGGCCGGCTACCAGGGGGAAAGGAAGACCATGCCCTGCGGCTCAAGCGCGGGACCGCGCAGGGCCACCGCGCTGATGTGGCCGGTGAACATGTTCAGTTCGCCGAGGTAATTCGACGGGAATGCGGGCGGCGCCGGGCACGTCGCGGGCGCGTTGCTGGCGTCGCACGGCGTCACGGCCACGAAGGCCATACCGGGGCGGAACGGGCCGGTCACCGTGTCAACAAAGTCCTCGCTGGTATCGGTGGTGTAGATGCGGCCGTTCCAGCGTGCGTCCAGCAGGCCGCGGTCACCCGGGCGCCGGGCCGAGATCCCGGACGTAGCAGACCTCGGGGACGCCGCCGAGCCAGTCCAGCTGGTGCGTTCGGCCGCGCTGCCGGAACCCGGCGCGCTCGTAGAACCGGCGGGCCCGGGCGTTCCGCTTCAGGACCCACAGTACGATCCGCGGGTAGCCTTCAGCCTGGGCCTCCGCCAGGACCCGGCCCATCAGGTCCCGGCCCGCGCCGGTGGATCAGTGGGCCGGCGCCACATACAGCGCGTACAGCTCCGCGGCGAGGCTCTGCGCCGGGCGCGGACCGCCCCAGGCCGTTCTGGGGCGCCCATCGAGGCCCTGTTCAGGACCAAAGGCCGCGTACCCGACGACCGTGGCCTGCGCGGTGCAGGCCGGGACAGGAACAAGAACCGGGGCCGGGCGGCGGGAGGCGGGAGGCGGGAGCGGACCCGGCGGCTGCTCCGCGATCAAGACACGCTGCCACGGCCGCGACGCGAACGCGCGCCGCACCCGGCCCGCGTCGTAGCCGCCGAGTTCCCGGTCCAGGATCGCGGCGGGAATGATGCCCGGGTAGGCCGCCCGCCAGGACTCGATCCGGATCCCAGCGATCGCCTCCCCGTCTGAGGCCGAACCGAACCGGATCTGCGCCACGCCCTCAGGCTAAGCCACGCCCTCAGGCTAAACCGCCCTCCCGGCGGCCCGGCGACGAAACCGGATGAGCGCACAGCGTAAAGGGATGGCATTCCCCATCGGCATCCCTAGAAGGGCATTTGACATCCTTCCCGCCGTGAACGACGGGGATTCCATGGAGCGGTACAGCAGCCGCACCCAGTGTATAAGGCAGGGCGGGCAGTGTATAAGGCAGGGCGGGCACCGGTTTGGTGTCCGGTATAACCCGCCCCGCTCGTTGACCTCCTCCATGGGGAGGAAGTGGCTGCTGCCGCTCCATGGGGGTTCCTGCTTCACTGCGGACAGCCAGGGCTGCCCCTGGTCTTACACCCGCTCCACAGGCTTTGACGTTCCGCCAGCCCGGCGGTAGGCGCTTACGCGCAAGCCATAGCTTATCCGCAGGTTCCGGCTAACCCCGCCCTGAACGGCGAGGCTCGCGCCCTGCGAAGATTTGGTCAACGGCGGCGACCGGCAGCGGGCCGACGGCGACCAGGAGGACGGGATGAGTCCAGCGGACGGCCAGGAGCGGGATGAGTTCCCGCCGCGGTTCGTGTGGGGGGTGGCCACGGCGGCCTACCAGATCGAGGGCGCGCCGGCCGAGGATGGGAAGGGCCCCTCGGTGTGGGATGCGTTCAGCCACCAGCCTGGGAAAACCCTGCACGGCGACACCGGGGACATCGCCTGCGACAGCTACCACCGGACCGCGGACGATGTGGCTCTGATCGCCGGGCTGTCGGCCGGCTCCTACCGGTTCTCCATCTCCTGGCCGCGCATCCAGGCCGAGGGCCGCGGCGGAGCGAACCCGGCCGGCCTGGCCTACTACAGCCGGCTCGTCGACGCGCTGCTGGAACGCGGGATCACGCCGATGGTCACGCTGCATCATTGGGACCTGCCCCAGGCGCTGCAGGACAAGGGCGGCTGGGCGGCCCGCGACACGACGGAACTGTTCGCCGACTACGCCGGCCTGGTGGCGGCGGCCCTCGGCGACCGGGTACAGCGGTTCATCACGATCAACGAGCCCTGGGTGGTCGCGAACATGGGCTACCGGTGGGGCCAGCACGCGCCCGGTATCCGGGATGATGAGCAGGCCGTCGCCGTCAGCCACCACCTCCTGCTGGCCCACGGGCGGGCCACCGCCGCCGTCCGGGCCGCGGTCCCGGCCGGCACCGCCCCGGAGGTTGGTATCACGCTCAACATGGCGCAGGTCTATGCGGCCGACCCGGGCAAGCCGGCCGACCGGGAACTGGCCGCCGACGTCGACGCCGAGATCAACGGCGTGTTCCTGGAGCCGCTGGTGAACGGCTCCTACCCGGACCGACTGGACCGGGTTTACGCGCCCGGGCCGCAACTGATCCGGGACGGGGACTTCGCGGCGATCCAGGCGCCGATCGACTTCCTGGGCGTGAACTACTACGCCCCGCACATCGTCGCGGGTCGGGAAGATGGCGTGTTCCGCCGGGGGGACATCCCGGTGGGCCGGGGTTACGACGTCTTCGTCCATCCTGAGGGCATGCCGGTGACGGCGATGGACTGGCTGGTGGATGCGGAGGGCCTGTACGACCTGCTGATCCGGCTCCGCGACGAGGCGCCCGGGATGCCCCTCTACATCACCGAGAACGGCGCGGCCTACGACGACTACGTTGACCCGAACGGCATGGTCAAGGACATCGAGCGGATCGATTACCTGCACGATCACCTGCGGGCGGCGCGGCGCGCCATCACCGCCGGGGTCGGCCTGCGCGGCTACTTCGCCTGGTCACTGATGGACAACTTCGAGTGGCAGCACGGCTACTCGAAGCGGTTCGGCCTGGTCTTCGTCGACTATGGCACCCAGCGGCGCATCCCCAAGCGCAGCGCCGAGTGGTTCGCCGAGGTGGCCCGGACGAACTCGATCCCGAGAGGATAAAACGTGAGCGGCCCCTTGAGCGGCGCCACGCCTGGACAGCCCGCCTCCGCCCGGACACCGCCGGCCGGGCGCGACCTCCGCCCGGGTGGTGCCTGGACAGGCCGCCTCCGGGCGGGTGGCGCCTGGACAGGCCGCCTCCGCCCGGGTGGTGATCGCCCCGGACAAGTTCAAGGGGTCACTGTCCGCCGAGGAGGTGGCTGCGCACCTGGCCCGGGGCCTGGCCGCAGCGGTCCCCGGCGTGGTGACCGACGAGATCCCGGTCGCGGACGGCGGGGACGGCACGGTGGACGCGGCGCTGGCGGCAGGTTACCGCCGCATCGACGTCGAGGTCAGCGGGCCCACCGGGGAACCGGTCACCGCCGCTTTCGCGCTCTGCGGCGATGTGGCGGTCATCGAAGTAGCGCAGGCGTGCGGGCTGAGCAGACTGCCGGACGGCCGGCTCCGGCCGCTGACCGCGACCAGCTACGGGGCTGGCGAGCTGCTCGTGGCGGCCGCCGACGCCGGGGCCGGTCACGTCGTGCTGGGGCTGGGCGGCAGCGCCACCACCGACGGCGGCAGCGGCCTGATCACGGCCCTCGGCGGACGCCTGCTCGACGCGGCCGGGCGCCCGCTCGAGCCCGGCGGGGCGGCGCTGGCTGGGCTGCGTGAGCTGGACCTGACCGGCCGGCGGGACCTGTCCGGGCTGGACGTGCTACTAGCCAGCGACGTGGACAACCCCTTGCTCGGGCCCGACGGGGCGGCGGCGATCTACGGACCGCAGAAGGGTGCTTCGGCGGCGGACATCCCGGTACTGGAGCAGGGCCTCGCCCGGTGGGCTGAGGTGGCCGAGACGGCCCTGGACGGGGATTTCCGGGACCTTCCGGGAGCGGGAGCCGCCGGGGGCCTCGGCTTCGCGGCGCTCGCTTTTCTCGGCGCGCGGATGCAGCCGGGGATCGAGGTCGTGCTGGAACTGGTGTCGTTCGGTGCGCGGGCGGCCGGGGCCAGCCTCGTGATCACGGGTGAGGGGTCGCTGGATGAGCAGACACTGCGGGGCAAGGCCCCGGCCGGCGTCGCCCTCGCCGCCCGGCTGGCGTCTCCAGGGACGCCGGTCGTCGCGGTGGCGGGCTCCTGCACCCTGGATGAGGCGTCGCTGGCCCGCGCCGGGATCGCCGCCGCCTACGCGCTCTCTGCCGTGGAGCCTGACCTCGCGTCCAGCATGACCAACGCCGGGCCGCTGCTGGAGAAGCTCGCCGCCCAGGTCGCCGCCGACTGGCTGCGCCCGCTCCCGGACGCGCCATCCGCCCAATGAACCGTTACCGGGAGCATTCTCAGCGAATACGACTGAGGGGGCTCCCGGTAACCGCGGCCGGCTCATGCGGCCGGGCCGCTGGCCAGGGCGGCGGTGGTGAGCCGACGGTAGACGGCCACGGCGGCTTCGACCGCGTCGTTCTCTGAGGGAAGCATGCGGGCCCGGGCCCGGGCGCCGTCGGCCAGGCGGCGCGCCAGCGCTTCGCTGGTCAGGACCCGGCGGACGGCGGCGGCGAGCTCGGCGGGATCGCCAGCCGGGATCAGGAGCGCGCCGTCCTCGCCGGTCAGGTCGGGGATGCCTCCTGTCCGGGTGGCCACGATGGGACGGGCCGCGCACAGCGCTTCCTGCAGGACGAGGGGCTGGCCCTCCCACAGGCTGGGCAGCACGAACAGGTCGGCAGCAGCCAGCAGGGCGGCTATGTCGTCGCGGTGGCCGAGGAACCGTACCGCGTCACCGAGCGGGGCGGCCGCCGCGGTCAGTTCGGCGTGCAGCGGGCCAGAACCGGC
Source organism: uncultured Actinomycetes bacterium (assembly GCA_963775825.1). Taxonomy (GTDB): domain Bacteria; phylum Actinomycetota; class Actinomycetes; order Streptosporangiales; family Streptosporangiaceae; genus Bog-532. Next base: position 68,496 of record CAVZKY010000051.1, read on the forward strand.
GATGGCGAGCAGCGGCGCCGGGCTGAGGTCCCCCCAGCAGCGGGCCGCCTCGATCAGCGTGGCGAAGCCCTTCTGCGGGGCGAGGCGCCCGGCGGCGAGGATGAGGGGCGGCGGCTGGGCTCTCCCGGACCGCCTGCCGTCCGCCCGGACCGCCTGCCGCCCGGCCCGGACCGCCTGCCGCCCGGCCCGGACCGCCTGCCGCCCGGCCCGGACCGCCTGCCGCCCGGCCCGGACCGCCTGCCGCCTGGCCCGGGGCGCCTTCGTCCTGGCCTAGACCGAGTTCACGGCGGATCGTCTCTCCCGCTACCGCGCTCCCGAGCCCAGCCTGGACCCCGGACGGGACCAGCGCGCGGCCGACGTCACGGGCGCGGGCCCGGCGCATCCGATCCTCCAGATCGGCCGATACGCACCGGATGGTGGTGGCGCTGCGCGCCACGATTAGCTCCAGGGCCTGGTAGACCGCCGCGGTCACGCCCGACGGCGGCGGGGCGTTGTGCACGGTGACGACCAGCGGCACGGGCGCAGCCATCGGTCGCAGCGACAGGGCGAGAGCCGCCAGCGCGCCCGCGCGCAGCCCGTGCGCATGCACGACGTCGGCGGCGGACCGCGCGAGCACCTGGCGCAGCCGGAGCACCGCCAAGCCGTCCCGGACGTTCGGCCGGTCACCGAACTGCACCGCTTCGAACTGCACCGCCTCGGACTGCACCGCCTCGGACTGCACCGCCTCGGACTGCACCGCCCCGGACTGCACCCGGCGGGCGCCGAAGCCGAAGTCGAGCTGTGTCTCCGCCGGCCCAGCGACCACGCTAGGGATGCCGCGCACCGCGCAGCCGGTCACCAGCATCTGCACGTGCCGCCCGGTGCCACCGGCCGTGGTGCCGAGCACGAACGCGACCTTCACCGCCGTCCCCTCATCCGCCGACGTCTCGGCATCCTCGCCCGCCGGCCCTCATCGGCCGACCTCATCCGCCGGCGTCTCAGCATCCTCGCCCGCCGCCCCCTCATCCGCCGTCCCGGAGGCCAGGCCGCGGCGCGCCCCGGAACCGGCCGAGCAGCCGCCCGCACACCGCACGCAGGTCGCCCGCGTCCAGAATCAGGATCACGGCCAGGAACACCAGCGCGGCCACCGCACACGCCAGCAGGGTCACCGCGGCGTTGGGCACGAAACCACTGACCGGCAGCGCGGCGGCCGCCCCTGCGCCCGCGACAGCCCCGGCCAGCCCGCCGGCCAGCCCGGCGAGCAGAGCCCGGAGCATACCCCGCAGCGGGGCCCGCCCGAGCGCGCGGCCGGCAGCGACGGTGAGCGCGATCCCGGCCGCGGACAGCCCGATCGTGGTGCCCAGGCCGAGCGCGGGCACTACCCAGGACCGGGGCACGAACGGGACGATCGCCACGTCGGCCACGATGACCAGCAGCCAGCCGCCGGCCACCGCGACGGCGACGGCGGTCCTGCGGCTGCGCCCGGCCGCGAACATGACCCTGGACAGGTTGGCCGTCAGCCCGTAGCCCACCAGGCCCGGGGCGAACAGGGCAAGCGCGACCGCGAGCTGGCTGGCCTGCGCCGCGTCATGGGTGGCGAACACCCGGGCCAGGGGCACGCAGGCGCCGGCCAGCACCGCGGCTCCCAGCCAGGACATGAGCATGACCGCGCGGCTGGCCGCGGCGCTGGTGGCGTCGAATTCCGCCCGGGCGCCGGGCGTCTCGTCGGCGCCCCGCGCGGACAGGACGGGGAACGCACTGGTCGCGACGGGCACCGCGAGGCCGGCGTAGACGATGAAGAACACCTGCCAGCCATAGCTGTACAGGACGAGCGCGCCGTTCGCGCCGCGGGAGTTGGCGAGCACGATCGCGGCCACCGTCGACAGGTCCTGGGCGATCAGGGTGATGATCCCAACGACCGCCAGCCCTCGGACCCGGGCGGCTACCCCGTCCGGGAACCGCAGCGCGGGCCGCAGCCGGAGCCGGAGCCGGGCGGCGGGCACACCGGCGGTGAGGGCGAGCGCCGCCACGCCTGCCGTGGTGCCCAGGGCCAGGGTCAGTTCCGCTCCGGCCGGGAGCGCACCGGGCCGGTTCTGGTAACCGTGGCCCAGAACCGCAAATCCGACGTACGCGGCGGCGACCACAAAGCTGGACAGGATCGGCGCGAGCGCCGGAGCCACGAACCGGCGGTGCGACTGCAGGATGCCATACAGCACGACCGCGATGCCGTACAGCGGAATCTGCGGCGCGAACGCGACCAGCATCCGCGCGCTGGCCGCCACGGTGGCCGCGTGCGCGCAGCCGCGCGCGGCCGGGATCAGCAGCGTGGTGAGCGGTCCGGCCACCAGCGCGATCAGCACGGCAGCAGGCACGAGCAGCAGCACGGCCCAGGTCAGCAGGGCCGACGCGATCCGCCGGGCCTCCGCCGCGGCGGCGGCTGATCCGGCCGTCCCAGTCCTGCCGGTGCCAGCCGCCGCGCGGGCTACCGGGCTGGCCAGGACGGGTACTACCGCGCTGGTCAGCGCGCCGCCGAGGCACAATGTCGTAGATGATGTTCGGCACCTGGTTCGCCGTCGTGTAGGCGGTGCCCACGCAGCTGGCCCCGACGGTGTGCGCGAAGACCAGCTGCCGGCCGAACCCGACGATCCCCGAGACGACGGTGAGCACGCCAATGACCGCGGCGGCCCGGCCGATTCCCCTGCCTGGCTGCCGAGTTGGCTCCCGCTCGGCCACCGGCGCGGTCACGGCAAACGCGGCTCAGCTACTGCGTCAGACTCGGAGTATTCGCCGACGGCAACGTACGGGCCGGGCTGGGCCGGGACCGCAAACGTCGCTGCCCGCGGGGCCGAAGCATGGGGGCTGGCTGGGCCCGAGCCGCGGTTAGCTGACCCAGCGCCCCGGCTCGCTGAGTCAGGGCCGGGGCCTGGGTGCGGCGCAGCGTGCGCCGGACGGCGGCCGAGCATGTCCAGCCAGTGCAGCAGGGGTGTCCGCTGGATGACCTTGGTGAAGCTCACGACCTCACTGGCGGCGGTCAGCCCGGTGATCCCGGCCAGCATGGCGATCCGGCCCCGGCGGGACAGGCCGGCTGCGGCGGCCGTGCCGAGCACGGCGCCGAGCGCGTTGGCGCCGGCGTCGCCGAGCATGGCCTGCTCCCCCAGGTCTGCTGGCAGCAGGGCCGCGCCCGCGCCGATCACGGCCGCGGCCCCCGCGGTGCCGGCCGAAACAGCGGAACGGCGGAATCGGCCGGCCGGTTACCCGGCGGCCGGACCAGCGATTGCCCGGCGGCCGGACCAGCGAGCCGATCCCCAGCGGGATACCGGTCACCAGGGCCACCTTCAGGGCCCGTCCGGGCCGCAGGTCAAACAGGTTGAGCAGGTTCGCGGAGCCGGCGATCAGGGCCGCGTTCAGCACGACGTCCACGGCTGGGCCGCCATTGAGGGCCGCCGCGGCCATACCGGTCGCGCCGATGCCGCCAATCTTTACCGCCCCGGTCGTCACCTCGCCGTGAGCCAGCGCACCGAGATGGCCGCGGAACCCTCGCCGGTCACCGGAGCCGGCGATGTCGTCGTAGCCGCCGAACGCCGCCGCACCGGTTGCCGCGGCCGCCAGCGCGGCGCGGGAACGAGCGGGAATCCCGGGCGCGGCCATGGCGGCCGCCGCGCCGGCCAGGGCAGCCGCGGGGCCTTCCAGCAAGGTGACCGGCTCGCCACGGTGGTTCGTCCGCGCCCAGCGCGCCGCGCCGCCCGGCGCGCTCCGGGTAAGGGCCATGTACGCGGCCCGCGCGACCGCGGCCGCGATCACCGCCGTGACGGCCGGGGCGACAGCTCGCCGGGCGTTGGCCATTACTTCTTCCCCTTCGCGGACGCGGTCTTGGTGCTCACGGACGGCGAGACGCTCGGCGCGGGCGCCGGACTCGGGCCGACAGAGTTCGCATCCGACTGAATACCGTAGTTACCCGGCTTGTGTCCGTTCATTTGCTGTTCCAGCGCCTGGATGACGACGATCTGGCCGCTGACCTGATCCGCGTTGTCCACGGTGGAGGCGACGTCGGCGGCCCCGCTGGAGCGTACTGCCGAGATCGCGCTGCCCTGGCCAGAAGCGCCGAATGGCCCGGCCACCACCGTCGCCGCGCTGCCGCTGCCGAACTCCTGGGCCAGCGACACGATGGCCTGGTTCCCCGGGTCGGGGTTGCCATCGGACGGTGCGGTGGCCGGGGTCACGATGACGGCGAGCGTGGCGCCCTGGGCGGGCTGGCCGCTGACCGTGATGAACTGGCCGGCTGAGTAACTGGACAGGATCGTCTGCGCCGCCTGGCTGCCCGAGTCAGCGGAACCGCCCGAGCGGCCGCTGCCGCCCGACCCGCTGCCCGACGACGCCGATGACCCCGACGACACGAGAGCACTGGCCAGCACCTGGGCGGCCTGCTGCTGGGGGGTCCCGTTGGCCAGCGTCAGGCCGGCCGGGGCCACCTTCTGGGTGAGCTGGGACAGCAGGCTCAGATTGCTGGCGCTGGTGTCCGCGAACTTGGCCGACAGGGCGACCTGGCCGCTCACGGTCGCACCCGCGTCGGCCAGGGCGGTGGTGATGCCGCTTACCACGCTGTTCGGGGCGCCGGGGGCGGTGATGACGACCACGCGCTTGCCTTCGAGCAGGTGCGCGAGCAGCACCGGCTCGGCCGCCTGCGCGAACGAGCGGTCCCCGTTGACCTGCTGCTGGAGGGCGCTGTTCTCGTTGTCGGCGGCGTTGAGCTTGCTGCTCAGCGCGTTCGAGGTCTGGTCCAGGGCACTGATCGCGGCGCCGCGCAGCTCGGTGGAGCCCAGCACGATGCCGACGGCGAGAGCCAGGAATACCGCGACGATGGAGACTAGGTGGTAGCGAAAATCAATCACTTAAACAGTCCGGTCAGCCAGAAGACGAACGAATGCCACGTTGCTCCGAAGTATCTGAAAAGGATGGGGGCGGCGGGCGAGGCGGCCACCGCGACCAGCACGGTCACGGCGGCGGCGAGCGCCAGCACGAGCAGGGCCCAGCCGGAGATCCTGCTGCGGTACAGGCGGCTGACGCCCTTGGCGTTGACGATCTTGGTGCCGACCCGGAGCTGGGTCAGGAACGTGCTCGCCATCCCTGACCGGCCCTTGTCGAGGAACTCCTCGAGGGTCCAGTGCGTGCCAACCGCCACGATCAGGTCCGCGCCCTTGCCGTCGGCGAGCAGCAGGGCCACGTCCTCGCTGGTACCGGCGGCCGGGCAGACGGCGGCGTTCAGGCCAAGGTCCTTGATGCGTTTCAGGCCGGGCGCCCGCCCGTCGGCGTAGGCGTGCACAATGAGCTCGGCACCGCAGCCCAGCGTCTCGTCGGTGACCGAGTCCATGTCGCCGACGATGGCGTCTGGCACGTAACCGGCTTCCAGCAGCGCGTCGGCCCCGCCGTCGACCCCGATCATAACGGGGCGGTACTCGCGGATGTAGGGCCGCAGCGCGGCCAGGTCCTCGCGGTAGTGATAGCCGCGGACGACCACGAGCACATGCCGGCCGTCCATCTGGGTGCGCAGATCAGGCAGCGCGACCCCGTCGACCAGGAGCTCGTGCTCGCGCTTGAGGAACTCCATCGTGTTGGCGGCAAACGCCTCGATCTGGGTGACGATCCCGGCCCGGGCCTCGGCCATCATCGCGCTGACCATCTCGGGCGTCTGCGGGGTGCCCTTGGCCACGACCTGCTCGCCCTGGTAGAGGGTGTCGCCGTCGAGCCGGACGGTGCTGCCCTCGATCACCCGGCTGAACACATCCGTCCCGACGTTGTCGACGAGCGGGATGCCCGCGTCCATCAGCAGCTGGGGGCCGAGGTTGGGGTAGCGCCCGCTCATGCTGGTCGCGGCGTTCACCACGGCGATCACCTTGCGGCTGATCAGCGCGTCGGCGGCAACCCGGTCCAGGTCGGTGTGGTCGATAATGGCGATGTCACCGGGGCAGAGCCGCTTGGTGAGGTTCTTGGTCCGGCGGTCCAGGCGCGCGGTAGCGACCATGCCGGGCAGTTCATCAGACTTGCCTCGGCGGATAACCGGGATGCTTACGGATGGCACCTTCATCGTCGTTCCATCCTGCCAGAGCCCCCGACCACACGCGGTCATCTTATTGATCACGGCGTGTTACCAACTTGGTACGGATCGCACGAGCGGCGGGGCCTTCGGTGCTTTGTCCATAATGAGGCAAGATGGCTAGTGCTCCGGCAGTGCCGTGCCAAACCGCCGGTGGCGGCCGGGGCCGAGGACCGCTGATGGTGCTCAACAGGATCAGCAGACGCAGGAGGCACGGATGGGCGAGTACGTCGGCGAGCAGGTCCGCCTCACCTCGCTGTCTCATGGTGCCGGCTGCGCCTGCAAGCTTCCGTTGTCGGCGCTGGACGAGTTGATGGCGACGCTCGGCACGGGCCACCCGGGCGGCCTGGTCCCCGCGGCAGGCGACCTACTGGTCGGCGCGGCCGAGGGCGACGACGCCGCGGTGCTCCGCCTGGACTCCGGCCGCGCTCTGGTGCTCACGACCGATTTTTTTACCCCGATCGTCGACGATGCGCGTGACTGGGGCCGGGTCGCCGCCACCAACGCGCTGTCCGACGTCTACGCGATGGGCGGGCGGCCGGTCATCGCGCTCAACCTGACGGCCTGGCCCGGCCAGACGCTGCCGGTCGAACTGCTCGCCGACGTGCTGCGCGGTGGCGCCGAAGCGGCCGCGGCCGCGGGCTGCCTGGTCGTAGGGGGCCACACCATCGACGACCCCGAGCCCAAGTACGGCCTGGCCGTGGTCGGGATGGCCGACCCCCGGCACCTGATGACCGTCGACCGGGCCCGGGACGGTGATCTGCTCGTGCTGACCAAGCCGATCGGCACCGGGGTGGTGGCCACGGCGCACAAGCGCGGCGCGGCGCCGCCTGAAGTGCTCTCGGCCGCCGTCGACGCCATGACCACCCTGAACGCCGCGGCCAGCGAGGCGGCGCTGCGCGCCGGGGCGGTGGCGGCCACCGATGTCACCGGCTTCGGCCTGCTCGGCCACCTGCACCGCATGCTCCGCGCCAGCGGGACCGCGGCCGAGGTGTGGGCTGACCAGGTGCCACTGCTGCCCGGGGCCGCGGGCCTGGCCGCGGCGGGCTTCATCTCCGGCGGCACGAACGCGAACGTGTCCTATCTGGCCGACGTGACCGACATCGACCCCGATACCGACCCAGTGACCGCGGTGCTCCTGCACGACGCCCAGACGTCGGGCGGGCTGCTGATCCCGGTGCGCCCGGACGCAGTGGACGGCCTGCGGGACGACCTGGCGGGGGCCGGCGCGGAAGCCGCGGTGGTCGGCATCGTGCAGTCCGGCGAGGCAGGCCGGATCGTGGTCAGCGCCACATCGCCCCGGTGACGGGAATCGGCGCGTCCGTAACATCGTTAACTGCTGAGACCAGCACATGTGGCATCAGAACGGAGCCTGCGGGCCTGATCAGGAAAAAGGTCGGCATCTCCCGGCTCGCCAGGGCAGGCAGCGGGGATGGTTTTCGTTTGGCCGGGACCGGTGGCTGGGTGACCGGGGCCGCTCGCTGTCCGGCCGGGACCGGTGGCTGGGTGACCAGGGCCCGCTCGCTGTCCGGCCGGGGCCGGAAGCTGGGCGCCCGTTTTGTCAGACCCTCCCGTTACATTGCCGTGCACGACCTTTGCGCAGGACAGTTTGCGCAGGACACAGGGGGTAAACCGGTGACCATGACTGGTAGCGGGCCGCTGGACGGCCCGCCCACGGAAGGCAAGCTCACCCAGGAGGATGCCGAGGCGCACGTCCACGGCATCTGCTTCAAGACCGGCCCGCCGCACCGGGTCGGCGTCGAACTCGAATGGCTGGTCCGTGATGCCCGTGATCCCGCGCTGCCCGTCCCGGCGGAGCGCACCGTCACGGCCGTCGCCGATCTCACCGCCCCTGCCGTCCTTCCCTCCCCGGCCGCGCTGCCCTCCGGAAGCATGCTCACCACGGAGCCCGGTGGCCAGCTGGAACTAAGCTCCGCCCCCGCCGACAGCCTCGGCGAATGCGTGACGGCTGTCCGCCGCGAGATGACCACCCTGCGCGAGGCCGCCGGGCGCGCGGGCCTGACCCTGCAGGGCTACGGCTACGACCCGGTCCGCCGGCCTCTCCGCCTGCTGGACCTGCCGCGCTACGCGGCCATGGAAGAGTTCTTCGACCGCACCGGTCCCTGGGGCCGCGAGATGATGTGCAACACCGCGTCGGTGCAGGTCTGCCTGGATGCCGGACAGGAGACCACGGTCAAGGGCGGTTTCCGCTGGCGCTGGCGCCTCGCGCACCACATCGGCCCGGTGCTGGTGGCCGCGTTCGCCAACTCGCCGCTGCGGCAGGGACGCCCCTCGGGCTGGCGGTCGACCCGTCAGCAGGTCTGGGCTCACCTCGACCCGGGCCGCACCCTCCCCCCGCCCAACGACGGCGACCCGCGTGACGCGTACGCGACCTACGCCCTGGACGCCGAGCTCATGCTGATCCGCCGGGATGGCGGGCCATCCTGGTTCGCACCGCGCGGGCTGACCTTCCGCGGCTGGCTGCGCGGCGAACTGGGCAGTGAGCGGCCGCCCACGATCGACGATCTCACCTATCACCTGTCCACGCTGTTCCCGCCGGTGCGCCCGCGCGGCCATCTGGAGCTGCGGATGATCGACGCGCAGTGCGGGGACGGCTGGATCGTCCCGGCCGCGGTGGCCTGGGCACTGCTGGAGGATCCGCGCGCCGCCGATACCGCCATGGCCGCCGCCGAGCCCCTGTGGGCGCACCCGGGAGACGGCGGAGCGGGTACGACCGGTCCGTCGGTCCATTCGGCCCGTTTGGCCTGTCCGGCCTGTCCGGCCAGGAAAGGTCCAGGAACGACGGCCGGCCCGGCGCCGCCAGCACACGGTGCGGGCAACAGCGGCCACAACGGTCATCGCGCGGGTAACCCGGCACCCAGTGGGAACCCATGGCTGCGGGCAGCGCGGGACGGCCCGGCCGATCCCGTCCTCGCCCGGGCCAGCCAGCGGTGCTTCGAGGCGGCCGACGCGGCGCTCGGCCGCGCCGGGATGCCCGCGGAGATCCGCCGCCGGGTCGCCGAATTCGCCGAACGATACGTGCTCAGAAGCCGATGCCCAGCCGACGACCAACTCGAGGGGATGCAGTGACCGACCGCGATACCTCAGCCGAAGGAACCGACTCCGTGCGCACGGAGACCGGCACCTGCACACAAGAACCGAGGCCCTGCGCACGGAGATCGCCGCTGCCCTTATCGCGGCCCGGGACCGGACTTCCGCGCTCACCGACTGCGTCGACGAGCCCGACCTGATCCGGCAGCACTCGCCGCTGATGTCGCCGCTGGTGTGGGACCTCGCGCACATCGCCAATCAGGAAGAGATGTGGCTGCTGCGGACGGTCGGCGGCCAGGACCCGATCCACCCGGAGATCGACACGCTCTACGACGCCTTCGAGCACCCGCGCTCGGAGCGGCCGTCGCTGCCGCTGCTCCCGCCAGGCGAGGCGCGCACATATGCGGCCGACGTGCGCGGCCGGGTGCTCGACGTACTGGCCGGGGCGCGGTTCACCGGCACGCCGCTGGCCACCGGCGGCTTCGCGTTCGGCATGGTCGTGCAGCACGAGCAGCAGCACGACGAGACCATGCTGATCACCCATCAGCTGCGCCGGGGGGCGCCCGTCCTCGCCGCGCCGCTCCGCCCGCGGCTCCGCCGGCCGACGCGATCAGCCTGCCCGCCGAAGTCGCCGTGGCCGGCGGCCCGTTCACGATGGGCAGCAGCAGCGAGCCCTGGGCGCTGGACAACGAGCGGCCGGCGCACCAGATGCACGTGCCGCCGTTCTTCATCGACACCACGCCGGTCAGCAACGCCGCGTACCAGGCGTTCATCGCCGACGGCGGCTACGACGACCCGCGGTGGTGGACGCCGGCCGGCTGGGACCACCGGCAGCGGACCGGGCTGGCCGCCCCGATGACCTGGCGGCGGGAGGGCGGCGAGTGGGTCCGCGCCGCCTTCGGCGTCACCGAGCTGGTAGCGCCCGCCGAACCGGTGCTGCACGTCTGCTGGTACGAGGCGGACGCCTACGCCCGCTGGGCGGGGCGGCGGCTGCCCACCGAGGCCGAGTGGGAGAAGGCGGCGCGGTTTGACCCGGCCAGCGGGCGCTCGCGCCGGTTCCCGTGGGGTGACGGCACGCCCACGGCCGAGCGGGCCAACCTGGGCCAGCGGCACCTGCGGCCCGCCCCGGTCGGCTCCTACCCCGACGGCGCGGCGCCGTGCGGCGCCCGCCAGCTGATCGGCGACGTCTGGGAGTGGACCTCCAGCGACTTCCTGCCCTATCCGGGGTTCCGGGCCTGGCCCTACCGCGAGTACTCCGAGGTGTTCTTCGGCCCCGAGTACAAGGTGCTGCGGGGCGGGTCGTTCGCGGTCAGCCCGGTCGCCTGCCGCGGTACGTTCCGGAACTGGGACTACCCGATCCGCCGCCAGATCTTCGCCGGGTTCCGCACCGCCCGCTCGGCCGCCCCGGAGACCGCCTGATGTGCCGGCACCTGGCCTACCTGGGGCCGTCCATCACGCTGCGGAAGGCGATCATCGACCCGCCCTACGGGCTGTACCGGCAGGCGTGGGCGCCACGGATGATGCGAAACAGCGGAACGATGAACGTGGACGGGTTCGGCGTCGGCTGGTACGCCGACGGGGATCCGGTCCCGGCCCGCTACCGGCAGGCGGGGCCGATCTGGGCCGACCCCTCGTTCGCCGACCTGACCCGGGTGACGCGCAGCGGCGCGCTGCTGGCCGCTGTCCGTGACGCGAGCGCGGGCACCGAGCCGGGCGCGTCGGCCTGCTCGCCGTACGGTGCGGACCACTGGCTGTTCAGCCACAACGGCGCGCTGGTGGGCTGGCCCGGCACCGCGGGCGGGCTAGCGGCCGCGCTCACCCCGCTGGAGCTGCTCGACCTGGACGCGCGGGTCGATTCGGCGCTGCTGTGGGCGCTCACGCTGAAGCAGCTCCGTCGGGGCGCCGCGCCGGACGAGGCGCTGGCCGCGGTGATCGGCCTGCTCGACGACAAGCGGGTGACGGGCCGGTTCAACTTCCTGCTGACCGACGGCCAGGTCATCGCCGCGACGGCGGCCGGCCACACACTCTGGTACCGGCGGAGCGACAGCGGCGCGCGGCGGGAGCGGCGGGCGCAGGCAGCGTGCTGGTGGCCGTCCGAGCCGGCCGATGAGGATCCCGGCTGGGTCGAGGTGCCGGATCGCTCACTGCTGACCGCCAGCCCGACCGGGGTCCGCGTCCAGTCGCTGCCCACTCCGCCCGAGGTCGACGCCGACGACGCCGAACGAGTCCGGCACGGCAGTTTCCCCGAAGGCATGGCGGCCACCGCCAGTCCCAACGGAAGGAGCATCGGCCAATGACGAACCGCCGGTCAACGACGACCTCCCTGCACGTCGAGCGGCGCCTGCCCACTGACTTCCTGGCCGGTGCGCTGCGCGCCGACGCGCGGGCCGGGCTGACCAGCACGCCGAAGTCGCTGCCGCCCAAGTGGTTCTACGACGCGGCCGGCAGCGAGCTGTTCGAGAAGATCACCGGCCTGCCCGAGTACTACCCCACCCGGGCTGAGCGGGAGATCCTGCAGTCCGCGGCTGGCCAGATCGCCGCGCTCAGCGGGGCGGGCACGCTGGTCGAGCTGGGCTCGGGGTCGTCGGAAAAGACACGGCTGCTGATCGACGCGCTGCGGGCGGCCCGGACACTGCGCACGTACGTACCGGTCGACGTGAGCGAGCCGGCGTTGGTGGCCGCGGCCATCGCCCTGCTCACCGAGTACCCGGGACTGGAGGTACGCGCGGTGGTGTCGGACTTCGAGCAGGAGCTCGGCCTGCCCGCATCCCGATCACGGGGCGGGGCGCCGGGCGCGAAGGGCCCGCGGCTGGTCGCGTTCCTGGGCAGCACGATCGGCAACCTGCTGCCGGGTCAGCGGGCCGCGTTCCTGGCCCGGATCCGCGCGGCGCTGGGCGAGGGCGACAGCCTGCTGCTGGGTACCGACCTGGTCAAGGACCCCGCGGTCCTGCTCGCCGCGTACGACGACGCGGCCGGGGTCACCGCTGCCTTCAACAAGAACGTGCTGTCCGTGCTGAACACCGAGCTGGGCGCGGACTTCGACCTCGACGCATTCGAGCACGTGGCCACCTGGGACCCGGAGCGGGAGTGGATCGAGATGCGGCTGCGCGCGGCCACGGCGCAGACCGTGCACTTCCCCGCCATCGAGTTGACCGCCCGGTTCGCGGCCGGCGAGGAGATGCGCACCGAGGTGTCGGCCAAGTTCCGCCGGGACCGGATCACCGCCGAGCTGGCCGCGGCGGGGTTCACGACGCAGGAGTGGTGGACCGACTCGCAGGGGCGCTTCGGGCTGTCGCTGTCGCTCCCCACCTGACCGGCTTGCGGCCGACGCCGCACAGCACGGTGGCCTCCCCCGCGGTGGCGCCCGGATCGACATCCCCCGGGCCGCTGGGGCGGGGCCAGGTGCGCGCGTCGGTGAGGCCGGGAGGCAGCAGGTCCAGGCCTGCGAAGAAGCCCTCGATGTCGGCGCGGCGGTGATGGTGGAGCCGGGCCGCCGTATAGGCCCGGTACAGGCTGGTGGCGTTTTCGGCCGCTGCCTGGCCGACGGACAGGACCAGATAGCTGCCCGGCACCATGGTCGCGGCGAAGGCCGCCGTGACCCGCCTGGCGGTGGGCGCGTCCAGGAAGTGCAGGACCGCGACCAGCAGCACGCACACGGGCTTAGTCAGGTCGATGAGGCTGGTCAGCGCCGGATCCCGCAGGAGCGCCCCCGGATCCCGCAGGTCGCCGGGCAGGGCGACGACGCGGGCGCTGAGCGGCACGAGGCCGCGCGTGTGCGCTATCACCACCGGGTCGTGGTCCACGTAAGCGACCCGGGCCCCCGGCAGCACCGCGCCGGCGGCCTCATGCGTGCTCGGGCTGGTGGGCAGGCCGGCGCCGACGTCGATAAACTGGGCGACGCCCTGGCGGGCCACGTGCGTGACCGCGCGGGCCAGGAACGCCCGATTTTGCCGGGCCAGCTCCGGCAGCCGCGGGTCCGCGGCCAGCAGTCGGGCCGCCTCATCCCGGTCGGCGGCGAAGTTCGTGCTGCCCCCGAGCAGGTAGTCGTAGATGCGGGCGACGTTCGGCTGGGCGGGGTCGGATGCCGCCACGGGCTCCTCCAGCTGGGCCCGCAGCCGGTCCAGGCTCGCGGAGGTCACCACCCGGGGATTCGTACCACCGTCGAGCGCCTGGGCGACGTAAGCGTGGCGGCCCCGCACCGTCTCCCCCCAGATCACGAAGCCGGGGAAATCAGCCTGGAGCGCCTTGATATTGCTGAACACACGCAGCTGCCGGTCCATCAGTTCGCGTTTCCTTCTGATCTGGTGGGCTGAATTCCTAATGACATGCGGCTCGACCAATCTGTGGAAGGGGCAAAGTCCTGTCCGGCCAGGTGATGGCCCAGCGGTCAGGCCCTAGCAGTGACCGTCCTAGCAGTGACCGTCCTAGCAGTGACCGTCCTAGCAGTGACCGTCCTAGCAGTGACCGTCCCAGCGGTGGCCGTCCCAGCGGTGACCGGGACGGCCTGGACGATCACGCATTGTCTAACTGCTCCCACCTTAGATAGCAATGCATGCGCGTGTAAAGCATTACGTGTGTAATCGCAGGTCAGCGGTGCCCTACGGTTGGTTTCGTGGATGATCACGGCCCCGACATCGTGCACGAGGGCCCGGTTCCGATCTACGTGCAGATCGTCAGATACGTCACGGCGCATATCGAGGACGGCACGTGGCGGCCCGGTCACCGGCTGCCGGCCGAACGGGCCATGGCCGCCGAATGGGGCGTGGCCTACCTGACCATCCGCCGGGCCATGGCGGAGCTACGCGAGCGTGGCCTCATCGTCAGTGTCCAGGGCCGGGGCACCTACGTCCGCGACCCGAACAGCTGAACCCGCAGGCGCGGCTCGCGCGCGGGACCCACGGACAGACGTGACCCGGGTCAGGACCGGCGCTCGCCCGCCGCCATGGCCAGGAGTTCCTCCGCGTGTGCCCGGCCGAACTCCGAATCCTCCAGGCCGGCGAGCATGCGGGACAGTTCCCGGACCCGGCCGGGCTGGTCCAGCCGGACCACTCCGCTGCTCGTGACCAGGCCGTCGCCCGCCTTGGTCACCACCAGGTGGTTGTCGGCGAACGCGGCGACCTGCGGCAGGTGCGTCACCACGATGACCTGGGCCAGCCGGGCGAGCCGCATCAGGCGGCGGCCAATCTCCACTGCGGCCTTGCCGCCCACGCCCGCGTCGACCTCGTCGAATACGAACGTGGGCACGGGGTCAGCTCCAGCGAAGACCACCTCAATGGCCAGCATGACCCGGGACAGCTCACCGCCAGAGGCGCCCTTGTTCAGCGGCAGCGGCGGCGCGCCCGGGTGAGCGGCCAGCTTGATCTCCACATCCTCGGCGCCGTGTGGGCCGGGCTCGTCGAGCGGCCGGAGCACCGCGGTAAGCCGGGCGTGCGGCATGGCCAGCGCCGTCAGTTCGGCGGTGACGTCACGGGAGAATCTTTCGGCGGCATCCTGACGCAGCGCGGTCAGCGCGGCGGCCAACTCGATGACGCGGGCCGCCATCACGGTTTCCTGCTGGGCCAGCGCGGCGATCCGATCGTCGTCGCCTGCCAGCTCGCCCAGGCGGGCGGCCGCCACCTTGGTCCAGGCCAGGACCGCGGCCAGATCGCCGATACCGCTACCCGCGGTCGCGGTCTGCCCGGCGCCCGCCGCCTCCGCCGTACTCCCGGGCTGGGGTTCCATCCCAGCGGCGGCATACTTCGGTGCCGCGGCGGAACTGCCCGGGCCGGCGGCCACGACCTGGCCAGCGGCCGCGTTCTCGGTGGCGGCGCGGACACCGTAGGCGCGGACCAGCCTGGCGAGCGCGGCCCGGCGCTCCTGCACCGCCGCGAGCCGGGCCGGGTCGGCGTCCAGTGACTCGGTGTAGGAAGCCAGCTCTCCCGCCACGTCGGCCAGCAGGTACGACGCCTGGTTCAGCTGGTCGGCCAGGGCGGCCAGGGCCTGGTCGTGCTGGCGAACGGCCTCCAGCTCCTGCCGGGCCCCGCCGATGAGCGTCATCGCGTCCGGATGGTCGTAGGCCGCCGCGGACGGGTCACCCTGCAGCGCCTCGTGCGCAGCGGTCGCCGCGGACCGGAGCGCCTCGGCGTTGCCGAGCCGTTCCTCCTCCGCGAGGAGCAGGACGTCCTCGCCCGCGACCGGGTCGAGTGCTTCGACCTCCTCCAGGGCCCGGCGGAGATCTTCGGCCTCGGCGATCCGCTCACGGGCCATCTGGGTCAGCTCGGCCAGCTCCGCCTGGATCTTCCGGTGCCGCTGGTAGGCACGCTCATATTCGGTCAGCACGTGAGCCAGCTGGGCTCCGGCGAAGGAGTCCAGCGCCTCCCGCTGCCGGCCCGCCCGCAGCAGTTGCTGCTGATCAGCCTGGCCGTGCACGGCGACCAGGTCCTCGGCCAGATAGGTGAGCAGGGACACCGGGACCGAGCGGCCCCCGGCATGCGCGCGGGAGCGGCCCTCGGCCGATACCGAGCGGCTGAGCACCAGGACCGCGCCGTCGTCGTCGAGCTCACCGCCGGCCTCGTCGACCTGCTTGGCCACCTCGCCGTAAGGATCGATCTGCAGCCGCCCCTCGACGCTGGCCCGCTGCGCACCCGGCCGGACCCGGGCCGGATCGGCCCGCCCGCCGAACAGCAGGCCCAAGCCGGTCACGACCATGGTCTTGCCGGCCCCGGTCTCTCCAGTCACCACGGTGAATCCCGGGGACAGCTCGAGGGTCGCGTCGTCGATAACCCCAAGTCCCGTGATCCGGACTTCCTCAAGCATGACCGCCAGCCGTCTCCTCTTCGCCGTCCCGGAGCGCGCCAGGCCTGCCGCTCAGCCGTCCGCGCCAGCCCGCCACCGGCAGGCCGAACTTGGCGACCAGCCGGTCCGTGAACGGCGCGCCGCCGTCATCGGTGGCGGACCCGCCGTCCGCGGTCGCGGGCACGCCGCCCAGCCGGGCCAGCAGGACCGGAAGCGTGCTGCGCCGGACTTCCACTCGTGCACCGGGTTCTAGGTCGACCCTACGGCGACCATCGCACCACATGACGCCACCGGGCGACGCCGCGCCGGCGGGCTCGGCCAGGATGTCCGGCGCTGCCGGTGCGGGGCCGCGGCCCAAGCCACCGATGACCTCTACGGCGAGCACCGAGCGGGGCGAGACGACCATCGGCCGGGCGAACAACGCGTGCGCACTGATCGGCACCATGAGCAGCGCCTCGACCTCGGGCCAGACCACCGGGCCGCCTGCCGAGAACGCGTAGGCAGTCGAGCCGGTCGGGGTGGCGCACACCACGCCGTCACAGCCCCAGCGGGACAGCGGCCGCCCGTCGACCTCGGTGACCACCTCAAGCATTCGTTCCCGGGCGAGCTTCTCCACCGTCGCCTCGTTGAGCGCCCAGTTCTCGGCGAACAGGTCGCCGTTCTGCTGGACGGTGACGTCAATCGTCATCCGTTCCTCGACCACGTACTGGCGGTCGACCACGCGGTCGACGGTATCGCCCAGGCCGTCCGGCTCCGCCTCGGCCAGAAAGCCGACGTGGCCGAGGTTCACGCCGAGCAGCGGGGCCCCGGCCGGGCGGGCCAGCTCAGCCGCGCGCAGCAGGGTGCCGTCCCCGCCGACCACGATCACGATCTCGGCGCCCTCGGCGGCGCCCCGGCCGGGCGCGACCTCCGCTACGTCCGGGGACGCGAAGTCGGCGGCCTCGGGCATCAGCACGCGTACGTGCATCCCGGCGTGCACCAGCCGCTCCACGACGTACCGGGCGCTGCGCAGCGACTCCTTCCGCCCGGTATGCGCCACGACCAGCGCCGTCCGCCTGCCGCCCGCGACGTTCGCTGCGCCCATTGTCAACAAGTGCCCTTCGTATCCCGCGTCGTCGTTGTCACTCCGGGCCCTCGGCGATCGCCCGCCGCAGGTCCTCATCGTCCAGCGGTAGCGCGCCGCGCCGCAGCCAGACGAAGTACTCCACGTTGCCCGCCGGGCCCGGGAGCGGGCTGGCCGTCACCCCTCGCACGCCGAGGCCCAGCTCGGCCGCGGCACCGGCGACGGAGCGGACTGCTTCGCCCCGCAATCCAGGATCGCGCACCACCCCGCCGGCGCCGACACGGCCCTTGCCCACTTCGAACTGAGGCTTGACCAGCAGGACGAAATCGGCCTCCGGCGCCACCGCCCCGGCCAGGGCGGGCAGCACGAGGGTCAGCGAGATGAACGACAGGTCCGCGACCACCAGGTCCGGCGGGCGACCGTCCGGCCCGGCCACCTCCTCCGGCCGCAGGGACCGGACGTTAACCCGGTCCCGCACCGTCACCCGCGGGTCAGTCTGCAGCGACCAGGCGAGCTGTCCGTAGCCGACGTCGGCCGCGGTGACGTGCGCGGCGCCCGCGCGCAGCAGCACGTCGGTGAACCCCCCGGTGGACGCGCCCGCGTCCAGGGCCTCCCGGCCCGGCACGGTGAGGTCGCCGAAGGCGGCGAGCGCCCCGGCCAGCTTGTGGCCACCGCGGGAGACGTACCCGGGATCGTCGCGGTCGTCGGTGACGGTGATCGGGGCGTTACGGGTCACCTGGGTGGCCGCCTTAGCCGCCGGCTCGCCACTCACCGTGACCCGCCCGGCGACGATCAGTTCGGCCGCCTGCTCGCGCGAGCGGGCGAGGCCGCGCCGGACGAGTTCGGCGTCCAGCCGGGCGCGGGGGATTCCGGCGGGCCGTCCGCCCCGTCATCGTGTCGCGCCCGTCATGGTGCGCCGCGCGAGCCGGGTCCGTTCGGCATATCCGGCGCTTGCGGGGCGTCGGGCGTACTCGGCGCGTCGGGCGTACTCGGCGCGTCGGGCGTACTCGGCGCGTCGGGCGTACTCGGCGCGTCGGGCGTACTCGGCGCGTCGGGCGTGCTGAGCGTGCTGGGCGCGTCGGGGCCGAGCTCGCCGAGCACCCCGCGCAGCCGGTCGTGGATCTCCCCGAGGATGACGGGGTGTTCGTCCAACGGCGCACCCTCCAGTTCGCCGAGCCGGGCCACGGCCTCATCCACCCGGGCGTCGCCGGTCCCGGTGATGTCGTCCGCCTCGGTCATCTGCGTTCGCCCCTTAGCTCGTTCGCGCCTGGACTGCGCTAACCTCCGCCTTGAACGCTACCGTCCCGACGATCCTGGGAGTGAAGCCGCGATGGCCACGGCCGAGGAATGCCGTGAGGCATTTGTAAAGCTGACGGGCAGGCTCTCGGAGCTGGACCCCAAAGACCGCGATGCGTTTTTCAGCGGCCGCTCCTTCTCCTGCCACGTCTCGGACCTGAACGTCACGTTCGTGACCCGTTTCGGCCCCAACGGCGTGGACCCGGTGCGTGAGGCCGCGCCGGGTGAGCCGCCTGCCGACGTCCGGCTCACGGCCGCCAGCCCGGTGGTGCTTGAGCTGGCCGAAGATGTCGGGGCCTTCCCCCGGGCCTGGCTGACCGGCCGGGTCAAGGTCCAGGCCGGCATGCGCGACCTGCTAAGGCTGCGCAAGCTGCTCTGAGCGGCCGACGGCCCGGCCGCGCCGGCGGCGCAGCCAGAACGCGGCGACAGCGGGTAGCCGACCGCCGCCTCCAGGCTGATCGATCCGGCTTCGGTACTGGTGGAGTCGATGAAAATGACCTCCGCGCCAGGACCAGTTGGGCCAGGCACGAGCGGTTTTTCACGGGTTGTCATCCGGCTCTGTGGCATCAGCCGGTTCCCCGTTCTTTCGGGCATGGCGGAAATTTAGGAATCAATGTGGCGTTTCATAACAGCGAGTCGGTTAGCGGGCGCCTGCCCGAGCGGAACCGCCGGAGCCGGACAATGAGCCAGACCAGCAGGACCAGGCCAGCGAGGAGCAGGACCAGGCTCACTGCGCCGTAACCGTCGATCCGGGCGGTGTCCCGGTGGACGACCTGAATGGACCCGGGAGCGGGGCCGAAACGCAGGCCGGCCGCCAGCCCGGTATTGGGGCGGCCCACGGCCAGCCGCGCCGCCATCGTGAGCGCGGCGGGCGCGTCGACTTCGCCGAACCCGGTGCCGGGGCTGTAACCATCGGCCGGACGGTCGCTGGCCGAGTAGATCATCGCCTGCTCGACCTGCTCCGGGCTGAGCCGGGGGTAACGCGACCGGATCAGCGCCGCCACGCCGGCGACCAACGCCGACGCGGGGCTCGTCCCATCGCCAACCAGATAGCTGCCGTCGGGCCCGGCGCCGATGACGTTGACTCCGGGGGCGGAGAGCACAACGGCGGCGTTCCGATCGGAGAACAGGGCGCGGCGGCCGGTGGGGTCAAGCGCGGCGACCGAGATAACCCCGGGAAAGGACGCCGGGTAGCTGTAGGGCGTGTAGCCGCTGGTATCCATGCCGCTGTTGCCGGCCGCGGACACTACGACCACCCCATGCGCGATCGCGTACCCGACGGCGGCGCGCAGGTCCCGCGACGGAGTCTCACCGCCGAGCGACATGTTGATGACCTCGACACCGTGGCCGACCGCGTACCGGATGCCATTGCCGATCGCGTCGGCGTAGGCGGAGTTGTCGTTGTATTTGGCGAAGCCGGGTTCCTGGTCGTCGAGGATGACCCGGACCGACAGGATCCTGGCCGCGGGCGCGACGCCGATCACCCCGGCCGTGTCGCCCGGGCCGCTGCCGTGCCCGGCGATGAGCGAGGCGATGTAGGTGCCGTGCAGGTGCGGGGGCTGGTAACCCGGCGGGTCCGCGCCCCGGGCGTAGTCGGGCCCGACGGTCACCGATCCGGCTAGGTCGGGCACGGTGGGATCGACACCGGAATCGAGTACCCCGATCGTCACCCCGCTGCCCCGGGTTACCTGCAACGCCGCGGTCACGCCGATCGCGCGCAACTGCGCCTGTTCGGCGGCCCGGACCTCGGGCGGCGCCACAGCCCGGGCGGGCGATCCGGTCGCCAGGACGGCCAGCGCCGCCGAACCGGCTACAGCGATCGCCACAGCCCGGCGGAGCGGGGCCGTCAGCACGACCACTCACGGGTGCCGCACCGGACGGTTATCGGCTGGGCCAGCGGCGTGCCGATGTCGGTCGCGAGCTGGATGGCCGGGGCGAAGACGGACGCCCGGCGCTCCCCCGTCGCGGCGGCGGCCCGCCCGTCCGCGTATCCGGCCACCGAGAGCACCACGTACGGGCCGTCCAGGCTGGACGTGGCCGCCTGCCGGGCCTGGTCGGTGAAGGCCGCCGCCGCGGTACCGGGCAGCGCCAGCGCGCGCAGGCCGCGGACCGGGATCTGACTGGCTGCATAACGGCTGTAGAAGCCCGCAGACGCCCGGGCATTGGGAAACGCGAGCACGCCGAGGGTGTACACGATCCCGCCGAGCTGATCGACGTAGGTCGCGCGGAGCGCCGCCCGGCAGCCGAACCGGCGGGCCAAGGCTGCCTGCGCGTTATCCAGGGCCGCCGTACAGCCGTCGCCGGGCGCGATGCCGTCCCGTTGGGCGGTCTCCTGGTTGCGCAGGTTTGTCGTGTACGAGAGCTGAGCGGGGAAGATCTGCCCGGCAGGCCAGCGCTGCCAGCGGCTCGCGACGCCGAGGGCGGCCGCGGCAGATAGTTCGGCCGACGTCGGCTTGCGGGTCAGTTCGGCATGCGCGCGGCTGCCCGCTCCGAACGCGGCCAGCAGACAGAGCACGGCCACGATCGCGATCAACGGGGCCACCCACCGGCGACGGTGCCCCATCGGGCGGGGGGCGGCCGGTTCGGGGATAGCCGAAGAGGCGGGTGAGGCTTGGACGTCCGGCGAGGCCAGCGGATCAGCTGAGACGAAGGGGTTAGGTGAGTCGAAAGGGTTCGGTGAACTAAAAGGGTTCGGTGAGCCAAAGGGGCTGGGTGAATCGAAAGGGCTGGTTGAGGCTTCGGGGCTCGGTGAAGCCCGGACTTCGGGTGAGGCCGAAGCGTCCGATGAGGTCGGCACATCGCTTGAGGCGAAGGGGCTGGAGGAGGCTTCGGGGGTAGAGGAGGCTTCGGTGCGGTAGAGGAGGCTTCGGGGGTAGAGGAGGCTTCGGGGGTACGAGGTGGGAGGCTTCGGGGCTGGAGGGAGCCCCGATACCCGCTGAGGCCGAAGCGTTCGATGAGGTCGGCGCATCGGCTGAGACGAAGGGGTTCGGTGAGCCGAAGGGGCTGGGCGAAATGAAAGGGTTCGGCGAGGCGAACGGGTTCGGGGCGCCCTCCGCCTTCGGGGCGCCCTCCGCCCTCGGGGCGCCCTGAGCCTCCGCCGGACCCTGAGCCTCCGCCGGACCCTGAGCCTCCGCCGGACCCTGAGCCTCCGCCGGACCCTGAGCCTCCGCCGGAGCCCTGAGCCTCCGCCGGACCCTGAGCCTCCGCCGGACCCTGAGCCTCCGCCGGACCCTGAGCCTCCGCCGGCCCCTGAGCGGGCGGCTTGGGTGACTCCTCAGGATCGGGTGGGCCAGGTGGTTCTGTGGGCGCCGCGGACCAGTTGAACGGCTCGAACTCTACGTCGGGGCCGTCCCCCCGCGGTACCGGCATGCCTCGATCGTAGAGGCAAATCGACTTATCGGTTAAGGCCCCTGCTGCCCGGAGGTTGCTGCCCGGCGGCGAAGCTATCCGGGGAATTCCGTGGCGACGAGGCGCTCGTCGTGGACGCCCTGGGCTTCGGCCGAGGCCAGCCATACGATCGGCGGCCCCATGATCATGGGATCGAGCAGCGAAAGGCCAGTAACGCCCGGGGCGGCTGATTCTGACTCGGCTGGGCCGCCTAGCCCCGCAGGCGGCACCATGCCGGTCCGGGTCGCCCCGCCGGGCAGCAACATGTTCACGGTGACCCCGGTAGCGCGCAGATCAGCGGCCATGATGCGGGACAGCGCCTCCGCGCCGGCCCGGGACGGGCCATAAGGCACGAACCCGGCCCGGTTCATGGTCGAGTGGTTCATCGATATGTTGACAATGCGCCCGTGACCGGCGGCCAGCATCCGCGGCGTGACCTCGCGCGCCACCAGGAAGTAGCCGGTCAGGTTGGTGTCGACGACCGCGCGGAATCCTTCCGGCGGCACCGCCCAGAACCCCTGCGGTTCAGACAGAAAACGCGGGTTGACCGTACGCATGCCGATCCCGGCGTTGTTGACCAGCAGATCGATGCCGCCGAGCCTGGTCCATGCCGCATCCACGACCCGATAGACCGAGTCTTCGTCGCGGACGTCGAGCTCCAGGCCAGTCGCGCGGGGCAGGCTCCGGGCCGCTTCCCGGGCCCGGTCGGGCGACCGGCTGGTCAGGACGACGGACGCGCCCGCGGCGGCGAGCGCGGACGCCATGGCCAGGCCCAGGCCGCTGCTGCCCCCGGTGATGAGGACACGGAAGACGGAAAGTTCAGGTTCTTCAGGCATAACGCACTGACTACCAGAACAAGGCGCGCGTTATGCGCCCCCGGGGAGTGTGCCCGTTATACGTCCCGGGGAATTTGCCCGTTATACGTCCCCGGGGTGTGTGTGGGCTCGTTGGGGCGGACTGCAGGATCCGGTGCTGGGGGCCTCGATGAAGGCGATCGTCTCGTACGGCGAGCCCGACTGCGCGGCAATTTGCGCGATGCTCCCGGTCGCCCAGGACTCGTAGTAGGGCGCGTAGACGTGTCGCGGCCAGTAGCCGCCGGCCGGCCGGAAGACGTGCGCTTGCTGGGCAGCGGTGGCCGCCGCCACGCCGACCGGAGCCCGCGCGGCCGTGGCTCCCACGACTCCCGTGGTTCCCGTGGTTCCCGTGGCTCCCGTGGCTCCCGTGGCTCCCGTGGCAGCCTGCGCGGCCACCTGGCCCACCCCCGCCGCCGAAGCGGCCACGAAGGCCGTGGCTGTAACAATCCATCTGATGCGAGATCGGGAGAACACCGGACCTCCGAGGACAGTGCGTAATTTTTAATAAACTTTCCTTAAAAAGCATTCGATTATTGGTTCGGTCAAGAGTTGTGACCAGAACGATGCATATGCCGACAAACCGCCCAAAGTTTGGCCTGCTGCGCCGTCTCAGTCGCGGGCCGGCGAAGGCCGCCTGCGGAATGTCAAGGCCCGGCCGTTTCCGGCCCGACGGCAACCGCCAATATGGGGAGCATGGGAAACCTGATCCTAGTCCGGCACGGCGAGACGGAATGGAGCCGTGACGGCCGGCACACTGGCCGGACGGACGTCCGGCTCACCCCGAAAGGGGAGGCTGCGGCGAAGTCGCTCGCACCGGCGGTAGCCAAGCTGAACATCATTGCCACGTTCACCAGTCCGGCGGAGCGGGCCGAGCGCACCGCGCAGCTCGCGGGCCTGACCGACCCGGCTCCAGACCCGAACCTGTGGGAATGGGACTACGGGGGTTACGAGGGACGGACCACGAAGGAGATCCAGGCAGAGCGGCCCGGTTGGAATCTGTGGCGCGACGGGGTGATCCCAGGCGACGCCCAGCATCCGGGCGAGACCGTCGAGCAGGTTGGTGAGCGCGCGGACCGGGCATTGGAGCGGGTCCGGCCGCTGCTGGCCGAGGGCAACGTCGCCCTCGTCGCGCACGGGCACCTCCTGCGCGTGCTGACAGCCCGCTGGCTGCAGCTGGATCCTGCGGCGGGACGACTGTTCCGGCTGGACACAGGAACGATCTCCGAGCTGGGGACCGAGCACGACAATCCGGTGATCCTCACCTGGAACGTGCCGCCGAGCGCAAGCTGAGCGAGACGAGTCAACTGCTCCGGGTCACCGCTACCGGTCGACCGTGGGCAGCCGTTATGCGCTGACCCAGCGGGTCAGCTGCTCTGGGTCAGCTGCTCTGGGTCAGCTGCTCTGGGTCAGCTGCTCTGGGTCGACCGGGGACGGGTCTCCTCGGTCATCCAGCTCAGATACGAATGGGCGCCCCGGACGATCGGAAAGGCGATGATCTCGGGTTCGTCGTAGCTGTGCCGTTCGGTGAGCAGGGCGGCCAGCTCATCATAGCGGTCTGCGGGCAGCTTGAGCATGATCAGCCATTCCTCAGCCCGCTCCACTCCCTCGTCCCACCAGTACGTACTGGTCATTGGGCCCGCTACCTGCGCGCACGCGGCGAGCCGTGACTCGACCGCGACCCGGGCAAGCTCCATCGCCTCGGCCCGCGAATCGGTCGCGGTCTGCACCTGCAGGTATTTTGCTTCGAAGCCGGTCATCACGCCGCCCTCCGCCGCCATGGCCCTGATCGTACGCCGCGGATCGCTAAACTTCCCGGGGGCCGTGACGCATGACCTGCGCCGACCCTACCCTCCACCGCCACCTCTACATCCGGAGCGCCCGTGCAGCTCACCTATTCCGGCAAGGTCCGCGATCTGTACGCGGACGGTGACGACCTCATCCTGGTCGCCTCCGACCGGATGAGCATCTACGACGTCGTGCTGCCGACGCCGATCCCGGACAAGGGCAAGATCTTGACCCAGCTGTCGCTGTGGTGGTTCGGCCAGCTGGCGGACATCGTGCCGAACCACGTGATCTCCGCGTCCGACGTGCCGCGGGAATGGGCCGGTCGGGCCATTAGGTGCCGTCGGCTGGAAATGATTCCGGTGGAATGCATCGCCCGGGGCTATCTCGCTGGTCTGGGGCTGGCGTCCTACCAGAAGTCGGGGAGCATCTCCGGGGTGCCGTTGCCGCCCGGCTTGACGGAGGGCGCCAAGCTGCCCAAGCCAGTCTTCACTCCCACGACCAAGGCGGCGGCCGGGCACGACGAGCCGCTGACTTATGCGGAGACTGTCAGCTTGGTGGACGACGAAATGGCCGCCGAGCTCGAGCGGATCACGCTGGAAATCTATCGGCGGGGTGCCGCGCTGGCCGCGGAACGTGGCGTGCTCATCGCGGACACGAAGCTGGAGTTCGGCCGGGCAGCGGATGGATCGCTCATGCTGGCCGACGAGGTGCTGACCCCGGATTCGTCGCGGTTCTGGCCCGCCGATTCGTGGGTGCCGGGTCGGCCGCAGCATTCTCTGGACAAGCAATTTCTGCGCGACTGGTCGGCGACGCTCGACTGGGATCGGACCCCGCCCGGGCCGCCAATTCCCGAGGAGATCGTGGCGGCCACGCGGGCCCGGTATGTGGACGTTTACGAGCGCCTCACCGGGACGCCCTGGAAAGGGTGACGGGCGGGACGGCCGACCCGGCTTGTGATCAAGGACGAGGATGATCCGCGGGCTGAGTAATCGGCGGCCTGCGTAATTGCCGACTGGTGGTCGGGCGGTAATCCGCGGCTTACTGATGCGGGCCGCGTGATCCGGGCCGCGTGATCCGGGCCGCGTGATCCGGGCCGCGTGATCCGGCCGCGGATCCGGGCCGCGTGATCCGGGCCGCGTGATCCGGGCCGCGTGATCCGGGCCGCGTGATCCCGGCCAGGCGATCCCGGCCAGGCGATCCCGGCCAGGCGATCCCGGCCAGGCGATCCCGGCCAGGCGATCCCGGAGCCGATGCGATCCCGGGGCCAGTGATACGGCAACGGATCCCGTGCTACGTCGCCCGGGGCTCGATGATCCGGGGCTGGTCGACCGCCCAGAGCCAGCTGCCGTCCGGCTGCCGACGCGCTATCTCGGCGGTCGCCCCGCCGCCAGGAAGGCGCGACGACGTCAGCGCGATGTCTCCGTTGACCAATGACGCTGACTGCCCTTCCGACGTCAATGTCGGGCGGCGAGCCAGAAATGCTTCATACACCTCCTGGATCGCCTTGGTGCCGACGGCAGTCTCCCCAGACGGAAACGCCAATACAGCGCCCGTTTCGTATAGCGCGACCACTCCGTCCACGTCGCCCGCGTTAGCGCGATCAAGAAAAAGCCGCGCAAGATCCTCTGGCTTCGCCGGCTTCTCCCGGTCGCAAGCGAAATCCTGAGCCATGATCGCTTCCATTCGGAATCCGGATCGTCATCCCCATCAATCGTCCCATCAGGGTCTGACGTTTCGCGCCATGTTCATAAGCTGTGAATAAGTCTTCTAAAGTTATTGTCATATCGGTTCCGATGCGATAATATGTTCGAAGGAAGGCATTCGCGGCCTACAGGAGGTGAGCGATGCCGGTTGATGATTCAGCGGGACAGTCGTCCCTTGGCGACCCGGATCAAGGCGACTCAAACCGCGCCACCTCGGACTCCAGCACGTCGGACCATGGCACGTCGGACAATGGCACGTCGGACAACGGCACCTCGGGCCGGAGCGGCACGGACCACGATGCGGCAGGAAATACGGCGCTGGGCTTCGGGGCTGGTCCTGCCGAGACGGGCGATGGCCTCGACGGTGAGGCCGCTCGTGGGGTTTGGCTGACCGTCTCGACGTGCGTACCAAAGGACCTCGTTGACGCATTGAGGCGGTGCGAGCCGGGCAGCGAGGGCAGCGCTACGGCGGCTGCGTTCTGCCAGGGTGGCCCGCTGGACGAACTGCCGCCCGGCCCGGCGCTGACCGCTTTTCTCGCGGACGCATCGGGACTGGCTGAAGCGCCGGGCCTGGCTGAAGCGTCGAGGCCAACTAAAGCACTGAAACTAGCTGAAAAAAGTGGGACTAGCTGAGACGCCGGGGCTATCCGGGGCGCCCGATGCCGTTGAGGTGCCGGGACTGGCTGACATGCCGGGACTGGCTGAAGGGGCGGCCCCAGCCGAGACGTCAGACTCGGCGAGAAGCGATGGGACGTCGAAACTGGCGCGGTACGGGGACAATGCGCTGATCGGGCTGATCCGGGGCTGGCGACGAATAGCTTCGCAGGCGGCAGCCGCGGAGTTGGCTGCAGTGGCGGAGTTCAGCGAGCGCCGCCAGGCCGGGGCCAAGACCGCCGCTTGTGGGACAGCACCGCGGTCAATGCCGCCGACGATGAGATAGCCGCCGCGCTGACCATGACGTCACGGTCTACCCAGCTCCTCATCGACCGGGCCTCCGCACTGCGACAACTGCCCGCTACCGCCCGGGCTCTGGCCGCCGGGAAGATCGACATGCCGAAGACGCTGGTGTTCATCAACGGTCTGGCCGGTCAGGACCCAGCCCTGGCCGGCGCCATCGAAGCCCGGCTGATCGAGCGGGCTCCCGCGTTGACCACCGGCCAGCTTCGCGCGGCCCTGAACCGAGACCTGCTAGCCGCTGATCCCGAGGCGGCCGAGCGCCGGCGGCAGACGGAGGAAAAGCAGGCTCGGGTAGAAAGATGTCCGGAGCAGGGCGGCGTGACGGCCAGCCTGTCCGGCCGGAACCTGCCAGTCCCGGCCACCGTGGCCGCGTGGAACCACGTGACGGCAGTGGCCCGTGGGCTACGCCAATCGGGCGCTTCAGGGACCCTGGATGAGCTGCGGGTGTTGGTGTACCTCGGGCTGCTCTCGGGTCAGGCGGCCAGTGATCTCGCCGCCGTGCCCGCCGGCACGGAAGGCGGCGCGACGCCGGGCGAGACTGACGTTGACGATGACAGCGGGCCCGGCCAGGCCGCCACTTCCGCGGACCGAGCCGGTGGGACCGGCACGCAGGGAGCGCGTGGGGGCAGCACGGCGCCTGGCGCGCAGGGAGCATGTGGGATCGGCACGCAGGGAGCAGGAGCGGCCGATACCCAGGGCAACGGTGCACGAGCAGCGGATCGCGGAGGTACGGCCGGAGCCGAGCCGGAAGCCGGAGCCGAGCCGGAAGCCGGAGCCGAGCCGGAAGCCGGAGCCGAGCCGGAAGCCGGAGCCGAGCCGGAAGCCGGAGCCCGGCAGCAAGAGAAGGCGGGCGGCGGCAATCTCATCGGTTCGGTGAATCTGACCGTTCCGCTGACGACGCTGCTCGGCCTGGGCCAGAGCCCGGGCGAACTTACCGGCTTCGGGCCCATTACAGCATTCGCCGCCCGGGATCTCGCCGCTCGCGCGCTCGACGCTCCGGCCGTCCGCTGGTGCGCCACCGTGACCGGCGAGGACGGCGAGCCCATCGGGCACGGCTGCGCACCCCCGAGTCGGCCAGCGCACAACGCCATGGTGAGTGCCTTCTCCCTGAGGATCAGCGCGCTGGCGGGCACCGACTGCACTCATGAGCGGGAAAGCAGCCACTACCGGCCGCCGCCTGGGCTCTGGCACCTCATCCAGATCCGCAACCCGTGCTGTACCGCACCGGGCTGCCGGATGCCCGCGGCCAAGTGCGACGGCGACCACACTGTTCCATACGACCAGGGCGGACGAAGCTGCGAGTGCAACTTCGGGCCGCTGTGCCGCTATCACCATCGGGTGAAGCAGTCCCAGGGCTGGCGACTCGAGCAGCCAGAGCCCGGAATCTTTGTCTGGGTTACGCCGTCCGGGCGGACCTACACTGCCGGCCGGGGCAAGTACGCCGCGTAGTTCACCCGGTGGCGCAATTGCGGGCAGCGCACGCGTCACGCTCTGCGAACGGCCTGATCGCGCCCGTCGTGCTGTCGTGCCCCGCCGACGTGGTTAGGACGGTTTCATTTGGCCCCACCATAACGGCTTGAAGTGGCCCCGTCTGGGACTGATTCGGGGTCGGGGTGACGGCTTGAAGTGGCCCCACCTTCCGGCCGTCAGAACGGGGGCAAGGTCATTAGGTGATAAAGCGGTGGATGGCCTCGTTGGCGTGGTCCTGAAATGACGGGTTGGCCAGGTCGGGGAAGATGTCCGCTTGGTCGACCAGGGGACCGGTGATCGTGTTGGCCGCGCTGCCGTAGAACACGCCGCTCGACAGGGTTGGGTCGGTGACACCGTTGACCAGTCGCCTCGCGCCCACGTCAAGTTTGTGGGCCATCCCCAGGGCGGGTATGACGTACTTGGCCGCTACACGCAGCGGTAGCGCAAGGTCGTTGGGGGCTTGGGTGCCGGAGGTGCTGCCGGGGCTCACGGTGATGAATCGGCGGTCGGGGTGCTGGCGGGCCAGGTAGGCCATCCAGAGGGTCCCGATGTACTTGACCTGCCCGAAGGCCAAAGCGAGGTCAGTTTTGCGGTCGGCGAAATAGCTGCCGTCGATGACAGTGGCGAGCTCGTCGGCGGAGGTTGAGACGAACGATGGCCGTTTCATCCGCATCTTCGGGACTCCCCTGGCTGCTTCGCTTCCGGCGAAGACCGCCACCTCGCCAAGTCGGTCCTCTTTCAGGAGCGCCTCGAGGAGGACGACGTGGCCAAGAACGTTCGACGCGAACACGGTAGTGACCCCGTTGGCGGTCAAGTCCATGGCCGTCTTGCCGCCGACTGTACCGGCGTTCATGACCAGCGCGTCGAGCGATCCGTTGATGCCCGCCAGGCCGGCGCGGACCGAGCCCAGATCGGCGACGTCCATGAGAATGATGTCGAAGATGCGCCGGCCGGTCTTCGCTTCGAGCTCGGCCTTTGCCGTTGTCGCCCGGTCTTTATTCCGGCACGCCAGGTAGATGCGGGCCATCTCGGGACGTAGTGCCAGTTGCCGGGCCACGTCCTTGCCGATCCCGGCGTTGGCGCCCGTGATCAGCACGGTCTTTCCTGGGAGTGTGCTCATCGTGATTCCCTCTCATCTTCTGCGGGTCCAGCCAGGTTGAACTGGCTGAAACGTGGATGGTCAGAGAGTGGCGGCGCGGCCGGCGTTGACGGCGAGGACCGTCCCGGTGACCGGCCCGGCCTCCTCGCCGGCCAGGTAGGCGATCACGCGGGCAACCTCATCCGGTTCGTTCGGGCGCCCCAGGGGGCTGGCGGCGGCGAACGTGTCGAGCATGTCGCCCATGCTCTTGGTGACCTCGGTGCGGCTCGGCCCGAGGGCGACGGCGTTGACTCGCACGCCGGCCGGGCCGAACTCGGCCGCCCACGAGCGGGTCAGCGCCTCCAGCGCGGCCTTGGTCGCCCCGTAGGCGGCCATGCCCGCCGCTCCCCGCGCGGCGACCATCGTCGACACGTTCACGATCGCCCCGCGGCCGCGTGCGGCCATCTGCGGGGCGAGCGCCGCGGTGAGGAAGAACGGCGCGCGGAAGTTCACCGCGGCCATCGCCTCGAAGCCCGCCTCGGTGGTCTGGGCAGTAGGGCCTAGCTCCCAGAACCCGGCGTTGTTGACCAGCACGTCCACCTCCCCGGCCTCGGCGGCCAGGCGCCGCACGTCCTCCGGTGAGGCCAGGTCCGCGCGGATGAAGCGCCCGCCGGTCTCGGCAGCCACCTCCTGGCCGCGGGCCTCGTCGCGGCCGTTGACAACCACCTTCGCGCCACGGTCGCCGAACAACTGCGCGGTCGCCCGGCCGATGCCGGACGTCCCTCCGGTGACCAGCACGGTCGCATGCTCGAAGCTCATCTGATGCCTCCGTCTAGATTGGATCGACCTATCCAATCTAGACCGGGTAGGATTGGATCGTCAAATCCATTCCAGGGGGCAGGTGATCAGATGCCGAAGCAGGACGCGCCGAGCACGAGGAAAGGCCGCGCGACGCGAGACCGGATCGTCGCGGCCGCGGCGGATCTCATGTACCGTCACGGAGTCGCGGGCACCGGCACCCCGGCGGTCCGCGACGCCGCCGGCGTCAGCTCCTCGCAGATCTACCACTACTTCGCCGACAAGGACGACCTCACCCGGGCGGTCATCGCGTTCCAGACCGACGCCAACCTGGCCTTCCATACACCGTTCCTGGCCAGGCTTGACAGCCTCGACGCGCTCCGTGCATGGCGCGACGTCGTGGTCGACGCCGCCCGGCAGCAGCACGGCGCCGGCGGCTGCCCGCTGGGCAGCCTGTGCAGCGAACTGTCCGACGACCACCCGTGGGCCCGCGACGCCCTGGCCGCCAGCTTCACCGCCTGGTCCGAGGCGATCCGCGCCGGCCTGGACGCCATGATCGGCAACGGCACCCTGCCGCCGGGGACCGACCCGGGCCAGCTTGCCCTCGCACTGCTCGCCGCCGTGGAGGGCGGACTGCTCCTCGCCCAGGCCCAGCACACCACCGACGCACTCGAAGCCGCCCTGGACACCGTGATCGCGCACATCCGCGACCACGCGGCGGAACCCGCCCGGCGATGAGGCGGGCACCGACCGGCGGACTCCGGGACCTGGCAGGCGGGCCCAGCAGTCGCGCCCATCCTCTCCGGCTCGCGCCGCACGGCTCCTGCCCGGCTTGCTGAGGCATGCGGGCACGTCGCCGGATCAGCTCGAACAACTCAACCTTGGAGGCCGCCACAGAGCCGCCTCAGGTTTGCATGCACCCCGACCATCCCACGTCAAGCTCCCAAGTGGGGCGACTTCAAGCCGACACGACCATCCCGGTACCAACTGCAACCAAAGGGTGGGGCCACTTCAAGCCGTCATGGTGGGGCCAATCGGAGCCGTCATAGCCACCCGCCGAGTAGGCGGCGGAGTGACGAACGTCGTGGCGGCGGCGCACAATTCGTCGGCACGGGCTGCGGCCCGGCACGGCGAAGAAGCGCGGGCCACAGTTCCCCCGGATTTGCCGGGTTTGACCGCGCCCGGGGCGGCGCGATTACGCTGGACTGATGAGCGGAACGGAGCCTGCCGATGGTTAAGGCCGGTAAGGAAGTCCTCAGATGCGCCTATCCGGGCTGTCAGAGTGTCCCTCAGCAGGGGGAGCCGGGGGCGGCAGAGCAGGGGTACTGCGGGCTGCCGGACCCGGTGACCGGGGAGCTGCATCTGGCGCTGACCGGGTTCCGGTGGCACTAAGTGCTGGCCCGGCGAGGTGACGGGTCGGCCAACCCGGGGGATCCGGGTCGGCCGGGGTTCGCGTTCTGGCGGCGCCGCCAGCGCGCCGAGGCTGGGGCGCGGGAGGCGCATGCTGCGGCGGCGGCGGC
This sequence comes from uncultured Actinomycetes bacterium, assembly GCA_963775825.1. GTDB lineage: Bacteria > Actinomycetota > Actinomycetes > Streptosporangiales > Streptosporangiaceae > Bog-532. Next base: position 100,302 of record CAVZKY010000051.1, read on the forward strand.
TGAGGCGCGGCTGGCCGAGGCGCTGGCGGCGAAGGCTGCCGCCGAACAGGAGGCGGTGACCGCGCGGGAGGCCGCGAAGGAACGGGCTGCCCAGGCCGAGCGGACCGTGCGGGAGCAGGTGGCCGCGGCGCGGCAGGAGCGGGACGAGGCGGTGCGCGGCGCGGAGTCCCGGGCGGCCGGGGCCGAGTCCCGGGCGGCCGGGGCTGAGTCGCGGGCGGCCGAGGCCGAGTCCCGCGCCGACGAGGCCGGGCAGGACGCGGCACGGGCGCGAGAGGCGGCCGAGTCGGCCCGGGCAGAGCTGGACCGGGACCGCCAGGCCGCGGAGCAGCAGGTGGCGCAGGCCCGCCAGGACGCCGCGCGGGCGGCCGGGGCCGAGTCCCGCGCCGACGAGGCCGGGCAGGACGCGGCACGGGCGCGAGAGGCGGCCGAGTCGGCCCGGGCAGAACTGGACCGGGACCGCCGGGCCGCGGAGCAGCAGGTGGCGCAGGCCCGCCAGGACGCCGCGCGGGAGCAGGCCGGGCTGCGGGCCGGGCTGGAGGCGCAGATCACGGCGGGCGAGCAGGCCCGGGCCGGGCTTCAGGCCCGCGCCGAGCAGGCCGAGGCTGAGGCGCGGGACGCGGGCGCTGCGGCGACGGAGGCTGAGGCGCGGCTGGCCGAGGCGCTGACCTCGAAGGCCACCGCCGAGCAGGAGGCGCGGGCCGCGCGGGAGCAGGCCGGGCTGCGGGCCGGGCTGGAAGCGCAGATCACGGCGGGCGAGCAGGCCCGGGCCGGGCTTCAGGCCCGCGCCGAGCAGGCCGAGGCTGAGGCGCGGGACGCGGGCGCTGCGGCGACGGAGGCTGAGGCGCGGCTGGCCGAGGCGCTGACCTCGAAGGCCACCGCCGAGCGGGAGGCGCGGGCCGCGCGGGAGCAGGCCGGGCTGCGGGCCGCGCTGGAGGCGCAGATCACGGCGGGCGAGCAGGCCCGGGCCGGGCTTCAGACCCGCGCCGAGCAGGCCGAGGCTGAGGCGCGGGACGCGGGCGCTGCGGCGACGGAGGCTGAGGCGCGGCTGGCCGAGGCGCTGACCTCGAAGGCCACCGCCGAGCGGGAGGCGCGGGCCGCGCGGGAGCAGGTAGCCGCGGCGCAGCAGGAGCGGGACGAGGCGGTGCGCGGCGCGGAGTCCCGGGCGGCCGGGGCCGAGTCCCGGGCGGAGCTGGACCGGGACCGCCAGGCCGCGGAGCAGCAGGTGGCGCAGGCCCGCCAGGACGCGCGCGAGCAGGCCGGGCTGCGGGCCGCGCTGGAAGCGCAGATCACGGCGGGCGAGCAGGCCCGGGCCGGGCTTCAGGCCCGCGCCGAGCAGGCCGAGGCTGAGGCGCGGGACGCGGGCGCTGCGGCGACGGACGCTGAGGCGCGGCTGGCCGAGGCGCTGACCTCGAAGGCCACCGCCGAGCGGGAGGCGCGGGCCGCGCGGGAGCAGGTAGCCGCGGGCGAGGAGGCCCGGGGCGGGCTTCAGGCCCGCGCCGAGCAGGCTGAGGCGGGGCTGGCCGAGGCGCTGACCTCGAAGGCCACCGCCGAGCGGGAGGCGCGGGCCGCGCGGGAGCAGGTAGCCGCGGGCGAGGAGGCCCGGGGCGGGCTTCAGGCCCGCGCCGAGCAGGCTGAGGCGGGGCTGGCCGAGGCGCTGGCGGCGGCCGAGTCGGCCCGGGCGGAGCTGGACCGGGGCCGCCGGGCCACGGAGGAGCAGGTGGCGCAGGCCCGGCAGGACGCCGCGCGGGACCAGGCCGGGCTGGAAGCACAAAGCGAGGAGGCCCGGGCCGGGCTTAACGCCCGCGCTGAACGGGCCGAGGCTGAGGCGCGGGAGGCGCATGCTGCGGCGGCGGCGGCTGAGGCGCGGCTGGCCGAGGCGCTGGCGGCGAAGGCTGCCGCCGAACAGGAGGCGGTGACCGCGCGGGAGGCCGCGAAGGAACGGGCTGCCCAGGCCGAGCGGACCGTGCGGGAGCAGGTGGCCGCGGCGCGGCAGGAGCGGGACGAGGCGGTGCGCGGCGCGGAGTCCCGGGCGGCCGGGGCCGAGTCCCGGGCGGCCGGGGCCGAGTCCCGGGCGGCCGGGGCCGAGTCCCGCGCCGACGAGGCCGGGCAGGACGCGGCACGGGCGCGAGAGGCGGCCGAGTCGGCCCGGGCAGAGCTGGATCGGGACCGCCAGGCCGCGGAGCAGCAGGTGGCGCAGGCCCGCCAGGACGCCGCGCGGGAGCAGGCCGGGCTGCGGGCCGGGCTGGAGGCGCAGATCACGGCGGGCGAGCAGGCCCGGGCCGGGCTTCAGGCCCGCGCCGAGCAGGCCGAGGCGCGGGAGGCGAAGGCTGCCGCCGAGCAGGAGGCGCGGGCCGAGCAGGTACGGGCTTCCCCGGTCGGCCAGGCCGGGCAGGCTGATGCGCGGCCGGCCGAGGTGCGGGAGGCGGCCGAGCCGACTCAGGCGGAGCTAGACCGGGTGCGCCGGGCCGCGGAGGAGCAGGTGGCGCAGGCCCGCCAGGACGCCGCGCGGGACCAGGCCGAGCTGCGGGCCGGCCTGGAAGCGCAGATCACGGTGGCCGAGGAGGCTCGGGCCGGGCTTCAGGCCCGCGCCGAGCAGGCCGAAGCTGATACGTGGCAGGCGCGCTTGGCCGCGCGGCAGGCCCAGGCGCAGCTGGCCGAGGCACGGGAGGCGAAGACCGCCGCCGAACAGCGGGCGCGGGCCGCGCAGGAGCAGCTGGCTGCGGCGCGGCAGGAGCGGGACAAGGCGGTGACCGGCGCGCAGTCCCCGGCGGCCGAGGCCGAGTCGGCCGGCACGCAGGACGCCGAGGCTGAGCAGCAGCGTCCCAGCGCCGACCGTGACGAGGCGGGCGGGCAGCCCGTCCGGCGACAACCCAAGAGCACAACACGCCGCAGCCGACACCCTCGGAAGGGGTGAGCGGCGCCGCGGGCTGCACGACGGTTCCATGGCCCACCGAGGTTGTGATGATCACACAGGTTGTCCGGGTGGCTCCGGAGATGGAGCCGGGCCGGTCGCCTTAGCGCCCCGGCACCGGCTGGACGGGCGTGTTCTGGCCGGCCGCCAGCCACCAGGTTCCGTCCCGGCGGACCAGGACGTAGAGGGCCATCTCCGAGAAGGAACCGGTCAGGTCCGCGCTGGGCATCACCGGCTGGCCGTCCGGATCGAGGGCGACCCGGCGGACCTGGGCCAGCGCCACGTCGGGGGCGGGCGAGAGGACCGCCACGAACTCGTACCGCGACGACGGGCCGCCGCGTTGTTCGCGCTTCAGCTGGACATGGATGGCGTGCAGCCGGTCGTATCCGTGCACGGTCGCCCCGAACGGGCTGCCCCAGATGACGTCCGCCGCGAAGTGCCGGTTGTACACGTCGGCGTCGCGAGCGTCCAGGCCGCCTGCAGCTCAGCCACCAGGCCCTGCACGGCCTCGGCGGCGCTGTCGGCCGCCAGGCCGCCGGCCCCGAGCACCGGCCGGGCCCCGGCGGCGTCAGCCACGGCGCGCCTCTCTTCACGCCGCTCATCAGGTCGATGCCGTTCATCGGGTCGCCCCGACTGCCGCTGGCCCGTGCCGACGTCCCGGATGCTCAGGCCGGGCCGCTCCGGGTCGATGTTGAACCCGATCACCCGCCGGGGGTGGATCCGGATGATTTCCGCCGCCGCGTCCGGGAAGGACGGCAGCTGCCCGGCTACCGCCTCCGCTACGCCACGGATTTCCAGGAAATGGACGTCGGTGAAGCCTGCGCCGGCTCCGGTGTCGGCCACGAAGGCCGCCTCCGGGTGGCGCTGTACGTTGCGGTACTTGGCACTCTGGGCCATGTTGAACCCGCTGATGTCGATGGTGCCGAGTTCGCGGTTGTAGGCAAAGCCAACGGGTTTCACCTGCGGACCGCCGCCGGACCCGATGGTGGCCAGCCGCCCGAGCCTATGACCGGCGAGGAACGCCTCTTCAGTCGCGGTTAGTGCCATGCCCGCAACGCTAGAACCTCAATTAATGTTGAGGTCAACCGCCGGAGGCTGGAGGCGGAGCCGAGGGCTTCAGCTACCGCCGACGGAACGGTTCGGCTGCCAGCGCCACCTGCTCACGTCGGCCTCTTCAGCCACCACGTGGTTGCGGATGGTGCCTACGCCGTCGATGGTGACCTCGATGACGCTGCCTGGTTCCAGCCAGACCGGCGGCTTGCGGGCAAAGCCGACACCACCGGGAGTTCCGGTGGCGATGACGTCGCCAGGGCGCAGCGTCGTGAACGAGGAGAAGAATTCCACCGCGCTGGGGATGTCGACGATCATCTGCGACGTCCGCGCCGACTGCATGACCTGGCCATTGAGGACGGTCGTCAGCGTTGTGTCGAGGATGTCAACTTCGTCCGCGGTGACGATTTCCGGCCCGAGCGGCATAGAGCCATCGAAGTTCTTGCCTGCGGTCCACTGCGACGCGGCTCGCTGCCAGTCACGCGCCGAAGCGTCGTTCAGCACGGTGAACCCAGCGATCGCGTCCATGGCCTGGTCTGCGGGGATGTACCGGCCACCGGCGCCGATCACGATGCCCAGCTCGCCTTCGTAGTCGAACCGTTCGGTCAGGGCCGGGCGGACCAGGTCGGCGTACGGGGCCAGCAGGGTCTCGCGGCTGCGCATGAACGCGTCGGGGAAGGAGGGCAGCGCACGGCCGCCCTCGAGGACGTGCTCGCTGTAGTTCAGGCCCAGGCACAGGATCTGTCCCGGCTCCGGAACCACCGGGGCGAAGTCGGCCGGGTCGAACTCCCGGCCCTCCCCCGTCGCGGCCTCGCGGGCGGCGTGCCAGGCGGGCGCGTCGCCTTCGAGGAACGACCGGACGGACGCCAGGCGCGGGTTCCCGGCCGCCTCGGCCAGATCGACGTAGCCGCCGCGGCCCCGGACGTGCAGGCGCGGTCCGGCCGTCGTGTTGATGGTGGCAAACCTCACGGGGCTGATCTCCTCTGACCAATCGTTCGGTTTCGGCTGCCGCCGATCATAGTTCCGCCGCTCCGGACGGCTCCGGCCCGGGCCGGGCCGCGGGACGGCAGGGCCCGGGACGGCAGGGGCCAACGGACGGCAAGGGCCAACGGACGGCAGGGCGACGGGCCAAGGCGGCCGAACGGGCCGGACAAGTGCCATGCACCCGTCCGGCCCATCCCTCATGGGCGCGTGCCGTCACGCCGCCGCGAACCTCATCACCAGCAAGCTCCCTCGCCGCAACCGCCGCCGCTGACGGAGGACGTCGGGCTGGGGATCGGAGCGGGGGCGGGAGCGCGCTTCGGGGCATTCTTAACGGTCGAGCTCGTGCCGCCGGAGGAGCCCCCGCTTCCGCCGGAGGTCCCGGAGGTGGAGCCCGTGCTGGACGAACCGGAGTTCCGGGAGGCTTCGTAGCTGTAACCGGAGCCGTAGCCGGAACCCGATGAGCCGGAACCCGACGAACCCGACATGGAGCCCGAACCGGACGACATGGACGTGGTCAGGTACTGCCCGGAGATCACGTGCCAGACGCCGCCTGCGCCATTACCCGAGGTGTCCCCCGCCGCCATGTCGCCGGTGTAGATGTAGAGCGGATAGCCGTTGTACGTAGCCTGCGTCCCGCCGGCCGAGTCCTTCACCGAACCGAGCTTGCCTGCGAACGTGACCCCCATGCCCGCCACTGGCGTGCCCGTGACTATCGGCCACGCGGAGAGGCAGGAACCCGTGCACGTCGACGGGCCGCCCTTCATGTCCTTGGAGTACCAGTAGATCGTCTGGCCCTTGGCGTTGGCGAGGACGTTGCCGATCTTGGTGTCCTTGATCGTCAGCGTCACCGTCTTGCTCATCCCGCCGGACGTGCTGGACGTGCCCATGCCGGTCGTCGATGAGCCGGACGAGTTGGCTGACCCGCTTGCCATGGGAGTGGCCGAGCTGTTGCCGTAAGCGGAGCCAGGCGTGGTTGAAGAGGAACCGCACGCCGCTACCAGCAGGACAAGCGGTCCGAGAGCAATCGCTGCCCATCCGCGCTTGCGCATAAATATTTCTCCATTCACGTTGGCCGTCGCCCCTACACAAGCGGTTCACGTGAGGTGGATGGGTGCGGTTCATAGATCCTTAAGGACTTTTCGGTTTGTCACGGATCCTTCAAGGAACTGGTTTACTCCGCAATCCGCTGGCAGAGCCAGGCCAGGGACAGCGGGTACCGGTAATCGACGCCCATGTGGCTGCCGTCGAACAGCTCGAAGTGGATCACGTCGTCCGGCACGCCGATCTCGCGCAGGGTGGCGCGGAACGCCTCGGCACCCAGATCAAGGAACCACTCGTCCCGGGTACCCGCGTCGATCCAGATCGCGCGCAGCGATTGGAGCACGTCCGCGTGCTGGGGGGCCATCCGGACCGGGTCCCAGTCGAGCCAGCGCTGCCACACGTCGGGCCGGATCTGGGCGGTCGCGGGGTTGAACGGCAGCTCCACCGAGCCGTCCTTGCGGGCGGAAAAGCACGCCGACACCCCGAGCAGCATCAGCAGATCATGGTCTTCGGGCTTGGTAAACGGGGTCCGGGACCGGAAGCCGTCCCACCAGCGCCAGATGTCACCGTCGTAGCCGCGCAGATGCCGGGCCGACTTAGCGAACTCCGGGATGTAGGAGTACTCGTAGAGCGAGTCGCCCGAGTGCGTGGCCAGCGCGCCGAACAGGTCCGGCCGCAGCATCGGGGTAATCATCGCGCCGAATCCGCCGCTGGACTTGCCCATGATCGCCCGGTGGGCGGCAGCCGGCTTGGTGCGGTAGTGCTCGTCAACCCACGGCACCACCTCTTCGCACAGGTAGGAGTGGTAGCGGCCGGTGCCGGGCGAGTCCACGAACTGGCTGCCGCCGTAGGACGTCCAGGCGTCGACGTACACCACGATCGCGGGCGGGGCCTCCTGGCGGGCGAACACGGCGTCGGCCGTCTCGGTGAACGGCTGGCGGAACGCTGACCGGTTCCGCCACGTGGACACGAAACCGGTGTAGCCCTGGATCACGTACACCGCCGGGTAGCGGCGCTCCTGGTCCTGGTCGTACCCCGGCGGCACGTAGACGAGCAGCGGCCGCTCGGCCGGGTCGCCCAGCGGATTATCGCGCAGCAGCTCGCTGATGATCACGTGCTCGTCGATGCGTCCGGCCAGATCGGCAGACCAGGGCAGCATTCCATCTCCTTCCGGCTGATCCCCCCCGTCCAGCATGCCGCATCTGGTGGGCTGCCGTGCGCATAGCGCACGGCTTGTGACGGAAGGAAATGAGCGCCGTTAAAGGAGTGGCGTCAGGTGGGCCTGCAGGGCAGCGGTGATCTCACCGGGGGCTTCGTAGTTGGCCAGGTGAGCCGCGCCGCGGACGACGGTCAGCCTGGCACCGGGTATGGCGCTCGCGATCTGCGCACCGTGCCACGGCGGGGTGGCGGGGTCCTCCGTGGCCGCGATGACCAGGGTCGGCGCGGCGACGGCGGGCAGCGCTTGGCGCAGGTCCATGACCGCGATGGCTTCAGCGCAGCCGGCGTACCCCTCCGGATCGGTGCCCTCCAGCATGTCCGCGACGGCCCCGGCCTGCTGCGGGCAGCGCCGGAAGTAGGCCGGGGTGAACCAGCGGACGATGACCTGGTCCACCAGTGAGGCCATGCCGTCCAACCGGGCCCGGGCGGCCCGCTCGGTCCACATCGACGCGGGCGGAAGGTACGCCGAGGTGCAGCACAGCCCCAGCCGCGTGATCCGCTCCGGCGCATTCGCGGCCAGCCACATGCCGACCATTCCGCCCAGGGAGACGCCGCAGTACGCAACCTGGTCGATGTCGTGCGCGTTGAGCAGAGCCAGCACATCGGTGCCCAGCTCGGCCATTGTGTAGGGGCCGGGCGGCGCCGGGGACTGCGCGCCACGCGGGCCGTGGCCGCGCAGCTCGAATCGCAGCAGCCGGAAATGCCGCCGCAGGGTCAGGGCCTGCTCGTCCCACAGGCCCTGGTGCGTCCCGATCGACGTGCCAAGGGCCACGACGGGTGCGCCCTCGGGTCCCTCCAGGGTGGCGGCCAGGCGCTCAGACATCGAAGAACACCGTCTCGCGGTCACCCTGCAGGTAGATGTCGAACCTGAGCAGGCTGCCGCCGGCGGGGCCTGGCTCCGGTACGGCGATGAGACCCGCTCGCCGATCTTGTTCGGTTATTGAGGAAAGAACCGGGTCGGCGGCGTTCGCTTCGGCCTCGTCCGGAAAGTACATGCGGGTCACCACCCGGTCGAGCAGGCCGCGCGCGAACACGGACACGTCCAGGTGCGGCGCCTCGGCGGCGCCGGCCCCGGCCCCGGCGTCGCTCCCGGCCAGCGGATCTGGCAGCGGGCCGGGCCTGACCGTGACGATGCGATAGGAGCCGTCCGGGGCGGTCGGGCAGCGGCCGAAGCCACGAAACGAGCGGTAGCCGGACGGGGACGGGCCGCGCGGGTCGTCCGGGTGCGCGAACCGGCCGTCCGGATCGGCCTGCCAGGTCTCGATGAGCCCGTCAGGGATCGTGTTCCCGGCCCCGTCGAACAGCCGGCCGACGATGGTGATCGCGCCCGTGGTGCCCTCGGGCACCACGAAGGGGCCGTCGGGCCAGGGCAGCCGCATGGCGAAGAAGGGGCCGACCGTCTGGGACGGAGTGATCATCTCACTCGCTGTGTCTTCCGCGCCGCTCCCGCCCCTCACCGGGCCGCCCCATCCTCGAACACGGTGGCGTCGCGCCCGCGCAGCACGATGTCCCAGCGGTAGCCGAGGGCCCATTCGGGCTGGGTGAGCTCCATATCGAACTGGGCGATCATTTGCTCGCGGGCCTTCGGGTCGGGAACCGAGTTGAAGATCGGGTCAATCGGCTGGAGCGGATCGCCCGGGAAGTACATCTGGGTCACCAGCCGCTGGGTGAAAGCCCGGCCGAACAGTGAGAAGTGGATGTGGGCCGGCCGCCAGGCGTTGTCGTGGTTGCCCCACGGGTAGGCGCCCGGCTGGATCGTGATGAACCGGTAGTTGCCGCCGGCGTCGGTGAAGGCCCGGCCCACGCCGGTGAAGTTCGGGTCCAGCGGTGCCGGGTGGTGCTCGCGGGCGTGCCGGTACCGGCCGGCCGCGTTCGTCTGCCAGATCTCGATCAGCGTGTCCGGCACCGGCCGTCCGTCGGAGTCGAGCACCCGGCCGGCCAGGATGATCCGCTGGCCCTGCGGCTCGCCGTCGTGCTGCATGGTCAGGTCACTGTCGGTAGGCGTGATCAGCTCGTCCCCCAGCAGCGGGCCGGTGACCTCCGTAAGCCGCTGCGGCAGCATGACCAGTGGTTTTTTCGGGTGGCGTAGGGCCGTCGAGCGGTACCCGGAGTAGCCCAGCGGCGGGTGCACGCCACGGGGCCGGCGGTAGGACGGCAGGGCCAGCCGCGAGGGCACGTCAGTGGTCATTCGCTAGTCCTTCCTTTCCTGACCCTTTGGCCGTGAGGCCGCGTAGCGCGGTCAGTTCGGGCTGCGACGGCGGGTCCAGTGTCCGCAGTTCCGGCGCGGCGGCCAGGGACCAGCCAGTTCTGTCCCGAGCATCCTGGACCGAGACGCCCGGGTACAGCCCGGTCAGCGTGAATTCCTGCGTGCCCGGATCCGGTTCGAGCACGCCGAGATCGGTGATGATCTTCAGCGGCCCGGCGCCGGTGAGGCCGAGGCGCTGCCGCGTGCCCGGGCCGGACCCGTAGCCGACCGACGTCACGAAATCGACCTGCTCCACGAACGAGCGGAGGGTCTGCCGGACGACGACGATGACCTCACGGCAGGATGCGGCGATTTCCGGGGCGCCACCCGATCCGGGCAGCCGCGTCTTCGGGGCCGTGTAGTCACCGCCGATGACCGTGGTGTTGATGTTGCCGTACTTGTCGATCTGGGCGGCACTGAGGAACCCGACGTCGATGCGGCCGGGCTGGAGCCAGTAGTTGAAAATCTCCGGCACGCTCACCACGGCGTCCGCGGTCTCGGCCAGGATGCCGTCGCCGATGGACAGCGGCAGCCGGTCCGGCTTGGCCCCGATCGTGCCCGACTCGTAGATGAGCACGAGCCCGGGTGCGTGCGTCGCGCGGGCCAGGTTCGCCGCCGCGCTGGGCAGGCCGATCCCCACGAAGCAGGTGACGTTGTCCCGCAGCGCCCGCGCGGCCGAGACCGTCATCATCTCGTCGGACGTGTAGTCCGCCATGCGTGCCTACCTCCCCTGGGCTGCTTCGGGCGCGCCGAGGACCTCGGTATCCAGCCAGCGCCGGAACGCATCTCGGTCGCGGCCGATCGGGTCCCAGGCCAGGTAGTAGTCATTGTCGCGGTCGTAGTAGCCGAGCGCATAGGACGGCCGGGAGCCGCCGGGAACTTCGGCGATGTAACTGACCGTCCAGGCGGGCAGCACCACGGCATCCGGGCGTGGGTCCAGCCGCGGCACGACCTCCTCGACGGTGACGACCGACCGTTTCGCGGCCAGCACGGCCTCCTTCTGCACGCCGGTGATCCCCCAGAGCTGGACGTTTCCGGCAGTGTCGGCGCGCTGGGCGTGAATGATGGCCACGTCCGGGTTGAGCGCGGACACGGCAGTGAGCACCTCGCCGGTGAACGGGCAGGTGATGGGCCGGATGCTGGGCTCCAGCGGGCCGCCGCCGGCGGCGCCGTCCATCAGGCCGGTCCCGCTGTAGCCGCGCAGCACGGCGAACGGCAGGCCCGAGGCGCCGGCCACGTAGCGGTTGGCCATGCCTGCGTGGCTGTGCTCCTCCAGTTCCAGCGGCACCGGCCAGGAATGCTCAACGGCGTCCCGGAACCGGTGCAGCGAACCGACGCCGGGGTTGCCGCCCCAGGAAAACACGAGCTTGCGCGCACAGCCCGCCCCGATGAGCTGGTCGTAGATGAGATCGGGGGTCATCCGGATGAGGGTGAGGTCGCGCCGGCCCTGCCGGATCACCTCGTGCCCGGCGGCGAACGGGATCAGGTGGGTGAAGCCCTCCATCGCCACCGTGTCGCCGTCCCGCACGGCCTGCGTGATCGCCTCGGCCAGTGACACGATCTCAGCCATACCGCCTCCGCATCAGTGACCGCTGAGTGCACACTCGTTCGACATCCGTACGATAGCGGCCACCTGGACCGGCGTCGATGGGCGGGCCAGGCAGGACGCGGGCGCCGGCCCGCTATGAGCCGGCGGGCCTACCGTACGGGCGGTGAGTCCGGGTCGGCGCCCTGCTCGGCCAGTACCCGCTGGGCCACCGCGAATGCGCGGTTGGCCGCCGGGACGCCGGCGTAGACCGCGACCTGCAGCAGCACCTCCTGGATCTGCTCCGGCGTGAGCCCGTTGCGCAGCGCGGCCCGGACATGCATGGCCAGCTCACGCTCATGCTGCAGCGCGGCCAGCACGGTCAGCGCGATGATGCTGCGCTCGGCGCGGGACAGGCCGGGCCGGGACCAGATGTCGCCCCAGGCGTACCTGGTGATGAAGTCCTGGAACGGCTCGGTGAACGCGGTCGTGTTCGCGATGGCCCGGTCGACATGCTCATCGCCGAGCACCTCGCGCCGGACGGCCATCCCCTGACGGGTTCGCATCGCATCATCCATGACCATCGGGGCCCTTCTCGTGCTGCTGATGCGCCGCCAACGCGGCATCGACGAATACCGACGAAGAGCCAAGGTACTGGGCCGGGTCCAGGGCCGATTCGATCTGCTCGGGGGTGATCCCGGCCGCTTCCAGCCGTTCCGCCGACTGCGGCAGCCCGAGCAGGACGTCGCGTAGCGGCAGGCCGGCCGAGACCGCGCGCGTCCCGGCCTCGGCCACGAGATCGTGCGCGGCCGCCCGGCCCAGCGTGTCCGCCAGCAGCGCCACCACGTGCTCGGCGAGCGGCAGCCCCTTGGCCGCGGCCAGGTTCGCGCTCATCCGCGCCGCATCCACGGTCAGGCCGCTGAGCATCTCGGCCGCCCAGGACGCCGCCGAGCCGGTCAGGCTGAGCAGGTCGGCCACTGCCTCCCACTCGGCGTGCCAGGCGCCGGCGGCCCGCTGGTACTCCTGCTCGGCGGTGGCCGTCAGCGTCGCGAGCAGGCCAGGGGCCCGCTTGGCGGAGCCGAGGATGGCGACGGCCGCCACCGGGTTCTGCTTCTGCGGCATGGCGGAGGAACCGCCGCGCCGCGGTGAGCCGCCGGCGGCCTGCTCGCCGGGTCCCTCGGCCACCTCGGCCACCTCGGACTGCGACAGCAGCGTGACGTCGCGCGCGATCTTGCCCAGCACGGCATCCGCACCGGCCAGCGCGGCGGCCAGCTCCACCACCCGCAGCCGGCTGGTGTGCCACGGCAGCACTGGCGCCGGCAGATCCAGCTCCTCCGCCAGCAGCGCCGCGACCCGCGGGCCCGCGTCACCCAGCGAGGCCAGCGTGCCCGCGGCCCCGCCGAACTGCACCGCGAGCCGCTCGGCGCGCACCCGCGCGAGGCCGGCCTGCGCGTCGTCGAGGGCGGTCAGCCAGCCCGCCGCGACCAGCCCGAAGGTGATGGGGACGGCCTGCTGCAGCAGGGTCCGGCCGATCATGATCGTGGCCCGGTACTGGCCGGCGAGCGCGGCGGCCGCCCGGGCGGCCGCCGCGACGTCGGCGATGATCCGGTCCAGTGCGTCCCGCGCCATCAGCATGGCCGCGGTGTCGATGATGTCCTGGCTCGTCGCGCCGCGATGGACCGCGGCCGCCGCCGTGCGGGGCACCCGCCGGGCCAGGGCCCGGCTCAGCGCGGGCACGGGGTTGCCGGTCAGGGCGGCGAGCTCGCCCAGTTCGGCCACGTCGAAGTTGCCCGCTACGGCCGCCTTCGTCACCGCGGCACCGGCCCCGGCGGGCACGAGCCCGGCTCGCTCCACGGCGCGGGCGAGTGCGGCCTCCACCGCCAGCATGGACCGCAGCCACGCCTGGTCCCCGGTCTCGACACGGCCACGGCGGAATACGCCACCGAACATCACCCCGCGGCTCGCGTCCTGCTCAGACATGGCTCGGCCACTCCTTCCGGTAGGTCTGGTCCCCTCGCACCACGTCTCGCCCGCGGGACCACGATAGACGTAGGGTCGAGATCATGAATGCGCCTTCGTTTGCGCCGGGCGGGCCGGCGCTCCCCCAGGAACGCCGCCTCGTCACCGAGATCCCGGGACCGGCCTCGCGCGAGCTGCTCGGCCGCCGCCAGGCCACCGTGGCGCGGGGCGTGAGCCACGTGCTGCCCGTGTTCATCACGGCCGCCGGCGGCGGCGTACTGGTCGACGCCGACGGCAACTCGCTCATCGACTTCGGCTCGGGTATCGCCGTGGTGTCGGCGGGCAACGCCGCCCCGCGCGTGGTGGAACGGGTCAGCGAGCAGGTCGCCCGCTTCACCCACACGTGCTTCATGGTGACGCCGTATGAGGAGTACGTCGCGGTCTGCGAGGAGCTCGCGCGCCGCACCCCCGGCGATCACGAGAAGCGGTCCGCGCTGCTGAACTCGGGTGCGGAGGCGGTGGAAAACGCGGTCAAGATCGCCCGGCACGCCACCGGGCGCCAGGCCGTCGTCGCGTTCGACCACGCCTACCACGGCCGGACGAATCTCACGATGGCGCTGACCGCCAAGAACATGCCCTACAAGCAGGGGTTCGGCCCGTTCGCCGGGGAGATCTACCGGGCGCCGATGGCCTACCCGCTGCGCTGGCCGGGCGGCCCGGAGGCCTGCCGGGAGCAGGCCCTGGACGTCATCACGGGGCTGATCCACACCCAGGTCGGCGAGGAGAACGTGGCCGCCGTCATCATCGAGCCGATCCAGGGCGAGGGCGGGTTCATCGTCCCGCCGCCGGGATTCCTGGCCGGGCTGGCCGAGTTCTGCCGCACGTACGGGATCGTGCTGATCGCGGACGAGATCCAGACCGGCTTCTGCCGGACCGGCGACTGGTTCGCCTGCGAGCACGAGGGCGTCGTCCCGGACCTGATCACGACGGCCAAGGGGATCGCGGATGGGCTGCCGCTGGGCGGGGTCACCGGCCGCGCCGAGCTAATGGATGCCGTGCACGTGGGCGGGCTGGGCGGCACCTTCGGCGGGAACCCGGTGGCCTGCGCGGCCGCGCTCGGCGCGATAGAGACGATGGCCGCCGAGGACCTGGCCGGGCGGGCCCGCCACATCGGCGAGATCATGCTGCCGCGGCTGGGCAAGCTCGCCGAGGCCAACCCCCACATCGGCGACGTCCGTGGCCGCGGGGCCATGATCGCGGTCGAGGTGGTCAAGCCCGGCGGCATCGAGCCAGACCCGGCCGGCACGGCCCAGGTCGCGAAGGCCTGTCACGCCGCCGGCCTGGTCGTGCTGACCTGTGGGACGTTCGGGAACGTGCTGCGCTTCCTGCCGCCGCTGGTCATCGGCGACGCGCTGCTCGAAGAGGGGCTGTCGATCCTGGAGGACGCGTTCGCGGCGCTGTGATCCGCGGGTGACCGCGGGACCGGGCCCGCCCCCCGGTACGCGGGAGGGACCGGGCGCCCCCCGATACTGGGCACATGACGGGCAGCGGAGCACGGCGGCGAAGCGACCGCCGGCTCGCCGTCCACCTGGACGTGGACGCCGGCCTGGCCGAGCTGGTGCCCGACCTCAGCCGGGCCGACTCGTGGATCCTCTATCTCGCCGGCGCGCCGCAGTCGCAGGTGGACCTGGCCGACCCGACGTACCTGGAGTTCGAGTACGTCCGCCGGATCGCCCACCTGATCGACCTGGCCGCACCCGCGGGTGAGCCGTTGCGGATCCTGCATCTGGGCGGCGGCGCGCTGACCCTGCCGCGCTACGTCGCGGCGACCCGCCCCGGCTCGAGCCAGCTCGTCGCCGAAGCCGACCCGGCGCTGGTGGACCTGGTCCGCACGCACCTGCCACTGGGTCGGCTGCGGCAGCGGATCCGGATCCGGGTCGGCGACGGGCGGGAGATCCTCGAATCGGTGCGCCCAGCCAGCTTTCACGTGGTGATCAGCGACGTATTCGCGGGAGCCCGGACCCCACCGCACCTGACCACGGCGGAGTGCGCCGCCGCCGCGGCGCGGGCGCTGCGGCCTGGCGGGATCTACGCGGTGAACGTGGCCGACGGCCCGCCGCTCCGGTACGCCAAGGAGCAGGTGGCCACGATCCGTTCGGTCTTCCCGGCCTGCTGCATGATCGCCGAGCCGGCGGTGCTGAACCGCCGCCGGTTCGGCAACCTGGTGCTGGCCGGCCGCGACGGCCCGCTGCCCGAAGCCGAGCTGGGCCGCCGGGTCGCGGGTGATCCCTTCCCGGCCCGGGTGGTGAGCGGCCCGGACCTGCTGCGTTTCGAGGCCGGGGCCCGGCCCGTCACCGACGCCACCGCCCAGCCCTCCCCCGAGCCGCCACGCGCGGCGTTCGACCCAACGACGCCCGATCCGGCAGGACCCCGATCCAGCAGCGGATGACGACCCGATGCCTGATCCGGCCTGAGCGGCCCGGATCTTAGGCAGCTGCTCAGCCCCGCACGGGCGGTGATCGTGCCCAGCTGAGCCGGGCCGTCCCGGTGACGTCCCGGCGGCCGGAGTAAGCGGAATTGTCCGCTCCGGCAGCGTCCGGGCCCGGTCATCGGCTACTCTACTGGCCGAGTGACGTCGGCCTTTCGGCTGGTGGCGGAGGTGCGGAGTTTGGCCAACGGGACCACAGCGTGACATTGGCGTAGGAGCTCGCATGGATATGCCGACCCCCGGCTGGTACGAGGATCCCGTCGCGGCGGGAGGCCCGCTCCGCTGGTGGGACGGGACGCAGTGGACGGAGCACACGGTGGCCGTCGGCGGCACCGCCCAGCCCGCCCTGGACAGTGCGTCCCGGGCCACACCGGACCCGGCCCCGGGCCAGTACCCCGGCCCCGAGGCCATCCTGCCCGCTCCACTGGTCCAGCCCGTGCCGGTGGCGCCGGCGCTCGAGGTCCCGCCCGGGCCCATGGTCCCGCCCGCGCCGGTGGTCCCGCCCGCGCCGGTGGTCCCGCCGGTTTCGGCCTCGCCCGTCCCCGTCCCGGCCAGCACTGCCGACCCGTCGCTGACCGACTGGTTCCAGAGCATTCCGTTCCCCGTGCTCAGCCGGGGCGATGCACCCAGCCGGGAGGACCTGGCCGGCCGGGAGGACCTGGCCGGCCGGGACGATCTGGCCGGCCGGGATGAGCGGGCGGGGGTGGCGGCCGTCGGTCACGAGCTCGCCGTCCCGCCCCGGCCGGGCCGGCCTGGCGACACGCGCGTGCTGGAACGCGACGGGACGGGCGCGCTGGCCGGGTTCGGCTGGCAGCACGGCACGCCGGTCAGCCCGGACGACACGCCGCTGCTGGAACGCAGCGAGGCGGCCGGGATGCTGCGCCGCAACCGCACCCGGCTGATGTGGGGGCTGGCCCTCGGCACGGCGGTGGCCATGCTCATCACCGGGGTCCTGGTCGCAGTGCTGGGCTCGGGCCCGGCGGCACGCACGACGGCCGCAGCGGCCCGTCCCTCGGCGATCCGGACCCTGGCGCCGAAGGCACAGGCCTCAGCCACGCCCACGCCAGCGCCGGCCGCGACGACCGGGACGCCCGTCAGCGACGCAGCGGCCGGCCTGTCGTACGCGACGCTGGGCAGCCCATGGACCGCGGGCTGCCCAGCCACGATGAACAACGGCGTATTCACCTGGACGGCCGGGGAGAACGCGGTGGCCGGAACGATCGCCTCGGCGGGCGGCGCCCCCTGGTACGGCAGCGCCTGCTCCGGCCTGCTCGGCCAGCAGTACGCCTACACCGGCGTCGCCGACCTGCCGCAGACAGCGATGAACCTGGTCACCGCCTTCGACCCCACCTACTACAACACCCTGCCGCATGTCCGGTCCACGGTTCAGAACAACCCGCTTCAGGTCAGCGGCCATCCGGCGTGGATCGTCGAGTTCCAGATGACCTACCCGACCGCGGCGACCCTGGGCCTGGCCTGGCAGACCCAGCTCGGCGCGGTGGTGGTCGTGGACCGGGGCACGGGCCAGCCGCCCGCCGTGCTGTACGTCACGGTGCCGGACAACCTGGGCACCGCCAACGCGGGCGTCATCCTGGCCTCCCTGCAGCTGAACGCCCCGCCCGCGGCGGCCAGCCCGGGCGCGCCCGCTGCGGCCAGCCCTGCGGCCACCCCGCCGGTGCCCGCCGCGACGACCGCGGCCCCGAACCCCGTAAGCCCCCAAGACCGGCAAGCGCCGGAGACCCGTACGCCCGAGGCCCGTAAGAGCCGGAGGCCGGTAAGAGCCGGAGGCCGGTAAGAGCCGGAGGCCGGTAAGACAAGCCTTCCGGGCCCCGGGCGGTCTATGAGTTAACCGGGAAACCGAGGCTGACCCCGCCGTGGCTCGGGTCGAGCCAGCGGGAGGTCACCACCTTGCCGCGGGTGTAGAAGTGCACACCCTCGGTGCCGTGCACGTGGGTGTCACCGAACAGTGAGGACTTCCAGCCACCGAACGAGTAGTACGCCATCGGCACCGGGATCGGCACGTTGACGCCGACCATGCCCACCTCGATCTCGGACACGAACCGGCGCGCCGCTCCCCCGTCGTTGGTGAAGACCGCCGTCCCGTTCCCGTACCGGCTCGCGTTGACCATGGCCACCGCCGCCTCGTAGGAGTCCACCCGGGCCACGCTCAGCACCGGCCCGAAGATCTCATCGTCGTAGCAGCTCATCCCCGGCGACACGTGGTCCAGCACGCTGGGGCCGAGCCAGAACCCCCTGGACTCGCCCCCGATCACCGGGTGCGCCCGGCCGTCGACCGCGAGCGTGGCCCCCTCGCGTACGCCGGAGTCCAGATAGGAGGCCACCCGGTCGCGGTGCGGCCCGGTCACCAGCGGTCCCATCTCGGCCCGCTCGTCGGTGCCGGGACCGACCCGCAGCCGGCTGATCCGGGCCCGGATCCGGTCGATCAGCTCGTCACCGGCGGGCTCCACGGCCACCAGCGCCGAAATGGCCATGCACCGCTCCCCGGCCGAGCCGAACGCCGCCGACACGGCCGCGTCCGCGGCCAGGTCCAGGTCGGCGTCGGGCAGGACCACCATGTGGTTCTTGGCGCCGCCGAGCGCCTGGACCCGCTTGCCCGCGGTGATGCCGCGCTCGTACACGTAGCGGGCCACCGGCGTGGAGCCGACGAAGCTGACCGCGGCGATGTCCGGGTGGCCGAGGATGGCGTCGACCGCGGCCTTGTCCCCGTGCACCACGTTGAACACGCCGTCCGGCAGTCCCGCCTCGGCCCACAGCGACGCCAGCAGCAGCGACGCCGACGGGTCCTTCTCCGACGGCTTCAGCACGAACGTGTTGCCGCAGGCGATCGCGAGCGGGAACATCCACATCGGCACCATGGCCGGGAAGTTGAACGGGGTGATACCGGCCACGACGCCGAGCGGCTGCCGCAGCGAGTAGGAGTCGACACCACTGGACACGTTCTCCGAGAAGCCGCCCTTGAGCAGGTGCGGGATGCCGCAGGCGAACTCGACGACCTCCAGGCCGCGGGTGACTTCGCCGGCCGCGTCCGAGGTGACCTTGCCGTGCTCGGCGGTGACCGCCGCGGCCAGCTCACCGGTGTGCGCCTTGACCAGTTCACGGAATGAAAACAGGATCGACGCGCGGCGGGACAGGGATGCCTTCCGCCAGTCGGCGAACGCCGCCTTGGCCGCCGCGACCGCCGCGTTGACCTCAGCCGGGCCGCCCAGGTCGACGTAGCCGCTGACCTGGCCGGTAGCCGGGTCGTATACGTCGCCGCGGGCGCTGGGCGTACCGGTCCACGGCTTACCGCCGATCCAGTGCGTGATGTTCCTGGGCCCGGCCGTCGCGTCCGTCATCGGGCTGCCTCCTCGCTGACCGCGCGGAGCGCGTCGGTCAAAATGGCCAGGCCCTCCCGGGCTTCGGGCTCGGTCAGGGTCAACGGCGGTGCCATCCGCAGGGTGTTGCCGGTCAGACCGCCCTTGCCGATAAGCAGGCCGCGCTCGCGGGTGGCCTCCAGCATCCGGGCGGCCAGCGCGGGGCTGGGCTCCCCGGTGGCCGGGTCGATCAGGTCGACGGCGAACATCAGGCCCTTGCCGCGCACGTCGCCGGCGGCGGCGCAGCCGGAGGCGGCGTCGCGCAGGCCCGCGATGATCAGCCGGCCGAGCCGGTCGGCGTTGCGCTGCAGGTCATGGGACAGCACGTAGTCCAGGGTCGCGTTGGCCGCGCTGGTGGAGACTGGGTTGCCGCCGAAGGTGGAGACGCTGTTGCCGCGCAGCCCATCGAGTAGTTCGGCGCGGGCGACCACCCCGCCGATCGCGAACCCGTTGCCCAGCCCCTTGGCGAACGTCATGGCGTCGGGGATCACGCCGTGCGCGCTGATGCCCCAGAAGTGCTCACCGGTGCGGCCCCACCCCGTCTGCACCTCATCGGCGATGAACAGGATGCCATGCTCGGCGAGCACCTCCTGGTACGCGGCGAGCAGGCCGTCCGGAGGCATGGTGAAACCGCCGACGCCCTGGATCGGCTCGGCGATCAGGCACCCGACGTCGGCCGGGCGCGCGGCCGTGGCCAGCACGTTGCGCAGGTCGGCGACACAGGCCTCGATGTAGACGCCGTCCGGCATACCCGCGAAGGCGGGCAGCTGCCGGTCCGTGCCGTGCAGGTAGTGCACGCCGAACGGGGCCAGCGAGGACTGCTTCCAGCCCGCGTTGCCCGTGACGGCGACCGCGCCGAACGAGCGCCCGTGGTAGCTGTTGCGCAGGGCGAGCACCTGGTCGGCGCGGCGGGCGGCGGTGGCCAGCAGCAGCGCCGTCTCATTGGCCTCGGTCCCGGAGTTGGTGAAGAACACCTTGGCGTCCGGGATCCCGGACAGCCGGGCGATCTTCTCGGCCAGCTCGACCTGGCTGCGGATCAGGTACAGCGTCGAGGTGTGCACGACGCCCGACGCGATCTGCCGTTCGACGGCCTCACGGACCTCGGGCACGTCGTAGCCGAGCATGTTGGTGAGGATCCCGCCGAAGAAGTCCAGGTAGCTGTGGCCCGCCGCGTCGGTGACCCGGCAGCCTTTGCCGCTGACCAGCTCGAGCGGCTCGTTGTAATAGAGCGCGACCCAGTTGGGGCTGACCGCGCGGTGACGTGCATACAGATCCGGCATGCTGCCAGTCTGCCTGCCGTGACCATCGCCGGAGGCGAACATAAAGTAAGCAGATGACCTGGGATTCTTACATGCTGTCAGGACGCTGACCGGTGCGGCCGACGCTGGCGGCGGTGCTGGACCTGGACGTCGTGCGCCGCGGGCGGCCCGAGGTCCTGGCCGGCGGGGACCGTCTGGGGGCGCCCGTCCGCTGGGTGCACGCCATGGAACTGGCGGACGTGGCGCGGCTGCTGCACGGCGGTGAGCTGGTCCTGAGCACCGGCGTCGCGCTGCCGGCCGACCCGGCGCTGCTGGCGGCGTACGTCGCGGATCTGGCCGCGGCCGGGGTGAGCGGGCTGGCCGTGGAGCTGGGGCGCCGCTACGACCGGCTGCCGGATCCGCTGGTCGAGGCGGCGCGGGCGCATGCGGTGCCGCTGATCGCGTTCCGCCGCGAGGTGCCGTTCGTGGAGATCACCGAGACCGTGCACGCGATGATCATCGACGCGCAGCTGGCGGAGCTGCGGACATCGGAACGGATGCACGAGACGTTCACCGAGCTGTCGGTGGCCGGGGCTCCCCCCGAGGAGATCGTCCGGCAGGCGGCGCTGCTGGCCGGGCGGCCGGTGATCCTGGAGGACCTGTCGCACCGGGTGCTGGCCTGTTCCGCCGCGGGCGCGGACCCAGGCCGCCTGCTGGCCGGTTTCGAGCAGCGGGCCCGGGCGGTTTCCGGGCCGCGGCGCACCTTCTACGACGAGCCGACCGGGTGGCTGGTCACCACGGTGGGCGCCCGCGGGGAGGACTGGGGCCGGGTGATCCTGGGCTGCGACGCCCCGCCGACAGGGCCGGACACGGTGCTGATCGAGCGGGCCGCCAGCACGCTGGCCCTGGGCCGGCTGCTGACCCGGCAGCAGGAAAGCCTGGAACGGCAGGCGCACCGCACCCTGATCAGCGCGATCGTGGACAGCGCGCACGCCGACCCGGGCGAGGCGGCGGCGCGGGCCCGCGCGCTGGGCGTGCCGGTCACCCGCCGCCAGCTGATCGCGGCCATCGCCCGGCTCCGGGACGCCGGGCCGGGTATCTCCGCGCACGCCCGGATGGCGGAGGTAACCGAGGCGCTCGCCGACGCGTGCCGGGAGGGCCGCATCCCCGCGCTGGTCGGGTCGCTGGATGACGTGCGCGCCGGGGTGCTGCTGTCGCTGCCGCTGCGGGCGGACGCCGACGAGGTGCTCACGGCCCTGTCCGCGCGGCTGCGGCAGCGGCTGGTCCACCGGCTGCGCCCGGCCGCCGGGGACCAGCCCGGACAGCCGCGCCCCCAGCCCGGACAGCCGCGCCCCCAGCCGGGAGCGGCGGACGAGCCGTTCGTGCTGGGCACCGGCACACCCACCGAGAGCCTGCGGGACGTGCGCCAGGCCTTTCTCGAGGCCCGCCAGGTCGGCGACCTGGCCATCGGCCGTCCCGAGGGTCGGCCCTTCTACCGGCTGCCGGACCTGCGACTGCGCGGCCTGCTGCACCTGCTGCGCGACGACGCCCGCCTCCAGACCTTCGCCGAGCGGGAACTAGGCCCGCTGCTGGCCAGCGACGCCGCCCACGGCACCGGGCTGATGCCGTGCCTGGCCGCCTACCTGGAGGCCGGCGGCAACAAGGCGCTGGCCGCGCAGCACGCGCACCTGGCCCGGCCCACCTTCTATCAGCGGCTCCAGCAGATCGAGCGGATCCTCGGCGTTGACCTGGACTCCGCCGAGTCCCGCACCTCACTGCACGTCGCCCTGCTTACCCAGAGCGCGGCGGGGACGGATCGCTAGCCGGTCAGCTGCCCGGGCCGGCGAGGACAATGCTCATTGCAGGCCAACGGTCATGGGCCGTGTCATCTCTTACGGGCCCGCATCACCAGGAACATGATTCCAAACACAATCACGGCCGCCACCAGGAGTCCAATTGTGGTAGCGCTCCCGCCGGGATAGTGATTTGCCGCCAGTATGAGCGGCCCATTTTTGCTAGCCAAGGAAACTCCCTGCGACGGCGCCGATCAGCGCAAGCCATGACGGGGAGCGTAGTCAGTCGTATTCACTGAAGACGCTCCCCGTATGTGGGGCCTCGGCGGAGTCGCGCACATCCCGGCGCCGGCTAAACGGAGATCCTTGCTGGTCAAGCGCCGGGTTTGCGGGCGACGCCGCCCCACAGCGCGGCCTGGGCCTGGGCCTCCAGATCGGAACGAGGGCGCCACTTCGAGATCTGCACGACGCCCGGCGGTACCAGCTCGAGCCCGTCGAAGAAGCCGGTCACCTGCGCGTGGCTGCGGAGCGTGGCCCGGAATTCCGGATTGCGCTCACTCATATGCCGCGCGAACTCCTCCATTTCGGGGTGGATGTCTGCGGTGTGATGGCCGATGGCCAGGTAGCTACCCGGCGGGAGGGGATCCATCAGCGTGCGGACGATGCCCGCCGGGTCCTGTGCATCAGTGATGAAATGCATGATCGCGAACAGCAGGACCGCCACCGGCTGGCCGAAGTCCAGCGTCCGCACCGCTTCACCCAGGATCCGGCCCGTATCGCGCAGGTCCGCGTCGAGGTAAGCGGTGGCGCCCGGGGCCGAACTGGTCAGCAGTGTTTCCGCGTGCAGCAGCACGATCGGGTCGTTGTCCACGTAGACGATGCGGCTGTCGGGCGCGGCCGACTGGGCAACCTCGTGGACGTGTCCCCCGACGGCAGGCCGGTCCCGATGTCGAGAAACTGCCGTATCCCGGCCTCACCGGCCAGATAGTGCACCACCCTGGCCAGGAACGCGCGGCAGGCAAGCGCCGACTGGACCGTGTGCGGAAAGATCTCGATCGCGGCCTGAGCGGCCTGGCGGTCGGCTTCGAAGTTGTCCTTACCGCCCAGCCAGTAGTCGTAAACCCGGGCCGGATGCGGAACGCTGGTGTCGATCTTGGCGGGGTCAGCCACCCGCCCGAGCATACGGGCGTTAGCCCGGCTGGGCCAGCCGAGCAGGGAAGCCGCCGGTCGCGATGGGGCCCCAGGACGTCGGCGTGATACGCAACAGGGACTTGTCCTGCCGGATCATGGCCTGCCGGTACTCGTCCCAGTCCGGGTGCTCCCCGGCGATCGCACGGTAGTAGTCGACCAGCGCGTCGGCGGCCGTGGGCATATCGATCACCTCGGCGTCGCCGTCCACCTGCACCCAGGGGCCGCCGAAGTCCTCGGACAGCACCAGCACGCTGACCTGGGGATCACGCCGGGCGTTGTGGGTCTTGGCCCGTTCGGGGTAGGTGGACACCACGATCCGGCCCCCGGCGTCCACCCCGCAGGTCACCGGGGACGCCTGCGGGCGGCCGCCCGCGCGCTGGGTGATGACGACCGCCTGGTGGCGCGGCCGGATGAAGTCGAGCAGCCCGTCCCGGCTGACGGTGGTGTTGGTCGCGATCTGCGGGCTCACCTGAATCACCCTACCGATACCTTGTCACCTCGCGCATCGCGATGTGGTCGGCCGCAGAGGCGAGCCCCGCGTGGTACAGCCGCAGATCGGTCGCGCCCGCGGCGAGCACCGCCCGGGCCTTGCGGGGCAGCTCGCCGGTGATCGCCCCCAGCGCGGTGACGGCCGGGAGGGTGGCCGCGATCCGGCGGCCGGAGCCAGCTCGGTTCTTCGTGCGCCGGACGATTTGCTCGGCGTGCGTGACCGGGCCGGGGCAGGCCACGATCATGCCGTCGGCACCGTCCGGGTCCAGGAGCACCGCCGGGTCGTAACCGGGGTTGGCACCGACTGCGAGCGGATCGGGATCGGCGTGGACGAGCACGTCCCGGCCGGGCGCGGCGTCCCGCACGGCGGCCAGCACGCGGTGCAGGAAGGCCCCGGCGGCAGCGGCGCGGACCGTGGTGACCGCCCCGGCCAGCTCGCCCAGTTCCTCGGCGCGCGCCGACGTGGGCTGGGCGCACCCGCCCCCTTGATAGGCGGCGTCCAGGGCAGCCCGGATCCGCTGGGCCGCCGGGCCGGGATCGACGCCGGCATCCCGCAGCGCCCCGGTGCACGCCGCGCAGAAGCAGGCGTCCAGCAGCCATCCGGGTGCTCCCGCGGGGGGGCCGCCCGCCTTGTCATGCGCGCTGCCATGGTCGTAGCCGTACCAGCCGCACGCCTCCAGCTCGACCTCGTCCACGCCGTCCAGCGCGGCGATCTCGGCGGCCAGCGTGGCCGCGTAGGCGGCCACCTCCGGGGAGCCGATGCACAGCGCCCACGGGTAGACGTCCCCGTAGGCGTTCCGGACGGCGCAGTCTTGGTGGGCCGCGGCGAGGCGCCCGTTGTGCGCGACCACGATCCAGGCGTTCACCCGGAGCCCGGCCGCGTGCAGCGCGTCCGCGGCCCGCTCGAACGATCCCGCCGCGTCCCCGTCCGGCTCCGGCGGGCGCAGGAGCGCGCCCCGCCAGCGGCCGGGATCGGGGCGGTAGTAGGCCGCGGCGTCCCGGGTCACGATCCGCTGCTCCGGGTGGAACGGGGTGACGGCGCGGACCGCGTGGTAGGCGGCGGCCAGGGACACCTCAGTGACGCCCAGCCCGGCGATCCGTTCGGCGGCGGCCGGGTCCCCGTCCACGTCCCACGGATACAGGTAGGCCGAAACCGGCACCGGTCAGTCCGCCAGCCGGGCGGGCAGCAGCTCGGCCGGGACGTTCTGGTACGCGACCGGGATCAGCCACCGCCGGATGGCCGCCGAGCCCACGGAGGTGCAGGCGGGCACGGTCGTAGCGGGCCAGGGGCCGCCGTGGTGCTGCGCCGCGTTGACGGCCACGCCGGTCGGCCAGCCATTCCAGACGATGCGGCCGACGGTCCGCTCGAACACCGCGATCACCTGCCGCGCGGCTGCCACGTCGGCGGCCGAGGCGGTGTCGCCGTGCACCGAGCCGACCAGATTCCCTTCCAGGGCGGCCAGCACCGGGACCAGGTCATCGACGGACGGGTAGGAGATCATCAGGCCGGCCGGGCCGAACCGCTCCTTGGCCAGGACCGGGAGGTCGGCGGCGAAGTCCTTGAGGGTGGTCTGGAACAGCCGCGGGGTCGCGCCCCACGGGCCTTCCCCGGTCGTCCCTGCGGCCACCGCCGTCACGGCGGGATGGGCCTCGATCTCGGCCAGCGCGGCCTCGTAACCCTTGAAGATCCGCTCGGACAGCATCGGGCCGCCGCTGGACGCGCCCACCGCGTCGGTGACCGCCGCGGGCAGGGCCACATCGCCGGCCGGGACGAACAGCAGGCCCGGGTTGGTGCAGAACTGACCCGCGCCGAGGGTCAGCGAGCCCGCGTACCCGGTTGCGATCTCCGCGGTGCTGCTGGCGGCCGCGCCGGGCAGCACGACAACCGGGTTGACCGCGCCGAGCTCACCGTAGAACGGGATCGGCACGTCGCGCTCGGCGCAGATCCGGGCCAGCTCCAGCCCGCCGCGGGTGGAGCCGGTGAACCCGGCCGCGGTGATCGCCGGATGGGTGAGCAGCCGGACACCGGCCACGAAGCCGTGCACCAGGCCGAACACCCCAGCCGGGGCGCCGGCCCCGGCCAGCGCCTCGGCGACGATCCGCGCGGTCGCCGCCGACGTCTGCGGATGCCCCTCGTGCGCCTTGACCACGACCGGGCAGCCGGCGGCCAGCGCGGAGGCCGTGTCCCCGCCGGCCACCGAGAACGCGAACGGGAAGTTGGACGCCCCGAACACGGCCACCGGCCCGACCGGGTGGTTGACCCGCCGGATCGCCGCGATCCCGCCCGCGGCCGGGCTGGCCACCGGGTCGGCGTAGCTGCCCTCCCGCAGCACCCCGGCGAACAGCCGGAGCTGCCCGGTCGTCCGGGTCACCTCCCCCGTCAGCCGGGTCTCCCCCAGCGCTGTCTCCTCGTCCGCCAGCGCGACGAGCTCGCCGGCCCGCGCGTCCAGCGCGTCGGCCACCGCCTCCAGAGCCCGGGCGCGGCCCTCGTCGCCGAGCCCGGCCCAGGACGTAAGCGCCGCCGCTGCGGCCGCCACCGCCGCGTCGACGTCGGCGTCGGTCGTCTCCGCCACCGGCTGGCCGGCCGGTTCCCCGGTCCTCGGGTTGAACCCCTGAATCATCACACTCTCCTGCTCGGTGTCCCTGTTAAACCGGGTGTCCCTGTTAAACCGGGTGTCCCTGTTAAACCGGGTGTCCCGTGTCTAAACCAGGTGTAGCGGTTAAACCGGATGTCGCTGTTACATCGGCTGCTGTTACATCGGGTTCGGCTGCGGGTCGGGATTTCGGCCGTGCCGGGCCAGGAAGGCGAAGTCGCAGCCCTCGTTGGCCTGGGTGATCTGCTCGCTGAACAGCGCGCCGTAGCCGCGCTCGAATTTCGGCTCGGGCGGCTGCCACTGCGCCCGCCGCTCGGCCAGCTCGGCGCCGGACACTTCCAGGCGCAGTTCACGGGCGGCGGCGTCCAGGGTGATCAGGTCGCCGGTGCGGACCAGGGCGAGCGGGCCGCCGACGAACGCCTCCGGCGCGACGTGCAGCACGCAGGCGCCGTAGCTGGTACCGCTCATCCGCGCGTCGGAGATCCGCACCATGTCCCGGACGCCCTGGGCCAGCAGGTAGTTCGGGATAGGCAGCATTCCGTACTCGGGCATGCCCGGGCCGCCCTTCGGGCCCGCGTTGCGCAGCACCAGCACCGAGTCCGCGGTGACGTTCAGCGCCGGGTCGTTGATCTGCTTCTGCATCTCGGGGTAGCTGTCGAACACCACGGCCGGGCCGGTGTGCTTGAGCAGCCGCCCCTGCGCGGCGATGTGCTTGATGACCGCGCCGTCGGGGGCGAGGTTGCCGCGCAGCACGGCCACCCCGCCCTCGGCGGACAGCGCGTGCTCCGGGGAACGGATCACGTCCTCGTCGTAGACGGTCACGCCGGTGATCTGCTCGCCGAACGTGCCCCCGCTGACCGTGCGGCGGTCCAGGTGCAGCGCGCCGGGCACGGTGGCCAGCTGGGCGAGCAGCGCGCGGCAGGCCGCCCGCGTAATAGAAGTCCTCCATCAGGTACGCGCCGCTGGGGCGGATGTTGGCCAGCACGGGTACCCGGCGGGAGATCTCGTCGAAGTCGTCCAGGGTCAGCTCGACGCCGGCCGGCCGGCCATCGCGACCAGGTGGATCAGCGCGTTGGTGGAGCCGCCGAGGGCCAGCACGGTAGCGGCGGCGTCCTCGAACGCCTCGCGGGTGAGGATCTCCGCCGGGATCAGGTCGTCCCACACCATCTGCACGATCCGCTGCCCGCTGGCCGCGGCCATCCGGTAGTGCGCCGAGTCGACGGCCGGGATCGACGCCGCGCCGGGCAGCGTCATGCCGAGGGCCTCAGCCGCTGACGTCATGGTCGAGGCGGTGCCCATGGTCATGCAGTGGCCGGGCGAGCGGGCGATGCCGCCTTCCAGGTCGGCCATCTCGCAGTCGCCGACCAGCCCGGCCCGCGCGTCGTCCCAGAACTTCCACATGTCGGTGCCGCTGCCGACTCGCTGGCCCCGGTAGTTGCCGCTCAGCATCGGGCCGGCCGGCACATAGATCGCGGGCAGGCCCGCGCTGGCCGCGCCCATGAGCAGCGCGGGCGTGGTCTTGTCGCACCCGCCCATCAGCACCGCACCGTCGGCCGGATAGGAGCGCAGCAGCTCCTCGGTGTCCATGGCCAGCAGGTTCCGGTACATCATCGGGGTTGGCTTCTGGAACGTCTCGGACAGCGTCGCGACCGGGAACTCCACCGGGAAGCCGCCTGCCTCCAGCACCCCTCGCTTGACCTGCGACGCCCGCTCCCGCAGGTGCATGTGGCACGGGTTCATCTCCGACCACGTGTTGAGGATCGCGATGATCGGCTTGCCGAGGTGCTCGTCGGCCGAGATTCCGAGCTGGCGCATCCGGGAGCGATGGCTGAAGGACCGCAGTCCCGCCATCCGCTCGCTGCCGAACCAGCCGTGGCTGCGGAGCTGTTCGGGTGTCTTGCTCACGCCGGTACCCCTTTCGCCTCGTCGGCCGTCGGGTCAAGCCCGGGCACGCCCCAAGATTGCAGGATGGTCCGCACCTGGGCCCGCTCAGCGTCCGGCAGCAGGCGGCTCGGCGGCCGCACGTCCCGGCCGCACAGGCCCAGCTGGGCCAGGGCTTCCTTGACCACGGATACGTTGTCCGCCGACCCGTCGGCCGCGCGCAGGCCCTCGAACGGCCGGATCAGCTCCCAGGTGTCCATCGCCCCGGCGGCGTCACCCGTTCGCAGCGCGCCCAGCAGGGACAGCGACACGGATGGGCTGACGTTGGCCAGGCCCGAGGTGAACCCGCGCGCACCGTAGGCCCAGTAGCCGGGGGCGTAGGGTTCGGCCAGCCCGGCCAGCCAGGTGAAGCGGTCCAGCCCGGCGTCCCGCGCCACGGCGGCGAACTGGGTGGCGTCCTTGACCCCGTACTTGATGCCGATCACGTTCGGGCAGCGCTGGCCGAGGTCGGCGATCTGGGCCCCGGTGACGCGCTCGCTGCGGATGTAGAGCACCACCCCCAGATCCGGGACCGCATCGGCGATGGCCTGGTGGTAGTCCACCCAGCCCGCGGCCGCCTGGTAGGGATGCACCGGCTGGTGGATCATGATCATTTCAGCGCCGGCCTGCTGCGCGTGCCGGGCCGCGCCGGCCGCGTGGCCGTGTCGTGACCCGACGCCCGCCAGGACGTAGGCCGGGCTCCCCGCGCCGCCTCGCCGTGCGCCGCCCGGACCGCGGTCTCGGTGGCCTGCCGCGCCTCGTCGCCGGTCAGCGCGTAGAACTCGCCGGTGTTCCCGTTGGCGGTGACCACGGTGATGCCGGCGTCCACGACCCTTCTGACCAGGTCCGCGTAGGTGCCCCACTCAGGGCTGCCGTCGGGGCGCATCGGCGTCACGGGGATGACGACCACCGTGGCGAGCGCTTCTTTGAGCCGGCCTGCGCGGTCGCGAGCGTCAAGGGGCATCGGTATCTCCGGTCTCGGTGAGCGATTCGGTCTCGGCGAGCGAAGGATAGTTCCGGGCCAGGAACGATTCGATGTGGCTGGTCAGCAGCCGCGCCGCTGCATCCGCGTCGCCGGCGGTGGCCGCGCGGAGAATCGCCTCGTGCTCGGCGGCTTCGCCTCGCCAGGTCGGCGCGCGCTGCCAGGCCGCTGCGGACACCAGCGCGGTCTGATCACGCAGGTCATCCAGCACACTGACGAGCATGGCGTTGCCGCAGCCGAGGTAGAGGGCGCGGTGGAAGTCACGGTTGGCCAGACTGCGTTCGGCCCGGTCGGCGGCCTGGTCCGACCGCTGCAGCGCATGCCGGGCCGCGTCGGCCTGACCGCCGTGGGCCACGGCGCGGCGGACGGCCTCCGGTTCCAGCAGCAGGCGCAGGTCGTATACGGACCGCACCAGGTCGTCGTCGACGGCGCGCACGGCTGCGCCCTTGTACGGGCTCATCGTCACGAGCCCGGCACCGGCCAGCGTCTTGAGTGCTTCGCGGACCGGTGTCTTGGAGACGCCGAGCATCCCGGCTAGGTCCGTCTCGACCAGGCCCTGCCCGGGCCGCAGCTCCCCGGTCAGGATCGCATGCTTGATCGCGTCCAGCACCACCACGGTCCGGGACGGCATGGACCCGGCTATACCGGTCAGGAACCCGGCCCCGCCCGGCTGGCCTGCCGCTGATCGCGTATCAGATCTCATATATGACCGACGCTAGGCCGCCGGTCCGTGCGGGTGTCAACCGGTGCCGGGAGGCGTCGGCATGGTCACCACAGGCAAACTCAGCGAACCAGCCAACTTGACAGGCGCAAATCAGTATGTGCAGACTAATTTGCGATGAATCTCAGCCGTCTCATGATCCTGGGCCTGCTGGCCGAGCGGGGGCCGATGCACGGCCATCAGATCCGCCGGGCCGCCGAACTGACGAACGCCGAGGTGTGGGGCGGAATCACCGGCGGGGCCATCTACGCGGAGCTGCGCAAGCTGAACGGCGACGGGCTGATTGAGGCCATCCGCGAGGAGCAGGTGGGCCGGCGCCCGGCTCGCACGGTGTACGAGATCAGCGCGGAGGGGCGCCTAGAGCTGGTGGTTCAGCGGGACGCGGCCCTCCAGGTCGTCTTTGGACCGGCCGATCCGGTATCGGTCGTGCTGCTGTTCGCTGCGGGGCCGGACGGATCCGACTTGGCCCAGCAGCTGGCGGCCCGGCGGCAGCGGGTCGCCACCCAGCTGGCCACGATGTCGGCGGAGCGCGAACGGCTGACCAGCCAGGGTGTCTTGCGCGGGGCCGCGGACGAGCCGTGGCCGCGTTCCGCCGGGGCGGGCTGCCATGGCTCGAAGCCGAGCGCCGTGAGCATGGCACGAGGAGCTATGAACGACAGCGCGGATCGGGCGGGCGGGCTGGCCCGGTGCGGCGGGCGGCGGTTACCTCGGGTCCGCCGATGCCGTGGTGTACCTGGCCGGCGCGCCGCTGTTTGACGGGCACCGCCACAGCCGGGATGACATCACGGCGGAGAGCCACCGCCGAGCTGGCAGCCTCAGGCAGCTTGCCATCGCCCTGGGCGGCCTCAGCCGCCGACCAGCCGTGCTGATCGCCGCATCCTCGGTCGGCTACTACGGCTACGCAGACGCCGGCGATGCGCCGATCGACGAGACCCACCCGGCCGGCCGCGACTGGTGGGGCCAGGACAGCGTGGCAATCGAGCAGGCCGCCCTCACCGCGCAGGCGCACGGCATCCGTAGCGTCGCGCTGCGGACCGGCTACGTGCTGACCCCCGCCAGCCTGGCCTCCCAGGTGGCGCAGTTCCGCCGGCATCTCGGCGGATGGATTGGCACCGGCCGGGGCTGGACCCCCTGGATCCATATCGCGGACGAGGTGGGGCTCATCAGTTTCGCGTTGGAGCAGCCCACCGTCGACGGCCCCATCAATCTCACCCCACCCGAGCCGGTCAGGGCGCGCGAGGTCGCCCGCGTCCTGGGGCGAGCGGCAGGCCACCGCGCGTGGCTGCCGGTCCCCAGCCCGTTCGCCCGGATGGGCCTGGGCGTGGTCACCGACATACTGATCCGCGGAAAGCGTGTCGTTCCCGCCCGGGCGAGCGCGCTGGGTTACCGCTTCCGCTTCCCCGACCCGGATGCGGCGCTGCGTGACCTGCTGGCCCAGCCCGGCCCTATGACCATTGCGGCCCGGTAATGCGGACGCGGGCCGTCCTCGCGCAGTCCGGCCGGGCCTGCCGCGTCGTGTGCTCACGGTGAACATCATCGCCTGCGTGCTTCTGCTGATCCAGTACCTGCTGGGTATGGCCGTGAACCTGTACGTCACCCTGCCCGGCCGGGACCCGGGCGCCAGGCGCGAGCAACTATTTCACCGGCGCGGCCGCCAGCCTCGGCTGGGTAATCCCGGACGGCCCCGCGTGGGCCGCCGCGCACACCGCCTTCGGGCTGGCGCTGGTGCTGGCGGCGCTGGCCAGCGTCGGGCTGACGTGGCGGCAGGCCAGCCGCTTCGCCCTCTGGACGTCAGTGCTCGGTGCGCTGGCCATCGTGGGCGCCGCGTTCAACGGGGTCAGCTTCGTGAACTACGGGCACGCCTTCAGCTCGATGATCATGGCCGCGCTGTGGGCGGTGGCGCTGGCCAGCTACCTCGCCGGGGTGTTCCTGGCCGCACGCCGGCTCGCGGCCTGATAATGATCTGCGCCGATGAGCGGCTGGCCGCGCGGTAGCAGGCGCGGCGGGCGGTCAGCGATCGTCGGGCAGATGCCAGTGAAACGGGGCGATCAGCTTGCTGATAGCCGGCTCCGGGCCCCACGAGCCCGGGGCGTAGGGCTCGACCGGCGGCGGGTCCTGCAGCAGCGGCTCGGAGATCTCCCAGAGCCGCTCGATGCCGTCGGAACTGGTGAACAGGGACTGGTCGCCCAGCATGGCCTGCAGGATCAGGTGCTCGTACCCCTCCAGGGAGTTGGCCTGCGTAAAGGAGTCCTGGTAGCGGAACACCATCGTCCCCTCGCCGAGCCTCATCTCCGCGCCCGGTTCCTTGGCCAGGAACTTGACCTTGATCGAACCGGGATCGGCGAAGTCGATGGCGATCTCGTTCCGGTAGCCGGCCGGCGCGTCCTGCCGGTCGATACGGAACATCCGCAGCGGCGGCTCGAGGAAACCGAGCGTCATCACTTGCCGGCTGGCCCCCATGCTTCTTCCCCGACCGCAGGAAGAACGGGACGCCCGCCCAGCGCCAGTTGTCGATCTCGGCCCGCACCGCGACCATGGTCTCCGTCTGGGAGTCCGGCGGCACGCCGGGCTCGCTGCGGTAGCCCTCGTACTGGCCGCGCACCACGTGCCGCACGTCGATCGGCTTCAGGGCGTCGTAGACCTTCGCCTTCTCGGCCCGCAGGGACTTGGCGTCGAGGGAGGACGGCTCCTCCATGGCGATGAAGCCCAGCACCTGGAACAGGTGCGTGACGACCATGTCGCGGTAGGCGCCGGTCTTGTCGTAGAAGTCGGCCCGGCCCTCGATGGACAGCGTTTCCGGCACGTCGATCTGGATGTAGCGGATGTGGTACCGGTTCCAACTCGGCTCAAACAGCCCGTTGGCGAACCGCAGGGCCAGGACGTTGTCGACCGACTCCTTGCCCAGAAAGTGGTCGATACGGAAGATCTGCGACTCGTCGAAGACGGCGTGCAGCTTGGCGTTCAGGTCCCGCGCCGAGGCCAGGTCGTGGCCGAACGGCTTCTCGATGATGACGCGGGAGCCCGGCGCGAGGTTCATCGTGCCGATCATCGCGACCACCGACTCGAACGCCGCGGGCGGGACCGCGAGGTGGAACAGCCGGCGCGGTTTCCCGCCGATATCCTTTTCCGCCTCTTCGACCGCGGTCGCCAGCGGGGCGGTGCTATCCGGGTCCGCGGCGGCGAACGACAGGTTCGCGGCGAACGCATCCCACGCGTCGCCGGACGGCTTGGCCTCGCCGAACTGCTCCACCGCCTGGCGGGCGTGCTCACGGAACGCCTCGGTACTCATCGCGAACTTCGCCGGGGCGGAGCCGATGATCCGGTAGCGCTCCGGCATCAGCCCGGCCGCGGCCAGGTGGAAGAGTCCCGGCAGGAGCTTGCGCTTAGCCAGGTCACCGGTGGCCCCGAACAGCACGATGACACGGTTGCCCGGCCGGGGCCCGGAACGCATGGGTGCCTTCGCCGACGTCATCTGCTCAGTCCGCCTTCTTCTCCTGGTGACCGCCGAATCCGGAGCGCATGGCGGATAGTACCTTGCCGGTGAACACGCCATCGCCGCGGGACTCGAACCGCTCGTAGAGCGCGGCGGTGATGGCGCCGACCGGCACCCCGGTGTCGATGGCGGCCTGAACGGTCCAGCGGCCCTCGCCGGAGTCGGACACCCGGCCGGTGTAGTCGCTGAGGTCCGGGGACTTGGCGAAGGCGTCGGCGGTCAGGTCGATCAGCCAGGAGCTGATCACCGACCCGCGCCGCCACAGCTTCGGCGACCTCGCCGACGTCGATCTTGTACTGGTAGGCCCAGGGGTCGCGCAGCGGGGTGGTCTCGGCGTCAACCTCGTCCATGTGATCGCCCGCGTCCGCGTGCCCGATGATGCTGAGCCCCTCCGCGATCGCGGCCATCATGCCGTACTCGATGCCGTTGTGGACCATCTTGACGAAGTGCCCGGCGCCGTTCGGCCCGCAGTGCAGGTAGCCCTCGGCGGCGGTGCTGCGATCCTGCGTCCGGCTGGGCGTGGGCTGAGCGTCGCCCTTGCCCGGCGCGATCGTCTTGAAGATCGGATCCAGCCGCTCGACCGGTTCCTCTTCCCCGCCGATCATCAGGCAGAAGCCCCGCTCCAGCCCCCACACCCCGCCGCTGGTCCCGCAGTCGATGTAGTGGATGCCGTCCGGCTCGAGCGCCTTGGCGCGGATGATGTCGTCCCGGTAGTAGGAGTTGCCGCCGTCGATGATGATGTCGTCGGCGTCGACCAGCGGGCGGAGCTTGTCCAGCGTCGGCTGCACCAGGCCGGCCGGGATCATCAGCCATATGGCCCGCGGCCGCTCCAGCATGTTCGACGAACGTGGCGAGGTCGGTGGAGCCCGGTGGCGCCCTCGCCTTCGAGGGCCCTGCACCGCGCTCGCGTTGATGTCGTTCACGACGCAGTGGTGGCCGTCGCGCATCAGCCGGCGGACCAGGTTCGCGCCCATCCGGCCGAGCCCGACCATTCCTAGCTGCATCGGTTTGTCAGTGGCCATGAAACGGATGCCTCCCCGTTCTTCAGCGGTTCTTGAGCATGCGGTAACGGCGGATCAGGGCGTTGGTGGACGTGTCGTGGCGGAGCTCCGGCTCGTCCTTGCTCTCCAGTTCCGGGATGATCTGCTGGGCCAGCACCTTGCCCAGCTCCACGCCCCACTGGTCGAACGAGTCGATATCCCAGATCGTCCCTTGCGTGAAGACACTGTGCTCGTACAGCGCCACCAGCGTGCCCAGCAGCCGGGGGGTGAGGGTCTCGGCCAGCAGCGTGTTGGTCGGCCGGTTGCCCTCCATCACCCGGTGCGGGATGACCCGCTCCGGCGTTCCGTCAGCCCGCACCTCGGCCTCGGTCTTGCCGAACGCCAGCGCCTGGGCCTGCGCGAAGACGTTCGAGGACAGCTTGTCGTGATGGTCACGCAGCGGGTTCAGCGACTTGCCGAACCCGATCAGGTCTACCGGGATCAGCGTGGTGCCCTGGTGGATGAGCTGGTAGAAGCTGTGCTGCCCGTTGGTGCCGGGCTCACCCCAGTACACGGCGCCGGTGTCGTAGTCCACGTGCCGCCCGGTCAGCGTGACGTGCTTGCCGTTGGACTCCATCGTGAGCTGCTGCAGGTACGCGGGGAACCGCTTCAGGTACTGTTCGTAGGGCATCACGCCGACGGTCTGGGCG
Source organism: uncultured Actinomycetes bacterium (assembly GCA_963775825.1). Lineage (GTDB taxonomy): Bacteria > Actinomycetota > Actinomycetes > Streptosporangiales > Streptosporangiaceae > Bog-532. The sequence goes on from CAVZKY010000051.1 coordinate 135,208, forward strand.
CCGAAGAAGTCGCGGTACCAGACGGCCAGCAGGCCCATCAGCACCGGCAGGTTCCCCGCCAGCGGCGCGGTGCGGAAGTGCTCATCCATGGCGTGGAAGCCGGCGAGCATCTCGCCGAACTGGTCCGGCCCGATCGCCACCATGACGGACAGGCCGATCGCGGAGTCCATCGAGTAACGGCCACCAACCCAGTCCCAGAACTCGAACATGTTCGCGGTATCGATGCCGAACTCGCGGACCCGCTCGGCGTTGGTGGAGACCGCGACGAAATGCTTGGCCACCGCGGCCTCGTCGCCCAGCTCGCTGACCACCCAGTCCCGGGCGGAGGTGGCGTTGGTGATGGTCTCCAGGGTGGAGAAGGTCTTGGAGGAGATGATGAACAGCGTCTCGTCGGCGGACAGATCCCGGGTCGCCTCAACGAAGTCGGTGGAGTCGACGTTGGAGACGAACCGGAACGTGATGTCGCGGGTGGAGTAGTGCCGCAGCGCCTCGTACGCCATGACGGGGCCGAGATCGGACCCGCCGATGCCGATATTGACCACGTTGCGGATGCGCTTGCCGGTGTGGCCGGTCCACTCCCCCGACCGGATCCGGTTCGAGAAGTCCGCCATCCGGCGCAGCACCTCGTGCACCTGCGCGACCACGTCCACACCGTCCACGACCAGCGACTCACCCTCGGGCATGCGCAGCGCGACGTGCAGCACGGCGCGGTCCTCGGAGACGTTGATGTGCTCGCCGCGGAACATGGCGTCCCGGCGCTCGGGCACACCGGACTCCTCGGCCAGCTCGACCAGCAGCCGCATCGTCTCGTCGGTGACGCGGTTCTTGGAGTAGTCCAGGTACAGCCCGACGGCCTCCGTGCTGAGCCGTTCCCCGCGGCCGGGGTCTTCGGCAAAGAGGTCGCGCAGGTGGCGCCCGGCGATCTCGTCATAATGGCGCTGCAGTGCCTGCCACGCCTTCCGTTCCCGCAGCGGCGTCGCTGACATGTCTCCTCCTTCGTCCGGCCACACCCGGTAAGCCCGGCCAATGAGCCCGGCCAATGAGCCCGGCCGCTAAGCCCGGCCGCTAAGCCCGGCCAATGAGCCCGGCCAATGAGCACTGTGCCTCGACGAGATCGTTTCATGCGCCGGTGAACGCTCGATCACGACCTCGCTGCTTGGCGAGAAAAATCTCGGTGACCGAAAGGGCGTGGCTCAAGAGTCGAAGCCTAGCCCGAGCCGGTCCAGGGTCCGCAGCCACAGGTTGCGCCGCCCCCCGTCGCGGTCGGCACGGGCCAGCGACGCCCGGGTGAGCTGAATGACCGCGGAGCGGGCCGGCTCCGGCGGGAAGGGCACTGGGCGGGAGCGAACCAGCTCCAGGGCCGTCCGCTCCGTCTGCTGCCCGGACAGCAGGTCCAGCAGCACGTTCGCGGCAAATCGGCTGGCTCCGACGCCCAGGCCGGTGTGCCCGGACGCGTAGCCGAGCCGACCACGGTAGGCGGTCCCGTAGTAGGCGAAGAAGCGGCTGCAGGTATCGATCGCGCCGCCCCAGGCGTAGCTGAACGCCACGTCGTCCAGCTGCGGGAACGTAGTGAAGAACTGCTCGGCCAGAAGCACGAACGTGGCCGGCCGCTGATCGTGCGACGGGCTGACCCGGCCGCCGTTGAAGTAGACCGCGTCGTAGCCGCCCCACAGGACCCGGTTGTCGTCGGTGAGCCGGAAGTAATGGAACTGGTTGCCCGCGTCGGCGGCCCCCTGCCGGTTCCGCCAGCCCAGGCTGGCGAGCTGAGCGGCGGACAGCGGCTCAGTGACGAGCACGTAGTCGTAGACCGGCACGAAGTAGTTCCGAATCCGCCGCAGCAGCGGCTGGTAGGCGCCGGTGGCGAGCACGGCCTGGCGGGCCCGGACGGCGCCGTAGGGGGTGGCCAGCGTGAGGGCCGGGCCGTCCGCGCGGACGGCGCTGACCCGGGTGTTCTCGTGCAGCCGCACGCCGGTGTCCAGGCAGGCCTGGCGCAGGCCGCGCGCGAGCCGCGCCGGGTCGACCAGCGCACAGGTGTCCCGGTACCAGGACCCGCCCAGGAAGGTAGCGGAATCGAGCTCGCGGCGCACCGCGGCCGCGTCGAGCTCGGTCACGTCGTGACCGAGACGGCGGGCGGCTTCGACCTCCTCGTGCAGGTCATTGAGCTGCCACGGCTGAGTGGCGATGGTCAGCTCGCCTACTGGCGCGAAGCCGCAGTCGATGCCGCGGGCGGCCACCGTCTCGCCGATCTCGGCCAGGTTCTGCGCGCCCAGTTTTTCCAGCAGCGGCATCTCGGCCGGGAAGCGGGACAGGCCGTTGCCTATCCCGTGGGTGAGGCTGGCGGAGCAGAAGCCGCCGTTCCGGCCGGACGCCGCCCAGCCGGTCGTGGCCGCCTCGAGGAGCACGATCTCCGCCGACGGGTCCCGCTCCCGGGCCAGCAGCGCCGTCCATAGCCCGGAGAACCCGCCGCCGACCACGGCGAGATCGGCGGTGAGCGTCCCGGTCAGCGCGGGCGCGGGATCCGGGGCGCCGGGCTGGCTGGTCCAGAACGACTGCGGGAGTGCCCCGGCCAGTGCCCGGACCGCCCGGTCCGGGTACGCCCGTCCGTCCGGTTCGTTCGGGATCATCGCGCCTCGTTCCTGCGGTCAGTTCCAGGTGAGAACGGCCGCATCGTGGCCTGCGTCACACGGCGATGGTAAGGTTTTCGGCAGTGGCAGTGCACCGCCTGCCCGCTTCCGAGCTGCCGATGGCCCGCGCCACGGCGGTGACGAGGACAAGGGTCCCCGACTCGCGGGCACGTCCTCGCGGGCACGCCGCCCGCAGGTACATTTCATCAGGTCATGAGCCTTGACGCAGTCCTGTCAGGTCCTCCGTCTTGGCGAGCCGACGCGGGCTGCCTCGCCGGGAAGAGACGATCATGACGCGGAACAAGGCCCCGAAGACCGCCGCCCGCGAGCGGATGGCGCAGACCGGCGAACCGTACAGCGTGGCCCGGCGGGCGACAACGGCCGGGACCGCGCAACCGGACGATCCTGACGCGGTAGACCAACCCGCCGCCACAGACGGCCCGGGCGCGGCCGAAGACCCCCTTTCACCAGAAGAGCAGTATGCCCGCGAGGCCGAGGCGGCAGGCGTGAGCGCGGCGGAGATCGAAGTGCGCCTGGCCGCCTTCCGCGAACACGAGGCCGGGGCGGCGGGCCTGAGCGCGGCAGAAACCGAAACGCGCCTGGCCGCCTTCCGCCAACACGAGGCCGGGGCAGCGGGCCTGAACGCGGCCGAGACCGAAGCACACACGGCCGCGCTCCGCGTGCAGGAGGCCGCGGACCGAGCCGAGCACGCCGCCGAGCAGGCCCGGGACCGGGCTGATCGGGCCGAGGAGGCCGCCGAGCAGGCTGAGCAGCGTGCGATGCGGGCGCAGGAGGCCGCCGAGCAAGCCGAGGAGTGGGCCGACCAGGCCGAGCTGGAGCGCATGCAGACCCGGGCCGGGGCACTGCAGGAAGCGGCCGAGCAGGCCCGGGAGCAAGCCGACCGGGCCGAGGAAATAGCCGAGGCGGCGGAGGAACGGGCCGAGATGGCGCAGGACGCCGCCGACGAAGCGGAGACGGAAGCAGCCGAGGCGCTCGCTGGGGACGCGGGTCCGTGGCACACGACCGACAGGGCCTGGGCTGAAACCGGCCGCGCCTGGGACCAGGCCGACCGCGTGTGGGACCAGCCCGGTGCCCCATGGGACGAGGCCGAGGCCGCGCGGGACGAGGCCGAACACGAAATCCAGGCCGCGCAGAACGAAGCGCGGGCGGCGCGGGGCGAGGCGCGCGCGACGCGGGGCGAGGCGCGCGCGACGCGGGCCGAGGAGCGCGCCGCGCAGCGGGAGGAACGAATTGCCCGGTTCCAGGGCCAGGCCGGACGGATGCAGGACCGCATTGGCCGGCGCGTGGCCCGGCTGTTCGCTGAGCCGCCCGCCGCTCCCCCGGCGCCACCTGCTCCCCCCGTACCGCCCCGCCCGCCGCGGGCGCCCTAGACAACTGAGACACCACAGGCCACGCTGGCCGCAACGGGCACGCGCGACATGCTGGCCGACACCAATGATGGCGATCGCGCCTCTACCCCTGCTTACCAGGGTGGAGGCGCCACACTGGGTAGCTCCAGGGCCCGGACGCGCCACGGGAGGCACGCTCCGGCCGGGCTCATTCGCCGATGTAGCTCATGACATGCTTGATGCGGGTGTAGTCCTCCAGCCCGTACATGGACAGGTCCTTGCCGTAACCGGAGTGCTTGAAGCCCCCGTGCGGCATCTCGGCCACGATCGGGATGTGGGTGTTGATCCAGACGGCCCCGAAGTCGAGCCGCCGGGACATCCGCATGGCGCGGCCGTGGTCCTTGGTCCACACGCTGGAGGCCAGGCCGTACTGGACGCCGTTGGCCCACGCCACGGCCTCGTCCTCGTCACTGAACCGCTGCACGGTGATCACCGGGCCGAAGATCTCGTCCTGGATCATCTCGTCCTGCTGGCGGAGCCCGGACACGACGGTGGGAGCGTAGAAGTAGCCGCGCTCGCCGACCCGCTCGCCGCCCGCCACGACCTCGGCGTGCTCGGGAGTCCGCTCGACGAAGCCGGCCACCCGGGCGAGCTGATTGGCGCTGTTGAGCGGGCCGTAGTCCGCGTCCGGCACGTCCAGGCCGCCCACGGTGGTACCGCGGGCCTGCTCGGCCAGCGCCTCGGTCAGGTCGTCCGCGATGCCGGGGGCGGCCAGCACACGGGTCGCGGCCGTGCAGTCCTGCCCGGCGTTGAAGTAACCGGCACCGGCGATCCCCTCCGCGGCAGCGGCGAGGTCGGCGTCATCGAACACAATGACCGGGGCCTTGCCCCCGAGTTCCAGGTGCACCCGCTTAAGGTCGTTCGCCGCCGCGACCGCCACCTCCCGGCCGGCGCGGACCGACCCGGTGATCGACACCATCTGCGGGATGTCGTGCGCCACCAGGGCCCGGCCGGTGTCGCGGTCACCGCAGACGACGTTGAGCACACCTGGCGGCAGGAACTCCGCGGCGATCTCGGCCAGCAGCAGCGTGCTGACCGGGGTGGTGTCGGACGGCTTGAGCACGATCGAGTTGCCGGCCGCCAGCGCCGGGGCGATCTTCCAGATCGCCATCATGAGCGGGTAGTTCCAGGGCGTGACCTGCGCGCAGACCCCGATCGGCTCGCGCCGGACGTAGGAGGTGTGGTCCCGCATGTACTCGCCCGCGGACAGCCCCTCCAGTACCCGGGACGCGCCGGCGAAGAACCGGAGCTGGTCGACGATGGGCGGGAGCTCCTCGCTCATGGTCAGCGCGACCGGCTTGCCCGTGTTCCGGCATTCGGCCGCGACGAGGTCTCCGGCGCGGGCCTCGACCGCGTCCGCGATCTTCAGCATCGCGAGGCTCCGCTCGCCCGGGGTCGCGTTCCGCCAGGTCGCGAAGGCGTCAGCGGCGGTCTTGAGGGCGATGTCGATATCCTCGGCCGAAGCGATGGGGGCCTGGACGTAGGCCTCGCCGGTACTCGGGTCAACGACGTCGCTGGTGCGGCCTTCCCGGGTTTCGGCGTACTTGCCGCCAACAAAATTCCTCAGCTCAGTCATCGTCAGCCTCCTGCGCGCCCGGACGGGTTGGATTCTCCGGTCCAACTCACGACCTTCGCAAAGAATAGTGACCTGCACAAGTGATTCAGTGGTTATCTTTGTATGGAACTGCGGAATCAGTTGACACGGCCGGTGATGTCCCACATGATGCCATCAGGGAGGCAACCGCATGGCACACGGCCCGAGGGTGCCGCCGACGCCGACCGTCGTGCTTGACGAGATCTCCAAGCAGATCATCGAGCAGCTGCAGCAGGACGGTCGGCGCTCGTACGCGGCGGTCGGCAAGGCGGTCGGGCTGTCCGAGGCAGCGGTGCGGCAGCGGGTGCAGCGACTGCTAGACGGCGGCGTGATGCAGATCGTAGCGGTCACCGATCCGCTGACCCTGGGTTTCCGGCGGCAGACCATGATCGCCGTCAAGTGTAACGGCGACCTGGAAGAGGTCGCCGATCAGCTGGCCAGTATCGACGAGATCGACTACGTGGTGATCACGGCCGGCTCATTCGACCTGCTGCTCGAGGTCGTCTGCGAGGACGACGACCACCTGCTGGAAATCCTCAGCCGGGTCCGGGCCGTCTCCTCGGTGACCAGCACCGAAACCTTCGTGTACCTGAAGCTGCGCAAGCAGACCTATTCCTGGGGGACGAGATGACCAACCCGCCCGAAACCAACGTCGAGCTGCAGCACACGGCCAAACGCAGCCTCTGGATGCACTTCACGCGGATGTCTGCCTACGCCGACGGCGACGTCCCCGTGATCGTGCGCGGGTCCGGGCCGTATGTCTTCGACAACCACGGCCGGCGCTACCTGGACGGCCTGTCCGGGCTGTTCGTCAGCCAGGTCGGGCACGGCCGCACCGAGATCGCCGACGCCGCGCGGCAGCAGGCGTCGGAGCTGGCCTACTTCCCGCTCTGGTCCTACGCGCACCCGCGGGCCATCGAGCTGGCCGATCGGCTCGCCGAACTGGCCCCGGGCGACCTCAACCGGGTCTTCTTCACCACCAGCGGCTCCGAGGCCGTGGAGTCGGCCTGGAAGCTGGCCAAGCAGTACTTCAAGCTGACCGGCCAGCCGGAGCGGTACAAGGTGCTCAGCCGCGACATCGCCTACCACGGCACGTCGATGGGAGCGTTGGCGATCACCGGGCTGGCCGACATCAAGTACCCCTTCGAGCCGCTGCCGCCCGGCGGGGTGCGGGTGCCGAACACGAACTTCTACCGGGCCCCCGACTTCGTTGCCGACGACATCACGGACTTCGGCCGGTGGGCCGCCGACGAGATCGAGCGGGCCATCCTGCGCGAGGGCCCGGAGTCGGTCGCGGCGGTGTTCCTGGAGCCGGTGCAGAACTCCGGCGGCTGCTTCCCGCCGCCGCCCGGCTACTTCGCGCGGGTGCGGGAGATCTGCGACACCTACGGCGTCCTCCTGGTGTCCGACGAGGTGATCTGCGCGTTCGGCCGGCTCGGCCACTACTTCGGGTCGGCCCGGTACGGGTACCAGCCCGACATCGTCACCTTCGCCAAGGGTGTGACCTCCGGTTACTCCCCGCTCGGCGGGATGCTCGTGCGGGACGCGCTGATGGAGCCGTTCAACCGCGGGACGGCGACGTTCCTGCACGGCATCACGTTCGCCGGGCACCCGGTGTCCGCCGCGGTGGCCCTGGCCAACCTGGACATCTTCGAGAAGGAAGACCTGCTCGGCAACGTCCGCGCCCACGAGGCGAGCTTCCGCGCCACCCTGGAGAAGCTGTACGACCTGCCGATCGTCGGCGACATCCGCGGCGACGGGTACTTCTACGGCATCGAGATGGTGAAGGACAAGGACACCCGGGAGACGTTCACCGAGGAGGAGTCCGAGCGGCTGCTGCGCGGGTTCCTGTCCACCGCACTGTTCGACGCCGGGCTGGTCTGCCGGGCCGACGACCGCGGCGACCCGGTCATCCAGCTCGCGCCACCGCTGATCTGCGGCCAGGAGCACTTCGACGAGATCGAGCACATCCTCCGCGAGGTACTGACCGAAGCGTGGGAGCGGATCTAGCAGTGCTGGCCTGTTCATCGCCCCCGGGGCATGGGCGGCCGGACGGGGAGGCGGACTTGCAGGACCGTTTTGCCTGGTCGGGAGTCGATGTTTATGGCACCACCGTGGCGCTCTACGACGATGCGCCGGGCGATGTCGAGGCCCAGGCCGGTGCCTTTGCCCACGTCCTTGGTGGTGTAGAAGGGCTCGAATGCGCGGGCCGCCACGTGCTGCGGCATGCCTGGGCCGGTGTCGCCGACCTCCACGACGACGACGTTCCCTTCGGCCCGGGTCGACAGCCGGAGCGTGCCTGCGCCGGCCATGGCGTCGATGGCGTTGTCGATCAGGTTGGTCCACACCTGGTTCAGCTCGCCGGGGTATGCCTCAATCCGTGGGACGTCCGCGCTGTAGTCACGCACGATCGTGACGCCGTTGCGGAGCTTGTGCCCGAGTATCAGCAGGGTGCTCTCGATGCCGTCCGTCACGTTGATGTGCTGCATCGACGCGCGGTCCAGCTGTGAGTACGACTTGACGGCGCCGACAAGCTCGGAGATGCGCCGGCTCGTTTCCTTCAGCTCGGACAGCAGCGTAGCGAAGGATAGAGTGCTCGCTATCCACTCCAGGCCTGGTCCGAGGGCCGGTCCCGGCAGCACCAGAGCTACCCGCTCGCACCAGGCCGTGGTGGCCCCCGCAGCGCCGAGCGGCGGGGCGATCGTCCACTCACAGACGATGCCGTGGCGGCTGAGCCACGAGGCCAGGGCTGCCTCGTGATCGGCCAGGGCTAGCGGGTCCTGGACCGCCGCCTGCGGCTCGAGCTCCCGGCGCAGCGCATCGAGCGCGGTGAACTGCCGGGCCGAGATCTCGCCCTGGGCGAGCCGCCGAGGGACGAGAGCAGCGTGTGGCACGCGGTCTCGAGGGCGTCGACCGCCCGGGTCGCGGCAGCTGCCGGGTTATTGATCTCGTGCGTGAGGCCTGCGGCGAGGGTACCGAGGGTCACTAGGGAGTCGCGCTGCCGTGCCGTCGACTCGATGGAGCGCGCGGTGTGGTACAGCCCCTCGATCAGGTGCCTGCCGAACGGGAACCAGGCGCTGAACCGGTCACGCAGCACGTGGGCCGGTACCCGGAGCACTCGCCCGCCGGTCACCACCCGGCCGGTCGCGAGATAGACCCCGTTTTCGTCCCAGGCGCGGAACCCGCCGGCCCACCTGCCCGGCACGTCCATTTTCCTGACCACGATGTCCTCGCGGCCGATGTGGCGCAAGAGGTCGATGGAGCCATCGAGGAGCACCCACCAGAAGTTGGCGTGCTCGCCCTCACAGAACAGAACGGCTCCGGGCTCGACGCGAAGCTCGGTACCGCCGTCGATCAGTTCCCCCAGCTGATCGTCGGTCAGGCCGTCGAACAGGCTGAGCGCGCGAAGGTCGTCGGCGCGCATCAGATCGTGGCCAGGTAGCGGTGCACCTGGTAAATCGACATCGCGCCCTCCCCGACGGCCGACGCGACCCGCTTCATCGAGTCAAGCCGGACATCGCCGGCGGCGAACACGCCGGGCACGCTGGTTTCGAGGGCGAAGGGCGAACGAGGCAGGGCCCAGCGCCCGGCATAGGCGGGGCCTAGGAGATCTTGGCCCGTGACGATGAACCCTTTGTCGTCACGGGCAACAGCGGGGCCGAGCCACTCGGTGCGGGGCGAGGCACCGATGAACACGAACAGCCAGCACGATGGCACCTCCTCCGCCGCGCCGGAGTCCTTGTCGGCGAGCGTGAGCCTCTCGAGGTGGCCCTCGCCCCCGGCCCCCACGATCTCGCTGCGGTACCGAACCTCGATATTGGGCGTGGACATGATCCTGTCGATCAGGTACCGCGACATCGTGCCCGTGAGCGTCGCAGCCCGGACCACCAGCACCACCCGCTTGGCGTAGCGGGACAGGTTCAGTGCGGCCTGGCCCGCCGAGTTGGCCGCCCCGGCGATGTAGACGTTGTTGCCCTGGGTCTGGCTCGCATCGCTGGCGTTCGCACCGTAGTAGACGCCGCGGCCGGTCAGCTCGTAGAGCCCGGCTGCTTCGAGGCGCCGGTAGGACACGCCCGTCGCCGCGACGAGCGAGCGCGCCTCGATCTCTCCCGAACCGGCTAAGAGCACCGCGCGTACGGGGCCGCGGGCCTCAAAGCCCTCGGCGTCGCGCGCAAGGACCATCTCGGCGCCGAAACGGGACACCTGGGCGATGGCGCGCTGGGTGAGGTCGGAGCCGGTCAGCCCCTTCGGGAAGCCGAGGTAGTTCTCGATCGCCGCGCTCTGACCGGCCTGGCCCCCGGGCGCCTGGCGCTCCACCACGACCGTGCTCAGGCCCTCCGACGCCGCGTACACGGCGGCGGCCAGGCCGGCCGGGCCGCCACCCACGATGCACACGTCGTACAGCGGCTGCCGGGCGGTGGTGCGCAGCCCGAGCGCGTCGGCGAGCTCGAGTATCGACGGCGACCGAAGCGTCTCACCGTCGGGGACCAGCACCAGCGGGAGGTCGGCCGGCATCGCATGCGCGAGGTCGCGCAACCGCTGGGCCTCGGCGTCGCGCTCGACGTCGTACCACCGGTACGGCACGTAGTTGCGGGCCAGGAACATCTTGATGTCATGACTGCGGTCGGACCACCGGTCCCCGACCACCCGCACGTCGGAGGTGTGGTCCGGGTTCGCCTGCCGCCAGTCGGCAAGCAAGTCGTCAATGACGGGGTACAGCCGTTCCTCTGGCGGGTCCCACGGCTTGAGCAGGTAGTAGTCCAGGCCAATGTCGTTGATCGCCTGGATGGCGACGTCTGTGTCGGCGTAGGCCGTGAGCAGCAGGTATTTCGCCCCCGGCGCATGAGTGCGGGCCTGCTCCAGCATCTCGATGCCGGTCATCTGCGGCATCCGCTGGTCGGCGACGATCAGCGCCACCGGCTGGTCGCGCAGGGCCAGCTTGGCCAGCACCTCCAGAGCCTGGGGCCCCGACGTCGTGCGCACGACGCGGTACTCGGTGGCGTAGCGGTCGCTCAGGTCGCGAGTGATCGCGGCGGAGACCTCTAGATCGTCGTCGACCGCGAGGATGGTCGGTTTGGTCATGAGATCAGCCTCACCTCGGCGGCCCTGCCGCCTGTCCGGAGGACAGACCGCCGAGACGGAAAACCGAACTATACCAGCGCGGTCCACGAACACGGGGGCGGCCAGCGGCGCGGCGCTGCTTCGGCTAGCCGGCCAGCCCGGCCACCAGCAGCAATGCCGTGGCGAGATTTACCGCTTTCCGTGGTGCGGAAAACCAGCGCCGATCATGGGTTCTCTCGCTGGTACTCGGCCAGGGTCTGCTCATCGGGCGGGTAGGTGCCGCGGATGCTGGCACCGCCCGCCACCCGCTGCTGAAGCCAGGTCTCCAGCCGGTCCCGCTGGTAACAGCGCGCGGCGACCTCCTCGGCCACGTCGGCCGGGATGACGACCACGCCTTCAATATCACCGACCAGGACATCGCCCGGCTGCACCATGACGCCGCCGCACCCGATCGGCAGCCCGAAGTCCACCGGGTGGTGCAGCACCGAACTGGTGGTGCCGTGCGCCCCGCCCGCGTACGCCGGGAAGTCGAGCGCGGCGATGGCCGGGGAGTCGCGCAGCGCACCGTCGGTGACCAGGCCGGCGGCCCCGCGCACCATCAGCCGGGTGCACAGGATGTGGCCCAGCGACGCCGCGCCGGTCTGGCCGCGGGCGTCGATGACCAGCACCTGGCCGGGGCCGACGGTTTCCACCGCGACCCGCTGCGGGTTGGTCCAGTTGTCGTACTCGACCTGGAAGTCGAGGTCTTCGCGGGCCGGGATATAGCGCAGCGTGAACGCGTAGCCGACCAGCTTGGTGTCCGGCCGCAAGGGCCGGACACCTGCCATGAACGTGTTGCGGAAGCCGAGCTTGAGCAGCTCGCTGGTAAGGCTCGCGGTGGTGACCGCGTGCAGCTTCCGCCAGGATTCGGGTGACAGTTCCATCGGGACCCAGTGTCCCATCCGGGCCCGGTATGGCGCCCGGTCGGGCGGACGTCAGTTCGGTACCGGCGGCCGGTTCGGCGTGGTCTCCTGGGAGGGCATCGAGTTCGTCGTGGGCAGCGGGTACGGGATGCCGACGTCGAGCGTGCCGGCCAGCGCGTTCAGCACGGCCTCCTCGGCCACGGTCGTGTCGCCGAGCGAGGTCGCCGGGAGCGGGGGCACGCTGGTGTTCGGCGGGTTGGCCAGGGCCAGCGCGCTGGTCATGTCACCGGTGACGCCGCGCCGCCACGCCGACAGGTTGGGGACTTCCACGCCGAACAGCGTCTCGATGAGACGCAGTGTCGAGGTGTGGTCAAAGGTCTGCGAGGCCACGTAGCCGCCCCGGCTGAACGGCGAGATGACCAGGGCGGGCGTGCGGAAGCCGAGCCCGATCGGCCCGGCGATGCCGGACGCAGCGGACGGCAGCGTTCCGGTCAGGTACTCCCCCGCCGTGCCCGCCGGCGCCGTGACCGGCGGCACGTGGTCGAAGAACCCGCCGTTCTCGTCGTAGCTGACCAGGAACACCGTCTGCGCCCAGACATCCGGGTTCGACGTCAGCGTGGTGAGGATCTCCTGGACGAGGTACTCGCCATACTCGGGCGGCGCGGCCGGGTGCTCGCACTCGGCCAGCGGCGGGATGATCCACGACACCGACGGCAGCTTGTCGGCCTTGACGTCGGTGCGATTAGTCCCAGAAGACGGGAACGCCCCCGGCCGCAGCGGGCCGGGGGCGTAAAATTCCGGGCTGAGCGGCCCTAGGCTACTGAGCGGCCTTCCCGGGGGGCGTGGCTCCCGTCGTGGCCGGGGTGGTCTGGGCCGGGCTGGTCACGCCGGCCGACGGTACCGCACTGGGACTCGGGCCTGAGGTCGCGCCCGACGTGGGCTGCACGGAGCTGTTCACCCCGGGGCTGGCGCTCTGGCTGGGCGTGGCCGGCGTAGTCGGCGTGGCTGACGTGGTCGGCTGCACCGTGCTCTTGCTGCTGGTGCCGCCGCCGGTGACGTTGCCCAGGGTGGTGCCGTGGGACGTGTGGCCCCACACGCTGGCGTCGATCGGCTTGCCGGTCCCGAACTCGATCAGCGTGATCACGAGCATTGCGACCAGGAACACCGCTGCCGCCGTCACCGCGGTGATGACCCAGCGCGGATGGCCCCGCAGGCCGCGGCCGGCGCCGCCCTGCCCCCCGCTGTGCTTGCCGCCGCCGTTGGTTCCGTTCGTTCCGTTGTTGCGGCCGGAGCCGTCGGACCCGTTGGGGCCGTCGCTGCCCATCCGCACGGTACCGAACTGGGCAGTCTCGGCGTCCGCCAGCCCGACGTCCGCCCGGGTCCGGCTAGCGCTGGTCCAGGTCTGGCCGCTGCTGGTCCAGGTCTGGCCGTTGCTGCGGGTCTGGCTGATGTCTGGGGCGGCCTGCCCGAGGTCGTTCCGGGTCGGCGTAAAGCGGGCGCCGGTCTGGCCGAGGTCACGCCGGGTCTGGCCGATGTCTGGACCGGCCTGCCCGGGGTCGGCGCCGGTCCGGCCGAGGTCGCGCCGGGTCTGGCCGATGTCTGGACCGGCCTGCCCGGGGTCGGCGCGGGTCTGGCCGATGTCCATGTGGCGCTGGCCGTTGTCGCGCGGGGTCTGCTCCGTACCCGCGGGCGCGGCGTGGCCGGAAGGCTGAGTGGTGGGGCTCCACTGGCGGGCGTGCTCCACGATCACTGGCGCCACCTTGTCCTTGGTGCGCGCCAGGTAATGCTTGTAGACGGCGAAGCCAGTAGTGCTGACCCCGGCGCCGACGGCGGTCCCGAAGATCGTCCCGCCATCGCCCAGATACGATGTGAGAACGGCCCCCGTCACGGCCGCGCCCATGCTAGAGACGATCTGCACGGTGCTCAGTTCGATGCGAGGCCGGTCGCTCATCATCCCCCTTCACGCGTGCAAGTAGCCGACTGCTGTGTGGTCTGGATCCTGTCTACCTCGCTCTGCGGCGGGGGACCCGGCAAACCAGGTCTCTGGTCCGCTTTCAGCCCATAAGTCCGCGTCCGGGGATCGAAATCGCGCGACGGTCCCGCGACGTTTCCCGACGGATCACCCGGTCCCTGGCCAGCGGCGGTTCCGCGCGGGACAGCATCCCCGATAACGTCGGGGGCATGCACGGCAGCGAAAACGATGTCCTGGTGATCGGCTCCGGGGTCGCGGGCTTGACCAGCGCAATCAGCCTGGCCGAGGCCGGCCTGCGGGTCGCCATCCGCACGGCCGCTCCGCCCGAGGCGACCACTTCCGCGGTGGCCGGGGCGGTCTGGGGCCCGGTCAATGTCCGGCCAGCCCGGACGGGTCCGGGAGTGGGCGCGAATCGGCCTGGAGACCCTGCGGAGCCTGGAGAACGATCCCCGTACCGGCATCAGGTCCCGGTCCGGGCGGGAGCTTTCCCGGGTACCTGAAAACCCGCCGGAATGGGCCGACCTCCTCGATGACCTGCGGCTTTGCTCCGCCGGCGACCTGCCGCCGGGCTTCGTGTCCGGCTGGCGCTACACCGCGCCCGTGGTCAGCATGCCGGTCTACATGGCCTACCTGCGGGCCCGGTTTGAGCGCGCCGGCGGCACGATCGAGGTGAATCCGGTCACATCGCTCGCCGAGGTGACCGGCGGGACGGCCGGCGCGGCACCCGTGGTGGTCAACTGCCCGGGGGCCGCCGCCCGCGAGCTGGTCCCTGACCCGGACGTCACCGCGATCCGCGGGCAGATCGTGGTGATCGCCAACCCCGGGATCGAGGAGTTCTACATCGACCACAGCCCGGACCCGCCGGACGTGATCTACCTGTTCCCGCACGAGAGCACCGCCGTGCTCGGCGGCACGGTGGCCGAGGGCGAGTGGGACACCGCGCCGTGGCCCGCGGTGGCCGAGCGCATCCTGCGGGACTGCGCCACCGTCGATCCCCGGGTGCTCGGCGCTGACGTGCTCGCGCACCGGGTCGGGCTCCGGCCGTCCCGGACCGAGGTCCGGCTGGAGGCCGAGCCGCTGGACGGCAGCCGTGTGCTGTGGCACAACTACGGCCACGGCGGGGGCGGCGTCACCGTGTCCTGGGGCTGCGCGCAGGAGATCACCGCCGCGGTGCTGCGCGGCGACGGCCACCGGCAGGGCCGCGCGGATGCGGAGAAACCCTCGTGCTGACTCTCCTCGGACGCGGTTGCCGGTCACCGGGTTGCCGGTTGATACTGGTCGCGTGTTTGCCCGCGTGCGGGGCTGGTTCGACGGAGCAGGCTGGTTCGCTGGCCTGGCGGTCGTGCTTTTTGCCTTCGCGCTCTTGATGGTGCTGATTGAGCTGCAGATCACCAGACATCGTGCTGTGGACGGGTCACCGGGTGGTCGGTACCGAACAGGGCGGAATCGTCAGCTACCGGTGGCACGGTCAGCCGTATTCGCTCAACGCCTCGGGCTACGGGTCATCGAAAGCCGTAAATGTTTACCTCAATCCAGCTGATCCCGGCACTGCCATGGCCGACAACGTGGCCGACCGGGCGCTGGATGCCTTGCTGATCGGCGGCCCGGTGGCCGGCGGCGTTGTGTTGCTCGCCGCCGGGCTGACGCGCAAGCACCGATGGGACCGTCGTCGGGCCCGCCGGGCCCGTGAATTCCAGCTGTGAGCTGATCTGCAGCCCACGCGGCCGTCCTCGGCCTTCGCAAAGCGGCAGGGACGCGGCGTTCCAAGCAGGGCGATGTCCCACGGTTACGGGGAGCGCTTTCAGTGCATACGACTGAGTACGCTCCCGTAACGGAAAGCCCGGGCACTGTGCGGGCTCGCGCCGCGCGGCCCGGCCTAGGGTGGACACCATGCGGATTGGTTTCGGCGCCCCGGTCTCCGGAGCATGGGCGACCCCCAGGGATCTGACCAGCTTCGGCGCCCAGGCTGAAGAGGCCGGCTATGCGTCGCTGTGGACGTTCCAGCGGCTGCTCATCCCGGCTGGCGCCAAGATGGACCCGGTGTACCAGAGCGTCCTCGACCCGATGGTGGCCCTCGGTTTCCTGGCCGCCGGGACGTCCCGGATCCGGCTCGGCGTCGCGCTGATCAACATGCCGTTCATCTCCCCCGGCCTGCTGGCCAAGCAGGCGACCACGGTCGATGTGCTGTCCGGCGGCCGGCTGGACCTGGGTCTCGGGATCGGCTGGCTGCCGGAGGAATTCAGGCTGACCGGGGCGTCGATGGCGCGGCGCGGCGCCCGGGCCGAGGAGTACGTACGCGTGCTGCACGAACTGTGGAACCCCGGCGCGGACGGGATGAGCCAGTACAACGGCGAGTTCTACGCGGTCCCGCCCGGGCGCCAGGATCCGGAGCCGGTTCAGCGCCCCGGTCCCCCGGTGATCCTCGGCGGCATGTCCCGCCCCGCGATGGAACGGGCCGGCCGGATCGCCGACGGCTGGATGACGGCCAGCCGGGCCGACCTGACCCGGATGGGCGACAACATCAAGATCGTCCGCACCGCCGCCGCCGACGCCGGGCGGGACCCGGACAAGCTCCGGATCGTGTGCCGGGGCGTGGTGCGCGCCGGGGAGGAGGCACACTCACCGGAGACCGGTGAGCGGCTGCTGCTGTCCGGCAGCTACGTGCAGATCCGCGCGGACACCGACTGGCTCGGTGAGCAGGGCGTTACGGAGGTCTTCTACGACCTCAACTGGGACCCTCTCATCGGGTCACCCGACGTGGACCACGCGGCCGCCACGGGACGGGCCCGGGAGATCATGGCCGCGCTCGCCCCATCCAGCAGGCCCGAGCCGCCCTAGGCGGCTAAGGGCTGTTGCTGCGGGCGATGCCCTCGCGCAGCGTCATCGCCGCGGCTTCGGTCCGGCTGGCGACGCCGAGCTTGGCAAGGATGTTGGACACGTGCACGCTGGCGGTCTTGGCCGAGATGAACAGCGCCGCGCCGATCTCCCGGTTGCTGCGCCCTTCGGCGATCAGGCGCAGCACCTCGCGCTCGCGGGCGGTGAGCCCGGCCGAACCAATGGCCTGGCCTGCCTGCCCGGCGGCCCCGCCCGGAAGGCGGTCCACCGGAACGGCCCCATTCAGCTGGTCCGGATTCAGCTGGTCCGGGCCACCGAGCCGGGCCCGGCGGGCCAGGTCATCCAGGGCCGCTCGTAGCGGTGCGGCGCGGAGCTGATCGGCGGTGCGGGCGGCCAGCCGCCACTGCTCCCGAGCCGCGGTGCGGTCACCGGCTTCGGCGAGCGCCTCGGCGAAGCGCCATCGGGTCCGGGCGACCTCGTAGATGAAGGCAGGCCCGAACTCGTCCAGCACGGCCTGCCACCCGGCCGGGTCGTTCTCGCCGCGGGCGCGGCGGAACTCCGCCTCACCGCGGGCCAGCCAGCCACGTCCCTCCGGCCCGAGCACGAAATGCGGGCGGAACCGGAAAACGGCCCCCTGGCGGGCGATGTCCAGCAGGCCCTCCGCCGCCGCTACCTCGGCTTCAGCCCGCGCCTCGTCCCCGGCCGCCCGCGCCTGGCGCGCCCGGTCGGCGCGCGCGGTCAGCCCGACAACCGCGGGGCGGATGACGGCCGGGCCGTAGCCGTACTCGTCGGTGTCGGCCCGGATGGCCGCCTCGGCTTCCGCCAGCGCGGCGGCGGTGTCGCCCTGCCACAGGGCACGCTCGGCCAGCAGGCCGCGGGCGATGTAGACGCAGAACCGGTCCTGCGACCACAGCGGCTCCAGCCACACGCGCCGCTCGGCGGCGACCGGCCGGCCCCGGGCCACGTCGATGAACAGGGCCATCGCCGACAGCAGTGCTTCGGGGATGGTGGCGACCCGGACCGCGAACCCGTCGGCGAGCTGCTGCGCGTGGTCCCACTCGCCGTCGACGAAGTGCGCCTGGAAATGCAGGTGCTGCACGTCAAGGCCGTACGGGGCCAGGCTCAGCCCGGTCTCCTCGGCGCGCCGCACCCCCTGGTGCGCGACGCGCGCCGCGGCGGTCAGCTCGCCGCGCTCGAGATGCGCACGGGCCAGGTGCGCCGCGGCCCGCAGCTCGACCCCGAGCACGCCGGCCTCACGCGCCTGCCCGTGCGCGGCGGTGAACAGCCTGATCGCGTCGTCGTTCCGGCCCTGCCGGTGGCTGAGCAGGCCCAGCGTGACCAGCGAGTCCGCCTCGACCGACCGGGAGTGCGCGGCCCGGGCGGCCAGTCGCCCGTGCTCCGCCCATTCGGCCGCGGCGCCGTCCTCCGTGACCAGCAGGGTCCTGGCGTAGGTGGCGATGGCCCGGGCCCGTTCCCAGGTCGGTGGGTCCGCGGGCAGTACATCGACGGCGGCCCGGGCCTCCTCGACGGCTTCGGCTTCCAGGTCCTCACGGTCGGTCCCCAGCAGGAAGTAGGCGAGCCGCTCGCCAACCTTCGCGGCCAGCACGGGATCCGTCCGGCCGTCCAGCAGGCGGCGCAGGCTGCGGAGCTGGTGCACGGCCCGGAGCACGTCCCCGCTCGCCCCCGCGTTGCTCGCCGAATACAGGACCAGCTGCCCGCGCTGCATGCCGGCTAGCTTCTCCGGCTCGCTGACCCGCTCCCACAGCGCCAGGGCCTGGTCGAAGTGGCCGTGCGCCTCGGCGGGGGCGCCCAGCCGCTCGGCCTCCATACCGGCCCGCACGGACGCGATGAACGCGCCCGGGACATCGTGGCTGGCCAGGTAGTGATGGGCCAGCTCGGCCGCGGTGCCTGGGTTGGCGGCGAGCCGGTCCTCGTCGGCCAGCAGCCCGGCCAGCACACCATGCAGCCGGGTGCGCTCGCCGGGCAGCAGGTCGGCGTAGACGGCCTCACGGAGCAGCGCGTGCCGGAACGCATAGCCGTCCGCGCCGTCCGGGACCAGCAGCTGCTGCGCGACGGTCTCGCGTACCGCGTCCTCGAAGTCGGCCACCGGCAGCCCGGACGCGGCCTGGATCAGCTCGTCGTCGGCCCGCCTCCCGGCGACCGCGGCCACCCGCAGCACGCGCTGCGCCGCATCGGACAGCCGTTCCACCCGGTTGAGCAGCAACGCGGCCAGCCCGGCGGGAAGCCCGTGGTCCTCCGCGGCGCGGTCCTCCGACGCGGCGAGCAGCTCTTCCGCGTAGTAGGCGTTGCCCTCGGCCCGGCTGATGATGCCGTTGAGGACGGCGGCGTCGAGCGCGGGTACGGCAACGGCTGCCCGGGGTCTCCCGGCCGCGCCGGGAGACCCCGGGCCTACCGTGTCAGGGCCTGACCCACCGGAGATCGGGCTGGGACGGTTCGCCTCCGCCAGGGCGGTCAGGTGCTCGGCCAGGGCGGCCGGCTCCAGCGGGCCGAGCTGGATGGCGGTCACGGTCGGCAGGCGCTGCAATTCCGCCAGGACCGGGCGGAGGGGATGGCGCCGGTGCAGGTCATCGGTGCGGTAGGTGCCGACGATCGCCACTCGCTCGGTACGCAGTACCCGGCTGAGGAACGTGAGCAGGTCACGGGTGGACGCGTCCGCCCAGTGCAGGTCCTCGAGCACCAGCAGGACCGGGGCCGCGGTGGCCAGCTCGGCCAGCAGTCCGAGGACTGCGCCGAGCATCTGCTGGCGGGCCATGCCCGACTCATCGCGACCGGCCGGAGCGGCCGTCCCGCTCTCCGGCAGCAGCCGGCCGAGCAGCGGACGGGCCGCAAGGGCATCCCGCAGCCGCGCCGCCCCGGGTGGCTGGCCGGCCG
The DNA here is from genome assembly GCA_963775825.1 of uncultured Actinomycetes bacterium. Lineage (GTDB taxonomy): Bacteria > Actinomycetota > Actinomycetes > Streptosporangiales > Streptosporangiaceae > Bog-532. Next base: position 154,497 of record CAVZKY010000051.1, read on the forward strand.
CTGCGCGGTGTGACCCAGCCGGCGCAGGCCCCGGCGGCTGGGTCACACCGCGCAGCGCGTCCGCGAGCGGCAGGTAGGGGACGCTCTCGCCGAGCTCGGCGCAGTGCCCGGAAAGTACGGTGAAGCCCTGCTCGGTGGCCATGCGGGTCACCTCGGCCACGAGCCGGGTCTTGCCCACCCCGGCGTCCCCGCCGATCAGCGCGACCACCGCCTGGCCCGACGCGGCGTCGTCGAGGAGCGTGAGCATACGGCCGAGCTCGGCATCTCGTCCGACCAGCCGTCCCCACGGCACCTCCTGGAGCATGCCCCGAGTATCCCATCAGGCCCCGATATTGCCGAAGGATTAACCGGCCCGGCCAGATAGTTTCACTGGGCATGGAAAAGGTCGTCAGAACGAGATGAGGAGTGGCGTGAGAAGCTCGCGCCCAACGAGTACGCGGTACTGCGTGAGGCGGGGACAGAAGCGCCGTTTACTGGTGAGTACACCGACACCAAGACCGTTGGCGTGTACCGGTGCCGCGCGTGCGGCGCCGAGCTGTTCCGGTCGGGCGAAAAGTTCGAGTCCCACTGTGGCTGGCCGTCGTTCTACCAGCCGACCAGCGACGACGCCGTCACGCTGATCCAGGACCGCTCGCTGGGCATGGTCCGCACTGAGGCACGCTGCGCCAGCTGTGACTCCCACCTGGGTCACGTCTTCGAGGGTGAGGGCTACGACGTCCCCACCGATCAGCGCTGGTGCATCAACTCGATCTCGCTCACGCTGGAGCCGGAGGATCATGACCGGGCTGCGGGTGATCCGCGGCGGTGAGCTGTCCGGCAGCACGGCCCAGACCCCCGGGATGCGCCGCTCGGCGGCCATCTCGGGCGACCTGGTCGGGGCCGCCGGGCTGTGGATGGGCCGCACCGTGGTGCTCCCCGGCGCGTCGTCGGGTGACCACCACCACGGCAAGTCGGAGACGGGCATCTACGTGGTGTCCGGTCACCCGGCTTTCGTGTTCCGGGATCCGGGCAGCGGGGAAATCACCCGGCTGGAGACCCAGCCCGGTGACTACGTTCGGGTACCGCCGCACGTCCCGCACCGTGAGGAAAACCCGTCGCCGGACACCGAGGCCGTGGTCGTGATTGCCCGGTCCACGCAGGAGGCCATCGTCGTCGGCGTACCCGCGCTGTGATCTGCGCCGACCCAGTCGGTGCGAGCCGTTGGTCCGGTTGGCACGGGCCGTTTGGTGCGCGCCGTCAGTCCGTGTCGCCGGAATCAAGCCGGCGGGACCGCTTGACCGCGCCGCGGCGGCGCTTGTCCGCCACCCGCCGTTCCCGGGCTCCCCGCCCGGGCCGGGTCGGGATTCGGGGTGGCTGCGGCGGGGCGAGCGCCTCCCGCAGCAGGTTGGCCATCCGGCCGCGCGCCGCCCGGCGGTTCTGCAGCTGGCTGCGCTGCTCGGACGCGACAACGGTCAGCACGCCGTCAGCCATCCGGTGGCCCAGCCGGTCCAGGATCCGCTCCCGCGCGTAGCCGGGCAGCACCGAGGACTGGGTGACGTCATAGGAAAGCTCGACCCGGGTGTCGGCGGTGTTGACGGACTGGCCGCCGGGCCCAGACGATCGGGAGAACCGCTCACGCAGCTCGCCGGCCGGTATCACCAGCCAGCTGTTCACGCGGAGATCGTCGGCCACGCTTTCAGGATGCCTGATCCGGCCGCGTTCCGCTGGAACAGCATCCTCACGGCAGGGCCGCCACCAGTTCCCGGACCGGCTTGCGGCGTCCGGTGTAGAACGGGATCTCCTCCCGGGTGTGCCGGCGGGCCTCGGCGCCGCGCAGGTGGCGCATCAGGTCGACGATCCGGTGCAGCTCGTCGGCCTCGAACGCGAGAATCCATTCGTAGTCGTTCAGCGCGAAGCTGGACGACGGTGTTGGCCCGGACGTCCGGGTACTCGCGGGCCAGCACGCCGTGCTCGGCGAGCATCTTCCGGCGCTCCGCCGGGTCCAGCAGGTACCACTCGTAGGACCGCACGAACGGGTAGACGCACACGTAGGACTTGGGCTCCTCCGTCGGCGAGGAACGCCGGGATGTGGCCCTTGTTGAACTCGGCCGGGCGGTGCAGCGCCATCACCGACCAGACCGGCTCACTGGCCCGGCCCAGCCGGGTGCGGCGGAAGCGCGCGTACATCTCCTGCAGGTCGTCCGCGGACGGTGCGATCCACCAGAACATATAGTCGGCGTCCGCCCGCAGGCCCTGCACGTCGTAGCAGCCGCGGGTGGTGGTGCCCTTGCCTGCCGCCTCCTCCAGCAGCCCGGTCACCTCGTCGGCGACCACATCGCGCCGGACCGAGCTGGCCAGGCCGGCCGACGAGCTCGCCTCGCCCACCGCCCCGGTACCGTCGAGCGCGGCGCGGTCGGTGACCTTGAAGACCGACCACATGGTGTACCGGATCAGCTCGTTCAGGTCGCGGGCCCTGAGCCGGGTGGCCTCCCCCTCGGGGCGGTCCCCTTCGTCGTTCGCAGCCATACCTCTATTGTCCGCCATGGCCAGCGGGCGCTGGTACGCCGGCCGCTCATCGGCCTACCGGCCAGCTGGGCACCGCCCGGCCGGGACCGGCCGCGCAGATACCTGACCGTGTGCCTCGGCCGCGCTGCGCGCGGTGCTGATGCAGGCCGGGATGCCGATCCCGTCGAAGGCGGCGCCGCAGACGGCCAGCCCGGGCTGGGCGGCCACCCCGGCCCGGATGGCCGCGACCCGGTCCAGGTGCCCGACCGTGTACTGCGGCAGCGCGCCTCCCCACCGGGTGACGCGGGTGTCCAGCGGCGGTCCCTGGGCACCGGTCGCTTCGGCCAGGTCGGCTACGGCGAGCGCGACGAGTTCCTCGTCGTCACGCTGCAGCACGCCCTCCTCCCCGATCCGCCCGAGCGAGCAACGGATCAGGTCCACCGGCCCGTCGTGACCGGCGCGGCCGGGATCGGCGAGGTGCGGCCACTTAACGGTGGAGAACGTGACGGCCTTGACCGCGGCGCCCGTCCACGGCCGGCACGAGGTACCCGCTGCGCTGGGTCGCTGTTTTCTCCCTGGGCCTGTTCTCCCCGGGCCTGTTCTCCCCGGGCCTGTTCTCCTCGGGCCTGTTCTCCCCGGGCCTGTTCTCCCTGGGAGCCCTGTGCCGCGGGGAAACGCGAGCGCGGGTAGGCCAGGGTGACGATGGCCATGCTGGCGTACTCGATACCGTTCAGCGCGGCGGCCGCCGGTGACGCTCCTGGCACCCCGGCGAGCAGCCGGCCCGCGGGGCGCGCGGGCAGGGCCAGCACCACCGCGTCCGCGGTGATCTCCTCCGGCGCCGCGGCGGAGCCAACGGTCAGCCGCCAGCCGGTGGCGGTCCTGGCCAGCTCCCGGACCGTCGCGCGGGTCCGGATGACCGCGCCGGAGGTCTCGGCCAGCACGGCGGGCAGCGTGCCCAGTCCGCCGGCCAGGGTAATGAACACCGGCGGCCGTTCCGGCGGCGCGGCGAGCGGCCTGGCCCGGGCGCTGCGGCTCCGGCGGGGCGGGCAGCAGGGACGCCGCGGCCTCGGCCAGCGAGCGGTGCGCAGGCGCCGCCTTGGCCAGCGGGCCGAGGGTCGCGGCGAAGGACAGTTCCTCCGACCGGCCCGCGTAGACGCCACCGAGCAGCGGATCGACCAGCCGGTCGACCACTTCGGCGCCGAACCGGGCCCCGACGTAGGCGGCGACGGCCGTGTCACCGTCCCACGGCGTGGCCGGCCGGTCCAGGTCCTCGCGGGCCCGGGCCAGCCCGGTCACCGGACAGCACCCCGGAGCGAGCCAGGTCCCCCTCGGGGGCCAGGTCCGCGGGCACGCCCATGAACTGGCGCTGCGGCAGCGGCCGCATGGCACCCCGGGTCCAGATGGCGGAGGATGTGGTCCCGGGCGTCACGAGCTGGTCGCCGAGGCCGACGTCGCTGATCAGGCCAGTGCCCTCGGGCCGTCGCGCGAGCAGGGCTTCCGCGCCTGCGTCCACGGCCACTCCGGCCACCTCGGAGACGGCCAGCTTGCCGCCCAGCCGCGGTGATCCTTCCAGCACCGTGACCCGGACCGGCGCGTCACGCAGGAAGAACGCGGCCGCCAGCCCGGCGATACCGGCGCCGACGATGACGACATGCGGCCGCGTCCCGTCCGCCGCGCGTCCCCCGTGCCGCCCGTCCGTTCCGGCGGCTGTCCCGCCGCCTGGCTGCCCGCCTGTCCCGGCTGTACCCGCCTGTCCCGGTGTTGTGTCCGGCTGTTCCGAAGTCTTCACCGAACAGCCTAGGCTGAGGCTATGCGTGTCGACGTCTGGAGTGATGTCGTCTGCCCCTGGTGCTACGTGGGCAAGGCGAGGTTCGAAAGAGCACTGGACGCCTTCGGCCGCCAGCCGCCGGTCGAGGTCGTCTACCGGTCCTTTGAGCTGGATCCGAGCTGGCCGCGGGGCCAGACCATACCGGTCCGGGAGATGCTGGCCACCAAGTACCAGCTGTCGGCGGCGGACGCCGAGGCCGCCGAGGGCCAGCTGGCGAGCCTGGCTGAGGCCGAGGGGCTGGGCTTCCGGCCGGACCGGGAGATGGGCAATACCTTCGACATCCACCGGGTGCTGCAGCTCGGCCGGGCCCAGGGCTTCCAGCACAAGCTGCTGGACGGGATCTACCGCGCCTACTTCGCCGAAGCCCGCCCGGTGTTCGATCCGGGCACGCTGGCCGAGGTGGCCACAGCCGCCGGGCTCGACCCGGGGGACGTGCAGCAGACCCTGGACGGCGACGACTACGCCGATGAGGTCCGCAGCGACGAACGGCAGGCCCGCGAGCTGGGGATCAGCGGCGTCCCGTTCTTCGTGTTCGAAGGCCGGCTCGGTGTGTCGGGGGCGCAAGCCGTCAGCGTGTTCAGCGAAGCACTGCGTCAGGCATCGTCGCCAGCCGGAATAAGCGGGCCGGGACAAGCCGATAAAGGACCTCAGCGCGCGGACTCCTCGTGCACGAGATCGGTCAGTCGGGCCAGAACGCCGGGGTCGGTTTCGGGCAGCACGCCGTGACCCAGGTTGAAGATGTGACTTTCCGTGATCCGCCCCTGAACGAGCACGGCACGGGCCCGTTTGGCGACGACCTCCCACGGCGCGAGCAGCACGGCCGGATCCAGGTTCCCCTGCAAAGCTGTCCCGGCCTCGACGCGGCCCGCGGCCTCATCCAGCGGCACCCGCCAGTCCACCCCGACCACATCGGCGCCGGCCTGCCGCATCAGGCCGAGCAGTTCTCCGGTCCCGACGCCGAAGTGGATGCGCGGCACGCCCTGGCTGGTCAGCGCGGTGAAGATCTGGCTGGTGTGCGGGAGCACGAACGTCTGGTAGTCCGCCGGGCTGAGCGCGCCGACCCAGGAGTCGAACAGCTGAACGGCCGAGGCGCCCGCGGCCACCTGGACCTCCAGGAATGCCGATCGTGATCGCGGTAAGCCGGTCCATCAGCGCGTGCCACAGCCCGGGCTCGGCGTACATCATGGCCCGGGTCCGGTCGTGGTTACGCGACGGGCCGCCCTCGATGAGGTAGGACGCGAGGGTGAACGGCGCGCCGGCGAAGCCGATCAGCGGCTTGGCCCCAAGCTCGGCCACCAGCGCGGCTACGGCCTCGGTGACGTAGGGCACGTCACCCGGCTCGAGCGGGCGCAGCCGCGCCAGGTCGCCTTCGCTGCGGATGGGCTCCTCGATGACCGGGCCGACGCCGGGCTTGATGTCGATGCCGAGCCCTACCGCCTTCAGCGGCACCACGATGTCGCTGAACAAGATGGCCGCGTCCACGTCGTAACGCCGCATCGGCTGCAGGGTGATCTCGATGATCAAGTCGGCCCTGGTGCACGACTCCAGCATGGGAACGCCCGCGCGGACCTGCTGGTATTCGGGTAGCGACCGGCCGGCCTGGCGCATGTACCAGACCGGGGTGTAGGGCACCGGCTCCCGGCGGCAGGCACGCAGGAACGGCGAGTCCTTCGCAAGCGACGTCACAGCAGCGATCGTCTCACGACCGGATTACTGACACGCCGCCGAACCTCCCCCGGATTGTCGTACACACGTGCCAATATCGTCCTCAGCCCCGAGAAGTGCCAGCGAAGGAGGTCACCGGCGATGCGCCAGCTGCCTTGGTACTGTCCCGGATGCGCTGGGGAGCAACTGTTCGAGCAGTTCCACGGCGTCGGCCACTGCCCCGACTCGCCGGACGGGCACTGCCCCGAATGGGCCTGCTGCGAATGCGGGACGGCCCTGATCGTGGGCTTCGTCCCGCAGGAGGAGCCGTACCGCGGGGACGCACCGCGTCGCCCCGGCCGTGCGGCATGAGTTCGGGTGAAACCGGCACGAGGCTCGTAAGCGGCGTTATTCGCGTCACAACTTGCGTGAGGAAGCAGCGGCTGCGGCATACGCTCTGTACATGAGATCGGCCGACCGGCCTGCACCCAGGCAGCCGGTACCACGTGACACGTCGCAGCGCGGCGACGAGGAGGCGGTTGCGGTGTTCAGTGCCGCGATGGCCGGATTTCAGGAGGGGCTGGAGCGGCAGAGCGCTCTGCGGGCCGAGTTCACATTCGAGGATATGCCCCCGCCCAAGCGGCTCGCCCCCCACGCTACCGCGACCGCGGCCACCGTGTCCCGCGAGGGCGCCGATGTGGCCTGGGGCCGCCTGGTCCTGCTGTACGACCCGGAGGGGCCCGAAGGCTGGCATGGCTGCTACCGGCTGATCAGCTATCTGCGGGCGGAGATCGACCCGGAGATCGCGGCCGACCCGATGCTCGGCCAGGTCGGCTGGAGCTGGCTGATCGAGGCCCTGGACGCGGGCACGCCCGGTTACGCCGTCCCGAGCGGGACGGTGACCCGGGTGACGACGGAGGGCTTCGGCGGCAAGGCGGACGAAGAACCGGTGCACGGCTACGAGCAGCGGGCCTCCTGGTCTCCGGCGCCCGCGGGCAGGGACCTGGCGGGGCCGGGCGTTCGCGCCGCCCCCGACGATCCGGAAACGCTGGACATCGCCGCGCACGTCACCGCCTGGTGCGATTCACTGGCCGCCGCGGCTGGGCTGCCGCCGCTGGCGATCGGCACGCTGCCGCTGCCGCCGCCGGACGGCGGAGCAGAGCCGGCGGCGCCGGTGACCGCAGAGAGCCAGCCCGCCCGGGACGTGGGGCAGGTCGTGCCCCTGCTCGAGCCGCGGGATGGCCTGCCACCGGTTGTGGAGACCGCCGAAGAGCTCGCCCGGGTGACCCGCGCGATGGCCGAAGGGACCGGCCCGGTTGCGGTCGACGCCGAGCGCGCGTCCGGTTACCGGTACGGCCACCGTGCCTACCTGGTGCAGTTCCGCCGGGAAGACGCGGGCACCGCGCTCATCGACCCGATCACCTGCCCCGACCTGTCCGGCCTGGACGCGGCGCTGGCCGGGACCGAGGCGGTGCTGCACGCGGCGTCGCAGGACCTGCCGTGCCTGTCCGAGCTGAACTACCGCCCGCGCAGCCTGTTCGACACCGAGCTGGCCGGGCGCCTGCTCGGGTTCCCGCGGGTGGCGCTGGGCACGCTGGTGGAGACCGTGCTCGGGCTGCACCTGGAGAAGGGGCACTCGGCGGCCGACTGGTCGACCCGGCCGCTCCCCGCGGACTGGCTACGGTACGCCGCGCTGGACGTCGAGGTCCTCACCGAGTTGCGGGACGCCCTGGCGGACATGCTGGTCGAGCAGGGCAAGATGGACTGGGCCCGGCAGGAGTTCGCGGCGGTGCTGTCCGCCGCCCCACCGGCCCCGCGCCCCGATCCGTGGCGCCGCACCTCCGGCATCCACCGGGTCCGGAGCCGGCGCAGCCTCGCGGTCGTCCGTGAGCTATGGGAGCAGCGCGACAAGATCGCGCAGGATATGAACCTGTCCCCAGGCCGGGTGCTGCCGGACGCTGCGATCGTGGAGGCAGCCCGGGCACTGCCTACGAGCAACACCACGCTGACCCGGATACCGGGGTTCACCAGCCGGGTCGCGCGCAGGCATCTGGCGGAGTGGCTCGGTGTGATCCGTCGGGCGCGGGCCCTGCCGGAAAGCGCCCTGCCGGACACGGGCGGGGCCGCGGCCGCCGGTGGGCCGCCGCCGACCCACCGGTGGGCCGAGCGGGACCCCGCCGCCGCGGCGCGGCTCGTGGCCATCCGCGCCACCGTGGCCGACCTGGCCGCGGCGCACACCATGCCTGCGGAGAACCTGCTCCCGCCGGACGCGCTACGCCGGATCAGCTGGGAGCCACCGGACCCGCCCGATCCGCTCGCGGTCGAGACGGCGCTGGCCCGGTACGGCGCCCGTCCCTGGCAGCGTGAGCTGACCGCCGGGCCCATCGCCGCCGCGATCGAAGACCCGGTGGCGCACAGCCCCGATGTGCACGGGCCCGGCGGGGACGGCCCGGCCATCATCCAGCAGGCCGATACCGAGGCTGAGACCGAAGCTTGACATCCTCCCGCGCCTGAAGGACCAAGGCCGGGGGATTCCAGCTACTACGCCGATGGGAGCAGCAGTTGAGGTTCGCGGTTCACCGGCCGGGTGATCCCGTAAGCCTCCCCGCGAGTGAAGGGGGCTGGGGAGGCGGGTGGGGTGCCCCGCCGCGATGTTGATGGCCGCGTTCACGTCCGCGTGGCAATGGTCCCGGCAGCACCGCTTCCTGGGCGGGGGTGGGGTGCAGCCGGTACCGGGACATGCGAACACACTATCGAATACCGCCGACAATTCCGGGGAGGTGAAGCGGCGTTCCGCCCCGGCCCGAAGACCGGAGTACCCACGCCGCGATCCTGATGACCTCACCCGCGCTGCCGGGGCTCTTCGGCGCACTGGAGCCGGTGCTCAACCACTACGGGTACCTGGCCGTGGCCGGGCTGGTCCTGGTGGAGGACTTCGGTATCCCCGTGCCGGGCGAGACCATCTTGATCGCGGCCTCGCTGTACGCGGGCGCGGGCCGGCTGAACGTCGTACTGGTGGGCGTGATCGCCACGCTCGCCGCGATCACCGGTGACAACATCGGCTTCGCTATCGGGCACTTCGGCGGCCGGGCACTGGCCCTGCGCTACGGCAAGTACATATTCCTGACCGCCGAGCGGCTGGACAAGGCCGAGTACTTCTTTGATCGCCACGGCGGCAAGATCATCGTGGCGGCGCGCTTCATCGAGGGGCTCCGGCAGGCCAACGGCATCGTGGCCGGCATCACCGGCATGCACTGGAAAAAGTTCGTCGTGTTCAACACGCTCGGCGCCGCCTTGTGGGTCGGCGTCTGGGTCACCCTCGGTTACGTGGCCGGGAACCACATCATCACCATCTACGACCAGATCACGCGTTACTCGCTGTACCTGCTGATCGCGCTGGTGGTGCTCGTCGCCGCGCTGATCGCGCGGTGGCTGCTGCGGCGGCGGGCCCGGGGCCGGACCAGGGCAGCGTCAGCGGCCCAGGCGTCACCTGAGCCATCAGCGCCCACCGGGACTACGGCTTCCCGCGGGGTCTCTGCGTCTCGGGAGACTGAAGAAGCCGCTGAGACCAAGGAGGCCGGGAAGGCCAAGGAGGCCGGAAAAGCCGCTGAAGCCGCTGAGGCCGGAAAAGCCGGGGAGGCCGCTGAGGCCAAAGGGGCCGGGCAGGCCAAAGAGGCCGTTGAGGCCGGAGAACCGGAGGCCGGGGAGCTGCTGAGGCCGAGGAGGCCGGGGAGGCCGGAGAGGCCAAGGAGGCGCGTGATACTGCTGAGCCGGCTCCGTCCCAAGCTGGCCAGGCCCAGGACGGCGTGGCCCAGGACCCGCCCATCCAAGCTGGCCAGGCCCAGGACGGCGTGGCCCAGGACCCGCCAGCCCAAGATGGCCTTACTCAGGACCCCGAGGCTGCCAACGGTGAGCGAGCGGACCGGACGGCACCGCCGGCGGCAGGCGACCGCGGAACGCCAGGTCAATCGCGGCGCGGCAGCTCGTAGCGCTCCAGCCCGGCGAGCGTGCTCTCCCCGGCCTGAAGGACCCAGAAGCCGGCCTTGGGCAGGGAAGGGTCGCTGGGCGGCTTGGCCCCGAGATATTCACACGCCCCGCCGAGCAGCTGCGGGATGTTCTCCCCGTGCGCGCAGACGAGCGTCGGCACGCCATCGGCGAGGAGCCGCGCGACATCAGTGACCGGATGATCAGGGCTCGTTCGCGCCGAATAAGCCTGGGCACGGTCGGGCACTGTGAGCGTGTGGTCCACCTCAATCGGCGCCCCGATGTGCGCAGCGTAGGGCGCCACCGTTTCGGTGCAGCGGACCGCAGGCGAGCTGACGATGCGAACGGGATCGAAGCAGGCGAGCAGCGGGACAAGGGCCAGCGCCTCGGCCTGGCCCTTGCGGTCGAGCGGGCGGAGCAGGTCGTCGCCGTCCCAGTCGTGCTTATCGCCCGCGGACGCATGCCGCATGATGACCAGCGCGGCCGTCCGGTAGGGCCACTTCGCAAAATCGCCGAGCACCACGGCGTCGTCGGCGTAGGAGAGCCGTTCGTAGGCGCGCGGGAGGCTGAGCCACTCGAACCCGTCGACCTCATCGTTCGGGGTGAACGACGAGGCAAGGCCAGGGCCATCCATCGGGTGCGCGGCCGCCCAGTAGTGCACGCACTTGGGCCGCCCGCTGGCCAGGTACTGGACGGTCTGCAGGCGCCGGCCAAGGACCGGGCGCAGGCCGGTCTCCTCGACCGTCTCGCGCACGGCGGTCTGCGGCAGCATCTCGCCCGGCTCGCGCTTGCCCTTGGCCAGCGACCAGTCATCGCGCCGTGGGCGGTGGATGAGGAGCACCTCCGGGCCGTCCGGACCGCGCCGCCAGACGATCGCGCCTGCGGCCTCGATCACGTCCGGCCCGAGCCAGCCACCGGAGGGTGTCCCCGGCCGGGGTGCGGGAGCCGGGGGATCAGCCATCGGCGGCTCGCAGGCGACGGTCCCCGATGAGCATGGCCTGGATGTCTCGGAGCCGCTCACCGTGGGGCCCGCGGCCCCGCCGGGTCCAGGTCCCGTCGGCGTCCAGCCACCACGAGGCCGTCTCGTCGGACATACCCAGCTTCAGCAGTCGCCGCAGTTCCCGGGCATGCCCGCGATCGGTGACCCGCACGATCGTTTCCACCCGGCGGTCAAGGTTCCGGTGCATCATGTCGGGGCTGCCCAGCCACACCTCGCCGAGCGCGTCGGGGTCGGCTTCGCCGTCCGCCCCGGTGCCGAAGGCGTAGACCCGCGAGTGTTCCAGGAAGCGGCCCAGGATGCTGCGCACGCGGACGGTTTCCGACAGCCCCGGGACGCCCGGGCGCAGCGTGCAGATTCCGCGGATCCACAGGTCGATCGGCACTCCGGCCTGCGACGCCTGGTACAGCGCGTCGACGACCACCTCGTCGATGAGCGCGTTGCACTTGAACTGGATCCGGGAAGATTTTCCGGCCCGCTGGCGATCCGCCTGGTGCGCGATCCGTCCGACCAGACCCGCGCGCAGTGATTCCGGCGCGACCAGGAGCTGCTGGTAGGAGTCCTGGCGGCTGTACCCGGTGAGGTGGTTGAAGAGGTCAGTGACATCCTCGCCCACGGTCGGGTCGGCAGTCAGCAGGCCAATGTCCTCATACAGCCGGGCCGTCGCCGGGTTGTAGTTGCCGGTGCCGAGATGGCAGTAGCGCAGCAGCGTTCCATCGGCCTCTTCCCGGACGATGAGCAGGACCTTGCAGTGGGTCTTCAGGCCGACGAAGCCGTAGACGACGTGGCAGCCCGCTTCCTCCAGCTTCCTGGCCCAGGCGATGTTGGCCCGCTCGTCGCCGCGGGCCTTGATCTCGACCACCACGACCACCTGCTTGCCGAGTTCGGCCGCGTCGATCAGCGCGTCCACGATCGGCGAGTCGCCGCTGGTGCGGTACAGGGTCTGCTTGATGGCCAGCACGTTCGGATCGGCCGCCGCCGCCTCGATGAGCCGCTCGACGCTGGTGGTGAACGACTCGTACGGGTGGTGAACCAGGACGTCGTGCTCACGGAGGGCGGCGAAGATGTCCGTGTCTTTGGGGATCGCGGATGATGAGGGCACGAACGGCGGGTACCGCAGCTCGCCGATGTCGAGGTCCGCGATCGCGTTCAGACCGGACAGGTCCAGCGGCCCCGGCACCCGGTACACCGCACGGCGGTCCACCTCAAGCTCGGTGACCAGCCGGTCCAGCACGTCGCTGGACATCGAGTCCTCCACCTCGAGCCGGACCGCGGGGTCGAAGCGCCGCCGGAGCAGCTCCCGCTCCAGGGCCTGCAGCAGATCCTCCGTGACATCCTCGTCCACCTCCAGGTCCCGGACCCGGGTGACCCGGAAGACATGCTGCTCCAGGATGTCCAGGCCCGCGAACAGCTGGTGCAGGTGCGCGGCGATGACGTCCTCGATGGGCACGAACCGCTGCGGGGAGACGGCGAGGAACCGGGGCAGCAGCGGGGGAACCTTGACCCGGGCGAACATCGTTGTTCCGGTCCGCGGGTCGGCGACCATGACGGCCAGGTTGAGAGACAGGCCGGAGATGAAGGGAAACGGATGCGCCGGGTCCACGACCAGCGGCGTCAGCACCGGGTAGATGCGCTCGTGGAACAGTTCCCGCAAGTTGGCCCGCTCGTCCGAGGACAGCTCCTTCCAGCGGAGCAGCTCGATGCCGTTGGCACTGAGGGCGGGCAGAATCCGGTCGATGAAGCAGGCCGCATGGCGCGCGGTCAGCTTGCCCGCCAGCTCGAGGGTCCCGTTGAGCACCTGGCCCGGAAGCTGGACGCTGACCCCCTCGACCGGGAGGCCCGCGGCCATCCGCCGCATCAGGCCAGCCACCCGGACCATGAAAAATTCGTCCAGGTTGCTGGCGAATATGGCCAGAAACCGGACGCGCTCGAGCAGCGGGACGCTCTCGTCCTCGGCCAGCTCCAGCACCCGCTGGTTGAACCGGAGCCAGCTTTCCTCCCGGTCCAGGTAACGCTTCGCGGGAAGCGGGGGAAGATCCGCCGGGCTGGGCCCTGCGGCGTCGTCCTGGCCGTTGTGGCTGGATTTGGACTTGTGGCTGCTGCGGTTATCGGGGCGGGCGTGATTGGCAGCGGCAGCGTGGCCGTTGTGCCGGCTGCCGCTTTTCCGGGTCTTGCGATACTCGGGTACCGGCGCGATGCCTTCCGGCGCCTCGCGGCTCGCGGTCACCGGCGGCATCTCATCACGCACCTCACCGTGCACTGCCGCTTCTCTGGTTTCCCCCTCCGGACCGGTGTCAACGCCTCCGAGGAGGCCACGCTCGCCGTCGCTCATGCTCCCATTGTCACAGGCATGTGATCCACCGAGAACCCCCGAGGCAAGTAACGCTAAGTAGTGAAGCTCCGGTTACAAGACGTTATCAGCCGCAAACGATGACATGCCGATCCCGGTCGCCTGGCCAGTGATCAGGCCGGCCAGCGCCAGCACATCCGGCATCGCATCGCTCGACTACAAAGAGCAGCGGGCAATCCCGCTTCGTAACGGCACAGCGCAGCGGCGTCGTAAGGACCACCAATTGCCTATCATGCTGGTGTGCTTTCAGGTGAACGCGGCTCGGATGACGTTCCAGAGGCGCGAGGTACCCGGCGTGATCCGCCCCGGCCCGGCGCCTTTATCCTTCCGCGCCCCGGCGCCGGAGTGGTGGCGGTAGACGCGCCCGGCCAGGGAGCAGGGTACTGGGCGGGCGGCCCCTCCGCAGTGCTCGCGGACGGGGAGATCTTCCTCGCGTACCGGCTGCGGCGGCCACTAGGCCACGGCCGAGGGTACGCCGTAGCGGTCGCGCGCTCCACCGACGGAGAGCGCTTTGACCCGGTGACCATGATCTACAAGGAAGAAATGGCCACCGACTCCCTGGAGCGCCCCTATCTGGTGCGGACCCCGGACGGTTCCTGGCGGCTGTACCTGAGCTGTGCGACGCCGGGCACGAAGCACTGGCGGGTCGAGGTGGTCGAGGCGGCCCACCCGGCCGAGTTCGATTCGCGGCGCAGTTACGTCGTGCTGCCAGGTGACTCGAAGAAGGGCGTCAAGGACCCGGTGATCGTCCGGCGCGGCGACGAGTGGGACATGTGGGTCACCTGCCATCCGCTGGACGACCCTGCGGAGGCCGACCAGATGGTCACCGAATACGCCTGCAGCACGGACGGCATCAACTGGACATGGGATGGGGTCGCGCTCAGCGGGCGGCCAGGCCACTGGGACTCGCGGGGTGCGCGGGTCACATCGGTCTGTTGCGACGGGGACACAATCGTGGCCTACTACGACGGCCGGGCCAGCGCGGCGGAAAACTACGAGGAGCGAACCGGTGTCGCTACCGGCACAGAGCCCACGGTGCTGGCCGCCGTGGGCACCGAGCCGCTCGCGTGGTCGCCGTATCACGGCGGCGGCCTTCGGTACCTGGACCTGCTGTCACTCCCGGATGGCCGCACGCGCCTTTACTACGAGATGACGCGGCCCGACGGCGCCCACGACCTGCGCACCGAGCTGCAGGTAGTCCGGTTCGCCAGCCCGTACGGGCTGGTCAGCTGTTCCCGCCGGTGTCCCGCGGGCCGCTTGTCCCGACCGCCGGTCACCGACGCGGCGACGCCGCCTCCCTGGGCTCCGGTGCGCCGTTCTCCCTGGGCTCCGATGCGCCGTTGCCTGTTCCCCGGAAGCCCGGCCTCCGCCCGGCTGGACGGGCCGGCCGTTCTTGGCCTGCGCCTGTCCCTCCGGCCGGGCCCCGACCATCCCACCGGAACGGTCACGCGGCGTCCGCCAGTCACTGAAGTCCGCGCCGAGGACCCGTTCGAGCAGTTCCAGGTCGGCCTGGAACCGCGGGATGAGTTCCTGGCGCTGCTGCCAGCTGAGCGGCTGCCGTTCACGGTTGTCGCGCTGCAGGAACTGTTCCATCCGGGCCGTCAGGCCGGCCGCCGCCGAACCCGGGAGGAACCGGCCCACCGCCGAGCCCGCCCGCAGGGTCTGGGCGACCGCCCGGTGCGCGAGGGTCGCCTCGGGATGCGCGGTGACGTTCTGCCGCGGGATCTCGGTGACAAGCCCCTTTTCCACACCCAGGAAATCGAAGATGCTGTCGAGGGTGGCGGCGGGGTCATCCACCAGCTGGCGGTACCGGATAACGAGGACCTGCTCACGGGGGAACATCGTGAAGATGCGCTCGAGCTGCTCGCCGTACCGCCCGAGCCCGGTGTAGTGCCAGAACGAGGCCCAGCCCGCGGCGATGCGGCGCTCCTCCTCCCCGCACGCCTGGACGAAGTCGCCGATTGGCTCAAGCCCGGCCGACCAGAGATGGGTCCAGTTCGAATGGGCGCGCTCGACCGGATCCCGGATGATCGCGATAAGCCTGGCGTCCGGGATCAGATCCCGGATTCGGCGCATGGCGTCGGGGTCGTACATGTACAGCGGCGTTGACTCGCCGCGCCGCGTTCCGTCCGGAGCGGCATCGAAGAGGGCCTCGTAGTCTTGCCGCTTCCACACGTGCTCCCGGTAGGTCAGCGCGTCACCGGGGCCGCCCCGGGTGGGTGGCGGCCCGTCACTGAGGAAGAACTTTGGCTCCTTGATCGGCGACATGTAGAGCGCCGGATGACTGGCGAGGGCTGCGTGCAGCGCCGTGGTACCCGCCTTCGGCGCACCGATCACCAGGAAGTTTGGCAGTGCCACGGGCCTCCTCAGCAGGCAAGACTCCATCAGGACACGGGTTCCGGATTATCTCGGCTAGATAACTAGATTATTGGCGAGAACTTATCATCCGTTCCTGGTGCTGGACAGCTTCGCGTCCCGCCGTTGTGCTGGTGAGCTCCCGCCGCCGCCCAGTTGAACCGGCTGCGTGCGGGGTGGTCTCCTACCCTGCTGGATCGGCGTGAACCCCGCGGTGCGAGCGTTACCGTCTTTCGTTAGGACGAAGCCGGAGCCCGGTAAGCAGCCGGAGCCCGGTTGATGATCAGCGACATTGCCGGCCGCGGTCGGTGTCTGTTGCTCCGGCGAGTCTGTGGCAGGTGGCTGGCCGCCTGTGGCAGGGTGGCGGCCTGTCAGCTGGTGAGGGTCTACGCTCGCGGAGGCGCAGTGCGCGAGATTGAGGTCAAATACCGGATCCGGGACGCGGAAGCTCTGTTCGCGGCGCTGAAAGGACGGGGCATCGAGCTGGGCGCCCCTGTCCGCCAGGACGATCAGGCGTACGCGCCTGACGGCTGGGCTTACGGGGATGCCAGATGCGGGGTGCCCTTCGCGCGCCTGCGCACCATGGGCGGCAGGCATGTCTTCACCGTGAAGCGCCCGGCTGAAAACGTGCTGTCATGCGAGGAGCACGAGACGGTTGTCGCGGACCGTGATCAGATGCACCACGCGACCCTCGCGATGGGTTTCTGGCCGACGGTCCGGATCGTCAAGACGCGGCGCACCGCGACCTTCGGTGACCTGGTGGTGTGCGTGGATGAGCTGGACGGCCTGGGCGTGTTTCTTGAGGTGGAGCGCGTGGTGCCCGGCGACGTGCCCGGTGAGGCCGTGCAGGACGAGCTGTCCCGGTTCGTGGCGTCACTCGGTATCGAGGCTGAGCAGACCGGGGAGACCTACGATTCCCTGGTGCGCGCTGCGCCTGTCTCTGCCTGAGCGCTGACCGTGTAAGGGCAGGCGGATCGCCTGCAGGTCAGAAAAGCGTGGCGGGCGCCGCTAGGCCAGCTTGGCATCAAGGCCGCGGGCGAGGTTCCGTGCGCAGGTGACCCCAACGTCCATCGTGATGTTGCTGTTGGGATGCTGGCACGTCGCCGTCGTCGGCTCGGTGCCGTCAACGGTGGGCTTGAAACGCTCGACAATCTGCCTATCGACGGTGGCGGCAGGCTTCGGGGCAGGGCTGGCCGTCCTCGGCTCGGTGGTCGCCTCGTACGTGGTCGCCTCGTTCGTGGTCGCCTCGTTCGTGGGGACGGCCGCGTTCGGTTCGGCGTTCTTTGCGGCCTTGCGTAAGCATTCAGCTGTTCGGCGGAGTTGCTGGCCGGTTCCCGGGGATCTGAGGCTGGCGGTCGGCTGCTGCTGGTCATCGCTATTGTGACGTGCATGGTCAGCAGCGACGCACGTGTGATGATTGGTGCGCTGGCGGAGCCGGAGGCGCTGCTTGTGTTCGGCGCGATCGTCACTGCGACGTCGACGGCGCGGCCGCTGGACGAATTCGGGCGCCCGGTGTCGGGGGACCTCGTACATCACTCCCTTCGGCCTGGAGAAGAGCACGTCGCTGCCACGGATGTGATTGAGAAGGCGGCCGGGCGGCTGAAGGGGGCGGGGCTGCTGGAAGTCCTCGTCGACGAGCAGCGCGGATACGAAAGCTGGCGTGTCAGCGAAGCGGCCCTGGCCGCCGTATCAGCGTGACCGGCGGCGATCCCGCGCGTCCGCGCCCGGCAGCGGCCCGTGGCAGGCCCGCCAGGTTCGTGCCGTGACCAATCTGGCGGCGCTGGGCGTGTCGTTCCGGGCTGGCCGGTGCCGGAGTTTGATCTTCGGGTGGCTGCGCCGGAGGAGATGTCGCGTGATGAGCTGATTGTGCTCGCCGGCGAGCAGGCTGGCCGGCTTGCTGCTCAGGATGGGCAGATCACGGCGCTGGCTGGGCAGGTCGCGGACCTGACAGATGCTAATGAGAAGCTGGCGGCGAAGCTGGAGCGGCTGGAGCATCTGCTGTCTCGCAACAGCGGGAACTCATCCCTCCCGCCGTCGATGGATGACCAGCCGGGCCGCAAGCCGCCAGAGGGCAGCGCCGGGCGCAGGAAGGGCGGCGGGCGCAGCCCGGGTAAGCAGCCGGGGGCGCCGGGCTCGCACCTGGCCTGGAGCAAGACCCCTGATGACACCATCCCGCATTTCCCGGACGGGGCCTGCGGGTGCGGTGCACCGCTGGTGGACGGGCGGGATCTCGGGGTGGCGGCCTCGCATCAGCAGGCAGAGATTCCGCTGGCCGCGGCGAAGGTGATCCAGCATGACCTGCACGAGGTCGCGTGCGGATGCGGGAAGGTCTGGCGGGCACGCAGGCCGGAGGGCGTCAGCGCGTCGAAGGTGTCCTACGGCCCTAACCTCCAGGCGTGGTGCGTGTTCTTGATGGTCGCCCATGCGATCCCGGTGCACCGCTGCGCAGAGCTGATCGAATCCCTGACCGGCGCGAAACCCTCCGCCGGGTTCGTGCACGGCATGCTCACGCGGGCCGCCGCCGCAGTCGCCGAGGCGAACAAGCTGATCCGGGCGCTGATCATCCTGGCCCATGTGGTCAGCGCCGATGAAACCCCCATCCGGGTCGGCCCCGGCCCGAAATCCCGCAAGCGCTACCTGCTGGTCGCCTGCACCCGGCGGCTCACCTATTACCTGCTCGGCGACCGGACCCTGGAGACCTTCAAGGCGTTCGTGCTCCCGGACATGGACGGCACAGTGGTGGTGCATGACCGCTACCAGAACTATGACGCCGCGGAGTTCGGCGGGCTGATCCACCAGCTTTGCTGCCAGCATTTGATCCGTGACTGCGAAGACGCCGCCGAAACCTACCCCGGCGCGCACTGGCCAGCCCAGATCCGCGACGCACTGCGCGACCTGATCCACCAGGCGAACCTGGCCCGCGCCAGAGGCCTCGCCGCCATTCCGGACGAGATCGCCGCCCCGCTCATCCACGCATTCCGGCACGGCGTGCTCGTCGGCCTGTCCGAGGTGCCCCGCCGCCAGGGCCGCGGGCAGCTCAAGCACCGGGCGCTGCTGGAAGACCTCCGCGACCGCCACGACGACGTCGTGCGGTTCGCCTATGACCTGCGGATCCCGCCCACATCGAACGACGCCGAACGGGATCTGCGGCCTGCGAAGACCCAGCAGAAAATCTCCGGCCTGTCCGTTCCGAAGACACCACCCGCCACCGGTACGCGATCCGCGGCTACATCTCCACCGCCGGCAAGCACGGAGCCGACGTGCTGACCGCCCTGCGCGAAGCGCTCCTCGGCCGTCCCTGGATGCCGCCGATCCCCAGCCCGGCCTGACCGGCACGACCAGGCCGTCCGCGGTCACACAGCGTCAGCGGACCTCACCCAATTCATGCAAGGCTGAATGCTTACCCTTGCTCGTGCGGCTCCACTCCTTTGTAATTGGCGTGGCGTTTGCGTGTCGTCCTCCTGAATGGGTGGTGGTGGGGGCGCTACCCTCAATTCCCATTTATGGGAGGCGCCACGCGACCAATAGGCCAGTAGCCATTCGTACGCAGCAGTTATATTCGCTGTTAGCGCGGCAGCATTACAGGTTGCGCCGAGTAGTCCTCAATCATCAGCTCCCGCAGCAGTTCGGGGCTGTCGGCGGTCAGCGTCCGGTCGTCGTCGCGGCGCTGGGCGAGCCAATGCCGGCGGCTCCGGTGATCTCGTACGCCTCGCCCCAGTTCCACTGGAGGTAGGTCAGGGGGCTGGTCGGCTCATCGGGCGGCATCATCGCGGCGTCCAGTTTGCGTAGAAAAACGGCTTGCCGCCCACGATGCTCGCACTTCGCGCCAGCGCGATTTCGGCCTCCCGATCCTCCATTAGGTATTGGTCAACCGGGGCCATGGTCGGATAAGGTGTCTTGACATCCTGTGCAATGGCTGGCCATGCAGTGACAACCAGGAAGACCGTCGCTATCTTTTTCACTGCGATTGCGCTGACCTGTATTCTCCGCATGTTTGTCTCCTGACGAAGGATCCCTCAGTATTGCTGCTCACCGCCCGTCACCCAACCCGATTTCTGCATGGTCGCGATCTACGGTGCAAGGTCACCTAGCTCGTACCGAAGAACTCAAACAGGATAGGAACCAGGGCGGGACCGGAAATGTTGTGGTCTTGGCCGGGAAGGAATCGGCTATGCGCGTTCGGAAGGGCGTTCGCCACAGCCACGACCGCATCGCGGAGTGCCTTGGGGCTCTTCTCTCCGCCGATTACCAGCGCGGGAACGGAGATCGAAGAACGTCGCTCGTTCAATACGGACCTGTCGGCGACAATCGTCACGTCGTAAGGCGTTGTATGAACGACCAGCTTGTTCCTTTTCCACGCGTTTGGCATTAGGAACGGCATCGCGAACACAAACAGACGCGGTGCACCGTAGACGTCGGTCATGAAGAACCTCACCGCGCCGGCACGATCGCCGGTCGAAACCAACGACTGCAAACGATTCTTGACGTCTCCGAACGAGCGAGGGGCATTGCCATCTACCAAGTAAGGCGGTTCATACAGGGCTATTGTTTTCACGTCAACGCCGCTTGCCACTGCCTGCAGGAGAAGCGCCCCGCCGGATGAGATCCCCAGGGCATATGGCGCTGCTCCCGCCTCCTTTGCCAGTGCCCGGAGATCGTCGATTTCACGCTCGACTGCATAGGGTGCCGTGTCACCACTCTCTCCTCGGCCTCTACGATCATAAGTGAACACGGTGAAATGTTGGGCGAGCAAAGAAGCCAGCTCCGTAGCGGGTCCGTTTTCGCGATAGCAGAAAGCGCCGTCCACAATGATTAACGGCGGCCCAGATCCCCTCTTCGTAAAGGCGATGGTCGTGCCATCGCGCGAAGTTGTCGTTCCATTTTCACCGGTCGATTTCACAGTCTTCCCTCCTGAATACCGGATTACCAGCGATCCGAACACCACAATCGCGAGAATGACGACGAGCGTAATCCGTTTCATAGATCCTCCTGTCTTGTCCCTCGCTGTGCTTCTGCAACCCTTGCGCTTCCTCGTCATACCCGGTTTACGTGATCGTGGGCAGGTAAGCGGCGAGGTTTTCCAGGGTTTGCGCCGTGCCGGCATCGACGCGCATCTGGAGCAAAGCGTCGCGATCGCTGGTGGTCGCGCACTCAATCGTCATCGTCAGCTTCGTTTTCTTCCCATCCTCGGTGAAGACGAGCGTCGCAGTCCCGAGCAGGCCGCCGAAGACGAGCTTTTCCGGCGGGACGATTTCCCGATAGATGCCGGAGAACGAGTGTCCCTCGCCCACCGTCCGGAGCGCGGTTCACCCAGCGAAAGGCGCCGTTCGGCCGCAGATCGATTTCGCAGACAGCGAGTGGGACACCGCTCGGGTCCCACCAGTGTGTGACGTGTTCGGCCTTAGTCCAGGCCTCGAAGACAACAGCCCTCGGCGCATCGAACAGACGAGCCATCACGATCTGGCGGTCACCAGGAGTCGTAATTGTGACGGGCCCCATGTTATTCACTAGTGCTCTCTCCCTATCGTTTCTTCCGTCCACGTGTTTGCTCCTTTTTTTGCATCTCTCCCAGGTACCCGTCCAAGCTGGCGAATTTCTGTTCCCAGAAGCGGCGAAAAGGGTCTATCCAGTCGGAAACGTCCTTGAGCGGGACGGCCACGAGTGTGCGTGGACGCCTCTGTGCATCGCGCGTGCGCATGACGAGGCCCGCGCGTTCAAGGACGCGGAGGTGCTTAGAGATTGTCGGCTGGCGCAGGTCGAAGGGCTTCATGAGCTCCGAAACATCGGCGTCGCCGGAAGCAAGGCGAGCAAGAATCGCTCTGCGCGTGGGATCTGCGAGCGCTGCAAAGACCGAGCTCAAACGATCAACTGTATCCATCGCCATTAAGCTATATTGCCACATGGCGATGTACAAGTCAATAGATTTTCCTGCTTCTCCGGCGATCAAGACCCGCTACCTTCCTCGTTCACGGTCCGGATACCGCACTTTGGGACGGGAAGGACAAGGTTCTGACCGAATTGTCGGCAAACCTTACCTTGGGATTACTTCCTGCTTGCCCGTGATCCAGGAGTCTCTGGGATCGACTCACACAAGCCGACTTCCCAGTGCTTGTCCGCACAATGCCCAACTTGATTACTTGAGAAGCGCCGACAACATAGGAGTCGCGTGGTAGCTCGGATGCTTCTCAAGTAGAAATGTCAGCATCGCTGAGGCTAGATCGACTGGTTTTTCGAGAAAAGACAAGTGTCCTGAAGGGATTTCGGCCCTCTTTGCAGTGGGAATCAAATCAGCCAACTCCTGAGTATAGAAGGGTGGCACAATCTGGTCGTATTTCCCGGTGATTGATAATGTCGGTGCCTTGATCTTCTTGGCCTGCTCCCGCACATCCAGGGCGAGATCGACCCTGATATTCTGCTCGATCAGAGGCCAGTCACTCATCGCCACAAAGCTCTGGATGATTCCGTCGATGGTATTTTCGTCGAACGCTGAGAGAAACTCGCGGCTGAGGCCGCTCACGAGAAGTAGCTTTGCCAAGGGCAATCTTGTCCGTCCGCGCCAGGTGCAGCCAAAGATCGAACTGTAGTCTCATTCGCGGGTCACCTCCATAACTGAAACCTGATACAAGAACCAGCGAACGAACCATCTCCGGATACTCCGCCGCAATGGATGCGGCAACCGCCGCTCCAAGGGAATAGCCAACAAGGTCAAAGCGATGCGTGCCACCAGCCCTGGCAGCTGCCACAACTCGATCTGCGAAATCGGATACTCCCGGTGCATTTGCCGAGTCAGTGCCAGCGACCGATTCAGCATAGTTTAGGCGAAATCACGCGGCGGTGCCTCGTCAGCTGTTCTACTACCTGAGACCAGTCTTCTGACTGTCCTGATGTACCGTGTAGGAGAACTACCGGTAACTCTTCTTCGTTGTTGCTTGGTGTTTTTCTGGCCCTATATTTGTCATGTTGTTTTGCTAGTCCTCTCTTTTCTGTTTTTGCAGCTCTATCGACTACAGCGCACTCCTCCCGAACAAGGCACGCTGGCGAGGCGTGAACGCCCGGCACGCAAATTTCTAATCCAGACTGATCTGCGGACACGTTCCGCAACGCCGGCATCAGAGCGCGTTATGCCGACTTTCGCGCCTGAATCCTGTATCGGGACGCGGGCATGGAATTGCCGAAGCGCTGTGAGATGGCGCGGCGCGCGGCCTCGAAACGAGTCCATTCATCTCCATCATGAAGACTCGGAATCGTCACCAGCTCGCCTTGGTCGAGGCCGACCAACGCTGCATCGACCATGTCTTCCACCGACATGACGATCGACGGGGGCAGTTTCTTCCACCGAGGCCAGCGATTTCCCAAAAGTCGGTCGCCGTCGCGCCGGGCAGGACCGCTTGGACGCGGATCCCTTTGTCGGCGAGTTCGTGCTGCAGCGAATGACTGAAGGCGAGAACATAGGCTTTGGTGGCGCCGTACACACCGTTAAGCGTCTCAGGCGAGATACCAACAATGGAGCTGATGTTGATGATCGTGCCCGTGCCACGCTTGACGAATGCAGGTGCCGCGGCGTAAGTCAGTCGCGTGAGGGCGATGCTGTTAAGTGCGATCATCTCTTCCATTCTTTCGATGTCGGAATTAAGCAGAGGCGCGACCGAGCCGGTACCAGCGTTGTTGACGAGCATCGTGATACTCAAATCTTCCCTCAGCTTTGTTTCCACTTTCGCTAGATCTATCTGGTTGTTGAGGTCCGCCACGATCGCGGTGATGTGGCGTCCGCTCGCACTCGCGAGGCTCGCAGTGAGCGCTTTGAGCGGCGCCTCGCTGCGGCCTACGAGAATGAGATCGTATCCACGCTTTGCGAGACGGTCTGCATAGACGGCTCCAATGCCCCTGGAGGCGCCCGTTACCAGGGCGGTGCCTTTTGATGGTGAATTGCTCATAATCTTTAATTTCTCCGTTCTCTAGTTGAGTCTCTTTGATTATGGATTATCGTTATAATCCATTCTCTGACTTTGATTTGTATAGTCGGACTTTAGTTACAAACTTTTTTGAGGGGGGCCATGCGCCATTCCAAGGCTGAAAAAGCAAAAACTCATGAGCGCATCGTTGCTATCGCTTCAAAGAGGTTCCGCGAAGAAGGGCTTGCCGGGATCGGAATCGCAGACTTGATGAAAGAACGCGGGCCTTACCGTGGGCGGCTTCTACAAACACTTCAATTCGCGCGACGCGTTGGTGGCTGAAGCGGTCGGCTCTGCGCTCGAACTCTGGAAGCGTCAAGTGGATGCCGCCGCCTCGGGAGGTCCGCCGGTCACTTACGAATCGCTAGTCGATGACTATTTGAGCGAAGCACATCGCAATCATCCAGGTACAGGTTGTCCAGTCGGCGCATTGGCAGGAGATCTCGCGCGCAGCGACAGGCGCACTCGCGCACTCGTCAGCCGGAAAATTCGGGACAACATTGAGTTGCTCGCAACTCTGATTCGTAACACGAACAAGACTGATGGGGGCAGTGCAAGATCGCAAGCAGTCTTGACCTATTGTGCGCTGGTCGGTGCGATCGGTATGGCTCGCGCCGTATCGGACGAGGAGCTTTCGCGCGAAATCTTGAAGACCGCGGCACAGCGTCTGAAGAATCTCGCTGCCTAAAGTCACACTATGACATCACATCGCCAACGCTGCTTGCGCAATAGTCCCCAGTCTCTCGTCCCGTTGGCAGACCATTCTGTCAGGATGAATTTCGGCGCGATTATGCGAATCAGTACTGCTAAACGCGCTTGTCGCCATCAACTCACGAATTGTCGGCAAACCTTACCTTGGGATTATTTCAGGCTTGCCCGTCATCCGGGAGGAACTCGTAGGCACGGAATCGCAGAATCGGTTCCGCTATGCCGACTTGCACTAAGACTTCCGGGTACTAATCCCATTGTTTTCAGCCTCTCCGTGGCTGTTTCAGGTTTGCGGGGCGACGGTCTCAGGTTCGATCCTAGCAAGCTGCTGCCGTCGGCAGAATATAATGAACTACCATGGGGCCTGCGGACCATCCCTCCGAACGACCGCCGCAGCAGCAAGATCTTGCTTCGCGTCTTGAAATTCTTAACGGGCTTCTCAACACGCTTACGGACGTCCTCGATATCCGCGAGGTGTTCGACCGGGTCGCGCAGCTTGTACAGGGCGTGCTGCCGCACGATCTGATGGGCGTCGTGGAGGTCAGCGAGGCGGGCGACCGCATTCGCGTATTCGTGGGCGCTGGAACAGGGAAGGCGACCAGCCCCTATGAAGCGGCTGTGAACGATCCGCGGATCTTGACCGGAATATGGCGCGCATTGATCGTCGAGGACTTTCCCAATCATACCGTTTATGAAGGTAGCCCGGCTCAGAAAGCCGGCATGGTGACCCTCCTCAGCGCTCCGATACGTTTTGGCGGACGGCTGCAGGCTTTAGCCAATTTCTTCTCACGACAGCCGGGTTGGTTCAGGAACGACGATCTTCCGATCGCCGAGCGCATCGCCAGTCACTTCGCCCTCGCGATGTCGCATCAACGCCTGGCGGAGGAGGCGCGCCGGGCGGCGGAGGCGAATGCACGGGCAGAGCGGCTTGAGGTGCGCGTGCAGCAGCTCACGGAGGAACTCGATGCCCTCGGCGGTTATCGTCGCGTCATCGGTGAATCACGGCAATGGCAGGATGTGCTCAAGAAGTCGGCTCAGGTCGCAGTGACTGAAGCCACGGTCCTTTTGTCAGGTGAGACGGGGACAGGAAAAGAAGTTATTGCGCGCTTTATCCATCGTGGGTCGGCGCGTCGTGATCGGCGGTTCGTCGCCTTGAATTGCGCCGCCCTGCCAGAACATCTTCTGGAAGCCGAGCTTTTCGGGTTCGAAGCACGGGCATTTACAGGAGCGATGAAGGCGAAGCCCGGGCAGATCGAACCGGCCGCCGGTGGCGTCCTGTTTCTGGATGAAATTGGAGAGATGACCCTGACCGCGCAAGCCAAGCTGCTGCGGGTGCTGCAAGAGCGGGAATTTCAGCGTCTCGGCAGCAACCACGTGCTCCGCGCCGATGTTCGGGTGATCGCCGCAACGAACCGCGATTTGTTGAAGGCCATTGAGCGCGGGAACTTTCGCGAGGACTTATATTACCGGCTCAACGTTTTCGAACTCAGACTTCCGCCGCTCCGCGAACGACCGGATGATATTTTGCCGCTCACGCAGCCGTTTTCGATTGGCTCCTGGAGAAGTTCCCCGCAAGTCCAAGGAGTTAATCAAGCATCGAACTTCCGCGACGCGCACGAACCTAAGAACCGTGCGCGTCGCTCGAAAACATGAGAGGCAGTTATTTAAGGATGGGTAAAAACGGGAACTTTCAACGGGCGTTGGTCATTGCTTCTCCGCTGAGACCGCTCGACCGGTCAGTACAGCAGTCGAGTTGCTCATCGAACCGGGTCTCCCGGATTGGTACCGATAAACGCTCTTGTGTCCACGAAGGAGTAGTTCCCGGTTGGTCGGCAACTCTTACCTAATCGTGTGATGTCGGCCTGTTCCCTAAATTGTAGATTTTGGTACGCCTGGCGATCTTTCGCGTTACATCCCGTCGCTGCTGTTCCAAGGCTGATACCGAAACTCATAAATAGGATTTTGGAACAGACTGGCACGTTTGGTACAAAATTATACCGGACAGCATCTGTTATCATCCCCTTAACGTCCCCAAAATTAGCGCGTCCACCAAGTTCAAATCAGGACAAGCGCTTCCTCTTCCATTCCTTAGGCTCGTCCATTCGCAAGACCGAGAATTCGTAGCAATGGTTTCAGTGTGAGGCCCTGTACGAGAATAGAAAAAACCACGACTCCAAACGTCAGATCGAGCACCCTAGAGCGGTCAGGAAATGTACTATCGAGACTGAGCGCCAGAGCGAGCGCCAGTGCACCGCGCAGACCACCCCACACGATAACGTGTTGCCAGCGCAGTGGAATCTTCTCTGTGAATGCGTTACTCACTGGTATGAGTAGATAGACGGATAAGGCGCGGCCAACAAGAACGGCTCCCACGGTCAGAACTACGGGACGCCAGGAACGCACCAGCGCACCGACGTGTATCTCAAGCCCGATCAGCAGAAAGACTAGAGAGTTCATGATAAAGGCGACATAGGCCCAGAAAGACTCCAGTGCGGTTTTGGTCTGCGTGCTGCAATTTTTCGTTCCCAGATTGCCGACAATGAGGCCCGCGGATGCGGTCGCTAAGATCCCCGACAAATGCAACTGATAAGCAAGCAGATAACTGCTGTAGGCAACAACCGCAGTCAGGGTGATCTGCAGTTCGGGATCATCGATCGTTCGCGTGAGTCTGCTCGCGGCGTACCCGAGGAAGGAGCCAAGGGCTGCTCCTCCTAGTACCGAGAAGAGAAACTGTCCTACCCCCTTCGAAACGCCCATGTGTCCTGAAATTATGCCGGCCAGAACGATCTGAAACAGCGACGCTGCTGTGCCGTCATTCAGAAGGCTCTCGCCCTCGACAATAAGTGAGAGCCGTTTGTCCATCCGCAGGTCTTTAAAGATGGTGAGAACCGAGATGGGGTCGGTAGCTGAAATAATAGCCCCGAAAAGTAATGCAATTTCAACGGGCAGGCCGGTTGTCCAGTGCACGAGGTAGGCGGTAACCAGAGCAGCAAGGAAAACACCCAGATTTGCAAGAAGGAGGAGGGGTGCTGAATTCCGCGCCAGGTCGCGCACGTTCAACTTGATGCCCCCCTCAAACACAAGTGCGGGCAGAAAGACGATCAGAATGACATTGGGAGTCAACCAGTCGGGGCGTTGGCCGGGGTCGAGCGGAGACAGGCGAGGCAAACGCAGGGCGCTTAGCATCAAGCCACCTGCAACCAGTGCCACAGTGTAGGGAGCCCGCAAGCGCTTCGCCAGCATCGCGATCGCGGAGGCGGCGATGAGCAGCCAGATTAAAAACTCCACAGCCGAGGTTGCCGTAATCGGTTTCATAGCGCAGCAAGATCTTCCAGTTTATAGTCGGGACATGAAAGGCGGGGAATCGAAGCCAATGGTAAACCGCCGGGATTCGCTGCGATTGGCGTTTTCTTGTTCTTTGGGGCGACGATGGCGGGTCTTGCAGCGACCACCTTGCTCTTGCCCGG
>CAVZKY010000052.1:0-29490 GCA_963775825.1 uncultured Actinomycetes bacterium
CGCGCAGCTCGGCGTGCATCTCCCAGTGGTGCGCGGGGCAGTACATGCCCGGTCTCCAGCAGGGACTTGAGGTTGGCGCACACGGCCGGCCAGCCGGCCGAGACCGCCTCCAGGGCGTCGCCGCCGGCCAGGTTCTCGTGCGTGACCGTGAGCCGGACGATCTCGTGATAGGGCTCGATGTCGAAGGTCACCGTGGACGGGCCCTCCGCTGCGCGACCTCACCGGGGGCGTCGAACGTCAGCGTGAGCCGCCGCAGGCGGCACGGATTCCAGCACGGTGCCGATCACGTCGGCGATGCCCGAGCCGTCCACGCGCCGGTGCTCCCACCGCGAGCCGGCCTGCCAGTCGGAGACGTTGCTGTGCCCCCAGTACTCGGCCGGTCAGGTCCGGATCGGTCAGCGCCTCCCACACCCGCTCGGGCGAGCTCTCGATGTAGGTCACGTACGACGTAGCTCGGCCTGGCCGGTCATGGCGCCCTCCTCTGCTCGTTGCCTGATGGCGCTCAGCGCGCGCAGGCGGGGTCGCTCGAACTTATCGATCCAGCGTTCCTGGATGTCCCAGAGCGGGACGGGGTTGAGGTAGTGCAGCTTCTCCCGGCCCCGGCGGACGGTGGTGATGAGGTTCGCGGCCTCCAGCACGCCTAGATGCTGGGTCGCCGACTGCCGGGCCATCGCCAGCGGCCCGCACAGCTCCCCGAGGGTCTGGCCGTTGCGTTCGCTGAGCCGGTCCAGCAGGGCTCTACGTGTCGGGTCGGCCAGCGCCCGGAACACCGCGGCTTCACCGTCCACCAGCTCAATATGCAGGTATCTACCTGCATAAGTCAAGGAGCGGCGGCCAGCTTCGGCGGCTGCGGGCACCTCCCGGCTGTCCCCGGACCAGGCCTGCTCAGCCCCCCAGACCGCGGATTCGGCGGGCGCGCGACTCGGCCCGTGCCGGTTCGTCCTCCGCCGTGAGGGCGGCCAGGGCGTGGTGCAGGGCGGTGCCGAGCCCGGCGCAGAGGCCGTTTGGCTCGCCGGGTGTTTCCGGGATCACCTCGTCCACGATGCCGTGGGCGGCCAGGTCGGCGGCCCCGATGCCCTGCCGCGCCGCGAGTTCGGCGGCGTGGCTGGTGTCGCGGTAGACGATGGCGCTGGCGCCTTCCGGGGCGAGCGGGGCCAGCCAGGCATGTTCGGCAGCGATCGTGCGGTCCGCGGGCAGCAGGGCCAGCGCCGCGCCGCCCGTCCCCTGGCCGAGCAGCACCGAGATCGTGGGTGTCCCCACGGCCACCAGCGCGGCCAGGCAGTTTGCGATCTCACCGGCCAGGCCGTCCTGCTCGGCCTGCGCCGACAGTTCGGCCCCCAGGGTGTCGATCACGGTGACGAGCGGCAGCCGCAGCCCGTCAGCGAGACGGATAGCGCGCTGGGTCACCCGGAGCGCCGCCGGGCCAGGCGGCGGGCCGTGCCGGTCCTGCGCGGCGAGCACGCATGGATAGCCGCCGATCCGGGCCACGGCCAGGATGAGGCCGGTCTCGTGCAGGGCCACGACGTCGGTCGCGGCGGCCCGGATCAGGTCGCGGGCGCCGGGGTAGCCTGGCCTGGCGGGTCCGCAGCACCGACGTCCAGGCCGTCCCGGCCTGCCTTTCGGTTTCACTGGCCACGGGAGCCCCATCGGGCTGTCCGATCCGGCCGGGCTCTTCGGTCCCGCCGTGCTCTCTGGTCGTGTCAGGCTCTCGGGTCCCGCCGTGTCCTCCGGTCCCGGCCAGCCCATCCGCCGCGGCCGGCCTGGCCGTGCTCCCGGCGGTCCCGGACCGTGGGGCGGCGCGGCGCCCGGGAGTGATCGCGGTGAGCAGGCCGGCGATCAGCTCGCCGAGCCCGTCGGCGCTGACCACGGCGTCGATGAGGCCGTGGGCGTGCAGGTTCTCGGCGGTCGTGGACACCGTCGGGGAACGGTGCGTGGTGCAGGGCCTGGTACACCCGGGGGCCGAGGAACCCGACCAGCGCGCCCGGCTCAGCCAGGGTGACATGGCCGAGCGAGGCCCAGGACGCGAACACCCCGCCAGTGGTGGGGTGCCGCAGGTAGACGAGATAGGGCAGATGGGCGGCCTGGTGCGCGGTCACCGCTGCGGTGATCTTGACCATCTGCAGGAAGGCGGCCGTGCCCTCCTGCATGCGGGTCCCACCGGAGGCGGGCAGGGTGATGAGGGGCAGTCGCCCGGCTGTGGCCCTGTTCGGCGGCCGAGGTCAGGCGCTGCCCGGCGGCCACCCCGATCGACCCGCCCAGGAAACCGAACTCGCTGGCGGCCACGGCCACCCGGTGACCGCCGATCCGGCCCTCGCCGGTGATCACCGATTCGTCCAGGCCGGTCCCTTCCCGGGCCGCGGCCAGATCGGCGGCGTAGGCGGGATCCGGCCGCACGTCGGCGGGTGCGGTGTCCCAGGACCGGAACGTGCCCGCATCCAGCAGCGCGGCCAGCACCTCACGCGCCTTCACCCGGCGCCCCGGCCCTGCCCCATGCCGTCAGTATTCCCTGCCCGGCGCTGGCCTTACCCCCGCCCGGGGCCGGGTGCAACCTACCGCTCCGGCCCAGCGTGTCCCCGGCGGCATCACCGCGGTGCTGTGCTGGGCGCCTGTCACCCAGCCCCACGCTCAGGGCCTTGTTGATGCTCCTGTTCTCCTCCGGCCGGCCTTCCGGGGCGGCGCGTAGCCAGAGCTGGAATGGCAGCAGCGCCGATTCCAGCTGCACTCGCAGGCTCATCTTGCTCTCCCCCGCACTGCGTTCGGCGAAGTGGATGGGCACCTCGACGCTCTTGAGGCCGTGCTTGCGACCGCCCGGTAGCTGATCTCGACCTGGAAGCTGTAGCCGTTGCTGCGGACGCTGGCGAGGTCGATGACCTGCAGCGCCGAGCTGCGCCACAGCCGGAAGCCGGCGGTGGTGTCCCGGATGCCGAGCCGCAGCAGGGTGCGGACGTAGCCGTTGGCGAAGCTGGACAGGACCCGCCGCGGCCAGGGCCACTCGCTGGCCAGGCTGGCCCCGGCCACGTACCGCGAGCCGACGACGACGTTGGCATCGGTGGCCAGCAGGGTGCCGAGCATCTGCGGCAGATATTCGGGCGCGTGCGACAGGTCGCTGTCCATCTGCACGACGAACTCGGCGCCGGCCTTGATCGCGCGGATCATGCCGTCCACGTAGGCCCGCCCCAGGCCCTGTTTGCCAGGCCGGTGCACGACGCTCACCTTATCCCGCCGTACCGCTCGGCGAGGCGATCGGCGACGTCGCCGGTGCCATCGGGCGAGTTGTCGTCCGCCACCAGGATCGCAGGCCGTTCAGCGGCAGGCTGAAGAGCGCCGCGACGATGACCGGCAGGTTGGCGGCCTCGTTGTAGGTGGGCAGCACCACGGTCACGGCCGCGGAGCACCATGGCTCGGGCAGCTCCACGATCGGAGTGTTCACCATGTCCCGCTCACGCAGCGCCATAATGGCCCCTTTGGCCTGTTTTGCTGCCCAGCCAGATCGACCTCCACACCTGCAAGGACGGCACGTCCTCAGACACCGCTCGTGCTGCGCGCGTTCCCGGCCGCCGGGCGGGCGTTTAGCTCAACCGTTGATAATTTCTCAACTGTCGGCACTGTCATTCGGCATAATCGATGCTCCCTCGCTGTCCTTTGGTGCGGCCTCTAACCTGCAGAAATGAGGCCTCACGGAAATGGCCGACGTCACATTATGGGGGGAGCGGCGTCCTCGAATGGAAAGTGATGACCCTGAAGCGGCTGGCCGGAGCTGACGGCCCCGCCCGCCCTGTGAGGCATGGCCAGACCGGGCGCGCCGTGGTTGGCTGATCATAACGACGGGAGCGAATTAGCGCTCCCTACGGCTAAGGCCGGGGGATTTCAGGCTCGGACCGCGTACCGCCCGCGACCGGGAGGAGGCAGAGGGATGTCTTACGTCGTCGGCACCGGCATGGCCGCGTTCTGCCATGGCGAGGATCACCCTCGCGGCGTTCCGGTCGCGGCGGGGGTATGCCCGCAGGATTCGCACCGGAAGGTCGTTCACCCAGCCCGGGGCGCAGCTGGTTTCTCGCGAAGCACTCCGAGCAGGTCATCGTGGTGTAGGCGGGCGGAACCAGCACCACCTTCCGGCCCGCCCGCTGGCCGCATCCGGTCAGTTCCCGTTTCGCCGCGCCGATCGCGGCGTCGGCGGCCTTGCGTGCCATCGTGGACTTGGCCAGGAACAGCGGCCGGAAGTCCGCCACGGCGATCATCTGGTGGTGGTCCACGACCCGCCGGGCCCAGACGCGGGCCGCGTGGGTGTTCTGCCGGGCGGCCTTCTTGTGCAGCTTCGCCGCCTCGCGCCGGGCCCGCCGGTACCGGCTGGATGGGGCTTGCCCGCGCTGCCGCCGCCGGCGGGCCATCTTCCGCTGGGCCTTGGCCAGTTCGGCGGCGCAGCGTTTCCGGTGACCGCCGTACGGCAGGTCATAGGCGGGATCGGTGGTGGTGGCGGTGGCAGCGACACCCCAGTCAACGCCGATCGCGCCGTCGGTTTCTGGCGCTGGCGCTGGGTCGCGGGTGACGACGAACGAGGCGTACCAGTGGCCCAGACTGTCCTGGTAGACGCGGACGCTGGTCGGTTCGGACGGCAGTTCCCGGGACCAGACGACCGGGACGGTCACGCCTTTCGGCAGGACCAGCCGGCCGGCCCGGACACAGAAGCCCCGGGTGGTGTACTCCAGCGACGGGAGAGTGTCCTTGCGGCGCTTGACGACGGGCCTGCGCCGCCCCTTGACCGTGTGCGAGTGGTGCAGGGCGGCGGCGTAGGTGCGCAGCGCCTGCTGCTGAGCGACCTGCGATCCGTCCCGGAGCCACGGGAGTTCCGCGCGGGCGGCGGTGAGCAGTTTGCTGAGCTTGCACAGCGTCGGCTTCCTGCCGGTCTTCTGCTGGTGGACGGCTTCGTTCCACAGCCACCGGCAGCGGCCCCACTCATCGAGCAGCGCTCGCTCCGCGGCCGCGCCCGGGCGCAGCCGGTAGGTGTAACGCACGGTCCCGGGACTCACCCAAACAGTATACAGCGCGGCGTCATATACTGTTGCTGGTGGAAGAGGTCCGGTCACGCAACAACGTCGTCTACCGCTCCACCTACCACGTGGTCTGGTGCCCGAAGTACCGCCGCAAGGTCATCCCGGCCCCGTGGACGACCGGCTCAAGCAGATCATCCACGAGGTGTCGCCGACCACGACGCTCCGATCGTGGAGCTGCAGACGATGCCGGACCACGTGCGCCTGCTCGTCGTCTGCGACCCGCAATTCGGCATCCACCGGCTCGTCAAGCAGATCAAAGGCCGCTCATCACGGCTGCTACGGCAGGAGTTCCCGTCCCTGCGGCGGCGCCTGCCGACCCTATGGACCAACTCCTATTTCGTGGCCACCGTCGGCGGGGCCACACTGGAGGCTGTCAAGCGCTATGTCGAGAACCAGCGCAACGTCTAAGTGCCGCCCGTTCCTCCCCACGGCTGAAGCCAGGGGTATCCCGGGCGGATCACGATGAACAGCAATCAGCTGGCCCGCGTTGACTTCCCCGCGTCACCGACGGCCGCAGGAGCACGTCAGTGCTGGGCCGGTCCGTGGTCGCGGATGCGCTGCGTGAGGCCGACAAGTCCGGGGCGCTCGCGGCGGAGCGCGAGAAGAACTGGCGGAAGGGCTACCCGGCTCATTTCCGCCGCCTGATTGAGGCGGGGCTGCCGTCGCGGGAGGCGGCGGTGGTGGTGGCCCAGGACGGGCTGGAGTCGCTGCACCGGCGGATGCGGGTCATCGACGGCGACGGCACGGAGACCGGGCTCGATGCCGTCCGCTCGGCGCCTGCACGGTCCTTCCCCGCGACGGTCACGGTTCAGGGCACCGGGCAGCCGGACCGGCAACTGCTGGTGCCCTACCGGGGGGAGCGGCTGCATGGTGACGCGCTGCTGCGGCGGCTGGACGCCTGGGCGGCCGCCGGGGTCATCGAGCCGTCGTGCGCCGAAGCCGTCCGCGCCGTCGTGGCCCATCCGGAGTGGCTCCCCCTGCCCGGGCAGACGGTCGTGGTGCTTGGAGCGGGCGCCGAGATAGGACCGCTGTCCACGTTGCTGAGCTGGGGCGCCCGGGCGATCGGCGTCGACCTGCCCGGCCCGGCCATCTGGGCCCGGGTCCTGGATATGGCGCACCGCAGCGGGGGCACGCTGGAGATTCCGGTCGCCGACCGCGAGGCGGCCCAGCGATCCGGGGCCTCCGATGACGATTCCCTCGCCCAGAACGCGGGCCTCGACCTGGCCGGTGACATTCCCACGGCCGCGGACTGGATCGCTTCGGTGGATGGCCCGCTGGTGCTGGGCAACTACGTCTACGCCGACGGCGCGGCGAACGTGCGGGTCAGCAGTGCCGTCGACGCGCTGACTGTGCGCCTGCAGGCGGCGCGCCCCGATGTCACCCTCGCTTTCCTCGCCACGCCGACGGACGTGTTCGCCGTCCCGGACGATGCGGTCGAGCAGTCCCGGCGCGCCTTCGCGGCCCGGCCGCCGGGCGGTCAAGATGGCCAGCTTGCCGCTCCGGGCCCTCTCCGGTGGCCGACTGCTCCGCCGCGCCTACCTGACGGATGCCGTGCCGGGCATCAACGACAGCCTCGTGGCGCAGCAGGGGCCCAACTACGCGCTGGCCAAGCGGCTGCAGCGCTGGCGCGCCACCGTCGCCCGGCAGGACGGCGCCACCGTCTCGCTGAACGTCGCCCCGCCGACGCGCACCCGGTCGGTGCTGAAGAACCGGGCCCTGGCGGCGGCGTACGCGGGCGCGCACCACTTCGGCGTCCAGGCCTTCGAGCCCGCCACCACCAGGGTGCTGATGGCGGCGCTGCTCGTGCATGACCTGCACACCGGCGGCGCCCCGGAGCGCGAGCATCCCTGGCAGGACGAGGCCTACGCGGCCGCGCCCGGCGGCCTGTGGCGCATCCCGTACGCGCCCCGCAGCGCCCTCATGATCGCCGCCCTCATGGGCTACGGCGCCTCGAGAAGGTCCTGAGGCGGAGCCGGACCGGTCGCGGGTCCTACGGTGACGTCACGCGCGCGTCTCTCGGCTCCGACCAGCTCTCCTCGTGGCTTCGTAGATGCCAGTGCCGTGCCGATCCTGACGTACATATCGCGGCCTGCCGCTGCTGTCGGCGACGGTGGGAGATGATCACGTCCGTATACAGCATGACAACGACCACCAGCCCTGCGCCGCCGGCGACGGCCCGCGGCCAGCCGCGCAGCGCGGGAATCAGCACCGTTACCCGTAGGCAAGCCAGACGGTCACCATCGACAGCCGCCACCACTGACGCCGACCGGCATCCCCGAACGCAGCGGCGAGGCACTTCCACCGAACACCAGCGCCGCCCCCGCACTGCGCACCGCCGCCCCCGCACTGCGCACCGCCCTGCGGGCGCTGTGGCCCGGCCCGGTAACCAGGTGCCCCTGGTGCTGCGGTGACTGCTGAGTTGTTCGCCGGGCCGCACCCGGCGGCCCGGCGCCCGGCGCTCCCGCCTACCGGGAGCATTTTCAGGGATATCCGCTGACTACGCTCCCCATAGGCGCCCGCGCCGCGGCCGGGGCACCTCCAGCGCCACAGCAGACCCAGCACGGCTCAGCCGCCCCGACCTCAGCCCGGCGCCAGCACCCACATCCGGCCCACACCCACGCCGACCTCGCCGCCACCACGCCATACACCGGCAACCCATCACCGGCGGGTTCTCTCCGCACGTATTTGCGGAAAACCCGCGCCGATCAGCGACGCAGCCCCACGGGACGCGCTGGCGGGGCAGGTGTTACCGGTAGTGCAGCCGCCCGGGTGATCGTCCCGATTCGGGCCGCGTGGTCGGCCATGCCCTTCTGAAACCCCCGCCGTTAAAAGATCTTTAGTTGACTCGCCAAAATAGCTATTCATTACCTGCGCCTGCCCTGAACGTGATATTTTGAGCGCCGGCACTGGCGAAGAATGTGCCGTAATCGCCTTCCGTAATGGATAATGGCCCGCAAATTCTTATTTGTTCCCCATGGCAGGTGCGACCTTTCTCTGCTCATTATTGCCTTCCGAAGTGGCTTGCTGCCTGCATACTCGTGGTTCGTGAAAAATCGAGACATGCACATCATCCTGGCAAGACCGCGACTGGCTCTGCGCCAGTTCACCGAGGACGACGTTGACAGCCTGTTCGACCTGAACAACGACCCGGAGTGATGCGCTACTCACCGGTGGCAGGCCAATACCCCGCGCGGAGATCCGGGACCAGATCATTCCCTTCCATCTGGCCGTCTACGAGCGGTTCGACAGGCTCGGCACCTGGGCGGCCGAAGTCCACCGCCACCGGGGAGTTCCTGGGCTGGTTCCACCTCCGTCCGCCCTGGCCACGGCACCGCCGACATCACCAACATCGAGCTCGGCTACCGGCTGCGCAGGTCCGCTGTGGAACAAGGGCTACGCCACTGAGGCGCCGCGCGCCCCGATCGACATGGGACTCACCGATCTTGGCGTCGAGCGGGTGTTCGCGCACATCATGACGGTCAACACGCATCCCGGCGCGTCATGGAGAAATGCGGCCTGAGGCTGGTGCACACCACCCCGTTCGAGGGAGCCGACGTCATCGAAGGCGCCGAGCACGGCCAGGTCGAGTACGCGCTAACCAGGCCCAAGTGGGAAGCGCGCACGGCCTGCAGCGCCCGCAACTAAGTTGGCCTCCAGGCCACCGCGAGCTGCGGCTGACCGTCTTCCCGGTCGTGGTGGGGGCCGGCGAGTGGCTCTTCGGCGAGACCAGCGGCAAGAAGCCGTTCCGCCTCACCGCAGCCAGACGGCCGGAAACGGCCTCTTCTTCCTCACCTACGCGATCGTCCGGGACGCCTAGCCGACGCCGCATGGCGCCAGCGTTCCGGAACCCGCGGGCGCTCGCGCGTTCACCAGATCCGTCCGCCGAGGTCCAGCTCCATACGCTCCTCGCTTCGGCCCGGAAAGTCCGCGAGCGGCTGGCGGTGGTTGGTACTGACGAACCCAAGCCGTTTATAAAGGCGGACGGCGGGATTGTTCCCATCGAGCACCCAGAGGAAGGCGGTTCGGACGCCGGAAGCCCGAAGCTGGTCAAGTACGACAGTGAGCATAAAGGCAGCGACACCGGAACGGCGGCATTCAGGGGATACCCAGACGTATTCCAGGTAACACTGGTGCTGTGGTGTATCTGGCTCGCGAGTCACGCCGAGCAGGCTGACCGGCTGGCCTTCGCGGAAACCGATGCACCAGCCGCCCCGGTCGAATTCGGCGCGCCAGCTATTTTCCCCGAACGATTCTTCCCTGGCATACGTGGAGAGGAATGCCCCGGGAGATTCACGCAAAGCTGCCAGCCTGATATCTCGCAGCGCAAGCCACTCATCGCGGGCGAGTCGCTTGATATCCAGCATAAACGGGGATTTTAACAGGATCGCCGACGCTGGCAAGCTATCTCTGCCGTCATTCACGGGCATGGATCTTGTTCCTCGGACTAAAGTTTTAAGTCGGCAAAGTACCTAAGTTAACTTCGCCGCGGGAGGCTTCAGTGGCGCGTCCGGCGCCGGCGCCGGACGCGCCTGAATGAGTCCCGCTCGCTGGGGTGAGATGCACCACCATCCGGACTTCAGTGCCTAGTGATGAAGCACCACCATCAGCAAGAGGGCGATGACCGCGACAATGGCGACGAGGGCAGATTGATCTTGACCGTGGCTCGCAGCAGTTCAGACAGCAGTGCACCCAGCGTGCGCAGTGTGCTCACCAACGCGCCCACCAGGACGATGATCACCGCGAGGAGGACTGCCGTCACGCTTCCTGCGGACTGCGTGGCCTGGGCCGTCGACTGGGTGGCGGCAGCCGGAAAATCCCTGAGCCGGTAAGTACATAGGGTGGTTGCCACCAGCAGATGGGGGACTGGGTATGCACGGGGCTTCCTTCGTGTGTGAGAGCGCGCTGGGGTTCCGAAATGCGGGCATCCTTGTTGGCGCAGGGATGCCCGCGTGGTCTGTGCGACCATGGCGAGGCGGGCGGGCCCGGAGGATCCTTTCGGCCGGGCGGGACGTTCAGCTTCAGCCTTGCGCTTAACTTCAGTTTGGTGTTAACTTCCAGGCCTCCCTTGACGAGAGTTCAGGCGGTCTTCCTTAAAGCGTGCTATACCTCCTTATGTTCAGCAATACACCTGCCGGTGTTTGCGGCTCCAGGCCTGCGCCCGCTGCCCGCTGACCTGCTGACGTACCGGTACCGGCTCTACCTGCGGTTTCATTGCCTGTTTATCGTGGTATGGAGTGCTTAAGGTGAAGACTGAAGTTCAGATGAATGAGGCGCGGCGTGGACACTCAAGATCCGCGACTGCTGCTGGCGCAGCATTTGCGTGCTCTCCGGGAGGATCACTGGCCGGACCGGAAGATCACACAACCCGAGCTCGCCGAGGCGCTCGGGTAAGTGTCCCGCTGATCTCGTCCTGGGAGTCGCGGACCAAGCCGCACATTCCGCCGCTGTCCAGATTGGAGGCATACGCCGCGGTGTTCGCCTCCGGACGCTGCTTCGACACCGATCCCGCCCGGGCCATCAGCCCGCAGCATCTGAGTGACGAGGAACGACAGGTCATGAATGACCTGAGGCAGGACTGATGCATCTGCGCAGCGGCGCCTCGTCGGTCGGCACCGCACCGGTCAGCGCCGGTCAGCCCAATCCAGTCAGTGCGCCCCTCAACGGTGGGCCGTGGAGTTTCGTCGACGGGGAGGACGTCAAGATCGTCTGTGCCCGGTGGCCTGATGAGAAGCTGGCGGACATTCCGTACACGGACGTCGCGGACCCCTACGACGTTCAGCTTCTCACCTGCGCAGAGCTCGATGCGTTGTTCGAACTGTTCGGTCACCTCCGCGCCTTCAATCCGAGCCACCCAGGTGAATCTCCGCATCGCCGGGAAGCTTGCCCCCGATGACCTGACCTCGCACCTGGCCACCCTGGGAGGGATCGACTGGAATGAGGCCACGAGTTCAGTCCTGCAGAAGCTCCAGCTACCCGTTCAGCAGGTCGCCGATTGGGACACCGAAGGCGGCCAGTATTTCGAGGTGGAGGGCGGTGGGCAGGACAGTCAGTTTCGCCCGGTCCTGGAAAAATTGGGTGATCAGACGATTCTGCGCGAAGATGGTCGCCCTTTTTGCCCGGGCGGTGAATCCCTTTAACCACGAACGGAATGTCATGGTCTGCAACGGAATGTACAGCCGGGGAACCTATGGTGCGGTCTGTACCCTAACCGACGCAAAATTTCGCAATCGTAACGCTGATTACCTAAGGACAAAGTTCGGCGATAGCGCCTCCTACTGTATTGTGACACGGGTGCCGATCATCAACGGGGCGGCAGTGACCCCGGACTGGACGACTGGCGATCACACGCTCTTTGAATGGGCCGAGTAGCGGTGCCTGGCGGAGCGACACACTATCATCATGGATCACCAGGTGGCGTAATCCCGGTCAATTCCTCGTCGGCGGGCAGGGAATCGACGCCATCATCATTCCGACAGCGCGGCGCCCAGCGTATCTGGCCGGGGCGGCGAGGCTGGCTCGCAACCTGGACTGCACCCTGGTCACGCTGCACAGCGGAAAATGGACATCAGCCGCCGGGGCGGCACGATGCATACCAGCCGGCGTCGACCTGATCGCCATTGACGTGCCAGCGCCAGCGAGGCTCCGCCTGCCCGATGGGAAACCTCGCGCAAGCTGGCCGGAACGGTCTTTGCGCGCAGGACTGACACCAGTGCCAAACGCAACTTGGCGCTCATGCTCGGCCATATGCTCAGCTGGTCCCGGATCCTTTTCCTCGACGACGACATGACTGGCCTTGAGGCCGATGACGTACGAGAGGCCAGTGGCCTCCTGGATGTCTATAATGCGGTTGGCCTGAAAAATGTCGGCTTCCCGGACAATTCGGTTGTCTGTCATGCTTACCGCGAT
This sequence comes from uncultured Actinomycetes bacterium, assembly GCA_963775825.1. Classification (GTDB taxonomy): domain Bacteria; phylum Actinomycetota; class Actinomycetes; order Streptosporangiales; family Streptosporangiaceae; genus Bog-532. The sequence continues at coordinate 11,958 of CAVZKY010000052.1, forward strand.
GCTGGCGGTCACCAGCAGTCCTTGATGGCGGGGGAGCCCTCGCCGTCCAGATTGAGCGCAGTAATTCGTTCTTTCCCCGATATTTACAATGAAGACTGGTTCTTTCTGCTAAACGGTGACAAGCGTCTGCAGCCTGCTGCGATTGCGGGGCAGGTTATCCAGGACCCGTATGATCCGTTCCGGAATCCCGACCGGGCGCGGGCCAGAACTGGGTGACGTACTGGCCGAGGGACTTTACTGGCTGCTGGACCAGAACAAGTCGATTATGGACGCCGACGAGGATCACTGGTCGGCGTTCCTGAAGACGCCGTCAGTTCATTAGGCACGTACTGCAAATGGTGGCGGAAAGTCCCATCGAACCAGGTGATAAAAGCCGCAGGATTGCTGCCCTGAAAGGCTCGCTCGGGCGGCTGACGCTCATCACGCCGTGGCTCTGCGAGGAATACCTGCGAGCCTGGGCTTCTGACCAGCAGCGATGGCGTCGTCATCTTTCGCTCTTGCCTACTCGGCAAACGCGGGCTTCTGCTCTTTCTTCCTTGTCCCGCAAGGGCTCAGCGCGCCTGACGTGGCAGCTTGGCGGGCAGAGCGCCGACAGTGGACCCAGGGAGTTTGCGCCAGTACGCATGTCGGCTTAGCCGAAGGCCGGGGTTCGCCTCGCCCGGTGGGCTCCGCGCTCTGCGCATCCTCACCGACGAAGCTGCCGCAGACCCGGCCGCCGGGTCCGCGGGCGCCTTCCGCTGCGTGGGGCGCCGAGCCCGCCAGCGGTGTGGTGTCAAGGTATCTGAATTCGGCGACCCGCTCGATGAACTTCCAGCCGTCTGGGGTGCGCTGGTACCGGTCGTGGTATACGAAGTAGTTCAGATGCGAGCTGCCGTCGCGCCCACGGGCCAGCTCGCTGAGGTAGGCGCGGCCGGTCGCGGTGTCGCCGTCAAGCTGGATCGTGCCCGGGTGGGTGGTTTGCACGAAATAGTCCGCGAGAGCCTGCCGCCGCTGGCTGAGGGCGCGGATCTCCTCAAGGCAGGCGGCCTCGATGTTGCCGAGCGGGATCCGCACTGCGCCGTCGGGTGTGAACAGTGACGCGAAACGGTCGTGGTCGTTCGTCATCACCGCGTCGGTGAACTCGCCGCGCAGCGCCTCGATCTCAACGCGGTCAGCGATGGCCTGAAGGTCGCCCATCGGTTTCCCTGCCTTTCGTCCTGTCCTGTGCCAGCGTTGCGGTGTTGCACGACTGGCGGTCCGGAGCGGTTGAGACCCGGTTCCATGGCCATCTCCTTGTCGTTCTCCCGGTCACAGCCCGGGCCGGCGGCCCGCTGGATGGTGCGTTCGTCTCAGCAATACGACAGCCCAGCCCGCCGGAATGTGAGGCGGCGCGGCAACGTCGCGTTCCGGTGCGCTGTCCTGTCGGACTGGTGAGGGCAGAGCCGACCAGGGAGGCCGACCGGTTTGACCAAGCTGTCGTCCGGGGCAGCACCGGCCCGCTATTCAACGCAGTCGTCGGCGTCCAGGGCGCGACGCGCATCGGGCAGCGGACTGTTCATTCGGGCAGCGGGCGGTCCGGCAACGGCCCCAGCCCGCTGAACAGCGGCAGGTACTCCTCGATGTCGCCGCCGGTGGTCCATTCGCGCAGCTGCGCTGCGGTGCGGCGGGACATCAGCGCCCGGCCAGGTCGAAGTCCGGCGCGGACAGCTCCAGCCCGGGCTCTCCCTCGCCGGTGGCGAACACCCAGGCCGGGCTCCACAGCAAGACGGGCGCCCGCTTGGCGGCCGCAACCCAGTCCGCGAACCGCCTCGCCATCAGGTCCCGGATCGCCGCCAGGCCGGCCGTATCCCGCGCGCCAGGTCGGCTGACGGCGCCGCGCAGGTCCTGCTCGTGGATGATTACGTCGTTGAACAGCAGGCTGTTGTGCTCCCATCCAGCTCCGCATGGCCTCGGTCAGGCCCTCACACTCGGCGGTGAGAGCTGCGACGTACCGGCCGGCCCGCACGTCCACCTGGCGTTGGGTCCAGGCCGCGTTGTGGTCCTCGGGTTCGTCCCCGGCCAGCACGTCCGCGTTGAGCCCCACCATGTGGGCCAGCAGCTGGGTGACCGTCCAGTCCGGGCAGGCCGGTACCTGGCGCTCTGCTTGCTCAGCCGACAGCAACCGGGTCAGCTCGATGACTCGCCGCTGCGCCTGCGTCCATTCCTTGATGGCGTCCACGCCGGAACGGTAACAAACTCTCGTGCCCGGCCGGCCCGGGGATGAGTAGCCGGATGTCGTATTTTCGGCTATTCGCGTTCGGCGGCTGACCTGATAGTCGCACCGGTACCGGCCCGCCCCGTGGCTCCGGGGTGACGGCCCTCCAGCGCCCGGGTGGCGACCATCTCGACCAGCTGGCCCCGGCGCTGGCCGCGCTGCCCTGATCAGCGCATCGGTTGCCCGGACCGGTCCCGCCGTCGCCGGATCAGGTTCGCGGCGGCCGAGCCGAAGACCAGCACCAGGATGCCGTAGACGCCGAGGGGTGCTGCGGCGGGCGCGCCGAAGGCGCTGGCAGCGATCCCGGCGGCCACGGCGAAATCGCGCATCGCGGTAGACAAGAAGACGGCCGTGCGCCGGGCGGGTGCGGCGCCAGTCCCGAGCAGCCAGCCCAGCGCCGCACCGCAGGCGAGGTAGACCAGCACGGCGGCGACCAAGGATGCGTCGCTGACCCCAATGTGCAACTCGCTGGCGACTGCCCAGAGCGGACCAGCAGGCTGAGCGCGGCGATGATCCGCAGCAGAGGCTGCTCGCGCCCGCCAAGCGGATCGAGGGATCGCATCGCGAAGCCTGCTGCCAGCGGCAACGCGACGACCAGAGCCAGCGTGCCCAGCAGCCCGAGCTGTGAGGTCGTCGAGTGCGCGCCCAGGAGAGCGAGGATCGGCCCGGCGAGCAAGACGGTGACCACGGTGGAATCCGGCCAGCAGCGCAGCAGCTAGGGCGGCCTCGCCCCCGGCCAGGCCGGTCAGGGCCACCGAGGCGACCTCCGTGGGTGCGACACCCGCCGCGAGCATGCCGCCGCGCAAGGCCGGTCCGCTGACGAGGCGGCTGGCCAGCCAGGCGAACGTGGGCAAGGCGACCGTGGTGACCGCCAGCACCAGCAGCAGACGCCGGGAGGCGGTCTTGAGCGCGGCGATATCGGTGAGGGTCAGGCATGCTCCGGTGCAGAACACCAGCACCGCCAGCGTGGCGAGGATCGCGTTCGCGGCGTCGAGGCGCCGCCCCAGGCCGGGAAACGCGATGCCTGCCGCGGCGGCTGTCACCACCAGCGGCAGCAGAAACCGCTCCAGCGCGTCAGCGAGTCTGGTCACCGGAGGGAGAGTCAGGCGTTCACGGCGGGAAAATCAACAGACCGCGTCAGCGGCGGGCGAACATGGCCCAGACTACTTTGCCTGCCTCGTCCGGGATGGTGTACCCCCAGTCATCGCTGAGCGCGGAGATGATCTGCAGCCCGCGGCCGGTCTCGTCGAGTGAGCTGTGCGTGCGGGTGACCGGAACGGTCCGGCTGGGGTCGGCCACCGCGCACAGCACCCATGGCCCCGGGTCGTACAGGCCCAGCCGGATAGCCGGGCGGCGCTGAGTACCGCCTGGTCCGGTATCAACGGGCCTCGGTTGAGCGTGCCGCAGAGCGTTGGTCACCATCTCGGACACGACGATCACGATGTCTTCGCAGCGATCGGTGGCACCCCACCGGCGCAAAGTCTCCACAGTGAATGCGCGCGCGACGTGGACCGGCCCGCTGCTCGGGCCAGGCGCGCACAAGGCGACGTCCGGCAGGCAGGCCCAGCCTGCGGCGGCGGGATCCGGCGACCGCCGCCAGTTGCCGCTGGCCCTACCGGCCATGGCCGTCGTCAGCGTCGCATGCTCCTGGATCATCAGGCCCGTCCCGCCGCTCACTGGCGGCCGACGACCGGGCGCGGGCGGCGATCGCTTGCCCGGCCGGCCGTACCCGTCGTGCGGTAACGGGGCGCGGCGGCCCGGGCGGCCATGGCTATGGCCGTGGCCCGGTCCCACAGCACGACCGGGCGGGTGGCCCGGAACGCCACGGTGGTCTGCTGGCACTGCGGGCAGGTCATGCGGCCGAGTGCGTCGATCCGCCATCCGGCCTGGATGGCCCGGGCCCGGTTGTCGGCCTCGCCGAGTGCGGACGGATCGGCGTGCCACGAAATGCACGAGCCCATCTCGCACCACATGATCGGCATCCGCAGCTCGTCCCCGATCACCGCCCGCATCGGGGGCGCGGCCGGGGTCCGGCCGTTGACGCCGCCGGGCCGTTCGTGCCTCGCCGCCCCGGGTCGTGGACGGGCCTGGGGTCGCGGCGGCCCGCGGGTCGCGGACGGGCCGTGGGTCGTGGCGGGCTGCGGGTCCTGGACGGATCGTGGGTCGGTGACGGGCCGCGGGTCCTGGACGGGCCGTGGGTTGCTGGCGGGCCGCGGGTCCTGGACGGGGCGTGCGTTGCGGGCGGCCCGCGGGTCGTGGACGGGCCGTGGGTCGTGGACGGGCTGTGGGTGGTGACGGGCCGCGGGTCCTGGACGGGGCGTGCGTTGCGGGCGGCCCGCGGGTCGCTGGCGGTCCTTGGGTTGCTGGCCGTCCGTTCGTTGGCCGCGCGCTGCCGGTCGCGGACGGGCCTCGCGTCGTGGTCGGGTCCTGGGCCGCTCGCCTGCTCCGCGTCGCCCACACCGGTCAGGCTGGCTTGGCTGTCGTGGCCCTCGTCGGCCTGGCTCTCGTCCTTCAGTTCGGCAAGCCAATCGTTCATCTCGGCCCATTCGTTCCGGCCGGGCGTACTAACGTCATCTGTCCTCATTTTGATCTTCATGTCACGCTCTCCAGTTCAGCTAGGGTGAGCGCCGCGCCGCCGGGATCGGTGCGTACGCGCCGCTATTCCGTTATTCCGCGCTTACCCTCCCCTTCTGACCAGCTGGGATTCCCCGTCTCTGTGCGTGAGGCTTTTACGGTCCTGAATAAGAATAACGACACGATAAAGTTCTGATAGATGTTCGGATTACTTACCTGACGTAGCGGCGCGGTAATTAAAAGCTCCTGCTTTTCTCATCCACAGGGTGTGGACAATGCTTTCCCTATTAAGCAGCCTGTCTAGGGAAACGTGCACCGCCGGAATCCCCAGATATTTTCGGTCTGCACACAGGCGCGCAGCTGTTCTTCACAGGCGCTCCACAGCTTTATGCACAGCGCGGCGCGTCCAGCCGGGACCGCAACGAGCCCGCGAACCGGCCGCCAGGAGACCGGCCGGTCAGCGGCCGGTCAGCCTGCGCTCACTGGGTCGCAGCAGGCGGCAGGGCGGGCGGCCGGAACGCGGCGAAGGGGTTGGTCACGACCAGGCTCCGGGTCACGAACCGGTAGAGGGTGGCGGGCCTGCCCCCCACGGAGGTCGGCCGGGCCGCCGCGGGCGTGGCCTCGATGACGCCGCGGCGGTCAGGATCCGCTGCAGGTTGGTGGCCGAGATCGGGTGTCCGACCGAGGCTGCGTAGATGTCCCGGAGCTGGGCGATGGTGAAGGTCTCCGGGGCCAGGGCGAAGCCGATGTTGGTGTAGGACAGCTTGGCCCGTAGCCGCTCCCGCCCGGATTCGGCGATGGACCCGTGGTCGAACGCGGTCGGCGGCAAATCCTGCACCGGGTGCCAGGCGGTGTCGGCCGGAATCCGCGGCTCGGCATCGGACGATACGAGGGCCAGGTAAGCCGTGGCCAGCACGCGGCCCCGTGGATCGCGGGCCGGGTCGCTGCGGGTCTCCAGCTGTTCCATGTGCGCGATATTGGTGAGGTCGACCTTGGCGGCCAGGTGGTGGCCGAGCGAGGTCCCCAGGCGCTCGTCTTCAGCGAGCGGCCCGCCCGGCAGCGCCCAGTGGCCTTCGAACGGCGGTTCCGCCCGCTGCCACAGCAGGACGTGCAAGCTGCCCGCGCGGACCTGCAGGACCACAGCCAGTACCTCATGTGGGAACCGCGGGTGATTGTTCGGCACGCTCGCATGGTACCGATCCAAAATGTTTTTGACCCCAGGGCGAAAACGGTTTTACACTCTCAGTCTAAAACCAGATCTCCACGACGGAGAGGGGCGGATCATGACCAACACGGACGTGGCCGCACAGCACAGCGCCGCGGGCGACGGGCAGCTCAGCGCCGGGAGCGCCGGGCAGCTCAGCGCCGGGAGCGACGGGCAGCTCGGTGCCGGGGGGACCGGCAGCTCAGCGCCCGGGGCGACGCGCAGCAGAGCAGCGGGAGCTACGGGGCAGACAGCACCGGGAGCCGCCGAGAGCAGGCGGCCAGAGATCGGGCCGGGAACGCCAGCGGGGACTGGGCGCAAGAGGTCCGGCGGCTGGCGGCCCAGCGCGACGCGGTGATCCTGGCGCACAACTATCAGGCTCCCGAGATCCAGGACGTGGCTGACCACGTGGGTGACTCGCTCGCCTTGTCACGGCTGGCCGCGCAGAGCACGGCCAGCGTGATCGTTTTCGCCGGCGTCTACTTCATGGCCGAGACGGCCAAGATTCTGGCCCCGGACCGGACCGTGCTGATCCCGGAGCCGGAGGCGGGCTGCTCGCTCGCCGACACCATTACCGCCCCGCAGGTCCGGGACTGGAAGGCCGAGCACCCCGGTGCCGCGGTCGTCGCCTACGTGAACACCAGCGCCGAGGTCAAGGCCGAAGCCGATCTGTGCTGCACCTCGGCTAACGCGGCGCAGATCGTGGCGTCGCTGCCGGCGGAGCAGGAGGTGCTGTTCCTGCCCGACCAGTTCCTCGGTGCCTACGTGCAGCGCGCGACCGGCCGCACCAACATGCACATCTGGATGGGGGAGTGCCACGTGCACGCCGGGATCAGCCCGGCCGAGCTGCGCCGTAAGGCCAATGCCGACCCTGCCGCGGAGCTGTTCATCCATCCCGAATGCGGCTGCTCGACGGCGGCGCTGTGGCAGACGCAGGAGGGCGACCTGCCGGAGAGCCGCACCCGGGTGCTGTCCACCGGCGGCATGCTGGACGCCGCCCGGACGACCACCGCCGCCACGGTGCTGGTGGCCACCGAGACCGGCATGCTGCACCAGCTCCGGCGGGCCAACCCGGCGGTGCGCTGGGAGCCGGTCAACCCCGGCGCCGTGTGCCGCTTCATGAAGATGACCACCCCCGCGTCCCTGTTGCGCTGCCTGCGCGAGGGAACCACGGAAGTGCAGGTCCCTGCCGATATCGCCGCGCGGGCCCAGCGCTCGGTTCAGGCCATGATCGGGGCCGGCACGCCGGCGACTGCCCTCCCCGCCACCGGAGTCCCGACCAGGGCGCCGCACGCCGCACCGGCCGGAATAGCAGCCGCCGCGCCGCCCCGCGCGCCCGGCACCGGGTCGGCCGAGCCGACGGCTGCGGTGACCGCGGAATGACCGGGCCAGAGCTCCGCGCCCTGCCCACGGCCGGGATCCACTGGGAACTCAGCGCCGACGTCGTGGTCGTCGGCTCGGGCGCCGCGGGGATGACCGCGGCCCTGACCGCCGCCCGTTACGGCCGCCAGGTGCTGCTGCTCAGCAAGGACGACCTCGGCGGAGGAGCCACCCCGCTGGCTCAGGGCGGCCTGGCCGCCGCGATGGGGCCTGGTGACAGCCCGGCCCGGCACGCAAATGACACCCTCGTCGCGGGCGCCGGGCTGTGCGACCCGGCCGCCGTGACGGCGCTGGCCGCCGGCGCACCCGGCGAGATTGCCCGCCTGGCCGCGCGGGGTGCCCAGCTGAACCGGACGGCGCTGCATCTGGAGGGTGGCCACAGCCGCCACCGGATCGTGCACGCCGGCGGCGACGCGGTTGGCGCCGAGGTGCACCGGGTGCTGCTGGCGGCCCTGGTGGCCAGCCCGGTGCAGATTCTCACCCGCTGCGTTGTGCTGGACGCCCTGATCGATGACCGCGGCACCGTGGGCGGGGTGCTAACCGGACTGCTCGGGGACGACGGGACGCTGTGGACCGGCCGGGTGACGGCCCGCGCGGTCGTGCTGGCCACCGGCGGCTTCGGGCAGGCCTACGCGACCACCACGAGCCCGGCCGGGGTGACCGGCGACGGCCTGGCCCTGGCGGCCCGCGCTGGCGCCGAGCTGCAAGACCTGGAGTTTGTTCAGTTCCACCCGACGGTGCTGTGGCAGCAAGCGGCCCGCGGTCAGTGCCCGCTTATCACCGAGGCCCTGCGCGGGGCCGGCGCCGTGCTGGTGGACGCGGCAGGCCGGCCGGTCATGACCGGCCGTCACCCGCTGGGCGACCTGGCCCCCCGGGATGTCGTGTCTGCGGCGATGCAGGAGCGGATGGCGTCGGGGACCGGGCCCGGCGATCACCTGTGGCTGGACGCGACCGCGTTCGGCGAGGCCCGGCTGGAGCGGGACTTCCCCACGGTGACCGCCGCGTGCCGGGCGCGGGGCGTTGACCCGGCCGTCGAGCCCATCCCGGTCGCGCCCGGCGCCCACTACGCGTGCGGCGGCATCCGGGCCGACCTGGCCGGGCGGACGTCGCTCACCGGGCTGTTCGCGGTCGGAGAGGCGGCGTCGACCGGTGTGCACGGCGCCAACCGGCTCGCCTCCAATTCCCTGACCGAAGCCCTGCTGACCGGACGGCGGGCCGGTGAGCTCCTCGGCCAGGATCTGCCTGCGCCTGCGGCGAGCGTGCGGTGCCCGCAGGCCGGCCTTGGAGTGAGCCCGGCCGCCCGCCCGATACTGGCCGCCGCGATGTCGGAACACGCCGGGGTGGTTCGCGATCGCCCGGGCGTCCAGCAGCTTGAGCGGAGCCTGGCCCGGGCGCCGGCGGCAGAGCCCGCCGGCCCGGGCTGGATCTGGCCACCGTGGAAGCGACGAACCTGCACGCGGTGTCGGTCCTGGTCGCCGTCTCGGCGCTGGCCCGGCCGGAGAGCCGGGGCTGTCATCGGTGGCGTGACGCACCGCCGTCCCATTCCGCCCGCAACGCACGGCACACGGTGGTCCGCGTCGACCCGGCCCGGTTGCGGGCCACGGCCGCCGCGGCCGAACCGGCCAGGACGGGAGCAGCCGCATGACGCTGAGCATCCCCGTGACCGAAGGCCTGCTCGAGGCCGGCCTGGATCCGGACGACACCGAGCGGGTCGTGCGCGGCGCGCTGGCGGAGGACCTGCGCTACGGCCCTGACGTGACGTCGGCGGCCACGGCCGCCGCGGGCGCGCGGGCCGTGGCCGGTGTGGTGGCCCGCGAGCCGGGTGTGCTGGCCGGGCTCCCGGTCGTGCTGGCCGTGCTGGACGCGGCCGGGGTCCCGCCGGAGGCCGCCGAGCCGCGGCATGCGGACGGCGGCCGTATCGCCGCCGGGGCTGAGGTCCTGCGGATCAGTTCCGGGCTGCGGGAGCTTCTTGGTGCCGAACGAACCCTGCTCAACATCCTGACCCACCTGTCGGGCATCGCCACCGCGACCCGGGCCTGGGCGGATGCGCTGTCGGGTACGCGCTGCGCGGTCCGTGACACCCGCAAGACCACCCCGGGGCTGCGTCAGCTGGAGAAGTACGCCGTCCGGTGCGGCGGCGGCCTGAACCACCGCATGGGCCTCGGCGACGCCGCGCTGATCAAGGACAACCACGTGGCGGCCGCGGGCAGCGTCACCAAGGCGATCGAAGCGGTCCGCGCGATTGCCCCGGAACTGCCGCTGGAGGTGGAGTGCGATGACCTGACCCAGGTGGAGGAGGCCCTGGCGGCCGGCGCGGAGCTCATCCTGCTCGACAATATGGACCTGGCGGACCTGCGGGCCGCTGTCGCCCTGGCCCGGCCCTACCCGTCAGTGCGCCTGGAAGCCAGCGGCGGCCTGCGCCTGGCCACGGCCCGGGCGGTGGCGGAGACCGGCGTCGACTTCGTTGCCGTCGGCGCCCTTACCCACTCCAGCCCCGCCCTCGACTTGGGCTTGGACCTAATGGCGTGCTGATGTCCGGCCCTGAGCCGCCTCGTCGATGCCCAAAGAGACATCAGCTGACATCACCTAAAGCAGGAAGGTGCCGGAAGCCGCTGACCTTCCGTTGCCTTATACCGTTCGATGCGCTAGCCGTGCGGCTGGTTCATGCCCGGCTCTTGCAGATGGTGATCCGTTAACACGCCAGGCCGCCAGAGAAACGGCTAATGAGTGAAAGAAGTTTGGCACCAATCTAGTGAGCTCCGGCTCCGGTAAGTAGCGTCGGTAGTCTTCGCCGCATTCTGCCGGTGTTCGGCGAGATGTCATCACGCTAAGCCGTGCTATTCGTCGTCGTCCGTGCCGATGGCCGCAAAGAATGATCTGCGGCTGACGACTACGTTACTGCCGCTCGCCATCAATCAAGCAACGCTCTAGCTGGACATATAGATCAGTATAAATGCAAGGTTACCAAAAGCAGAAGGGCTCCTACTGCTATCCCAGAAAGGCCAGACGCGAGCGGCAGCAGCCACGCGTTCTTAAAGCGCGCCATAGAGCCTTTTTCGCGACGGCGCCGGGTAGCCAGAATATCCAGGAACATCGGAATCCCGTCGCGTTTCCTTTCTTTGTCTTCATCGGTTAGCTCATGCAACTCATTGATGATGAAGCTGGCCTTAGTAAGTGCCTGAGTGTAGGCTTCCAGCGGGCGATGCTCACGGAAGAATGTCACTTTGTGACTTTTATGCTCGTCCGTGCTGACCAGGCGCTTTGGCTTGAAATAGGACCGATTGATTATGAATCGATCTGGCTCCGCACTGGTTCCGGCGAATCCACCGCCGGAGTACAAAGGGTGGACAATCGCCAGGGCCAAAGAGCAGTCATCTTTTAGTACGCGAGCGATTTCATTTACTGCCCCTGGCATGTCATCGATGTCTTGAAGAGACATAAATGCGATTGCGCAGTCGGCGCTTCCGTCGGCCAGTGGCAGCTTGCCTGCGTCGGCACACACAGCCGGAGCGGGCGTACTCACGTATGTTGTAGCGGCCCGGCACATGGTGTGCGACAAGTCGACCCCAAGCACCTTGTGCCCGGCAGCTTGAAGATCTCGGGCCACCCGGCCCTCTCCGCAGCCGATGTCGACGGTCAGTCGTCCTGGTGAGGGCAGAAATGACATGAAGCGCTCGCGATGGAACCGCAGGTAGCTGTCCTGGCCGTCGGGAGCCCTGACCCAGTCGATCCACTCTTGCGCGTGCGCGTCCCAACTCGCGCTTAGCAGTCCTGTCTGATCTGTCACCAAGGACTGCCCCGGGCCTGTCTGATCTGTCACCGAGGACTGTCCGGAGCTCTCTGCAGGATCGTCGCAAGCCACGCCGCTCGACATAGAGGGCACCCCCCGAGAAACTTAACGAAGGTTCCAGTGACTTCTGCGGCTGTAAGAGCGTACAGAGCTAGTTGCGCCGCAGTGTGACCAGCTTAGGCTCATGGTAGGGCCACGACAGGTACCGCCCCAACCGAAATCACGATGCTCGTATCGACGTTTTTCGGGTTCAAGGACGTTTCGTCCCGGCGGCCATCTCGTCCGTACAGTTACCGACAGTCGGCAATCATCGAAGGCAGATCTATAGTGCCACCAGGCAGGCCACGCTTTGTGGACGCCTGAAGGTTGTGTAAAAGATGCCAAAGTGTTAGGTAGATGGAAAGGTGCTTAATCGGTCAATGTCCGAAAGTTTCGCGGACGGCAGCCATACGGGGGAGAGGCGCGATGGCTACTTACCGCTTCCCCAGGATGCTCACGCTCCTGGCTTGGGAGGCGGAGCTGCGGCATGGCGCCTACGCGGACGAACGGGCCTGGTCTCAGCCGAACCCAGCGGACCCGCTGAAGCTCGACTTTTCCCGGGTTGAGTTCGCGGACTTCGGAGCACTGGCCAGAGTGCTGCTGCTGCTCGATACGGCTGCTCGCTCCGGATACCCGCCATCGTCACGTTGCCCGTGACGTCAGCCTTCCTCACTGGTGACCAGGGCGACAAGGACTCGGTGCTGGCCGCGCGCCGGGCCCAGGAGCGTGGTGACGCGCTCGCGTTCATGCGGCAGGTCGGGTTTCTCGACGCACTGCGTGCCCCGCATTGGCCGCAAGGTGCCGTTGACGTGCTGGACTGGGCCACCACTGACGGCCCGGAGCAACTTTCCTGGTCCGCACCGCCGGATCTGGACCCGCGGAGTAAGCCCTATCGGCGTCAGCGCGTGTTCCCATTCCGCTGGCTGGAGCCCATGCCGGCTGCGCAACTGCGGGAGTCTGAGTCATTCGTGGCTGTATCGGCTGGCCTTGAGGATCTGGGCCTGTCCCAGTCCGATGCGCGCACCCTGAGCCAGACCGTGCTGACCGAGCTCGTTGAGAACGTGGCCAAGCATGGTGGGGTGACCGGCCGGCCGGCCACCGCTCTGGTGGGTGCCATCCTGCTGGGCGCTGATACCTACGCACTACGGCAGAGCACCATGCACCCGCACATGGGCGGAATCGCCGAACGTGCTCTGGCCAGCGGCAGCCGGGTTTTGCGCCTGATCGTCGCCGACTCTGGCGCGGACCTCACCGCCCGGCTGGCGGGCGACGCCATCTCGGATCGCCGCCGTCAGGACACTGTCCTCAACTTGCTCGGAAACCGGTCCGTGCTGGCCGAGGAGGATAAGGACGCGCTGCATGGCACAACGGGGCTCTGGTGGGTAGCACGCGTGGTGCGCAGCTACCACGGCGGCCTGCAGGCCCGCACGGCTGACCTGCAGGCCGAGGTGGTGTTCGGCGGGGAGGCGGGCCGGACCGACGTCGTGGAGGCCGGGTCCGGCCACGTTCCCGGAACGCTGCTTGAACTGACGCTTCCAGCCGGACCTTCACCGACGCGCCCACGCGCGCCGTGGGGAGGCCAGTCCGCGTCTGGCGCGGTGCCGCGCCTGCGCTGGCTGAGCTGTGCCTTCGATCCCCGGCGTGGCCTCGCTGATGCCAACCGTGTCCGGCTCGCTGATCAGGCGCGCTCCATTCAGGCTGATCGCCAGGCCGACGGCCTGATCGTCACGGTGCCGTTGCATGAGGCCGGTCGTGCCGAGATGAATGACAGCCGCGGGGCCATGTATCAGCTCCTGGAGTTCGCCAGCTCGATCGCCCGCTCGTGTACCGTCGTGACCGCTTTCCCGGATGCCGAGCCACACCTGCTCGATTCGTGCGCGGCCATGTTCAACGAGGAGCTTGCCGTCGCCTCCGGCGGGGACACCCATGACCCGATCCTTGTGCTCGGCCGCCAAGGTGCGACCCGGTCTGGTGCGGCGGCTCCGTTCCGCTGCGCGCGGTGCTCAACGAGCTGTCCGACGGCGCGGGAGCCGCTGACATAAGCGCGGCTCATCGCTGCTGGCGGCAGGCCGGGGGTGAGCCAGCCCGGTTCTCGGAAACGCTGCGGGTCAACAGCCACCTGCTGAGTTTGGGCGGGAGCCGGCTTCAGTTGACGCTTTCGCTGGCCGTTGTGCACCGGACGATTGAGCAAGCCGTTAGCCGGAGCCTGGCCGAGGCCGTCGAACGAGGCGGTGCGGGCGTCGAGCGGGGCGTCTTCCGCGGGCCCAACCTGCGTCTCACCAACCGGTGGATCTACGTAGAGCCCCTGCTGACGGGGACAATCGGCGTCCAGCTGGCAGCATTCGTGCTCGCCCGGAAAGTCGAGGCGGCGTTGCGCGCGTCGGCACGCGGCGAAACTCCGACCGCCATATTCCAGGTGAAATCGGCTCCCAAGCTCCTGGCCCGGCATCTCAGTGAGTGCCTGAGCCTCACGGGGCGTTATTTTCCGCAGCCATTCGAGCTCAATATCGGTGAGCCGCCGATGGGGGAGCAAGTGCCGGTTGGCGCGAACGTCGTGCTGTGCGCCGACAGCATCCGCAGCGAGACACGGTCCGGCAGGCTGTCGCCATCGTGGCGGGGCGCAACGCCGAGCCTCTCGTTATCGCCTGTGTCGTGGACGCGAGAGATACGCGCGGACCCCTGAGAGTGCTCGACCGCACGATCCCGGTGGTCTCCCTCGCCGAGGTCAGCGTTGGTTTCAGCGGATCAAGAGACCAGCACGTCACCGATATTGACCCCTTGATGCTCAGGCCAGAGCTGCCTGCCGCCCCGGAGCCTCGCGATCAGCAGGAGGACTTGCTTACCTGGTTCGCCGCCGACCCGGATGTGCTGCGTCTCGGTCATATCGACGACCCGCCCCGCAGGCACTACAGCGCCATTGTCAGACCGCAGGCCATGCGCGAGCAGAAAAGAAGGGACCTGATGACCGAGGCTGTCCTGGCCAACGTCAGCGGTGCTTTCGCCGAGATCCGCGCACGGGGCGACCGGCATCTGGGGACGGAGATCCCCATCGCGATCTGGTATGTCGCGTCCGATGGCAATGCGGCGATGCTGGCTGAGATCGTTTCCGACTACCTTGCCGCCCAGGGGTTTCGGATCGGCGGGGTAACTGCGGTCCCCCGATGGGCGGCTGGTGACACGTGGGTATTCCCAACCAGTCTGACCGCTGCAGGCGGGCCGGTAGGAATCCTGATCATCCACTGGTGGGCCATCACGGGGAGCACACTGCAGCAGCTGGTCAGGCTGGCCGCCAAAAGTGGCGCGAGCTGGATCACCGCGGTATGTCTTTTCAACCAGCTCGACACCAACGATGCCGATATCCTGCGGATGCTGCGCGCCGTTTCAATGCCGACGATGGCCGCTGACGGCGTACGTTCGGCCGGTGATTCCGCAGTTGCGGAAAACATTCCGGTGGCGATCCGCTTCGTCGCCGGCAGCGGCGTCTTCGCCTTCGACATACATGGCTGCCCGATCTGCGCCACCCGGGAGCGTTACCAGCTCGACGAGGACACCGCGCCGCCCCGGCTGATCCGGCATGCGGAACTGCTCCGCGACACGCTGCGGCCGCGAGAACTGGAGGAGGTCGCGCGGGACTCGGCCGCGGATCTGTTTACGGTGCCGGTGACCGGTCATGAGGCCATTGACTATCTGCGCTGGCGCAGGCTCCTCCTGAAAGCGCTGCGGAAGGTGAGCGCGCGCCAGGAGGTCATCGACCGGCTGCAGACGCTGACGGGGCAGACATCTCCCGAGCTGGAGTGGACCAGCGTCGGCCTGATCCGCCTGCTGGCCGCCGAGCAGCAGTGGCTGCGCCTTCCGCCGCTGCATTTCGGAATCGCCGCGGGCCTGCTGTCGCAGGTTTGCGTCGGCTGCCTCGAGCAGGTGACGGCCCCGGCGTGGCTCCGGGTCCAGGCTCTCATGGTCATGTCCGCGGCAGTTCCGCACCGGCTCGTGGAGCTGCTGCCCAGGCTGCTGGACCTGGCCGGGAACGAGACGGTCCTGATCGACCAGATGCTGCTCGATTGCTGTCGGCTATTGCTCCGCTCGCCAGGCGGTCTGCCCGTCGATATGGCCCAGCTCCGGCGGAATCTGCAGGATTGCCGCGACTTCCTGGAGGAGCAGCGGGCCGAGCCGGGGACTGGAGCGGCCGAGGATCACCTGCATGTCGTCAGAAATCTGCTCACGCTGGCCAACTACCGCGTTCTCAGCAAGCCCAAGCGCCCGCAAGCGGCGTGGGAACGCCTGCGTGAGGACCTGGTCCGCCCAGTCGTCCGCCATCGTCTCGAATCGGAGCTGCTGCTGGTCCGCAATTTCGTCGAGGACATCGAATTGGTCGCGCCGTCCGCCGAATCGGCCCGGGCGGCGGGCGCCGATTGGGACACCTGTGCCCGGCAGCTGGAGCAACGCGCGCTGGTCAATCTTCCGCCGCTCCGGGCGATCCTCAGTGGCGACTTTGTTTCTGATCAGCTTGGCCGGAGGGACCAGAGCCGGCTGCTCACTCTGGCCCGGCCGGGCGTCGGAGAGCTGCAGGCGGTGACCGATAAGGTCCATTCCCTGGCGCACGGGACATGGCGCCCCGCCGACCCGTCCTGGCAGGCCAGGCGCCGCGAGCTGCTGGGCCGCATCAACTGGTGGAACCGCATGTTCCTGGCTGCGCACGTCACGGATGAAGTGCCGGCCGTGCTGGTCGAACTGATCCGGTCGGCACCGATCGAGCTGGCTGAGTGCGTGGCGAAGCTCCTTGAGTCGCACCAGGCGCAGGTTGGCGATTGAAGCGCCCAAGCAGGGCCAGGTGCAGGTCTTCTGTCCGGAAAAACTGCTAGACCAGATCATTGCCCATCTGCTCGAGAACGTCAAAAAGCATTGCGTGAAAGGCGAGGTGTGCCAATTGCAGGTCGAGTACCTGCGGCCAGCGGGCGGAACCGTGCAGATGGTGGTCCGTAATTCGGGCACCATGCCCTCCACGCCCGCAGGCCGCGGGCTCAAGGCCTTCAGCGACAAGCTCCGGCCATTCGGTGGTTCGCTCACCGGTCAGGTACTCGTCGGGAACAAGTGGACGTTCGCGGCGGTCGTCACGCTGCCGCTCTGGCACGGAGGATGAGCATGGCCCGGATTCGCGCGCTGGTCGTGGATGACGACCGCAGACTGGTCGAGAGCACGAGGAACCGGCTGGGCCGGGAAATCGGCTGGGACGTCGAATGGGAGACCGCTATCGACGTGGACGAGGGCCAGCGGCTCATGGCCTCGTCGGCTACGCCGTTCGACCTCGTGATCGCCGATCTTATGTTCCGCCGGGAAGACGTTCCCGACCTCGACGACCCGCGCGGATTGGATCTCATCAAGGACGCCAGCCGCCGTTCAGGGCACACGTTCATTCTGGCCATCAGCACCGGGCGCGAATATCTGCCCGACCTCATGGAGGACGCCAGGCGCTACGGTGCCCATCATGTCGTCCGGCGCAGCGAGTTCAGCACCCAATCCAAGGTGCACAGTCCGGCCGCCATCGCCGCCGAGATCCGGGGGCACCTGCTGGACAACGGCACGGTATCGACCTGTGAGGTGGCCGCGAACCCGCTCGACCCAGGGATTCAGGGACTGCTGCAGCAGGTGGGAGAGGCTACGGTCGCCCGCCTGTACGCCAAGATCCTGGAAACGGGCGGCCATCAGGCCGACCGGATCGAGCTCCGCTTCCTGACGCCGGGAGCCTCCGGCGCATCGATCTGCACCGTAACCGCCCAGGTGACGGCATCGGCCGGGTGAGCCACATCCTGAAGCTGAGCCAGGTGAAGGGGCTGCTGACCCGTGAGGCGGAGCGGGGCAGGCGGGCCGCGGAAGTGCTCCCGCCCCCGCTGCTCGTTCAGCACCGGCCTCCGCTCTCGGTCGGGCCCGTGAACGGCTGGTACGCCCTGGGTGGCCCGTTGATCGAACGGGCCACCACGCTGCGCGGATGGCTGGCCGGTGAGCGTACGGCGGACATGGTCGCTGACGTGCTGGAGGCGCTGTTCGTCGATGGCCTGGCGCACGTGTACGCGGAGGGACGCAGCCGAGCCTATGCACGTGCTGGAAAGCTTCGGGTTCACTCCTTACCGGCAGCGATGCATCCTGCAGGTGCTCGAAGAACTGAGTGAGGCCCTGGAGCGGGACGATGGTGGCGGGCTTGGCGGTGAGACGGGCCGTCTCGTCCGGGTGCTGACCGCGTTCGTCACGGAGAGCCGATTGCCTGGCCTGACGCAGCCTGAGCTGCCACCGGAAACGTTCGTCTGCTACGCACACGGCG
>CAVZKY010000053.1:0-9640 GCA_963775825.1 uncultured Actinomycetes bacterium
CAGGGGCGCGCCGTATTCGGCAACGCCCCGTCTGGCCCCCGACGGCTCGAAGCCGAGCCGGCGACGCAGCCACGTCCTGCAGTTCCGGCGTCCGGCCGGACCCGGTGCTGAGCTGGGCTGCGGCAAGCCGCTCACCGCGGCGCTTGGCCCGCGCGCCGTACGCCCGCGTCCAGCCGATCAGCAGCGCGGCCACCGCGTAGGGCATGATCTTGGAGACGGTCAGGGCGGTCCCCGTCGAGGCGATCTCGACGATGATCACCCGCGCGGCCGCCTCCGCCAGGTAGGCGGTCCCCCACACGATCGTGAAGATCCGGAAGACGCGGCGGAATCCCGCGTAGCGCCAGAGAGCGACGAAGTCACGTCCCTTGGGGGCGTCCGCACCGACGAATTCGAGCGCGAAACGGAAGATCAGCGGGCGGCTCGACCAGAGCGAGCCGATGCAGACGAGGCCGAAGATCGCGGTCGGCACCGAGCCCTCCGCGAGCACCAGCCGCTCATCTGCCGCTCACCAGCCCGAGGACCGTGCCGACGGCCACGCCGGCCAGGACGAGGATCCCGACGGCGTCCACCCGGCGGTGACGCGCGAAACCGAGCACCACCCCGAGCGCCGGGAAGATGCCGCTGAGGACCAGGGCGGCACCGCCCGCTGCCCGGCCGAGCGCAGCATCGAGTACGTGACGAGCGGCCCGGCGATGTCGAACACCGCGATCATCGCTAGCGGCGCCAGGCGGTTTCGGTGCGGGCCGGCTGCTGCTGCGGAACGTCGTTCGTCATACCCCTAACGCTAGGCAGCGGCCGGAATCTTGTGACGTGTGCAGAATCCCGACCTCGGCATGACGGATGTCACGACGACGGGCATGAGTAATCGGGCATAAGTAATACGAGACGACGCTGAGCCGAGCCGCCGCGGCTGGTTGCCCGAGGGAGGGCAAATTTAGCTATGCCAAAATCTGTTCTGGCAAGATAAGAAAGATGACTCCGGTGCGCTCGTTCTCCCCGGCCGTGGAGGACTACCTCAAGGCCATCTACCGGCTGCAAGGAGAGGCGGGTGATCCAGTGACCACCAACGCCCTGGGCAGCTGGCTGGGCGTGACGGCGCCGTCGGCCTCGGGGATGCTGAAGAAGCTAGATGACCTGCGGCTCGTCGTCTACGTTCCCTACCGGGGCGTGCGGCTGACCGAGGCCGGGCGGAGGGCGGCGCTCGGCGTGGTGCGCCGCCACCGTCTCCTGGAGGCGTTCCTGGCTGAGGCCCTGGGGCTGTCCTGGGACCAGGTTCACGACGAGGCAGAGGTCCTGGAGCACGCCGTCTCACCGGGGTTGTGCGAGGTAATCGCCGCCAGGCTGGGTGACCCGCGGACCGATCCGCACGGCGACCCCATCCCCACCCGGGACGGCCGGCTGACCGAGGCACCCGCCCGGGACCTGGGCTCGCTCGGCCCGGCCAGCGGGGCCGGGTGACACGGGTCTCGGACCGCGACCCCGCAATCCTGCGTTTCCTGACGGCCCGCGGAATCGCGCTCGGCGACGTCCTGGAGGTTCGGGAGGTCCGTCCAGGCGGGGCCGTCACCGTCCGGGCGCGATCAGGCACGCACCTGCTCAGCGCGGCCGTCACCGCCGCCATCAGGGTGGCGACCAGCTGGTGACCCGCACTCCCCCGTCTCTTCCGGCCAGGGGCCCTACCCCGGATCCGCCGCTGACCGAGGAGGATGCCGCCCGGGCGCGGGACCGCGCGCGCGTTCACCATGCCCGCGGGCACGGCAGGCACTGGCAGTTGCTGTGGCTGCTCGCCGGTCCCGGGATCCTGGTCATGCTGGGGGAGAACGACGGGCCGAGCATGATCGCCTACGCGTCCGACGGTGCGCAGTATGGGCTGGGGTTCTTCGTGCCGCTCATCCCGGTGCTCTTCGCGATGGCCTACATCTGCCAGGAGATGTGCATGCGCATCGGCGCGGTCACCCACCGCGGCTATGGCGGGCTGGTCCTGCAGCGCTATGGACGGGCCTGGGGCTGGTTCGGCGCCGGCGATCTGATCCTGACCAACCTGATCACCCTGGTCGCCGAGTTCGTCTCCATCCGGGTCGGGCTGGCCTACTTCCATCTCGGCTCCGGGGTAGCCGTCGCGCTCGGGCTGGCGCTCGTTGTGTTCACTCTCAGCGGCGGCCGCTACTGGCGCTGGGAGCGCATCGTGCTCGGCCTGGCCCTGTTCAACGGCCTGTTCCTGCTGTCCGCGATCCTGGTCCGGCCCCACCCGGGGGCCGTCGTGGGCGCTCTTGACTTCCGGCCCCTTCCCGGCGGGAGCTTCAACACACTGCTGCTCCTGCTAGCCTCCACCGTCGGCGCCACGGTGACGCCATGGATGATCTTCTTCCAGCAGAGCGCGTCCGCCGACAAGGGCATGACGGCCCGCGACGTCCGGCATGGCCGGTACGACACCGCAGCGGGCGCGGTCCTGGCCGCGGTCTTCGGGATCGGGGCGCTGATCGCCGGGGCGGCCCTGCTCACCCACGGCGGATCGGGCATCCAGGGGTTCGCGGGCGCCGGGTTCCCCGAGGCGCTCAAGCAGCTCGCAGGCAGCGGCGCAGGTACCGTGTTCGCGCTGGGGCTCATCGAAGCCGGGGGGGTCGCCATCCTCACCATCTGTGCCAGCACCGCCTATGCCGCCGGAGAATGTGCCGGGGTCTCGCGCAGCTTCAACAGCTCGCCGCGCAACGCCGCCGTCTTTTACGCCGCGAACCTCGGGGCCGCGGTGCTGGCGGCGGTCGTCATCCTTATCCCGGGGGCGCCGCTGCTTTCGATCGTGCTCAACGCCAACGTGCTCGCCACCGTGCTGCTCCCCGTCAGCCTGGTCTTCGTGGTCATGCTCGCCAACGACAGCGCGCTGATGGGCCAGTGGGCCAACAAGCGCTCCACCAACGCGATAGGGATCACCGTTATCGCATTCATCGCGCTTTGCGGCGCGGCCTACGGCATCGACTCCTTCCTGCGGGTCGTCCACCTCAGCGGCCCATGACGGCAGACACAGGCCAGAGTGCCGGCCGCGGCGAGCCGGACCCGCAGGAACACGGGGACGAGCCGGTCCGGCATCTGCAGCGCGGTCAGTTCGTCGCCGAAACCTCCCGGCCCGTACCGCGAGCGGCGCTCAGTGCCCGCGCGACCGCCGGACTCTGGGCGCTTCGCATCTTTGTCGTCCTCGTCAGCCTCATGGTCATTTACACCTTCATCGACCAGCTGCGCTGAACAGACCGGGGCCGGCGCGGTCCGGGAACCCGGGCCGCAGCCAGTCACTCACATCGGCCGCGAGCATCAACCGCCCATCCGCCACCCGCGGTAACGGCAACCCGGCCAGGCACCGCCGCGGCCGGCCGGGTATCGATCCGCCATGGTTCACCGCGTCATACATGGCGCCGTGGCCGCGCGGGTGCCCATTTGCCAGCGACAAGCTGGCCAGAGCCCACACCGGCCCGCCCGCGCACAGCATCGCGTCCGCCAAGCTCGGACAGTTCATCGGCCCGGGCGGTCAGGCAGCCATGGAAATCGCGGCGGAACCCGCGACAGCACGGCCAGTGGCCCGGCACTGGCATCCTCTGGCAAACTGTCAGCACGGCCCTCGCTCGTGATCATGGTCCGTTGGCGAGAACACATGATCATACGGAGGCCGTACTCACGCACACGGCACGCCGGGCGCGCCAGCTCAAGATCCGCACACGCCCAGGCGTCAGCCGCGCAGCTCAAAGAAACGAGCTGAGCTTTGGTTTTAACGTCGGGCTGGACGGGGGCGGCTGAGCCGCGCTGGGTCTGCTGTGACCCTGGAGGTCCCCGGCCGGGGCACCGTTGCCTACGGGGAGCGATCTCAGTGAATACGACTGAAACCGCTCCCCGTAAGCCGGGGTGCCTGCGCCGGGACGCCGGTTGTGGTGCGTAAATGACTCAGGGATCACAGCAGTACCAGGGGTACCTGCTTACCGGGCCGGGTCACAGCGGACGCGGGGGCGGCGGTGAGCCGTGCGAGGGCGGGCCGACCTGGGGCGGCGGCGAAGCCCGGCTCAGCTGTCACCGGGCAGCCGCCGGATGGGACCGGCGTTTGCGCAGGAACCTTAAAACTTAAGGCCAGACGGTGTTTTGCACCGACGGCGCCGGCCTGGTCGTGTCCCCCGACGGCACCGTCATCCGACTCACCCCTGGCGACACCATGTGGACCCCTCCCGGCGAGGAACACTGGCACGGCGCCGGTGTCTGCTGCATGATGAGCCACCTCGCCATGCTCGAAGGCGTCGAAGACGGAGACGGGCCGGGGCGCGGGTCAGCCGCGCTCGTTTGGAACGAGTAGGTCCCTGTCGCGGACTGGGCGGCCGAGGTAGGCGGTCAGGCGGTCGCTGGACGTGGCTCGCGGGGGTGCCGGAGCGGGTGCGGCGAACAGGGGATATCGGCCAAGGCGGGGGACCAGCAGGCGGGCTTGCTCTAGCAGGTCGTTGGCAGGCTCGTCCGGGATGGGCAGGTACTGGCCGCAGGACTGGGAGATGTCCCAGGCGTGCACGGCGATCTCCAGGGCGCCTGCCGTGCGCAGGCAGTCGAGGGGCATGGGGTGGCCTTCGATGGTGACTGGAAGGTCGCCGTCCGCCTGGGCCGAGGCGTGCAGCAGCGCGGTGGCGGACTGGCGGAAGGCGCTGACCAGAGCCGCGGCGGAGCTCCCGTCGCTGGCCGGGTGGGCCGGGGCGGCGGGACGCTCGCGGCGACCTGGTAGGCGGTGACGCCCTCGTGCAGGATGGCGAGGGATTCCTCAGCGTGTACCAGGAGCATGCGGAGGTCCCAGGCATGGCAAGGGGTTGGCCGGGACAGCAGCGGCAGGGTGACGGCGTCCAGCACGCTGTCGGCGTAGGTGACCGACCGGGTCAGGAGGTGGTGCGCCCGACCGCGCCTGTCCGGCGGCGCGGGGGGCGGTCACTGGCCTGGCGCCACGGACGGGCCCGCGGCGGGCAATGTGGGTGGCAGGCCGAAGGCCGGGAACAGGCCGGGGTCGAGGAAGGCGACAACGCCGGCAACTCGTGAGCCGCGCAGGGTGAGGACCTGGACGCCGTAGGCGCGGCGGGTGCCGTCTTCGGCGCGGCGGTAGATGGCGAGCGCGGGCTGGCCGTTGGCGGCGGCCGGGACCGGGGTGAAGACGCCGGGACTGGTCAGCACCCGGGTGCCGAGGAACCGGCCGATGTTATCCCGGCCGCGGAACCACATGGGCATCGGCGGCATCTCGAAGGTGGCGTCCTCGTGCAGCAGCTCCACGAGCGCGGCGACGTCGGCGTTCTCGACGGCCGCCGCATACCTGTCGAGTACCGCGCGGTCAGCCTGGCTAGCCGGCTCGCGGATCTCGTCGGCCGCGGGGACCGCCTGCCGGAGCTGCTCCCCTGGCCCGTTGCAGCGCGCTGTTGACCGCGGTCACGCTGACACCGAGCAGTGCGGCGGCCTCGGCGGCCCGCCAGCCGAGGACATCGCGCAGGATCAGCACCGTGCGCTGCCTGGCAGGCAGCTGCTGCAGGGCGGCGATCAGGGCGAGCCGCAGGCCCGACCGGGCCGCCGCGACGGTGGCGGGATCGGCAGACTCCGGCCGCAGCAGCGCGTCGGGGAACGGCTCCAGCCACGGCACCTCGGACGCCGGCGGGGCGACCGGGCCCGCCGGGTCGTCGCCTGGCGCGCCGAGCCCGGAGGGCAGCGGTCGGCGCTCCCGGTTCTCCATCGCGCGCAGGCAGGCGTTGGTGGCGATCCGGTACAGCCACGTCCGCAGCGAGGAGCGTCCCTCGAAGCTTCCGTAGCTGCGCCAGGCGCGCAGCAGCGTCTCCTGCACCTGGTCCTCGGCGTCCTGAACGGAGCCGAGCATCCGGTAGCAGTGGGCCAGCAGCTCTGGCCGGAACTGATCGGCGAGCAGCGCGAACTCCTCGCTGCCCGGACCGGGCTGCACTGTCGCTGGCATCTGCCACTCCTCCGTTTTACGTCGCCGTCCCTCGCGGAAGGGCGTGCGATCGTTGCTCGCGCCTATACAGATCCCCCTCGGCGGCTGAACTCACCGGTGGCGCGCGCGTTCCCGGCCGACGAGTTTCGACGGCGGGCCGGATCGGTTCTAGGTAGCCGGACATCGTCCGGTGCTCTCGCTGGAGCGGTCCCGCGAGTGCGGAATGAGAGAAGGGAATCGTCATCATGACGAAAATCACCGGAAAGACGGTCCTGGTGACCGGAGGCAACAGGGGCATCGGGCGGGCGCTGGTTGAGGAGGCACTGCAGCGGGGCGCGCATCGGGTGTACGCCAGCACGCGCGGCACCTGGACGCACTCCGACGAGCGAGTCACGCCACTGGCCCTTGACGTGACGGACCCGGCGGCGATCCGGGCAGCGGCCGGCGCGGTCGAGTCGCTTGACATCCTCGTCAACAACGCCGGCATTGCTCTTTACGACGACCTGACCGACCGGTCGGCGATCGAGAGGCAGCTCGCGGTCAACCTCTTCGGCCCCTACGAGGTCGTCCAGGCGTTCCTGCCTCAGCTGTCCCAGTCCCGTGGCGCCATCGTCAACAACCTGTCGCTGAACGCCCTCGCGCCGCTGCCGATGATCCCGGCCTACTCCATCTCGAAGGCGGCCGCGTTCAGCCTCACCCAGTCGCTGCGCAGCCTGCTGGCCGCGCGGGGCATCCGGGTGCACGCCGTGCTGACCGGTCCCACGGACACCGACATGACCAGGGGCTTCGAGGTCCCGAAGGCGACTCCGCAGGCCGTGGCGCAGGCCATCTTCAACGGCGTCGAGCGGGACGAGGAGGACATCTTCCCCGACCCGCTGGCGGAGACGGTGGCCGACGCCTGGCGGGGCGGGGCGGTGAAAGCGCTCGAGGGACAGTTCGCCGCTCTCGCGGCGGCGGTGCCGGCGGCCTGAACCGGCCTGGCGAAACGAGAAGGGGAAGCACTTTCATGACCGACCTGACAGGCAAGACCGCGCTGGTCGTCGGCGCGAGCAGGGGGCTGGGGCGTGGCATCGCGCTGGCGCTCGATAAGGCCGGCGCACCGGTGGTCGCGGTCGCCAGGGACCCGGCGGCGCTTGCCAAACTGGCCGCCGCGAGCGCGGGCATCCGCGTCGAGGCCGCGGACGCGGCGCGCGAGGAGGCGGCCAGCGACCTGCTCGGCCGCTACCAGCCGCAGATCCTCGTCCTGGTCGCGGGCGCGGTTCCGGTGGGCCTGCCGCTGCACGAGCACACCTGGGAGACGTTCTCGGTGCACTGGCACGCCGACGTCAAGATCGCGTTCGGCTGGCTGAAGGCGGCGCTGCTAGCGCCGCTGCGGCCGGGCAGCCGGGTCGTCGTGATCTCCAGCGGCGCAGCGGTCTTCGGGTCGCCGGCCAGCGGCGGGTACGCGGGCGCGAAAGCCACCCAGCGGTTCATCGCCGCGTACGCCGCCGAGGAGTCGCGCCGGGCCGGCCTCGGCATCACTGTCACGGCGGTGCTGCCCGCGATGACGCCGTTCGGCGACGTGGGCAAGGCGGGGGTCCGGGCATACACGGCCCGTACCGGCAAGACGGAGGACGAGTACCTCGCCGAAATGGGCGAGCCGCTGACCCCCGAGCTGGCCGGGTCCGCCCTGGTGGGCCTCGTGCTCGCCGACCCCGGCACCGTCGCGCCCGGCTACCTGCTGACCCCCGGCGGGCTCCGCGACCTGCCCGCCCCGGAACAGCCCCGGCCGTAGCGGGGCGGGCTCCGCGACCTGCCCGCCCCGGAACGGCCCCGGCCGTAGCGAGAGCTTTCCGTGGCAGCGGCCGACCCGCCAGCCCAGGCCGCTGCCACGGCACCGGCCCGGTTAGTCTCTGCGGGCGGCGGATCTGTCCCAGTGCCTACGTCAACGCGATCTGGAGAACGCCATGAGCACGGTAGCGTGGCTGCGGATGTGCCGTCGACGCTGACCTGGGTGGCTCTCGCGCCGCCTGCCAGTATCGCGCTGGCTCTCAGGTCCACCAGGCGCGGCGTTCGCCAAAGCATCGCTGCACGGCCCACATTGACCTGGCCACCGCCTACCTCCAGGACGGCAAATTCGATGAGGGCGTCGAGCATGCGGTGAACGCCCTGGAAATCATCGCTGTCACCCAGCACGCCGACAGTCGTCGCAGCGTCGAAAATCTGTTCCCGATGATCAAGACATCAGGAATTCATGCGGCCCGTGATCTCCGCAGGAAGCTCATGGAAATCAAGGCGGCGTCCTAAGCTGGGCCGGTGGCATACCACGGGCTGATCCTCGATTTCGGCGGCGTCGTCACCACCGACTTCTACGGGGCGCTATCCGCTTTCTGCCAGCGCCAGGGATTTCGCCCGGACGCCGCGCTACGCGTACTACGTGACACCAGAGAAGGCCGCGAGGCTTTGGCGGCCGTAGAGGTCGGTCATCTCGCCCAGGCCGATTACGAGATCATCCTCGCGAGTCTGCTCGGCGTTAGCCCTGACGGCTTCCTCGGCCGCGCTCTCGCGGATCTGCGGCCACGCCAGGAAGTCCTCGACCTGATCCACGACGCCCGGGATGCCGGCATCCACGTCGGCATCCTGTCGAACTCCTGGGGAACCGGCACCTACGACCCTTACGACGGCTACGGCCTTGACCGCCTCGCCGATGCCGTCGTCATATCCAACCAGGTCGGGCTCCGAAAACCCGACCCGTCGATCTACCAGCTCACCGCAACCAAGATCGGTATCCCCCCAAGAGAATGCGTGTTCGTCGATGACACGAAGGCGAACCTGCCCGCAGCGAGCAAGCTAGGCATGAAGAGCGTCCATTTCACCGATGCCCAGTCCGGCGTGGCCGAGATCAGGCACCTACTCGATCTCGCCTGACGGAAGCGTCGCAGAAGCCGTTAACGGCAAGCTGGGACAGCGTGCCGCTCTACCAAGGCGTTCTTCCGCAACTTCATCGACGCCACGGGACTCTGTCGCCCTTCCCGCGCCCGCTCCGCCTGCCGGGCAAGCGCCACACTCTCCCGAACCATCGCCCCAGCCATCAACGCGCCCACCCTTCCCCGGCGGCCCCGCTCAGGAACCACCGGGCCGCCGGGCGGGCAGACGGGGGATGCACGCCGGCTCAGCGGCGCACGTTAAGCCGGAACACGCTGCCAGCGCGGCCTGTCCGTGGCCGTCCGTGGAAAATCAACGGTGTCGCCGACCGTTCTTACCGCCCGGACGCCGTCCGCCATATGTCCGTGGACACCGCTGCACAGCGGCCCACAGCGCTCCGAGATGACACCCGGGGATAAAGCAAAACGGCCCGACTGGCCGCGTTTCCGCAGCTAGCGGGCCGTTTTCACAGGATGTGGCATGTGGTGGATTCGAACCACCGAAGGCGTAGCCGACGGTTTTACCGTGAGCCCATACTTACCTATCACAATGGGCTCTGACCTGCCGTTTCTCCATTCCCCGGCCGGGTAAAGCCTCAGTTCTGTCCGTGTGCCGGAGTGCGCTTGGCCAAGCCAGGGTTCGGCCGCCGCGCGCCACGCCGCGTTCCCCGGGTTCTCGGTCAGCGTGATCACGTGCCTGCCGTGTTCCGTTGGCGAGATCACTCTTACGCCCGGACCGGCGCGCGACGCTGGGCCGTTACGCGACGGCCAGCCGCTAATAGGCCCTATGTATTGCATG
>CAVZKY010000054.1:0-38604 GCA_963775825.1 uncultured Actinomycetes bacterium
CAGGTGAAGCGCACGCCCATCGCGGCGATCCGGCCGATCTCGGCGTCCAGGACGTCACGCGGCATCCGGTAGGACGGGATGCCGTAGCGCATCATCCCGCCCGGCACGTCCCCCGCGTCCCTGACCTCGACCTCGTGGCCGAGCCTGGCCAGGTGGTAGGCGGCCGACAGGCCGCTCGGCCCGGCGCCGATGATGAGCACCCGCCTGCCGCTGCGGACGGCGGGGGGATCGAACGCCCACTGCCGCTCGATCGCCAGGTCGCCGAGGAACCGCTCGACCGAGTGAATCGAGACCGCGCTGTCCAGGTTGGCGCGGTTGCAGACGCTCTCGCACGGGTGGTAGCAGACCCGTCCATGGATGGCCGGCATCGGGTTGTCTGCGGTCAGCTGCCGCCAGGCCTGCTCATGATGGCCGACCTCGGCGTGGGCCAGCCACGCCTGAATATTCTCCCCGGCCGGGCACCCTGCGTTGCACGGCGGCAGCAGGTCAAGGTAGACGGGCCGCTGCTCCCGTACCGGCCCGGTGCGGGAGCCTCCGTGCAGCAGATCGGGCAGCGGGGTAACGTCCAGTCGCTCTGGTCCGACAGTCATACGGTACTGCTATCCCGTTCCGGCGGATGCTGCAAGGGCTAAAGGCACCCAGATAGAACGGCTGTCGCTGTTCCGCACCATACGCAGGATGTGGTAATGACCGAGGATGAGGCCGCGGTCACCCATGGTCACGCCGGCCAGACGTACCGCCGAGGGGTAAGGCCTTAATCGCAGCGTCTTGCCGCAGGGCTCGTAGTCCCGGTGCACCCATTCCGCATCGCTGTCGCCTCGTCGCCGTCCAGGAAGCCGCCGGACTGGTGCTGCCACAGCCTGGCGTAGGTTCCGTTAAGACGGAGCAGTTCGGAGTGCCTGCCCTGCTCGACGATCCGGCCGCGGTCGAGCACGACCAGCTGGTCCATGCGCGCGACCGTGCTCAGCCGATGCGCGACCACGAGCGCGGTCCGGCCTTCCATGAGTCGCCACAACGCCTGCTGGACAAGGATTTCGCTCTCCGAGTCCAGCGCGCTGGTCGCCTCGTCGAGCAGCAGGATCGGCGCATCACGCAGGATCGCCCGGGCCAGCGCGACTCGCTGCTGCTGCCCGCCGGACAACTTCACGCCACGCTCGCCGACCATCGTGTCGAATCCGTCCGGCAGGGCGTCGGCGAACTCTGTCACGTGCGCCGCCTGCGCCGCCTGGCGGATCTCCGCGTCGGTCGCGTACGGGCGCGCGAACGCGATGTTGTCGCGCAGCGTCCGGTGGAACATCGCCGGAGCCTGCGGCACGTAGGCGATCAGGCTGCGCAGATCCGACTGGCGCAGCTTGCTGATGTCCTGGCCGCCGATCAGGATCCGGCCCTCGTCGATGTCCATCATCCGCAGCAGGAGGCGAGCCAGCGTGCTCTTGCCACCGCCCGATCGGCCAACCAGGCCGAGCCTGGTCCCGCTCGGCACAGCGAGATCGAGGCCGGTGAATAACGGCAGGGCGCCCGCGTGTGCGAACGTCACGCGCTCGAAGCGGACGTCGCTCGCGTTCGGCCGCAGCGGCTCGGGCGCGATCGGGTCGACCACGGTCGGCGGTGTCAGCAGCAACTCGGTGAACTGCGCGGCTTCAGTCAGCGAGCTCTCCATCGAGCGGTAGATCTGGTTGAACTCGAACATGATCCGCGTCGCGTTGGAGAAGTAGGTGAAGGCCACGATGATCGCCTCGATTCCGTGCGTGCCCCCGCCGAGTGCGACGGCGAGCAGCAGACCGAGCACGTTGGTGAGCACGGACATCGGCGCGACCAGCGTGTCGATGCGCAGGTTTGCGAAGTCCCATGAATACAACGACTTCCGCCGCTGGTCGGCGACGCGCGACCGGTGCTCGGCGGCCTCCCGGTCCTCGGCAGCGAACGCGCGGATCGTGTCCATGTTCATCAGGCTGTCGGCGACGTGCCCGGACACGCGCGCAATCGCTTCCTCGCGCTGGTCGACAAGCTTCTGACGACGGCGGATCAGCGGCGCGATACTGGCGCCGGTGATCACGATCAGGCCGATGAGCCCGGCGACGAGCAACGGGTCGTAGCGCCACAGCACCACCGACGCGAACACGAGCGGCACCAGGCTGCCGACGATGTTGAACACCAGATTGTCGGTGAAGTCCTCGAACCGGGAAGCGAAGCTCAGCACCCGCTTGGTCAGCGAACCGGCGAAGTTGTCGTGGAAGAACGACGCATCCTTCGCCAGCAGCTCGTCCAAGCCGATCACATAGAGGTTCTCGATTCCGTGACCGTCGAGGCGGTTCAGGCAGTGGATGCCGATCCGCCACAGGATCTCGGCGAATATCAGCACGCCCGCGAAGCCGATCAGATACGCCATCGCGGCGCCGATACCGACCGACCCGTGGCTGACCAAGCGGCCGACCAGCTGAGCGACGATCAGCGGCGCGACGTAGAAGGTGCACGTGTTTCCCAGCGCGGGAAACAACATCGCCGGCACTGTGAAGCGCCGGAGCCGGGCCAGCTGGCGGCCGTAGTAGCGCAGCGCGAGCACCACCGCCCGCTTCCGGGCCGGTGAGCCGCGACTGTGTTCAGCTGCACTCATTTGATTCCATTCCGCGCAACCAGCCTGGCCATGCTGCCCGACAGGGGGCCTCCGCCGCGACCGGTTTTCCGGCCGCTACAGCCAGCGGCGTGGCGGGGCAAGATGGCGCCACCGGCGCAGGGTGACGGACGGCGGGCCCTTGTCATAGTTAGTTCAACGGTATATAAAGTTCCTATGAGCGAACGGGCGATGCAGGAGGCGACCTACCTGATCTTGACCGCGCTGGCGGCGGGCAGTCAGCACGGCTACGGGATCATCGCCGACGTTACCGAGATCTCCGGTGGCCGGGTCTTGCTGCGCGCCGGGACCCTGTACACCGCCCTGGACCGGCTCAAGACGGACGGCCTGGTCGCGGTGGACCGCGAGGAGATCGTGGAGAACAGGCTCCGCCGCTACTACCGGCTCACCCCGGGAGGCGAGAAGCGCCTCGCCGCCGAGGCGGCCAGGCTGCACGCCAACGCCACCGCCGCGATGCGGCGGCTGAGACCGGGCTTGGCCGGGGGCCCGGCGTGAGACGGACGGGAGGCAGGCCATGAACCAGTCGGCGCGGCTGGAGCGGCGGTACCAACGGCTGCTCGCGTGCTACCCCCGGGCATTCCGGCGCGAGAACGAGGACGAGATCCTCGCGGTGCTGCTGGCCTGCGCCCAGGACGGGCAGCAGCGGCCGGGGCTGGCCGCGTCCGCGGACTTGATCAAGGGCGCGATACGCATGCGGCTGCGGATGGCCGGGCGGCCACCGCGCACCGTGCGGGCGGCGATCCGGCTGATGTGGGCGGCCGCGACGGCGGAGCTGGCCGCCCTGATCACCATCATCGTGACCGCTGGCAGCGTCCGGTCAGCCGTCGCCCGGCGGTATCCGGGCCTGCCCGCCGCCCAGCACGCGGTGAACAT
Organism: uncultured Actinomycetes bacterium; assembly: GCA_963775825.1. GTDB lineage: Bacteria > Actinomycetota > Actinomycetes > Streptosporangiales > Streptosporangiaceae > Bog-532. The sequence goes on from CAVZKY010000054.1 coordinate 3,506, forward strand.
CAACCTGGTCGTCGACTACATCGGCGCCTCGATCGGCATCGCCGTGTGGCTGGTGCTGATCTGGGCGCTCGTCCACGGCCGCGATCGGGCCAGGATCGCCCTCATGGCGAACGTCGGCGCGATGAGCCTGAGCATGATCATCGCAATAGGCCAGGACTCGGCCGGGTACGCTCCGGCCGATTTGATCGCAGGCGCCGTGGAATGGCTCATCGCCCTGGCCGCGACCGTGCTCCTGTTCACCGGGACGGCCAGCCGCTACTACCGCCCGGACCCCGGGCCCGTAACCCCATGGCGCGGGACCTTCGGGACCATGTAGCAGACCCCTCGGACCAGCGGCAGGGCGGGGTGTTCAGGCTGGCCGGGAGGTACGGAGGCGGCGAAGCACGCGGGCGTCCTGGAAGCCGACGGCAGGCCGGTACCTCGTGAGAAGCCATGGCCCGGCTGGTTCAGCCCCGACGGGCCGTTACCGCGGCGACTAGGGCGGTCCGCATCGCCTCCACTGGGCCGGGATGACCAGTCATCAGCTCCACCTGCGCAACCGCCTGGTGCAGCAGCACGGTGAGACCGCTGACCACCGGGCAGCCGGCGGCCAGGGCTGACCCGGCGAAGGGGGTCGGCCACGGCGCGTACACCACATCGAGCACCACGGTGCCTGGTTTCCAGCGGGTGCCGCTCAGCGGATCGGCCGCGCCGCCCGGCAGCGTGGAGATGACCAGGTCGGCGGCGGGCAGCGGTCCGGTGAACAGGCTGTCGGAGATCGTCGGCCGCATCCCGAGTCGCTCGGCGGTCTCGCGCAGGTCGCCGGTACGGGCCAGGTTACGGACCAGGACCATCGGCGACTGATGGCCCAGTTCGCGTACCACAGCGAGGGCACTTTGCGCCGTGCCGCCCGCACCGAGAATGACCGCCTGCTCGGTCCGCGTCAGCCCCGCTTCCTGCAAAGCCGCAACCATGCCGGCGACGTCGGTGTTGTGCGCCTGCCTGCCTCCGGCCGGGCCGGCTGCCGGGAACACCAGCGTGTTCGCGGCCCCGACGGCCCGGGCCAGCGGCGATACCTCGTCGGCGACGGCCAGCGCCACCCGCTTGAGCGGCATCGTCAGCGACAGGCCGACCCACTCGGGTCCCATGCCGTCGACCAGGCGCGGCAGGCCTGGCTCATCGCACTCGATCCTGTCGTAGTGCCAGCCATGCAGGTCAAGCGCCTGGTAGGCCGCTGCGTGCAGCACGGGAGAGAGCGAGTGCTTGACCGGGGACCCGAGCACGGCCGCCCGTCGTACTCCCTGGCCTACCGCGGTGGCGGCAACGTCCACGTTCATTTACCTATCTCGAGGCCTGCCCCGGCGGGGTAGGCCGGCCCCCTGGTTGGCCGGGGCAGGCCCGCGCATCGGCATGAGTCGGTAGCAGGTTAGGACCCACGGCGCCGAAGATGCCAATCCGGCGCCGTGGCCTCCGAGGTCGGTATCGGCATCGAAGAACGGACACGCCCTACCTGTCCTTGTCCTCCGGGACGTCCGCAGTCTCGGCATGTTCTTCGGGGGTCTTGTCTGCGATCCTCGCGCCTAGATGGCCAGCCTCGCTGTAAAGCTCGGCCACTGATTCCCGGATCTCGCTGCGGGCAGTTTCCTCGTCCTCGCTGAGATTCTCAATGTTCCGCTGATAAAGAACGAATGTCGTGCCGGGCGGCAGTTGCGTGCGTGTCCCCGCAGCCCACTCTCCGCCCAACGGAAACAAACTGCCGCTGGGCCCGCTGTCTGAAACCGCGGGCAAGTGCCACCGGCTGTCCGGGTCCACACCGTCCTCGACCCTGGACTTTTCCGGAAGCCACTCCACATCGATAAAGACCCGGGGTGAACCGGCTACCTCCGAGTCGTGGATCCTGATCTCCTCGTCAACTTTTGCCTCGAAGGCATCGCGCTCCATCCGGTACGGCACCACCCAGGTTCCGTAATCGGAATTCAGCTTGGCCGCGGCGGCGAAGTCGGACCGCCCCGCGTCAGGGTCATCCGGATCGAGCCAGACCTTGACCTGGCCGCGTAGCACCCACGCCGGGCCGAACGAATTGACCAAACTGAGGAGATCGCCGAGGCACTTGGCTGAGTCGCTGAATCGGCCCCGCCGGTAGAGCGCGACCGCAAGGCGCCAGCGCGCCTGGGCCGACTTCGGGTCGGCCTCGGCTGCCGCCTCGGCGGCGATCCGGGCATCCTCAAAGTACCCCAGCCACCAGAGCGCCTCCGAGGCGAGCACGAGCGACGCGACCCGGATCGAAGTCGACGGCTCCTTCAGGTGGCGATGCGCGGTCCACAGGGCCCGAAGGGGATGCTCGCGGCAACTACGCATGTGCTCCTGGAGTGTTTCCAGAGCGCCTTTGTCCGATTTTGCGGCCCCATGGCGGTGTGCAGCGGGCACATAGTCGAGCCACCGTGCCACGGCGTCGGTAACTTCATCGTTCAGCTCGAACTCGCGTGCTATCGGATTTTCCACGTAGCCTGGGCCGGAATGGTGGGAGGGATGAGGCCCTCGAATAACCGACGAGTTCGCATTATCACCGGGCATAGGCACATCATCGTTTCTTTGCCTCGGGGGCCCGCCGGAGCACGGCGAGATTTGCCACCCACTCTAAAGCGCCAGTCCCGGCTGTGAACACATGCGGCGCCGGGGGCACAGGCTTCAGCAACGCAGATCAACCGGAGCAGGAACTCGGTGGTCACGAGCTCATCTGCGAGCAGGACGGGCAGGACGGGCGGCCCGGACCTGGTTACGGCCGGAGGCGATGTTCGGTTCCCGCAGGACACCGAATGGGGTCAGCATGAGGGCGTGCTCGTCGATCCCGACGGCAACGTAATCCGCATCGTCAGTTGAGTGCTCCCAGCGCGGCGCCGACTGTGGCGATGATTACCCCACCCAGCGTTATGGAGATCAACGAGCGGAGGAAACCGGTGCCGAAGAACCGCCGGCGGACCCAGGCGAGCGCCAGAAGCTCGAACGCCATCGCCGCGAGCGCGAGCAGCACCGCCGGGCGGTACTGCGGGACGAGGAACGGCAGCGTGTGCAGGACGCCGCCGAGGAACGTGCCGAAGCCGGTGATCGCGCCGCGCGAGTAAGGGCTGCCGCGGCCGGTCAGGTCGCCGGTGTCGGATAGTCCTTCGGAGAAGGCCATGCTGATGCCGGCGCCGATCGCGGTGGCCAGCCCGGCGAGGAAAGCGTCGTGCGGCTGGTGCGTGGCAAAGGCGACGGCGAAGATCGGGGCGAGCGTCGACAGGGAGCCGTCGATGAGTCCGGTCATCGCTGGCTGCGCTCGCTGGAGCAGGAACGATCGCTGGTCGCGCTGCCCGCGCGTCGCTGCCAGCATGTGGCTCCTCCTTCGGGACGGGTGTGAACATTCGGGTGGTTGTCGCTGCTGACCGGGGGAGTGGGCTGCCGGTGCGCGGCAGCCCACCCGGCCGGGTCACTGCTGGAGAAATGTCGTGCCCTAGGGGACCTGGGCGGTGGCGGCCTGCTGCGCGGCCCGCCCGGCGGGGGCGGCCGCCGTGGCCCCGGAGGCGCGGAGCGGGCCGGAGCGGAACAGCGTGCCGCAGGCCACCGCGCCGGTGCCGAAGATGGCCGCCGCGACCCAGAACGCGGTGGTGTAGCCGTGGATCAGCGACAGCCCGGTCAGGGTCTGCGCCGGGTGCCCGTGGACCAGGGTGGCCGGGCTCAGATGGCTGGTCAGGTACTGCGCCACCGCGCTGGCGAAGATCGTGTTGAGCAGCGAGGTGCCGATCGAGCCGCCGATCTGCTGGCCGGTGTTGAGGGTGGCCGAGGCCGCGCCCGCGTCCTGCGGCGGCACGCCAAATGTCCCGGTGTTCATCGACGGCGCGACGGTGAAGCCGAAGCCCAGGCCGGCCGCCAGCAGCGGGCCAAGCACCGCCGATGCGTAGCCCGAGTGCACGCCGATCCTGGTCAGCCACACCAGGCTGCCCGCGGTCAGCAGCATGCCGGCGGTGACCAGCGGCTTGGGGCCGAGCCGGGGCAGCAGCACCACGTTGGACAGGTTGGCGGCCACCACCACCATCGCGATCAGCGGCAGGAAGGCGGCGCCGCTGACCACGGGGGAGTAGCCCAGGGTCTGCTGCATGTAGTAGGTGAGGAACAAGAAGATGCCGAACATGCCCGCGCCGGTGGTCAGCACGGCCAGGTAGGCGCCGCCTCGGTTGCGGTCGAGCACCACCCGGGGCGGCAGCAGCGGGCTGGCCGCGCGGGACTGCCAGAGCGCGAACACGGCGAGCAGCGCCACGCCCGCCGCCAGGAAGCCGTAGCTGGACGGCGTGTGCCAGTTGTGGGCCGCCGCGTTGGAGAACCCGTAGACCAGGCAGAACATCGAGGCGGAGACGAGCGCGACGCCGGGCAGGTCCAGCCGGGTCCTGGTGCGGGCGCGCTGCTGCTTGAGCAGCAGCACCGCTCCGGTGCCGGCGAGGCCTGCGAAGATCAGGTTCACGTACAGGCACCAGCGCCAGGACAGGTACTCGGTCAGGATCCCGCCGAGCACCAGGCCGATCGCGCCGCCAGCGCCCACGATCGCGCCGTAGACACCGAACGCCTTGCCGCGCTCCTTCGGGTCGCTGAACGTCGTGGACAGGATCGCCAGCGCCGCCGGCGCGAGAAGCGCGCCGAACGCGCCCTGAAATGCCCGCGCCGCGACCAGCATGCCGAAGCTGGTGGCCGCGCCGCCGGCGGCCGACGCGGCGGCGAAGCCGAGTGCGCCGACCAGGAACGTGATCTTGCGGCCGATCAGGTCGCCGAGCCGTCCGCCGAAAAGGAGCAGGCTGCCGAACGTGAGCGCGTAGGCGGTCACCACCCACTGCCGGTCCACGGTGGTGAAGCCCAGCGCCCGCTGCGCGGACGGCAGCGCGATATTGACGATCGTGGCGTCCAGCACGACCATGAGCTGGGCGAGGCCGACGGTGCCCAGGATCAGCCACCGGCGGGGGTCGGGGGTTGCGCTGGCCCGCGCGGCGCGCAGGCCGGGCGTGGGGGCGGAGTTCATGGTTTCCTCCATGGATGTGGTGCGGCGCCGTTGTCCCGGGTGCCGGCCTGACCGATTGCGGAAGATGTCGTTGCCATACAGGCGATGCTGTCGGCCGGATGCCCCGCCGTCGTCGGCCGCAGGAAGTGACTTTTTCCTGGTCAGCGGCGATGCCGCCGGGGACCGGGGTACCGCGCGGGGAGTAGCCGGGAATGACCACTGCGGGAGGATGCGCTCGCGGACAGGACGCGTAGGCTCGGAGAATGCGCACGGATCGGGGCCGGCGAGGGTTCTACGCAGCCGGATGGCTCATCTCGGCTGGCGTCATGGGCGTGACGTTCCGCATGTGGCAGCTGCACGTCCGCGAGGTCGAGCAGCGCGCGGAAGAGGCGGAACGGACCAGGGACGAAGCCGCCCGGCGCAGGGCAATGGAAGAGCGGCTGCGGATCGCCCGTGAGCTGCACGATTCCCTGACGCACAGCATCTCGGTGATCCAGGTCCAGGCCGGCGTAGCCGTGCACCTGGCCCGCAAGCGCGGTGAGGATGTCCCGCCCGCGCTGCTGGCGATCCAGGAGGCAGGCGCGGACGCCGTACGGGAACTGCGCGCGACGCTCGGCGTGCTGCGCAGCGAGCAGGACGGCGTCGGCAGCGGTCTCAGCCAGCTGGACAGCCTGGTGGCCCGGGCACGGGCGGCCGGCCTCCCCGTGACCGTGACCGTGACCGGCGCGGAGCGGCCGCTCCCGCCCGAAGCGGACCAGGCTGCCTACCGGATCGTGCAGGAAGCACTCACCAACGTGAGCCGTCACGCCGGCTTGGCCGGCGGCGGCGATCAGGTGAGTGCGTCCGTTCGGCTGCACTACACGCCAGAAACCCTCTCGATCCAGGTCGACGACGACGGCACGGGAACCGTAACCAGCACCGGCACCCGGCCGCCAGGTCCTGGGCTGGGCCTCGCCGGGATGCGGGAACGGGTGTCCGCGCTCGGCGGCCGGCTCCAGGCCGGACCACACGACGACGGCGGCTTCCGGGTGCGCGCCGAACTCCCCGCGCGGGCACCGTCTTGATCAGGATCCTGCTGGCCGACGACCAGGCGCTGATCCGCAGCGGCATCCGGTCGCTGCTCGAGGCGGAAGACGACATCGAGGTGGTCGCCGAGGCCGCCGACGGGCAGCACGCGGTCGCGCTGGCCGCCGAGCACCACCCGGACATCGCGCTCATGGACATTCAGATGCCGGTGCTTGACGGCCTCGAGGCCACCAGGCAGATCGTCGCGGACGAGCGGCTGGACAGCGTGCGCGTCGTGATCCTCACCAACTTCGGGCTCGACGAGTACATCTTCGCCGCGCTGCGGGCGGGCGCGAGCGGATTCTTGCTGAAAGACACCCAGCCGGCCGAGCTGCTGCAGGCACTGCGGGTCGCCATGCGCGGGGACGCGCTGCTGTCCCCTGCGGTCACCCGCCGCCTGATCAGCGAGTTCGTAGCCCGGCCGCCGGACGCGGTCGCCGCGGTGGGGATGGAAACCCTCACCAACCGAGAACGCGAGGTGGTGGCCCTGGTCGCGCACGGGCTGTCCAACGACGAGATCGCCGACGCCATGGTGCTCAGCCCCGCCACCGCCAAGACCCACGTCAGCCGGGCCATGATCAAGCTCGGCGCCCGCGATCGCGCGCAGCTCGTCGTCTTCGCCTACCAGACCGGCCTGGTCACCCCGCGCACCGCCGGGCAGACCCCGGGACATTAACCCCGCCTCGTAACCAGCCCGGCACCCCGGCTCCGGGGTGCGTCGTCAGGGCTATCCGCTGAAGATGCTCCCCGTTGGTACCGGCGCCCCGGTCCCAGCGGCACAGCGGGCCCAGCGCGGCTCAGCCGCCGGAGATCCCGTGCCGGAACGCGGCCAGCGCATCGGGGTAGCCGGCCAGCTGGTACGGCTGGCTCCCTGGCTCGGGCGGGCCGCTATAGCTGGGCACGGTCAGCGGCACCAGCGGGACATCGAGGATGAGCTGGTAGCCGGCGTGCTGCCAGGGAGCCAGCACCGGCTGCGCGGACGAATCGGAGACGGGCTGATGCTGGGGCAGGAATACCTCGGCGTACTGCAGGCGGCCGCCGAGCAGCAGGCCGAGGTCGTTCACCCCGGCCGGGTTGGCCGCGTCCGCGCCCAGGCCGGGCAGCAGCGGACCGGGAGGGACAGCGCGGTCAGGGGCCACGTGCTGGACCGCCCAGTAGACGCCGATGGCGTGGTGGGCGTGCAGCCAGGCGAGCATGCGGGCGATGAACGCCGGGTCGTCCTGGCCGCCGAAGCTGTGGAAGTCCAGGCCCCACTCGGGGATGGCGATGGGCTTGCCGGTGAGCTGGGACAGCTGCGCGAGCCAGTCGAGGCCCCCGGGCTGGGTGAGGATCTGCCGCCACTTCGCGTCGTGGTCCAGCTGGCCGGAGGCGGTGTGCGGGTAAGTGTCGTTGGGGCCGCCGTACCAGTCGTAGACGTCGGTGCCCACCAGGTCCACGTAGGAGGCGCCGGGCCAGGCGTCGGTGGCCGCGGCGGCGCCGGGGAAGGTGGTCCACAGGAACCGGAAGTGCCCGCCCGGGCACCGACCGCATGGCGTCCACGGCGTGCCGCCAGGCCAGGATGTAGCAGTCCGGCTCGGCGCGCGGGCATTTCTGCTCGCTCCAGTTGTACCAGTCGGCGGTCATCTCCCGGCCGAGGTCGATGATGGCGCCGGCGAAGCCGTCTTTCATGAGCAGCGCGCCGAGCGCGCGGAACCTGGCGTCCTCCGCGCCGCCCGCGGCAGCCGCCAGTGCGGCGCTGGGCTTCTCCCAGTAGCTGGGCGCGGTGTCCGGGGTTCCCTGCCGCAGCAGCGCGGCGGGTGAGGATGACGGGCTGGCGTACGGCCACTGGCCGAGCACGAACAGGATGATCCCGGCCACCGCGATCAGGGCCGCAGCCACCAGGACTCCAAGCCGCGCCCGGGGCCGCTGCGAGGGCGGCGCGCGGCGCGCCACCTCACCGTCCTGCCGCGTCGCGGTGGTGCAGGTCCACCATGCGGTACCGGAACATGGGGCTGCCGCAGACCGGGCCGAGCGCGCCGCCGGCCAGGACGGCCAGGACGGCGGGGAGGAGGAGCTCGCGGATCTGCCCGTGCGCCTTCCCGTAGCCGGGGTGGCTGGTCACGCCTCCACGGTACGTCCGGCAGCGCATTCCTCGGCGGCGGGGTGAATGTAGGCGATGGTCTCAACCAGGAAGCATGGAAGCAAGCTTGATGGTACCGAGATGTCCGCCACCGCATTGGAATTTGTCGCCGACGCCACCGGCTGGCCAAGACGAAGAGATCGGCCCTTTCCACGGCTCGGATTCTTTCCACGGCCTGGGCCAATTATCTATGGCTCCACCAAGGAAACAAGGCTATGGGGGAGTCGATCCGACTACGAATTGCCCGACCCGGCCCAGTTGCGTGACGTATCCACGACGCTGGCTTGAGCGCCCATCGCCAACTCGGCGCCTCCCGTCAGCGTCGGCTGAGTCGGCGTGCCGAAAACGACCTTGGCTTTTGCGGCTTCGCCGACGGCCGGTCATTTACCTAGTGAGCTGCCTCGTACTCCTTCACCACCGAGGCGGGGATGCGGCCGCGGTCGTTGACCTGGATGCCCTTGTCTTTGGCCCAGGCGCGGATGCCAGCGGTCTGGTCGCGGCCGGCCGCTGAACGCCCGGGCCGCCGGCGGTTGCCGCTGCTCGCCTGAGCTGGACTTGCGGGCGTGAGCCACGAAGGGCCGCAGGCCCTCGCGGATCTGCTGGGCGTGGTTGCCGCACACGTCGACCTCGTAGGAGGTGTCAGCGAGGCCGAAGTGCAGCGTCTCCTCCGCTTCCACGTTGCCGTCGTCCAGATCGCAGAGCAGCGTTATTTGAACCTTTTGCGCCATGTCATCTCCTGAGTGCGGGCGTCCTACCGGAACGATCGCTCATGGTATTCGCCGTTCCGAGGTAATCATATTAGTAATTCTGCATTAAATCATACTGGCAGTGATCCTGCGACGGTATAGGAGCTGCCGGCGCGGCAAAGTTGCGCGGTTAGCGGAATGAGCTTTCGGTGCGCGTCACGCTACCAGCAAAGGATGCAGCAGGTGGCACGAGGGCCATCCACTGTTGGAGAGCAGCCCGTCACAGGTCGCCATATTTTATGGGTTAGTCATGAACAACGTCGGCGGCGAGGTGATCGCTGGCCAAGGGATCCGATCGTGAATCGACCGCATCACCCGGACGCAGTGTGCCGTGTTTGTCGGCTATCCAATCGGCGAGCCGATGGCTGCGGCGTAGACGGCGCTGCGGCGCAGCGCGCTCCAGGCCGCACGCCAGGCGGCCAGCCGAAGCTGGCCGCACGCCAGGCGGCCAGCCGAAGCGCGGGCCCGCCGCGGCGGGGAGATGGCGGCCTGCCGGGCGTGGTTGCCGCCGGGCAGTCACCCCCGCAGCACCGCAGTCACGGACTCGTTCCTACCTCGGGTCCTCCTGCGTTCAGCGCACGCCTCGGCGCGAAAATCCTTCCAAATGCTTTAACAAATGCCTAGTTGCCGCCAGCACGATAGGGTAATTCACTATCAGTGGATGGCGGGCATTTCCTGGTTCCGGGGGCAGTGGCTTTACCGTAATTAAGTCCCTTTCTCGCCGGTTGCTGGCAAATTGTCCAGCCGTTGCTGGGAAAATTCCGGATATCTCCCGGAGTCAGGTCAGGTCAACGGCGTGATTTAGGCAGTAGGTGGAAAACGTGAAATTTACCGTGCTCTTGCCATGTCTCAGGCCGCGCAGGCTACGGAACCGGCTGAGCCACAGATCACCTGGTCCGTAACTCGCTGTACCTCATCCTCAGTTCCGGACTCCAGGCAGCGCTCGGCTTCGCGTTCTGGATCATTACCGCCCGGTTGTTCAGCCTGTCGGACGTGGGCCGGGCCAGCGCTCTGATCTCGGCCGCGATCTTGATGGCCTTCCTGGCGCTCCTCGGCCTGAACAGTACCTTCGTCCGGTACCTGCCAACCGCGCCCGACCGGGATGTGCTGCTCACCGCGGGCCTGGTACTGGTCGCGGTGTGTGGCGCCGGATTCGGGCTGCTCTACGTGGCGTTCATTCCCGTGCTGGCACCGCCGCTTGCGTTCGTCTCCGCCAGCGCGGCACTCGCGGCTGGTTTCGTGCTGCTGACTTCCGTGGGAGCGGTGAACCTGCTGACCGATTCAGTGTTCATCGCGGCCCGCAAGTCCGGCTACAACGCGCTCGTGGACGGGGGCATCGGCGGGCTCAGCAAGCTGGTCTTCGCCGTGGTCCTGACCGGAACGGGCAGCTACGGGCTGTTTTCCGCGTCCGCCAGCGGCTACGTGATGGCCAGCCTGGCCAGCCTGATCATGATGACCACCGCCCTGCACTACCGGCCCTCGTTCCGCGAGCCGGTCCGGCGTGATAATGCCGTTGCTGCGGTTTTCCGCAGCGAGTTACCTCGCCAACAGCCTGAACCTGCTGCCCACCCTGGTCCTCCCGCTGATCGTGCTGGACCGGCTCGGCCCGTCGGCCGCCGCCTACTATTTCGTCGCGTTCCAGATCAGCACGCTGCTGTACTCGGCGGCGTACGCAGTGGAGCAGGCATTCCTGGCCGAAGGCGGGCAGGTCGCCGGGCAGCTGTCCGCTCCGCTGCTGCGGCGCAGCCTGCGGGTGCTGATGGCCTTGTGCTTGCCAGCCTGTGCCCTGATCATGCTGGCCGCACCAGGGCTTCTGCTTGCCTTCGGGGCGGCCTACCGCCAGCACGGGACACTGCCGCTGATCGTGCTGGCGGCGGCCGCGCCCGCGCTGGCCATGAACAACTGGCTGCAGGCCTTGCTCCGGCTGCTGGGCAGGCTCCGGGCCCTGATGCTGAGCGCCGCGGTGCAGGCGATCGCGATCTGCGGGCTCGCTTGGATACTGGCGCCGCACGGCACCACGGCCGTTGCTGCCGCGTGGCCAGCCTGCGGCCTCATCGGGACCGCGGCCAGCGCCGTGCCCTGCCGCATGGCATTGCGCAAATGGCAAGATGACACCGTCAACGGCCAAATTTAGTGCGCAGCCGGGGCTGATTGAGCCGATGCATAATTTATTACCCAAACGGCCACATGACACCATTAACGGATAAACATCGAATCGATGCCTGAATTAGCACCGGGAGAAAGCGGTTTATACGTCGGCCGGGTAAGTAGCCGGGAGTTGCGCTACGGTTACGCGCGGGGGCGCCGGAATCGCTGTGACCATTTTCTGTTAACCCCCAGCCATGCGGACATAACCGGGGGTGGTATGGAGAACAGCACGGTATTCGGGGCTGCGCCGCTGCGCATTCTGATTGTTTCTGCTTATGCGCCACCGCATCTCGGCGGAGTGGAGGTCGTCGTCGCGCAGCAGGCCGCTACCCTGGCCGAACTAGGTCATCAGGTCACCGTGCTGACCAGCCAGTGCGAGGCCGAGGCGAGCGGCACGGACGGGCAGGCGTGGCAGCCGCGTATCGACCAGGGCGGCTACCGGGTGATCCGGGTACCGGCCTGGAACGGCCTGGAGCGCTGCTGGAGCATCGCCGTCCCGGTGTTCAGACCGCCGCAGCTGCTGCTGCAGCTGATCCGGCAGAGCCGTGTCGCCGATGTGATCCACGTGCATGACGCGTATCATCCCTCGTCAGTGCTGGCCGCCTTCCTGGCCCGCTTGCTGCGCAAGCCGTTGTTCGTCACCCAGCACGCCGGCATCGTCGAGCACGGCATGCTCGCGGTGCTGCTCGCCCAGCGGATCGTCTATGCCAGCGTGGGCCGACTCGTCTGGCGCTGGGCGTCAGCGGTGACGGCCTACAACCCGATTGTGCAAAATTTCCTGCTCGAGCGGCACGTGCCCGCGGCCAAGATCCGGCTGACCTGCAACGGCATTGATACCCGCGAGTTCTGTCCGGGGGACGCGGAATCAGCGCAGGCGACGCGGAAACGGTACGGCCTGCCGGCCGAGATCCCGATCGTCTTTCACGCGGGCCGCCTGGTACCGAAGAAAGGAAGCGACAAGCTGCTGGCCGCGAGCGGCCCGGAATACCAGGTGGTGATCGCCGGGCCGGGCCGGATCCCGGGCCAGATCCCGCCGCATGTGACCTTCCTCGGCCCGGTGGACCGCGAAGACCTGCGCGACCTGTACCAGGCCAGCGACATCTTCGCCTTCCCCGCCACCGGGGAGATGCTCACGCTGGCGATGCAGGAGGCCATGGCCTGTGGGCTGCCCGCGGTGGTCACCGCCGACCCCGGCTACGCGAGTTATGACCTCGACCCGTCCGGGATCGCCCTGGTCGAGCCGGAGCCAGCGGAGCTGCGCGCCGAGTTCCTCGACATCCTGGGCAACCCGGAGCGCCGGCAGCGGATGCAGGTGTACTCCAGGCGACTGGCTAAGGAACGATTCGACTGGCAGCGCAACACCACGGACCTGGCGGCGGAGTACACGAGGGCCTGCCCGCCGCCGGGCCGGGCCCGGTGGTGCTGGCGGGATCCTGGCCGGGGCGGCTGGGCTGGCGTCCGCCATCAGCCTGCTGGTCCCGGCAGGCCGGCACCAGTGGGCGCTGTCACTGCTTCGCCAGCCGACTCAGTACACAGTGCTCTACTTTGATCGTGCGGCGGTTCTTCAGGATCGGGTCACCCCGGGCCAGCCGGTGCAGTTCGCCTTCACCGTGGGCAACCGCGAGGGGCGGGCCCTGCGGTACCGGTACGTGATCAGTACCTACCCGCTGGGCAGCGGCGGCGGCCGGCCCCTCCTGCTGGCCGAATCGGCGAAGCTGGTACCCGCCGGGTCCAATTGGTCAGTCTCCGTGACCGTGCGCCCGCACTGCGGCAGCTCGCCTTGCCGCATCCAGGTTTCGCTGCCCGGCCACCCGGAGACCATCGACTTCCTGCCCACCCCGGCCGCGGCAGGAAGATAGCGTGCCCGCCCGCCCGGTCCTGGTGACGACGAGCTGGGACGACGGCCACCAGCTGGACGAGAAGCTGGCCAGGGAACTCGACGACCACGGCTTCGCGGCCACCTTCTACATCGCCCCGCGCTCGGCGGAGATTCCGGCGGCCCAACGGCTGACCCGGGCGGCGCTGGGCGACATCGCCACCCGGTTCGAGATCGGCGGCCACACGCTGACCCATCCGCACCTGACCCGGCTGCCGTTGGCCGCAGCGGTCCGCGAGATCACCCAGGGCCAGGCCGAACTGCAGCAGATGACCGGCCACAAGGTCATCTCGTTCTGCTATCCGTATGGTGCGTACCGCGCCGAGCACGTCACGGCGGTGCGGGCGGCGGGATTCCAGGTGGCCCGCACCATCCGGCGGTTCTGCACCGCACCCCCGGCTGACCCGCTGCAGATGGCGACGACAACGCACGCGGCCCGCTATCTGGGCGACGCCTGGCCAGTGCTCAGGGACAGCCGGACCCCGGCCGCGGCGTGGGCCACCTGGCGCAACTGGGATGTGCTGGCCAGGCAGCTATTCCAGGAGGCCAGGGCGGCCAGCGGTATCTACCACCTGTGGGGGCACAGCTGGGAGGTCGAGGCGCACGGTGACTGGCCCCGGCTGCGCGGATTGCTGCGGTACATCGCCGGCCACGACGGGGTGACGTTCCTGACCAACGGCGAGCTGGCCGGTCGGCTGCGCGGCCAGCGAGCGGGTGGCGGCGCCGCCGGGCCGGGCGCTGAGCGGTGATCAGCCCGGCCCGCGGCCCGGGCGGCCCGGTCCGGCCGGGCGGGCTGCCCGCGGCCGGGCATCGCGACTGGGCGGCCTGGGCGAGTGCGGGCTCGATCGTCGCCGCGAACGTGCTGGCGGTTACCGGCTACCCGGTGCCGTTCCTGGGCCCGGCTCTCGGCTTCTGGTTCCTCGTCGTGCACCCTGTCTACCTGCTCTGCACCACGTCGGTGTGGGGCGGTTCCGGCTGGGCCGAGCGGCTGGGCTACAGCCTCGGCGCGGTATTGCTCCTGGCGATGTTCGGCGGCCTCGGCCTCAACACCGTGCTGCCGCCGCTAGGTGTTGGCCGCCCACTCGATCCGTTCCCGGTCGCCGCGCTGGCCGACGCGATCACTGTGGCGCTCTATCTCTTCCGGCGACGCAATCCGGCCAGGCCCAGCTGGCGGCGGTGCCTGGCGAGCATCGGGCCAGTGGGCGGCCGCATTACCGCCGGGGCCTGTGCCTGCGTCGCGCTCGCCGTGCTCGGCGCAAACCGGCTCAACAACGGGGCGGGCGGCCAGGTCAGCCTGATCGCGCAGGGCGGCATCGTGGTACTGGCTTTCCTGCTGCTGCGCTGTCGGCATCGGCTGCAGGACGAGATGATCTGCGTCACGGTCTATTTGCTGTCGCTCGCGCTGCTGCTGATGACCTCGCTGCGCGGCTGGTATGTGACCGGTCACGACATCCAGACCGAATATCTCGCCTTCCAGCTGACCTACTCGCACGCGCACTGGGACATCGGCAGCTTGACCAACGCGTACAACGCCTGCCTGAGCATCACGATCCTGCCGACCGAGCTGGCCCAGGTCACACACGTCTTCAGCCCGTATGTATTCAAGGTCTTTTTCCAGCTGATGTTCGCCGTATGCCCGGTGCTCGGCTACACGATAGCCCGGCGGTATTACCCCAAATGGATCAGCGTCATGGCGGTCGTCTACTTCATCGGCTTCCCTACGTTCTTCACCGACATGCCGTTCTTGACCCGGCAGGAAATGGCCTTCTTGTTTGTCGGCCCGGCGATCCTGGCGATGACTCATCGCCAGTGGGGTTTGCGCCGCCGCCGGCTGATGCCGATCGCCGCCTACCTGGGCATGGAACTGTCGCACTACTCGACGATGTACCTGTTCCTCGGCGCCCTGACCGTGGCCTGGCTGGCCGAGAGCGGCAGCCGCTGGATACCCCAGCGCGGGACCGCGGGCGCCGAGCCGACCATGGCCGGTGGAGCCGCAGGGGACTCCCGGACGCTGAGCATCGGCACGATCGTGACGGCCACCGTCATCACCGTCGGCTGGGGCGGCGTCGCCACCGGGACCATGGGTGGTGCCGTGGCCGACGCCACTGCGGTCGCTTCCAGCCTGATCGGCAAGACGGCGGGGGTCCGGTCCGGCGACGTGGCCTATGGCCTGCTGCCCGGGAGTGGGCCCAGCGCGCAGTCCCTGCTGAACGGCTACCGCCGTCAGTCCATGGGGCAACGGGCTGGCCCCGCCTCGGCCGCCTACCTGCCGGCCGCCCTGGTGGCGCGGTACCGCACCCCGGCCGTAACCGGGTCGCAGCCGATGCCGCTCACGGCCGCCGGCCGTCTGCTGGCGGCGGCCGGCATCCCCGTGGACGGGCTGAACGCGGCGATCCGGCTGGCCGCGGCCAGAGGGGAGCAGTTGTTCACCATCATCGGCCTGACCGGGATCCTGTTCGTCAGGCGCGGCCGGCGGCAGCCGGGCCGGGAATACCTCTGCCTGTGCCTCGGCAGCATTGTCATGGTCGCCCTGATCACGGTCCTGCCCGACCTGTCCGCTGACTACGACGTGCTCCGGGCCTTCCAGGAGTCCCTGCTCGTGCTCGCCCCCGTCCTGGTGGCCGGTTCCTGCCTCGCGTTCCGGCCGCTGGGGGAGTCCCGGGCCATCCGGGCCGCCGCCGCGGTGGGCCTCACGCTGTTCGCCTCGACCATCGGTTTCGTGCCCCAGATACTGGGCGGCTATCCAGCTCAGCTGAGCCTGAACAATAGCGGTGACGACTACGACACGTACTACACGCACCCGCAGGAAGTGGCCGCAGTGAATTGGCTGGCCAGCCAGCCGGGCGTGCTCCCGGCCGGAGTGCAGGCAGAGAACGTTACTGATCGGTTCGCTTTCACGTCGCCGGGGAGGGTATCCGGCCAGCAGGTTATCGCCGATATCTACCCGACGCTGATCCGCCCGTCAAGCTGGGTCATTCTTGGCTACTCGACAATACACACGGGCCAGGCCAGCGTGTTCTATGAGGGTAACCTGATTGCCTATGCCTATCCCGTTGGGATTCTCCAGGCCAGCAAAAACCTCGTCTACAACGATGGAGGGGCCGAAATCTACCGGTGAAAGCCGGGCCATCCCGCGCTGGCCGGGACTCTGGCTCGCGCTCGAGGCGGCGATGGCCGGCGTGGGCTACGCCGCGGCACTGTGCTGGGCCAGCGTCTGCCTGCTGGCCAGTTTCCGGCCGGACAGCCTGAGCAGCCCGTACTGGAGCGGCATTCCGTTCCTGCGGTCCGACACCGCGGGGATCGCTGGGCTCGTGCTGGCCGCGCTCTGCCTGTGCGGCAGTGAATACCTGCGCTGGCGTCGTCATGCCGCGGCTGAGTGCCAGCCCGGCGGCCAGCGGCCCGCCTCCCGCCTGGCCCGGCGGCGCGGGGAGGCGGGCGCCGGGGCTCAGCGGACGAGGCCCGCTGCTCCTGCTCAGCGCCGCGGAGACCTCGGTGCTGCTGTGCTCCGGGCTGGTCGTCTACCTGTCGGTCAATATGGTGACCCACCCCGCGACCCTGCGGCTGCAGGCCACCCACCTGCTGTCCTGGCCTGCCGAAGGCACGCTGCGGGTCGTGGCGCTGCTGCTCGCCGCGGCCTCCGTGGCGGTACTCCGGTACCTGTGGCCAGCCCGGCCGCGAACGGCCCGCTGATGGCGGCCAGGCCGGTGGCCGGAGATCAACGCGGTACCGGGATTGCCCAGAAACGCGGTGCCGATGGCCCGGGTCCAGCCGGGTTCCGCGGATGGGCTGCCCATATGTCAAATACGGGGCATATCTGCGCCCTACTCGCCTGTTAATCGAAACACATGGCGCTTAGTCGCCGGCTAGGGAATGATCAGCCTATGTGCGACTGCACCGCGACTGGCCTGCAACCTTGCCCGAACCGAGTGTTTTTGCCACGCTACCGTGGGCAGTTAGCTTGGCGACGAGCTGATCGGACAGAAACAATGGATGCACATGAACGTGACGATGGTCTGCCCGAAATTGTTCATGTGGTGGCTAGGTATCCTCCCGCGCTAGGCGGGATGGAGAAAGTTGCTGAGAATCTAGCTCAGACCCAATATCGCCTGGGAGTTAAAGTCCAAGTTCTGACGTCGGACGACGGGCTCGGTAGGTTGGAAGCAAGAGATGAGCTCGCGTTTCCTGTTCGCAGACTGAAGAGCTTCAATGCAGCGCACACCCCGATAATTCCCGGCCTCTTGCCGGGCCTTCTGCGGCTCGCCCCGGACTCGGCGATTCACCTACATATTTCAACCGCATATATGCCCGAGATCGTGTGGGCGTACTCACATCTAAGAAACCGCACCTATATCGCACATGTCCATCTTGACGTTTTGCCATCCGGCAAGGCCGGCTTTCTCCTGGAGCCGTACAAGAAGATATTGCTTCGTCGCGTTCTGCACAGAGCCCTGGTGGTCGTCGTACCAACAGATGACTATCGGGAAATTATCGGCCGCAGGTACGCAATAGCCGCAGAGCGAATCGTGGTCATACCGAACGGAACCTCGCACAGAGTAGCCGGGAGCGCCAAGTCACTTTCCGGCAGGCGGGACAAAGTAAAACTACTGTTTGTCGGCCGGCTCTCGGTACAGAAGAATCTCCCGTTGCTGCTAGACGCGACTGCGGCTTATATAAGGAAGCATGGTGACGCGGAGCTAAGGATAGTCGGGGACGGCGAGGAACGAAAGGCCGTACGATCGCGGATCCAGCAGCTTGGGCTGGCCAACTCGGTGACCATGCTGGGCCCGGTACGTGGCGACGAACTTGAATTCATTTACGCCAGTTCAGATATATTTATAATGACGTCAATTAACGAGTCGTTTGGCATCGTCTTTATTGAGGCAATGACTAAGGGACTTCCTATCGTCAGCGTAGACATCCCGGCGATCCGAAACGTAGTGAATCATGGGACCAACGGCCTCCTGGCAGAGCCAAGCGCGGCGAGCGTAGCAGCAGCGATCCACGCACTGTCGACCAACGAAATGCTGTATTCGGCGATTTCCCGGAATAACCTGGCGAAGTTGCAAGACTATGATTCCGCGAAGATCGCGGAGAAGTTTATGACTCTTTACGATTCCATTCATAGGTGGCGTGGCGCAGGCGACGGGTGTCCCCATCCATCGCCAGCGCCACCAGGCCGTGCGCCACACCGCAACTCCAGGACAGGTTCTTGACGACCCAGGCGGGCATGGTCAGCGCTGCGACCGTGGCCGGACAGCGCTGGTAGCAGACCACGAAGAGCGATTCCAGCAGCGAGAACGGCACGGTCAGCAGCAGCGGCCACCAGGACCGCAGGGCCACGCCGGCCAGCCCGCCGCCGATCAGCAGGGCCAGCGGTACGTAGTCCAGCCAGCGGTACGTGCGGGCTGCGAACGAGAAGTACTGCTTCATGAAGCCGTAGCGGTACATCTGCCGGGCGTACTGGCGGAACGTTTCCCTGCTGTACACCTGTATCCGCATGCTGGGAACGTGCTGGCACCGATAGCGGGCGCCGATCCGGGACGCCAGCTCCAGGTCCTCGGCAAACCGGAAGTCCTCGTTGAAGAAGGTGTCTGGCGCGATGTCCCGGTTGATGGCGCAGTTCCCGGCGCTGAACTGCATGATGCCGCCGCCGAAGAGACGGCGGATGGCATCGTCGTTCACCGCGATGGCCTGGGCGATCCGGGTCCGGTAGGCGGGCACCAGGCCGCCGGAGATCATCGCCGTACCGGGATTGTCCCGAAACGCGGCGCCGATGGCCCGGGTCCAACCGGGTTCCGCCCGATCGTCGGAGTCGATGAATGCCACCACGCTGGTCTGGCTCGCGGTCAGGCCGATATTGCGGCCCCGTGGTATCAGATGCGAGCCGTTCCTGGTCACGGTGATGCGCAGCCGGGACGAGTAGCTAGCCACGATCGCGAGGGTCTCGTCCGTGGAGTCGTCATCGACGACGACCACGCCGAAGTCCCGGTCCGCCTGGCCGACCAGGGAGTCGAGGCAGGCGCCCAGGGTAGCCGCGCTGTTATAGGTCAGGATGACCACGGTGAGCCCTGGCCGGAAAGCAGCGTTCGGTACCACGGCGGCGCTGCTACCGGGCCCCGGGTCGCTGCCTCGGGACAGGCCCTGCCGGACATGCATAACCAGCTCCCCCGGATCGGCATTCCGCTATCGAGCCGCCCGCTTCGGAAATCGCGGACGGCGGATTCCCCCATGCTTAATATGCGAACCCTGGAGATTATACGCAATCCTGCAGATTGTCAGCGCACCCTGGAGATTGTGAGCGCACCCTGGAGATTGCGAAACATGGCCGCCCGCGTTGCCATTGTTACGGCATATCCACACGGCTTTGTCCGGCGTCGGCGGCGAAGCAGGAAATTGCACCGTTCCTCCCGGAAGCTGCCGTCGCAACAGCCAGCTCCGCCTCGGCGGCTCGCCGCCGGCGGAGCTGGCACCAGGTGTGCGCTCCCTCGGTTAACCGATCGCGTTCTTCACCGCCGTGTAGGCCGGCTTATGCACGCCCGCGGCGGTGAGCAGGCCGAACCAGTCCTCCGCATTGCTGGTATCCGTCCCCTCATCCTGCCACGAGTACAGGTATATGCCGCCGATCCAGCTGGTCGCCTTTGCGGCCCCGATGGCCTGGGTAAACTCCGCGGCCTGCGAAGTCTGGCCGACTCCCCACGGACCACCGGACGGCGCGCCGACCTCGGTGACGTAAATTCGCTTGCCGCTATCGCCGTTGGCTGCCATCACGCTGCGGATGGACGGGCTGGTCTGGCTCATCTGAGACCATCCTGACCAGGAATCGTAGGTGTGCGGCAGCGCCGGGTAGCTGTAGGGGTGGTAGCCAACACCGTCGAAGTAGCCTCGTGCTCCGTATGCGTACATGCGCTGCAGGAACGTGATCGCGTTGATGTCGGTGCCGTCGTTACTCTCCGGGGCGAGGCCAGCGGAAAGGACGAACGCCGATGGGTCCACCTTCTTGATGGCCTTGTCGGCGGCGATCAGGTCCGCGGTGTAGGCAGCCGGATTCGGCGCGGGCTGCCAGAAAGCCACGCTGTTCGGCTCGTTCCAGATCTCGAACGTGTTGACGCCCTTCGGCGCATACCGGGCGGCCACCTCAGATGCCCAGCGCGCGTACTGGGCCAATGAGGCGGGCTGGGGTGAATCATCACCGCTGGTGCCGCGCACCGCCGCCCATGGCGGGCAGCCATCCACGATCAGGTCAACTGACATCCCCGCGGCCCGCACCGACGCGACCGCCTGATCCAGCTGTGACCAGTCGAACGTATTCTGACCGCCGTACTGGACCCAGTCCCAGTTGGCGTCCAGCCTGATTTCGGTGATACCGATTGCTTTCATGGCTGCGAGCTGTGCCGCCTGGGTTGAGGCCGACTCGCCAAGCAGGTCTGGGTCCGCCATGCCGAACTGCCGTACGCCGCCACCGGTCCCGTCGGTGTGGGTGGCCGTGGCATTGCGCGCGGGGCTGGCGGGGTGGGTGACCGCGGCGGAGGCCCCGGCCGGGACGGCGGCGCTGGCGGCCAGCGCGCCCGCGGCCAGCAGGCCGGCCAGCGTCACGCCGCGGTGGCCGACGCCGCGGCGGGGGCGGATGTTCGCAGTAGTGGTGTTGCTGCTGTGGAGAGCCATTTTAATTCGCCTCTAATTAATGGGCGGCTGTCTGCTCTCCACTTTTCTTTTTTCGCACGGCAGTTCTTAGAGCAAAATTCCCTGTTTCCGCGGGGGGTTATCCCTGTCTTTAAGGCCCGGGTAATTCGGCCCGGGTAATTTCGGCCCGGGCATTTTGCCCAGTCATTTCCCTGCCATCGGATCCGAATGGCCCGGGTGTACCCGGGGCACGGCCGCGTAACCTGTGGCTACCGGCCGAATGGCCGGTTGTACCCGGGGCACGGCCGCGTAACCTGTGGCTACCGGCCGAATGGCCGGGTCTACCCGGGCACGGCCGCGTAACCCGTGGCTACCGGCCCGGTCAACGGGCCGATCCACGCTGACAGGCCGCATGCCGAGGGCCAGCGGGGCGGACGCGGACTGCGCAGCGCGCGGCGCGGCGGCTATGGGCCGGGCGGGGCGGTGCGAGTGGGCCGGGCGGGGCTGTCTGCGGCGGGGAGCCAGATCGCTTTTCAGGCGTTAGGTCAAGCGATATGGCACCGGGATGCTTGCCTGCAAGCCGAACGTCCGAATCAGGGTTCTATCGCGGGAAGCCCTGGATTCTGGGCGATGTGAAGACCGAGGCGAGGGAAAAGGTCATCATGGCTTCTTTTGCAGGTTCGCCACTACATGCAGCGGATTGGCGTTGGTGGGGATCGGGCCAGCTGCCACGCTGATGGGGCCGTAGACGTCGATTCTGCCGTCGTAGGTGGGCGCGAACACCTTTCCATTGGCGATAACAGGCGGGCAGAACTTGCAGTGATGGAAGGTGTTACCGGGGATGTGGGTGCTGTCCCAGAGCAGCTTCAGCCGTGGCGTCCCGTCGGCATTGGGCACCGGATCGAGCTTTTCCGCGTCGTAGGCGCGCAAGATCCCCGGTACGACGAACTTGTTTGCATCGCCTGAGATAGGCGCGAGCGCCCAGATGATCCCGGTATTTGGCTGGCCGCCGTTTGAGGAGAGGGCCAGAATGCCCCCGGGCATTCCGCCTCTGCCGCCCGCACCCGCCGACGCGGTTTCGGCGCTCTTGGCGAAGAAGGTCACTTTACCCGACGGGTCCACTGTCCACGCTCGCAGGTGCTCGTTCTCGCCCCAGCAAAACAGCATCGGGCCATGCGTCGGGCTCTGCCAGAACACTGAGCCGCCATGCAGGTGATGTGTCTTCCCGTCGTACAGGTGGTCCAGGTTGTGCACCAAAGACGCGTCGATGCCGAAGCCGGGGAAGTAGGTATAGAAAATCGGCGGCTCCTTGAGCACGGCAAAGTTGCTGCCTTGGCCGAACCGGGCTGTGTCTTGGTCGAGCACGTAGAGCACGCCGTCCTTGCCAGCGCCGACGACCAGGCCCATGCCGGGGATAACTAGCGGCCCCGCCGATCCGAGATCGTAGTCCTGGAAGTCATCGTCGCCATTGGGGTTGCGGTCGGAGTCGTGAAAGGGCGTAAACCAGGCGACGGCGTCGAGGCTTCCCGCGGCGTTGGCGGCTGGCGGCGGCGTGTAGTGGAGCTTGACGATGCTCTCCGGCAGATCCCCGGCCGGCGGTGGCACCTCGACCCCGTAGTTGCCGGTCATGACGTACAGGTCGCCCGCTTCGTCCGCGGCGATGCCGCCACCGCCTTGCCAGATCCCGCAACCGTGGCCGTGCGGCGTGGTACACCACGCGGCGGTCTGCCGGAATGCGTCCACGTCGAAGGCGATGATCCAGCCGTGCGACGTCGGGTCGCCCGTTTCGTGCGTGACCGAGAAAGCGGCGAAGAGGGTCTTGTGTTCCGCGCCGCCCGCGTCGCGGCGTTGTCGTGAGCAGAAGTGCGGCTCGCTGTTTGTTACGCGAGGGCACGAAGACCACGTTGGGAACGCCTTGTGCCGCGGCGTCCGCCGCGATCGTTATTGGCTGCTGACGCGGCTGTCCCGTGGCGATGTCCAATGCGTGGACCTGAAATTGCGCCTTGGCGACACTTCCGTTCTGGCTTGTCCAGCAGACGATGTACATCGTGTTGGTTGCGAGATCGATCACTGGCGTACTGAGGATGCCCCAGTGAATGTTGATATTGAAGAGCTGGATCTCAAACGGGCCCGGCAGAAGGGGTGGTCCCAGATTTACGGGCTTAGGCCAGACCGCTTGACCGGTGTCGGCATCGAAGGCCCACACGTTGTTCGCCATCGTGCAGACGTAGACAATATCGCGAGGTGCCTGACCGCCGATCTGGACGCCGGAAACAAACAAAGGCTGCGCCTCAATACGGGGATCGTCGTTCACATCGAGGCTGAAGTGCTTGACGAGCAGATTGCTCCCGACCAGCGCCGGTGTAAGAACGGTCTCCGCCGTGTTCGCCCCGGTGCGAGCGTTCGTATATGATCGCGTGAGTGCATTCATCTCTGCCCCACTTCAGTGCGCCTAAGAGAGTTGCTTACCGCCCAGCAGATAGTGGCGTGGCCTCCGCAAGGTGCACAGTAACGGCGAACTGCCCCGACGGTCAAGCGCAGGCACCCCGATTTCCCGAGTCCGCTCTCTCGGGTTCGGCAGCCGCAAGACCGTCACGAGGTCGTCGCCACGGCGGCGAGAATGGCCAGAGTCATCGCCAAGGCGCGGCGAGAATGGCTCTAGCCGGTCCCGGCCCGCTCAGGGGGCAGGGCCGATCCGGTGGTACGGCCACCACCCGATCAGGAAGACGAGGCCGGCTGCGGAAAGAATGACCACGGGCCAGTAGATGGCCTTCGGCAATTTCGCGGCCGCGCCGATAAAGAGGGTGAACCCGGACCAGACGAAGCGGGGCTTGGTGCTCTGCCCGTAGGCGATCACGCTCATCAGCACCACGAGCACGCCGAACAGCGTGACCGGCAGCGGCAGCCGGGCCGCCAGCGTCATGGCGATGCCGGCCACGGCGGAGATGAACATGATGATGAGAACCAGGTTGAAGACCTTGTACTTGGTCGTGCCCGGGTCGGCCCAGAACACGATGCGGAGCGTGTGCACTCCCCAGTCGATGTGCTGGTTCCAGCCGGCCTTCTCGGCCTGGAACCAGAACGCATAGTCGTGGTAGCGGTGCCCGAGATAGCCCAAGAACGCGAGCACGCCGAGCGGGGTGAGGGCCGGGGCCAGCAGGGCACGCCATTCACGGCGGATCCAGATCGCCTGGGCGGCGGCAACTCCTGAGACCACGGTGAGAACGATCAGGGTCGGTCGCTCTGCGGTGCCGACCGCGCCGATGATCCCGGCCAGCAGCCACCGCCGCTCGACGAGCGCGAGCAGGGCGGCCGCGCCGAGAGCAACGGCGAGCGGCTCCGAGTAGAGCATGCCGAAGGTCATCGCGCCCGGGAAGAAGCAGTAGAGGACGACGGCACGGTCAGCGACCCGGCGGTCGCGCACCCGGGCCGCCAGGGCCCAGACGCCGACCGCGGACGCGGTCCCGGCGAGAATGCTGACGATCAGCCCGGCGATCGGGTAGTCGCCCCCGGTCAGGTAGCTCGTGAGGCGGATCAGCGATGGGAAGAGCGGGAAGAACCCGGCCCGGCCGGCCACCGGGCCGCCGGTCCACGGGAACCGCAGCTTCACCGGGTAGCCGTGCTCGGCGATGCCCAGGTAAGAGCCGGCGTCCTTGAACAGGAAGTGCCAGGTCCACGGATGGCCGTGGCCGTAGATGACCGCTGAGCCATACCAGGCGGCCGGGATCAGCAGCCAGGTGATGGCGAAGACGATCAGCGGGAAGGCCCAGGGGACCGGCAGCCGGTCGCTCAGCGCCTGTCCCGGCCGCGCGCCGCGGGGACGCGGCCAGCCCCTTCTCGGCGACTCGGTCGTCGATACCACGCGGCTTGTCACCCCCGCTCTGGCGCGAGCAGGACGCAGTATGGAACTCTCGCGAATATGCAGGAAAGAAATCGGGTGCCATAGATAAAGCCGCTGACTGGGGCCAGCCATTGCGCCCGTGCGGAGCATAGCAGCCTAATCGAATTAAGGGCGGCAGCTGATCCGAGCGCAGCCGGAGGCGATCCGGCAGCTGCTGTCCGTGCCGCACTGCGCAGCGCCGGGCCGTAAGACAGCCGATCGGCCACGTCAACGTATCGGGGGCGTATTCCGCTGGCTGGTCGGGGGCCCGCCTCAGCTGAAATGCTTTTGTGCGGGCCAGATGGCCTGCCAGGTCCTGGTGAGCTGCTGGCAGATCCAGACCGGGGCGCCTTGCTCGTCGTCGTTGACGCCGACGCGGTTATTCAGGTGCGCGGCGAGATGGGCTGAGCCGCAGAAGGTGAGCTGGCTGCGCTGGTAGCCGACGACGATCGCGGTGGTCGCCCGGGCGGGTGGCGGCCCCCAGTACCAGAAGGACATGTGGCCGCTGTAAGCGGCCGGCAGCCCGTCGGCCGGGCCGAACCGATCGACCGCGCCCGCCTCGCCGTAGTTGCTGGTCAATACGGTCGTGGCAGAGCGCTGGGCGGGCGGCAGCGTCCGGTAGGCCAGTGCGATCTCGGCTACGAAGGCAGGCCAGCCAATCGTCTCGCCCGCGTCGTAGTTCAGCGTCACAATCGGCGTGTCGTGAACCGCTGAAATCGGCAAGACGGGCAGGGTGATCGGCAGCTGCAGCACGGCGAGCGCCAGCCCTGCCGTGATCAGCCCGGCCCGGCGCCTGCGGTGCGCGCGCCCAGCCCAGTCCACGGCGGGCTGGGCACCGGCGGCCAGCAGGGCGGGGAAGAACGCAGCCAGGTAGTACGGTTTGCCACCGGTCAGCATGAACGCCACGGCCAGCACCGGGTAGGCCACGCCGACCGCCCGGCACCAGCGAAGTTCCGGGTCCCGGAAGAACCGCACCAGCCCGGTGATCCAGATCGGCGAGAAGTACCACGCGACCAGGACGAACTGCTCCGGCAGGATCAGCCACCAAGGCGCCGATGTTCCCGATCCGCCGGCCGCGATCGAACGGGCCACCGCCAGTTCGGGCCACCCGTGGCTGCCCTGCCAGGCCAGGTAGGGGGCCCACAAGCCAAGCGCGATGCCGCCGCCAGCGTAGAACCAGCCAGACCGCAGCGGCGCCCGCGGCCCGGCAATGGCCAGTGCGACGACGACCGCGGCGATCAGGAAGGCGACCAGATCGCTATCGAGCAGCCCGGCGCCTGCCGCCAGCCCGGCAGGCAGCCAGAGCCGCTGATCACCGGTACGCAGGATCCGTACCAGCAGCCACAGCAGCAGCGCCCACACTAGGAGATTAAAGGTGGCCGTGCTGAGCAGGTGGCTTGAGCCAGTGACCACCGGTGCGAGCGCAATGACGGCACACGCCAGCGACTGGGCGGCGCGCCGCCCGCCAAGCTCGCGGGTGAGCAGCCCGGTCAGGAGCACCAGTATCCCGCCCGCCAGCGCGGACGGCAGCCGGAGCACCACGAGCGATCCCGGTGCCAGACTGGTCATCAGCCTGGCGATCAGGGGCACGAACGGCGGCTGATCCGGATAACCCCAGGCCAGATGCTTGCCGCAGTCGATGAAGTAAAGCTCGTCCCGGTGGTAGCCATAGCGATCAGAGAAAGCGATCAACAGGCCGGTGAGAACGACCGCGATGGCCAGCACAGGCTTGATGGCCAGGGCAGGCAGCGCGGCAGGACCAGATCCGCCCGGCTGGGACCCGGCCCGCACGACGTGCCTCCCTTCGCTCATCGAGGCCCCGTTTCACATTTCGCCGCTGACGACCACCCGTATCACGCGGTCAACGTCCCGCGCATCTATCCCGCCCTCGCCCGGCCAGGAATGGTACTTCCTCATCGTCCCAGCCGGGCACAGAAGGACCGGTACAGCCGGCCACACCGGATGCACCGGCCCGGCACGGGCAGGGAATCGTATTTGTGCCTGCCAATATCTCGGCTAGCGGATCCGCGATGTGTGTGACATGCCCGGCGCCTGCACAAGTGCGTCATCGTGACCTTGGCACGTTCAGCGGGAGGCTTACGATGAATACCGCGCCGCCGTCCGGGTGGTTGCCCGCGTGGATGTGACCGCCATGCAGGCGCGCGATTTCGATGAGGTCTTCGACCAGCCAGCGGAGGTGCTGCACCTCCTGCTGGACCAGCCCCGCGGCCGCCGCGGCGTCCCCGGCCAGCCCGGCCGGGACCGGACGGAATCGGCCGCCAAAGGAGGAATCATGGAGGTCGACGTCATCGTCGAGATCCCGCAGGGATCGCGGAACAAGTACGAGATGGACCACGTCACCGGCAGGATCCGGCTGGACCGGATGCTGTTCACCTCGACGCGCTACCCGCTCGACTACGGGTTCATCCCGGACACCCTGGCCGAGGACGGCGACCCGCTGGACGCGATGGTCATGCTGGACGAGCCGACGTTCCCGGGCTGCCTGGTGACCGCCCGGCCGATCGGTGTGTTCTGGATGCACGATGAGCATGGCCCCGACGCCAAGATCCTCACCGTCCCCGCCCACGACCCGCGGTACGCGGACCTGCAGGATCTGCGGGACGTATCGCAGCATATGACCGCAGAGATCGGCCACTTCTTTGACATTTACAAGGAACTGGAGCCGGGTAAAGAATCGGACGTCCGCGGCTGGCAGGACCGCGCAACAGCGATCGGCATCATTGAGGAAGCGTTCGCCCGGGCGAAATCTTAACTCCCGATCTTAACTCCCGCGCGATGACGCGAGTCCTATGTCCACCGAGTGGGATATGTCCACCGAGTGGAAGGAGCGGGGCCGTGTCAATGGGGGTTGACGGGTTCTGGCTGTCGGCGGGCGTCCGTGACTGGCGTCTCCTGTTTGCGGCCCGTGAGGTCCGGAGATCTTCTCCGGGCAGCACCGTGATGACCTCGGTGTCTGTGCCGGTGCCGGCTCAGATGACCACGGCGATCCCGATCCCGGCTAGGTCCTGGCGGCTAAAGTCGGCCTGGTCCGACGGTAAGCCCGTGAATGGCGTCTAACACCTGTGGGCTGCCGGTTTCACCCTCAGCTACGACCCGGTCCCTTGCGTGCCGCGTTAGCCCAGCAGGCGGGTTCCGTCCGGGCCGGTTACCTGCTGGAGCGTGCTGCGGGCGAGTTGCTGGATCTGGGGCGGCAGGGGCACATAGCCGGTGGCGGCGGCGTAGGCCTGGCCGCTGTGGGTGAGCCAGTCCAGGAGATTGATCAGTGCCTGGCCGGTGGCCTGGCTGGCCTGGTGGGTGTAGATGAGCGCCCAGCTGTAGCCGGAGATGGGGTAGCTGTCTGCCCCGGGCTCGTTGACGATGGAGAAGTCGGCCGGCGTGATGCCGGGTTTCTGGGCCGCGTCGGCGGCGATGGATGCGGTGGTGGGTGTGACGTAGCTCCCGGCCTGGTTACGGATGGCGGCGTCGAAGAGGGCTGGCCCGCTGGAGTAGGACCGCTCGATGTAGCCGATGGAGAACGGGATGTGGGCGACGGCTTCCGCGACGCCAGGGTTACCCTCCACCCCGATGCCGGCCGGCCAGTGCAGGGTCGTGCCCGTCCCCACCTTGGCCGCCCAGGCAGGGTCGACGCTGGAGAGGTAGTTGCTGAAGATGTAGGTGGTGCCGCTGCCGTCGGAACGGTGCACGACGGTGATCTGCTGGCTGGGCAGGCTGACGTGCGGGTTGAGGGCCGTGATGGCGGGGTCGTTCCAGCTGGTGATCTGGCCGAGGAAGATCCGTGCGATGACCGGGCCGGTGAGGTGCAGCCCGGGCAGGCTGGTGAGGTTGTAGGCGATGGCTTCGGCGCCGAGGTCGACGGGAACCTGGACGGAAGCGCCGCCGTGGGCGGCGGCCTGCTCGGCGGCAGTCATAGGCACGTCGGAGGCACCGAAATCGGTCTCCTTTGCGCTAAAGGCGGCGATGCCCGCGCTGCTGCCCACCGTGGAGTAGCCAATCGCCACCGCGGGGTTTTCCTGGTGGTATCTGGCGAACGCCGCGTCGAAGAACGGCGCGTCGAATGTTGAGCCGGAGCCGGTAAGAGTAGCGGCGGGACCGCCGCTGCTGGCCGTGGGCGGTGCCGGTGCGGAGGTACTGGTGCTGCCCGCGGTCGTGGCGGTGCACGCGGCCAGGGCGAGCGTGATGATCGCGGCGCCCGCGCCGATGGTCCTGTTCCGTGCGTGGTGGTGGCTGGGAACGTGCCGTCGGTCATTGGCTGGCATTGGTTTTCCTCCGCTGACGTGAGGCGGGTTAGTTCTGCCGGGGCTGCTGGACCCAGGCTTGGGCGCCGATCTGGACCGCTTCCCAGGGGGCGCCGGGGAGCGGGGCGCAGGACACGGGGTGCGCATGAGCGCGAACGTGTCGCCCATCGAAAGCGGGAAGTGCACCCCATTCCTGGCGCTAAGGGCGTCGGGCCGGTCAGCCAGTGATCGCGCCGGCGGACCGGGACCACGCCGGCGACGGCGACCAGCTTGCCGTAGCCGGGCGGTTCCTCCGCGCCGCCGGGGGAGGGGTCTTTCCGCGCTGTGCCGGATTCGCCTGGTCTGTGCCCGCGGCGGGACGCCAGCAAGGCGGCCGCCACCGACATGCTGGCCAGGAACAGGACCGCGATCCGGAATCCCTGCCACGGCGAGGTGCCGAGCTCATACGCCGCCCCGGTGAGCGCCAGGCCGAGGGCCGTCCCTGTTCCGCGGGTCATGTTGAGCACACCGCCCGCCATGCCCGACTGGCGTTTGGGGGCCGCAGCTTGCGGCCGGCCATGTCCGCCACCCGCCCCACCGCGGTGACCGTTGCCACCAGGACGAGGAGGTAGCTGAGGCCGACCCAGGTCACGGCGCCGAGGCTGGCGTGGAACGTACGCTGCAGGGTGGGCAGGGCGAGGGTGACGATGCTGGCGTCAAGCTGGCCCATGAACGCGCCCACGCAGACGGTCCCCACGGCCAGCCACGGGGCGCCCGGCCGCCGGGCGATGGCCCGGGGGCGGGGCGGCTCGGTGAGGAGCCGCTGAATTCCGCGGCGGGCGGCAGTACGGGCTGGCTGGGCTGCTTCGCTGGCCGGCACTCGTCCTCTGCCTTCGTCGGGGCCGCACGGAACATCAAGCCGGCGGCTGCTCGACGAGGCGCTCACAGATGCAGGGCTGTCCCCGCGCATCGCCGTCGTGACCGCACAGCGCGAGGCCATCCTGCCGCTCGTGCTGGCCGGCGCAGGCGCCGCGCTCCTCCCCGAGCCACTCGCCCCAGGTAGCCGCCCGGCTCGGCGCCGTCGTGAGCGACCCGCGCCCGGCCATCACCCGCAGCATCGTCCTCGCCCACCGGCCCGGGCCCCTGGCGCCCGCCGCCCGCCGGTTCCTGGAACTCGCGGCCGGTGCCCACCCCGAATCCCAGATCCCGGCTTGATCCCAGCACATCATGCCCTGGCCTTGAGCGCGTCGCGCAGGCGGGGCGTCTCCTCAGCGAACGGCGCCTCGATGCGGATGCTGATGCCGTAACTATGTCTCCTCCTGCGTCTGCTGTGTCAGGCCAGGCTGAGGAACATCTTCTCCATCTGTTCCACCGTCATCGGGGAGTCGCTGTCCTCGGACAGGCACTGGCGCATGCCGCTGGCCACGATCTTGAAGCCGGCCCGGTCGAGGGCGCGTGATACCGCGGCGAGCTGGGTGACCACGTCGGTGCAGTTCCGGCCGGACTCCACCATGGCAATGACCCCGGCCAGCTGGCCGTGGGCGCGGCGGAGCCGGTTGAGCACCTGGTCCGCGGCATCCTCATCGATCTTCATCATCCGTCTCCCTTGCTGTTCACTCGCCTCAATATACCCGGCGGGGTATATGTCCGGCGGCACGTCACCGGCTCACGCCACCCGGCCGGCGCGGCCGCCGGCGGCGACCACGGGGAGCCCGGCCCGCGCCCAGGCGTGCATGCCCCCGGACAGGTTGATAACCTCACGGCCCTCGCGGGCCAGCATCCTGGCCGCCAGGGCGGACCGGTGGCCGGAGCGGCACACCGTGACCACGGTGCGTTGTGGTGGCAAGTCCTTCATCCGGGCGGGAAGGTGGCTGAGCGGGATATGGCGGGCGCCGGGAGCGTGCCCGGCCCGCCATTCGGGGCCCTCGCGCACGTCCAGCAGGATCGCGCCCTGGCGCACCAGCTGGCTGGCCTGCTCCGCGCTGGCCCTCGGCCGCCGCCGGAACAGGCCGCCGGGCCGGCCGCTCATGCCGCCCTCCCGGCTGCCGGCGCGGTGCCGTCCGGGCGATGCGGTGACACTGGCCTTACCGGCGTCGGTCAGTTCGGCTACCGGCTCGTCCTGGTCGAGTGCCAGGGCGGGGAGTTCCAGCTGCAGCGTGGACAGGCCGCCGGACAGCGAGCGGACGTCGGGCCAGCCGCTTTGCCGCAGTAGCCGGAGCGCGAGGTAGGACCGGAAGCCCGACGCGCAGTACACCAGCACGGGGCGGTCGCGGGGGATCTCACCGAGCCGCTGGCGCAGTTCGGTGTGCGGGATGTTGCACGCGCCGGGCAGGTGGCCGGGGCGGAACTCGGCAGCTGAGCGGACGTCCAGCAGCACTGCCTGGGGGTCGGGGTGGAGCAGGTCGCCCGCCCGCCACAGGGACAGGTCGCCAGTGAGCAGGTTGCTGGCGGCCATGCCGGCCAGGTTGACCGGGTCCTTGGCCGACCCGAACGGCGGCGAGTAGGCGAGTTCGAGGTCGGCCAGGTCATCGACGGTCAGGCCGGCCCGGATGGCGGTGGCGATGACGTCGATCCGCTTATCAACGCCGTCGCCGCCGGTTGCCTGGGCGCCGAGCACCCGCCCGTCGGGGGCGAACAGCAGCTTCAGGTGCAGCGGGCGGGCGCCGGGATAGTACCCGGCGTGGTTGTTCGGGTGCAGGTGCACGGCGTGGTGCGGGATCCCGGCCGCGCACAGCGCCTTCTCGCCGGGGCCGGTGGCAGCGGCGACGGTGCCGAAGACACGCACGATGGCCGTGCCAAGGACGGGTGAGCGCCGTCCGCCGCGGCCGAACAGGTGGTCGGCGGCCGCGCGGCCCTGCCGGCTGGCTGGCCCGGCCAGCGGTACGAGTGCGGGGCCGCCGGTGACGGCGTCGGCGACCTCGATCGCGTCGCCCACGCCGTAGATGGACGGTACCGAGGTCCGCAGGTGCCCGTCGACGAGCAGGGCGCCGCGGTTGCCCAGTGCGAGCCCGGCGGCCGCGGCGAGCGAGGTCTCCGGGCGGACTCCGGTGGCGAGCAGGACCAGGTCGGCGGGGACCTGGGATCCGTCCGACAGGCTCGCGGTGACGCTGCCGCTGCCCGCCTCCCGCAGTGCGGTGACCGACGTGCCCAGCCGCACCTCGACGCCGGCGCGGAGCAGTTCCAATTCGATGCTGCGCGCCATCTCCGGGTCCAGGGCCGGCATGACCTGCCCGGCCAGCTCGACAAGCGTGACCGCCAGGCCGCGGTGCCGCAGCGCCTCGGCCGACTCCAGGCCAATGAACCCGGCCCCAACGATCACTGCCCGGCGGGCACCGCCGTCCACCAGCTCGCGCAGGACGTCCACATCGGGAACGGTGCGCAGCACCCGGACCGCGGGCAGGCCGGCTCCCGGGATCGGAGGGATGACCGGCGCGGCCCCGGTGGACAGCACCAGCACGTCATAGGCCTCGTGGTAGTCCCGGCCGGTCGCGCGCTCACGGACGGCGACAGTGTGCCCGGCCGGGTCGATGGCGATCACTTCGTGGCCGGTGCGCACGTCCAGGGCCAGGCTCTCCGCCAGCGACTGCGGGGTATGCAGCAGGAGAGCATCCCGGTCACCGATCTCGCCGCCCAGGTGATAGGGCAGGCCGCAGTTCGCATACGAGACATAGGGGTCCCGCTCGAGCACCACGATCTGCGCGTCCTCGGCGAGGCGGCGGGCCCGCGCCGCGAAGCTCATGCCTCCAGCGACCCCGCCGACCACGACAATCTTCATCTGCGCGCCCCCATCTTCTTAGTGTCACGCGCTCGCGGCCTGCCCGCCGTTGAGGCTGGTTCCAGCGGACAGGTGCAGCGGTTCTCGGGCGGTACCCCGGCGAGGGCCTGCTCCACATGCTGGCCGCAGCCAGCCCAGGTGATCTTCTTGCAGTTGTCGCAGACAGCTGGGCTGCACATGGGTGCTCCTAACGCTCCGGTAATGATCCCAAGCATACCCCCTGGGGTATTGAAATCCAGGCTTGGCGACTGTGACACCGCCCACGCCCCGGTACGGGCCACACGGCCCGGGCCGAGCGAGTCCGGCGTGTTGTTACCGCTGACGGCCACCGCGAGGCGGTGGACACCTTGGTCCGTGCTGTCCGGACTGACCACGGCGTGTGAGCGTCCCGTCACGAGTCGCCGTGCCGGCTGCTCAGCCTCGGCGGCTGGGTGATGACTGAGGTTCCTAGGACTGTGGGCTGGCCTGCCTGCATGTACCTGCTCACGCTTTCCACCGTTCCCTGGAGGCTGTCACCTGCGCGCCCGGCGTACCCAGCTATCCTGATTTTGTTGCGGCGGAGGGGCTCGCCGTTAACCGCGACAGCGCCGTGCGGCGCCGTACCGTCGCCAACGGTCCCTTACCCGGTGGGTGGGAGGACAGGTGGGCTTGGTCGAAGGCGACGATCTGCTGGCCGTTGCACTTGGTGATGTGGCCGCCCTGGGGACGGACCGTGACCGCGACCAGGTAACAGCTATCGGTGACCGGCTGAGGTCGGCGCGGCTCCGGGTGCTGGTTGCTGGTGAGGCCAAGCGAGGCAAGAGCACGCTGGTGAATGCCTTCCTTGGCCAGCTGGTGCTCCCGGTCGGGGTGACGCCGGTGACGGCGGTCGCGACTACCGTGCGGTATGGGGACAGCCCGCTTGCCGAGGTGCGGTTCGCCGATGGGCGTGAGGAGAGGCATCCGTACGCCGCGCTCGATGACCTGGTGACCGAGCGGGGGAATCCGGCGAACCGGCGCGGCATCGCCAGTGTCACCGTCTATGTCGACGCTCCGGTACTCGCGGACGGCGTGGAGTTGGTCGATACGCCGGGGACCGGTTCGGTGTTCGCCTGGGATACTGAGGCGGCTCATGACGCGCTGGAGACGATGGACGGCGCGGTGTTCGTGCTGACCGCCGATCCGCCGGTCTCGGCCGGTGAGCGGGACCTGCTGCGCAGGGTCGCGGAGCTTTCGGTGCGGACCTTTGTGGTGCTGAACAAGGCCGATTACCTGGATGAAGCCGGGCTGGCCGAGGCGGTCGGGTTCACGCAGCAGGTGCTCGGTGCGGTGCCGGGCCCCGCGGACTGGGCCGGCGCGTCCGGCGCGGTGTACCCGATGTCGGCTCGTGCCGCGCTCACACCGGCCGGTGATCCGGGGTTTGCCGCATTCGCCGCTGATTTTGCCGCCTACCTGAAGACCAGCCGGCTCAGCGATCTGCGCCTGTCGGCGGCCGGGCAGGCCCGGCGGATCGCCATCTCGCTCCAGGATGAAGTGACGCTGACGCGGCGGGCGGCCCAGATGCGGACCGGGGACGCCGCGAGGCGGGTGGAAGAGTTCGGCGTGCGGCTGGCCGAGGTTGCCATACACAGCCGGGACGCGGTGGCCGTGGTCAATGCGGAGTCCGGGCGGCTGCTGTCCGCGCTCAACGACGCGGCGGACCAGAAGGTGCGCCGGCTGCGGGATGAGGCCGAAGGGCGGCTTGATGAGCTGCTTGGCGGCGAACTGCGGGCTGCGTCTCCGGCCGACTTCGAGCGAAGGGGACATGAACAACTGGCCGCGCTGGTCCTCGACTGGGTCAGCACCTGGCGCAACGAGCGCAGGGAGCAGATCGAGCGGGGGCTGGCCCGGGTGGACGCGCAGCTCGCCGGCGACCTGAAGGCCGAACTGGACATGCTGCGCGGTTCCGCCGCCGAGTTGCTGGACCTGGACCTGTCGGTGCCCGAGCCGGGCGGGCGGCTGACCGAGGACCGGGCTCTTCTTTTCCACCGGCGAGGATGCGGGCCAGACGGAGTTGCTGGCCGGGGCGATCCGCCGCAGCCTTCCCGGTGGAATCGGCCGGCGGCGGGCTAGGGAGTACCTGCGCCGGACAGCCGCCGACCTGGTGGGCAGCCAGGTTGGGCGGGCCCGGGCAGACCTGCAATACCGGCTGAGGGAGACGACCCGCACGCTCGTTCGCGTGGTCGAGCAGCGCTATGCCGCTGGCACGGACCGTATGTCCGCGGCGCTTCGGACGGCGGCAGACCTGCGCCAGGAAAGCGACGCCGAGGCCAGGCGGAAGGAGGCAGACCTGGCCGAACGCGAAGGGGCGTTGCGCAGGGTGCTGGGCCTTCTCGATCAGGTGATGACGTGAGACCCGATCACGCGGGTGGGCCGGCCCTGGCGGCCGCTGTTCCCCTGGGGCAGCTTTGGCCAGGTGACGCTTGCACCGGTGGGTGACCGCGGTGACAATGACCGTGGCGATGTGGCTCGCCCGTCCGCGGGACGATGCGCCCGCTGATGGCCTCTACCACCTGATCGCCATCCTGATCGTGCTGGCCGCCGCGACCCTCGGCCTGACCGGCGGCCTCGCGATCTACGCGTTCGTCCGGAGGTTCGGGATCCCGTTCCTTGGC
>CAVZKY010000055.1:0-11333 GCA_963775825.1 uncultured Actinomycetes bacterium
TTCCGCTAGCCCGGCCCGGCTGGGTCGAGGCGGGCCGGCAATTTGCTCGCTGGACTCGAGCTGGCCGTTGGCGAAGTTAATGACGCTGGCGGGATCGGCGGAAGACCACTCGAGCTGGTGGTCCGAGACACTGCCGCTGATCCGGAGAGGGCCACCGCGGCCTGTAGCTGAATTGGCTCGCCTGGGCGTGGCTGCCTAGCCCGGGGAGAATCACAGCGTCGTCGCATCAGCGTCTGGCAATGGGCTTGGACGCCAACCCAGGTCGTGGACCGGGATCCGGCAAAATCCGACCGCTTCCGAGTCCTCCGAGTGGAAGATCATGCCTAATTCTCCATCCGGGCGGGTAAGCATTCAGCTGTTCGGCGGAGTTGCTGGCCGGTTCCCGGGGATCTGAGGCTGGCGGTCGGCTGCTGCTGGTCATCGCTATTGTGACGTGCATGGTCACCAGCGACGCACGCGTGATGATTGGTGCGCTGGCGGAGCCGGAGGCGCTGCTTGTGTTCGGCGCGATCGTCACTGCGACGTCGACGGCGCGGCCGCTGGACGAATTCGGGCGCCCGGTGTCGGGGACCTCGTACATCACTCCCTTCGGCCTGGAGAAGAGCACGTCGCTGCCACGGGATGTGTTCAGAAGGCGGCCGGGCGGCTGAAGGGGGCGGGGCTGCTGGAAGTCCTCGTCGACGAGCAGCGCGGATACGAAAGCTGGCGTGTCAGCGAAGCGGCCCTGGCCGCCGTATCAGCGTGACCGGCGGCGATCCCGCGCGTCCGCGCCCGGCAGCGGCCCATGGCAGGCCGGCCAGGTTCGTGCCGTGACCAATCTGGCGGCGCTGGGCGTGTCGTTCCGGGCCGGCCGTGGTGCCCGTAGTTTGATCTTCGGGTGGCTGCGCCGGAGGAGATGTCGCGTGATGAGCTGATTGTGCTCGCCGGTGAGCAGGCTGGCCGGCTCGCCGCTCAGGATGGGCAGATCACGGCGCTGGCTGGGCAGGTCGCGGACCTGATAGATGCTAATGAGAAGCTGGCGGCGAAGCTGGAGCGGCTGGAGCATCTGCTGTCTCGCAACAGCGGGAACTCATCCCTCCCGCCGTCGATGGATGACCAAGCCGGGCCGCAAGCCGCCAGAGGGCAGCGCCGGGCGCAGGAAGGGCGGCGGGCGCAGCCCGGGTAAGCAGCCGGGGGCGCCGGGCTCGCACCTGGCCTGGAGCAAGACCCCTGATGACACCATCCCGCATTTCCCGGACGGGGCCTGCGGGTGCGGTGCACCGCTGGTGGACGGGCGGGATCTCGGGGTGGCGGCCTCGCATCAGCAGGCAGAGATTCCGCTGGCCGCGGCGAAGGTGATCCAGCATGACCTGCACGAGGTCGCGTGCGGATGCGGGAAGGTCTGGCGGGCACGCAGGCCGGAGGGCGTCAGCGCGTCGAAGGTGTCCTACGGCCCTAACCTCCAGGCGTGGTGCGTGTTCTTGATGGTCGCCCATGCGATCCCGGTGCACCGCTGCGCAGAGCTGATCGAATCCCTGACCGGCGCGAAACCCTCCGCCGGGTTCGTGCACGGCATGCTCACGCGGGCCGCCGCCGCAGTCGCCGAGGCGAACAAGCTGATCCGGGCGCTGATCATCTTGGCCCATGTGGTCAGCGCCGATGAAACCCCCATCCGGGTCGGCCCCGGCCCGAAATCCCGCAAGCGCTACCTGCTGGTCGCCTGCACCCGGCGGCTCACCTATTACCTGCTCGGCGACCGGACCCTGGAGACCTTCAAGGCGTTCGTGCTCCCGGACATGGACGGCACAGTGGTGGTGCATGACCGCTACCAGAACTATGACGCCGCGGAGTTCGGCGGGCTGATCCACCAGCTTTGCTGCCAGCATTTGATCCGTGACTGCGAAGACGCCGCCGAAACCTACCCCGGCGCGCACTGGCCAGCCCAGATCCGCGACGCACTGCGCGACCTGATCCACCAGGCGAACCTGGCCCGCGCCAGAGGCCTCGCCGCCATTCCGGACGAGATCGCCGCCCCGCTCATCCACGCATTCCGGCACGGCGTGCTCGTCGGCCTGTCCGAGGTGCCCCGCCGCCAGGGCCGCGGGCAGCTCAAGCACCGGGCGCTGCTGGAAGACCTCCGCGACCGCCACAACGACGTCGTGCGGTTCGCCAATGACCTGCGGATCCCGCCCACATCGAACGACGCCGAACGGGATCTGCGGCCAGCCAAGACCCAGCAGAAAATCTCCGGCCGGCTCCGCTCCGAAGACACCACCCGCCACCGGTACGCGATCCGCGGCTACATCTCCACCGCCGGCAAGCACGGAGCCGACGTGCTGACCGCCCTGCGCGAAGCGCTCCTCGGCCGTCCCTGGATGCCGCCGATCCCCAGCCCGGCCTGACCGGCACGACCAGGCCGTCCGCGGTCACACAGCGTCAGCGGACCTCACCCAATTCATGCAAGGCTGAATGCTTACCCGGCGGGCGCCGTGCCGAGACGACCATAGGGCTATACGAAACCGAATGTATCCGGACGGCTCACCATTCCGCACCAGGCCACTGGAAACCGCCGCGGACGTGGAAAGATCACCTCACAATACCGTCTCGAACGTCCTGTCTCACCCTGTTTCACCCCGAAAGACATACATATCGCTTATCTTGCTCAAGTTTGACAGAAAGGCCCGGTGGTTTCACCCGGCACGGGTGATGGCGACGCTGGCAAGCAGCCCCACAATGAGGGTCTGAGTGAGATGATCTCCATATTGACACGTATCTTAACCGGCTGATGCCAAGCATCTCCCCACCAAACACCTAAGACTGCCTAATTCGGATAATCAGTCAATTACGCGCAGTGGCTACAGATTCCGCGGCAATTGTCCGTCCGGTCAGGTTCGCCGCCGTGGGATGGACGCTGCGGGGCGGGCCGTGCCTGCCCACCTCCCGTCGAGAGGATGAGCGAGACGGCAAGGGCAAAAAGCACTTCGGCGATGGGTCCGGTTGAGGTGTCGGCCGCGCCGGCGCGCGCGGGCCTGGTGCTCATCTCGCTGATCCTGGTGGCGGCCGTTGCGAACCTCAACCTCGCCGTGGCCCTCGTTGCGCTGCCTGCGATCGGCAGAGCGTTCGATTCGTCGCAGACCGCGCTCGACCTGATCTCCGTCGGGTACTCACTCGGCCTGGCCTGCTCGGTGCTCTACCTGGGTGCCCTTGGCGACCGCTATGGCCGCAAGCTGATGCTGATTCTTGGCGTGGTGCTGTCGGTCCCGGCGTGCCTGTTCGCCGCCTATGCGCCAACAGGCGGCACGCTTTTCGCCGCCCGCGTCCTCGGCGGGCTCTCGGCGGGCATGGCCTACCCGACAACGCTCGCGGTGATCACGGCCCTGTGGTCGGGACCAGGGCGCACCCGGTCGATCGCCTTGTGGTCGGGTCTCGGCGGGGCCATCTCCGTGCTGGGCCCGCTGGTCGGCGGGGCATTGCTGCTGCGGTTCTGGTGGGGGTCGGTGTTCTTGATCACCGTGCCGCTTGCCGTCGTGGCCGTGGCGATGTCGCTCGCTTTCGTGCCCGCGCACGTCAACGAGACGACTAGTCCCGTCGACCACCTTGGCGGCCTCCTGTCCATCCTGTTCGTGGGTGCGCTTGTCCTCGCGATCAACTTCGCGCCTGTTCCGGGCGAGGGCGCGGTGACCCTCTGGCTGGCGGCCATCACAATCGCCGCGGTCATAACCTTCGTCATCCGGCAGCGCAGGGCACGCAATCCCCTGTACGACCTGCACGTCGCAGGCCGCCGCATCTTCTGGGTGGCGGGATCCGCAGGCATCATCGTGTTCGGCGCAATGATGGGCACGATGTTCGTGGGCCAGCAGTTCCTCCAGAACGTGCTCGGCTACTCGGCGCTGGACGCCGGGCTCGCGATCCTGCCGATGGCGGCGTTCATGGTGCTTGTCGCTCCGGGCTCGGCCAAGCTGGTGAATACGTACGGTTCCAGGTTCACCCTCCTGGATCGGCTACGCGTTCTTCCTGCTTGGTTTCTCGTAATGCTCCTGCTGTGGAAGCAGAACATCCCGTTCTGGAAGGTCGGCTTGGCGTACGCGCTGGTCGGGATCGGGGTCGGCTTCGCCGGTACGCCCGCCTCCCACTCCCTGACGGGTTCGGTCCCGGTCCAGCGCGCGGGGATGGCGTCGGGCACGGCTGACCTGCAGCGCGACCTAGGTGGCGCGGTCATGCAGTCGATCTTCGGTGCGCTGCTCGCGGCGGGATACGCCGCGGCGGTTTCGGCCGCGATCGCGACCGCGCCGCACAAGCAGCAGATAACAATCAACGTCCGGAACGAGCTGACAAAATCGTTCTCGAGCGCCGCAGAGGTCGCGAAACAGTACCCGCAGTACGCCAAGCAGATCACGGCCGGGGCAAAGGCCTCGTTCTTGGCCGGCGACCAGTGGGCCTACACGGCCGGGATCGTTGCGGTCCTGCTCGGCACGGCCCTCGTGTTCTTCCTGTTTCCCAGGAAACGGCAGGAGCAGGAATTGCTCGCCCGCTACCACGCCGAGGACACCGGCAATCCGGCAGCGTCGGCGCCCGCAAGCGCCAAGTCCGTGCAATGAGCCGGAGCCCCGGGGCAATGAGCCGGAGCCCCGGGGTGGGTGGCTTGTGGTGGCGCTGGCGATCACGCCTTCGAACAGCGGCGTACGGGCCACGCGCCGCTGTTCGGTGGGTGCCGGTGGCAGTG
Organism: uncultured Actinomycetes bacterium; assembly: GCA_963775825.1. Classification (GTDB taxonomy): domain Bacteria; phylum Actinomycetota; class Actinomycetes; order Streptosporangiales; family Streptosporangiaceae; genus Bog-532. The sequence continues at coordinate 4,703 of CAVZKY010000055.1, forward strand.
GAGAGTTTTGGCCTGCCGCGGAGCACCACGGACCCAGCCGGGCACGCCGACCCCGGCCGACTGCAGTGCCGTGGCGCACCGCAGCCGCACCCGGGCACGCCGTCCCCCGTCCGACCGCAATACGACACCTGCGTCGAGAACCGCGACGAGCGCATCGAGAACGCCGTGCCGTGCCGCGCCGCAGCGAAATAGATTATCGCCGGGAGCCGGTCAGGCCATGAGCCAGCATCCCGGTGAGGGTGTCGATGGCCTCGTTGTCACTGAGGGCCCGGCCAATCGGCTCCCCGCCCTCCGTGATCCAGATGGCACAGAATCCTTCGAGCAGGGCGTTGAACGCGGAGGCCAGCACGGCCGGATCGCCAGGTAGCTCGAACCCGGCGGCCTGGAGCCGCTCGAGGTGCTCACGCATGGTTTGCAGCTCCGCATGCCTGATCTGCGCAAGCTGCCCAGCGAACGCGGAACTGACCTGCGCTGCCTGGGCCAGGGCACGGATCTCTGGGACATGCGCCCGGTAGGTGTACCAGTACGTGGCCACCCGGCCGCGCAGCGCGGGCTCCGCGGACAGGTCGCTGCCCGCTTCGTGGTCAGCCAGTTCCTCACCCGCTTGGGTGATCCAGTCGGTCAGTAGCGCCTGAAGCAGCTCCTCCTTACCGGCGAAGTGCTTGTAGAACGAGCCGACGGAGCGGTCCGCTTCGGCCGCGATGTCGGTGATCCTCGCATCTAGGTAGCCGCTACGGGCGAACACCCGGCGCCCGGCCTCCTTCAACGCGACCTCCGTCAGCGCCGCCATGGCCCTGCGACTGCCACCTACGGATTCTGGCCTGGCCACAGGCAGCCCCCTTGGACAGGTCGGCCCCATTCGGCCCTGAACTGGATTCAGCCGAATCTTGGATTCACCAAATTTGGGTTCACTGAATCTTAGTTCTTGAGCAGCCTAGCTTGCCCGGAGGCAGAGCCATGAAAGCCGCGCACAACGCAGACATCGTGATCGCTTACGAAACGTTCGGCCGCCCTGACGAGGCACCGCTGCTGCTGATCAGCGGGACCGGGGCGCAGATGCTGATCTGGCCCGAGGACTTCTGCACGGCCCTGGCCGGGCGTGGCTTCCAGGTGGCCAGGTTCGACAACCGCGACACGGGGCTGTCCACCATCTCACCGGCGCACCGGCGCCCGGCTGGCTCAAGGCGATGCTCCGGCCGGCTGCCGCGCCGTACCGGTTGGAGGACATGGCAGAAGACGCCCTTGCGGTGATGAACGCACTCGGCTGGCAGTCCGCGCACGTCGTCGGCGCCTCCATGGGCGGCATGATCGCCCAGGCGCTTGCCATCAGGCACCCAACCCGGGTCTGCACGCTCACCTCGATCATGTCCACGCCCTCCTCCCGCATCGCCACCATGCCTACGGTCGCGGCCATGCGGGCGCTCGCGCGGGCGGCGGGCGACCCGTCACCCATCCGGATCAGGCCGGAGAAGAAGCGGTCGCGCTGAAAAGGGTCATTGGATCCCCCGGCTATCCGCTCGATGAGCCGACGGTGCGCGACATCGGCCGCCGGTCCTTCGAACGCCACCCCGGCGCTGAACAAGACGACCTGCGCCAGCGCGCCGCGGTCATCGCCTCAGGAGACAGGAGAAACGCGCTGGCGGGCCTGCGCATCCCCGCGCTGGTCCTGCACGGGGAGCAGGATCCGGTGATCCGGCCCAGGGGCGGGCGGGCAACAGCCGGCGCCGTCCCGGGCGCCAAGCTCGTCACCTACCCCGGCATGGGCCACGACCTGCCCAGAGCACTGTGGCCATCGATCCTGGACGAGATCCAGGCCCTGGCCGCCCCGAAGCGCTGGCCCGGTTCGTCAGCAGCATCACCCGCGTACTCGCCGCCACGGTCCGCCAGGTGACCCCTGGTCAGTCTTCGGGAAGAGCAGCGAAATTACGCTTGGTTTTCCTGTACCACCCCATTCCTGAGATCGGGTTTTTCCAGCGCCCCTTCATGTCCTTCAAGGCGCCTTCGTGTGCTTCGTCGCCGGTTGCTACTATTTCCTTCAGGTGCTTATCTTGCGCCTTTATAACCTCGTCGGCGGTATTTCCATGGAGCGTGAACTCACACGGTCCACCTAGTTGTTTACATGTCATCGTTTTCATAAGGCCCGTTTCCCTCCGTAGTTTCCGGGGCCTAACCGGGACGAGTCGAATCCGATCAGAGATCTCGCGTCAGCGCCGCACGGTTGCGTCCGTTCAGGTGACCGGTATGAATATCGCGGAGGCGGAGACTGACATGCGAAAATCATAGGAGCACCGATCCCGCGTGCGCTTCTCCGATCCTGATCGATGCCGGGGGCGGATCCGCCGTTCCCGCGCGTGATCGGTCGCCTGGCCCGTGACTCCAGTCCGGCCTGCAGTAACGACCCGGCCGGGTGACGTCCGGACTACTCCAGCTCCGCACGAAAACCCTCGCCCGGCCCAGCAGCGCCCGGCGTGGCGCCGGCTCGATGGCGTCCAGCCCGTCGGCACCCGGCCCAATGGCGCCCGGCCCAGTGGCGGCCGCCCAGTGGCGGCCTGCCAATGGCGCCCGGCCCAGTGACGGCCTCCAGTGGCGCCCGGCCCAGCGGCGCCCGGCCCGTCGGCGCCCGGCCCGTCCGCGCCTGGCTCAATGGCGTCCGGCTCAATGGCGTCCGGCTCAATGGCGCCCGGCTCAATGGCGTCCGGCTCAATGGCGTCCGGCTCAATGGCGTCCGGCTCAATGGCGGCCGGCTCGTCGGCGGACAGAACCGCGGGAAACCGTCCCCCGGGGGTTCGGCCAGTCTCGGAAGCGTGATCGTGAACGTTGTCCGGCCGGGGCGGCTCGTCACGCTCACCGTGCCGTGATGCGCGGTAACAACGGCCTTGACGATGGCCAGGCCGAGTCCGGTGCTGCCGGCTCCGCTGCCCGTCCCGCGGGACCGCGACGAATCGCCCCGGGCGAAACGCTCGAACAGTTCGGGCACCAGATCAGCCGGGATGCCCTGGCCGTTGTCGGTGACGCTCAGCTGAACCGCTGGCCGCGTGCCTGCAGGCCGCCGCAGCCGCTGCACGCCCATCCGCAGGCCGCCGAGCCGCTGGCCGCCCATCCGCCGGCCGCGCATCCGCCGGGTCCGCTGTGGCCGCAACGCCGTCCTCGGCGGAGCGCGCTGCAGAAACGGCGACGGTGACCGTCGTATCGGGCGTCGTGTGCTTGGCGGCGTTGCTCAGCAGGTTGCCCAGGACCTGGCGCAGCCGAAACTCGTCGCCGCGGACCATCAGCGGCTCGTCCGGTAGTTCCAGCTGCCAGCGGTGTGACGGGCTCGCGACCTGGGCGTCGCTGGTCGCCTCGATGGTCAGCCGGGTCAGGTCGACCGGTTCCTGTTCCAGCGGTCGCCCGGCGTCGAGGCGCGCCAGCAGCAGCAGTTCATCCACCAGCATGCTCATCCGGGCCGACTCCGACTCCACCCGGCGCAGCGCGTGCGTCACATCCGCTGGCACCGGGCCGCCTTGGCGCAGGGCCAGCTCCGCGTACCCGCGGATGGCCGCCAGCGGGGTCCGCAGCTCATGGCTCGCGTCGGCGGCGAACCGGCGTAGCCGGGTCTCGCTGGCCGCCCGCCGTTCCAGCGCGGACTCCACGTGCTGAAGCATCCGGTTGAACGCCGCCCCGACCTGGCCGACCTCGGTCCTGGGGTCGTCGTCCGGCACCCGGGCCGTCAGGCTGACGTCGGTGTCCAGCGGCAGCTGGGTCACCATGGTCGCCGTGGTCGCGACCCGCCGGAGCGGCCGCAGCGACAGGCGCACCAGGCCTACTCCTGAACCCGCGACGAACAGCACCACGGCGGCGAACACGGCTGCCTCGGCGATCGCCACGTCGCGCAGGGTCTTGTCCACGCTGCTCAGCGGCAGCCCGGTGTACAGCACGGGACCGCCTTTGTACTGCTGCACAGCGGTCAGCTCATAGGCGCCGCCGAGCGAGGGCAGGTCGCGCGTGTACGTAGGCAGCGGGGGCGGGCTGGAGGTGCCCCCGCCGCCGCCCTGGCTAGGGGGCTGCGGAGTCACGGGCAGCGACCGGAGCGTGGCCTGGTCCGTGCCGGACACATGGCATTCTCCGTCGACGATCGCCGCTTCCTGGATGTGCCCGGCCAGGTCCCAGGCGCCGAACGTGCCTGCCGCCTGGCCCTGAATGACGTGGCCGTCACACGGGGACGACCCCGGATCATGGTCGATGTACGACGAGGTGTGGGCCTGCGGCGGGGACCACTGGTTGCCTTCGCTATCCGCGCACGCCTGGTACTGGCGTTGCGTCGCGGCCTGCAGCGACTGGTTGAAGTTGGCCATCAGCGAGTGGCGCAGCACGGTGTAGGTCGCGGCGCCGACAACGGCGCAGGTCAGGATGACCAGGGCCACGAGGCTGGCGATGAGCCGGGCGGTCAGGCTGCCGTGGAACAGGGCGCGCCACGGCCGGGTGGCCCACCGGGAGCGAGACCCCCCGTTCATTACGTGCCTGGCTTCAGGACGTAACCGACGCCGCGGATGGTGTGGATCAGCGGGGGACGCCCCGCGTCGATCTTCTTCCGCAGGTAGCTGATGTACAGCTCGACAACGTGCGCCTGGCCGCCGAAGTCGTAGTTCCACACCCGGTCCAGAATCTGCGCCTTGGACAGCACCCGGCGCGGATTCCGCATCAGGAACCGGAGCAGCTCGAACTCGGTCGCGGTGAGGTCGATGAGCTCACCGTCCCGGCGCACCTCGCGGGCCTCCTCGTCCATGGTCAGGTCGGCCACGACCAGCGAGCCCTCGCTGTGGGTGCGGGTGAGGTCGGCGCGGCGCAGCAGTCCGCGCAGCCGGGCCAGCACCTCCTCCAGGCTGAACGGCTTGGTTACGTAGTCGTCGCCGCCCGCGGTGATCCCGGCGATCCGGTCCTCCACCGCGTCCCTGGCGGTCAGGAACAGGACGCAGATGTCCGGCATCTCGACCCGAGCCGGCGCAGGACTTCGAGCCCGTCGAAGTCCGGCAGCATGATGTCCAGAATGACCGCATCGGGGCGGAACTCCCGCGCGACGCTGACCGCATCGGTCCCGTTCCCGGCGGTGCGCGTGTCCCAGCCTTCGTAGCGCAGCACACTGCCCAGGAGCTCGGCCAGGCTCGGTTCGTCGTCGACGACCAGGACGCGGATCGCGCTGCCGTCCGGGCGCCGCGCACCTGCTGGCGCCTTAGCCGGTGTCGGAGTATTCATGGCCATCCAGGGTCTGTTCGGCTGAGATCAGTATGCCGTGGTCAGCGGACCGGGCTCGCGCCGTGGGACCGATCTGTTCATTCAACGATGTCCGACGGGACGCAAGCGCAGTCTCAGCGAACGTTCTGAATTACCTCTGAACGGTTCCCCGGCGGGGGTGGTCCTGGCCGCGGCGCTGCTGCTGGCGCTCTCGCCGCCTGGAGCCGCGGCCCCAGATTGCTGGCGCCGCACCGGACTGGATGGGCCTCACCGGCTGGGAGGCCCCTCACTGGCTCACTAGGCTCACTGGGCCTCACCCTAAACCGGGCCGGCCGGCAGGCCCCTCACGGGGCTCACTGGGCCTCACCCTAAACCGGGCGGGCAGGTGCCTCACGGGGCTCACTGGGCCTCACCCGGTTGACAGGGCCTCAGCGGGCCAGCCAGCCACGGTCTCCACGTCACCGTCCACGCTGACCAGCCGGGCGGGCAGGCCGATCCGGGCCCAGCCAGCCGGGGCGCGGTCCCCGCGGATGATGCCCGCGGTACTGGCCGCGTTGGCGTCCGCGCACGTCGCGGCGGTGACCGAGATCGTCCGCCAGACCGGCGCGGGCGGCAGGCCGGTGCGCGGGTCAAGGATGTGGTGCAGCAGGTCGCCGCCGCGCCGCCAGCGCCGCGCGGTGGTACTGGAGGTAGCCAGGCCGCCGCTGGTGATAGCCACCACCGCGGACGGCCCGTCCGGGATCTCTTCCGGGCGCCCGGTGACGTCCTGGACCCGGATACGCGAGCCGCCCGGCGGCGCCTGCCCCGCCACGGCGATGTCACCGCCCAGCCCGACCAGCACTCCGCCGCCGACCGTCTCAGCGATGCGCGCGGCGGCGCGGTCGGTGGCCGCGGAGGCTTTGGCCGTCGCGCCGAGGTCCAGCCGGGTCCCGGCCGGTATGGTCAGCGTGCGCGAGGCCGGGTCGAGGTGGACCTGGCGCCACCCGGGTACGGCCCGGACGGCCAGGTTGAGCGGCGGCCCGTCCGGGGGGACCAGGCTGAAGTCACGGTCGTAGCCAGCCGCCGCGATCGCTTCCCCGACCGTCGGGTCGACGTCGCCGTCGGTCAGCTCCGCGGCGCGCAGCGCCACCGCCACCGCCTCCCCCAGCAACGGGCTCAGCTGGACCGGCCGCCCATCGGGCGCCGTCCAGCGCGACGAGCTCGGAATCGGCACGGTCCGGCCGCACGCGCCGTCCAGCTCGGCCAGGTCGGCCGCCAGCATCGACCGTGCCGCTTCGAGTGCCGCGGAGTCCGTCACCACGAGATGCACCCAGCAGCGCAAGCGCCGTCCAGCCCGCGGACGCCGCGGCGTGCTGCGCCGTCCAGGCTTTGCCGTCCTGTCCTGTCACATCTTTATTTAACCGCCGCCCGCTGACCGGCCGCT
>CAVZKY010000056.1:0-89351 GCA_963775825.1 uncultured Actinomycetes bacterium
CCCAATCCCGCCGACTTCACCGGCCTCGATGCCCTCATCCGCGTCGTTCCTGTCACCAGACCGCCTGTCCCGCACGAACAGCCAGCACACTGACTCTGCGACCGGGCCAGGCTGGACCTGAGGGGGTCTTAGCTTCCGGTACGTGACCCGTTGGTGTCAGAACGCGGTCCCCACTGCACGCGACATTTCGGTGAGCTTCATGCTGGCGCCCCGCGACCGCGGCTCCAGCGGGACGGCACCGCGACTACCGGTTCATGGTGCTGTGTTCGTCGGCACCCGCACACTGGGATCCGGCGAGTCCCGCGAAACCCGCGACGGTAGGCGGGCCAGCACGAGAACAACACCGCCGAGGGCGACGGCGGCGCCGACGGCCAGCGCCACCTGGTTGCCGCTCATGAACGCGGCGCGAGCAGTATGAGCCAGCAGTGCGCCGGCGGCGCCCCCGGCGTGAGCGGCCACGGCGAGGGCACCGCCGAGTGAGCCAAGGATGGTCTGCGTGGCAGCGGCCGGCAGGTGCCGGCCGGCAAGCGCCGCGGTCATGTGATCCTGGTACCGGGTCGACAGCACGCTCCCGATCACGGCGACTCCGAGCGCGCCGCCGACCTGGAGCGCCACGGCGTTGGTGGCCGATCCGATCCCGGAGTCGCCCTGGGGGACCGATCCGACCACCGAGTTCGTCGCCGTCGGCAGCAGGAGTCCGGCCCCCAGACCGATCAGCAGCAGGCCGGGCACCACCTCTGCGTAGGTCGTGGTAACCGTGGACACCGCCGAGATCTGCCACAGACCGCCTGCGATCGCCGCCAGGCGGCGGCAACGGTGAACTTGACCCCGATGACGCGAGCGAGGACCGGGGACAACGGCGCGCTCACGACGAGCACGGCGGCCATCGGCAGGATGCGCAGCCCGGCCTGGAGGGGCGAAAACCCGAGGTCGAACTGCAGGAACTGGGTCTGCACGAACAGCGCGCCCATCAGCCCGAAGACCCCGAGGCTTTCGGCCGCCACCGCGACCGAGAACCGACGGTCAGAAAAGAACCCGAGCTTCAGCATCGGGTGGCGAGCTGCGGGCCTCCCAGACGACAAAGGTGCCGAGCACCGCCAGGCTGGCCAGCCCGACTCCGACCACCCTCCCCGAGGTCCAGCCCTTGGCGGGAGCCTCGATGATCGCCCACAGCAGCAGGCCCAGGCCCGCGATCGACAGCAGTGCCCCCCAGGGATCGGGCGCGTCGGCGGCCGGGTTCTTCGAGTCGGGCACCAGCAGCAGGGCGCCCGCGAACCCGGCGGCCACGATCGGGACGTTGACCAGGAAGACCGATCCCCACCAGAACCGGGCGAGCAGCAGGCCGCCGGCGATCGGGCCGATGGCGATGCCGAGCCCGATGGTCCCGGCCCAGGCGCCAATGGCGCGGGCCCGCTCGGCCGGGTCGCGGAACATGTCGTTGATGATCGACAGCGATGCGGGGATCGTCAGCGCCGCGCCGGCCCCCATCACGCGCTCGCCAGGCGATCAGCAGGTTCACCGAGCCGGAGAACGCGGCGCCGACCGATCCGGCGGCGAAAACGTCAGGCCGATGAGGAAGAACCGCTTGCGCCCGAACCGGTCGGCCAGGCTGCCGCCGACGAGCAGCAGGCCCGCGAAGACCATCGCGTAGGAGTCGACGATCCACTGCAGTTCGCTCGAGGTGGCGTGCAGCTTCCGGACAAGGGTGGGCAGGGCCACGTTGAGGATGGTGTTGTCCATATTGACGATCAGCGCGGCGGCGCACAGCACCGTTAAAGCGGCCCACCGGTGCGCGCGCGGCGCTACAGAGAGCCCGAGCGCGGGAATCGCTGGATCGGAGGATCGCACCACTGGAACTCCCTGGAGGGCCGTAGTGACGGCTGACGTTACCGCCGGGGTCCAGGGCAGCTGCCGGGTGCACAGGCCACGCCACGAGCGCGGGCAACCTTACCAGCGACGTTACAGTACCTCGGAGCGGTCGCCACCGCGCCCGGTAGCTGCCTCCTGGCCCTGCGCTTAGAGTCCCCACCACAATCCGGCTTCGCTGGGCTCCGCCGGATGCTGCCGCACGCCCGGCTGAGCACCTATTTTTCGATTCAGCAGTTTCACGTACTGCGCTAGACGGTTGGCTCGCTGACTGTCACCGGACAGCGGGTGTTCTCAGCTATTTCACTTGAGATTGGCAAATGCGACCAGCGCCGTAACCGGGCGAAAGCACGGCTGCGGCATCCCGGCGGCGGCTCTGGCCCGGCGGCGGCCCGTACTGCTACCGAGCGTCGGTTTCGCCGACGTGCGCCCGCCGGAGCCGCAGGCTGGAACGGGCCGGACAGCACCGTCAGCGGAGCCAGGCCTCGGGGTGGTCGAGGGCCGGGATGCGTGGCTTCCGCGGCCAGATCTGCAGGCCGTGGCTCGCCTCCTCCATCAGCGCTGACGGCGGGACGGCGATCACGGGGCAGTGCGCGTGGGCCAGGCAGTACCGGCTTGCGGAGCGTCGGAACAACCGCCAAACCCCGCGCCGTCCCGTTCCCACCACGAGAAGATCATCCGCGTCGTCGGCACAATCCACCAGGACGGGACCCACCGGTCCCCGCACCACGAGCGGCTGGACATCCAGATCCTCGGGCAGGCCCCCGAGCCCTATTTCAAAGGCGTCGAAGAGTTTCTCGCGAGCCGCGTCCAGCCAGATCTTGCGCAACTGCATATTGGGCTGGCGGCGGTCGGCTAGATCACCGCCCGGCGGGACCCACGCGATCACCGGCACGAGCGGCGCACCACGATGACGGGCCTCACTGGCCGCATAACGCAGCGCCTGCAGGCTGCCTAGCGAACCATGTACACCGGCGAACACGCGCCGCACCCCGGACACGGCAAATCGCCTCCCGCTCTCTTCCCGAGACCACGTCCATCTAACCTCGCGCGGGGCGCGCATGGGTATTGTCCTAACGGCGTCCTCGCACCGAAAGTGACAGCACGCGGAAAGATCCTCCCGGCCACGGTCGGCGTCAGTCCTCGTAACCCCGCACGCCCAGCTCGTCCACGTGGGCCAGCAAGTCGGCCGGATCGCTGTAGACGCGGTAGGCCCCGGCTCGTTCCAGTTCCTCCCGGCCGTACCCGCCGGACAGCAGGCCGACGCCGAGTGCCCCGGCCCGCCGGGCCGCGAGCAGGTCCCAGACGCTGTCCCCGACGACCATCGCCTGCCGCGGATCGACGTTGAGCAGCGCCGCCGCCGCCAGGAACAGGTCCGGGTCGGGCTTGGCGTGCCGGACCAGGTCCCGGGTGACCATGGGGGTGCTTTCCGGCAGCCCGAGCAGCTTCAGCGCCGGACGGGCCGTCACCGCGTTCCCGCTGGTCGCGATGGCCCACCTGATATCGCGTTCGGTGAGGTAACCGAGCAGGTCCGCTGCTCCGGGCAGCGGCAGTACCGAATCCATCTGGGCCCGGTACTCGTCGGCGTGCGCCCGCTGCAGCCGGTCGATCTCCTCCCGCGACAGCGAGAGCCCGGTCTCCCGCAGCAGTGCCGAAACGAACAGGCCGCCGCTCATCCCGATGCGCCGGTGGATCCGCCACACCGACAGGTCGATGCCCATCCCGGCGAGCGCCGTCCGCCAGGCAATCACGTGCTGGTACACGCTGTCGATGAGCGTGCCGTCCAGGTCGAAGAGGAAGGACGGCGCGGATGATTCCGTATACGTCACCGGAGGGGTCATCGTGATCCGCCCGGGAAACCGCTGGCTTCAGCCATGGGGAGGAAGGGGCGGCACTCAGACGTTCCGCTGGTTTTCGACATAGCGCTTGACAGCCTCCTGCGTGGCCCCGCCAACGGTTGCCACGAAATACGAGTTGGTCCATAGGGTCGGCAGGCGCCGCCGCAGTGACGGGAACTCCTGCCGCAGCAGCCGTGATGAGCGGCCTTTGATCTGCTTGACCAGCCGGTGGATGCCGAATTGCGGGTCGCAGACCACGTGCAGCTGCACGTGGTCCGGCATCGTCTCCAGCTCCACGATCGGAGCGTCGTGTTCGGCGCACACCTCGCGGATGATCTGCTTGAGCCGGTCGTCCACGGGCCGGCGATGACCTTGCGGCGATACTTCGGGCACCAGACCACGCGGTAGGTGCAGCGGTAGACGACGTTGTTGTTTGACCGGACCTCTTCCACCAGCAACAGTATATGACGCCGTGCTGTATACTGCTTGAGTGAGTCCCGGGACGGTGCGTTACACCTACCGGCTGCGCCCGGGTACGGCCGCGGAGCGAGCGCTTGGCAGAACGCGGCCATGCTGGTGCTGACGACGTAAGACATCCCTCTCGCCTCCTCCCGGCCGCGGGCGGTATGCGGTCCGAGCCTGAAATCCCCCGGCCTTAGCCGCGGGGAAGCGTTAAGCGAACAGTCTGCCTTGACGGCGCCTTTTACGCTCGTCAGCTGGCCGGCCGGGCCTGCTGTCCGCTCCGGCCGCGCCCGCAAACCGGGCCGGACCGGCCGCAAACCGTCGTCAGCAGCCACTGGACCCAGGCTGGCATCATTGGAAGATATGGACGGACGTAAGCGAGCCGGCCCAATCGGCTCATTTGTCGCCATCGGTGACAGCTTCACCGAAGGCCTGAACGACCGCCTGCCCTACGGTGACGGATTCCGCGGCTGGGCCGACCGGTTCGCCGACCAGCTGGCCGCGTACCAGCCCGGCCTGCGGTACGCCAACCTGGCCGTCCGCGGCAAGCTGCTGCGCGAGGTAGTGGAGGAGCAGGCGCCGCGGGCGATCCAGATGGCGCCCGACCTGATCAGCATCGCCGCGGGCGGGAACGACATCCTCCGGCCGGGCACCGACCCGGACCTGCTGGCCGAGGGATTCGACGACTGCGTGGCGAGCCTGCGCGCGACGGGCTGCCGGGTGCTGCTGTTCACCGGATTCGACCCCTCCGCATTTCCGGTGATCCGGATGGTGCGCGGGAAGGTGGCCGCGTACAACATGCACCTGCGCACGATCGCGGCCGCGCGCCAGTGCGACCTGGTGGACCTGTGGAGCATGGGGGTGCTGAACGACCGGCGGATGTGGAGCGCGGACCGGCTGCACCTCACCGCGGAAGGGCATCAGCGGGTGGCGCTGTTCGTCTGCGAGACGCTCGGCGTGCCGGTCGCCGCGGACTGGCGGGATCCGCTGCCTGACGTACCCCGGCCCGGCCAGATCCCGCGCCGGGTGGCCGGGGCGGCCGCCGTCGCCGCGGCCGAAGCATCCGCCGCGAGTTCGGCCGTGACGCGGCTGCGGACCCGGGCCCACGGCGCCGGTCTCGCGTCCAGCCGCGGACTGGCCTGGATGAACGCACGCCGGCAGGACACCCGGTGGGCGGTCGAGTACGCGGTGCCCTGGATCCGCCGCCGGCTGACCGGCCGCTCGTCGGGTGACGATGTGACGCCCAAGCGCCCCGAGTTGCTGCCGCTCGACGCGCTGGCCGGCCGTTCTCCCCGGGGGTGAACGTACGCCGGCCCTGCGGCCTCCGGGTATAACTCCGCCGCACCGTTGGCGCTCACCCCGTGAGGTCGGCCAGGACTTCCGCGATACGGTCCAGCGAGGCCGCGATCCACGGCAGTTCCAGCGGCGTGCCCGAGTTGAGGGCACACTCCCGCTGCTGGTTCGTTTCGCCGTACAGAAGACCCGTGGCGACCCGGACCCGCAGGGCGCCCGGGTCTTCGCCGAACGCGCTGCCGGCCAGCACACCCACGCCGTACCGCTGGAGCAGCACGGCGGCGAGATCGCCGCTCGTGTCGACGCCGTGCCGGGCGCGCAGCCGGTCCCGCACCGGGCCGAAGTCGGGGTAGAGGTAGAAGGCGGCCTGCGGCGGCGGCACGATGGCGCCCGCAGCCGCGAAGCGGCCGGCAACCGCCCGGGCGACCTCCCGGTGCAGCCGGCGGCTGAGCGCGATCCGCTCGGCCAGTTCGGGCGGGTCGCTGAAGGCGAAGGCGGCCGCCTGCTGGATCGGCGCGGCCGGCGCGGACCAGATCTCGCTGCCGATGCCGATCAGGCCCGACCGCAGCCGCCGGCCCAGGTGCTCCCCGGCCTCCGCGTCGGCGCCGTCCGGCAGCCGCGCGGCGCCGATCCGCCAGCCGCCCAGGGCGAGGCTCTTGCTGAGTGCGGTGGTGACGATCGTGCGGCCCGGGGCGTAGAACGCCGGGCTGGTGAACGGCGCCGCCGTGTCGTGCACGAGGTCCCGGTAGATTTCGTCGGAGACGATGATCAGGTCGTGCTCCTCGGCGACCTGGCACAGTTCCCGGATCGTCCCGGGCCGGGCCAGCGTGCCGGTCGGGTTGTCCGGGAGGGTGAGGATGACCGAACGGATCTGGTGCCCGTCGGCGCGGGCCTGCCGTACGGCGGCTCCGAGCTGGCCCGGGTCGGGCACGCCGCCCTCGCCGGGCCGGATGTCCACGAAGTAGGGCCGGGCACCGAGCAGGCTGGCCTGCGCCGCGTAGCTGACCCAGCTGGGCCGGGGCACCGCGATATCCCCGCCGATGGCGAGCATCAGCCCGAACAGCAGTGACTTGCTGCCCGGGCCGCACACGACCACGTCCGCGCCGGTGCGCAGCCGGCGCCGGGTCCAGTAGCCGGCCGCCGCTTCGCGCAGCGCGGCCTGGCCTGCCACCGGGCCGTAGCCGGTCCGGCCGGTTGCCTCGGCCAGCGCCAGCCGCAGCGCGGGATGGGCGGGCAGTCCCGCCTCGCCGAACGCCAGCGGCAGCACCTGCTCGCCCTGCGCTTTCCTGGCCGCCATCACCTCGTTGGCGGCCAGCGTGGGGGAAACCGTGATGGCGGCCGGGGTCGAGGACCCGGATGGCCGGTGCCCAGCCGGGCCGGACGGCGTGACGGCTGGGTCCGGCGTGCCTGCCGTGTCGGGCACGGCCGGGGTCGCTGGCGGGGCCGGAAGGACGGGGGGCATGGCGGTAGTGGCCACGAAGAAATGCTCCTTGCTGCGGGAAGTGCCGGAGGTCAGCCGTCTTTCGCCGGCGTCACTGCCCGCATCGTGTCCCACGGTGACCGCTACAAAACGTTCGTTCAGTGTTACTGCTTTTGAGCATCAGGACAAGCGGCGAATTCCGGGGCATAGCTTGAGCTGTCCTGATGCTCGATCTGCGCCGCCTGCGACTGCTCAGGGCGCTCGCTGCCCGCGGCACTCTTGCCGCCGCCGCGTCCTGCCCGGATTACCCATCGTCGGCCGTGTACCGGGCGGATAGTGCTCGAACTCACGGCGCGCGTGACGCAGGGCGAGTAACGGGATATCAGGATGGGTGCGGGACTTGGCCTGGATGCCGGTTTTCTCGTAGATGCTGATAAGGACGGTGCCGGGCGGCGGGTTCAGGTAGAGGCGGCAGACCGCTCGGCCTTCGCCCAGAAGGACAGGTAGTCGGCTCGGTTGAGCTAGCGCCGCACCTTGTGCGGGCGGACGTGCGCTTCAGCGAGGACACGGCCGACGGCGGCTCGGGAGATGTCTAGGCCGCGCTCGCCGAGACGGCGGGCGATGACAGCCTGGGAACAGGCGGTTTCACCGTAGGGCGGGAGCGAGGTCGAGACCGCGACGACAGCGAGCCGGGCACTGGGCCCGTGGGTCTCGGCAGGCCGCAGCGCGGCTTGTCGAAGATCCGGGAACGCGCGGACGGCGAACGGCCGCGCATTGGACGTTTACGCTGCAGTAAGGTAGCGGGGATTTTGTTCGTAAGAGGGGGAGGGGATGGGGCTAGGCTGCGCGCGTGGAACTGGACCTGTCCGCCGACGCGGCGGCGCTCACCGCGAACATCGTCGACGTCCCCTCGGTCAGCGGCGAGGAGGATCAGCTCGCCGGCTCGATCGAGGCCGCCCTGCGCGCGCTGCCGCACCTGAGCGTGCACCGGGAAGGCAACTGCATCGTGGCTCGCACCAACCTGGGCCGGGCCCAGCGCGTGGTGCTGGCCGGCCACATCGACACCGTCCCGGTCGCCGCCAACCTGCCGTCCCGCGTCCAGCCCGATCCAGCTTCAGGTGCGGACCGGCTCTACGGCTGCGGGACCTCGGACATGAAGTCCGGGGTGGCTGTGCAGCTGCGGCTGGCCGCCGGCGTGCCCGAGCCGGTGCGCGACGTCAGCTACGTCTTCTACGACTGCGAGGAGATCGAGGCGGAGCGCAACGGCCTGGGACGGCTCAGCCGGAAGAGCCCCGAGCTGGTCGGCGGGGACTTCGCGGTGCTGATGGAGCCGAGCGGCTGCGAGATCGAAGGCGGCTGCCAGGGCACCATGCGGGCCGACGTGACCGCGATCGGCCGTCGTGCGCACAGTGCCCGCTCCTGGATGGGGCGGAACGCCATCCACGAGGCGGGCGGCATCCTGGACGTGCTGCGCCGCTACGAGCCGAGGGAGCCTGAGGTCGACGGCCTCCGCTACCACGAGGGCCTGAACGCGGTGGGCATCACTGGCGGCGTGGCCGGCAACGTGATCCCGGACCGGTGCGTGGTCACGGTGAACTACCGCTTCGCGCCGGACCGGGATGTGGCCACCGCCGAGCAGCATGTGCGCGACGTCTTCGACGGCTGGGACGTCGCGATCGTCGACTTCGCTCCGGGTGCCCGGCCGGGGCTGGACCAGGGGCCGGCCGCGTCCTTCGGCACGGCGGTGGGCGGCGCGCCGCGGGCCAAGCTCGGCTGGACCGATGTCGCCCGGTTCGCGGAGCTCGGGATCCCCGCCGTCAACTACGGCCCGGGCATCTCTGAGCTTGCGCATACCCAGGACGAGTACGTCGAGATCCCGAAGATCCTGGCCTGTGAGGAACGCATGCGTGGCTGGCTGACCAGCCCGTAGCCGGGATCCCTGCGCTGGACGGCAGCCGGGATCTGGTCCCGGACGGCAGCCCTGGACGGCACCCTGGACGGCAAACAGCCCGCCGACCGTGCGGTCGGCGGGCCGCCTACCTGGGAGGTCCTCCGGGTTACTTCGCCGGGCTGGTGCCGAGCGTCAGTGAGACGTTCTGCTTGGAACCGCTGGTGCTGACGTAGCTGACGCTCACCTTGTCGCCGCCGTGGTACTTGGCCATGATCGTCGTCAGCGAGCCGGGTGACGTGACGGCCTGGCCGTTGACGGCGGTGATGACGTCGCCCGCGCCGAGCCCGGCCGAGGCGGCCGCGCTCCCGCAGAGCACGTTGTCGATGAGCGCGCCCGAACTGGCGGGCGCGATCGTGCTCGGGACCGAGTTGGACGCGTTGGTGGTGACACAGCCCCGGGTGCCGCCCGCTCCGCCGAAACCGCCCACCTGGCCTTCCTGCTGCTGGGCCTGCCGCTGCGGGCTCGAGCTGCTGCTCTGCGGCACTAGCACGCCGAGGAAGCCGGGCAGGCCGATCTGGATCGTCGAGCTGCCGTGGCCCGCCGCGATGGCGGTCGCGATGGACAGCGCTCTGTTGATCGGGATCGCGTACCCCATGACCGGGCTACTGGACGATTGGGAGCTGGAGCTGCTCGCGGCCGTGTCCATGCCGACGACCTTCCCGGCGGCGTTGGCCAGCGGGCCGCCGGAGTCACCTGGCTGGATCTGCGCGCTCGTCTGCAGCATGCCGTGCAGGGTCTCGGTCGTGTTACTGCCCTCGTCGCCAGCTGTGATCGTCCGGTCCGTGGCGTTGATGATGCCCGGGGCCACGGTGGGGGCTCCGCCCTGACCGCCTGCGTTGCCGATGGCCAGCACGGGGGTGCCGAGCGAGACATGCGAGGAGTTGCCCACCGAGACTGTCTTCAGGCCCGAGGCTCCCTCCAGCTGCAGGAGCGCCACGTCGTCGGCCGCGTCGTAACCGACCACCCGGGCCGTGTACGACTTGCCCGAGCCGACCAGCGTGGCCTTGACCGTGTTGGCCCCGTTGATGACGTGGTTGTTGGTCAGCACGAGACCGTTGGAGTTCAGCACCATCCCGGTGCCCTCAGCCGTCTCGCTCTGGTAGTTGAGCGTGGACGTGATGTCGACGACCCCGGGCTCCACCTTGGCCGCGACGGCGCTGTCGTTCAGGTTGGAGCTGCCGCTGCCGTTGCTCTGCGGGGCCGGGACCTCGTTGGACGAGACGCCGGTCGAGCCGTTGCTGCTGTTGCCGTTCAGCGCCGCCACCGTGCCGGCCCGAGCCGCCGCCGCCAGGATCGCGACTACCGCGATGACGGCCCAGCCCCGCCGCCTGTGGCGCGGTGGCTCGCTGTAGCCGCCGGGCGGGGCTTCCCCAGCCGCCGTACCCGCCGCTGGGGGAGCCGTAGCCGCCGGAATCCATATCCGCCCGGCGGCGGCCCGTATCCTCCGGCCGAGTTGTAGTCACCGGGCTGCCCGTAGCTCCCGGGCTGCCCGTAGCTCCCGGGCTGCCCGTAGCTCCCGGCCTGCCCGTAGCTCCCAGGCTGCCCGTAGCTCCCAGCCTGGCCGTAACTCCCAGCCTGGCCGTAACTCCCAGCCTGGCCGTGGCCTCCGCCGGGCTGCCCGTAGCCGCCCTGCCCGTAGCCCGCCTGCTGGCCGTAGCTCCCGGGCTGGCCGTACCCGCCATCCTGCCCATGGGCCGGCTGCTGGCCATATCTGCCGCCCTGCCCGTATCCGGGGTCCTGGCCGTAGCTGGCCTGCTGGCCCTGGCCGCCGGGCGCCACGTAGCCGCCGGGCGGCTGGCCGTACCGGCCGTGCCGCCTCGTACCCGCCTCGCCCGTAGCGTGCCGCGGGCAGCGTCCCGGACCCAGGCTCAGCCTGCTGGCCTGCGGACGGCTCGTCCTGCTTGCCGAAGGACACGGTGTCGCCCTTAGCGGTGTCGCCGAAAGCGGTGGTGTTGTTATCGTCCGCGCTTTTCCAGGGCGTGGTCCCGCCACCGGGCGCAGAGACCTGAGGGCCGACGTTCTCAGGCGGCTGGTGTTCGCCGCCCGGCCCGTGGTCGCTACCGCTCTGGTCGTCCTGCATCACTATCGCCCTCGTGTCGATACCGAGTAAGGAAGTCTCGCTCGGTGCTGCTGTCCCAGCCACCGTGGTGAAGCCTGGCTGCCGCTTCGATCTCTAGTTAGCCATCTGTCCCTGAGCGTTACCTGAGTGCCCCCTTCAGGTTATGAAGGAAGCGACGGTCTGGTTCACCGCAGCCCGCCAGGAGCCAGCTGTCGCCCGGCGCCCTCCTCACTATCGCGGCCGGCCCGGTCGGTGCGCCCGAACTGCAGGGAAACGTCATCATGTGCACAGTAACCCGCCCGCGGGCGGCGACTCCGCTTCGTCTTGTGACGTACATCACTGCCCAGCACTGTGCCGTCTTCCGTCACCTCGCTGCCCGCTTCCCCGCTGAGCCCAGTCCTCTGTGGGGAGCATCCTCAGTCATATTCACTGAGGATGCTCCCCACAGAGGCGCGATCTCAGCGGGCCGGGGCGGCGGTCAGAGTGACCAGAGTGCTCTTCTTCTGACCGCCGATGGTTTCCCAGCTGAGCTCTACCCGGCCGCCCGGCCGGGACGCGGACATCATTGCGGTCAGCGCGGTGGGCGAGGCGACCGCCTGCCCGTTGACGGCGGTGATCACGTCTCCGCTGACCAGCCCGGCGCCCGAGGCAGCGGTGCCGCACAGCACGCCGTCGACGAGGGCTCCGGAGCTGGCCGGGGCGACGGAGGACGGGACCGTGGTGTCCGCGTCGTCCTCAGTGCAGCCCGTGTTCTGCGGCGCCTGACCGTTGCCGTGGGTGCGGGGCTGCCCCCCACTCCGCCGGACCCGTTGCTCTGCTGTTGCTGCTGGATCTGCTTCCGCTGTTGCTGCGCCTGCTGCTGCGGGCTGGAGTTGCTACCCGGCGGGACCAGCACGCCGAGGAAGCCGGGCAGCCCGATCTGTACGGTCGCACTGGCCTGGCCCGCCGCGATCTGATGTGCGACCGACAGCGCGGCGTCGATGGGGATGGCGAAGCCGAGCACGGAGGAGGGGCCCTGTGAGCTCGACGCGTTCGCGGTATCCATGCCGATCACCTGGCCCGCCGAGTTGGCCAGCGGGCCGCCGGAGTCCCCGGACACGATGTCGGCGTTGGTCTGCAGCATGTCGTGCAGGGTCTCGGTGGTTCCGGTGCTCTCGTCGGTCGGGCTGATCGTCTTGTCCACGCTGTTGATGATGCCCTCCGCTAGTGGTCGGCGTCCCGCCCTGGCCTTCGGCGTTCCCCAGGGCCAGGACCGGCGTGCCCAGCGTGACCTGCGCCGAGTTGCCGATCAGCACGGCCTTGAGCCGTGCGGCGCCGTTGAGCTGGAGCAGGGCCACGTCATGGGCGCTGTCGTAGCCGAGCACTGTGGCCTGGTAGACCTTGGCGTTGCTGGTCAGCGTCACCCTGATCGACTTGGACCCGTCAATTACGTGGTTGTTCGTGAGAACCAGGCCGTCGGCGCTGATGACCATCCCGGTCCCCTCGGACGAGGTGCCGCCCGAGTACTCAATGGCCGCGTCGATGTCCACCACCCCGGGCTCGACCTTGGCGGCGACCCGCGCCTTGTTCAGCGAGCCCCCTCTGGTGCTGCCCGCGTCGTTCTGCGGTCCGGGAACCTGATGGGAGGAGACGCCGGTGGTGGGGGCGGCCTGGCCGCCGTTCAGCCCGACCGTGGCGGCGGCGCCGAGGCCCGCGGCCAAGATGACCACGAGGGCATACACCGCGATCCGGCCCCGCCGGCGCCGCCGGGACATCCCCGCGTTACCCTGAGCCGGGCTTGCGCCGGGGCTGTAGCCCTCGGGGGCGGCCAGCCCGTCGCCTCCGGTACCTCCCGGCCCGCTGTCATCGGTTCGCTGGCCCTCATCTCGGGGTTCTGCTGGCCCGCTGTCATCCTGGGGTTCTGCTGGCCCGCTGACATCCCGGAGCTCGCCGGGGCCGCTGACGCCCTGCGGTTCGGCTGAATCGCCGAATCCGCCCGCCGACCTTCCGTCCCCGCCTGCTGAGCCGGTGCCGGTCTCGTCGTCCTGCATCCTCATCGCCTTTGCCGTAAAGCGCCTGCGGTCCTACGGGGTGCATCCTCCGGCTATCGGGATCTAGACGACCGCCGCCGCACTCTCCCCTGTTCCTTCCCCGAAGATGGCCGCACTCTGCACACTCCCTAAGGGTTCTCACAGCGCGCATTCGGTTCCGACCGGAAGAATCACCGGCACAGGGCAGACTCAGGAGCACTCCGGCAGGCGGCACCATCGCTGGACGAAAGCGACATACCGGAACAGGCACTTCATCATGGTAAGCTACCCAAAAACGCGATATAACTTGAGTCCGGCCCAGGTCGTGGCCGGCGCAAGGAGCTGATATGTCCACACCAACGCAGACGAACGGGCCGGGCCTGTCCCGGCGCGAGGAGATGTCGGTCTCGGGAGACGCGCTCTCCCACGCACCCTGGACGAGCGCCGCCGTTACCGGCGGGATCGTCACCCTGGGCGATTTCGGCTGGCACGTCATCGGGGGCAGCTTCGGGCTCGGCGGCCTCAGCGACGCAGTGTCGCTCGGCGTGGTGGCGTTCTTTGTCGTCGCGGCGGCCGGGGCGCTGTGGCGCGAGCGGTCGAGCCGGGCCCTCCGCTGGGCCCGCGCCAATCCCTGGCGGTTCGCGCTAGTGCCCGGGGTGGCCGTCGCGGCGATCGTGTTCGTTCTGTCGGTGGTCCTGGGCGGCGGCATCGTCGGCGGGGTCCTCACCGGCCTGTGGCACGGCGCGGTCACGTTCGGCCTGACCGGCGGGGCCGGCACCCTCGCTCGGTCCCGGCGGCGTCGGGTCTGAGCCCCGGTTCCCGCCTCGCCGCTCATTCCCTGCCCGTGCCCCGGCGTCCGCACGGATGGCTCCTGCGGGGCTGAGGCCGTGTCCGGCGGCGGGCCCGGCTATCAGTCCGCGCCCGGCGCAGTCGTCGAGCAGCCAGGGCAGCGCACCGAGCGCGGCGCGGGCGGAGCCGGTCGGCGACGTGGCGTCCGAATCGTGCAGCAGCACGGTCCCCCCGCCGCCCAGGTCCCGCCGCAGCGTACGGACCACTGACCCGGGGGTTGCGCCGGGCGCCCATTCCCGGCCCCAGCAGGTCCACAGCAACGGGCGGAGGTCCAGCCGCCCGGCCGCGAGCAGCGCTCCGCCGCTCAGCACCCCGTACGGCGGCCGGACGTACACCGGGACCTGGCCGGTTGTTTCGGCGATGACCTCCCGCGCCCGCGCCATATCCCGGAAGGTGTCCTGCGGGCCGCGCAGCGTCAGGTAGCGGTGGTCCCAGCCGTGCACGGCGATCTCGTGCCCGGCCGCGGCGACCTCGGCGGCCAGCCCCGGTGCCGCCGCCACCATCGGGCCCAGCATGAAAAACGTCGCGCGGATGTCCCGCCGTGCGAGCAGGTCCAGGAAGCCCGGCGTCGACCGGGGATCGGGGCCGTCGTCGAACGTGAGCGCGATGTGCCCGGGATCGCCGTAGCCCGCGAGCCCGCGGAACAGGCGGCGGCGGACCGGGCCGAGGGCGGTAATGCCCGGACCGCCCTGGGCGATGGTCAGCGCCGCCACCGTCAGACCGGGGATGGCCAGGCCGCGCAGCCGGCCTCCCGTAGTCGTGTCTCCGCCCATCGAGTCCCTCCTGGCCGCCGGCCCGACCCGCCCTGCCCTGCCCTGCCCTGAGCCCTAACATGACACGGCGGGACCGAAACATGACACGGCGGGACCGACATACCCCGCGCGGGCCTTCGTGCCCGCGAGCCCGCTGGGAGGAACAGGCCCGATGGAGCCAGGCGGCGAGCCGCAGCAGGGCCGGGCCCTGCTCGTTTCGGGTGGGCTGGGCATGGGCCATGAGGTCACGGCGCAGATCTGCGCTGCCTCCCTGGCGGGCCGCGGCTGGTCCGCGCGGACGGTGGACGCGATGCACTTGCTTGGCCCCCGGGCTGGCGGGGCGGGCGAGCACGCGTTCCGCTCGATGCTTGCCGTGCCCGGCCTGTACGACGCGTTTTACTTTGCCGCGCTGCGGCCTGGCACCCGGCTCGCCCAGCTGGCCGACGCCGGGGCCCGCCACCAGCTCGTGCCCCGGCTGACGGAGTATCTCGACCACCATCCCGCCGACCTGGCCATCTCGGTCTTCGCCACCGGCGCCTCGGCCATCAGCGCGATCGCGGCCCGGTATCCCGCCCTGAAACATGTGGTGTTCTGCCGGGACGCCACCCCGCACCGGCTCTGGGTGCATCCGCACGTCGACATGTACCTGGTGACCTCGCACGTGGCCGAGTGCGCTGTCCGCCGCTTCCAGCCGCAGGCCAGGGTGCGCATCCTGCCGCCCCCGGTCCGGGCCGCCTTCCACGTGCTGCCCAGCCAGGCCGCGGCCCGGGACATGTTCGGCATCCCGGGCGGGGGGCCCGCTGTTCTGCTGATGTCCGGCGGCTGGGGACTGGGCCCCGTCGCCGCCACGGCGGCCGCGCTCGCGGACGCGGGGATCCATGCGCTCGCCGTCGCCGGCCGTAACGCTCGGCTGGAAGCGACGCTACGGGCCGCTGCGGTGCAGCGCCCGCGCATCCGGGCGTTCGGCTATACCAACCGTGTCCCGGAACTGATGGCCGCGGCCGATCTCGTGATCACCAGCCCGGGCGATACCTGCGCCGAGGCCCGGGCCGTGGGCCGCCGGCTGCTGCTGCTCGACGTGCTGCCCGGCCATGGCCGGGATAACTGCCAGCACCAGCTGGAACGGGGGAACGCCTGGGTGACCTCCGCCGGCCGCGACGACGTGGTGCGCACCGCTCTCGCCGCGCTGGCGGCACCGGAACCGGCACCGGGTTCGGCGGCCCCGGACGGCACGACTGGCCCGGCGCGCGCTGCGTGACTGGGAAGAGGCCTTCTCCGCCGTACTGGCCGAGCTGGGCTTCGGCCCTCCGCCGCCCGCCCCCAGCCGCCCGCCCCCAGCCGCCCGCCCCCTTCGCCGCCCGCCCCCTAGCCGCCGCCTAGCCGCCCGGCTTTGCTGCCTGCGTCCCCAGCCGCACCACCAACGTACTGAGCGTTAGTATGTCGGTCCTGGGGCACAGCAGCTAACTCGCCTTGGCGCCGGAGTTCATGAGCGCCACTCCCTTGGCCAGATCGGCGGGGGTCACCGCGCCGAACACCCGGTCCACGATGCGGTGCTCCGCGTTGAGGAAGAACGTCTGCGGCAGTACCGTCACGCCGAACGTGCCCGCCGCCGTGGCCGCCGGATCGTAAGCCAGCGGATAGCTGACCCCGGCGTTCCTGATGAATGTGACCGCCGCGCTTCGGCTGTCGTTGCTGTCGATGCCCACCAGGTCCACCCGGCCATCGGCGGCGCGGTAGTAGCGGGCCAGCAGCGGAGTCTCCGTGCGGCACGGCGCGCACCAGGAGGCGAAGAAGTTGACGATGACCGGCCGCCCCGCGTACGAGGCCAGCGACACCTGACCGTACGAGCGGCCGAGCGGGGCCAGCGTGAAGTCCGGCGCCGGCTTGTTCGTCGCCCCGCCCGCCGAAGTCCCGGTAGCTGACGCCGAGCTGCCGGACGCGGCGGCGACGGCTCCCAACGCGATGATCGCCGCCAGGCCAAGTGCGAACACGGCGGTCGTCACCTTGTGTGCCAAGGCCGCGCGGTACATGCGGGCCACGGTCTCCCGCAGTCTTCCTCGCATGTCCGCGGTCCCTCGATCTCGGCGGAAAAGGGCAGGCGGCCGGTCTTCGCGGAGAGCAGCCGCAGATCATGCTAATCGCTCGCCGGTGGGCCGGCCGACGGGACCTCCAGCGCCCCCTTCTCCGGCCCGTCCGGCGGCCCGGTCAGAGTCGGACCCAGCTCTGTCTCCGCGCCCGCCGGAGCCACCGGAGGCTCCAGCGACACTGTCTCCGCGCCCGCCGGAGCCACCGGAGGCTCCAGCGACCCGGCCCGCGGCAGCCGGACCACGGCCCGCAGACCCGGGCCCGCATCCTCCAGCCACGCGGTCCCGTCGTGCGCCTGCACCGTCGCGCGGACGATGGCCAGGCCCAGCCCGGCGCCGCTGGCCTCGCCGTCGCGCCGGGCCCGCGCTCCGTCCAGTGTGGTGAACCGCTCGAACGCCCGCTCCGCGTCGCACGCGGCGATGCCCGGGCCATCATCGGTCACCGTGACCAGGACCCAGCCGTCCGAAGCCCCGGCCGTCACCGTCACCTCGCTGCGGGCGTACCGGACCGCGTTGTCGATCAGGTTGACCAGCATCCGTCGCAGCGCCTCGGCGTCGCCCTCGACCGGGCAGTGGCCAGCCGCGGACGCGGACACCGGTACCCGGGCCTGGGTGTAGCTGGCCACCATCCCGGTCACCAGGGCAGCCAGGTCCGTCACCCGCCGCCCGCCCGCGCCGCCTGCCCCCCGGGCCCGGCGCGGCTGGCCGCCGCGCTCCTCCAGCCGGGCCAGCACCAGCAGATCCTCGGCCAGCCGGGACAGCCGCAGCGTGTCGGCGAGCACGTCCTGCGCCGTCTGATCCCATTCCTGGCTGTCCGGATGATCGAGGGCGACCTCAAGCTGGGCGCGCATGCTCGCGATCGGGCTGCGCAGCTCGTGCGCCGTGTCCGAGACGAACTGCCGCTGCCGCTGCTGCGCCGCCTCCAGCCGGGACAGCATGTCGTTCAGCGTTACGGCCAGGCTGTGCACTTCGTCCCGGGCCTCGGGGACGGGCAGCCCGCGCGGCACTCCGGTCGCGGTGATCTGCTCGGCGCCACGCCGCAGGGCGGTGATCGGCCGCAGCGTAGACCCGGTGATGAGCCAGCTCACCCAGATCATCAGCAGCAGCAGCGCAGGCGTACCGAACAGCAGCGCGTGCGCGACGGTGGCCAGGCTGTCGCTGACCGCGTCGTAGGACACGGCGGCGATGACCGTCTCACCGAGCCGGCCCGGGACCGCCACGACCCGGAGTGACTCGGGCAGCCCGTACGGCCGGCCGTCGAGCAGGACGCCGCTCTGGGTGCGCCGTGCCGCTACCGCTTCGGCCGCCGGCAGCAGCGGCACCAGCCGGTCCGCGCCAGGTGACGCGGCCACGATACGCCCCTGGGCGTTGATGACCTGGACGACCGCGGTCCCGGCCGCCACTGGCACCGGGTCGGGCAGCCGGTTGGCGTCCACCAGCGCGGCGACCTCCCGTGCGGTCTGCCGCGCGGAGTTGTCCAGGCCCCGGTTCAGCGTGATGCTGAGCGTGCCCATCAGCAGGATGGCCACACCGGCCAGCGAGACGGCCAGGCCCGCCGCGGCGGTCAGCGTGAGCCGGGCGCGCAGGCTGCGGCGGCGCCACCAGACGACCAGCCCATGCGGTCGGCGGCGGGCGCCTGACTCACGGGTCACTGGGCCACGGGTCATCGCGGCACGGCGCCTCAGCCCCCGTCCATGGCGAGCCGGTATCCCGCCCCGCGCAGCGTCTGCAGGGCCGCCCGCCCGAACGGCGCGTCGATCTTGCGCCGCAGGTAGCCGGCGTAGACCTCAACCACGTTGAGGTCGGCCGTGTCCGACACGTCCCAGACGTGGTCGAGCAGTTCGGACTTGGGCACCACCTGGCCGGCCCGCCGGATGAGGTATTCGAGCATCGCGAACTCGCGGGCGGTGAGGTCGATGTCGGTCTCGCCCCGGCGGACGGACCGGGTGCCCGGGTCCAGCGACAGGTCGCCGGCCTGCAGCACGGCGGGCCGGGGCGCGGCGCCGCGCCGCAGCAGAGCCCGGAGCCGGGCGGCGAGGACCACGTAGGAGAACGGCTTGGTCAGGTAGTCATCGGCGCCGAGGTCGAGACCGTCGGCCTGGTCGTACTCGCCGTCCTTGGCCGACAGGATCAGCACCGGGACCCAGTTCTCCTCGGCCCGGAGCCGCTCGCAGACCTGGTAACCCGACAGCCCCGGCAGCATCAGGTCCAGGACGACCGCGTCGTATGCGCCTTCCCGGGCGAGGTGCAGCCCGTCGTCGCCGTCGAAGGCGAGGTCGACGGCGAAGCCCTCGGCCTGCAGCCCGCGCTGGACCGCGCCCGCGAGCCGCCGTTCGTCTTCCACCACCAGCACCCGCACGGTCCTAGTCTGGCCCATGGGGACCGGTGACCGGGTCCACGCCCGCACTCCGGCCACCTCTCAGGGTCATCACAGCCCGGCTGAGGCAACGTGAGTGGTACAGGCGTGACGCAGGGACCCGGGCAGGGCCCGCTGGGCGCGGATAGGCACAGGCAGCGGGAAGAGGGCGAACAGGTCGCAATGAAGCAACTGGTCAATCTGTCCCGGGGGGCGCGCTGGGCGGTGCCCGCCGGGGTCGTGGTCGTGGTCGGGGGTGCCCTGGGCGGGGCGATGATCTCGGTCGCCTCGGCTGCGCCGTCGCTGCCCGCCCGCACACCGGCCCAGCTCCTGGCCTCGGTGGCCGAGCAGACGTCCACGCCGCCGCTGACCGGCACAGTGGTGGAGACTTCGTCGCTCGGGCTCCCGTCCCTTCCCGGCACGGCCGACCCGACCTCCCTATCGTCGCTGCTGACCGGCTCGCACACGATCCGGATCTGGTATTCCGATCCGACCCACTTCCGGGTCGCGGCGCCGCAGAGCATGAGCGAGAGCGACCTCGTCAGAAACGGCAGTAACGCCTGGCTCTGGGAGAGCACCGATAACACGGTGACCCACCTGGCTATCCCCGCCCAGGCCAAGGTTGGGCACGCGAAGAAGCTGATCCACAAGCCGTCTTCCGCGCCGCCGCTGACCCCGCAGCAGGCCGCCAACGAGATCCTGGCCAAGGTCGGCGCGACCACGACGGTCAGCTCCGACACCAACGTGACCGTGGCCGGTCAGGCCGCCTACCAGCTCGTGCTCGCGCCGAAGAGCGCCAGCTCCCTGATCGGCCAGATCCGCATCGCGATCGACGGGGCCAACGACGTCCCGCTGCGGCTGCAGGTCTTCGCCAAGGGCAGCCAGACCGCGGCGGTTCAGATCGGCTTCACCTCCCTGTCGTTCGTCAAGCCGGCCGCGGCCAACTTCGCGTTCAGCCCGCCCGCTGGCGCGACCGTGAAGCAGGAGACGACCGGCAGCGACGGGTCCAGGCACGCCGGCGGCCAGCAGGTGAGCGGCGGTTACGAGGTCGGCAAGGGCTGGCTGGCCGTGGCCGACCTGCCCAGTTCGGTGCTGTCGTCGGTGACGGCCAGCCAGGCCACCGGGAGCGCAGGCAGCGGTCTGAGCGGGGACACCGGCCCGGTCGTCGGCGCGCTGCTCAAGTCCGCCACCCCGGTCAGCGGCTCGTGGGGCCACGGCCGCCTGCTGAAGACCAGCCTGATCTCGATGCTGATGACCAGCAACGGCCGGGTCCTGGTCGGTGCGGTGACCCCGCAGGTCCTGTACGCCGCGGCGGCCCAGCCGGCCCCGGCCCACACCTCCCAGCCGAAGGCCAAGTGACCGACGTCCACGCCGGCTCGCCGGGCGGCCCCGCAGGGCCGCCCGGCGCAACGGCCGGCCCAGCCGCCCCCGGCCGGGACACTGCGCGCTTGGCGGGAGACACTGCGCGCCCGGCGGGAACGGACACCGCGCGCCCGGCGGGAGACACCGCGCGCCCGGCGGGAGACACCGCGCGCCCGGCGGGAACGGACACCGCGCTGGCCGTGTCCACCACCGGGCTGACCAAGCGCTTCCGCGGCGGCCAGGTCGCCGTCGACCACATTGACCTGGCCGTCCCGCGCGGCTCGGTGTACGGCTTCCTCGGCCCGAACGGCTCCGGTAAGACCACCACCATCCGCATGCTGCTCGGCTTGGCCTTCGCCACCAGCGGCCGCGCCGAGCTCCTCGGCGTTCGCATGCCGGAAGGCACGGTACGGGTGCTGCCGCACGTCGGCTCCCTGATCGAGGGACCGGCGTTCTACCCGTTCCTGAACGGCCGCGACAACCTGGCCCGGTCAGATGCGGCTGACCGCACCGCCGACCCGCGCACCGCCGCGGACCGGATCAACGGCGCCCTGGACCGGGTGGGACTGCTGGCCGCGGCCGGGAAGCGGTACCGCAACTACTCCCTCGGCATGAAGCAGCGGCTGGCCATCGCGGCCAGCCTGCTCACCCCGCGGCAGCTGATCATCCTCGACGAGCCCACCAACGGGCTGGACCCGCAGGGCACTCGGGAAGTGCGGACCCTCATCCGGGAGATCGCCGCCGACGGCATCACCGTGTTCGTTTCCTCCCACCTGCTGGCCGAGGTCGAGCAGGTCTGCTCACACGTGGGCGTAATGCGCACCGGACGGCTGGTTTTCCAGGGCTCGCTGACTGAGCTGCGCCGGACCGGTGCCGCGCGCATCCGGGTCGAGACCGCCGACCCGGTGACCGCCGCCGCCGTGCTGCAGAAGCTCGGGCTGCCGGAGCCGCTGGTCGCCGGCGACGAGGTCACGGCACCGCTCGGTGATTTTGCTGCCGAACAAATCTGTGCGGATCTGGTTCACGCCGGGATCGGGGTCCGCGGTCTGGGAGTCGTCTCACCCAGCCTGGAGGAGCTGTTCGTCGGGCTCACCGGAGAGGGGTACGACGTCGATGCCTGAGGCACTCCCCATCACATCCGCCCAGTCTGCCGAATCCCCGCTGGCCGAGCCGGGATCGACGGCCCTGGGCCGCACCGACGGCCGGCCCGCGGTGGGGCCCGTCCGGGCCTGGCTGCGCTTCTTTCTGTCCGAGCTGCGCCAGGTCTTCCTGCGGCGGCGGAACCTGCTACTGCTGGCCGTCGTCGCGCTCTTCCCTATCCTCATCGGCGTTGGGCTGCGGCTCGCATCGCACCCGCATAATGGCGGCGGCGGACTGTCCTTCGTCACCCAGCTGACCGGCAACGGGATCTTCCTCAGCTTCATCGCGCTCACCGTGCTGCTCACCCTGGTCATGCCGGTGGTCGTGGCGGTGGTGGCCGGGGACTCGATCGCCGGCGAGGCCGGCTACGGGACGCTGCGCTACCTGCTCGCCGTGCCGGCCGGGCGCACCCGGCTGCTCGCCGTCAAGTACGGCGTGATCGTCGTGTTCGGGGTCGCGGTCACGTTCGTGGTGACTGGCGTGGCGCTGGCCACCGGCGCCGCCCTGTTCCCCATCGGGCCTGTGACGCTGCTGTCCGGGACCACCGTGTCGCTGGCCGAGGGCATCCTGCGGCTGGTGCTCGTCAGCCTCTACGTGTCGGCGGCGATGGCCGCCCTGGGCGCGATCGGCCTGGCCATCTCCACCCTCACCGAGCACGCGATCGGTGCCATCGCTGCGCTGGCGATCTTCGTTGTCGCCAGCGAGGTAGCCGACCAGGTGCCGCAGTTCGCCGTCATCCAGCCCTACCTGCCCACGCACTGGTGGAATTCGTTCGACGCCCTGCTGCGGGTGCCGATCGACTCCAGCACCCTGCTCAAGGGCCTGCTGTCGTTCGGGGTCTACCTGGTGATCTTCGGCTCCTTCGCGTGGGCCCGGTTCACTAGCGCCGACGTCACCAGCTGAAGTCTTCCTCCCAGAACTCCACAATCCCGCGCGGGGACGGTTCCGGCCGGAACGGCCCGCCGATACCGTCCGGGTCGCGGGCGGGGGCGTCCCCGTTCCCGGCGCGCTGTTCCTCCTGGCTCCGCAGCTCGACGCGGCGGATCTTGCCGGAGATGGTCTTGGGCAGGTCGGCGAACTCGATCCGGCGGATCCGCTTGTACGGCGCGAGCCTGGACCGGCCGAACGCCAGGATCGAGCGGGCCACCTCGGCCGACGGTGCGAGGCCCGCCGCGAGGCTGACGTAGGCCTTGGGCACCGACAGTCGCACCGCGTCCGGCGACGGCACCACGGCGGCCTCGGCGACCGCCTCGTGCTCGATCAGCACGCTTTCCAGCTCGAACGGTGAGATCCGGTAGTCCGACGCCTTGAACACGTCGTCGGTCCGCCCGATGTAGGTGATGTAGCCGTCGGCGTCCCGGCTCGCGACGTCGCCGGTGTGGTAATAACCGTCCCGCATCGCCGCGGCCTGCTGGGTAGCATCGCCGAGGTAGCCGGTCATCAGGCCGAGCGGGCGACGGCTCAGGTCGAGGCAGATCTCGCCCTCGTCCCCGGCGTTCCCGCTGGCCGGGTCGATCAGGGTGACGTCGTACCCGGGCAGCGGGCGGCCCATCGACCCGAGCCGGACGGCCTGGCCCGGGGTGTTGCCAACCTGTGCGGTCGTCTCCGTCTGCCCGTAGCCGTCCCGGACGGTGATGCCCCAAGCACTGCGTACCTGCTCGATAACCTCCGGGTTGAGCGGCTCACCGGCGCCCAGGCATTCGCGTAGCGCGCTGACGTCACAGCAGGACAGGTCGGCCTGGATCAGCATCCGCCAGACCGTCGGCGGCGCGCAGAACGTGCTGACCTGCTCCTCGGCGAGGACCTGGAGCAGGGTGCCCGCGGAGAACCGGTCGTAGCCGAAGATCATCGCCGTCGCCCCCGCGTTCCACGGGGCGTAGACGTTGCTCCAGGCGTGCTTGGCCCAGCCGGGGGAGGAGATGTTCAGGTGCACGTCGCCCGGCTGCAGGCCGATCCAGTACATCGTGGACAGATGCCCAGCAGGGTACGACGCGTGCGTGTGCTGGACCAGCTTGGGCTGGGCGGTCGTGCCGGACGTGAAGTACAGCAGCAGCGGGTCGCTGGCCTGGGTGGGGCCGTCCGGGGTGAAGTGCGGGCTCGCGTTCCAGGACTCCTCGTAAGCCAGCCACGCCCCTCGCGAGGGCTTCCCGGCCGCCTGCGCCGGGGCGGCCGGGGCGGCCGGGGCGGCCGGGGCGGGCGCGGTCGCGCCCCCGGTCGTGGGCGCGACCGCGATCCGGGTCCAGTCCCCGGGCACCTCGCGGAACTTCGGCACGTGCACCGATTCGGTGATCACGTGCCGGACCTGCCCACGGCTGATCCGGCCGGCCAGGTCCGGCGGGCCGAGCAGCGTCGAGGTCGGGATGATCACCGCGCCGAGCTTCATCGCGGCCAGAATGGTCTCCCAGAGCGGGGCTATGTTGCCCAGCATGAGCAGCAGCCGGTCGCCACGCTCTACGCCCACGTCCCGCAGCCAGCTGGCCACCTGGCTGGAGCGGGCTGACATGTCGGCGTAGCTGATCCGGGTGCCGCGCTCCGCGCCGCCGTTCCGGGCCGCCTCGGCCGCCTCGGAGCCGGGCGGGGTGACGATGCGCAGGGCCGTCCGGTCCGGCTGCTCGGTGGCGATCACGTCGAACCAGTCGAGCGCCCAGTTGAACTCGTGCAGCTCGGGCCAGCGGAACCCGGCCCTGGCGGCGTCGTAATCATCGCGTTCGCAGAGCAGGAAATCGCGCGCAGCCAGGAAGCTGGCCGCGCCGTTGCGGCTGTCAGTCATGCCAGCCATGGTGGCAGTAAATCCCGCATCCGTAACCCTTGACCAGCGTGATCTTTGACGTACCGGTCGCCCGGGCGGCCCGGCCAGTTCGCGGCCCTCGGCCCCGCCCAGGCCAATCCCGGCGGACTGTGCGCGCGTATAACCCCTGTGGCCGCGGCCGTGTGACGGCGGGTAACCCATTGACCATGTTGCGCGTTACACCTGGTGAGGGCCCATGGCCCGGCCCGGGCCGTCGCGTCAAGACTCATAGGTGGCTGAGAACCAGTGCAGAGACCGTTTGCAGAGGCAGGTAGCAGACTGCCAGGTATGAACACGAAGCGAGACGGCGTCCTGCGTGCCATCGCATCCCGGGCCCGCGGGCGCAGCCGGGTCCAGACCGCGACCGCTACGGTCGGGCTGGCCAGCGTGGTGACGGCCGGGGCCATCGCCGTGGCCCTGCCGGGTTCGCACAGCACGACGTCCTCGACCGGCTCCACCTCGTCGGGCTCGTCGTCGGCCGGATCGTCCTCGGGCACCGCGAGCTCAGGATCGACCAAGGTGAACTCCGGCTCGTCCGGCACCGGCTCGTCCGGCACCGGCTCGTCGGGTACCAGCTCGGGGTCGTCCAGCTCCAGCTCCTCGGGCTCCGGGCTCAGCAGCGGATCGTCCGCGCCGTCGTCGAGCTCGGGTTCCAGCCAAACGACCTCGGGCGGCTCGTGAAGGCCCCGGAGGCCCCGGAGGCCCCGGAGGCCCCGGAGGCCCCGGAGGCCCCGGAGGCCCCGGAGGCCCCGGAGGCGCTGATCCGCCGCTCTGATGCGGAGCGGGCCAATTCCGAGCCTGTGCATTCAGAGCCAGCGCAGAAGAATCATCCAGTTTCAGTGACGGCGAGCCGGCCAGGATGGGTGCTGTGAACGGACTCACCGCAAGCACCCTGCCCTGGTACGCGAGCCGCGCGACCGGCGTGGTGTCTCTGCTGCTGCTGACGGCCGTGATGGTGCTGGGCATCGTCATCAACCGGCAGGGCCGGGCTGCCCGGGCTGCCCCGGTTCGGCGTCACCGGCCTGCACCGGAACCTCTCGCTGCTGGCCGTGATCTTCGTCGTCATCCATGTCGTGACGGCGGTCATCGACACGTTTGTGAGTATCCCGCTGGTATCGGCGGCGATACCGTTCACCTCCGGCTACGAGCGCTTCTGGCTGGGCCTGGGCGCGATCTCCATGGACATCATGCTGGCGCTGATCGTCACCAGCCTGGTCCGCGGCCGCCTCAACCGGAAGGTGTGGCGGGCCGTGCACTGGCTGGCTTACGCCAGCTGGCCGATCGCCTTCGCGCACAGCATCGGCTCCAGCACCG
This sequence comes from uncultured Actinomycetes bacterium, assembly GCA_963775825.1. Lineage (GTDB taxonomy): Bacteria > Actinomycetota > Actinomycetes > Streptosporangiales > Streptosporangiaceae > Bog-532. The sequence goes on from CAVZKY010000056.1 coordinate 25,544, forward strand.
ACCTCCAGCACGGCCCGCTGCTCGTCCTCGCCATCGCCTGCGCCGTGCTCATCGCGGCCGCGCTGGCCTGGCGGGTGATCGCGGTGGCCCGGGAGGTCCCCCGGGCCAGGCGGGTCAGCGCGCTGATGGCCCGCTCGCTGGTCACCGGCCCCCGTGGGGCACAGCGGCCACCGGCCAGCGCAACCCGACCGCGCAACCCGACCGTCCTCCCGTGACCGCCATGCGCCTACTCAGGAGAGCAGACCCCGAATGAGCGTGCCGACCATGCCCATGCGGCGCGGCGAACCCGCCTTCACCCGCCCTACTCCGTCGCGGCCCGCCCCCGACGGTCTCCCGCGGCTGCTGCCCGCCGATACCCGTGCGCCGCAGGGGCTCCGGGAGCACCTGGCCCGGCACGGGTTCGTCCCCTACCGGGATGCTCGCCTCCAGCTGGCCCCGGACCTGCGGGCCGCCGGGCTCACCGGCCGGGGCGGAGCCTCCTTCCCGGCGTACCGGAAGCTGGAGGCGGTCGCCGGGGCGCGCGGGCGGCCAATCGTCGTCGCCAACGGCGCGGAGGGTGAGCCGGCGTCCAGCAAGGACGCTACGCTGCTCTGGCTGGCGCCGCACCTGGTGCTGGACGGGATCCAGCTCGCCGCCGAGGCGGTCGGCGCCCAGGAGGCGTGCCTGTACCTGCACGACGGCGAGGGTGACCAGATCGCGGCGTCGCTGCGGCAGGCGCTGACCGAGCGCTGGCTGTCGCGCATCGACCGGGTGCCGGTCCAGCTGGCCGGGGCGCCGCCGCGTTTCCTGGCCGGTCAGGAAACCGCCCTGGTCAACGTACTCAACGGCGGCCTGGCCCTGCCGGCCTTCACGCCGCCGCGGGTCTTCGAGCGGGGGGTGGGCGGAGCACCGACGCTCGTTCAGAACGTGGAGACGCTCGCGCACATGGCCCTCATCGCCCGGTACGGCGCGGGCTGGTTCCGGCAGGTCGGCACTCAGGCCGAGCCGGGCAGCATGCTGGCCACGGTCCGGCACGCGGACGGGGCGGTCCGCATCGTCGAGGCGGCCGTCGGGACACCGCTACGCGATCTCCTGAAGGCCGATTTCGGCACCGACGCGACGCACGGCACGGCGCAGGCCATCCTGGTCGGCGGCTACCACGGGACCTGGCTTCCGGCGCCGGACGCCGCCGGGCTGACCCTCGACAACGCGGGCCTGCGGGCCGCCGGGGCCAGCGTCGGCGCGGGCGTGCTGGTCGCGCTGCCCGCCAGCAGCTGCGGCCTCGCCGAGACGGCGCGCGTTGTCCGTTATCTCGCGCTGGAGTCGGCCGGCCAGTGCGGCCCGTGCCTGAACGGGTTGCCCCGGATCGCAGACGGCCTGGCCGCGCTGGCGGCACCGCGCCCGGACGCACGGGTGCGGACCGACATCGAGCGCTGGGCCAGACTGGTCAGCGGCCGGGGCGCATGCCACCATCCCGACGGCTCGGTCCGGTTCGTGCGGAGCGCGCTGACCGTGTTCGCGGCCGAGCTCCGCCTGCACGAGCGGGGGGTCTGCTCGGCCAGCTCCCGGCAGCCGTTCCTGCCGCTGCCGGCGGGCGAGCCGGCCAGCGACGAGGACTGGGGCTGAGATGGAAAAGCAGCTGCGCGTCAATCCCATCGAGTGCTCGGGCCACGGCGCCTGCGCCGAGCTGCTGCCTGAGATGATCAGCCTGGATGAGTGGGGATACCCGTTGATCGACCCGCGGCCGGTGCCGTCGGCGCTTGAGCGCCAGGCGCGCCGCGCGGTGAGCAACTGTCCCGTTCTCGCGCTTCACCTGAACCGCCTGCCCTGACTCCGCCAGGACAGGCGGCGCGGTGTTCGGGCACGGGAATGGTCAGAGGACGTCGTGCCCGGGGTGCGGCTCCGCCGGCACCGTGGCGGGCTCCGCCGGGATGCTGCCGAGCCGGCCTGCCTGGAAGTCCTCGAACGCCTGCACCAGCTGCTCGCGGGTGTTCATGACGAACGGGCCGTACGCCGCGACCGGCTCCCGGATCGGCTGGCCGCCCAGCAGCAGGATGTCCAGCTGGGCGCCGGGGCCGTCCGCCGGGCCGGCCGCCGAGACGGTGATCGCGTCGCCCGGGCCGAAGGCCGCGAGCTGGCCGGCCTGGACCGGGCGGTGGCCGGCCCCCACGGTGCCGGACCCGGCCAGCACGTAGGCGAGGGCGTTGAAGCCGGCTCGCCACGGGAGCCGCAGCTGAGCGCCGGGGGACAGGGTGGCGTGCACGATCGTGATCGGCGTGTGGGTCACGCCCGGGCCTTCGTACCCGCCGACCTCGCCAGCGATGACCCGCAGCAGCGCGCCGCCGTCCGGCGAGCTGAGCAGCTTCACCTGGCCCGCGCGGATGTCCTGGTACCGGGGCTGGGTCATCTTCAGCTTCGCGGGCAGGTTGACCCAGAGCTGGAACCCGTGGAAGAGGCCGCCCTTCATCACGACCTCCTCGGGCGGCTCCTCGATGTGCAGGATCCCGCCGCCGGCCGTCATCCACTGGGTGTCGCCGTTGGTGATCAGGCCCCCGCCGCCGTTGGAGTCCTGGTGGCGGAAAATGCCGTCGATCATGTAGGTGACGGTCTCGAACCCGCGGTGCGGGTGCCACGGCGTGCCCTTCGGCTCGCCCGGGGCGTAGTCGACCTCACCCATCTGGTCCATGTGGATGAACGGGTCGAGCTGTGTCAGGTCCACCCCGGCGAAGGCCCGGCGGACCGGGAAGCCTTCGCCCTCGTAGCCCTTCGGCGCGGTCGTGATGGTGCGGACCGGTCGGTCGGCGGAGGTCCCCGGGTCGGGCTCCGCGACGCGCGGCAGTACGAGGGTGTCCTCGACGGTGACGGCTGGCATGTGTCCTCCTCAGCGGCCCGCCGCGGGCGGCCCGGCCGCCCAGGGTGCGTCAGGCCCCGATGCCCTCACACAACGATATTTGAAATCTCAACATTCCAGCCGGGGAGCTTCGGCAGCCCTGAGTCCGCTCCATGAGCCGCCCACTCCTCCGAAGAACTGGCCGTTCACAGCCGCAGGCCGTTCTCGAGCTCGGCCAGGCCCCCGTCCATCTGCTGGAACAGGTCCGCGTTCAGGTGCTCGCCGATGAAGTTCTCCCAGGGCATGGTGACCGAGATGATCACGCCGAAGATCGCGCCCGCGACGGCCCGGACAGCCACGTCGTCGGGGCTGCGGCCGGTGCGCTTGGCCATCGCCTCGGCCATTATCGCGATGGTGCGGGAGAAGTCGTCCAGGGCCCGGGCCCGTACCTCCGGGATCGTCATGGCCAGCTCGGAGGACTGGCGTATCTTCTCCCACTGGTCCTGGTCCATGCCTGCCTGCATTTCGCGCACCGCGGCCCGGACCGCGGCGACCGGGCCCAGCTCGGGCGGCTGCCGGTCGAGCGCTTCCAGCACGAGCTGCTCCATATCGTCCTGCAGGACGACGTCTTCCTTGGTGGGGAAGTACCGGAAGAACGTGCTCGGCGAGACCTCCGCCGCCGCGGCGATCTGCTCCACGGTGGTGGTGTGATAGCCCTGCTCACGGAACAGGCGCAGCGCGTGCTCACGGATGGCGGCCCGGGTCCGGGCCTTCTTCCGTTCCCGCAGGCCGGGTGCCGGTGCGGGCGTGTGTGTCATATTCCCAATTCTGCCCCAGGGCCATAGCCGGGTGGAGGCCGCGAAAGATGGGCAATTGACCGGGCCTTTCCCAGGGTTGAAGCACGCCGGGCCGGGCATCGCGTCATCATGGGGTGAGCGCCAGACTGACCGGGGGCGTAACCAGGTTCACGCGCGTGGCCCGCTACACCGCCAGAACCAGTGGGCACCCCGCCGCTCGTTCCCCTCCACGGGCGGCGGGGCCCGGCCCCGGAGACAATGGTGATCATGAGGGTGGCGCTGTTCACGCTGGGCGGGACGATCGCGAGCACCTCTGCGCCCGGCCCAGCGCGGCCAGCGGAAAGCTTCGGCGCCGCCGACCGCGGCGTGACGCCCCGGCTGACCGGAGCCGACCTGCTGGCTGCGGTGCCCGGGCTGGACGCCGTGGGCGCCGAGCTCGACGTGCACGACTTCCGGCAGATACCGAGTTCATCGCTGGCCATTAGCGACGTCATCGCGCTCGCTGCCGCCATCCGGCAGCAGGTCGCTGCCGGCGCCGCCGGGGTGATCGTCACCCAGGGCACCGACACCATGGAGGAGACGGCCTTCCTGCTGGACCTGCTCTGGGACGGCGACGCCCCGGTCGTGGTGACCGGCGCCATGCGGAACCCGGCGCTGGCCGGCCCGGACGGCCCGGCCAACATCCTGGCCGCCGCCCACGTGGCGGCCAGCCCTGCCGCGCGGGGCCGGGGCTGCCTGGTGGTGTTCGCCGACGAGATCCACGCCGCGCGCTACGTGCGGAAGTCCCACACCACCAGCGTCGCCGCGTTCACTTCTCCGCTGGCCGGACCGCTCGGCCTGGTCGCCGAAGGACGCGTCGTGATGCTCGCACCCGGTCCTGCCCGGCTGAACATCCCCGCTCCGGCGGCAGCCGGTGATGTGCGGACGGCCCTGGTCACCATGGTCCTCGGCGACGATGGCGAGTTGCTCCGCGCCGCGGCAGGCCGGTTCGAGGGCCTGGTGGTGGCCGGGTTCGGCGCCGGTCACGCGCCGGCCGCCGTGGCGGCGGATCTGGGCGCGCTCGCCGCGCGGATTCCGGTGGTGCTGGCGTCCCGGACCGGGGCCGGGATGTTGCTGGCGCACACCTACGCCTCCCCGGGCTCCGAACGTGACCTGCGCGGGCGCGGCCTGATCGGGGCCGGGTTCCTGGACCCGCTCAAGGCGCGGATTCTGCTGCACGTCCTGCTCGCCGCCGGGGCCGGTCGGGCCGAGATCGCGGCGGCGTTCCGCACCGTGGGCGCCGACCCGGGTAGCCCCGCGGACGCCGTGCCGCCGGACCGCCCGCCCGCCGTCCAGCCCGCCGCTGCCCCGCCTTCCGGCCAGCCCGCCGCTGCCGCGCCTTCCGGCCAGCCTGCCGCTGCCCCGCCTGCGGGCCTGTCCCCCCGGGCCCGCCCGCCTGCGGGCTCTCCCGCGCGAGCAGCGCGAATGATGCCCCGACGGCTCGCTCCCGGCGCCCGCCGGCCCCGCCCGGCCGCGGCGCGGTGAGCTGTCACTGGCCCGGGTGGAATCGTTCAGCGACAGCGTTTGCGGGTTATTGTGCCGTGACCGAAATTGCTGGGCGCCCCACAGCAGGCCACCAGGTCAGCAGCTCAGCCGGACCGGCCCGACCGCGACCGCCGCCGTCGGCAGTCCTCCGCCGCGGTCGGTGGCCTCGATCAGCGCCATGCCGCCGGGGAACGTGAACGGGCCGTGGGTCACCCACTGGCCCTGGTGGGTGGCCTGGTCGATGGTGAAGTCAGCGATCCGGTCGTTCGCGTTGGTGCCGCCGGCGCTGAACCAGTAGTAGACGTTCGAGTTCGCCTGCTGCGCCGCCGGGATCCAGAGACTGAACGTGCACGACGGATTGGCCAGCCCGGTGCGGAAGACCCAGGAGTAATCGTCATGCCATTCGCCGGGACTGCCGGGGACCATGGCCAGGTAGCTGAATGCGAAGGAGCTGCCGCACGGCCCGCTCCCGTAAGCGGTCGCGGGGTGCCAGCCGTCCCCGTTCGGCGCGTGGTAGGGGAACACGGTCGCGCTGGTTACGTTGGGACAGCCCGGTCCGGCGAGCGCGCTGAAGGTCGCTGCGCCGCGGGCTGACCCGCCGGTGTGGCTCGCCGACAGCGGAGCCGTCTTCAGCCTCTGGTCGCCGTGGTGGGCCAGCGTCCTGGCCGCCAGCATGCCGATCGGTACCCCGGCCGCGATGATCAGCGCGCCGGCCAGAGCCAGGAATACGCCGCCGCCCCGGCGCGGCCGCTGGAGGCTTCGCGCGTGCTGCCCCCCGCGCCGCGGCCCGCCGCCCCCGGACCCAGCCGCCGCCGGGTCGGCCGGGTTTTCCCACAGATCGTCCTCATATTCCGCGTCCCGTACGAATTCCGGATAGGGGGCCGTAGGCCGCGCGGCCCGGTCCGAAACGGAGCCAGTTGGGTCGTGCGGCGGCTCCCAAGATTCCCACAGATCCTGGAAACCCATCGACGCCGGAAGGGGCCCGGCCTCGGCCTCGGCTGAACCGCCGCTCCCGGCTGCCACCCGATCGGCCGGTGGCTCGGCCGCTGCGGACTCGGGCTGCGCCGGTTCGCCCCGGTATCGGGCCGCCTTGCGCCCGAGCCAGCCACGCGCCCGCCGTCTGGGCGTCTCCGGGGCCTGCAGCCAGGGCTCGTCCGGCGCCACCGGCGGTCGTTCGCGCGGCCTCCAGGGCTCCCACGGCCGGTCAGCCTGCGCTGGTGGAGCGGGCGGCCAGTCCTGCTGGGCGCCGGGGCCGGTCCAGCCGGCGTCCGGGGGAGCGGGCGCCCAGTCCTGCTGAGACTGGGCCGGGTCCCACGAGCCTTCAGCATCGCCGTACGTCCATGGCTCCTGGGCCTCTCCCGGCGCCGGAGTCTCCGTCTGCGGGGCTTCCTCCGGGCCGGCGTAATCCCACGGCTCCGCGGAACTTCCCTGCCCCGCAGCCTCAGCTGGCCAGGAGTCTCCGCGATCCCCGTAGTCCCACGGTTCCCTGGGCTCTGCCTCCTGCGGCGTCTCAGGCCGCCGGTAGTCCCGCGGGTCCGGGTAAGCCCACGGATCCTGGGCGGCATCCGACGGTGACGTGCCGCCTGACCACGCCTGCTGGCGGCCTCCCGCCGCCGGCCTGCTCCGGGGGCTCATCCGGCACCCGATCGTCCGTCGGCCGGGCCGGCCGGTAATTTCCCGCCGCCCACGGCTCCTGGCCTCATCCGCCGGCGGACTGGGCGGGCGGGCTTGCTCCGTTTCCTGCGGGTCTACCGGGACCGAGGAATCCCGGGTCTCGTCCTGCGGCGGGACAGCGGCCCAGGCCAGCCGAGGGTCTTCATGGGCCCAGGAGTCCAGCGGCTCCGCCTCCGGCCGGGGAGCCAGCGGCCAGGAGCCCTGCGGATCAGCCGCTTCCCAGGAATCCTGCGACGCCGGGCCCGGCTGTTCGTGCGGCCGGAATCCCGACTCCCCGGTGCGGCGTGGCAGCGGTGGAGGAGTACGGCTGCCACGGTCCGGCGCCGCCTCCGGTGTGACGTCATAACGGTCGTCCGGCGACTCGGCGCGCGCGTCGGCAGCCGCCTCGTCAGGGGAAAAGGGATGTTTCGGGTACCGCATCCATTTCCTCCCGATCCCTGGAACGTCCCCCTGTAGCTGACCACGAAAAGTGTCACGGGGCGGTTCATTCATTCACCAGTGATCATGTACCGGTCCCCTTACAATCCCTTGACCCTTTGCTTGCCATGGCCGGAAGCCGCGCCACGTCCGCACGCGGCTGCCGTTCCCGGCCCCCGCACTGAGGGCGAATTATCGCCCGCCGGGAAAGGGCGCGGGTGGTACGTCGCCGGCTGGCCAGGCGGACCAGGGCAGATATGGGCTGTGGGCCCGCTCCCGGCGGGAATCACCGAGGACCACGTAGTGTTAAACCGTCTGGCACACTAGAAGCCGCGACCACGCGGTACCGGTTCACGCCACGACAGCCAGGCCCCGATGGAGCCCGGCTACGGCGACCCGGCGACCGCCCGAGGCAGGAGAAAACGTGAAGCCTGACATCCACCCCAAGTACGTCGAAACCACGGTGACCTGTTCCTGCGGGAACTCCTTCACCACGCACAGCACCGCCGCCAACGGCGAGATCCACACCGACGTCTGCTCGGCCTGCCACCCGTTCTACACGGGCAAGCAGAAGATCCTGGACACCGGTGGCCGCGTCGCCCGGTTCGAGCGCCGGTTCGGCAAGAAGGCCATGGGCAGCAGCGACAGCAAGAGCAAGTAGCCGCGCGTCCTTAACCCGCTGGCGCGCCACCGAGCGCGCCAGCGCCCCAGCTCTCCCGATCGGGTTGAGTCCCCGGCGGTCGCCGCGGGGGACTCAACCCGAACGTGCGTTGCTCGGCTATCGACGCTTATGCGGACTATGCAGGCGCAGGGCCGCAGGCGGCCCGCCCTGATTCAGGAGGAAGTACTGTGTTCGACCGGCTCGGTGAGCTGGCGTCTGAGCACGCCGAGCTGGAGCGTGCCCTGGCCGATCCTGGCCTGCACGCCGACCCCGACCAGGCCCGCGACTTCGGCCGGCGCTACGCCGAGCTGACCCCGATCGTGAACGCCTACCGCGAATGGCAGCAGACCGAGGATGACGAGGCGGCGGCGCGTGAGCTCGCGGCCGAGGATCCCTCGTTCGCGGCGGAGGCCGCCCAGCTCAAGGCGCGTCAGGCCGAGCTGGAGGAACAGCTGCGGCGGATGCTCATCCCGCGGGACCCCAACGACGGCCGGGACGTGATCCTGGAGATCAAGGCGGGTGAGGGCGGAGACGAGTCCGCGCTGTTCGCCGGGGATCTGCTGCGCATGTATCAGCGTTACGCCGAGCGCCACCACTGGGCCACCGAGATCCTGGACTCCACCGTCACCGGCCTGGGCGGCGTCAAGGCCGCGACCCTCGCGGTCAAGGGCAAGAAGGGCGCCCCGGGCCAGGGCGCCTGGGCCCGGCTGAAGTACGAAGGCGGCGTGCACCGCGTCCAGCGGGTCCCGGTCACCGAGTCGCAGGGCCGGATTCACACCTCGGCCGCTGGTGTCCTGGTCATGCCGGAGGCCGAGCAGGTCGAGATCGACATCGATCCCAATGATGTCCGCACCGACGTCTTCCGCTCCTCCGGGCCCGGCGGCCAGAGCGTGAACACCACCGACTCCGCCGTCCGGCTGACTCACGTCCCGACCGGGATCGTTGTGTCCTGCCAGAACGAGAAGAGTCAGCTGCAGAACAAGGAGCAGGCGATGCGGATTCTGCGCGCCCGCCTGCTGGCCCAGGCTCAGCACGATGCGGATGAGAAGGCGTCGGCCGAGCGCCGCAGCCAGGTCCGGACCGTCGACCGGTCCGAGCGGGTCCGCACCTACAACTTCCCGGAGAACCGCATCTCCGACCACCGGGTCGGCTATAAGGCCTACAACCTGGACCAGGTTGTCGACGGTGATCTGGATGCGGTGATCGACTCGCTCGCCGACGCCGAAATGGCCGAGAAGCTTGGCGACGACGGGAACTCCGGCGCGTAAGTCACGGGAGCCGTGCGGGTGAGCATATTGCTGGATGAGGTCGCGCTCGCCGCGGCCCGGCTCGCCGAGGCCGGGGTCGAATCACCCCGGGCCGAGGCCGAGCTGATCGCGGCGCATGTGCACGGCGTGCGGCGGACCGAGCTGCACACTGTGCCCGATGCGTCGTTCGACGCGCGCTTCTGGGAGGGGATCGGGCGCCGCGCCGCCCGCGAGCCGCTGCAGCACATCACGGGGCGGGCCTACTTCCGCTACCTGGAGCTCGAGGTCGGCCCGGGTGTGTTCGTGCCGCGCCCCGAAACCGAGGTGATGACGGGCTGGGCTATCGACCGGCTGCGGGAGATGGACGTGGCCGAGCCCATCGTCGTCGACCTGGGCACGGGGTCCGGCGCGATCGCGCTGGCCATCGCCCAGGAGGTGCCGCGCGCCCGGGTGCACGCCGTGGAAGCCGACCCGATCGCGCGCGGCTGGACCGAGAAGAATGTTGGCCGCGTCGCGTCAGCCGCCCCCTACACCCGGGGCCGGGTGACGCTGCACAGTGCTGACTTCACCGGGGCTGACTTCACCGGGTCGCCGCTGACTTCACCGGGGCTGACTTCGCGGGGCCCGGCGGCACCGCCCCACGCGCCCTCGGTGAGCTGGCCGGCAAGGCCGATCTGGTGATCAGTAACCCGCCCTACATCCCACTTGGCGCAACGGTGCCGCCGGAGGTGGGAGAATACGATCCGCCGGCCGCTTTGTGGAGCGGGGCCGACGGGCTGGATGCGATCCGCGCCGTCGAACGCGCCGCCCGGCGGCTGCTGCGTCCGGGAGGCATGGTCGCTGTCGAGCACGGCGCGCCCCAGGGCGCCGCGGTGTACTGGGTGTTCTGCGAGGAAGCCGGCTGGCGTGACACACGCAACCATAAGGACCTGGCCCGGCGGGACCGTTTCGTCACCGCCACGTGGCCGAGCGAGCGAGCCGACGGATGACGGGATAAGCGGTAATGAGCGAACGTTACGACTGCTCGGATCCGGAGCAGCGGGAGGCCGGGATCGCTGCGGCCGTGACGGCGGTGCAGAAGGGCGAACTGGTCGTCCTGCCGACCGACACGGTGTACGGCATCGGCGCGGACGCGTTCACTCCGTGGGCGGTAAGCAGGCTGCTCGCGGCCAAGGGGCGCGGCCGGGACATGCCGCCGCCGGTGCTGGTCGGGACCATCCGTGCCGCGAACGCGCTCGTGGAGGAGATGGGGCCATTCGGCCAGGACCTCGTCGACCAGTTCTGGCCGGGGGCGCTGACCCTGGTCTGCCGGGCCACCCCCACGCTGGCCTGGGATCTGGGCGAGACCCGCGGCACAGTGGCGGTGCGGATGCCACTGCACGCGGTCGCGCTCGACCTGCTGAAGAAGACCGGCCCGATGGCTGTGAGCAGCGCGAACATCACCGGCAACCCGGCCGCGACCACAGCCGACATGGCCGTCGAGCAGCTAGGCGATCTGGTCTCGGTGTACCTGGACGGCGGACCCTGCCCGGGCGGCGTCGCATCGACCATCATCGACCTGACCGGTTCGGTTCCGCGCCTGCTGCGGTCTGGGGCCATCCCGATGGACCGGCTCCGCGAGGTGGCCGCGCTGGTCACCGGCGAGGAAGCGGTCGCGGTCCGGCCGCCGCGGTCGGTGAGCCGGCTCGGCGGTGAGGCGGCTCCGGCGGAGGCTGCCCCGGTCGTCCGCCCCGGTCGGCGAGCGCCGTCGCGGACGGTCCCGGGACGGGTGAGCCGGGCGCGCCTGAAGGATTCCGCCGCCGCGAACGACCCAGCCGGCGAATAGACGCGGCCTCCAGTTGGGGGCGCGAGCTAAAGTGGCTGTTGATGTCTGGCAACCTTGTCGCTGCGGGCTGACCTAGCGTGAAGGAGTACGTCCTCGCGCTGCTGCTCGCTGCCGCAGCCACGTACCTGCTGACGCCGCTGGTCCGGCGCGGCGCCATCGCGACCCGCGCGATGCATGCCGCGCGGACCCGCGACGTGCACGTGGTGCCGACCCCGCTGCTCGGCGGACTGGCCATGTACGCCGGCCTCGCGGCGGGGCTGCTCGTGGCCGGCCAGCTCACCTACCTGCACGAGGCGTTCCCGTCCCCGCGTACCGTTCCTGGCCTGCTGCTGGCCGGCGCTGTCCTCGTTATCACCGGCATCATCGATGACCGCTGGGGGATGGGCGCGGTCAGCAAGCTTGCCGCGCAGGTGGCGGCGGGCGCGATCCTGGTCTGGAGCGGGGTGGTGCTGTCCTGGGTTCCCGAGCCGAGCGGCAGCGTCGTGCTGCTCCCGCCGTCAGCGGGCCTGAGCCTGACCATCCTGCTCGTCGTGGTCACCATCAACGCGGTCAACTTCATCGACGGGCTGGACGGGCTCGCCGCCGGCATCGTGGCCATCGCGGCATGCTCGTTCCTCGTCTACTCCTACACGCTCGCGCACGTCGTCGGCATCCACTCCCAGTCCGTGCCGGCCGTGGTCTCCGCGCTGCTGGCCGGGATGTGCCTCGGCTTCCTGCCGCACAACTTCTACCCGGCCCGGATTTTCATGGGTGACACCGGCGCCATGCTCATCGGGCTCCTGCTCGCCTACGTGCCGCTGTCCAGCACGGCGATGCTCGACCCGAACGTGCTCAGGAACTACAGCCACACGGTCAACCGGTACCCGACCGTCCTGCCCCTTCTGCTGCCCGCGGCGATCCTGGTCATCCCCTACGCCGACCTGCTGCTGGCGGTAGTCCGCCGCACCAGGGCAGGCATGTCGCCCTTTGCTGCGGACAAGAAGCACCTGCACCATCGGCTGCTGAAGATCGGCCATTCGCACCGCCAGAGCGTGCTGATCATGTACCTGTGGGCGGCGCTGTTCGCGGGCGGCGTGGTCTCGCTCTCGCTCGTGCGCACGGACCTGATCGTGCTGGTGGCGGTCACCCTGGCCGCCGTTCTCGCGCTGCTCGCCGTCACCATGCCCCGGTTGCGCCCCAACCGTCTCCGCAACGGCGGCCGCCGGACCGGCGGCACCGGAGCCCACGCCGAGCTGGCGGCCTCCGGCGCTCGCGCCGCAGGCCGCCGTCCCCGTCCCGCTCCTCCTGGGCCCGCGCCCAGCCCGTCCATCCCCACCGGCCCGGCCATGGCGGGCGTCCCCACGGGCCCCGTTCCGCACGACCCCGCTGCCGGCGGCCCCCTGCCCTATGGCCCGGCGGCCAGCGTCCCGGTCCCCACCGGCCCTGCCCGGCCCGCGGCTTCCGTTGACCCCGCCATGGCGGCTGCCCCTACGGGTCCCATTCCGCGCAGCCCGGGCACCAGCGGCCCCCCTCCCGAACCGCCCCGCTAGACGTCCGGCCCGAACCATCCCGCCAGCCCCCTCTTCGGCCGCCTGCGGGAGGCGGCTATCCGAGCAGTGGTCGTTTGCCCCTGCTGACTCTTACCGGTGTGATGGCGCACGACTACCCCTGTTCTTACCGGTGTGATGGCACCATCGCCCCTGTTTTTACCGGGGTAAATGCGCTATCGCTGGTGTTGTCGGTGCCGGAGCGCGACCCCGGGAGAGCAGGCATGAGATTGGTGAGGCGGAGGGGGCAACTGTGACCCCGTTGCTCCGGCTCGTACGGTCTGAGGCAGAATTTCGCGCGGCTAGAGCGGAGAGTCTGCCGAGACCGCCGGGGCCAGGACCGCCTGCTCGTGTGCCCGCTTGCGCCCGGATGACAGTACAACGAGTGGCAAAGCGAAGGTCTGAGAAACTTCCCGTTTAGGTAAAGACAAGGCAAAGAACTTTGTGATAGCTTTCACGAACAGCCCCTTGAGAGCGAGTGAGAGGCCCGTGATACCTTTCGTTGACCAGTGGCGACCCGCGCGCCGCAGGTACGATGCGGGCCGCCGCCGCTGCCTGGCCCCCGGAGGACTCCTCTATGGGCAGGTAAAGAACGTCCAAATTGATCTTCCCGGAGTCTTCTAAGTGCTGGCAAACTACGCCCGTATCACCCGATGGTCGGCGGTGCTCACGGCCATCGTGGCGGCGATCATGGTTGGGATCAGCACCGCCGTCGGCGGATCGCGCGGACTGATCGGGAGCTTGCTCGGTGTCGCCCTCGTGACGCTCTTCTTCGGGATCGACATCCTGGTCATCGGCCGCGTCGCGCACATCAGCCCGCAGGCGGTGATGATGGCCGCGATCGGCCTGTACGTGTTCAAGATCCTCGCTCTCGCCGTCGTCATGAGCCAGCTCATAGGCACGACCGCCTTCAACACGAAGCTCTTCGGCTTCACGGCCATCGTCTGTGTCCTGGCGTGGTGCGCCGCCCAGGTCATTGCTTCCATCAAGTTCAAGACGCTCTACGTGGAACCGGACGGGGAGCGGTGAGGCATGACGCAGCCCATTCTTCCCGAGCGGCCGGCGCAGCAGATCCTCACCGGCGCGCTCCCCGAGCGCGAGCCCCCGGCCGGGGAGATGCCTGACCGGCAGCTTCTGCAGGAGCCGCCGGCGCGTCCGGCGACCAGGCTACGCCGGCCGGTCGAGTTCGGCGGGCGCCGGGCGGCGGCCGCCGCGGCCGCGCAAGATTTCCCGTTGCCGCCCCGCGGCGCGGGCTACACAGTCCTCAGCTACCTGATCGCGGGCATCGTCGTTTACGGCGGGATCGGCTGGCTGGTCGGGCGCGCCGTGCATTCGGCGGCGCTCTTCCCGATAGGGATGCTGATCGGCCTGGTGCTCTCCATCGGCCTGGTCATTCACCGATACGGCAGGTCATGATCAACAAATACCCGGAAGACGTGACAGGCGCCGCGGAAATCCGCGGTGACCTGCGAGAGGAGCTGACCCGGTGAACGGTGACATTCAGCTGGCCGCGGCCAGCGGCGGCGGATGCCACATCTTCTCCGGCTGCGGTTTTCCCGCCCCTGGCCTCCAGGACTTCGACTTCAAGCCCATATTCACCATTGGCTCCTTCCACTTCACGAAGCCGATCCTGCTGGCTCTGATCTGCGTGGCGGCCGTGATTGTGTTCTTCTGGGCCGCGTTCCGGAAGCCGAAGATCATTCCCCGGGGCATGCAGAACGTCGGCGAGGTCGCCCTGTTCGGGGTGCGCGACCAGATCCTGCGCCCGTCGCTCGGGAAGAAGGGCGACTCGTACCTGCCGTTCCTGACGTCGATGTTTTTCTTCATCTACTTCATGAACGTGTTGGAGATCATCCCATTCGCCCAGTTCCCGGTGCCGTCCCGGGTCGGTTTTGCCTGGTCCCTCGCCCTGATCGTGTACGTGACCTATCTCTACATCGGTATCAAGAACCAGGGCCTGGGCGGCTACTTCAAGAACATGATCCCGCACGATGTGCCCTGGTGGATCTACCCGATCCTGGTCCCGATCGAATTTGCGCGTTACATCTTCATTCAGCCCTTCACGCTGGGCATCCGGTTGTTCGCCAACATGTTCGCCGGGCACCTGCTGCTGCTGATCTTCACGCTCGCCACCTGGTACCTGGCCAGCCTCAGCATCGGGCTGCTGTTCGCCGCCACCTCGTTCGCGATGGTGCTGGGCGTCACCCTGCTCGAGGCCTTGATCCAGTTGCTCCAGGCCTTCATCTTCACCACGCTTACCGCGACCTATATCGCGGACTCGCTGGAAGCGGGCCAGTAACCCGCCAGCCCCTATCCGGCGGATACATTTCGCCGGGTACCGACGCAAAGGAAACGAATAGATGCTTGACCTCGCTACACAAGCGCTCGCCGCGGGGACTACCACTGGTGTCACGGGCAGCCTCAAAGTGTTCGGCGCCGTCGCTTACGGCCTCGCCGCCATCGGCCCGGGTGTAGGCATCGGCTTGATCTTCGGCCATGCCATTGAGGCGATGGCCCGGCAGCCGGAGGCCACGGGCCGGATCACGCAGTACATGTGGATCGGGTTCGCGCTTGCCGAGGCCCTGGCGCTGATCGGCCTCGTGGTCCCGTTCATCTTCTCAGGCGGCTGACGGAGCGGCAGTGAAATCCGCGACAGGAAGGGCAGTCCGGTAATGAAGAACCTGGCGCAAACGGCGGCGTCGCAGAACCCGATCGTCCCGACTTGGCCAGAGCTCATCATCGGGGCGATCGCATTCCTCATCGTCTTTGGCGTGCTCGGCAAGTTGCTGCTCCCGCGGGCGCAGGTGATGCTACGGGAGCGGACCGAGCAGATCGAGGGCGGCCTGGAGCGTGCCGAGGAGACCCAGGCCGAGGCCCAGCGGGCACTCGAGCAGTACCGCCAGCAGCTCGCCGAGGCCCGGCACGAAGCCGCCCGCCTCCGCGAGCAGGCCAGGGAGCAGGGTGCCCAGATCATCGCCGAGATGCGTGAAGAGGCCCAGGCCGAGGCGCGGCGTCTCACCGAGGCCGCGAACGCGCAGATCGAGGCGGAGCGCCAGCAGGCGCTGGCCTCGCTGCGTGCCGAGGTCGGCGCGCTGGCCACCGACCTGGCCGGGCGTATCGTGGGCGAATCGCTCCAGGACGAGGCCCGGCAGAGCCGGGTGGTGGACCGGTTCCTCGACGACCTTGATCAGCACGGCGGAATCGGGGCGAGGGCGGCCCGGTGAGGAGCTTCCCACGCCGGGCAGGCCAAGCACGGGAGGAACGCTGATGCGCGGCGTAAGCAGGATGTCCTTCGTGGAGCTGCGGGATCAGCTTCCGGAGGTACTGGCCGAGGCCGGCCGTAGCACCGGTCCGCCGGCTGGTTCGGCGTCCGCAGCCAGCACCGGCGCGGCCGTCTCGGAGCCGGGGCGCACCGGCGCGGGGAGGACCGGTGCGGCGCGCACCGGTGCGGCCGGAGCCGGGACGGGGACGTCGCTGGCCGCCACGGTCGGCGACGAGCTGTTCGCCGTGCTGCATCTGCTGGACAGGGAGCACGGCCTGCGGCGCGCGCTGGCCGACCCGTCCAAGCCCGCCGACGAGAAGGGCGCGATCATGGTCGCCCTGCTGCACGGCAAGGTCATCCCGGCGACCGAAGAGCTCGTCGCCGCCACGGTCCGCGCCCAGTGGGCCGGCCCCGCGGACATGACCGACGCGCTGGAGCAGCTCGCGGTGGAGGCGTTCGCCATCGCCGCTGAGGAGAGCGGCCAGCTCGATGACCTGGAGGACGAGCTCTTCCGGTTCAACCGGGTGGTGGCGAGTGAGCCGGAGCTCCGTGCGGCGCTGAATGAGCCGGTGCTGCCCGCCGAGGGCAAGCAGGGCCTGATCAACGCGCTGCTCGCAGACAAGGTGACGCCAGTCACGCTGCGGCTGATCACCGAGATGTCGCTGCACCCGCGGGGGCGGCCGATGGTGGTCAGCTTGGATATGTGCACGCGTATCGCCGCTGAGCGCCGTCAGCGCCTGATCGCCGTGGTGCGCACGGCCACCGGTCTGTCCGCCGAGCAGCGCCGCAGGCTGGCTGACGCGCTGGCGGGGATCTACGGTCATGAGGTGTACGTCAACATCGTGATTGACCCCAAGGTCATGGGTGGCATGACCATCCAGGTCGGTGATGAGCTGATCGACGCGAGCGTGGCGTCCCGCCTGGCGGCGGTGCGCCGCAAGCTGGCCGGCTGAGTCATGCCCGGCCCGTATCCGGTTACTGGCGCCTGCTGGCCAGCATCCCGGCCAACCGATACCCGACGCACAGGAAAGACACGAGGAAGATGGCGGAGCTGACAATCCGGCCGGAAGAGATCCGGGACGCGCTGGCGCAGTTCGTCGAAGAGTACGAACCGGAATCGGCCTCCCTGGAGGAGGTCGGCACGGTCACCGAATGCGGCGACGGCATCGCCCGGGTCGAGGGACTGCCCTCGGCCATGGCCAACGAGCTACTGGAGTTCGAGGACGGCACCCGCGGTCTCGCGCTCAACCTGGACATACGCGAGATCGGCGTCGTCATCCTGGGTGACTTCAGCAAGATCGAGGAGGGCCAGCAGGTCCGCCGGACGGGCGAGATCCTCTCGGTGCCGGTCGGCGACAGCTTTCTGGGCCGGGTCGTGGACCCGCTGGGCAACCCCCTCGACGGCAAGGGCGAGATCGGCGATACCGACCTGCGCCCGCTGGAGACGCAGGCGCCGTCGGTCGTGCAGCGCCAGTCGGTCAACCAGCCGCTGCAGACCGGCATCAAGGCCATCGACGCCATGACCGCGATCGGCCGCGGCCAGCGGGAGCTGATCATCGGCGACCGGCAGACGGGCAAGACGGCCATCTGCATCGACACGATCATCAACCAGCGCGCGAACTGGGAGTCCGGCGACCCCGAACGCCAGGTCCGGTGCATCTACGTGGCCATCGGCCAGCGCGGCTCCAATATCGCCTCGATCCGCCAGTCACTGGAGGAGGCGGACGCGATGCAGTACACCACGATCGTGGCGTCCCCGGCCTCGGACCCGTCGGGTTTCAAGTACATCGCGCCCTACACCGGGTCCGCGATCGGCCAGCACTGGATGTACGAGGGCAAGCACGCCCTGATCGTGTTCGACGACCTGTCCAAGCAGGCCGAGGCCTACCGGGCCATTTCGCTGCTGCTGCGCCGCCCGCCGGGCCGCGAGGCCTACCCCGGCGACGTCTTCTACCTGCACTCCCGGCTGCTGGAGCGCTGCGCGAAGCTGTCCGACGACCTCGGCGGTGGCTCGCTGACCGGGCTGCCGATCGTCGAGACCAAGGGCAACGACATCTCGGCCTACATCCCGACGAACGTCATCTCGATCACCGACGGCCAGATCTTCCTGGAGACGGAGCTGTTCAACTCCGGTGTCCGCCCGGCCATCAACGTCGGCCGGTCGGTGTCCAGGGTCGGCAGTGCCGCGCAGGTCCGGGCCATGAAGAAGGTCGCGGGCACGCTGCGGCTGGCGCTGTCCCAGTACCGCGACCTGGAGTCGTTCGCGGCCTTCGCCTCCGACCTGGACGCCGCGTCCCGGGCCCAGCTGGACCGCGGCGCGCGGCTGGTGGCGCTGCTCAAGCAGCCGCAGTACGACCCGTTCCCGATGGAGGAGGAGGTCGTCTCGATCTGGGCCGGCACCAACGGCTTTCTCGACGACGTGCCGGTGGACGACGTGTCGCGCTTCGAGTCGGAGTTCCTCGACAGCCTCAAGCGCAACAACGCCGGCATCCTGGACTCGATCCGGGAGACCAGAGACCTGACCGACGACACCGCCGCCGCGCTCAAGGACGCGATCGAGCAGTTCCGCCGCACGTTCGAGAAGAGCAACGGCGAGCTGCTGGTGACCGAGGAGGACGAGCCCGAGGCGATGGGCGAGGACGAGGCCGGCCACGAGAAGGTGACCCGCTACACCGGGTCGGACGGCCAGTCCGATGAGGGCCCCGTCGATGCCAACAGCCCGTCCGGCGGTGCGCCCGACGGCAACAGCAGCTCCCGTGGCGCATCCGACGTCAACGGCCCGTCCGGCGGCGCCTCCGCCGCCGCTCAGCCGGGCGGCGGTAACACCCCCGGCGGTGAGCCGGGAAGCGGGGACTAGGTATGGCGGCCAGCCTTCGCGCCGTCCGGCAGCGGATCCGGGCGGTCCAGTCGATCGGCAAGATCACCCGCGCTCAGGAGCTCATCGCCTCCTCCCGGATCATCCGCGCCCAGCAGCGGATGCGCGATGCCGAGCCGTACGCCCGGGAGCTCACCCGGGCGGTCGAGGCCGTGGTCAGCCGGTCGCACAACATCGACCATCCGCTCACCACCGAGCCGGACCACGTCAGCCGGGCCGCGGTGCTGGTCCTGACCAGCGACTCCGGCTTTTGCGGGGCGTTCAACTCGAACGTCCTGCGTGAGGAGCAGCGGCTGAACCGGATGCTGTCGGAGCGGGGTGTCGAGCCGGTTCCGTTTGTGGCGGGACGGAAAGGGACCGGCTGGCACCGGTCCCGCCAGATCGAGATGGCCCGCGAGTGGACCGGCTTTTCGGTGCGGCCGTCCGTCACCGACGCGACCGACATCACGAACGGCCTGCTCGAGGCGTTCGACACCAGGGCCGAGGACGGCGGTGTGGACGAGATCTACATCGTCCGCACCGAGTTCGTCTCGATGCTGACCCAGCGCGCGATCGTCCGGCGGCTGCTGCCGCTGGAGATCGAGGAGAGCACCGACGAGCCGTCCACCGGCCCGCTGCCGAATTACGAGTTCGAGCCGTCCACCGAGATCGTGCTGGACCGGCTGCTCCCGCAGTACGTGGAGGGCCGCATCTTCTACGCGCTGCTGGAGTCGGCCGCGTCCGAGCTCGCCTCGCGCCGCCGGGCCATGAAGGCGGCGACGGACAACGCGAACGACCTCACCGAGCGGCTGACCCGTGAGGCGAACAACGCGCGGCAGGCCGAGATCACCCAGGAAATCAGCGAGATCGTGGGCGGCGCCAACGCGATGGCCGACGCCACTGCAGGAAGTGAGTGAGACATTATGACCGCGACCGTAGAGAACCCGGCGGAGAGCGTCGGCAGCACGGGGACGGGCCGGGTCGTACGGGTCATCGGCCCGGTCGTCGACGTGGAGTTTTCCGCCGACGAGATGCCGGAGATCTACAACGCGCTGCACGTCGACATCACCCTGGGCGATGACACCCAGCAGCTGACCCTTGAGGTCGAGCAGCACATCGGGGACGACGTCATCCGGGCCATCGCCCTGCAGCCGACCGACGGCCTGGTCCGCGGGGCCGAGGTCACCGACACCGGCGGGCCGATCGACGTGCCGGTCGGCGAGGTGACCAAGGGGCACGTGTTCAACACCCTGGGCGAGAGCCTGGACGTCCCGACCGCCGAGCTGGACATCACCGAGCGCTGGCCCATCCACCGCGACCCGCCGCCGCTGGACGAGCTCGAGCCGCGCACCGAGATGTTCGTGACCGGCATCAAGGTGCTCGACCTGCTCACCCCGTACGTGCGCGGCGGCAAGATCGGCCTGTTCGGCGGCGCGGGCGTGGGCAAGACCGTGCTGATCCAGGAGATGATCCGCCGCGTGGCGCAGAACTTCGGCGGTGTCTCCGTCTTCGCCGGGGTCGGCGAGCGCACCCGCGAGGGCAACGACCTGTGGGTGGAGATGACCGAGTCCGGGGTCATCAACGACACCGCGCTGGTGTTCGGCCAGATGGACGAGCCGCCGGGCACCCGGCTGCGGGTGGCGCTGTCCGCGCTCACCATGGCGGAGTACTTCCGCGACGTGGAGAAGCAGGACGTGCTGCTGTTCATCGACAACATCTTCCGGTTCACCCAGGCCGGCTCCGAGGTGTCGACGCTGCTCGGCCGGATGCCGTCGGCGGTGGGTTACCAGCCGACGCTGGCCGACGAGATGGGCCAGCTGCAGGAGCGGATCACCTCCACCCGCGGCCACTCGATCACGTCCATGCAGGCGATCTACGTACCCGCGGACGACATCACCGACCCTGCCCCGCACACCGTGTTTGCGCACCTGGACGCGACCACCACGCTGTCCCGCGCGATCACGGAGAAGGGCATCTACCCGGCGGTGGACCCGCTAGACTCCACGTCACGGATCCTGGACGCCCGGTACGTCGGCCAGGAGCACTACGACGTCGCCCGCTCGGTGCAGCAGATCCTGCAGCGCTACAACGAGCTGCAGGACATCATCGCCATCCTGGGCGTGGACGAGCTGGGCGAAGACGACCAGGTCGTCGTGCGGCGGGCCCGGCGGATCGAGCGGTTCCTGTCCCAGCCGATGTACGTGGCGGAGCAGTTCACCGGCCAGCCGGGGGTCTTCACCCCGCTGGAAGACACGATCGCCTCGTTCAAGGCGATCGTCGACGGCAAGTACGACAACCTGCCGGAGCAGGCGTTCTACATGGTCGGCGGGATCGAGGACGTGGAGAAGAAGGCCAGGGAGATGGAGCAGTGACCTTGCACGTCGAGGTCGTCGTCGCGGACCGCCGGCTGTGGGCCGGTGATGCCGGGATGGTCATCGCCAAGACGCTCGACGGTGACATCGGGCTGCTGACCGACCATCCACCGGTGCTCGGCATCCTGGCCGAGGGCAGCGTGGTCCGCATTCTCGACCCGGAGTCTCCCGAGGGCGGAGCCGGTGACGCTCCCAGCGGTGAGGTGACCGCCGCCGTCAGCGGTGGTTTCCTCTCGGTGGCTGACAACCGGGTATCGGTGCTGGCCGTTGATGCGCAGCTGGGCAGCGAGGTCGACACGTCGGCGGCCCGCTCCGAGCTGGAGTCCGCGCTGGGCGACGCGGGCACTCCGTCGGCGGCCGAGGAGCCGAGCGAAGCCAAGTACGCGAGGGCGCAGCTGCGAGCCGCGGGCGAACAGGCCTGACGAGGGCTGGGGGTGGGCGGCGCGCTGGCTCTTGATGTGGCCTGGCTCTTCGCCGCCTTCCTCCTCGTCCTGGTGCTGATCGCCAGCGGCATCGCCACCCGCCGGTTCCTGCTCGAGCGCGGCGGCGGCACCGTGGAATGCAGCCTGCGGCGCACCCCGGACGAAGGGTCCTGGCGCCTCGGCCTCGCCGCCTACCAGGGTGACCGGTTGTGCTGGTACTACCAGTTCGGGGTGCTGCTGCGGCCCCGGCTGGAGCTGGAGCGCCGTACGCTGACCGTGGCCTCGCGGCGGGACGCCAGCCCCGCCGAGGACGCGAGCCTCGGCCCCGGGATGGTCGTGGTGGAGTGCGCCATCGGCGAGGCGGATCCGGGCGGCACGGACCGCGTCGAGCTCGCCATGTCAGACGCCGCGCTCACGGGTTTCCTGGCCTGGCTTGAGGCTGCCCCGCCTGGCTCCTATATGGACCAGATCGCCTGAACGATCCTTCCCCCCGGGTCGCGCCTAACGCTCGCCGCCGGGCTTCCAGAGCACGTCACCGCGGTCCCCGTTGACCCGGCGCCCGAGGATGAACAGCAGGTCGGACAGCCGGTTCAGGTACCGCGCGGCCAGCGGGTTCACGGAGCCGCCGTGCTCGCTCACCGCCGCCCACGCGCTCCGCTCGGCCCGGCGCGTGACGGTCCGCGCCGTGTGCAGCAGGGCCGCGGCCGCGGTCCCGCCGGGCAGCACGAAGCTGCGCAGCGCGGGCAGGTCCTCGTTGTAACGGTCGCAGGCCTCCTCCAGGGCGTCGATGTAGCTCGCGTCGATCCGCAGCGGCGGGTAGGGCGGCGGCGCGTCGGTGATCGGGTTGGCCAGGTCCGCGCCCACGTCGAAGAGCTCGTTCTGAATCCGGGACAGCAGTTGGGTGACGTCCGGGGCCGGCTGGCCGATGGTGATGGCCACGCCGATCGCACAGTTGGCCTCCTCGACGTCGGCGTAGGCGACCAGCCGGGTGTCCGTCTTGCCCGTGCGGGTACCGTCCGCCAGCGCTGTGGTGCCGTCGTCTCCGGTGCGCGTGTAGATACGGGAGAGCACAACGGGGTTCTCCCGGCGGTTACGTGGCATGGCTCCACTCTATGTGCGGCCTGGGCGCATCGGCGGCCCGCCCGTGCGGCCTGGCTGCATCGGCGGCTCGACGTGAGCTGGCCGTAACGTCCGTAATTACCCCCGCTCGCAGCCAGGCGCTTGGCTCACTGGGGCACAATGAGTCACTACTGGTATCAAATAGTGATCGAAAATAGCAGGTCAGGGGATTCCCATCGGATCAACAATCTGGCATGATCTAATTACAGAGGGTGACTTGACAGCGAAAAGCACGCCAGTCAGGGCGGCATTTTTAGGTCATCACCCTAGGCAGGCCGGTCAGTTCCCTAACCAGGAAGACCGGCCGGCGCCACGGGCCGATGATTCTCGGGGGCTCATCGGGCCCTTCCCGGGGAGCGCCCCCGGCCGGGCTGCCGTCGGCCGGGGGCCCCCGGGATCTCCCGGCGGGCTTCCGCCCGCGAGCTTGTCGCTGGCCCGGGCCACCGGCCGTGGGCCGGTGGCCAGCAGGCCCGGCCGGGCCGGGTACCCGGCTCAGGGACGCGCCCGCCTTCCCCGCCGCCCGTGCAGCAACGTGACGAGCGTGACCGTCCGCTTCAGGTCTGCGTCGGTCCGGCCGAACGATGTCAGGTTGACCGGGGGCTTCATCCACTGGCTGGTGATGGACTTGGCCCGGGTGAACTCCCGGAGCCCGTCCGCGCCGTGGATCCGCCCGAACCCGGACTCGCCCACCCCGCCGAACGGCAGCGCCGGCACCATGGCGAACGCGATCACCGAGTTGATCGCCGTCATCCCGCTCTGCAACTGGCGCGCGGCCGTTCTGGCCCGCCGCCGGCTGCCGGAGAAGATCGACGACCCGAGCCCGTACCGGCTGGCGTTGGCAAGCTGAATTCCCTCCTCCAGGTTCGCCACCCGCCGGACGGTGATCGTCGGGCCGAACGTCTCTTCCGTCACCACAACCGCGTCTTCCGGGACATCGGTCAGGATGACGGGCCGCACGTACGGCGCGTCAACGGCGTCTTCGGCCCGGCCGGGCAGCGCGCGGCCGCCGCGCGCCACCGCGTCGGCCAGGTGGCGGCTGATCACGTCGATCTGGCCGGGCATGGTCATCGGGCCGTAGTCTGCGTCCTCGTCGCTGCCCGGACGCAGCCGCGAGACCCGGTCGGCCAGCTTGGCCAGGAACGTCTCGTACACCGGATCGGCGACGTACACCCGCTCGATGCCCGCGCAGGTCTGGCCCGCGTTCGACAGCGCACCCCAGGCGGCCGCGTCCGCGGCCGCGTTGAGGTCGGCGTCGGCGTCGACGATGAGCGCGTCCTTGCCGCCGCACTCGGCGATGACCGGAGTCAGGTTCGCCGCGGCGATGGCCATGACCTTACGCGCGGTCGCGGCCGACCCGGTGAAGGCGATCTTGTCGACGGGGCTCGCGGCCAGCGCGGCTCCGGTTTCGCCGCCCCCGGTGAGCAGCTGCAGGACAGGCTGCGGCGCGCCGCGGCCGGCGACCTCGTCGAACGAACGGACCAGCCATTCGCCCACCGCGGGGGTGAACTCACTGGGCTTGAAGATAACCGCGTTCCCGGCCGCGATCGCGTAGACGATGGAGCCCATGGGGGTGAACACCGGGTAGTTCCACGGCCCGATGACGCCGACCACGCCAACCGGCTGGTACTCCACCGTCGCCGACTGGTTGAGCGCAACGATGCCGGGCAGCACCCGGCGCGACCCGAGCACCTTCCGGGCGTGCCGGGCCGCCCAGTCGACGTGCAGGATGGCCAGCACGATCTCCAGCGTGGCATCGTCGGCCGGCTTGCCCGTCTCCACGTGCATCAGCTCGGCAAGCTCGTCCATGTGCCGGGTCAGGAAGGATTTCCAGTCCAGCAGCCGGTTCCGCCGTTCCGCCCAGCTGAGGCCCGCCCACCAGCGCGCCGCCTCCCGCGCCCGGCTGACCGCCACCTCCGCGTCCGCGCGACTGTAGAGGGGGAACGTCGCGATGGGCTGCCCGGTCGCCGGGTTCAGCGAGTCGAACGTCCTTCTGGCCGGCGCGGGGCCGGGTCCCGGTTCCTGAGCCTGGGATGCTGTCATGGCCACCGTCCTCGCCCACGGGCTGCGCGCCCGCGCATACGGCAATGTTCCCGCGGGCTGCATGCACCCGCACCGGAGTGTTAAGTAAATCACTGGCCCGATCCGCAAACTACCGCCCAGTAGCAAGCCGGCAGGCTCCCTGCCTGGCAGGGCGCCGGCCTCCTGCCCATCCGCCGCCCATCCGCCGCCGACCTGCGCCGACCCGCGCCGACCCGCGCAGACCCGCGCCGACCCGCGCCGACCCTGGAGAGACCGTTGCCGCCTCGCCCGTACGTGCTAATCAGCTGCGCCATGTCGGTCGACGGCAAGATCGACGACACTGGCCCGGAGCGCCTCCTGCTGTCCGGGCCGGATGATCTGGACCGGGTCGATGAGCTGCGGGCCAGCGCGGACGCGATCCTGGTCGGGGCGAACACGGTCCGCCGGGACAACCCGCGGCTGCTGGTCCGCTCGCCGCAGCGGCGGGCCGCCCGGATGGCCGCAGGCCGGCCCCAGCACCCGGCCCGGGTCACGGTGACTGCGAGCGGGAATCTCGACCCGTCCGCGCAGTTCTTCGCGCCCCCGGACGGCGCGGGCGACGCCGCCTCGCTGCCCGGCGTGCGGCCGCTCGTCTACTGCGCCAGCCCCGTGGCGCCGGCCGCGAGGGCCCGGGTGGGGGAGCGGGCCGAGGTCATCGACGCCGGCGAGCCCCTTTCCCTCTCGTTCATGCTGGCTGATCTGGCTGAACGGTCCGGTCCGCGGGTTCTACTCGAGGGCGGGGCGGTCCTGCTCAGGGAGTTCCTGACCGCTGGCCTGGCCGACGAGCTGCAGCTGGCCGTGGCCCCGTTCTTCGTCGGGGATGCGCACGCGCCGGCGTTCGCGCTCCCCGGCCGGTACCCCGACGGCCCCGGGCGGCCCATGACGCTGGCCGGTGTGCAGCGGCTCGGCGGCGTGGTGGCGCTGCGTTACCTGCTTGGTCCCGGCGGCACGGACGCGCGCTTCCTGCGCGCCGCGATCGAGCTGTCCCGGCAGTGCCCGCCCTCGGACACCGCGTTCTCGGTCGGGGCACTCCTCGTGTCCGCGGCCGGGGAGATCATGGCGACCGGCTTCTCCCGCGAGCAGGAGCCGCACGACCACGCCGAGGAAGTCGCGCTGCGCCAGGTCGCGCCGGACGACCCGCGGCTGGCCGCCGCGACGATCTACACCTCGCTGATGCCCTGCGGTGCGCGGGCATCCCGCCCGGTGACGTGCGTCCAGCACATCATCGCTGCGGGCGTTCGGCGGGTCGTCTTCGCCTGGCGCGAGCCGCCCATCTTCACCGAAGGCCGTGGTGCCGAGCAGCTCCGTGCCGCAGGCATCACGGTCATCGAGCTTCCCGAGCTGGCCCCGGCCGCCCGCGCCGTGAACGCGCGCCTGCTGGACCGCTAGGACGCGCCGGCCCCAGTCGGCGCTGCCGCAGGCTGTCCGGCTAGCTGAACAGACCGCGGATGTCTTCGGCGTCGAGGGTGCCGCCGAAGGCGTTCCCGTCGTCCATGACGCTGGCGAACAGCTCCGCCTTGCGCTCCTTGAGCGCCATCACCTTCTCCTCGATGGTGTCCCGGGCGATCAGCCGGTACACCATCACGTTCCGGGTCTGCCCGATGCGGTGGGTCCGGTCGACGGCCTGTGCCTCCGTCGCCGGATTCCACCACGGGTCGAGCAGGAAGCAGTAGTCGGCCTCGGTCAGGTTGAGCCCGAAGCCGCCGGCCTTGAGGCTGATAAGGAACACCGGGACGCCGCCGTCCTTGAACCGGCTGATCACTGCGGCCCGGTCGGTGGTCTTGCCGTCGAGATAGCAGTACCCGATCCCGTCAGCGTCCAGCCGCGCCCGTACCCGGCCGAGATAGCCGGTGAACTGGCTGAAGACCAGCGCCTGGTGCCCGCCGCCGGTCACGTCCCGCAGGTGCTCGGCCAGCGCGTCGAGCTTGCTGCTCGGCACGTCGGCGTGCGCGTCGTCGACCAGGCCGGCGTGCAGGCTCAGCTGGCGCAGCAGGGTGAGCGAGCGCAGAATGGTGAAGCGGTTGTGCGAGAGGTCATCGATCAGCCCGAGGATCTTCTGCCGCTCCCGCTGCAGATGCCGCTGGTAGACCACGCGGTGCCGGGGATGCAGATCTACCTCGAGCACCTGCTCCTGCTTGGCGGGCAGGTCCGCGGCCACCTGCTCCTTCGTCCGCCGCTTGACCAGCGGCCGGATCCGGCGGCGCAGCTGCCCGAGCAGCTCTGGCCTGCCGCCGTTCTCGATCGGCCGGGCGTAGAAGTCGCGGAACCGGCCCGGGTGCGGGAACAGCCCGGGCGCGGTGATCGACAGCAGCGACCAGAGCTCCATCAGGTTGTTCTCCATCGGCGTGCCGGTGATCGCGAGCTTGAACGGCGCGGGCAGCTTCCGGGCGCACTGGTAGGCCTTCGACTGGTGGTTCTTGACGAACTGCGCCTCGTCCAGCAGTAGCCCGGACCAGTCCGCTGCGGCGTAGGCGTCGAAGTCGAGCCGGAACAGCGTGTACGAGGTCACCACCACGTCCGCACCGGCGATGATCTCGGGCAGGTCCTGGCCGCGCTTGCGCAGCGTGTCCGAGATCCCCGCCACCGTCAGGCCTGGCGCGAACCGGGCCGCTTCGGTGACCCAGTTCGCCAGGACGCTGGTGGGCGCGACGATGAGGAACGGCGCCAGGCCGGGCCGGGCCTGCCGGGCGTGACAGATCAGGGCCAGGCACTGCAGCGTCTTGCCCAGCCCCATGTCGTCGGCGAGGATGCCGCCCAGCCGGTGTTCCCACAGGAAGGCCAGCCAGCTGTACCCGTCCGCCTGGTAGGGCCGCAGCTGGGCCGACAGCGCCGCGGGCGGCGGCACCGGCTCGATGGAGCTGAGCGCCAGCAGGCCGCCGACCTGGCGCTGCCACGCCTGCGTCTGGGCCGCGGCCACGCCGAGCGCGGCGAACTCGTCCCACAGCCCGGCCTGGAACCGGCTGATCCGCAACGAGCCGTCCTGCGTCTCCTGCAGCGCCCGCGCCTCGTCGATCAGCCGCTGGAGCTCGCGCAGTTCCGGCTTCTCCAGCGAGAAGTACGCGCCGTCGGCCAGCAGCAGGTGCGATTGATTCCGGCTCAGCGCGACGAACACGTCGGTGAACGAGACCTCATGTCCCTCGACGGTGATCGAGACGCCCAGGTCGAACCAGTCGGTGTCACCCGGCAATTCACCGGCCGACACGCCGATCCGCAGCGAGTCGCCCGCCTCGCGGTAATCCGCGGGCTCGCCGCTGATCTCGACGGCGACCCCGGACCTGCCGTCCAGCAGGGGCAGGACCTCGGTGCTGAACCGCATGGTGCCGATGCCGCGCAGCGCAGCGTGCGGCACGAGGGTCCGCGCGGCATCCGTACCGCGCAGCCCGTGCCGCTCCAGGCCGGCGTCGAGACCGGCCAGGATGCCTCGCTCGGCGTCCGGGTCCCGGTACCCGGGATGCCCGTCCGGCTGCAGCGGCGCCCGCCGCCGGGAGTCCCCGATCGCGTATTCCCACTCCCAGCGCAGATCCAGCTGGTGGCCAGGGCCGTAGGCGGCGCACAGGACCAGGGTGGGATCCGGGAGCGCCGGCGGGGTGAACGAGCCGTCGGCGGAGATCACCCTGGCCATCTGCCGGAGCCGGGGGTAGAACTCCTCGCGGAACCGGGTGTGCCCCTCGGCGGGGACCTGCAGGGAACGGCCTTCCAGCGCCAGCCGCTGCAGCGCTGGCGGCACCGGGCTGGCCAGCCTGGCGATCCGTAGCGGCCCGTCCCCTCCGTCCACGTACACCAGCCCGTGGCCGCCCGGCCCGATGAAGGTGACCGGGGTGGCGCCGGTGGGCTCGCCGTCGACGAGGATCACCGGGCTGATCGTGAGCGTGTCCGCGCTGCCGGTGGCGTCGAGGCACAGCTCGGCCTGCCCATAGGGCGCGAGCGCGCCGAACCGCTTGCGCGCGTGCACCAGCTGCAAGCCGATCTCCGCTGCCTCGTCCAGCAGCGTCCAGAGCCGGTGGGACTCGAACGCGGACAGCGTGATCGTCTTCTCGTCTCCGTAAGAATAGGCGGGGAGATTGCGGCCCGCTTTGTAGAGGGCGTAGAACTCCTTCAGCCACTGGATGTGTGCGGCGGGGTATGCGCCGACGTAGTGCAGGGTGCCCAGCCCGGACCAGCTCAGGCCGCCGTTCACCCAGCCGTTTTTGCCCCGCGTGACGAGCTTCGCCACCAGCTGCGGAGCTGGATCGCCCCCGCCCAGCCGGGTCGCGGCCGGGTAACGGGTCGCGGCCGGGTAGCGGGTCGCGGACAGTGTGACCTCGATGGCCAGCGGGACGTTTTCCCTGGCGCCGGGCGGCCCGCCCGGTCCGGCTCGTCCGCCCGTCCGGTGGTCCAGCAGGGACGTGAGGGACCGCTCCCAGGCCGGGTCGGCCGGCCTGGTCGGCCTGGCCGCTCCTGCTGGCGTCCGCGGCCTGTCGCTCGGTGGCCGTCGCGGTCAGCACGAGCGCCACCACGTGCTTGCAGTTGACCCTGACCGGGCAGCTGCATTCGCCGCGCTGGAACCAGAGCCCGGCCCCGTCCGTGGCCGAGAAACGTGCCGTCGTCGTGTAGACGTTGCCGTACTGGCCGCGCACCGTCCCGGCCAGCGCACCCGCCGACAGTTTCCACAGCGCGCGCACGACCATGTGCTGGCGTGCGTACCGGACGCCCCGCTCGTAGGTCTCCGGGCCGACGGCCTCGGCGAGGGCGGCGGGATCGAATGCCGGCCACCACGTCACGCTGCACGCTACCGACGCTAGCCAACCCCACTGACATTCCGGGGGACATCACCCGAAGTACCGGGGACTGTCCGCGGCTAAGGCCAGGGCCGCTCGCCGAGGGCGGACACATCCAGGGCGGCGGACTCGGTCAGGCCGGTCAGCACCGTCACCGTCACCCAGCCCTCGCGGATCAGGGCCAGGTCCGTGCCGGGGCCGGGCGCTTCGTCCAGCGCGGCGAACGTCACCGGGATGAAGCCCTCTCCCGGCTCGCCGATGATCGCGCGGGCCGCCCCGTACGACACCAGCCGGGCCGGGTGCAGCCCGCGGATCTGGCTCACCGGCCTATCGGGCACGTTCACGTTCACGACCACGGGAACGTCCGCGCGCGGCAGGAACCATTCCAGGACACGGCTGGTGGCGTCGGCGGCGGTAGCCCAGTGCGCGGCTGCGCTCGAAGCCAGCGAGAGCGCCATCGCGGGCAGGCCCGCCGATGCGGCGGTCAGTGCGGCGCCGACCGTGCCCGAGTGCAGGATGGCCTGCCCGATGTTCGGCCCCCGGTTGATGCCGGCCAGCACGATGTCCGGACGCTCGCCGAAGGCGGCGTGCGAGCCCGCGAAGGCGATCATGGCCGGTGACGCCTGGACCGCGAACGTGGGCACGTCCTCCAGCCCGTCGAGCTTGCGCTTTTCGACCAGCAGCCGGCCGCCCTCGGCCAGCCCGGTCAGGGCGGCACCGCTCCCGCTGCGTTCGCCGTCCGGCGCGGCGATGGTCAGGTCCAGCCCGGCTCCGGCGGCGGCCCGGGCGAGCGTGCGCAGCCCGGCGCTGTCGATTCCGTCGTCGTTGGTGATCAGTGCGCGCATTGGGTCCTAAAAAAATTGGGCATGAGTGGGGACTCCCGAGATTTCGGCGGATCAGCCTGCGACCAGCTCGACCGGGCCGAGTCCCAGGGCCTCCACCGGAGCCTCGATCTGAGCTGCGTCGCCGACCAGGATAGTGACCAGGCGGTTCTCCGGGAATGCCGCGACCACCGCGGCGGTGGCCTCGGCGGTACTCGTCTCGGCCAGCCGCGCGTAGAGCTGAGCCTGGTAGTCGTCCGGCAGGTGCTCCTCCACCTGATCCGCCAGCGTGCCGGCGACCGGCGCGGCCGTCTCGTATTCGAGCGGTGCGACACCCACCAGGTTCTGCACCGCCATGTCACGCTCCACCTCGGTCAGCCCGTCCGTGGCCAGCGTGCGCAGCACCGTCCGCAGGTCATCGAGGGCGGGACCGGTGGCCGCCGTGTCCACGGAACCCCTGACGGCGAGGATTGACATACCGGTCGCGCCGCCCGGGGCGGCCGGCGCCGGCGACCGCAGCACCTGCTCAGAGGCCCGCACGCCGTACGTGTAGCCCTTCTCCTCCCGTAGCACCCGGTCCAGCCGGGACGTGAGCGTGCCGCCGAGACAGTACGTGCCGACCACCAGGGACGGCCATCCCGGATCGTGCCGGTCCGGGCCGGTCCGCCCGATGAGCAGCTGCGTCTGGACGGCGCCGGGCCGGTCGACGATCACCACGCGTCCGGTTTCGTTGGCCGTCACCGGGGCCAGCAGCAGCGCTCCGGCGCTGTTGCCGGCCCAGCTGCCGAGCGTGCCGGCGAGTACCGCATCCAGGTCCACGCTCGTCAGGTCGCCCACGACCACCGCGGTTGCCCGGGCCGGCCGGACTTGACCGTGGTAGAACGCGCGCACGCCCGCCGCGTCGATCTTCGCGACAGTGTCCTCGGTGCCCTGGCGTGGCCGGGACAGCCGGGCGGCCGCCGGGAACAGCTCCGCCGCCAGCTGCTTGGCCGCCCGCTGGCCGGGGTTGGCCATCTCGATCGGGATCGTGTCGAGGCGGTTGCGCACCAGACGCTCAACCTCGCTGTCGGCGAAGGCGGGCGCGTGCAGCGCCTCGGCCAGCAGCTCGAGCGCCTTGGCCAAGCGGGAGACGGGCACCTCCAGCGAGACACGCGCGCCCGGGTAGTCGGCGCGTGCGTCGAGCGTCGCGCCGCAACGCTCCAGTTCGGCTGCGAATTCCTCGGCGGTGTGTCTCGCCGTGCCCTGAGACAGCGCCCGGACCATGATCGTGGCGATACCGTCGAGCCCGGAGGGCTCGGAGTCGAGCGGGATGTCCAGGCAGATCCGTACCGCCACCACCTGCTGGCCAGGCCGGTGGCAGCGCAGCACGGTCAGCCCATTGGCGAGGAGGCCGCGCTCGGGCACGGGGAACGCCCAGGACTTGGGCGGCCCGGGGGTCGGCTGCGGATAGAAGTCCATGTTCACCGCTGCATCGGTCACCGCCCGGCTCCTTGCTGCTCGCTACCGTCGCCGCTGGTCTGGCCGCGGTGCCGGGCGCGTCTTTGGAGGTCAGCGGCTCGTAGACCAGCACCGCCCGGTTGTCGGGGCGCAGCCGCGCGGCCGCCACCGCCCGGACCTCCGCCGCAGTGACGTCGAGGATCCGGTTCACGGCGGTGAACGCGAGCTGCGGGTCGCCGAACTGGACCGTATACCGGCACAGTTCCCTGGCCCGGCCGGCGACCGTGCCGAGCCGGTCCAGCCATTCGCGTTCCAGCAGGGCCCGCGCCCGCTCCATCTCCTCGGCGGCCGGTGCCTCCGCGCCGAGCCGGGCCAGCTCCTCGTCAACCGCGGCCTCGATCTGCGGGATCTCCGCGCCGGCGGACGCCTTCACGTCCAGCCAGCCCAGCGAGGGGGCGCCCGCCAGCCGGATCAGCCCGAAGCCGGCCGCGATCGCGGTGCGGTCGCGACGCACCAGCCGGTTGTACAGCCGGGACGACATGCCGTCGCCGAGGACGGTGAGCGCCAGTTCGGCCGCGTCGCATTCGCGCGTGCCGTCCTGCGGCAGCCGGTACGCCGCCATCAGCGCGCGGGCCGGAACTTCCTCCCGGAACTCCTCGCGCACCTCGCGGCCGATGATGTCGGGGAGTCCGCCGTCGCGGGGCGCCGCCTTGCCATCGTGGGCCGGGATGGAGCCGAAGTATTTCTGCACCCAGGCCAGCGCCTGGTCCGGGTCAATGTCGCCGACGATGGCCAGGACCGCGTTGTTCGGCGCGTAGTTCGTACGGAAGAACGCCCGCGCGTCGTCCAGCGTCGCCGCGTCCAGATCGGCCATGGAGCCGATGGGCGTGTGGTGATACGGATGGCCCGCTGGATAAACCAGCGCGGTCATCCGCTCGAACGCGGTGCCGTAGGGCACGTTGTCGTAGCGCTGCCGGCGCTCATTCTTGACGACGTCCCGCTGGTTTTCCATGGACTCCTCGTCGAGCGCGGCGAGCAGCGAGCCCATCCGGTCCGCTTCCAGCCAGAGTGCCAATTCCAGCTGGTGCGCCGGCATGATCTCGAAGTAGTTGGTGCTCTCGAAGCTCGTCGTCCCGTTGAGGGAGCCGCCAGCCCCTTGGACCAGCTCGAAATGCCCGTTCCCGCTGACCTGCGCCGAGCCCTGGAACATGAGGTGCTCGAAGAGGTGAGCCAGGCCCGTGCGGCCCTTGACCTCGTATCGCGAGCCGACGTCATACCAGAGCCAGACCGCTACGACCGGGGTCAGGTGATCCTCGGAGAGCACCACGCGCAGACCGTTGTCGAGACGGTGCTCAGTCGCTGTCAGTCCACCGGAACCGGACTGCCCTACGGCCGCGTGCCCCGTATGCCCCGTATGCTCCACCAGCAGACATGTCCTTTCGATCGCGTGCGGAGAACTAGCGCCACTTTATGCAAGGAGCCCGCTAGGCCTGTCGCCCGGGCTCGCGGCGGGGGCAAGCGACGTTCAGAACAGCCGCAGGGAGTCGTCTTCGGTGCCGCGCATCGCCTCGTAGTCGAGGACCACGCACCTAATTCCCCGATCTTCCGCCAGCGTGCGCGCCTGTGGCTTTATCGTCTGCGCAGCGAGCACGCCCTTAACCGGGGCTAGGAGCGGGTCCCGGTTCAGCAGCTCCAGGTACCTGGTCAGCTGTTCGACAGCATCGATGCCAGCGTGGCGCTTGATCTCGACCGCCACGTGAGTCCCTCCCCCCGAAGCGGCACCCTGGTTAGAACTGAACCCGTCGATCTCGCCGCGCCGCTTGATCTCGACCGCGACGCTGGTTCCGGCGGCGTCCTTGCACATGAGATCCACCGGCCCGATCGGGGTCGGGTACTCCCGCCGGATCAGCCGCCAGCCCTCGCCCAACAGCTGCACCTGGGCCGCGAGCAGTTCCTGCAGGTGCGACTCGACACCGTCCTTGACCAGGCCGGGATCCACGCCCAGGTCAACCGAGGAGTCACTGAGAATCTCCTCGATCGTGATGGCCAGGGTCTCGCCGCCCTTGTTCGTCACCGTCCAGCGGCCGGGTTCCTCGGCGAGCCGGCAGGGCGGCGACATCCAGTTCAGCGGTTTGTAGGAGCCGCCGTCGGAGTGCACCAGGACCGAGCCGTCCGCCTTGACGATGAGGAGCCGGAGAGCCGGGGGAAGGTGAGCGGTGAGCCGGCCGATGTAGTCGACGCTGCACCGCGCGATGACGAGCCGCACGGAACGCCACTGTAGCCCGGCCGGCCCGGCAGCGGCGCCAGCCCGAGGATTGATACATAAAGTAACTGCCGTGAGCCCCCGCAAATCCCGCCGCGCACGTACCGAGGTGACCTGGCCACTGGGCCCCGAGCGCCCCGAATCCTGGCCGGACGGGGACTGGATCGTCCGGCAGATCCCCGGCGCCGCCGCGACAAAGGCTTACCGCTGTCCCGGATGTGACCAGGAGATACATCCGGGTACGGCGCACGTGGTGGCCTGGCCCGCCGAGGCGCCCGGCGTCGAAATGCGGCGGCACTGGCACCGGGCGTGCTGGGAGCGGCGGCTGAGCCGCCGCCCGGGCCCGGGTAAGCGCGGCTGATCCTCCGCCCCGAGAGCGTCCAGGTCCCGGTATGCCCGGGCACGCTGAAGGGCGAGGTCCCCGCTCCGGAGCCTGGCCCTTCACCGACCGGCGGCGAGACGGCCGGAGGCGTCTTCCGTGCGGTGTTACCTAGCTGTTACTCGGTCCACCAGTCCTCGTCGTCCGGGGCCTTGCCGTTGGCCGGCTGCTTGGCACCATTGCTGACCGGGGCACCGCTGCGGGCTCCCTGGGCGGCCGGGGCCGGGGCCGGGGCCGGGGCCGGGCGCGGCGCCGGAGCCTGAGCCGCGGGCCGCGGAGCGCTGGCAGCCTGCTGGGGCATCTCGGCCGCGGGGGCGGGAGCCGGGGGCCGGGGGGCTTGCGCTCCGATGGCCGGGCGGGAGGGCGCCGCCTGCACGGCCGATTCGTCCATGCCCGGGACACCGCCGCCGAGCAGCTGGCGCAGCTGCGCGAGGTGGCTGCCGATGCTGTCCTTCTGGCGGGTGAGGTCGTCGACCTGGCGCTGTGCCGCGGCGCGGGAGCGTTCGGCTTCGGACTTCGTGTCGGCCAGCAGGTGATCCGCCTGGCTCTTGGCCTGGCCGACGATCTGGTCCGCGTTCTTCTTGGCGTTGCTGACCAGCTGCTTGGCGTGCTGG
Organism: uncultured Actinomycetes bacterium; assembly: GCA_963775825.1. Classification (GTDB taxonomy): domain Bacteria; phylum Actinomycetota; class Actinomycetes; order Streptosporangiales; family Streptosporangiaceae; genus Bog-532. Next base: position 60,382 of record CAVZKY010000056.1, read on the forward strand.
TCCGCGTCGCGGCGGGTCTGCTCGGCCTGGGCACTTGCCTTGGACGCCCGCTGCTCGGCCGTGGACGCCCGCTGCTCCGCCTCGGAGACGAGCTTCTGGGTCGCGGCCTGGGCGGCGGACAGTCGCTCGGCTTCCTGCCGTTCGGCTTCTTCCCGGCGCGCCGCGAGCTGGATCTCGAATTCGGCCTCGGCCTGTGCGCGCTGCGCTTCGCTCTCCTCGAGAATCCGCTGGGCCTGGCTGCGCATCTCGTCAGCCTGGCGCTTGGACGTGGTGAGGATCTCGTCGCGCTCCCGCTTGGCGGACGCCTTGAGCTGGGCCACTTCACGCTCGGTCGTGGTCCGCAGCTTGGCAATGTCACGTTCCACCGCCGCGTGCTTCTCAGCGATCTCGTGGTCCGCCGTCGCCCGCAGCTTGGCCACCTCGCGCTCGGTCGTCGAGGTCAGCTCATCCGCCTCGCGCCGTACGCCCGTCCTGATGGAGTCGGCCTCACGCTCGGCCGCGCCGCGCTGGTCGTCGGTCTCGCGCTTGGCGATCGCCCGCAGCTCCGTCGCCTCGTTCTCAGCGGAGGCCCGCACCTCGGCGGCGTCCACCTTCGACGCGGCCTTGATCTCGTTGGCCTCGGACCGGGCGGCCTGGACCAGCTCGGTGGCCTGTTCCTCGGCCAGCCTGAGCAACTGCTCGATCCGTGCGCCCAGGCCGGAGTAGGTGGGACGTTCCTGCTCCTGGAGCTGCCGGTGAGCCTCAGCCAGCTCCCGGTGCATCGCCTGGACCTGATCCTTGTGCTGGCGCACCTCCCCCTCAAGCTGGGCGAGATGCTCGTTGACCTGCTGGGGGTCGTAGCCGCGCATCACCTTGGCGAACTCGCGCGGCTGGCTGTCTTCAAAGAAGTTGGTGAGCTGAGCGTCAATGTCGGATTGCATGTGGCCTAACCCTGTTGGGACGGTACGGCAGGCGGGGGGACAGCGGGGAACAGATGATTATCTCGCACCCGATCGTCAGGCTCAGCTGCCGACACAGCAACAGGTACCTCACCCGGTCGTTACGGACTTTTGCGATTTTCTCACCTGGTAGCAGGCAGACTACTCTGCCTTCGGGACATTGTTGGTTGCTTCTACCATCCAGCGGCGGATTCTCTGGACTCGGCGCCTGCTTCCGGTCAATCAGCTCCATAACGGGCACCGACCATATATCCGTCCTGCATAGCGGCCATTCCTGGGACTCGTCATGATCACGCGGCGGTAACTGGTGATGTCTTTGAGGTACAAGTGTCGTCCCCTGGCGGTAAGTTCGCCGTCCCGCGGGTGGCCCGGCCGGTACGCATCAGGAACGTATTTAGGTCCCGCTCCGGTGCGCGGGGACATCGTCCTGAACTGCGCCCCTCGTCGTCGTGAACTGCGCCCCTCGTCGACCTGGGAAAGGCCGCGAATCATCGACCTGGGAAAGGCCGTGAATCATCGACCCGGGAAAGGCCGTGAATCATCGACCTGGGAAAGGCCGCGGATCATCGACCGGGGAAGGCCGCGAATGGGCCAGGGAAGCTGTGGACCAGGCCGCGGATCAGGCTGGCCCGGGGCCAGCTTCGCTGGGTGCTCGACGAGTGGATCAGGCTGGCCCGGGGCCAGATTCCGCCGGGTGCTCTACGAGTTCGGTAAGCACCCCGCCGACGTCGGCCGGATGGAGAAAAGCGATCGAGGCTCCCATCGAGCCGTGCCGTGGGCGCTCGTTGATGAGCCGGACCCCCGTCGCGCCGATCGCCGCCAGCGCGGCCCGGACGTCGGTGACGCCGTAGCCGACATGATGGATACCCTCGCCGTGCCGGGCCAGGAACTTCCCGACCGGTGAATCCGGTCCCAGCGGCTCGAGCAGCTGGATGTACGAGGCCACGAGCGGAACGGCTGGCCCAGCTCCAGCCTGCGGCCCGGGATTCGCCTCCCGTGTGGCCTCGGCCGTGGCCCGCAGATCAGGAACGGGGTGCGGAGCCGGGCCGCCACCGGCTGCGGCGCGCAGGTCAGGCGCCCCGGCCTGCGGCCCGGTTGCTTCCGGAGCTGCCGTGGCCACGAGCAGCATGGCTTCGCGGACGCCCTGCTCCTCGTTGACCTCGCGGGACGCCACCGTGACCCCGAACGTGGAGCAGTAGAAGTCGATCTTTTCCTCCAGATCCCGGCAGGCGATCCCGATGTGGTCGATCTGGGTAAGCATGCTGTACCTCTTTTCAGCTCCGCTGCTGCTCCTGTGGCCGCTGCTCCTGTGGCCGCCGCCGGACCGTTGGCCGCCGCCGGACCGTTGGCCGCCGCCGCGCACCGTTGGCCGCCGCCGCCGATCCTGGGCCCCGCTGCGCCCTTTCTACTGTGATGATGACAGCAGAAAGGGCCGCTGCTCCGCTAGGACGCCTCTGAATAACCCGTGAGCCCGGTTCGTGAATAACCCGTGAGCCCGGTTCGGCGTTTCTGCCGGCAATGTGTTCGATGATCTGGGATGATCTTCTCATGCAGGGAAGATCGCCGACGGACCGGGAGCTGCTGGACGCTGAGATGATCGCCGGGCATCTGGTCCCGCCGGGCAGCGTGTTCGCGTTCCTGGCCGCGCACCGCGCGGAGCTGTTCCCGGGCAGCTTCACCGCTGACCTGTTCCCTTCGCGGACCGGGCGCCCGTCGCTGCCGGCGGACCTGGTGGGCAGCGTGCTGGTGCTGAAAGAGCTGTATGACCTGTCGGATCCCCAGACGGCGGACGCGCTGAAGTATGACATCCGGTGGAAGGTGGCCTGCGGCCGGTCGCTGACCCAGGTGAGCTTCGACCCGTCCACGCTGGTGTACTGGCGCAAGCGGATCGCGAAGTCCGGTCGCCCGGACCGGGTGTTTGATGCGGTCGCGGAGGTGATCAGCCAGACCGGGGTCCTGGCCGGGCGGCGCAAGCGCTGCGTGGACTCGACGGTTTTCGACGACGCCGTGGCGACCCAGGACACCGTCACCCAGCTGGTGGCCGCGATGCGCAAGGTGGCACGGGTGGTGCCTGGCGCGGCGGATGTGATCACGGCGGTGTGCCTGCTGGATTACTCGAAGCCGGGCAAGCCGCCGATCGACTGGGATGATCCTGACGCCAAGGCTGCCCTGGTCAGTGCCCTGGTGAATGACGCGCTGGCAGCGCTCGCGGAGCTGGCGGGCCCGGATTCCCCGGGGCGGGACGCCGCGGAGGCGGACGCGCTGGGCCTGCTGGCGCTGGTGGCCGGGCAGGACGTGGAGCCCGCTGAGGACTCCGATGGGATGGATGGGCGGTGGCGGATCGCCCGGAAGGTCGCCCCGGACCGGGTGATCAGCACCGTGGACCGCGAGGCGCGGCATACCCGCAAGAGCAAGTCGAAGCGGCGCGACGGGTTCCGCGGGCACCTGGCGGCCGAGCCGGAGACCGGGCTGATCACCGACTGCGAGATGACGATGGCCGCCGGGCCTGGCGGCAGTGACGCGGAGAACGGGGTGAAGATGGCCTGCCGCGACCGGTTCCATGGCTCTGCGCAGGGCGGGGATGACGCGGCCAGCGCTGGCGAGGGCACCGGTGCCGTGCCCGGCGCGCCGCAGCCGCAGGAGCCCGGTGGCCAGGAGCGGGAGGACGGCCTGGAGATGTATGGCGACTCGGCCTACGGCAGCGGGGAGGCCCGCGCCGCCTACCAGGAAGCCGGGCACGACACCATCATCAAGCCCGGGCCGGTGCGCCCGGCCGTGACCGGCGGGTTCACCGTCGATGACTTCACGGTCGACGAGCAGCAGGGCACCGTCACCTGCCCCGCCGGGCAGGTCCGCCCGATGAGCGCAAGAGCGGACCGTGACCTTCGGCGCGGCGTGCGCGGCCTGCCCGCTGCGGGACCGGTGCACCACCGCCGCCGACGGCCGGTCAATGACCATTCACCCGCAGGACGGGCTGCTGCGCGCCGCCCGCGCGCAGGCCCGCACGCCGGAGTTCAGGCAGGCCTACCCGACCCGGTCGATGATCGAACGGGTCATCGCCTGGACCGCTACCCAGAACGGCCGCCGCATCCGGCTCCGCTACATCGGCACCGTGAAGAACGACGCCTGGCTGCACGCCCGGTGCGGCGCCATCAACCTGCGGACCCTGGTGAAGGCCGGGCTGACCCGCGACGGCGGGGCCTGGGTCCTGGCCTGACCGGGCCGCCGGCCGCAGCGGGATCCCTGCCCGCCCGGGCCGGGAGCCCGCCGGGCGGGGAATGCCCGGAATCAGGCGCTGGCCTGGCGATACCCGCCTTCCCCGTAAGCCAGAGCACGCTATGACGGGCCAGGACGCCTGCCAGGCCGGGTCGCGCGACCAGCGTTGTTCAGAGGCGTCCTAGCCGTTGCATGGGCGGAAGAAGGATGGGACGGAGCACGCGAGAGCAGCTGAGAGGCACCGGACCAGATGCTTCCCGAAGTACCGCTAGTAGAACCTCCGACCGCAACAGCCGTGCCCGCGGCGTGCCCGATAAGATGGTGATCAGCAGTGAATCATGGTCAGCCACGGACACACCACAGGGTCTTTCATCTGCAAAGACCCAGATCAGAGCACTTGGACTACGATCTTTGCAAGCAAGGGGTCGATGACCTTCTGGGCGGGAGCCACTCTAGGAGCCACGGCGGCGAACGACTAATCCCCGATCCGTACGGAACTGGACGGCGAACCAGCTAGTTGCCGAAACGATGGACCGACTTGAACGGCCCCGAGAACGCTTCGGGTACCTACGGATCCTAAGGATAGAAACTTGCTGAGCTCGCCCCACTTTCCTTTTTCCACCCCGCAAGTGCGGTCGCCGCATGATCTTGGATGTAGTTAAGCCGCGGTCGCAGAGCTTGTTTGAGATGCACCGGCTGTCCATTCAGTGCGGCTAGGTAGGAGAATTGCATTAGCTCCGGTGCGATCTGGATTGACCAGTTTCCTGGGTCGATAGTTATTAGAGAATCGTCAAACAAAGTGTGTAGGTCTCTTCGAAGAAGCAAGCCACCCTTCACGTCATGTTCGGGAACCTCCTTGAAGGGGACTAGGTGTGCTGCTTCTAGAATTGCAGGCGGTTGCGGGCCGGTGAAGGCGCAGACTTCGCCGTACCGCGCCAGCAGTGCCTCGCGAAATCGTTGTTGGCCAATGCGATTCTTGCTCAGCCCGGGCTTATGGCCTCCAGGAATTGCCCCGTCCTTGCTGACCTGCGCGTCCCACCATGGCCCGGTACCCATAAAGTTGAGCTCGAGAAGCGGTATCAGTTGGGCAATCTTCAATTCTCGAATCGAATTTTGCTTCGCCTTCGCAACGAAGACTGGTTCGAGCGATTTGACGGGAAAGTATCGATCCGAGAACCTAAATGTACGAGAGTAGTTTGCCGTGTATGTTTCTACGTCAAGCTTCTCGGCGACGGGCGCATCGAACGGCTTGTGGCAGCCGGAACACCAGTAAGCAGGATTTTTTGTGCTACGTTTCTTTATGTCAGTATTTTCGCAATGCGGACAGCGGTATCTGGCCTTTGCTTGCTGTATGACCTCGATACTGTCGACCCATCCCGCGCCGAGAACATAGTCGCTGTCCTGTATCACTGCGAAATCGCCGATCTTTACGTAACGACTGTTCTTTACTTTATTGTCGTAAATGTAGTAGGCAACTAGTTCGTCCGGATAGGCTAGTACTCCGTTCGCGGTCCTAGCCAGGCTTTTAAAGCTCCAAGCCCTGAATGTTGGTTGGTCAGTTGAACCCATCCGACTACGATACGACGGATCATAGGCTGCTTCTCCCCGATCGCCTCTTCGAGGGGACATTCCTCAAGTGCGCCATTTCAGCAGGCCGAAGCATTGCGGGAGATACTCGCGTGGATACGGCGATGTAGAAACGAAGTCGAGGCGGAACGAGGTGCCCAGGACGGACGGGGACCGGAACAGCGCACTGCGTGCTGTGCCGGAACGAGGAGTCTGGATCCGGAGAGCGGTGCACCCGCAACCGTACTGAGTGCCCGTGTACGCCGTACCACCGTGAAGCGAGTGTGTAGGCAGCCTTCAAACGCCCGTCCCGCATGACTCCTTCCGGCGCGATCGCCTGCTTGGGCCGATCGGTCTTGTGCACGGATTTGTGCACGAGACGCTGTGAGACGTGGACGAATGGGGGAGACCAGCGCCGATCCCCGCCGACGGCGGCCAGGGTGTTTGCGCAGCGCTGAGCACTCTCAGGAGCCGCAGCGCAACGGGGGAGACGGGCGTCGTGGTGCTCATAACCCAGAGGTCGCAGGTTCAAATCCTGCCCCCGCTACCAAATCAGCAGGTCAAAGGCCTCTTCCGATTGCGGAAGGGGCCTTCTTGCTGTGCCTTGTGAACGTGATTGTGAACGAGGATGGCTGCGGCTTTGGCGCCAAGCCTTCGTGCCGGTTGTCGACCGGCAGTGGTTCTCTTGAGGTTTCCGCCGGGTGCTTGCCCGCCTAGCTGACGTTGAGGCTGGTGAGGGCGGTGGCTTGCTGCGTTCCGCACCTGTCACGGCGGACAGGTCGCCGGCGGGTTTGTGTACGGAGACGGGGTGGGGCTGTCGGTCGCTGGGCGCAGGGCGCGTGGGGCCCAGCGACGCTACGTTCAGTGCGGCATCGCCCGCAGATGCACATCGGCCGGTGAAGAAGCCGCTGGATTCGGTGGCCAACTGGCCGCGGCGGGACGGCCACTCGTGCCGATGGCGGCGCCTGCTGATTTGTCGGTCCCTAGCTGTACCGTGCGCCGGTGCTGGAAGGACTCGACGAGGTTAGCTGGGCGGATCTCGGCCATGCGTACGGGAGTGCTGACGATGTTCCGGTCTTGCTGCGCCGGGCTGGGTCGGGCGGGGACGAAGCCAGGGCTGCGATCGGGGATCTGTACGGCAAGGTGTTCCACCAGGGCACGGTGTATCCGGCGACCGTGGCGGCCGTGCCGTTCCTCGTCGAGTTGGCCGGGTCGGCACCGGATCGCCGTGATGAGGTCACCTGGATGCTCGGGATGCTGGCGGATCCCCACCGTGCTTGTGGCGATGATTTCGACGCGGTGAGGGCCGCAGTGGCCGCGCATGTCATTGATTTCGCGGGGCTGCTGGCTGACGCTGATGCACAGGTGCGGGCGGCCGCGGCCTATGCCCTCGCCCAGTGCGCCGCTTCAGCGGCGCCGTTGTGGGATCGATGGGGCGCCGAGGAAGAGCCGCAAGCTCGTGCCTCGCTGGTGCCCGCCCTGGGATGCTTGATCCTGCCCGATCGGCTCAAGTTTTGGCCGAGGCCATGCTGCACGCGCCGCCGGCGGTGCGGGTTGCCGCCGCCGTGGCGCTGATACGTAACCGGATGGCCTGGCCGGACGGTGCGGTCGCCGCCGTGGTCAGCGCCGTCGACAAGGGCGCAAGGGCCTGAGGCGCGCTTTGCGGGCCTGAGCCGCGGAGCGCGAGAGACCGAGCCCGTCGGTTCGGACGGGGAGACTGAGCGAGGCCCGAACATGCGCCGTTCTTGGTCAGCGGACGGAGGCTGAGCCCACCCGGTCGTGGTCGGTCTTGGTGACATCGATTCCCGCCCGGCGCAGGGACGCCTCCACTTGGTTAAGCGAGAGCACTTCCTCGGGGTACCAGGCGCCCGGTTGCGCGGGGACGTGACCGTCCCGGCCGAGGAGTGCCTCGGCGAACACGATGCCGCTTGAAGCTGCCATCCGGAAGTCGCCTTGACCGACCACGAGCCTGTCATCCAGGCGCAGCCCTTCGCGCAGTACTGCGACCGAGTGCGCCACTGGTTCACGGCTGGCCTCCTCCGCGGCTGTGCGCCGGCCCGGCCCCACCGCCGCCCGGGGCAGCTTCGAGATCAGCCGGACAGCGTTCAGCGTGCGCATCATCGCGCCGAGGGAGCGTTCGGCCAGGCAGATGTAGGGGCTGACGCTGATCCCATCGGCCATCGGCCCGAGCCAGCCTCCGTCCGGCTCGGCGAAGCCCAGTACCCGGCGCGAGCCGAACGGCTCCGGCAGCGTAACCTGCTTCACCCGGTGATGACCCTGCCCGGTGAACCCGCGATGGGCGAAGTCGGCGGAGGCAGCACCTCCGGTGCCCTTAGCGGTCACCGTGAACACGAGCTCGACCTCGTCGGCGGCTGGATTCTCCTCGAGAAGCTGGGCAGCCAGCAGGTTCGTGACTCCCGGCGCGATGCCGGCATTCATCACGACCGTGCCTTCCGCCTGCCCTGCCTCGCGGCGCAGGGACCGCAGTGCCGTTGCGGGTCCGGCCGACAGGTTCAGCAGCACGCCCCCGCGCTTCAGGACGTGTCGTTCGGCGGCGAGCGTCGGGTCCGGGACCGTCGTGATGACCAGGTCCACTGCGTCCAGAGCGGGCGCCAGGGTCGCGGGATCCGTCAGGTCGACGTAGTGGAAGTCCGGCGGCGGGATAGGGTCGCGGCTGGACTCGCGGACCGCCCAGCCGTGCCGTCGGAAGGCATCGGCCACGAGCGCACCAAGGGCTCCCCGCGCGCCGATGACGAGCACAAGAGGCCGGGTGCCGGGGACGTTGTTCGAGATGGACATCGGATTTCTCACTGGTCCTCTGATTGGGCGGTCGGGTGTTGGGCACGATGGTCGCTTCGAGCACGACCATCAGGCGGAAGAACCGCAGGCCAGGGGCGTTCGCGCCGGGCCCGTGGCTTCTGCATACGGATCGGCTTCACTTCTGTCATCTCCTCGGGCCGGACAGCAGTCAGCGGCGGGCGAGCGGGCCACGTCCTGGCGGGCCGTACATGAGAGTTCCCGCTACGAGCTGACGATCTGTCCGGATGGGCGCATCACGTACCAGTACCCGCCGTCGTCGTCCTTGCCCTGGCCGGCCCCGTGACCGGGAGATGCATCGCCGAGGTAGGTGTACAGCGGCCATCCGTGATAGGTGACGACGCGGCCGCCGCCCGGGTCCGGCACCGTCCCCAGCTGGTCCGCGCGGACCCCGGCGCCCGCCGCGGCCGTCTCGCCGACGTGCAGTTTCAGTGGTGGCCAGGCCGACGCGCAGTCGCCGGTGCACGTGACCTGGCTGGCCCGGTCGGGCGGAAACACGTACAGCGCGTACCCCTTGTTGGTGACCAGCACCGTCCCCAGCCCATTGACTGTGCCGGTGCTGACGGTGACCCGCCCGTCCTGCGCGGTGTAACGCACCACGGACACGTAGCGGACGTAGCTGTAGGCCACGGTCCCAGCCAGGCCGAGGACCACCACCGCGAGGCCGAGAAGAACCTTATTCCGCCGACGAAGGGTCCTGGGCTTCCTGATACGGATGCGTTTCACTGTCATCTCCTCGGCCAGTCGCCATGTCCGGGCCCGGTTAACAAGTAGCCCTGATTCTGTTCGGGGACTGGTTCTTCAAGAGACGGTATGAGCCGCCGCCACGGTGGGACGTCACCCAAAAGTGCACGCAGGGTGGAATATCCGGTCGCGGCGAGCCGTCACACCAAGGTGCTGCCGGGCCGGCTGGGGTGCGGTGTTAGGGGATCAGGCCGAGCTGCCGGGCCCGGGCGACTGCCTCGGTCCGGTTGGCCGCGCCGAGCTTGCCCAGGATGTGGGTCACGTGCTTTTTGACCGTGTCCAGCGCCACCACCAGGTCGCGGGCGATGCGCTGGTTTGACCGGCCCGCGGCCGTCGCGACGCTCCCCGATTACCTGGATCTTTCCAATGCGGGGCTGGTCTGCGAGGAGCTGCTGTGGGTCATCAACCGCGGCACGGCCAGCCTGATCGCGGACATGACCCGCACCCGCACATGCGACCACGCCGGGTCCGAGGCTCTGGCCCGCGTCTGCAAGCGCGCGGCCGTCAGCGGGACCGGGCTGCTGATTGCAGTGGAAAGCCCGTTGACTCAGCGCACCTTGACCCTGAACGGCCTGGACCGCCTGGTGCCCATGTACGCCTCCCTGGAGGCCGCACTGGAGGCAGGTGACCAGGCCGGGCCGCCTGCGCCCGACGGAGCCGGGACTGCCAGCGCGGAAGGCCGGCGGAACGCGCCGGTGCCGGACGTCGGCGTCGAGGTCGCCGTGCTGGACCGCGACGGAGTGATCGTCTCGGTAAACCGGGCCTGGCAGGCCTTCACGATCCTCAACGGAGGCGACCCGGCACGGACCGGGGTTGGCGTTTCCTACCTGGATGCCTGCGCCGCGGATCCCGGCGATCCCGCCGCCGGCCAGGTGGCCGGGGCGATCCGCCAAGCGCTGGCCGGGGACCTCCCAGCTCCGGTGACCATCGAGGTTCCCTGCCACAGCCCGGCTGCGTACCGCTGGTATGACGTGCTCATCGCCCCGAACCACGACCACCACGGACGGCCCGCGGGGGCGACCGTCACGCTGTCCCTGGTCAGATCACGGCCCCCGGCCGGCCGTGACCAGGCATCCGCGTCGGCCGGCTACACCGCCGAACTGGCCATGCTGCAGCGGCTGGCGGACACGCTGTGGGACGGAGCGGTGCTGGTGGATGAAACCGGCACCATCCGCCACGCCAGCCAGCGGCTCGCCGACTCGTTCGGCTACCACCCCGGGCAGCTCACGGGCCACCCCATCGAGACCCTGGTACCGCCCGCAATGCACGAAGCCCACCGGGCCCGCCTGGCCGCCTACGCCCGCCAGCCCGTAACCCGGCCGATGAGCGCCAGCGCCCAGGTCGGCCTGCGCAACGACGGGACCACGTTCCCCGTCCAGATCAGCCTTAGCCCGGTATCTACCACCGGCCGTCACCTCACCCTGGCCGTCGTCCGCGACATTACCGAAACCCAGCGGCGGCAAAGAACCGCACTCCTCGACCCGGTCACCCTCGGCGGACCGGCGGAAAATACCGGCCAGGGCGAGGGCGAGCAGAAAAGGGCTGACTTGATCGGCCAGATCATTAGCAGCCTGTTCCGGATCGGCCTGAGCCTCCAGATCGCCAGCGGTCAGTCGCAAGAAACTGCCAGCCGGTCCATCACTGAAGCTATCGAGGAAATAGACAAGGCGATTTACCGCATCCGCGAAACCGCATTCAAGCAGCAAGCCCGAGTAACCAAATGAGTAACAATCACCGGCGCCAGTGGCACACCCCCAGCGGACGTCGATGGACGGCAGTTCCCAGCTCAGGCGTGCCGGCACGCTGGCAGGGCAAGAAAGCCCAGCTCCCACCGGCCTTCCGCGCCCGTTCCCAAGGCGGGCTCTGCCTTGGCGGGCCCGCCCGCCGCATGACGGGGCATACGGGCAGGACCGGCAGGCGGACTAAACGGCGTGGTCTGGGACAGGGCGCGTCATCTTCCTCGCCTCTCATCGTCCAGTTCGCGGCGCCCGCTCCCTTGGATTCGGCGGATACGGGAAAGACGGGGCGGCGTAGTCACACGAGGTCAAGCACCCCGGCAGCGGCACCTCATCTGCGGCAAATATCCCGCCCGTCAAGCGGGAGCAGGCAGGCTGCCTGCATGGGACCTAAGTCCTGCCCCTTGCTCAGAGGTCCCAGCGCACGGGGACCAATGGCCCTAATGGGACGCCGCACGCGCAGTTAATGGTCCAACGGCAGTCAAAAAATGCTCCAACTAAGGTGCAACCTCACATAAGGGACGGGTATGACCATCGCGAACTCCGGCACGAGTGGCTCGATGAGTGCGCCCGCCGACGGTCAGGCGGCGCGCCGCGGGGCTGGACTGGCCCGCGAGGCCCTGCTGGCTCGCGCCTTCGTGCGTCTAGCCGACACGCTGGCCGACGATTTCGACATCGAGGAGTTTCTGCATGGCCTGGCCGTGGACTCGGCCGGAATCCCGGGGGCTGAGGCAGCCGGGGTATTGCTGGCCGACCAGCGCAGCGGGCTGCGGCTGGTCACTTCCTCACAAGAGCGCATGCGGCACTTGGAGCTTCTGGAGCTGAAAACCGTGCAAGGACCCTGCCTGGATGCGTTCGCCAGCGGCCAGCCCGTCCAGGCCAGCGCGGCCGACAGCCTGAGCCGCTGGCCAGCCTTCGCCGCGCAGGCGTCCGAAGCGGGATTCCAGCGGCTGTGCGGGGTGCCGCTGCAAGTCCGCGCGGAAGTGATCGGCGTCCTGAATATCTTCTGTTACGGCGACGAGCCGTTCATCGTTAACGAGATGGAGATCGCGCGGGCCATGGCGGAGATGGCAGCGATCGAACTGATCCAAGAACAGGAACTCCGGGACGGCAATGCGCTGGCCGGGCAGCTGCAAACGGCGCTGGACAGCCGGATACCCATCGAGCAGGCGAAGGGAATGCTCGCCAAGCACTTCACCATTCCCGTGGACAACGCATTCCTGCTGATCAGGAAGTACGCCCGCGACCGCCACCGCAAAGTCGCCGACGTCGCCGCCGGCATCGTTAGCGGCGAGATCACGTCGGTGTACGGCGGGGCCGAATGGCAGGCGGCCTGGCGGGAAGCCGGATCGCGAGATGTGACTGCGCGCGGAGCTAGGCCCCGCTCCTGATCCGCCCAATTGTTGGCAGTACCTAGTCGTGATCATTTAGGAACTCCGAGGTTGCCAGTATCTATAGACGAAGCAGTGCTAGATTCGAACAAATGAGCGTGACGAGACACGCACGAGTTATGTCCGATTCTGGCGGTTGGAGCCGCTAGCAACCCTGACTTTTCCCTGACCTTGCAGTGCCCCGGACCAGCGGAAACACCAAAACTGGTCCGCCCATCGGCGCGGGTTGACGTTTGCCATTTTTCGTCGAACACCCGGGTGGGGAACGGCTCGGAGGCGCGGGCCAGATCGATAGTCAGCTCGACCCGGACCGGCGTCATCGGATGGCGCGGCCTGGTGCAGGATGCTTGCGGAACGTGCTCCATCATCGAGGCCATAAAGGCGCCCCCCGGGGGTCGGGGTGCACCGGGGACCTAAGTCACTGGTGAGTCAGGCCGGGCTCCTGCCCTGCGATTGCCCGCTCGTTCCGCCGGTCAGCGAGGGCCCCGGTGGACGCGGTGCCTTGCCCGCGGCGGGATCACCGGCGGACTTCCGGCCCAGCGGCGGGGACCTAGGTCCATGGGTTGGCAGGGATCTGTGCGGTCTACTGCGGGGATGTTCGTCAGCGACGAGGCGCTGCTGCCCGGCGTGCCGGGTCTGCGAGGCTCGCCGGCGGTGGTGGCCGTCGCACGCGCTGTGGTGGCCGGGCCAGGTCGCCTCCCGCGATCCCGCAAGCCTGGCCCAGGCTGTCCATGCGTCATGGGCGGCCGGTCTGCCCGGGCGTGAGCTGAGCCCAGGCCACCAGTCAAAGGAGAAACGCCGGATGCTCAGGGAAGCAACGATGCCGCGTGCGCGGCTGGTGGGTCTGCCGGGCCGCGGGACGACGCGGGTGTGGGAGTGCGCCGGCCCGCCCGGCGCGGAGACGGTCATGCTGATCCACGGGGTGGCAGGCACGGCCGAGCTGAACTGGGGACAGGTCCTCGTGCCGCTCGGATGTGATTTCCGGGTCGTCGCCGCCGACCTGCGTGGCCATGGCGACGGGATCCGGCTGGGTTCGCGGTTCCGGCTGGAGGATTGCGCCGACGATATCGCCGCGCTGGCCGGGGTCCTCGATATCGGCAGCTTTGCCGCGGTGGGTTATTCCATGGGCGGCCTGGTGGCCCAGCTGCTGTACCGGCGGCACGCCGCGCTGGTGTCGGGCCTGGTGCTGTGCTCCACCGCGGGCAATGCCCGCGGGTCACCGGCGGAGCAGCTGGCCGCCCTGGCGATGCCGACGGTGGCCGCGGCCCTGCGCTGGAACCCGCTGCTGCATCTGATGGGCGCCGAGTTCGCCGGCATGGCGCTGCTGGGCCGCATTGACGACCCGGCGACGAGCCGGTGGGCCCGCGCCCAGCTGAGCCGGACCACGCTGGCCACCGTCGTGTCGGCTACGGAAGCCGTCTGCGCGTTCACCTCGGACAGCTGGCTCGGCCAGGTCGATGTGCCCACCGCGGTGGTCATCACGGCCCGGGACCGCGTCGTGCCGCCAGGCCGCCAGCTGGCGCTGGCCCGGGCGGTCCCCGGCGCATCAGTCCACTATGTGGACGCCGGTCACGGGGCCTGCGTCAACGCGCCGCAGTTGTTCGCCCCCGCGCTGCTGGAGGCCTGCTGGTCGGCAGCGCCTGGCCGCGGCACCGCACTGCGCACACCAGCCTGACGCGGCCGGCCCCCGTTACGGCCGCTACCCTGAAACCCGCCGGGGAGCCGGGCCGCCCGGGACCGGGTCCTCCCCTAGGCCGGGGTCTGTGCCAGCGCCCGTCCGGTCACGATATAGCCGCTGCCCAGCGCTAGCTCACGAACGTGGACGTCCTCGAGCAGCGGCTCCAGATGTTTCCACGGCCGGCCGAACCCCTCGAAGCTGCGCACGAATGGAGCGTGGAGCATCCTGGCTTGCAGGTTCACGCCCACCATCCACGGTGCGGCCCACTTACCACCGCCCGCGGCCACCCAGGCGCCGGGGCGGAGCTTGGTCAGGACGTTCCGCAGTGCGCCCGGGGACTGCAGGATGTCGTGGACGGCGCAGAACAGGGCGGCGTCCGCGGTCACCGGGATCTGCGCGTCCTCGGCCGGCGACTGCACGACCGTGACGTTACCCCAGCCTTCGCCGGCGATGCGTTCGCGCGCCACCGCCGCCATCTCGGCTGACTCCTCGATACCGACGACACCGCCCTGCGGGCCCACCTTGTCCCGGAGCAAGCCGCAGCACAGCCCCGTCCCGGACCCCACGTCCAGGACCACCTGCCCCGGGCGGACCGGGAGTGCTTCGATGACCGCCCGGCGGTAGGACTGGAACGCGCCCGTCTTCTGGTCGTAGGAGCGGGCCTGCTCGCCGTAGGCCGGCTGCCGGCGCCGCCGGCCCGGCCGGTGCGCCGCTGGTGCGGAAATACCCGATTGGTTCATGACCTTTTGCCCCTTATCGATGGAGAAGCACCTCCTGACGTGTTCCCGGCGCCATTTGCAACCGAATCCAAAATATCCATGACTCACGGTTTATCCATGTCAACACCGTTGACTCAATGCCGGCCTATGCTCTCCACGCGGCGGGAAGCTGACCGTAATGCTGCGGTGGCAGATCAGAGTTTGCCTGTCCATGCGTGGAAGTGCAGGGCCGGCCCCGGGCCGGATACCGGATACGCAGGCGCCGCTCCGGAGCTGACGCCTGCGGCGCCTGCGGAGCTAACGCCTGTGCCGGCAGCGGCTTGAGCGATTCCCGGGCGGTGGGCGAACGTCCCCCAGCCGGTGCGTCACAGGGACGATCTCCCTCAGCACGCGGTACCGCGGGTGCCTAGCGCGACGTGCTCAAGGCAGCCGGCTGAGCATGGGCCTTACCGGAGCGCAGCGAGCCCCTGTTGGGGCGGTGCTTGTCGCGGCCGTTCCCAGCGTGCCCCTGCCGCCGCGCTGGGGTGGTTGCGCCGGCGCCGTTGGCGGCGGCCAGCTCGCGGAATTCGGCCTTAAGCCGCCCGGCCTCGGCGGACAGCGGTGAGCTGGCGAGCTGCCGGAATTCCCAGCCGACCAGCTTGGCGGTCGCGGCCGAAGCGGCGGCGCCGGCCAGCACGGGGGCTGCGGCGGTCAGGGCGGCGATCCGGGCACCATAAACGGCGGCACGCGTGACGGTACTCATGATTTTTGTCTCCCACAGGGTCTGGGCGGCAGCAGTACGCCTGCCACAGTGCCCGGTATGTGACAATCCGTCAAGGTGAGCATCGTCACCCGGTGGTGACCTTGCCCGGCGGCTGTGTGCCTGCACGGGCACGCTGCAGGCTGGTGGAGGGCTGAGCGGCGGGACAGGCATCTGTGACCGCGTGGCGGCGCTCGGGAGGGTCCTGGGCGATGACGGGGGCAGCCGCCCGCGCCAGGGCTCTTGCGCCCGGTTCGCGGAATGCCGTTAGCTAAACTAGAGCGCTCGGCACCGCGATCGCCGACGCCCTCAGCTAGGTCATCCCAGCGTCGGCAGCCACCGACATCGACCATCACGCCAGCCTGGCTATCTGAGTCGCCTCAACGACGCCCGGACCTAACTTGATGGCGAATCGCTCAAGGCGGGTAGCGCCTCGGCAGGTCAGCAGCGGAATGGGCAGATAGCAGGTGCGCGTATAGACCATTATGGATCAGGTCCTCTCTGATGTAGCAACGTGTGTAGCAGACACGCTATGGACGGGGGGAGCGGTGCGAGACGGCGTGAGACATCGCGGCTCCCCGTGCAGGATGGTTCTGGACTAGGTGGACCCCCAGGACCGTCGTGGACGACGGTCGTCTGACTCATAACCCAGAGGTCGCAGGTTCAAATCCTGCCCCCGCTACCAATTTCCGCAGGTCAAAGGCCCTTTTCCAACGCGGAGAGGGCCTTTTGCGGGTGGCGTCCAAGATCCGGTGTAAATGAGAGGACGGGCGTAGGTTCCCCTTCAAGACCGCCAAGTCACGAAGGAAGGACCCACGCCCGTGCCTGTCCGAGTATCGCCTACCGAGCGTATCCGCCACCACATCGATGAGCTGTTCGCTGACGGCCGGCCGCTGCCGGAGATCCTGGAGGAGGTCGCCCGCCTCGGCGCCCAGCTGGTGATGCAGGCCGCCCTCGAAGCCGAGGTCACCGAGTTCTCGGCCGGGACCGTTACCAGCGGGCCGCGGCCTGCGGGGATGGGCGTCCTGGTTCCCGCAACGGGTACCGGGAAGTGACCGTCAAGACCACTGCCGGGCCGGTCGGGCTGGCCCGTCCGAAGCTGCGCGGCACGACGGCGGCGTTCGCGTCCCGGCTGTTCGGCAGCCATGTGACCAAGACCAATGCGCTGGAGAGCCTGGTGATCGCCTCGTTTATCCGTGGCCTGTCGGTCCGGGATGTGGAGGCTGCCCTCGCCGAGGCCCTCGGCGACCAGGCCGCGATCTCCAAGTCCACCGTGTCGTCGGTCTGCCAGCAGATCAAGGACGAGTACCAGGCCTGGGCACAGCGCCGCCTGGACGGCATCACCCTGGATTACCTGTTCCTGGACGCCAGCTTCTTCCGCATGCACCCGGGCTCCCCGGCCGAGCCGGTGCTGGCCGCCTGGGGCATCACCACCGGCGGCAAGCCCGCCTTCATCGGCCTGGCCCCCGGTACCGGCGAGTCCACCGACGCCTGGCACGCCTTCCTGGCCGATCTGAAGGACCGCGGCCTGGCCTCCCCGCTGCTGGTCATCTCCGACGGCGCGCCCGGCCTGATCGCCGCGATCGAGCAGGCCTACCCCAAGGCCCTGCGCCAAAGATGCCTGATCCACCGGGCGAGAAACATCCTCGCGAAGATCCCGGCCGGGATGCAGGCCGAGGTCAAGGACGCCTACTGGAAGATCTTCGGCACCGAAGACCTGAAGACCCCGCCCGGCCCGCCGCTCGTGGAACTTATCGATGCCCGGATCAGCGAGATGGCCGCCAGGTACGCACCCACCTATCCCTCGGCGATGAAGGCCCTGACCACTGATAAGGAAGGCCTGACCGCCTACCTGCGCTTCCCCGCCGAGCACCACCATCGCGATCCGGCACTCCAACTTCATCGAGCGCACCTTCGGCGAGACCCGCCGCCGCACCAAGGTCATCGGCCGGCTGCCCGGCGAGACCAGCTGCCTCACCCTCCTCTGGGCCGTCCTGGACCGCGCCTCGGCCGGCTGGCGCGGCGTGAACATGACCCCCGACGGCCTCCGCCTCCTGCAGGACCTGCGCCGCTCACTGCTCGAACCACCCACCCAGCTCCGGCCACGCACCGTCACCACCAGCGAGCCCGCCGACGGCAGCCGAAACTGTCAGTACCGTCGCCTAACCTGATCACGAAACCGGGAACCACGCCCGCCGATTTACACCGGATTCCGGACGCCACCCTTTTGCGTGCCAGGCACTGTAGTAAAAGGTGTAGTAGGAGCAGGGCTCCGTGCGGCCTGGCGGCGAGACGGGATGACACGGGATGAGACAACCTGGACGTGGTGGACGTTGCCGCCCCCCATCTCTGGGTGCCTGGCCCGGAGGTACCACCGGCACCCACCGCTCTCTTCCCGTCCGTGCTGGACTAGCCGGAATGCGCGTAGCCGCAGCGGGTTACGTCGGCCCGCCGGATGCCTGCTCGCCGCTTCCGGTCACACACCAGGGAGCGCGAGGACCAGCCCTGCTCCAGTTGATCAACGGAGTTGCGGACCGGGCGGTGCCGATGCGGCGACGTACTCGTCCCGCACATTGCGCAGTATGGTCGGCTTGCCTGCAACCTGCGCGTGCAGCCGCCGTTCTGTATTTACAGAGGCGAGGCCGGGCTGCATGGCTGTGCAGCACAGATTGAGGTTTTGGTGCGGCGCCTGCGTATCGGCCGGATCACTGGGTGTCACGGTGGCGGCGTGATGCCGGAACCACCGTTGGTGAGATTGTCAACGATCAGGCGGTGAGCTGGTTTGCGGGGTTGTCGGGCATCCATTCGATCAGGACGGTTGTGGCGTCGTCGGAGAGGCGCCCGTGCTGGTGGTCGAGGATGGCATGGTTGAGGCGGCGGAGGGTTTCCGGGGCGGGGGTGCCACTGGCACTGTGACGGATAATGAAGTCGGTGAGGCGTTCCAGGCCGAATTGGCTGCCGCGGGCGCGGCCTTCCACGACGCCATCGGTGTAGAGCAGAATCCGGTCGCGGGGTTCCAGATGCTCTGTATATACCGGGGGGCTGAGATCGCCGTTGTCGCTGGCTGGAGCTCTAGGAGTTTCGGCGATGCCGAGCGGCGGCCAGGGCCTGCGGAACAGTTCTTTGATCACCTTATTGTCGCGGATCAGCAAAGGGGGCGGGTGGCCGCAGGGAATCCAGGCCAGTTCGCCGGTGGCGATGTTCAGGTCACACAGCAGCGCGGTGGCGAACCGGGAATCGCCGAACTGGCCGGCGATCGCGTGGTCGGCGCGGGCAGCGATGTCGGTCAGGCCGCCGCCGGAGCGGCGGGTGGTCCGGCTGGAGGCCATCGCGACGCTGGCGATCAGGCCGGCGGCCAGATCGTGGCCGGCCGCGTCGAAAAGTGACACGTGCAGGTGCTCGCCCCGCAGCGAGTAGTCAAAGGCATCACCGCCCACCTCATAGGCCGGTTCCAGGACGGCTGAGAGGATGACCTGCTCGGTGGCGAACGTCGTCGGTGCGATGAACGCCCACACCATCTCTGCTTGCAACGCCAGCTCCCGGCTGCGCCGTACCCGGGCAAAGGTGTCGCTGTAGACGCTCTTGCTGGCGATCAGCAGCCCGGCCAGTGACGCGAGCGTCCGGTACCGGCCGAGCATCGCCTCATCGGCGTCTTCGACGGCCAGTTCCAGCACGCCCAGGCGTTCGGTGCCATCTATCAGCGGCACCCACAACTGGACCAGGCCGCCGCCCGCCGCTCCGGTGCTGGCACGGTGGATGGTGACGGTCTGGAAGGCGCGGCCGGCGAGGGTCGAGTCGATCGGCAGCGCCGCCGGCGACTGCGCCGCATTGTCTGGCAGCGGGTGCAGGTGGCGTTGCTGCAGATCGGCCAGGTAGATTCGCACGCCGCGCACGCCTAGTGGGCGGGCCCGCTCAGCCAGTACTGCGGTCAGTGCACCCGGTGCCATCAGATGCGCCTGGGCCAGCAAGTCCGCGAGCACCCGTCCCGCCACCCCATCGGCGGCGTCGCCCCGACCAGCCGCCGCAGCGGGCATCACCGGCACCGGTCTTCCGGCAGCCGGGTCAGCCGGCAGCTCCGGCATGCGGCCACACCAGGCCGCTCCAGGGCCAGTCCGGGAAACGACAACACCGTCATGTCCGATCCTCCATTCACCGCATCAACGACGCGCCCGTGCCCGCGAAATGCGCCGACACCGCCGAACGCCTCCCTTTCCCAGCGCTGACACCCGTAGGCCAACACGCTCTGGTGTCACCTGCGGGCACGCGCACAGTCAGCCGGATCAGCCATCGGGCACCTGTGGCTTTCGCTCGCGACATCGACGGGCACCTCTGCCCGGCAGCGACCCCCAGAGTAGAGAACGCCGCTCCGAATCGGCGGCCGACATCGGAGGCTACGTGATAGACGGCGCCACGTTGAGCGATAAATAGCAGGCAGGAGAACGCGCACCGGACTGCCTAACTTTCGCCACCCACCATCGGCACGGCGACGGTCACCCCGCGCCAAACTGTCTGATCCGGAGCGTCGCCAACAGCGTATCAGCCGGCTCGACAGCCGCAAATATTCGGCCTGGGCGGCTGAACGTTTGTCAGCGCGTCGCCGATGGCGGCGATGATCTCCTCCGCCTGCTGGCGGGGTGAAGCGGATTCCCTTGGGGTGCGTGGGCACCGACGGCGGCAGGGCCGACAGCGCGCCGGTCCACATGGGCAGGTCGGCGGTGGGCAGCAGGTGGATAGTGCCGCGCGGGTCAAACGTCTTAACCAGCGTCCGCTCCTGCCAGAGCGCGCGCTGCACATCGGTGCGGGTCGCCCCGCCGATGCGCCGCCCGATCGACAATTCGGCGGCGCTGATCACCTGGGCATGCGCCCCGCACAGCACGCGGGCGATGCCGGTCGCCCCCTGGCCCGTGGCCGGCTGGGCCAAGGCGTGCCGGGCCATCCGCCGGGCCACAACGCCGCTCCAGGTCAGGGCGGCCGGGGCCGTGTACCTGGCGGTCATGAACGCGTATTCTCCCTGGCTTGCCCACAATCGGTCACATCGGGGCAGCGAGGGCTTTCAGAGGTTCAGCGGCACGATCAGCGGCCAGCCGAGCCTGACATCACGCTCAGTAAGTGGTCCCCGATCGGCGCTGAGCGCACAAGTAGCCGCCTTACCTGCATTTCGCCCGTCACCGCAAGGGTTCGATGTGGGCTTGTGCGGTCGTGGTTGCCCTGGTCTGGGGATGGCTGAGTCTGGTCCCTGTCCCTGATAGCTGCCGGATTCTGCGAGCGGGCGGGCGGGTCAAGGGGCGCGCAGCGCCCGCGTAGCCAATACCGCGTCGTTAGCGCTGTGCGTTAGCCGTCAACTCGTTTGGGTCACGTTCGGGTTCCGGGTTTTGCGCTGCCCGGTGAAAACGGCGGAGCTCCTGTAGATCGAGGGATTGCGACATCACTTCGATCCTGGACAGGAGCTCCGTTGAATGATTGTGCCATGGTGACCGTGCCGTGCCTGATCACGGTCGCCGCAGGCGTGCTGGCCCCGGGTCACCTGGGCGAGCTGACCCGGTACCTGCCGTTTGAGCTGGCCGATGACGTCCTGGAGAGCACCAGGACCGTGCAGAAGCGGATGCGGGCGCTGCCCTCTCGCGTCGGGATCTACTTCGTGCTCGCGCTGGCGCTGTTCCCCGGGGTCGGCTACCTGCGGGTGTGGGGCAAGATGACCGCCGCGCTGGAGGACCTGGGCCTGCCCCGCCCGTCGGAGAAGGCGCTGCGGGACCTGCGCCGTCGTCTCGGCCCGGCCCCGGTGAAGGCCCTGTTCGAGTCGGTCGCGGTCCCGCTCGCGTCCCCGCGCACCCCGGGCGTGGCCTACCGGGGGCTGCGGACGGTGGCGTTCGACGGCCTGAACTCGGTCAAGGTGCCCGACAGCGGCCGGAACCGGTCCTGGCTGGGCAAGACGATGACCTGCCTGGGCCTGGCGGGGTACCCGGCGATGCGGATGGTGGTCCTGGCCGAGACCGGCACCCGCGGGCTGCTGGGCGCCGTCATCGGCGGGAAGGGCGAGCGCAGCGAGGTGCCGCTGGCCCGCAGGCTCGTCCCGCTGCTGCGCGAGGGGATGCTGCTGCTGGCAGACCGGGCCTACGACGCGGCGGAACTGCTGAAGGAGGCCGCCGCGACCGGGGCGCACGTCCTGGTCCGCGGCAGCGCCGCCCGCAAGCCCCCGGTCCTGGAGGTCTTGCCCGACGGGTCCTACCTGTCCCGGATCGACGGCCTCGGGGTGCGGATCATCGAGGCGGCCCTGGACGTGCACGGCGCCGACGGCACCCGGCTCGGGGACGGCTACCGGCTGATCACCACCTTGCTGGACTGGCGCCGCTACCCGGCCGGGGAATTGATCCGCCTCTACCATGAGCGGTGGGAAATCGAGGTCGCCTACCTCGCGCTGCGGCACACCCTGCTCGGCGGGTACGTGCTCCGCTCCCGCGACCGGGCAGGCGCCGAGCAGGAACTATGGGCGCTGCTGACTGTCTACCAGGCGCTGCGCATGGCAATGGTGACCGCGACCGGGACTGTCCCGGGCACCGACCCGGACCGGGCCAGCTTCACCGCGGCGCTCGAAGCCGCGCGGGAGCAGGTCATCACCGCGCGCGGCATCGAAGACCCCGGCGACCCAGGCGACGCCGGCCGGATCGGCCGCGCCGTCCTCGCCGGCCTGCTGCCCGCCCGGCGGGCACGCTACAGCGCCCGGAAAGTGAAATGCTGTACCTCCCGATGGCGTGTCCGCGACCAGGACCGGCCCGAACTGCCCACGCGGATCACCCGGGTGCAGATCACCATCATCGCCCCGCCCCTGGACCGGCCCGCAGCCCGTCCCCGCAGCCGGAAGGACCAGCCGCCCGGTCCCCGCCAGGCCCAGCCCGACACCAGAAGAGACAAGGTCACCCGCATCATGGCCAGCCAGCCCGGACGCGACTGGGCCGGACACGACCTCGCTGACCTGCTCGGCATCAAGCCCCGTAACATGCTCACCCAGCTCGCCGAATGGACCCGCCTGGGCTTCCTCGCCAAGACCGGCCCCGGCCGGTACGCGCTGCCCGCCCCGGCCAGCACCACGGCCGATGCGGGACCGTAACCCATAAGCGACCGAAAGCGGTTGCCCCCCGGCGGCCAGGCTTAACGACGCGGTATTGCCCGCGTAGCGGCGCCGCAGGCGCCCTTGACGCGATCGCCCGGGAGCGGATCATGTCAGGCGGCGGGGGCAGGGAGCCCTTGGTGGTGGATGTGGTTCAGCGGGTTCGGGCTGGTGGCCTTTCTGTGAGGGTGACCAGTTGTGACGGCCGGAGGCGGGGCCAGGAGCAGCCAGCCTTACCTAGGTCCGCGGGGCACAGGCGCTGCCCCGGCGACATGATGATTGATTGGGTGTCCCCGGCCTGCGGGGATGCGGCCGCTCAGTCTAATCAGGCCGTCCGCCTGGCCCCCTTGAGGCCGGCAGCGGCTGACAGCGGTTCGGCGGGAGCTGGCCGCGGTGGTTCCCCATCGGGTGAGTACGGCTGCGGCGGGCCCGGCCGGGCCGGCGTGGTCATGGGCTGGTCACCGTGTCATGGAGCGTGGGGTCTCAGGCGGCGGACAGCGCGTCGTCGCCGAGCTCGGCCAGGATGTGGCAGGCCTGCCGGAGGATCTTGCGGGCCTCGGACAGCGCGGCGCGCTTGCCGTTGCAGCGGTCCTTCACCTGGGCGTAGTAGCGGTGGTCCGGGGCTGAGGACCGGGCGTGGGTCTTGCCGGCCTCGTAGACCGCCCAGCGCAGCACCGGCGGTCCTTGCCGGGACAGCCGCCCGGGCGGGCCTTTGCGGTCGGAGGAGTAGACGGTGACGTCCAGCCCGGCGAACCGGACCGCCTTGCGGGAGGAAGAAAACCGGCCTTCCCCGCCCAGCCAGCAGGTCATCGCCAGCGCGGTGACCGGCCCGACCCCGTACAGCCGCGCGGCCAGGACCTTCGCGCCGGTCAGGTGCCGGGCGGCGTCCAGCAGCTGATGCCGCAGCTCGTGCAGCCGGGTTTCCAGCATGTCGGTCATGTCCAGGGCGGTGGCGACCTGCAGCTGCCCGGCCGGTGACAGGTGGGCGGCTGCCGCCGCTCGCAGCGCGGCCAGGTCCTGCCCGGTGCGCAGCGCGCCCTCGCCCAGGGCCGGGGCGCCCTGGTGGAACAAGACCGCGTGGATGCGCTGCACCCAGGCCGTGTGCTCGGCCCGCAGGTCGTGAAAGGTCTCCAGCAGTGCCCGGCATTCCAGGATGTGACCGGGCGGGATCCAGCACTCCGGCAGCCGGCCCTCGGCCAGCAGCATCCGCAGGTGCCGGCAGTCGGTCTTATCGGTCTTGGCGTGCCGCTTGCGGCCGCGGGCAAACGCGGTGTCGGCCGGCTCGGCCAGATGCGCCGCGATCCCGGCCGCGGCCAGTTCCCCGGCGACATACCGCCACCCGGTGCACCCCTCGGCCGCGAACGCGACATCCTCGCGGCCAGCGAACCGCGCCAGCCAGGCGCGCAGGTGCTCCCGGTCGGCCGGGGCGATCTGGCCGCGCCGCACCTGCCCGGTGCCGGTGTCGAGGTAGTCGAAGGTGATCTGCTTCCGGTGGATATCCAGCCCGCCTACGATGGGCATCGGGACCTCCTCAAGCTCCGGAGGGGCGCACGCACGCGCCCCATGCGAATTGCCTACGCGGTCAAGCCTGACGCGCGTCTGAGCTGGGGAGGTCTCCCGGCACCTGGCCGCGATCTCAGCTCAGTCCGGCCCGATGCATGTCATCTAATTGGCGCCAGATCCGTCGGCCGACGCGATCATCCTTGCCACACCCGAACGGTCATTATGTGACCTACCCGGGGTGGGGTTGATCGAGGATCACCCCACATAATGGCGCGGTGACGATTGTTGAGCGTTGCCGGGAAGCGTAAGTGGCGGGCTTCGACTGCGCGCGCCCGAGACCGCCGCTCTCGGCGCAGCCTGAGCGCGGCTGCTGGCACGGACGCGTGGTTGCGTTTGCGCGGAGCCCGTGGCCTGGGATCTCCCTGACTCAGGCGCTGGGGTTCAGCCGGACGATCTCGGCGTTCAGCGCGGTGGCGAACGCGGTCCAGCCGGCGTAGGGCAGCAGCAGGACCGCCGCCGTGCGGTCAGCCCGCCACATCTGACGGATCAGCAGCACGTTGGCGATGTTGAGGCAGGCGATCTCGGCCAGCGCGGCGCGAGGTCGGCGGGCGCGGAAGAACATTGGCGTCCAGGCAGCGTTGAGCGCCAGGTCAAGGATCAGGCCGGCGGCAAGCTGGCTGTGATCGCGGCTCTGGGCGCGTGTGAGCGCCCTGGCGCCCGCGTAGGCGATGGTCACATACAGCGGCGTCCAGACCAGCGCGTAGGCCGGAGGCGGAGGCTGCCACCGGGGCTTGCGCAGGCTGCGATACCAGTCGGACCCGGGGTCGGCCGCGACACCGCCGATCGCCGCGGTGGCCGCTACGGCGCCGACGGTGACGATCGTCGTCTTCATGGCCGTGGCGTGCCCCGATCGTGCCCGGCGAAACCGGGCCGGGTGATCGCAACGCAGCCATGATGGCCCTGACGAGGGTGCCTCATGCACCGATGCCGGGTGGTCCGGAGCTGGCTGCTGACAGGCGGCGTGGACGAGGCGGGCGGCGAGTTTGGAACTACCTTAGTCAGAGTCGGTTCAGCGCCTTGCGCATGCCGGCTTTCGGCTTCGTTGCCGAGGCGTTCGAACGCGGGCTTGAGCAGTGGGGCGACGATGCGGGATGGGCCCTTGAAGGTGAACTCGGCGGCGTAAATCACCTCGGTTCCGGACCGCACGGGCCGGAAGGTCAGGGTGTCAGTGGCGATGACGGTCTTGTTCTCCCCGCGGAGCCGGATGCGCTTACCGGGGATGAACTCACGCACGATGTAGGTCAGGTGGGTCGTCCGGCCGAGAAATGTTGAGGTGTTGAGGTAGGTGGTGCCGACTCCGCCGTTGCCGTGCCGGCGCACAGTGATCACCGTGCCCGGGTCCCAGTCAGTGGTCGTGGTGAAGTCGGAGAGGTAGCCGAACACCGCGTCCAGGGGTTTTTCGACGACGACGGTCTTGAGCAGTTTCATGGTGTCCTTTGCTTCCGGTGGTCTCGGCCGGGGTGTTCGGCCGGATGGGTGTCAGGCAGCGAGGTGCTTTTCCACAGGGCCGTCCAGGCACGGGCGGGGACGAGGCGCGCGGTCTTCATCAGCAGCGCCATCCGGGTGGGGAAGACGATCTCGGTGCGCTCATGCTCCAGTCCGTCGCAGATGGATCGTGCGGCCTGGCCGGCATCGATGATGAAGGGCATGGGGAAGGGATTGCCGGCCGTGAGGTCGGTGCGGACGAAGCCCGGGCAGATCGTGGTCACGTGCACCCCGGTCCGGGCGATGTGGACGCGCAGGGACTCGAGCAGGTTGATCTGTGCCGCCTTGGTCGCGCCGTAGGCTTCGGAGCCGGCCAGCCCGCGGTAGCCGGCCACGGACGCGATGCCGGCGATGACGCCGTGGTGTCGCCGCAGCATGCCGGGCAGCACGGCCGCGATGGAGTTGCTCATCCCGGCGAGATTGACCCGGATGTGCTGGTCGAAGACCTCGGTGTCCCAGTCCGCCGGGTCCATCTGCTTCCAGTAGCCGGCCGACAGCACCGCGAGGTCGATCGGGCCCAGCTCATCCCGGACTCGTGCCGCAGCGGCCGCGACGGCGGCGGCGTCGGTGACGTCGGCGGGCAGGACGAGCATGTCCCCGCCTGCTACATCTTGGAGCTGCTGCTTGCGCCGGGCAGAGATCGCGACGGTCGCGCCGCGGCGTACGAGTTCGCGTGCCACGGCGGCGCCGATTCCGCTGGATCCGCCGACGACCCAGGCCACCTTTCCGGTCAGCTTCATGCCGGCCTCCCTGGTCAGCTGGAGCTGGCTGACGCCGAGGTAGCCGCTGCGGAAGCCGGCCTCGCTGTAGGCGAGGTAGAACTCCCACATGCGGCGGAAGGTCTCGTCGAAGCCCTGGGCGTGGATGCGGGGCCACTGATCGAGGAAGCGTTCCCGCCACAGCCGCAGGGTCCGGGCGTAGTGCGGGCGCAGCTCGCGCTGCCGCGTCACGCGCAGCGTGGTGTGGGCCGCGAGGACATCGTCGACCGCCTGCAGGGACGGGATGATGCCGCCGGGGAAGATGTACTTCTGGATCCAGCTGAAGCTGCGCCGGGTGGCCAGGAAACGGTCGTGGTCCATGGTGATGGCCTGGATGGCGGCCCTGCCGCCGGGAGCGAGGAGCCGGTCCAGGGCCGCGAAGTAGGCAGGCCAGTAGGCCTCCCCGACGGCCTCGATCATCTCGACGCTGACGATGGCGTCGTACTCGCCGTCGACCTCGCGGTAATCCTGCACCCGCACCTCGGCGAGCCCGGACAGGCCGGCGGCTTCCACCCGCTCACGGGCCAGCCGCATCTGCTCGCAGGACAGGGTGATCGTCGTGACGCGGGCACCTCGTTGTGCGGCGCGGATGGCAAGTGTGCCCCATCCGGTGCCGATCTCCAGCAGCCGGGTGCCGCTGCGTACGCCGGCGAGATCGAGAATCCCGTCGATCTTGTGCAGCTGTGCCTCCTCGAGCCGGGTCGCGGTCTCCACGGGCTCGCTGTCGTCGAACCACGCCGAGGAGTAGGTCATCGTCGGGTCCAGGAAGGCGGCGAACAGGTCGTTGCTGAGGTCGTAGTGAGCGGCGATGTTGCTGCGCGAGCCATCAAGGGTGTTCTCCTGGTCATGGGGGACGCGCCGGTCGACGAAGACACGCAGCCGCTGCAGGGCCGGAGGAATCAGCGTGGTCAGCCGCGAGGCGAAGGATGTCAGCAGGTCGGCCAGGTCGCTGCCGGGCCCGGCCCGCCAGTCCCCGGCCATGTAGGCCTCACCGAACCCGATCTTGGCGTCGCGGCCCAGCCGGGCCAAGAACGCCGCAGGGCGAACGACCTCCAATTCGGGCGATGCCGGCGGTCCTGCTCCGAGCACCCGGCCGTCGGGGTAGGTGACGCGGACACAAACCCGCCGTACGGCATGGTCGAAAACCACCCGCGCGATGCCGGCTCTGAGCGGCGCCCGTGGTGTGGTGGCGGCGGCGGGCCAGCTGATGGAGGTGGAGACGGTCATGGTCAGATTCCTTCCTGCCGGATGTGGTGCGGGTGAGCGCCGACGGGCAGGCCACGAAGCCACAGCCAGATGCCGTGCACCCGGATCAGGGCCGAGATCCGCTGGGGCATGAGGGGCTGGCGGATGAGCCGGCGGGCCAGGGCCGGGGCCGTCGCGGGCTCCGGGCGGCCCCGGAAGGCCGCCGAGAACGCGACGGCGCCCTCGCGGCGCAGCGTCACGGTCGTGGCGACAAGGTCCGGCCTCAGGGTGAACCGCAGTTCGTAGGTGCCGCTAACGTCGAAGAACGGGGAGACATAGAAGCCCTTGTCCGTCACGGCGGTCCCGGCCTCGTCCGGATGGAGGAGGTAGGCGTGCCGCTCGCCGTGGGTGTTGTGGACCTCCGCGACGACGCACGCGAGGACGCCGTCGGAGTCATAGCACCAGAAGACCGAGAGCGGGTCGAACACGTGGCCCAGGACCCGGGCGCTGGCCAGCATGAGCACCCGTCCCCGCTCACCGAGGCCGATGCCGCCCAGCGCCAGGTAGTTCTCGATGTTGCCCTTGATCGGCAGGCCGGGGTCGCCGAGGTGGTCAGCGCTGCTGAAATTGGCGAACGCCCGCAGGTGCCAGGGCTGGCGGGGGAGGCAGTCCAGGTCGACCAGCCATTGGTAGACCTGGTGCCGGAAGGCGTGCCGGACCGGTCCGGGGCGCCGGTGCGTGACCTGGCCGACGACCAGGGCCGGCAGTTGGGGCAGCTGCGGGCGTGCGGGCGCGGACGCCGGGGTGCCGAGCGAGGCGGTGCTCACCAGGTCACTCCGAAGTGCCGTGCCGCCTCCACGCCGGAGCGGCAGCCGTCCTCGTGGAATCCCCACCCGTGGTAGGCGCCGGCGTACACGGTGCGCCCGGTGGCGAGGCCGGCGAGCTGCGATTGCGCCCGGACCGCCTCGGGGGTGTAGATCGGGTGCTCGTAATGCATGACCGCGGCGACGGAGCCTGGGTCGAGACGCTCGCAGTCGTTGAGCGTGACGAGGAAGGTCTCCGGCGATTGGTGCCCCTGGAGCCGGTTCATCCAGTAGCTCACCACAACGGGCTGATCGGGCCGGTGGCAGGACGTCATCCGGTAGTTCCAGCTGGCCCGGGCCTGCGCGGCGTCCGGCAGGACCGAGCTGTCGGTGTGCAGCACGGTGAGGTTGCGCGAGTAGCCGAACTGCTTGAGGGTGGTGACCTCTGCGTCGCTGGGGTCGGTGAGCAGGCTGAGGGCCTGGTCGGCGTGGGTGGCGATGACGACGCGGTCCACGCTGGTGACCCG
>CAVZKY010000057.1:0-22837 GCA_963775825.1 uncultured Actinomycetes bacterium
TCGGGGCAGTTGCCGGTGTCCGGCCGCTGGCCGAAGTCTGGCCGCCGCCCGGTATCCGGTCCCTTGCCTGTGTCGGGCCCCCTACCTGTGTCCGGGCCCTTGCCCGTGTCCGGGCGCTTGCCGACATCCGGCCCCCGCCCCGTATCGGGCCCCTTCCCGGTGTCCGGCCTCTTGCCCGGGTCGGTTGGCCTGCCGTCGTCCGCGCGCCGATCCGCCGCCGCCGACGTTCCAGGCGGCCCGGCGGGGACCGGAAAGGCCGTCATCAGAACAGGAAATAGCGTTGCGCCATCGGTAGCTCCGCGGCGGGAGCCTCCTCGATGACCTCACCGTTGATGCGCACCGTGAACGTGTCCGGCTCAACCTGGATATCGGGCAACGCGTCATTGTTGATCATGTCAGCCTTGCCGCGCCCCGACACGTCGGCCACCGGGACGAGCGCGCGGGCCAGCCCCAGCCGCTCGTCAAGCCCGTTCTGCAGGGCCAGTTCAGAAACAAAAGACATCGACGTCGAGGCGGCCGCCTCCGCGGCCGCGCCCCACATCGGGCGGGGCAGCATCGGCTGCGGCGTGGGGATCGAGGCGTTCGCGTCACCCATCGCGGCCCACGCCACCAGGCCGCCCTTGAGCACCGCGTGCGGCCGGACCCCGAAGAACGCCGGCTGCCAGAGCACCAGGTCGGCGAGTTTGCCGGTCTCGACGGAGCCGATCGAGTCGTCCAGGCCGTGCGCGATGGCTGGGCAGATCGTGTACTTGGCCACGTACCGGCGGGCGCGCAGGTTGTCCGCTCCGCCGTCGCCGGGCAGTGGTCCGCGCCGCCGCTTCATGACATGCGCGGTTTGCCAGGTTCGGATGATGACCTCGCCGATCCGCCCCATGGCCTGGGAGTCTGAGCCGATCATGGAGATGGCCCCCATGTCGTGCAAGATGTCCTCGGCGGCGATCGTGGCGGGACAAATCCGGCTTTCCGCGAAGGCCAGGTCCTCCGGCACGGCCGGGTTGAGGTGGTGGCACACCATCAGCATGTCGAGGTGCTCGTCGACCGTGTTGACGGTGTGCGGCCGGGTCGGGTTAGTCGAGGACGGCAGGATGTTCGGCTGCCCGGCCACGGTGATGATGTCCGGGGCGTGCCCGCCGCCCGCACCCTCGGTGTGGTAGGCGTGGATCGGCCGTCCGGCGATGGCGGCCAGCGTGTCCTCGACGAACCCGGCCTCGTTCAGCGTGTCGGTGTGCAGCGCGGCCTGCACCCCGGCCTCCTGGCAGATCCGCAGGCAGGCGTCGATCGCGGCCGGGGTGGAGCCCCAGTCCTCGTGCAGCTTGAACCCGGACGCCCCGGCCCGCAGCTGCTCCCACAGCGCTTCCTCCGACACCGTGTTGCCCTTGCCCAGCAGAACGATGTTGAGCGGCCAGCCGTCGGTGGCCTCCAGCATCCGGGCCAGGTTCCACGCTCCCGGGGTGACGGTGGTGGCCTTGGTGCCCTCGGCCGGGCCCGTTCCGCCGCCGATGACGGTGGTGACGCCGCTGCCGATGGCCTCGGGCAGCAGTTGCGGGCAGATCAGGTGCACGTGGCAGTCGATGCCGCCGGCCGTGAGGATCAGCCCGTTTCCGGCCATGATCTCGGTGGACGGCCCGATGACCAGGTCCGGGTGCACGCCGTCCATGATGTCGGGGTTACCGGCCCTGCCCAGCGCGACGATCCGGCCGTCCTTGATGCCCACGTCGGCCTTGATGATGCCCCAGTGGTCCAGCACCACGGCACCGGTGATGACCAGGTCCGGGGCGCCGTCGGCGCGGGTCGCGCGGGACTGGCCCATCGACTCGCGGATGACCTTCCCCCCGCCGAACACGGCTTCATCCCCGCCCGCGCACAGGTCCTGCTCCACCTCGATGAACAGGTCGGTATCGGCGAGCCGACCCGGTCGCCCGCGGTCGGCCCGTACAGCAGCGCGTACCGGGACCTGCTGAGCTCAGCCACCCAGCTCCTCCTTGCCGGCGCCCTCGTCGAGGACCGCCGCGCCTTCTGGCCCGCCCAGCGCTGGCCGCCCAGGCCGCTGGCCGCCCAGCCGCAGGCCGGGCACGACCCGCGCGCCGGCCAGCGGGACCAGGCTGACCTCGCGCTCGATCCCAGGCTCGAAGCGGACCGCGGTCCCCGCCGCGATGTCCAGCCGGTGCCCCCACGCGGCGTCCCGGTCGAAGTCCAGCGCCGGGTTGGCCTGCGCCAAGTGGTAGTGCGAGCCGACCTGGACCGGCCGGTCGCCGGTGTTGATGACGACCAGCGTGACTACGGGGCGGTCGGCATTGAGCACGACCGGGCCGTCGCCAAAGATGATCTCCCCGGGGATCACGAGATCGGCCCGTGCACCGTGACCAGCTTGGTGCCGTCCGGGAAGGTGGCCTCGACCTGGACTTCGGTCAGCATCTCGGGCACGCCGTCCAGGACGTCGGCCCGGCTGAGCACTCCGCGCCCGGACTGCATCAGGTCCGCGACGCTGGCCCCGTCGCGGGCGCCCTCCAGCAGGAATGCGGTGATCACCGCGACCGCCTCCGGGTAGTTGAGCAGAAGTCCCCGGGCGCGCCGTTCGCGAGCCAGCCCGGCGGCCACGTGAATCAGCAGCCGTTCCTGCTCATGCGGCGAAATCAGCATGCCGGAACCCTAACGCGGCCACGTTAAAGCCAGGTAACTATTCGCCTCGTCGTATTTCGCGGCAGATCTTAAGGATCTCTAACGGAGTCCCACGTTGCTGGCAGGTAACGGCCCCGCCTGCGCACGATAACCATGCGAACGCGGGCGGAGAAGGCGAGCGGAGAAGGGAGCTTTCGAGGCCGTGAAGCACCAGGGAACCCAAAAGGGCGGCAGCGCGGCCACTCGACGGCCGGGGGGCAGAGCCGCCACCCCAGGGCCGGGGGGCAGAGCCGCCACCCGACGGCCAGGCAGTACGGTCGCGGCCCGGCAACGGCAGGCCAGGAACGTGCTATGGCTCGTGGCGGCGGTCGGTTGCGTCGCTTTCGCGGCGGTGGCCGTCCTGATCAGGCCATCCAGCCCCGTCCGGACCGTCCGGGTGGCCGACGAAGCCCGTGCCGCCTCCGGCGCGCTCGGCGGTGGCCCCGGTGGTCCCATGGCAGCCGGCCCCGGCGGCTCCATCAGCGCCGGGCCGGGTGCAACGGGCAGTCAGGGCTTGGCGGGCGGCCAGGGCGCGGTCGGCAGTCAGGGCGCGGCCGGCAGTCAGGGCGCGGCTGGCAGTGGGAGCGCGGCTGGCAGTCAGGGCGCGGCCGGCGGCCAGGGCTCAGGGAGCAGTCAGGGCGCGGCGGGCGGCCAGGGCGCGGCCGGCAGTCAGGGCGCGGCCGGCGGCCAGGGCTCAGGGAGCAGTCAGGGCGCGGGAGGTAGCTTCAGCAGCGCGGCCAACGCGGCCGCCACCAGCGAGAACTGGTCCGGTTACGCGGAAGCGGGCACGCCCGGCACGTTCACCAGCGTGTCCTCCTCCTGGACCGAGCCGACCGTAACCTGCACGGCGCAGCAGACGTTCTCCAGCTTCTGGGTGGGCCTGGACGGCGACGGCACACAGTCGGTCGAGCAGACCGGCACCGAGGCGGACTGCAACAACGGTGTGGCTTCCTACCAGGGCTGGTTCGAGATGTTCCCCAACGCGCCGGTCTTCTACAACAACCCGGTCGCGCCCGGCGACACGATGAGCGCGTCCGTCGTCGCGAATGGCGGCAGCGCGTTCACGCTGACGCTGAGCGACCAGACGCAGGGCTGGACCCAGACCACGGACCAGACGTCGGCGACCGCCCAGCTCGGCTCGGCGGAAATCATCGCCGAGGCGCCGAGCGACACTAGCGGCGTGCTGCCGCTGTCCAACTTCGGCACCGTGAACTTTGCCAACGCGATGATCAACAACACGGCGCTGGCCGCCGCCAGCCCCACCGAGCTGACCATGGTCTCGGCGGCCGGGGTCACCGAAGCCACCCCGTCGGCCGTCACCAACGGCGACGACTTCTCGGTCACCTGGGACAGTAACGGCACCGCGTCCAGCCCGGCGGCCCCTAGCGGCACCCCCGCCTCCACGGTCAGCCCAACGTCCACCGCGAGCAGCGGCTCTCAGCGGCCGACGACAGTGAGCGGCGGCAGCAGGCAGCCGCCTGCGGCGGCGGGCTGACCACCGGGCGGCACCGGCGCCGCGGGCAGTGGCTTCAGCTGCGCGACCAGGGCGAGCAGGACCGCGGCGTCACTCCAAGCCAGCGGGGCGACCGAGGCGGGCCGACCCGCGGTGGTCACCTGCTCGGGCAGCGCCCCGAGCGCCGTGCGGTGGGCGGCCAGCCAGGACAGCAGCGTGCTGGCCCGGTCGTGCTGGCCGCTCGCCGCGTCGAACAGCGCGAAGAAGGCGGTCTCCGCGGTCCAGGCGGTGGCGCTGTCACCCGGCCAGTCGGCGCCGGGGAGCACACCACCACCCGGCAGGGTGAGCGCGCGCTCGGCGGCCTCCTCCGCGTGCTCCAGTGCCGCGCTCGCCGGCCCGAACGGTGGCCCGAGGAAGGTGACCGACGCGTCCGGGCCGCCGGAATCGTCCGGCAGCCGGTTGAATCCATAACAGCCGAATGAAGCCTGGATCGACGTTGACAGCCGTGCTGCGGCGTCGGACCAGTCCTGAGCGGCCGGTTCCCGGGCCAGCGCACCCGCGATGTCGGCCGCGGCCCGCAGGCCGGTCAGCAGCGGCGCGGCCGTCCCCAGCGTGACCTGCGTGCCGTGCTCCCAGTAGTCGGTAGCGGCAACGGGCAGGCCACCCGGGGTGAGCGACTGCTCGGCCTCGTTCGCTGCCGCGCTCACCATGGGCCACAGCCGGGCCAGCTCGCGCCGCGCCGCGGGTGAGCGGTCGGCGCCGTACCAGGACCACACCGCCCACGGCACCCAGCCCACCGCGTCCAGCTCGACCGGGCGGCCGTCGCGGACCGGGCCGCCGCCGTCCGGCTCGTACCGCGCCGCCCAGGTGCCGTCCCGGCTCTGCTCCTTCTGCAGGAAGGTCAGCACGCGCAGGGCGTCTGCGCCGTGCCGGGTGACCGCCAGCGCCACAGCCACCCAGCTCGAATCACGCGGCCACGCGTAATCCCAGCCCGGATACCAGCCCGCCACCACCGCGCCGTCCGGCCGGACCGAGAGGTGCAGATCCAGCAGCGCACGTTCGGCCATGGAGCGCGTCGCCGGCCCGGTTCCCGGCACGGTCCCGGCCGCGAGCCAGCGCTCGCTCGCCGCGACGCTGGCCGCGGTGCAGCCGGGCGTGGCCCCGACCGCGGGGAGCAGGACGCTGCTCGCACCGTCGTAGCGGACGTCGCGGTGCGCGGGGACGATGATGACGTCCTGCGGTGCGCACGGCTGCGCCGCGATGCCCTCGGTCAGCAGGCGGGGTGCGCGGGACACGTGCATGACCGTGCGGACCCCGGCCCCGGTGACGAGCACCGCGGCGAGCATGCCCACGGCCGCCGTCAGCGCCACGAGCCTTCTGCCGACGTTCGTGACACCCTGCTCCGGTTCGCGTCGTTCGGCTCCTATGCAGCGGATCTTAACCCGCCGAAGCCGCCCTGCCTCGTCCCCGGCCCGGGCGCCGGTGCTTCGGGGAGCATCATCAGCGAATGGCCCTGAGAATGCACCCCGTAAGCCGGGTGCCGGGGGGCCTTGACACCGTCCGGCTGCAGGACTCTAATGTGCTAGGAACCTAGATGAATAGAGGGCTACGTGATTGAGTTCCATCTGGACTCCCGTTCCGGTGTCGCGCCGTACCTGCAGCTGATCCACCAGGTGCGGCACGCGCTGCGGCTGGACCTGCTGCGCCAGGGGGATCAGCTCCCGACGGTCAAGGACGTGGCCACCGGGCTGGCGATCAATCCCAACACGGTGCTCAAGGCCTACCGCGAGCTGGAGTACCAGGGCCTCGTGGCCGCGCGGCCCGGCCGCGGGACGTTCGTGACCGGGACCCTCCGCGGCTCGTCGCTGGCCGCGTACGAGCCGCTGCGCCGGGATCTGCGGCGCTGGCTGGACCGGGCGCGCCGGGCCGGCCTGGAAGAGGAGAGCATCGAGGCCCTCTTCCTGAGCACCTTTCGGTCCGCTTCCGAGGAGGACATAGCATGACCGCTCTGCACACCAGCGGGCTCGGCAAGCGCTACCGGCGCCGTTGGGCCCTCAGTGACTGCACGCTGCAGATTCCCGAGGGACGCGTGGCCGGCCTGGTCGGCCCGAACGGCGCGGGCAAGACGACCCTGCTCCAGCTGGCCGTCGGCCTGCTCGCGCCGACCACGGGCGCGATCACGGTGCTCGGCGGTGAGCCTGCCAGTGGCCCGGACCAGCTGGCCAAGGTCGGCTTCGTGGCCCAGGACACGCCGGTCTACGCGGGCCTCAGCGTCGCTGACCACCTGCGCCTCGGCGCCCACCTGAACCCTGGCTGGGATGACTCCTACGCCCAGCGCCGGATCGACCGGCTCAGATTCGATCCCGCGCAGCGGGCCGGGAAGCTGTCCGGGGGCCAGCGCGCCCAGCTCGCCCTCACCCTGGCCATCGCCAAGCGGCCCCGGCTGCTCATCCTCGACGAGCCGGTGGCCAGCCTCGACCCGCTGGCCCGCCGCGAGTTCCTGCAGGACCTGATGGAGGCCGTGGCGGACCAGGAGATCAGCGTCATCCTCTCCTCCCATCTGGTCGCTGACCTCGAACGGGTCTGTGACTACCTCGTCGTGCTCGCGGCCTCACGGGTGCAGATCGCGGGCGACGTCGATGCGCTGCTGGCCAGCCACCACCGGCTGATCGGCGCCCGCCGGGACGAGGCCTCGCTGCCGGCCGACCAGCAGGTCATCCACGCCCGGCACACCGACCGGCAGAGCACGCTGATCGTGCACAGCCGCTATCCCATCCTCGATCCCGCCTGGACCGTCGAGCAGCTCAGCCTCGAAGACCTGGTCCTCGCCTACATGAGCCAGGCCGCCGACGCGGCGCCCGGCCGCCGTCCCGTCCTGGAGGTACAGCGATGATCTGGCTGACCTGGCGTCAGTTCCGTATCCAGGCCGCCGTTGTGTCGGCGCTCGTGGCCGCCTTCGGCATCCTGTTCCTGGTCACCGGCCCGCACCTGGTAACCCTGTACCGGGACAGCGCCTTGGCGGCCTGCCGCAGCAACTGCGGCCAGGACGCCAACAACTTCCTGAACTCGCTGTCCAGCACCGCGCCCTATCACCTGGTCTACCTGCTCGGGGCGCTGCTGATCGTCCTTTTGCCCGCAGTGATCGGCCTGTTCTGGGGGGCGCCGCTGGTCGCCCGCGAGCTGGAGTCCGGCACGTTCCGGCTGGCCTGGAACCAGAGTGTCACCCGGGAACGCTGGCTGGCCGCCAAACTCGGCATCCTCGGCCTGGCCGCCATGGCCCTGGCCGGGCTGTTCAGCCTGTTCCTCGGCTGGTGGGCCAGCCCCATCGACCACGCAGCCGCGATCGGGGCCTCGGGGGGCTTCCAGAGCCGTTTCTTCCCGCTGGATTTCGGCACCCGGGGCATCGTGCCGATCGGCTACGCCGCGTTCGCCTTCGCGCTCGGCGTACTGGTGGGGCTGATGATCCGGCGCACCATCCCGGCGATGGGTATCACGCTGGCCGTCATCGCCGCGGTCCAGATCGCCTTTCCGCTGGTGGTACGGCCGCACCTGATCGCACCGGTCCGGGACACGACCACGCTCACCGCCGCCAACATCCAGGGCCTCGGCGCCAGCCCAGGATCGGGTGGCGTCGGTCAGATCCAGACCGTATTCGCCGGGTCACCCAGCATGCCCGGCGCCTGGATCATCTCCAACCAGGTCACCACGTCCTCCGGCTCGACGTCGCTGGGCACCGTCCCGCAGGCCTGCCAGCCGATGCAGGGTGGTCCCCAGGGATGCTTCACCGCGCTCGCGCAGATGAACCTTAAGCAGGTGGTGGTCTACCAGCCCGCCAACCGGTACTGGAGCTTCCAGTGGATCGAGACCGGCATCTACCTGACCGTGGCCATCCTGCTGGCCTGGGGCTGCTTCTGGTGGGTCCGCCGCCGCCTGTCCTGAGATCGGGCCTGCCCAAGGCCGCCCGTGCCGCCCTGGAGGTACAGCGATGATCTGGCTCAGCTGGCGTCAGTTCCGCACGCAGGCCGTGGTCACGGCGGCCATCCTGGCGGTGCTCGCCGTCCTGCTGCTGGTCACCGGGCTTCATTTGGCCGCCCTTTACCCCTTTTCCTGGGCGCCGCTCGCCTGGGTGCCGCCGCTTACCGAGAGTTGGCCGACCGCGGCGCCACAGGTTCCCGGGACCGGGTCCCTGTGCTTCTACAACACTTCTACACTGGCCGGGTGGTTACCTACACTGGCCGGGTGGTTACCGATCGCCGTTCCCGCGGCTGGCTGACGACACCGGGCGCGCTCCGGGTGCCAGAGATCACCGTCTACTTCTGGGTGATCAAGGCCCTGTCCACCGCCATGGGTGAATCCACCTCCGACTATCTGGTGCACGCGCTGCCCCCGGTGGCTGCCGTGCTGATCGGCTTCGTCTTCTTCGTGGCCGCGCTGGTCCTGCAGTTCTCGGTGCGCCGGTACATCGCCTGGACGTACTGGCTGGCCGTGTGCATGGTGGGCGTGTTCGGCACCATGGCCGCCGACGTGCTGCACGTGGGCTTCGGCGTCCCGTACATTGCGTCCAGCCTCCTGTACGCGGTGATCCTGGCGGCCGTCTTCATCACCTGGGGCCGGACCGAGCCCACGCTGTCCATTCACAGCATCGACACCCCGCGCCGGGAGATCTTCTACTGGCTGGCCGTCGTGGCGACGTTCGCGATGGGCACCGCGCTCGGCGACCTGACCGCGATCACCTTCCATCTCGGCTACCTGGCCTCCGGGTTGCTGTTCGCCGTGGTGATCGCCATCCCCGCGCTCGGCTACCGGTTCCTGCGCTGGAATGCCGTGTTCTCGTTCTGGTTCGCCTACGTGGCCACTCGCCCGTTCGGGGCTTCGTTCGCCGACTATCTCGGCAAGCCGAAAAGCGTCGGCGGCGTCGGCCTGGGCGACGGACCGGTGGCCCTGGCCCTGGCGTTCGTCATCTTCTGCCTGGTCGCCTTCCTGGCCGTGACCCACCGCGACGAGCAGCGCGTCCCTGCCGGAGCCGCCTCCGGCCGCGGCCCGGGCCGCCCCGCCCAGGGCACGCACGGACGCGAGCACGGCGGGACCGGCCCTCGCCACGGGGCCCATTCCGGTGCACGCGTCCCGGCTATGGACTACGCCCAGCCTTATCCCGGCGTCCCCGCCGATCCCGGCGGCGACTACGCCCAGCGGGATCTCCCCGCGGACTACCCGGGTGCCCAGCCCGGCGACTACCGGCGCCCCCCGGACGCCCGGCCGGAGGACTACTGGCGTCCCCGCCCGGACGCCCCGCCTGAGGATTACTGAGGCCCGGGGCTCACCGGGCGGCGGGGGTCCAGCCGGCGGATGAGGGTGACGGCCGCGGCGGCCAGCGCGTTCGCCTCCCGGCGGGAGGAACTGGCCGCGATCTCCCGGGCCGTCTCGCCGATGATGGTGGTCAGCACCGCGACCGTCATCCGGTCCACCGGGTCGGTCCCGGCCTCGAGCAGGACGGCGTTCTGCCGGATCCACTCGTGGCCCCGGGTCCGGCGCATCATCTCGAACCCGGGCGGCCCGTCCCCGGTCATGAACAGTCGGGCGACATCGCGCTGCTCCCAGGTCCCGTCGAAGTAGGCCCGCGCGCCCTGGATGAAGAGGGTGAGCAGGTCCTCCTCGCCACTGGCGCGCGCCTTGGCCACGGCTCCCACCACCCGCTGCTCCTGCGCGTTCTGGTGGTCCTGCCACAGTGCGACGAACAGCTCGGCCTTGCCGCCGAAGTGGTGGTAGAGGCTGCCGACGCTGGAATCCCGCGCGCTCGACGACATCCGCGATGCTGGCGCCGTCGTAGCCGTGCACGGCGAAGACCGCACGCGCCGCCTCCAGCAGCACCCGCCGGGTCTCCGCGGACCGGCTCCACTGCCAGGCGTTGCTCGTGGGCTTTCGTGCCATCCAGCCATCCATCTGACGTGTGCCGCCCGCCGCGCCGGCCGCACGAGCCCATTTCCAGAGCCCGGTCCGGTTGACAACGGCGCTTCCCGCAGTCAGCCTCAGAGTAGTACTAGAGCATGATTCTAGAAAGTTAATCGAAGTTTGTTCTGTCGGCGTCCGGCAACAAGCCTGGTGACCGCCGGACCGCATAAACCGGACCAAGGAGAGGCGTCGGCAGATGGTGGACTTCTCGCTCAGTGACGAGGAACGGCAGATAAGGGACACCGTGCGTTCGTTCATCGAGAAGGAGGTTATGCCCCTGGAGGCCGAGGTGCTGCGCAACGAGCGGGCCGGCCAGCCCGGGCTGGACCACCAGGTCCTCAGGGACCTGCAGAACAAGGCCCGGCGGAGCGGCTTCTGGGGGGTCAACACCCCCGAGGAATACGGCGGAATGGACCTTGGCGCGGTGATGTCCGCCATCATCATGATGGAGTGCGGCCGCTCGTTCGTGCCGTTCTCGTTCGGCGGTTACGCGGACAACATCCTGTACGCGGCCAACGAGGAGCAGCAGGAGCGCTACCTGATCCCCACGATTGAGGGGGAACGGATCTCCTGCTTCGCGATCACCGAGCCCGGGGCGGGTTCCGACGCGCGGAACATCCGGGCCTCGGCCCGCCGGGACGGCGGCAACTACGTCCTCAACGGCGAGAAGACGTTCATCACCCGGGGTAACGAAGCTGACTTCGTGATGGCCTTCGCGGTGGTACCGGGCCAGGGGATCACCTGCTTCCTCGTCGACCGGGACATGGGCTGGAAGTCTGAGCCGATCCCGACCATGGGGGAGTGGGGCCCGGCGGCGCTGGTCTTCGAGGACGTCCGGGTGCCGGCCAGCAACATGCTGGGTGAGCCCGGCAAGGGTTTCGACCTGGCCATGCAGTGGATCCGGCAGGGGCGCTACCTGATCCCGGCCCGCGCCATCGGCTCGGCCGAGCGGCTGCTGCAGATGGCCATCGACTACGCCAAGATCCGCCAGTCGATGGGCCGCCCGATCGCCGACTACCAGGCCATCCAGTGGAAGATCGCCGACTCCGCGGTGGACATCGAGTCCACCAAGTGGCTCACGCTGTACGCGGCGTGGCGGGTGCAGAACGGCCTCGACGGGCGGCACGCCTCATCGATCGCCAAGCTCGACGGCGCGGTCATGGCCAACGAGGTCGTGGACCGGGTGATGCAGATCCACGGCGGCATGGGCTACACCAAGGAGCTTCCCGTCGAGCGGTGGTACCGCGAGCTGCGGCTGCTGCGGATCTACGAGGGCACCGACGAGATCCAGCGCCGGACCATCGCGCGCAACCTGCTCAAGGGGCACGTCAAGCTGGGCGGGATCGGCGAGTAGGGATCGGGCATAACCACCCCATGCAGGTTTGCCGCAGACGCCAGGCCGCCCCCGTGCATCCCGCCAGCCGGCTGCGGCGTGCAGCGCTGTGCGGCGTGCGGCCTGGCAGTCTTCTACCCGCGCGCGGTCTGCCCGCACTGCTTCGGCGCCCCACTGACCTGGTTCACTGCCCGGGGCACCGGCCAGGTGAACTCCTACACGGTGGTGCACCGGGCCTTCGGCGAGTTCGCGGATCATGTTCCGTTCACCGTCGCGCTGGTCGACCTGGACGAGGGCGTGCGGATGATGACCCGGATCGTGGACGCCGCGCCCGGCCAGGTGGAGATCGGCCTGCCCGTCGAGCTGACCGTGCGCCAGATCGCCGACGCCGAGCTGCCCTGCTTCCGCCCGGCCCGGTCACCGGCCCGCCAGACGGCTGGCACGCAGCCAGCGGGCGTGCCGCAGGCGGCCGCGCAGTGAGGCAGCGCCGGTCACAGGGCCCGGGGTGGGGACAGCTAGGCCTGGCCGGCGCGTTCCCAGCGGCGGCCGGCCATGACCGCCAGGTGCAGCGAGACGAGGGTGGCCTCCATGGCCGGGAGGGTCTCCGCCTCGCCGCGGCGGACCCGCGCGCGGACCAGTTCGGCCGTGGCCCCGGCCAGCGCCAGGTACGCCTCGTACGGCACCGCGGGCCAGTCCGGATGCCGGTCCCGGGCCCGCTCGTGCCAGGTCCGGTTCAGCACCGCGTACCGGTGCTGCGCCGCCTCCAGTCGCTCCCAGGCACGGGGCCCGGCGGCCGGCATATCGACGTAGAAGATCTTGGAAAACTCCGGCTCGTCGGCCACGAAGGCCAGGAACGCCCGGACGCCCACCCGCAGCATCTCCTCGTCCGGCGTCCCGGGGGGCAGAGCCCTGGTGTCGGTCAGGAGCCGGCCGACCATCAGCTTCCCGCCCTCCTGGGTGGCAGCCAGGAAGCAGTCTTCCTTGTCAGTGAAGTGCGTGTAGAAGGCCGCCCGGGACACCCGCGCCCGGCGCACGATGTCGGCCACCGTCACCGGGGCGTAGCCGGATTGGGCGACCGCCGCCACGACCGCGCGGATCAGCCGTTCCCGCTGGGAGGCCTGCACGGCCCGGACTGGCAGGCGGCTCCGGCCCCGGGGCAGCCCGGGCTTGCCTTCGTGGGTATCGGCGAGGGTCCCCCCTCGCCCGCAGTCGGCCACGGCCCTACAGTATCCGTCCAAGGTCTGAGGTACATGGACGTACTTTTGACGGGCGGCACCTCGCGACCGCGAAGCATACGCCCGTCGCGGGCCTCTTCCGTCTCGGGCAGCCCAAAAGGAACAATGGCTGCATGAGTAACCCCCTCGACTCGCTCGAGCTCGTCGGCGACGTGGTCGCCGACCTGGGTGAGGGCCCCTGCTGGGACCCGGTGGGCGGCACCCTGTACTGGGTGGACATTCCCGCTGGGCGGCTGCACCGGACCGTTCCCGCCTCGGGGGCGACCACGACCTCCGAGCTCGGCCCGCCGGTGTCCCTCGTGCTGCCGACAGCCGGCGGCGGGGTGCTCATCGCCCGCCGCAATCGCCTGGCCGTGCTGGCCGAGGACGGTACCGAGCAGGCCGTGGCCGAAACCGCTGCCCGTCCGGACATCCGCTTCAACGACGGCGGCACCGACCCGCAGGGCCGGGTCTGGGTCGGCTCGATGTGCACCGACGAGGTGTCCCCCCTCGGCACCCTCTACCGGCTGGAGCACCGCGGCACGCTGGCGTCCGTGCTCTCCGGCGTGACCATCTCCAACGGCCTGGGCTGGAGCCCGGACGGCGGGACCGTGTACTACGTCGACAGCCCCACCAAGCGGATCGACGTGCTCGACTTCACTCCCGCCACGGGCCAGGTGTCCGACCGCCGCGCATTCGCCGACCTGGCCAGTGCCTCGGGCGTGCCGGACGGGCTGACCGTCGACGCCGAAGGCGGCGTCTGGGTCGCGGTCAACGGCTCGGGCGTCCTGCACCGGTACGCGCCGGACGGCCGGCTGGATCAGGTGGTCTCGCTGCCGGTGACACACCCGACGAGCGTGGCGTTCGGCGGCCCTGACCTGGGTGACCTGTACGTCACGACCGCACGGGAACCGCTGTCGCCCGCCGAACGGGAAGAGCAGCCGCTGGCTGGGCGCCTGATGCGGCTGCGCCCTGGCCCGGCCGGCATCCCGCTCGCGCTCGCCGTCCTCGACTGAGCAGGTGCTGGCCGGTGCTCAGGACCGGCTGGGGAATACCCTCGCCTGAGCCAGCTCGACCAGCGCGTGCAGGCCGATGGCCGCGTCGAACGCCGCGACGCTGGAGATGAGCACGACCACGGCGACCGCCGCGACCGGCAGCGGGCGAATCCGCGGCGGCGGCGCGAGCAGCGCGGCGACGCGGCGCGGCACGGGGCCTGGCCCGCCGAGCCCGAGCGCCCGGCCCAGACGGGTGGCGCCGGGCCGGCGGAACGGCCCGGCGATGCCCAGCGCGACCACGTGCCGCCGCCGGGCGGGCGCCGGTCGGCCGGCCGAGGCGAGTGCCGCCTTCCCGACGGCCTGGGCCGCTAGGCGCCGGTCGCCGCAGTCCCGGGCGGCTGTCTCGTCGGCCCACCGCTCGACCGTATAGGTCACCGTCGCGGCGACCGGACGCAGCAGCGGGTTGGCCGCCGCCGCGAAGTGCGTGAGCGCGGTGAACAGGTAGTGGTGACCGGCGGCGTGCGCGCCCTCGTGCGCTAGCAGCACCCGGCGCTCGTCCGGGTTGAGCGCGTCGAGCATCCCGGCCGTGACCACGATCCGGCCTGGCCATCCGGGTACGGCGTAGGCGTCCGCGGAGCCGTCCGGCACGACCACGATCTGTTGCGAGCCGGGCAGGCAGCGCGCCTGGCGGGCGGCCATCACGAGCGCCCGCACCCGCCGCCAGCCGGCCTGGCCCGCCGCGGCGGTGGCCACCGCCAGCAGCGCGGTCCCGCCGACCGAGACGGACAGCGACGTCGGGTCGTGCCGGCGGACCACCTGCAGCGACATATGGCCGACTGTGGCCACCAGGGGAATCCGGATCGCCGCGGCCCCGGCCAGCAGCATCAGGACGGCGGTACTGAGCGCGGCCAGCGCGACCGCCGCCACCGTCAGCAGCCAGGTTGCGGCCTGCGGGGGGAGCCGCGCGGCGACCGGGCGTGCGCCGAAAGCCACGCAGAGTGGGACTGCGAGCGGCAGGAAGATAACCAGCGGCACGGCGCTCCTCAGTCCTGGCCGGGGGCCTCGGCCCCGAGCATACGGCGCAGTAGCTGCTCGTCGGAGGCCGAGAGGCCGGAAACGAACCTGGCCAAGACGGCCGCGCGGTCCGGCTCCGCAGCCAGCACGGTGGCCATCCGGCGGGCCGCGAGGCCCGATTCGTCGGCGACCGGGGCGTACAGGTAGGCCCGTCCCATCCGGGCCCGGTCCAGGACTCCCTTGGCGTGCAGCCGGGACAGGATCGTCACGACGGTCGTGTAGGCGAGGCCCCCGCCGAGGCGCTCGCGGACCGTGCCGGGCGATAGCGGCGTCCCCGCGGCGTGCAGGACGGCCAGGACCGCGCTCTCCAGTTCGCCGGCCGCACGGCGCGCGCCGTCGCCGGGGCGGTCGCCAGTGCTCATGACTTTGTGCTCATGACGTTGTGCTCATTAACCGGTGTTTGTCGTCCAGATCAGGAGTACTGTCCACAAACTTGTATAATTTCTACGAGGCCGTAGAAGCTACCAGAGGAATTCTGCCATGGTACGGCCGCAGGCCGGTAACGCGTACGCCGGAATCCTCCCGCCCTTGGACCTGGGGGCGCGGAGGTGACTGGCAGCCCGCTTCCGGGTGCGCTCGCCCGATCGC
This sequence comes from uncultured Actinomycetes bacterium, assembly GCA_963775825.1. Classification (GTDB taxonomy): domain Bacteria; phylum Actinomycetota; class Actinomycetes; order Streptosporangiales; family Streptosporangiaceae; genus Bog-532. The sequence continues at coordinate 15,265 of CAVZKY010000057.1, forward strand.
CCCGGCCCCGCCCGCGGCCCGTGCACCGGCGAGCCGCCCGCACGCCCGAATCGCTCAGACCGGGGCCTCCCCGCGGAGGAACTCGATGTACCGGGCGGCCGAACGTTCCAGCACCCGACGGGCTCCGGAGTGGATGGCCGGGGCCCAGCCGCCGTAGATCCGGTCGAAGGCGAACGGGCTGACCGCGCTGACGATGCCGCGGACCGCGGCCTCCGGCAGCGGCAGCCGGTTCGGGGCGCTCCAGACGAAGGTGATCCGGTCCGCGCCTGGCGTGACGAAGATCGTGTCGCCGGTCAGTAGGACGCCGGCCCCGTCCGCACCGTCGGCCCAGTGCACGACGGCGCTGCCGGGAAAGTGCCCCCCGCACTGGATCAGGGTCACCCCGGGCAGGACCGCCTCGCGCGAGGCCCAGGCGCGGATGGCCGGATCGGGGCGGGTGACCCACGAGGCGTCCGCCTCCGGCACCAGGATGTCCGCGCCGAAGGCCGCGCTCCACTCGGCCATCGCCCCGTAGAAGTGCGGGTGGCTGGCGGTCACGGCCTGCAGGCCACCCGCCGCGCGGACCCGGCTGATGGCCGGGTCGTCCAGGAAGCCCGGCGGGTCCCACAGCAGATTTCCCGCGGGCGTGACGATGAGCAGGCCGCGCTGGCCGATGCCGACCGGCGGGGTGACGCCGATGCCGAGCAGACCGGGCTCCACTTCGCCGATGTCGCACCGGCGGCCGTCCGTGGTCAGTTCCGCCAGCGTGGTCCACCGCTGCCCATCCGGGGACACCCACTGGCGCTCGTCGGTGCAGATCAGGCAGGATGCGGGCGGCGTATCTCCGGCCGGGTAGTGGTTGCCGCACGCCACGCAGATCCAGCCCGCCGTCATTCCCTGTCCAGCATGCTGCGGTACACGGCGATCAGGGCGGTCCGCTGGGCCTCGCTGAGACGCTCGTCGGCGCGGATGGCCGCCTCGGTCTCCGGCGGCGGCTCTTCGGGCCGTTTTCCGGTGGTCATGGCGTCGACCAGCCCGGCTTCGGCCAGCAGCGTTTCAGCCGACACGTTGAGCGCATCCGCGATCGCCTTGAGAGCTCGCACGGACGGCTGATGCAGCCCCCGCTCGACCTGGCTCAGGTACGGGTTGGAGAGGCTGGTCAGGTCGGCCAGTTGGCGCAGGGAAAGGTTCGCCAGCTTGCGCTGGGTGTGGATGAAGGCGCCGAGCGCCTCGCGCTGCGCCTGCCACGGATCTGTCATCGTCGGGCCCCGCCGTTGCTGTAGTGTCGCGCTAAAAATAGTAAGCACAGCGCAAGGGCGGGCCAGCATGCCGGCCCGCCTCCTGCGGTACTCCCACCTGGCCCTATCGGCCAGCTGTTCGGTGCTGACTTACTTGGCCCCGGCCTTGTGGCTCATGGTCTCTGCCTTGGTCCCGCTCGGGATCGGAAGCAGCGGGCTCGTCGCCTTGATCAGCTCTTCGGCGAACCGCCGCTGGCTGCGCAGCAGCTGCTCGGCGAATTCGTAGGCACTGGCCACGAGCTGCTCCGGCTCCGGGACCTTGCCGGCGAACGGGACGTTGACGGTCGGGAGCTTCGGCGTAATGGCCTGCACGGCGTCGGTCCAGTCGCGGACCACTTCGATAAGCGCGTCCTGGCTCTGGTTGACGGTCTTGATGATCTCGCCCTGTACGTCACGCACGCTCTGGGTCTCGGTCATGATTGCTGCCTCCTCGGGTATCTGTTGCTAACTATATCAAGCGATTGGGCAGTTTGCCAAGCGGAAGCTGGCGCCGCGGCCGCCGGATGCCGCGAAGTGGGCGGAATCTGCCTTTGGTCCTGGCTGGTGCGGACGTAAGACCCAACCGCGGGCATCAGCGCGTCGTGTCTGCTTGACTTCTTGCCCGACGGTGCGAACTTGAAGGCACGGATCCCATTAGCTAAGGAGGGATCATGGGCCACAATGAAGCGCCCTTCCCCGGCGACGGCAGCACGCAGACCGGGCCCTCGGGCCACGACGAGGCCCCATCCGCGGGCCCACCGTCGGCCGAACCCGAACCGGAGGTTCCCGTCGGGGGCCTGATGCCGACCGGGCCGAACCGCGATCCGGCCGGGATGCTCCAGTCGGCCGTGGATTTGCTCAGCCCCAGTGAGGCGGCCCGGCAGCTGCCCTGGCTGGTCGGTGAGCTGACCAAGATCGCGCTGGGCCAGTCGGACCTCGAGTATGGCGCGAAGGACGCCCGGTTCAAGGATCCAACCTGGAAGGTGAACCCGGCCTTCCTCGGGCTGGGGCAGACCTACCGGCTGTTCGAGGAGTGGGCGGGCCGGATGGCCGGCGCCGTGGACACCTCGTGGGAGCGCAAGGCGCGGGCCGAGTATCTGGCCAACATCATGACCGCCTCGCTGGCCCCCACCAACTTGCTGATGACCAACCCGGCCGCGCTCAAGCGCGCGTTCGAGACCGGTGGCCTCTCTCTGGTCAACGGCACCCAGAACATGCTGCGCGACCTGGCTGAGGGCGGCATGCCGAGGATGGTCAAGCGGGACACGCTGAAGGTGGGCGAGCAGCTCGCCTGCACCCCGGGCGCGGTCGTCTACAGCGAGGACATGTTCGAGCTGCTCCAGTACACGCCGCAGACGCCGACGGTGCGCAGCCGCCCGCTGCTGATGGTGCCGCCGGAGGTCAACAAGTACTACGTGCTCGACCTCGCACCGGGCCGCAGCATGGCCGAGTACGCGGTCGAGAACGGCTTCACGGTATTCATGGTGAGCTGGCGGAACCCGAAGGAGGAGCTGGGCCACGGGCGCTGGGGCTTCGACGACTACGTGGCGGCCGCGCTGCGCGCCGTCAGCGTCGTGCAGGTCATTACCAGCAGCGAGACCATCAACCTGCTCGGGCTGTGCGCCGGCGGCATGACGAACACGCTCGCCCTGGGCGTGCTGGCGGCCCGGGCTGAGGAGTCGGTCAACGCGGCCACGTTCCTGGTCACGATGATGAACAGTGGGTCCCCGAACGTGGTCGGCATGTTCGGCTCGGAGCCGTCCCAGAAAATGCTCGCGCAGGCGGCGGCGAGCGGCCAGGTCATCGACGGCTCGATGATGAAGACGACGTTCGCCTGGCTGCGGCCCAACAACCTGGTCTTCAACTACGCCGTGAGCGGCTGGTTGCTGGGCGAGGAGCCGCCCGCCTTCGACGTCCTGGCCTGGAACGACGATGCGGCGTCGGTGCCCGCCAAGTTCTCGGCGGACAGCACCCGGATCGCACTGAACAACAGCGCGGTCACCCCCGGCGAGATCACCTCGCTGGGCACGCCGATCGATCTTGGCAAGGTTACCTGTGACACCTTCCACGTGTTCGGGTTCACCGATCACATCACCCCGTGGCGGGTCTGCTACGGCCTGACCCAGCTCCTGGGCGGCGAGAAGGAGCTCGCCCTGGTCAAGTCCGGTCACATCCAGTCTTTCGTCAACCCGGCCAAGACGGCGAAGTACGGCTACTGGACCGGCCCGGCCGGCGGCCAGGACCCGGATGCCTGGCAGGCCGGGGCCATGTGGCACGGCGGTTCCTGGTGGCCGCAGTGGCTGGACTGGATGCTGGCCCGGTCCGGGGAGGCGAAGGAGGCAAGCGCCGAGCTCGGCAGCCAGGCGTACCCGCCGCTCGGCCCCGCGCCGGGCACCTACGTGCTGGAGTAACCCGGTCCGACGGCCCGCCGTGGCGCTGGGTCCGACGGGTCCGACGGGCCCGCCGGGTCCGCGCATCCAACCCGGATCCCATTGCCAACCCTGGGCGGCGGCGGTCAGGCTCGCTTGTGCCCGTCGGCCGGAGATCGGGGGCCGGTGGGCGACCGCATCCGCCGGGCGGCCGCGACCGCGGCCCGGCGGATGCCCACGTAACCGGTACAGCGGCACAGATTCGAGGCCAGTACCTGGCTGAGCTTCTCCTCATCCAGGTCCAGGCCCGGATCGGCGGCCAGCTCGCCGGCCAGCAGCATCAGGAAACCGGGGGTGCAGAACCCGCACTGCAGCGCGTGCTCTTCGGTGAACGCTTCCTGCAGCGGGTGCAGCTGGGGCTCTTCCGGCGTCCCTGCCGCGAGGCCCTCGACGGTGCCGATGTCGGCCCCGCCGCACTGCACCGCCAGCAGCAGGCACGACCGCGCGGGGACGCCGTTCAGCAGGATCGTGCAGGAGCCGCAGACCCCGTGCTCGCAGCCCAGCCTGGTCCCGGTCAGGCCCAGGTCGTCGCGGAGGGCGTCCGCCAGGGTCGTCCTGGCCTCGACGTCTAGCTCGTGGGCGGTGCCGTTGACCCGGAACCCGACCTTCACCCGAACACCGCCTGCTGCAAGCCCCGCTGCACCATCACGCGCAGCGCCTGGCGGCGGTAGCGGGGCGAGCAGTGCGGTTCGGCGACCGGTTCCGCGGCCGCGGCCGCCGCCTCGGCTGCCTCGAGGACGAGCTGCTCCGACACCGCCTGGCCGGCCAGCAGGGACTCGGCGGCCCGGGCCCGGACCGGTACGTCCGCGGCGCTGGCCATCCCGATCCTGGCCCAGTTCACCTGGCCTTCGGTGACGTTGACGGCGGTGAGCGCGGCGGCCATGGCGAAGCTGGCGTGCGTACGGCGGTGCTCGGCGAAGCCGACGCCGGTCCCGGCGCCGAGCAGGGGCATCCGGACCGCGGTCAGGAGCTCGTCCGGGCGGCGGGCGGTCTGGTGCCGTCCGGTGAACCACTGGCTGGCCGGGATGGTGCGGGTGCCCGCCGCGCTGGCCAGCAGCATCTCCGCCTCCATGGCCGCGGCCAGCGCGCACCATTCGGCCGCTGGGTGGGCCCAGGCGACACTGCCGGCGAACGTGCCGCGTACCCGCACCGGCGGATGAGCGATGTGCCGGGCGGCCAGCGCACACAGCCGCCCGAGCGGGTCAGCGGAATCGCCCGTGGCCCGCCCGCCGCCGCCCGTGGCCCGCCCGCCGCCGCCCGTGGCCCGCCCGGCGGCGGCAGGCCCGGCGGCGCCCCGGCCGAGCTGGCCCTGCTCAAGCTCGCGGTGCCGGACGAGCGCGCCGATCTGCACCCATCCGTCCGCGAGCTGCAGCTGAGCGAGCTCGCTGAGCTGGTTGATGTCCACGACCAGCTCGGGGCGGGCCCGACGGAAATGCAGGTCGATCAGCAGGCTCTGGCCGCCCGCCAGAACGGCCGCATGAGTGCCGAGCTCGGCCAGAAGTTCGGTTGCCTCGGCCACCGAGGCTACGGCGCGGTAGCGGAACGGCGGCGGCTTCACCGCATGAAGGCAGAGTGGAGGGGTATCCCCATAACTCGTGGAGTACCACAGCGGTGCGGGCTCAAACACCTCCTACATCGGCGTGCGCATCCACCGCCGGGAGGACTCGGCCCTGCTGATGGGCGCCGCGCAGACGGTGGCCGACCTCCAGGTGCCCGGGACGGTGGAGCTGGCCTTCACCCGCAGCGAGGTGGCCCACGCCCGGCTGGCCCGGGTTGACCCCGCGCCCGCGCGCGGCCTGCCCGGCGTTGCCGGCGCGTGGTCGGCCGCCGACCTTCCGGACCTGCCGCCCGCCCCAGGGCCGCCCGGGCCCGGAGGCGCGAAATTCGGCGGCCCGGAGCGTTTCCCGCTGGCCCGCAACGTCGTCCGGTTCGCGGGCGAGCCGGTCGCGGTGGTCGCCGCGGAATCACGGGCGCTCGCCGAGGACGGGGCCGAGCGGGTCATCGTCGCGCTGGAGCCGCTGCCGCCGCTGCTCGATGCCGGGCAGGCGGCCCTGCCGGACGCGGCACCGTTGTTCCCCGGTCGCTCCAACGTCATGTCGGACCGGGAGTACGGCGCGCCCGCCGACGACGTGTTCGCCACCGCGCCGGTGGTGGTGACGGGCCGCTACCGGCAGCAGTTCCTGATCCCCACCTCCCTGGAGGGCCGGGCCGTGCTGGCGCGCCAGGACGAGGACGGCGGGTTCACCGTCTGGGTGTCCCATCAGGCACAGCACCGGCTCCGGGACGGCCTGGCCCGGGTGTTCGGGCTGGAGCCCAGCCAGGTACGGGTGGTCGTGCCGATGGCCGGCGGGGCCTTCGGCGCGAAGAGCGGGTCCTACCCGGAGTACGTGCTCGCCTGCCACCTGGCCCGGCTGCTGGGCCGGCCGGTGCGGTGGGTCGAGGACCGCGCGGAAGCGCTGACCACCTCGACGCGGGGCCGGGGCCAGCAGCAGGAGGCCCGGCTGGCTGCCACCGAGGACGGTCGGCTGCTGGGCTATGAGCTGCGGGCGGACGCCAACATCGGCGCCTATCCGCACACCGGTGACGCGATCCCGGGCGAGACCGGCGCCATGGCGACCGGGTCGTACCGCACCCGCGGGTCTACGCGCGCGTGCGCACCGTGCTCACCACCACCCCGCCGACCTCCGCCTACCGCGGCGCCGGCCGCCCCGAGGCGGCCTACGCGATCGAGCGCAGCATGGATCAGCTCGCCCGCCGCCTCGGGATCGATCCGGTCGAGCTGCGCCGCCGCAACTTCATCCGTGAGTTCCCGTACCGGACGTTGACGGGTCGCACCTACGACTCCGGTAACTACGAGGCGGCCCTGGACCGGGCCGTGGCGGCCGTCCGGTACGACGAGGTACGCGCGGCCCAGCGCCGCCGCCGGTCCGACGGCCGTGCCGGGCAGCGACCGCTCGGAGTCGGGATCGCCTGCTACGTCGAGCGGTCCGGCGGCCCGCCCGATACCGATGAGTTCGGCAGCGTCGAAGTCGAGCCGGACGGGTCGGTCATCGCCCGGTCCGGCTCCACCTGCACCGGCCAGGCCCATCCCACGGTGTTCCCGCAGGTGGTGGCGACCGCGTTGGAGATCAGCCTGGACCGGGTGCGGCTTGTGCAGAACGACACCCGCGAGGTGCCGTACGGGTTCGCCACGTTCGGCAGCCGGTCTCTGCAGGTCGGCGGGGGAGCCCTGTGGCGAGCGTCGCAGCAGGTGCTGGCGGTGGCCCGGCAGCGGTTCGCGACCGCGTGCGAGGTTGACGTGGCTGAGGTCAGCTACGCCCGGGGCCGGTTCCGCGCCGGCGGCCAGAGCGTGACGCTCGGCGAGCTGGTCCAGCAGACGGGCCCGCTGCGCGCCGACGACCGCTTCAAGCCGCCGCAGGCCTTTCCCTTCGGCTGCTACGCCGCGGTGGTCGAGGTCGACTCGGAGCTGGGCGACGTGCACATCCTGCGCCTGGTCGCGGTCGACGACTACGGCGTCGTGGTTAATCCCATGATCGTGGACGGCCAGGGCTACGGCTCGATCGCCCAGGGCCTCGGCCAGGTGCTGTTCGAGGAGGCGAGCTACACTCCAGACGGCCTGCCCGAGGCGAGCACGCTGCTGGACTACCTGCTGCCGACCGCCGCCGACATGCCGCCGGTCGACCTGCTGGAGACCGAGACGCCGAATCCGAACGTCCCGTTCGGCAGCAAGGGTGCGGGCGAGGCCGGCTGCATCGGGGTCCCTCCGGCGGTCGTGAATGCGGTCTGCGATGCCCTCGACATTGACCACATCGACATGCCGCTGACCCCCGGACCGTCTGGCACGCGGCCCACCCGACCCGGTAACAGCCGGGCGCAAAGTTCACCAGG
>CAVZKY010000058.1:0-89845 GCA_963775825.1 uncultured Actinomycetes bacterium
AGCAGCTCCCGGCCCCGGTAGTTGCCACTGTTCCTCCAGGTCAGCATGCCGCAGCCCCGCGGCTTCCTCCCCCGGACAGCCATTACCTCCAGCTCCCGGTAACACGTCCTGGACTGCGCGAACGCCCCGCCCTCCGGCTCCGCCGCGTACTCTTGCACCGGGCTCCTTCTTTTCCGTTTCCGGTCGTCAGACAAACCAGGAACGTAACGGACAGGGCCCTTTAAGCACGCACCGACACAGGCAAACCGGCCACACAACACCACACGGCGCTATACCCCCTCACGCGCACTCACTCCAAAAGAGCCGCACCCAATGTCGTTGTAGCGAAGTAAAGGCTCGACATTTTTGTCATCGCAATATTAGTGCATTCATTTGCGTATTTATGTCCTAGGTCATAATAGAGATCACTAAACACGATCAGGTAAGGAATCAGTGTAACCAGCAGAATGAAATATAGCCTGACTGCATGCATATATGGTCTATCTGTTGGTATGGGCATCCCGAACCATCGCTTTATCACGGTAGCAAAACTCGCGAACAACTAGCCATATCCCAATCAGCCAGACAGTATCAAGATATCCAACTAGTGCTCCAAAAATAATATGCCACCATGCATCCGATGATGACAGTGGAGAGTATCAAATATGTAAACAGCATGAAAGGCATCGAGTTTGCCGATAGTGTGGGCGCTCACGTAATTCCCCAGGGGTTTTGATCAAGTATTCTCCAGGTCCTGGCCGTGTTCTTATTCTATTTTTCCGCTCGTGTTCCCCGTGGAGACGACACGCCCGGGCGCCTTTTTTGGCCGGTAGCTGGGCCCGTTCATGAAGGCCTGGTGGCTGTTGTTGATGAGCCAGTCCAGGAGTGATTCGGCGACGACCGGGTTGGGGAACAGCGGGTACCAGTCGGCGGGCGCCCGGTTGGATGTCAGGATCAGGGATTTCCCGGCGCGTTCGGTGATGAGCTCGTAGAGGTCGTCGGCCTGGGGTGCGGTGAGCTCTCGCATGCGCGAAGTCGTCCAGGACCAGGACGGCGGGGCGGGTGAGCTCGGCGAGCCGCCTGTCCCAGGTGCGGTCGGCCTCGCCGGCCAGGTGGGCGAGGACGCGGCTGGTTTTCATGAACCGGGCGTCGGCGCCGGAGCGGATCGCGAGGTGGGCGAGGGCCTGGGCGATGTGGCTCTTGCCGACGCCGACGGGTCCGTAGAGGATGACGGACTCGCCGCCGGCGAGCCAGCGCAGGGCGGCGAGGTCGCGGATCTGGGCGGCGGGCAGTTTCGGCGAGGCGCCGAAGTCGAACCCTTCGAGGGTGGCCTCGTTCTCGAAGCGGGCGCGGCGGAATCCGCCGGTGGCAGGGACATGGACTCGCGGCGGGAGATCTCGTCCTGGCACAGGACCTGGAGGAAGTCCAGGTGGCCGAGTTCCCCGGCGTGCGCCTGGGCCAGGCGGGCGTCGAGGGTGGCGAGCATGCCGGATAGTTTCAGGTTCCGCAGCGCCGCGGTCAGCGCGCTGCGGTCGGTGACGGTGACGGTGCTCATGCGGGCTGTTCTTCCTTGTCGGATGTGGGGGTGGGTGGCGCGGGCGGAGTGCCTGGCGGCGGTGCCTGCGGTGAGGAGTGCCTAGGCGGCGAGGTTCCTGCAGGTGACGGTGATCATGACGTGATCTCCGTCGTGTTCCCGGGGCGACCGCGTCGCTGGGGATCGTGCCGGGCAGGGGGATGACGTTCGCGAAGGACGCAGGGCCGCGCAGGAACGCGGACGCGCCGCCGTCCCCGGCCGTGGCGGGCAGCTGGTCTTGCTCGGTGCCAGCGGCCAGGATGCCCTTGATCGTGCGGTAGGACGGGTCACCGGCGGTGCTCGCCCTGGCGCAGGCGGCCTCCAGCCGGGCGGGGTCGTGTTGTCGGCCAGCCCGATCACGCCCTGCGCCGAGCGGAGCCGGTAGAGGGCGTTGTCGGTCAGCAGCTCCGCGATGACCTGCTCGCACGCCGGGCCGATCGCAGCCGCCTGCTTGCGGCACCAGGCCGGGGTACGCATGTGGAACGCGATCTTCTCCGGCGGGTAGTCGCCGAAGTCGGTCTGCTTCCCGCGGATCTTCCGGGGATGGGTCTTGACCAGGTTCCCGCCGATGAAAAACTGCACCATCGTCGCGGTGACGCGCACGTCGGCGGTCTTGCCGATGTGCTGCCACGGCACCGAATACAGCACCTTGTCGACCTGGGCGTGGATGTCCGGGCCGATCTTCGCTGTCGCCCACGTGGCCAGCACGAACGGCCGGGCCAGCAGCGGCCGCAGGGCATCCTTCTCCACCGCCTCGAACACCGCCGCCGGGGCGGCTTCCGCCACAGCCGGCAATGCCGCTGCCCCGCGACCTCCAGCGACCAGCGTTCCGCCTCGGCCTGCATCTGCGCCAGCGAGGTGAACTCCCGGCCCCGCCAGAAGCTGTCGCGGACATAAGGCATCGGGCGTTCCACCCTTGCCTTGTCACGGGGCTTCAGCGCCCGGGCCGGGTCAATCAGGCAGCCGTAGTGCGCGGCCATCTCGGCATAGGACCGGTTGAGCTTCGGGTCGTAGAGGTCGGGTTTGTCCACCCCGGTCTTCAGGTTGTCCGGCACCAGCCGGGCCGGGACGCCGCCGAAGAACCCGAACGCGGCGGCGTGGCACTCGGTCCAGGCGCGCTGGTCCATCTTCAGCACCGGCCGGACGAACATGTGCCGCGAGCAGGCCAGCACCATGACGAACGCCCAGACGGTGCGCAGCTTGCCGGTCAGCGGGTCCAGCCACCGGCCCAGCTGGCCGTAGTCGATCTGCGCCTGCTCACCCGCCTCGGCCGGCTGCGGGTTCCACACTGTCACCTGCGACCGGCGGATCTCCTCCGGGATGCTGGCATTCACATAGCGGCGGAAGCTCGCCACACTGGCCGCCAGCCCCCGCTCGTCCCGCAGCCGCTGGTGGATCGTCGACATCCGCACCCCGGCCTTGAGCTGCGCGGTGATGTAATCGTGGTGCTCGCTGATCGCCGGCCAGGTCACCTGCCGCAGCCGGGTATCGGCCAGTTCCGGGAACCACTCCCGGACCAGCTCATGCCACTCCAGCTCGCTCTTCGAAGGCCCGCCCGGGGCGATGCCCGCCGCCACCGCCGGCGCGACGTACTTCCGCAGCGTCTTGCGGTCCACCCCCAGGCTCTGCGACATCTCGCTCAGCGACCGGCCAGCATGCCAGTGCACGAGTATCTCCGCGACGTCAATCACGTCGAACGTTCTCCTTGCCATCGGCCCCCCGTCCCAGACGGGAGGAAGGTTGCTCCTTCTCGATGGCCAGGTCCACCACGACACGCACGCCGTCCCCATGGGGAATTACGTGATCGAGGTGGGGAATTAGGTGATCGCTAGCCCCTCATAGCTGGGGAATTACATGAGCGCCGACACACTGCTGTCGATGGCGATTGTTACTCACTTGGTTACTCGGTCGCTCGCAAGCCGGTCGTGAGCGACTGCTGTCCCCCACACGCTTTCCAAGTCTGTGGCCGTGCGTTCGCGGCGGGTCAGCGCGGTCTGTGACCTGGAGCTGCGGCCTGGTCCGGTCCTCTGCGTACGCGCTCTCGAACCGCGGCGAATGAGACCAGAACTGAGACCAGCGCCGATAACACCTGGGACTGGACGGCGGCGCTGGCCGCGCTGCAGCGGTTCGTCCTCGCGCACCTGGGCGATGCGGAGGCGGTCGTGGTGCTGGACGAGACCGCGGAGCTGAAGAAGGGCGACCGGACGGTTGGGGTGGGCCGACAGCATGCGGGGATCACCGGGCAGGTGGACTATCGTCGACCGCTGAAGACCTTTAAGGCATCGTTCAGAGCCACAATCGGACTTTACTTCTTCAAGGAACGTTTTGCATAACCCCCCTTTAAGCACCACCCCATGTTGGCCCATGAAAAAGAACAGCAGCCAGAAAAAGCCGATAAGTGCAAGCCACGCTGCGACGGTGTTGATGCGACGGGCCCATCCAGGCGGCTTCTCTTCGTTCACCGCCACTGTCGTGAGTCCCGCGAGTGCCCCGATTATCATGCCCAGGATGGCCAGGCTGCCAACCCAGTTGTGGTGCGCGTACTCCGCTATCTCGGTGGCGGCCAGCCCTACGCTAACGAGGCCGCCAACAAGGCAGGCAGTCGCGATCAGGTAGGTCCGGCTTGTTGTCGGCTGGTCCTGGACCGGCGGGCTGTCGGCGTCCAGTTCTGGCTCGCCGTCCTGCGCCTTGCCTGTATCAAGGTCGCTGCCCTGAGCTGCCATCCTCAATTCGGCCTCATCGAGGAAGGCGTCAACCTCCTCCTCGTCGTATCCAGGTCGCAGGCGGGTGGTCGAGAACTGCTTGCCCCGAATCTCATCTGGTCTCAGAGATGGTTGCCTTACTCCGAGGAACGAGTCGCGAATAGCTGTGAGGAAGGCGTCAACCTCCTCCTGGTCATAGCCGGGCCGCAGGCGGGTGGTGGAGAATTTACGCACCTCGACCCACTCGGCCAGCACGGTGCCGCCAACTTCCGAGTCGGGCGCAGGCCTTGGGGGCCAGTGTCCCGCGCTGGCGTCAGAGGACAAGCTCACCTGGGCCGCCGGGTCTGCTGCCAGGGACAGCTGATGAATGACAGAGGCCCCGCACCGGACGCAGAACTGAGCGTCAGCAGTCTCTGCCCCGCACTCCAGACATCTGATCTGCAGCAGCCGAGCAGGTCACGGGGGCAGTGCCAACTTACGCGCCATGAACCCTGCGGGCTTAGCTCGATGGCCCTGCGGAAGCTGGCCACGACACCCTCGTGATCCCGTAACTGGTCAGGTCTATTTGTCTTGGCGGTCATTGCGGGCCTGAGCCGGGCACGCCGGTGATGCGATGGTGCGCGCATCGGGTGATCTTGCGTTGTAGTGTCCGGGTGTGCCCGGTGATCATGCTGGTTCTGGCGATGAGGTGCTTGCCGCGCTTGTGGCCTCGCTGCGCCGTGAGCTAGCTGATTCCCAGGCCGCTTTAGCGCAGGCCATTGCGGAGCTGGCGCAGGCACGGGAGCGGATCGCTGAGCTTGAGGCCCGGCTGGGGCAGACGCCGCGGAATTCCTCGAAGCCGCCGTCTGCCGAGGGGCTGGGCAAGCCGCCGCCGCGGTCGCTGCGGAAGAAGAGCGGCCGTAAGCCCGGCGGGCAGGACGGCCATGAGGGCCGCACCTTAATGCAGGCGGCCCGGCCGGACCGGGAAGTGCCGCATGAGCCGGCCTGCTGCGGCGGGTGCGGGGCGGGCCTGGCGGGCCGTCCGGTCACCGGCGTGGAGCGCCGTCAGGTGTTTGACCTGCCGCCGGCGGCGGTGGAGGTGACCGAGCATCAGCTCATTGAGCGGGAATGCAGCTGCGGGCGCCGCACCAGGGCCGCGGCCCCGCAGGGGGCGGAGGCGCTGGTGCAGTACGGGCCGCGGATCGCCGCGATCGTCATCTATCTCTATATCGGGCAGTTCCTTTCGAAGAAGCGCACCGCGCAGGCGCTGGCTGAGCTGTTCGGCGTCCCGCTGTCGGCGGGGACGGTCGCGGCGGTCACCGCCCGGGCCGCCGGGCGGCTGGGCGGCTTCCTGGAGCGGGCACGGGAGCAGATCGCCGCCAGTGCCGTGGCCGGGTTCGACGAGACCGGGTTCCGCGTGGAGGGGAAGCTGCACTGGGTGCACTGTGCCCGCACCGGCAAGTACACCCTGCTGACGGTGCACACCCGGCGCGGGACGGAGGCCATGGAGGCGATGGGGGTCCTGCCGTCCTTCGCCGGGGTCGCCGTTCATGACGCGTGGGCCCCGTATGACACCTACACCACGCCTGAGCACCAGCTTTGCTGTGCGCACGCGCTCCGCGAACTGCAGGCCGTCACCGACTGCGCCCCAGCTGGCCGATGGTGCTGGGCTGCCCAGGCCGCCGAGGCGATCACCGGGATGCAGCAGCTGGCAAGCGAGGCGATCAGCCAGGGCTGCGCCGCCGCTGACCCGGCCGCGCTGGCCGCGCAGATCCACAGCTACCGCTCCGCGGCCCTGATTGGGGCCAGCCAGACCGCCGCCCGCGCCGGCACGCTGATGAAAAAACACAACGCCCTGGCCCGCCGCCTGATCGACCGCCAGGACGACTACCTGCGTTTCACCTGGGACTGGCGGGTACCACCAGACAACAACGGATCCGAGCGCGATATACGCATGACCAAGCTGAAGCAGAAAATATCCGGGTGCCTGCGCACCCTTGCCGGCGCCCGGCAATTCTGCGCGATCCGGAGCTACCTCTCGACCGCCGCCAAGCACGGGCTCAGCTTCTTCGATGCCCTCGTCATGCTCACCGAAGGCCGGCCCTGGGTGCCCGCCGTTACCTGATCACGCCTGGCCGATTCGTGACACCTGACCAGTTACATGATCCCTAACCCCCTTCGACATCGCCGCCCCTCCCACCCGGCAGTTCGCAGCTTGTACTCTTTAGTCCCACCACGATCGTCATCCCGGTGCCATCTGTGGGCCATGTTCTTGTGCTCGGCCCTGTAACACTAGCCGCGACCCGGCCCGCACCTAAGATCCTTATATCGGATCGGCATTGCATTCGGAGGGTACATCGGTAATCCTGCTGGCCCTATTCGGGTTGATCCTTCTGGTGGCCGCCAGAACCTTGCGAGTGGTCTCGCGTCCAGGGCGGCCCAGGATTGGCGACAGCGATCGGTGAGCGGCGCCGCCTGAAAATCCAGGCCACCTGGCCGTGGGCCGACGCGATCACCGCCGCGTGGCAGCGTATCGACGGGCTTCCGCAAGCCCCCTGACCAGCGCAAAACCATTCCTACGGCCAAGGAAGGAGAACCCCGGGGCCCGTGGAACCCCCGGCCACCCGGCCCGCCAGCCGGGCCGCCGCCCTACCCCGACGCTAAAATCGCGGTCACAAACGGGGCCAGCCGACGCTCAAGCGCCAGCCATCAACCCCTATGTAGGGTCGGGGGCTGGCGCGGTGGCGTTGCCTGGCGTTAGGTCCGGCAGCCAATTTTCCCCGGGTTTCCCCTGCGGGCCGGCTGGTGGGCCGAGCGCGGGATAGCCCTGTACGACAACGACGCTGCACGGCCAGAAGCCGTTGACGAATTGCGCAAGCGAGCGATCGGCTACCGCCGTGCGGCGAACTTGTGATCGCGATAGCGTCCAGCAATGCGCCGTGTCCTACTTGACTCCAACGCACTCGATCCCCTGCTCACCCGACTCGGTGCGTTCGAGGCTCTCGACCAGGCCGTCAGCTCAGCAAAGCTGGAGGTCCTCTTCACTCATATCACCGTTGATGAGATCGCCGCGACACGTGACCTGGAAAAGCGTCAGTGGCTGCTCAATCTGCTCGTATTCCTCGGTCGGCCGATTCCTACGAGTGGCGCCGTCCTCGACTTCTCACGACTCAACTTCTGCCGTGTGATGGCGGACGACGATGACACATTCGAGCCGCTCAGGTCCGGGAACATCAAGCACTCACGGGATGCTCTGATCGCCCACACTGCATTGAACGAGGCATGTGCCCTCATCACTAACGAGAAGCGACTCGCTGGGCGTGCGAGAGAGCAGGGCGTGGAAGTTCTTACGACGGCTGAGCTGCTTGCCGAGTTCGGTTTCCTCTTCTTATGTCTTGCAGGATCGACGGTTCAAGGTTCGCCGCGCGCGCATCGGGCCTGGCCTTCGGCCTGGCCCTCGCCGTCAGGCCCGCTGGGTCGCCAGAGGCTCCGCGTGCAAGGGTGGGTCCTGAAGATCCTTTCTGCGCAAGCCGTTAGAAAGGATCTTCAGGTGCCCTTGTGGGTGGAGGGGGCGGCCCGGATAATGCGCGGCGTTCCGCCCCGGTGCCGATGACTTTCCCGGCGACGGCACATCTCGCGCGAGGCTGACGGCCTGGTCCTCGCGGCCAGCGCGGCACCGGGCAGATACGGCGGGCACCGTACGCGGTCGGTCACTGGGGCCATCGGGCGCGGCAGCTCGGCGCGCCGTAGGGCTTCTGCCCGAAGGGCGCGACGAAAGCTGCCGCCCCGCCTACGGCGCGTCCCGATCTGACCTCAGCCGCCTACGGCGGGCCACCCTTGGCCGCTCATCCCCCCGTGATTGGCCGCGCCCGCTCCTCGCGTTCACGTCCTGGCCGTCAGGCTCGGCGCGCCGAAGGTGCGCCCTTGAAGCTGTGGAGAATGTTGTTACAAGCCGGGGGCCCCGTGGCCGACGTCGCCGCTTTGCGGCTAGCGGCTTTAACGGTGGTGGCCGAGGATCTTTGACATGCTGAGCGGTTCGCGCATGGGCCTACGCCAGATCTCCGGACAACCGGGTGCGTTGCAAACGACCGTGATGTGCCCCCGCGGGCCCTAGAGGACGGAATCCAAGATCTTCTCCAAGATTTCTCCAAACCCCTCAGAAAGCCAGCCCCATGTCCGGTGCCTTCGGGAAGGGTACCGGCCCTGAGCTGGCAATTCTTGGTCGGGGTGGCCGGATTTGAACCGGCGGCCTCTTCGTCCCGAACGAAGCGCGCTGCCAAGCTGCGCCACACCCCGCTGGTAAGGTGGCGTGCCTCAGTGAGGCTCACCCGACCGGCCCGCAAAGTCTAGCGGATACCAGGGCTCGCCGCGCACGCCAGAGAAACGAGATCCTGCCGCGGTGCGACCGGCGGCCGGGCGCCCAGCAGCTTAATCGTTTCCGGCCGGCACCAGCGTGAGCAAGGTCGCCTCCGGGCGGCAGGAGAACCGCGCCGGGGCCCAGGGGGAGGTACCCAGACCAGCGGATACATGTAGCCAGGCCCGCCTCCCGGCAAGGGCGGGCTCGCCTTCCGCCGGGTGCCGGTGCAGGCCACTGACCCGGGCCCGCTCGATCTCGCAATTGGTCACGAGGGCCCCGAATCCGGGTACGCATACCTGCCCGCCGTGCGTGTGGCCCGCGAACAGCAGGTCGTAGCCGTCCGCTGTAAAGCGGTCGAGCATCCGTGGCTCCGGCGAATGCATGATGCCGAGCCGCAGGTCAGCCCGAGGGTCGGCCGACCCGGCGACACGCTCGTAGCGGTCGCGCCTGAGATGCGGGTCGTGTACGCCTGCGACTACGATGTCCAGGCCCGCCGCCTTGATCCGGCCACTGTGGTTGTTGGCGTCGAGCCAGCCCGCTTCGCACATCGTGTCGCCCAGCTTCTGCCACGGCAGGTCCGGCTCATGCCGCGGGTAACGCCGCGCGCTGGTCTCCCAGAGGTACCGGGCAGGATTTTTCGGCATCGGCCGATACAGGTCATTGGAGCCGAAGACGAATACGCCGGGACGCTCGAGCAATGGCCCGAGCGCGTCGATGAAATACGGGACGGAATCGGGGTGGGCGATCGAGTCTCCCGTGTTGACGACCAGATCCGGCTCTAGGTCGGCGAGCGACGCGATCCAGGCCATCAGCCGCTTGCGGCCAGGGGTCAGGTGCGTATCGGAGATGTGCAGGATACGCAGGGGCCCGGAGCCCGGGGCCAGGACGGGGACCTCGGCCTGCCGCAGAGCGAACCAGTTCCGCTCGACGACCGACGCATAGGCCAGGGCCGCGCCGGCGGCAGCGGCGCCCAGGGGGAGGATGACTCGTGCTCGCACCCACCCATGGTGCCATGTCAGGGAGGATGGTTTTCATGGCTGAACTGAAGGAACGGCTCCGGACCGACCTGTCAGCGGCAATGCGAGCCCGTGACCAGGTCCGGATGCGGACGCTGCGGAGTGCGCTCACCGCTATCACCAACGAGGAGGTCGCGGGGCACGCCGCACGCGAGCTGTCCGACGACGAAGTGCTGAAGGTTCTGGCCAAAGAGGCGAAAAAACGCCGGGAGGCCGCGGATGCGTTCGGTTCGGCGGGTCGCGCCGAACAGGCGGCGGCCGAGCAGGCCGAGGGTAAGGTGCTCGCGGGGTACCTGCCCGCCCAGTTGGACGACGGTGAGCTGACCCGGGTGGTGGCCGAGGCCAGTCGCCGAAACAGGCGCCACTGGCCTGCCGGGTATGGGACAGGTCATGAAAACCGTCACCCCTCGCATCGCGGGACGCGCCGAGGGGGCCCGGATAGCCGCCGAAGTGCGCAGGCAGCTGGCCGGAGCCTCCTGACTGAGCGGCCAGCAGGTTTAGAACGAGTGGCCCAGGCCGGCCTGACAAGCTCTGATGACAGACGCCAATGCCGGAGAATTTGATCATGACTTCCCAGTTACGGGTGTCAGGCTGCCCCGGACGGGAACGTAGCTTCCGCTGCAACAAGGTGGTTACGGATCAAGGGGCAGAGATATGGCTGGGAAATTTGTACTCAAAAAGGGTTCGACCGGTAAGTTCCACTTCAACCTGGTGGCAGGCAACGGCCAGGTGATCGCGACCAGCGAAGCGTACGAAAGCAAGGCGTCAGCGCTGAACGGGATCAAGTCGGTTCAGACCAACGCGCCCTCGGCCGAGGTCGACGACCAGACGGCGGACTGACTGCCGCTGCCGTCGCTGGCCCGTTTTCGCTGCCGCGGTGGCGAAAACGGGCCAGCATCGTGTCGGCTCGCGGGCCTCCGGCCGGACCTCCAGCCTCAGAAGCGGCCCCACTGATCCGCCAATACGCACATCCGCGGCCGAGCAGGCCGTACTCCATCGCTACTCCGCCGCGGCGGGGAACTATCTGCTGTGATCCCGACCTGGGCCCGGCCGCTCGGAGGCCGCCCAAGGGCTAACGACAGCGGGAAGGCACCCCGGACGTGGCCCAGCTATGCGGTTCGGCGCAGCGAGCGAGGACCGTACGGCCGGGCTGACCCGCCGGAACCGAAAACCGGGCGGGCCGGGGCCAGGATGGCCAGTAGCATCGGCAGGGCGGCCGGATGAGTGCTGTCCATCATCCGTGCGGCGATCGGCTAGCGGCGCTACGCCCGGCCAGTCAGGCCCTCGCAGGGCCGGGAATGTCGCACAGCGGGTTTGTTCCCGGTCACGCCGGGATGGAGGAGTTGATCATGGCGTCGCAGCAGTTCGAGCCGCCGTCAGGTACGAGGGACTTCCTCGCCGACGACCTGCGGGCGCGCGAGCACGTATTCGCGACGATCCGAGACGCCTTCGAGCGGTACGGGTTCGAGCCATTGCAGACGCCGGCCTTCGAGCGTCTGGAGACCCTGACGGGTAAGTACGGCGACGAGGGCGACAAGCTGATCTTCAAGATCCTCCGCCGCGGCGAGCACGAGGCGACCGGTGAGGCGGACCTCGCACTGCGGTACGACATGACGGTGCCGCTGGCCCGGGTCGTGGCGGCCTACGGCTCCCAGCTGCCCGTGCCGTACAAGCGCTACGTCATGGGACCGGTCTGGCGCGCCGACCGGCCAGGTCGCGGCCGCTTTCGCGAGTTCGCGCAGTGCGACGTGGACGTGGTGGGCTCGGCGTCACCGCTCGCGGACGCCGAAGTGGTCTGCGCCGCTGGCGGACGCGCTGAGCGCGGTCGGCGTCAGTGACTTCTCGATCCTGGTGAACTCGCGGCGCGCGCTCACCGGGCTGCTGCAGGTGTACCGGATCCCGGCCGCTGTCGGCGGTGGCGTGCTGATCACCCTGGACAAGCTGGACAAGCTGGCCCCCGCCGAGGTGGCACGCGAACTGGTGGACACGCGGTCGCTCGACCCGGGTACGGCCGAGGCTCTCGTGACCGACCTGACCGCGCCCGACGCGGTGGACCGGCTGCGGAAGGTCCTCGCGGACGCCGAACAGGGACGCGAGGGACTGGCCGAGGTGGACCGGCTGATCGAGCTGGCGGCCCCGGTGATCGGCGGGGAGCGGATCTGCTTCACCCCCAGCCTGGTCCGTGGGCTCGATTACTACACGGGCGTCATCTTCGAGGTGGTGGCGGCGGGAATGCCGGGCTCGATCGCCAGTGGCGGGCGCTACGACCACCTGATCGCGGCGCTGGGCGGCCCGGACGTCCCGGCGTGCGGCGGCTCGCTCGGCGTGGAACGCATCATCGGGCTGCTCAGCGAGGAGGCGGTGACCGTGCCGCGGCTGGATGCGGCCATCACGGTCATCGACGAGGAATCGGCCGCCGAGGCGATGGAGTTCGCGGCGCGGCTGCGGAGGGCGGGCCTGCGCGCCGAGATCTACCTCGGCTCCAGCCGCAAGCTGGCCCGGCAGCTCAAGTGGGCCGCGGACCGGCGGGCGCGTTACGCGCTGATCTACGGGCCGCAGGACCGCAGTGCCAGGCTGGTGACCGTGCGGGACATGGACTCCGGCGCACAGCAGCAGGTTCCGCCGGATCAGCTGGTCGCAGTCCTCAGCGCGGGACTCGCTCCGTCACCCTGAGCCGTTCTGCCACTAGCCCTGGACGGGGCCGCCGTTGTTGCCGCCTCCGGTGCAGAAGAAGAAGATGCAATTGGTGGTGCCGTTCCCGCCCCCGTTGCCGCCTCCTCCGTTGCCGTTACCGCCTCCGTTCCCCGTTGCCACCCCGTCCTCCGTTGCCGTTACCGCCTCCGCCTTGGCCTTAGCCTTCCTTTTCCTACCACCACCGTTATTCTGCTGCTGGACGGTCTGGCCGTCGCCCATGCTGAGCAGCGGGCTGCTCGGCGAGACGCCGACGAATCCCGTCACCGGTCCCAGGTTGGCGTGGGCGAAGGTCATCTCCCAGGTCTGGCCGGGCGCGTTCGCGCCGAACATCTCGCCCGGGCAATTCTGGCCGCCGCCGAGGTCGTGGTAACAGGCGTCGATACCGCCCATGGTGTACATCGTGGGGCTGACCGGATTGAACACCGACGTGTAGCTCACCAGGCTGGGCGTGTAGCCGGCGAAGGCCGCGTACGGGGTGCCGTTGGCGCTGCTGCCCTCGACGTTGGACGTACCGGTCTTGGCCGCCGCCGGCCTGCCGATTGACAGTCCCGCGCCGGTCGCTCCCGGTGCGGTCAGCACGCCTTGCAGAACGTAGTTAACGGCGTCAGCGACGTCCGAGGAGATCGCCTGATGACAGTCGGCTGACGGCACCGGCAGCGTGCTGCCGGTCTCCGTGCTGATCCGGGTAATCGCGACGGGGGCGCAGTACTTGCCGCGCGCGGCGACGGTGGCGTAGGCCGCCGCCATGGTCAGTGGCGACACGTTGACCGAGCCGAGGGTAAAGGACGGGAAGTTGTCGGCCGACGCCACCTGGCCGTCGCTCTGGAGCAGCGACGTGCCATCGGCGCGGTGTACCCCCAATGCCGCGGCGGTCTTGACCACGTCGCACAGCCCGACCTTCTTTTCCAGGTTGGCGTAAAACGTGTTGACCGACTGAGCGGTGCCTGTGTAGATCGATTGGGTGGACGCGGACTGCGGGCCTTCCGCGTTCGTCACCTGGTACGCGCCGGGAATCCCATCGGTATAACCAGCCGGGCCGCCCTGGCAGTTGCTGTAGCCGGTGATGGTGGCACTGCCAGGTACATGCATGGTGAACCCGAACGGCACACCCTGCTCGAGCGCGGTGATCAGCGTGAACAGCTTGGATGAGGAGCCGGTCTGCACGCCGGCGCTGCCGCCGTACTGCGTATCCACGGCGTAGTTGATGTTACTGCCGCTTCCGCCGTTGCTGCTGTACGGCCGGTCCTCGGCCATCGCCTTGATATCGCCGGTCCCCGGCTGCACGACCACTTCCGTATCGGCGAGCTTGCCGGGGTTGTAGTTCTGACTGTGGGCCGGGAGCGTGTAGTTGACCGCGTTCGCGGCAGCGTTCTGATCTTCCTCGTCCAGCGTCGTGTAGATCTTCAGGCCACCGGTGGCCAGCAGTCTGGCTCTTGCCTGCGAGGTCTTGGCGATCGACGAGTCCTGGACGAAGACCTGCTGGACGTAGTTGCAGAAGAACGCGGCCGTGCCCGCCACGGCCTGCGTGCAGCCGTTGTCCGGCACCGCGCTGTGCAGCCCGAGCGGCTGCTTCTCGGCCGCGGCGGCCGCCTGACTGTTCAGCACGCCGGTCTGAACCATCCGGGCCAGCACCGTGTCACGGCGCTCCGTGGCCTTGGCCGGGTAGATGAACGGGTCATAACCGGTGGGGTTCTCCACCATCCCGGCCAGCAGCGCGGCCTGGGGCAGGGTGAGGTTCGCGGCCGACGTGCCGAAGTACGTTTCTGCCGCTACTTCGATTCCGTAGGCGAGGTTGCCGAAGTAGGCGTCGTTCAGGTAGCCGGTGAGGATCTGCTGCTTGGATTGCTGGTGGGCGACCGTGATGGCGAGCCGCAGCTCGTGCAGCTTTCGGGACACTGTGTCCTCGTAGGCGGCCTGAGCCTGCTGCAGGTTGGGAGCCGACAGGATCAGCATGTTCTTGACGTACTGCTGGGTGATACTGGAACCACCCTGCACGGACTTGTGCTGCAGGTTGTTGACGAGCGCACGCATGGTGCCCTTGAGGTCCAGGGCGCCTTCCTGCCAGAACCGGTTGTCCTCGATCGCCACGATCGCCTGCCGCATAACCGGCGAGATCTGGCTGTAGGTCACCGGCTGCCGGTCGATGCCGGAGTACGAGGCGTTCTTGCCGAGGTTCACCCCGTAGACATAGGCCAGCAGGTGGCCATTGGCGTCCAGGATCTCCGAACGCTGCGGTATCGTGCCGAAGCTTGCCGAGGCAGGGGCGGCAGCCTTGTTGGCCTGGTCCCGCAGGACCACGCCGGAGGAAGCGATCACGGGCAGCGCCATGGCGGCCGCGATGAGGCCGCCCACCGCCGAAATGGAGATGAGGCTACCGATGATGCCCGTCTTGGTTGCTATGTTGCCTGACAGCACGGCATCAGGGTACGTCCCTAATGGCGCACACGCCCCGCGCCTCGCATAAAGGCAGGGCAGGCTGCGGCCTCCGGCAACCGGGACAAGGCACCCAAGCAGGCTATTCGTTGCCGAGAGCGGTCATAGGCGACCGAAGGTGACTAGCTGGCCCACCCGGTATGGCCCAAGAGAACTATTCCGTAAATGAGCACAACGAGGCCTTGGCAGCTGCCCCGCTGACTTCCGTAGTTTGCTTTATCACGAACCGGTAACCCGGTCCCGCGTTCGCGGGAACCGACCGCAAGCAACCGCCATCGAGCCAGCGACCGTCCATGTACGCAGTACGCGACGATCAAAAGGAGTGGGCACATGTGGATCACTGACTGGACCACACGCGCCGCCTGCAAGGGAACCGATCCGGACGAGCTTTTTGTCCAGGGCGCAGCGCAGAACCGAGCCAAGCTGATCTGCCGGGGTTGCCAGGTCAGGACCGAGTGCCTGGCCGACGCGCTGGACAACGGCATCGAATTCGGCGTGTGGGGCGGAATGACCGAGCGGGAGCGCCGGGCGCTGCTGCGGCGCCGTCCCGACGTCAAGTCCTGGCGCGAACTGCTTGAGCAGGCCCGGGAGCGCTACGAGCAGGACGTTGACGACCTGGTGGCGAGCTGACCGGCTAGCTGTGTGCCGGTCGGCTGGCCAGGCCTCAGCGCAATGGCCCGCAGGCCCTCGAGGTCATGGACGTCCTCGGGCTGCGCGGCCACCGCAGCGACGGGAACGGTGGGATGGGCGGCCGTAAAGTGCTCGGCCACCCGCCGTTCCCGGACCGCCAACTGCATTCGTTCGGCGTGTAGCCGCAGGACTCCGGCTGTGAGCGCGTAGCGCGGGGTACCGGCCGATTCCGCTGTTCCGTCCGGTAGTCTCGTGATTCTCGAGTGTTTCCGCGGCGGCGATGCTGCGGGCCGCAGACAGCCGGGTGGCGGCCGGTACGTGCACCCGGTTGAGGATCAGGCCCGCGAGCGGCATCCGCTCCCCCGCCGAGCCGCTCGACGAAGTACGACGCTTCCCGGAGCGCGTCCGGCTCCGGCGCGGCGACCACGATGAACGAGGTCCCCGGCGTCTGCAGCAGGCGGTAGGTCGCCTCGGCCCGCTCGCGGAAGCCGCCGAACATCGTGTCGAAGGCCGTGACGAACGTCTGCATGTCCTTGAGTACCTGCGCGCCGAGCACCTTCGTGAGCGTCCCGGTCACCAGCGAGAAGCCCGCGTTCAGCATCTTCAGGTACGCGCGGCCGGGCTTGGCGGGCGCGGTCAGCAGCCGGATCAGCCGACCGTCCAGGAACCGGCCGAGCCGCTCGGGCGCGTCGAGGAAATCGAGGGCCGAGCGGCTCGGCGGCGTATCGACCACGATCAGGTCCCACTCGTCGGTCCGGTGCAGCTGGCCCAGCTTCTCCATGGCCATGTACTCCTGCGTGCCGGCGAAGCTGGAAGACAGGGACTGGTAGAACGGATTGGCCAGGATCTGCGCGGCGCGGTCCGGGTCGGCGTGCGCCTCAACGATCTCGTCGAAGGTCCGCTTCATGTCCAGCATCATGGCGTGCAGGCTGCCGCCCGAGGACAGGCCGGCGTCCACCGGCCGCGGGATGTTGTCCAGGTAGGACAGGCCCATCGCCTGGGCCAGCCGACGGGCCGGATCGACGGTCAGCACGACCACGTGCCTGCCGCGCTCGGCGGCTCGCAGGCCGATCGCGGCTGCGGCGGTGGTCTTGCCCACGCCTCCGGATCCGCAGCACACGATGATCCGGGTTCGCCGGTCCTCAATCAGTGCGTCGGTATCGAGCCACGGCGGTGTGGCCGGCGGGTTCATCGTCAGGTCCGGGGACACGATCGCGCGCCGTCCGCCACGCGGTCATTCATCAGGCCGCCCCCTGTTCCCGCAGTACCTCGGCCAGCCGGTACAGCCCGCCCAGATCGATCCCATCGGTAATGGCCGGAAGCTCGTAGCGCGGCTGCCCGGCCCTGGCCAGCTCACGTCGTTCACGTTCCTGCAGCGCCACGCTGCGGGCGTGCTCGATCAGCTCGACGGCCAGCCCGGACGCGAGCGTCTGGGTGTCGGCCAGCCCGGCCGCCTTGAGCCCCAGGGCGATCTCCGCCTCGTCGACATGGCCCTCGGCGGCCGCCTTCAGATCCGATTCCGGCAGGCCAGCGGGGTAGACCTTGTTGATAAAGATCCCGCCGAGCTGGACGCCGAGCTCGCGCATCTCCGCGAGGCCGTCCAGGGTCTCCTGGACCGGCATCTCCTCCAGCGTGGTCGCGAAATGCACGGCGGTCTGCGGGGACCGGATCACCCGCGCCACGGTGTCGGCGTGCGTGCGCACCGGGCCCACCTTGGCCAGGCCGGACACCTCGACACTGACGTTGAGGAAGCGGCCGATCCGGCCGGTCGGCGGGGCGTCCATGACCACCGCGTCGTAGACCTCTCGGCCGCCGGCCTTGCGCCGGGTCGCCTCCGTGGCCTTGCCGGTCCGGAGCACATCGGACAGCCCGGGCGCGATCGTGGTGGCGAAGTCGACCAGGCCCAGCCGGGTCAGCGCCTGGCCGGCGTGGCGAATGCCGTAGAACATTTCCAGGTAGTCGAGCAGCGCACCTTCGGGGTCGACGGCCAGCGCGTACAGATCGCCGCCCGCCCGGTCCTGTTCGCCGGGCCCGATACCGACCTTCCGCTCCACGTAGGGCAGCGGCGGGCAGTCGAAGAGCTGGGCGAGTCCCTGCCGCCCCTCGACTTCGATCAGGAGCACCTTACGGCCGTCGTGAGCGAGCGCCAGCGCCAGGGCGGCCGCGACGGTCGTCTTGCCGGTGCCTCCCTTACCTGTGACGACGTGCAGACGCACGCCCTCCCAGTCGGTGTCCCTTGCTCTCATTACTGTGAGGCTATCTCCGCCCCGGTACTTCTTAAGGCCGCCCCCGGCTGGCGCGTGAGGTAATTCTCACTACGCTGGGATGGAAGAGAGGTGATTCCCGATGGTCGCAGCACTCGTCGTTATCATCGTGCTGCTCGTGATCGCCGGCCTGACTGCGGCCGGTCGTGCCATCCGAGTGGTCCAGCAGTACGAGAAGGGCATCGTCTACCGATTCGGGCGGGTTATGCCCGAGGTGCGGGGGCCCGGCCTGACGTTCCTGCGCCCGATCGGCGATCGCATGCAGAAGGTCAACATGCAGATCGTGGCCATGGCGGTGCCCGCTCAGGAGGGCATCACCAGGGACAACGTCAGCGTGCGGGTGGATGCGGTCGTGTATTTCCGGGTCGTGGACCCGATCAAGGCCACGGTGAACGTGCAGGACTACATGTTCGCGATCGCCCAGCAGGCGCAGACGTCGCTGCGGTCCATCATCGGTCAGTCCGAGATGGATCAGCTGCTCGCTGAGCGTGAGTCGGTCAACCGGGAGCTGCGGCGCATCATCGATGAGCCGACCGAGGGGCCCTGGGGTATCCGGGTCGAGCGCGTCGAGGTCAAGGACGTCTCACTGCCGGAAGGGATGAAGCGCTCGATGTCCCGGCAGGCCGAGGCCGAGCGGGAGCGGCGCGCGCGGATCATCACGGCGGACGGTGAGTACCAGGCGTCCAAGCGCCTCGCCGCTGCCGCCAACGTGATGGCCAGGGACCCGGCCGCCCTCCAGCTCCGCCTGTTGCAGACCATGGTTGAGGTGGCCGGTGAGCGCAACAGCACGCTGATCATGCCGGTCCCGGTCGAGCTGCTCCGGTTCTTCGAGAAGATGGCGCCCGGCCCGCCGCAGCCTGTCGCGCGACCTGACGAGCCCGAGGATCTCGGTGACGCCGAGGTCGCCGAGGCCGAGGCGGAGATCTCCATGTCCAACGTGCCGGAGCTCGAAGAGGCGGCGGCCCCGCCGGTCCCCGAGGTTGCCCCGGTCGCCGACGTCGATCCAGTGCCCGAGATCAGCCCGGTCGCCGACGTGGATCCAGTACCCGAGATCAGCCCGATCGCCGACGTACCGCCGATCCCCACCATTCCATCGCCCGCCGAGACGACGCAGGAGCTGCCCGGCGCGCTGAATCTTGAGCCAGCGGACCTGCCCAGCGAGGCGGTCGCGGATCCCGAAGGGGCCGGCGGCGCGGATGTGGCAGGCCCGGGCACGCCCGCCGCCGGGCCGAACGGGGCCGGCCGGAACGGTATGGCCGGCCGGGCGGCCATGCCGCGCAAGCCGAGGGTCACCGGGGATCGCAAGCCGCGGGTGTCGACCCCGCGGAGGCCGAGGCCAGCCAGCCCCAGCAACCCGGAGTCGCCGAGAGTCGCCAGAGTCTCCGGAGTCTCCGCAGGCCCCGGCTGAGCCGTAGCAGGCTGAACCGTAGCTCCGGCGGGGCAGCTGGCGCCGGGCTGCGGCCCAGCCGCTAAGGTCATCCCCATGCAGAAGTGGGAGTACGCGACCGTGCCGCTGCTGGTGCACGCTACCAAGCAGATCCTGGACAACTGGGGTGATGACGGCTGGGAGCTCGTGGCGCTGGTCCCCGGGCCGAACCCTGAGCAGCTGGTGGCCTACATGAAGCGGCCCAAACCGTGAGGGCTAGCTCCGCGGAGACTCCGGAGACTCCGGGTCTGCGGTGAGCACGCCCGAGGAGCGTCTTTCCAGGCTGGGCCTGAGCCTGCCGCCGGTGGCCACGCCCGCCGGCTCGTACGTGCCGGCCCTGCGCAGCGGTTCGCTCGTGTACACCGCCGGGCAGTTGCCGCTGGCTGATGGCAAGCTTCTGGCCATGGGCAAGGTCGGTGAAGGCGTGACGGCTGAGCAGGCCGCCGCGCTGGCCCGGACGTGCGCGCTCAATGCCCTGGCCGCGGCTGCGGCGGTAGCGGGCGGCCTGTCCGCCATCACGCGCATCGTCAAGGTCACCGGCTTTGTCGCCAGTGCGCCCGGCTTCACTGCGCAGCCTCAGGTGCTGAACGGGGCGAGTGACCTGCTGGCCGAAATCTTCGGGGCGGCGGGCCAGCATGCCCGCAGCGCGGTCGGGGTGGCGGTCCTCCCGATGGATGCTCCGGTCGAGGTCGAACTGATCGTGGAGGTCGGCGGCGAGCCATCCGAGGGGACGGCGGGCTGAACCGGCTGCGCATCTCGGGCCGGATCGCCGACCGGGCCCGGGACATCCTGGCGGGCCGGTTGACCCCGGCGGCACCGCGTGACGCCGCCACTGTCATGCTGGTCCGTCCCGTTCCCGGCCGGCGGCTGCCGGGCCGGTCTCCGGCACCGAGGTCTTCATGCTCCGGCGCCAGCGCTCGATGGCTTTCGCGCCCGGCGCTTACGTCTTCCCGGGTGGCAGTGTCGACGACAGTGACGCGGACGGCGGCCACGGCTGGGCCGGCCCGCCCGCCGGTCAGTTCGCCTCCGCCGTCGGCCTGCCGGCTGCGGGGGCCGAGGCGCTGATCCGGGCCGCGGTCCGGGAGACCTTCGAGGAATGTGGGGTGCTGCTGGCCGGGCGGTCCGCGGAAGCAGCCCTCGCTGATACCTCTGGCGAGGACTGGGAGGCGGACCGGCAGGCCCTCGCGGGCAAGTCGATCTCGCTCGCGGAACTCCTCGTCCGCCGCGGCCTGATGCTGCGCAGTGACCTGCTGACGCCCTGGTCACGATGGATCACCCCGGAGGCGGAGCCACGGCGGTACGACACCAGGTTCTTCGTGGCCCGGCTGCCGGACGGCCAGCGCGCGCTGGGCGGCACCGGAGAGTCCGACGAGGCGGCCTGGCTACGGCCGGATGCAGCGCTGGCCGCGGCCGAGGCTGGCGATCTCGTACTGCTCCCACCCACCGCGGTCACCCTCCAGGAGCTCGCGGCCCATCCCGAAGTGGCCGCCATGGTCGGGACGCGGCGGCAGATCGTGCTGCGGCAGCCCGTGATCACGTTCACCGACGGACAGGCGTGGCTGGTCATCCCGGACGCCGGCACCCCGGCCAGCCCCCTGGTCCGGCCGCCCGGGCCCGGAGAAGAAGGCACCGCCGAAGATCAGGGAGCCAGCGATGACCGTTGACGGGTCCGGGACCTCCCTCGCGACGTGTGTGCTTGCGCCCAATCCATCCCCGATGACCCTGGAGGGGACCAATACCTGGCTGATCGCCGCCTCCGGGTCCCCGTCCGCTCTGGTTGTGGACCCCGGGCCCGAGGACGAGGGGCACCTTCGCCGGGTCGTGGAGCGGGCTGCGGAGACCGGGCGGAGGATCGCGCACATCCTGCTGACGCACGGGCACAGCGATCATTCGGCGGGGGCACGGCGGCTGGCCGCCCTCACCGGTGCGCCGGTCCGCGCAGCCGATCCGGCCCACCGGCTGGGCAGCGAGGGCCTGATGGACGGCAACGTGGTCGCGGCGGCCGGCTGCGAGCTGCATGTCATTGGCACCCCGGGCCACTCCGCGGATTCCCTCAGCCTGCTGCTTTCGCAGGATGCTGCCCTGCTGACCGGGGACACCGTGCTAGGGCGCGGCACCACCGTCATCGCCGACGGCGGTTCCCTGGCTGACTACCTTCGCTCCCTTGAGGCCATGAAGGCGCTGGCCGACACGGCGTCGGTACGTGTTCTGCTGCCCGGTCACGGCCCGGTGGTCTCCGATCCGGGCTCGACGCTCGCCTACTACATCGAGCACCGGGCCGAGCGGCTGGCGGAGGTCCGGGCCGCCCTCGCCGCGGGCGACACGACGGCCCAGCAGATCGTGGCCCGCGTCTACCAGGACGTCGACCCCGCCGTGCGCCGGTTTGCGGAGCTGTCCGTGCAGGCGCAGCTGGACTACCTGGCGGCCGCCGGGTTACAGCCCGGCCCGGTCGACCATACCCCCGCCGTCAGCGGGCGCGCTTGCGCAGGCGCTCGCTGTCGACGATCAGCACCGAACGTGCCGAAATTTGCAGCCAGCCACGCGCGGCAAAGTCCGCGAGTGCCTTGTTGACCGTCTCCCGCGAGGCCCCTACCAGCTGCGCGAGCTCTTCCTGGGTCAGGTCGTGGTGGACCTGAAGGCCTTCGTCCGTCTGCTGGCCGAATCGTTCCGCCAGGTCGAGCAGCGCCTTTGCGACCCGGCCGGGAACGTCGGTGAAGACTAGGTCGGCCGTTACGTCGTTGGCGCGGCGCAGTCGCTGCACCAGGGCGCGCAGCATGTGCAGCGAGATCTCCGGCCGCTTGCGCAGCAGGGGCAGCAGCGAATCGTGCGGCAGCACGGCCAGCGTCGCGTCGGTCACCGCACTGGCGCTCGACGTGCGCGGTATGGGATCGAACAGCGAGAGCTCGCCGAACATCTCACCTGGCCCGATCACGCTGAGCAGATTCTCGCGCCCGTCACCTGCGGCACGGGTCAGCTTCATCTTGCCGTCGAGCACGACGTACAGACTGTCGCCGCCATCACCCTCGTCGAACAACCGTTCGCCGCGATGCAGCTTGATCTGGCTCATAGTTTGCCGAAGTTCGCGCGCGCCGTCTTCGTCGAGCGCTTCGAACAGCGGCGCTCGCCTGAGCACCTCTCCGGCGTTCTCCACCGGTCCCTCCTCGCTTACCTTGTGCCCTCTTAAGTGTGGACCATACGCAGACCGAATGTGTGTGCGGGACCACTGTCGCTTGGGCGACGATGTTCAGGGTGCACCACCGAAAGCAAATTTTGCTACTTTCAGCCATCAATCGATTACAGTGAGTGTCTCATGAGTGAATGTCGGGGGAAGCTCGATCGATTCCGGGGGACGGGATGGCTGACGGGCTGTGGGGTTACTTCAGCGCGCGCACGGACCGCATGGGCGATAGCCGGATGCGGTCTGCTGGCGGCGGCCGGGCTGGCCGCCGCGCCGCCGCGCGTGGAACTGGCCAGCAATCCGGCGCCGTCCGCGGGCCAGGTCCAGGCCGCGCAGGACAAGGTGAACCAGCGCGCCGCCGCGCTCGGGCAGCAGGAGGAACGGCTCGCTGCCGCCCACGCCGAGCTGACCGACCTTGAGACCCAGGCTGAGATCCTCACGGAGAACTACGACAAGACGGTCGTCGAGGAGCAGCAGGCGGCGATGGCCTACGGTACTGCGGTGAAAAAGCTCGCTGGCGCGCAAAGCGCGGAAGAGAGCAGCCAGCGTGAGGTCGCGAATCTGGCCGCCATCGAGTACGAGACCCAGGGCGGCTTCGATCCCATGGCGGCGATGCTGGGCGATGCACACGGCGTGCAGGCCTACCTGAACCAGGTCGGCCTGGGGCAGGAATTCGCCATCCGAAGTACCGACATCCTGGCCAGCAACGCTGCTGACAGCGTGGTCGCCGGGGTTTTCCGCTCCGAGGCGAGCGCCGCGCTCAAGGCCAGGAAGGCGGATGTGCGGCACGCCGCCACGCTCAAGACCGCCATCGAGGCGGCGGTAACCCGGCAACTCGCGGCGGTCAAGGCCACCAAGTCCGAGACCAGCCAGCTGTCCAGCCTGCTGCAGAGCGCTAAGCTCACGGAGCAGTCGCTCGCGTCCCAGCGCGAGGCGGTCCTGGCTGCGCAGGCAGCTGCCGCCGCTGTGGCGGCCGAGACGGCGCGCAGCCGGGCAGAACACTGCACCCGCGGCCACCTCTCCGGGACCGGCCATCTCGTTCCCTGACTCCCCAGCCAGCTCGCAGCAGGGCAACATCGCTGCGGACTGGGCGCTCAGCCAGATCGGCAAGCCCTACCAGTGGGGCGGAGCCGGGCCTTACACCTACGACTGCTCAGGCCTCACGATGGTCGCTTGGGCGCAGGCGGGCGTCTTCCTGCTGCACTACACCGGTTACCAGTGGGAGGACGGCGTGCACGTGCCGCTGGACGATCTGCAGCGCGGTGACCTGCTTTTCTATGCGACGGATAATTCCGACCCGGGGACCATTCATCACGTCGGCATCTACATCGGCGGCGGTGACATGGTCGACGCCCCGTACACCGGGGTCGACGTCCGGATCGACAGCATCTACCAGCCGAGCGTGCCCATCGGTGCCGTCCGGCCTTAGCGGCCTGGGAGAGCCCCAAATCACCCTTTCTTCAGGGCTCTCCTTAGAAGCCGGCGTCCTCGGCCCGTTTGCGGGAGGCCTCGATCTCCGTCTCCGCCGCCGCCCGGTCAGCCCACGCCGCCCCCTCGACCGACTTGCCGGGCTCCAGGTCCTTGTACACCTCGAAGAAGTGCTGGATCTCCAGCTTGTCGAATTCCGAGACGTGGTAGATGTCGCGCAGGTGCTCCCACCGGGGATCACTCGCCGGCACGCAGAGCACCTTGTCGTCACCGCCCTTTTCGTCCCGCATCCGGAACATCCCGATAGCCCGGCAACCGATCACGCAGCCCGGGAAGGTCGGCTCGTCCAGGATGACCAGCGCGTCGAGCGGGTCGCCGTCGTCGCCCAGGGTGCCCTCGATGAACCCATAGTCAGAGGGGTACCTGGTGGAGGTGAACAGCATCCGGTCGAGCCGGATCCGCCCGGTGGCGTGGTCCATCTCGTACTTGTTCCGCTGGCCCTTCGGGATTTCGATGATCACTTCGAACTCCACGATGCTGCCCTCACACCTCGCGCGGTAGATGGTTGACTCGATTGTCCCCGATGCCGCCGCACAATAGGACACCGGCCTTCTGTTCTTACAATCGGGCGTCTGGTTCTACCATCCTGCATCCGGAAAGGTGGCTGGGTTGTGCTGCGCAGCACACGGGGAGTGGCCTTGATCACGCTGGCCATGCTCAACGTGTTTACCCTCGCCGCTGGGGTCGTCCTTGCGCGCATGCTGCCGCCACGGCTGGCACTGCTCAAGCCGGTCCGGGTCGCCGACCGGCCCGAGGTGCGGGCCGACCCGGTGCTGGGCAGCGTCGGCGGAGGCCCGATGCCCACCAGCTCGGGGCTGAACAGGTCGCTGACCGGCACCTTGTCCTCCGCGGCGCTGGGATCCGGGGTGGCGGCCGTGGTGGCGGACGCCGCAGGGAACGTGGTTTACACCCGCAACGGCAGTGAGCTGGCCACGCCGGCGTCTACCGAGAAGATCGCCACCGCGATCGCGGCTCTCGACGTCCTCGGCCCCGGCGCCCGAATCAGCACCCGGGTGGTCAGCGGCCCGGGAGACCGCATCGTGCTGGTCGGCGGCGGGGACCCAACGCTCACGGCCGGCTCCGCCGGCGTCGGACTATCCGCAGCCCGCAACGCTGAAAGACCTGGCCGCCCGGACCGCCAGCGCGCTCAAGGCCGAGCACCGGAGCCAGGTCGACCTCGACTACGACACCTCGCTGTATACCGGGTCAGGGATGGCCCCTGGCTGGCCGCAGTCGTACGTGACCAGCGGCGACGTCACCCAGATCACCTCGCTTGAGGTGGACCAGGGGCGGCTGACCAGCGGCGGTGCACCGGAGGACGCGGACGACCCGGTGAACTTCCGGCCCCGGTCCACTGATCCCGTGGGCGTGGCCGTCTCCGCGTTCCGGGGCTATCTGGCCAGCGACGGCATCAGCGTGACGGGCACTCCCTCGGCGACGGCTGTCCCGGCCCGGTCCGCGGACCTCGCCTCAGTCAGCTCGCCCCCGCTGTCGGCCATGGTGCAGTGGATGATGCTGGAGAGTAACAACGTGATCGCGGAAAACCTGGCCCGGCACGTCGCCATCGAGATGGGAGACCCGGCGTCCTTCGCCGGCGCGGCCGCGGCCGAGACCGCTGTCCTGCGGCGCCTGGGAGCCGGAACCGGGGTGCAGCTGGTCGACGGGAGCGGCCTGTCGCCGAAGGACAAGATCGCTCCTGACACCCTCATCCGGCTGCTGGGCATCGCCGCCTCGCCGGAGCACGCCACCCTCCGTGCGGCGATCACCGGGCTGCCCGTGGCCGGATTCTCGGGCACCCTGTCCGCCGGCCAGAGTGTCTTCGGCTCGATCGGCGGCCCGGCGCGCGGCGTAGTCCGGGCCAAAACCGGGAACCTTTCCACGGTGGCCGCTCTGGCCGGCTTCGCCTACGACGCCGACGGCCGCCTGCTCGCCTTCGTGTTCAACGCGGCCAATATCCCCAGCGCTGCTGACCTACAGACAGCCGCCGACACCCTCAACGATGCCGCGGCCGTGATCGCCTCCTGCGGCTGCCACTAACCGGCCCAGCGACCCCGGGCCGAAGGCTCGGGCGAGCGGCCGGTGCTATCGGCGCTGTACCACCGCGGGCTACGGCGAGGCGCCCGAGACCGGCCTAACGAGCCCGGGGCCGAAGGCTCGGGTGAGCGGCCGGTGCTATCGGCGAGCACCACAGCAGGACCTACGGCGAGGCGGTCGCTACCGGCCTAACGATCCCGGGCCGAAGGCTCGGGTGAGCGGCCGGTGTGTCGGCGAAGTACCACCGCGGGGCGCGAAGCGCAGCGGGGGGTCCGGGGGGTCGCCCCCCGGGTAAATACTGCACCGGGCTCCGACCACGGCGCGCCACAACGTACGGTGGAGGGGTGAACAACGGGCAGATGATCGACTGGGACGTGGCCGTGTCCACCGGTGTCCGTTGGGCACGTCCGGGACCCCAGGTGAGCCTGGCTGAGGCGCGGCAGACTGTCGCGGAGCTCCGTGAGCTGGCCGCCGCGGTTGAGCGGCCTGTGCGCGAGGTCACCGGCCTGCAGAGCAAGGTGACGCCGGGCAAGGTCGCGGTAGTGGACCGGGCCGGCTGGGTCCGCGCCAACGTGGACGGCTTCCGGGTCGTACTCGATCCGCTCGCCGAGCAGATGCGCCAGCGCAGCCCCGCCGCGAATGCCTCCGGCCTGGTGATGGGGGTCGGCTCGCGTGTCACCGGGGTGCAGGCCGGGCTGATCCTCGCCTACCTGTCGGCGCGGGTCCTCGGCCAGTATGAGCTGTTCCTCCCACCCGGCTCGGGCCAGAACGGCGCCGAGGAACCGGTCGGCCGGCTGACCCTGGTCGCGCCCAACATCGTGATGGTCGAGCGCGAGCTGGGCGTGGACCCCCGTGACTTCCGCCGCTGGGTGTGCCTGCACGAGGAGACGCACCGGGTGCAGTTCACCTCGGTCCCGTGGCTGCGCGCCTACGTGCAGGACCAGATGACCGAGTTCCTGCTGGCCTCCGACCTCGACCCGGCGACCATTCTCAGCCGGCTGCGGGCCGCCGCCGACGCCGTGGCGGGTGCGGTGCGGGGCGGGGACAGCGAGAGCCTCATCGAGGCCATCCAGACGCCCCAGCAGAAGGAGATCCTGGCCCGGCTGACTGCCCTGATGACCCTGGTCGAGGGCCACGGCGACTATGTGATGGACGCCGTTGGGCCGCAGGTGGTCCCGTCGGTCGCCGAAATCAGGGAACGCTTCAACACCCGCCGCCGCACGGCGGGCCGGGTCGAGCAGACCATCCGGCGGCTTCTGGGCATCGATCTGAAGATGCGGCAGTACGCCGACGGTGCCCGCTTCGTGCGTGCGGTCGTCGACCAGATCGGCATGGACGGCTTCAACAAGGTCTGGGAATCGCCGGAGACGATCCCGACCATGAGCGAAATCAGCAACCCGTCCGCGTGGATCACCCGGGTGGCCGGGGGCTATGCCGCCGCGCCGCCCGCGGTGACCGGGGCGGTCAGTGAGGCGCCGTCCACCGCACCCGTCAACGGCACGAGCGCCACGTCCGGTGCCGCCCCGGTCAGCGAGTCACCGGCTACCGAAGCGACCGCGCAGGACGTCCCGCCCGCGGACGTCTGGCCCTCGGACGCTCCACCGGCGTCAGAGGTCCCGCCAGCGTCCGAGGTGTCGCCCGCGCCTGATGTGCCCGCAACCGAGGCACCCGCCGATGCCGGCCCCGCTTCCGGCGAGCCCCCGGCCAGCGACAGGCCAGCGCCGGTGACAAACGTCTTCGGGGTCGGCGATCTTACCCGGGACCCTCCGCAGGCGGGCGATGTCTTCCACGCCGGAGACGACTCCGCGGTCAGTTACCCGGCCGAGGACGCTGCACGGCCCGACACCGATCAAGCCGGGGAGACGGCCCCCGACGGGGGAGAGGACCGTCTCCGGCACGACGGCCAGTAAACCCGCATGGGCCCGAGCCCGGCGGTCGCCGAGATCCGCACCGCGGTCCGGGAGAGCCTCCGGGACCTTGACCCAGGTGACCTGGTGCTCGTGGCCTGCTCCGGCGGGGCGGACTCGCTGGCCTTGGCCGCCGCACTCGCGTTCGTGGCGCCGCGCCAGCGCCTGCGGGCCGGCGGGGTCACCGTGGACCATGGGCTGCAGCCTGGTTCCGCCGAGCGCGCGCAGGCCGTAGCGCAGAGACTCACGAGCCTCGGCCTCGATCCGGTGGAGTGCATCACGGTCATGGTCCCGGCGCCGGGGAACGGGGCCCACGGGGTCCGTACCGGGCCGGAAGCGGCCGCCCGCGCCGCCCGGTACCAGGCGCTGGAGGTGGCCGCTCAGCGCACCGGGGCGGCGGCCGTGCTGCTCGGCCATACCCTCGACGATCAGGCGGAGACGGTCCTGCTCGGGCTGGCCCGCGGGTCGGGCGCCCGGGCGCTGGCCGGCATGGCCGCCCAGCGCGGGCGCTACCGGCGCCCGCTGCTGCCGGTGCGGCGGCAGGCGACGCGGGCCGCCTGCGCGGCGCTTGGCCTGCCGGTCTGGGATGACCCGCACAACGCCGATTCCCGCTTCTCCCGGGCGCGGGTCCGGCACGACGTGATGCCGGTGCTGGAGACGGCGCTGGGGCCTGGTGTCGCCGACGCGCTGGCGCGGACCGCCCGGCAGTTGCGCGCCGACGCCGACTACCTGGACGCGCAGGCAGCCATCGAAACCGCGCGAGCGAAGGACTGCGCCGCCCTGCGCACCGAAAGCCTGGCCACTCTGCCGGTGGCCATCCGGGCCCGGGTGCTGCACAGCGCGGCGATCGCCGCCGGCTGCCCGGCCGGCTCCTGACCGCGTGCCACGTGGAGCAGCTCGAGGCGCTGGTGACAGGATGGCGCGGGCAGCGGTGGATCGACCTTCCCGGCGGGGTGCGCGGGGTCCGGCGGGAAGGCCAGTTGCGCTTCACCCGTGAGATCGATCCGGCCGGGCGCACCCCGGCCGGATCCGGACCTATGGCGGACGCCGCCGAGGACGCGCCGGGCGGGACAGAGAGGGTGGCCATGGACGCGGGCGACATGGGAGCAGATCTGAAGGAAGTGCTGATCAGCGAGGAGAGGCTGCGTCAGCGGGTGACAGAGCTGGCGGCGCGGATTGACGCCGACTACGCCGGGCGCGACCTCCTCCTCGTGGGTGTGCTCAAGGGCGCCATCATGGTGATGGCCGACTTGGCGCGCGCCATGCATCTGCCGATCCAGATGGACTGGATGGCTGTGTCCTCCTACGGTTCCGGGACGCAGTTGTCGGGTGTGGTCCGCATCCTCAAGGACCTCGACACCGACATCTCCGGCCGCGACGTCCTCGTCGTCGAGGACATCGTCGACTCCGGGCTCACCCTGTCCTGGCTGGTCGGAAACCTCCAGTCCCGGGGCCCGGCCTCGGTGCGCGTCTGCACCATGCTGCGGAAGCCGGGGGCCGCGCGGATGCGCGACGTCGATGTCGCGTACACCGGCTTCGACATTGGGGACGAGTTCGTGATCGGATACGGGCTCGACTACGCCGAGCGGTACCGTAACCTGCCCTTTATCGGGACTCTCGCGCCCCACGTATACGGGGGGAACAGAACCGAAGCAGACAAGCGTTGACGAGGCGTGATGCCGGGGCGGGCAGGAGGGTATTCCTGGCCGTCCGCGTTCCCGGCGTCCCGTCAGGCATTGGTGGTCCGCAGCCGGGCATAAAAAGGACGAACCGGGTCGGGCACAGATAGCAGGCAAGGCGGTCCCGCCGGAGGTCGGTGGGATGTAAAGCTGGTCAGGAGGGAACGGCCCCGGGCCAAGGGGTCGCTCGTCGATGGATTCTAAGCGCTCATTCCGCATGATTGGGCTGTTCGCCGCGGCGGTCCTGGTCGTGATCGTGCTGCTCAATCTGGCTGACTCCGGAAGCTCGTACACGCCGGCGGACACGTCGCAGGTCGTCAAGCTGATCGACCGGGGCCAGGTCAAGTCGGCCAAGATCACCGACAAGAACCAGACCATCCAGGTGACGACCAAGGGCGGCAAGCAATACCAGGCCGACTGGGTCAGCGGCCAGGGGCTCGCCCTCCAGCAGGAGCTGCAGAAGCAGTATGACGCGGGCAACCTGCCAGAGGGCTACACGGTGGCGATACCGTCCGGCAGCTCGGTCTGGAGTCTGCTCGAATCCTTCATCCCGTACATCATCATCGCTCTGTTCTTCTTCCTGATCCTCAGCCAGATGCAGGGCGGCGGCTCGCGGGTGATGAACTTCGGCAAGTCGAAAGCCAAGCTGATCACCAAGGACACGCCGAAGACGACCTTCGCGGACGTGGCCGGTGCGGACGAGGCAATCGAGGAGCTGCAGGAGATCAAGGAATTCCTGCAGGCCCCGGCCAAGTTCCAGGCCATCGGCGCGAAGATCCCCAAGGGCGTGCTGCTGTACGGTCCGCCGGGTACCGGCAAGACGCTGCTGGCCAGAGCCGTCGCGGGCGAGGCTGGCGTGCCCTTCTACTCGATTTCCGGCTCCGACTTCGTGGAGATGTTCGTCGGTGTCGGCGCCTCCCGGGTCCGTGACCTGTTCGAGCAGGCGAAGTCCAATGCCCCCGCGATCGTCTTCGTCGACGAGATCGACGCGGTGGGGCGGCACCGCGGCGCCGGGCTGGGCGGCGGGCACGACGAGCGTGAGCAGACCCTCAACCAGATGCTGGTTGAGCTGGACGGCTTCGACACCAAGGGCGGAGTGATCGTGATCGCCGCGACGAACCGTCCCGACATCCTGGACCCCGCTCTGCTGCGTCCTGGCCGGTTCGACCGGCAGATCATGGTGGCCCAGCCGGACCTGACCGGCCGCAAGGGCATCTTGAAGGTGCACGCTCGCGGCAAGCCCATCGCGCCCGACGCGGACCTGGACATCATCGCCCGCCGGACACCCGGCTTCACCGGCGCTGACCTGGCCAACGTGATCAACGAAGCCGCGCTGCTGACCGCGCGGACCAACGGCAAGCAGATCAGCATGGCGGCGATGGAGGAAGCGATCGACCGGGTGATGGCGGGCCCGGAGCGCAAGAGCGCGATCCTCTCCGAGAAGGAGCGGAAGATCATCGCCTACCACGAGGGGGGCCACGCCCTCGTGGGTCATGCAATGCCGAACGCCGACCCGGTGCACAAGATCACGATTATCCCGCGCGGACGGGCCCTGGGCTATACGCAGGCGCTGCCGACCGAGGACAAGGTCCTGGTGACCCGGGCCGAGATGTGGGACCAGCTGGCCATGCTGCTGGGCGGGCGCACCGCCGAGGAGCTGGTTTTCCACGAGCCCACCACCGGTGCCGCGAACGACATCGAGAAGGCCAGCGAGGTCGCCCGCGGGATGGTGACGCAGTACGGGATGAGCGAGAAGCTTGGCGCGCGCAAGTTCGGCAGCGGCGACACGCGAGCCGTTCCTCGGCATGGAGAGGTCGCACGCGCGGGACTACTCCGAGGAGATCGCCTCGGCCATTGACGACGAGGTGCGCCGGCTGATCGAGTCGGCTCACGATGAGGCCTGGGAAGTGCTGGTCGAGTACCGGGACGTCCTCGACCAGCTGGTACTCCGGCTCCTGGACAAGGAAACCCTGTCCAGGAAGGAGGTCCTGGAAGTCTTCGCCACGGTGCAGAAGCGACCGCTCCGTGGCTCCTACACCGGGTACGGCAAGCGGCTGCCTTCGGATCGGCCGCCCGTCCTGACGCCTAAGGAGCTCGCGCTCGCCGCCGCGTCGGACAGCAAGAACGGCGCGGCGATCCAGGGGAACGGGCAGGCCCTCGGCTACACCGCCAACGGTAGTCCCCGGTGAGCTTCCCGGTGGTCCCGCGGCCGGCGCGCCGCATGACTTCCCGGGCCCGGGCCAGCCGTATGACTACGGGGACCGTCCGGACGGCGATGCATGATCGGGCGCGCAGCCTCCCGGGACGCCATCCGATGAGCGCGGACGGTACCGCCTGAGATCGACCAGCCCCGGATCGAGCGTGCCGTGCTCGAGATCCTGCTGGCCATCGGTGAGGACCCGGAACGGGACGGGCTGGTGGACACCCCGGCCCGGGTCGCCCGCGCGTGCGCGGAGCAGTTCGCGGGGCTGCGCCAGCGGCCCGAGGACGTGCTGACCAAGGTTTTCGACGCTGATCACGACGAAATGGTCCTGGTGCGGGACATCGAGCTGTACGCGACCTGCGAGCACCATCTCGTCCCGTTCTTCGGGGTCGCCCACATTGGGTACATCCCGAATGAGAAAGGGCAGATCACCGGCTTGTCCAAGCTGGCCCGCCTGGTCGATATCTACGCCCGCCGGCCGCAGGTGCAGGAGCGGATGACCAGCCAGATCGCGGACGCGCTGGTGTCGAACCTGGAGCCCCGGGGCGTGATCGTGGTGATCGAGGCCGAGCACCTGTGCATGTCGATGCGGGGGGTACGCAAGCCGGGAGCCAGGACCGTCACCTCGGCCGTGCGTGGCATTTTCCGTACCAGCGCCCGGACCCGGTCCGAGGCCATGAGCCTGGTGCGCGGCACGCACTGACTCATCCGGCCCGCGCCGCTGGCCGCTGCGCCAACTCTTGGCCGCTGCGCCAACTCTGAACGGCGCCGTCCGCCGGTCCGTTTTAAGAGGTACCGTGTTGAGGGGGGGCGGTACCGATGGAGAACGTAAACGGCGCAGCGGACATAGGCGGATCGTGCAATTTCGCGGAAACCTATCCATTATCGTCGGCTGGTAAGCGGTGCCGGGCGTTCCTGGCTAACCTTGAATTTCGTGATTCGGGGCCTGGATAACCTTAATATGAGCGAAAGTGACACCACCGAAACGGCCGGGCGGACGGCTGTATCCGGGGAGGATTCTGAGCACCCGTGGCTGGACAGTCAGCGGGGCCAGCGGCGGTGGATCCCGTCGATCGCCGCCCTGCTGTGCCTTCTGATCGGTCTCTCCGACGTTCTCGCGATCTTCGCCACCCCCAGCTTTCACGCCCGGCTGCACCGGATCAACACCTACGTTCCCGGGACCCTGACCAACGCGGCCCGCAGCGCGGACGTGATCGTGGGATTGCTCCTGCTGATGCTGTCGCACGGGCTGCGCCGCAGGAAACGCCGGGCCTGGCAGGCGGTCACGGCCCTCCTCATCCTTGACATCGGGATCCACTTCACCCGGGTCCGGGCCCTTTCGGCGCATCTCCCCACGACGGTCGTTGCTGTCATCCTGCTCGGCACGCTGCTCTACTTCCGGAAGGACTTCTACGCGGTCGGCGACTGGCGGACGCGCTGGCTGGCCCTCTGGGTTTTCGTCGGGCTCGCGGTCGCGGGCATCGCGATCAGCCTTGGCTACCTGTCGGCCAACGCGCTCAACGGCAGTTACTCATTTCCCGTCCGGCTGGAAGATGTCGTGCTCGAGGTCGCCGGGATCTCCGGCTCCATCGGCTTCGTCTCCGAAGGCCGGGGCGACGGCTATCACCTGCTGACCAGTGCCCTGGGGCTGTTCACCCTGATCGTCACGGCCTACCTGTTCCTGCGGCCCGCCGAGCCGAAGGCCCGGCTGACCCCCGGGGACGCCGAGCGGATCCGGCAGTTGCTGGCCAAGTACGGGGACCGGGACTCGCTCGAGCTATTTCGCGCTCCGCGACGACAAGAGCGTCATCTGGTCCCCGACCGGCAAGGCGTGTATCTGCTACCGGGTCGTGTCCGGGGTCATGCTGGCCGGCGGTGATCCGATCGGCGATCCCGAGGCCTGGCCTGGGGCGATCCAGGCCTTCCTCGACCAGGCTGCCCGGCACGCCTGGGCCCCGGCGGTGATGGGCTGCAGCGAGCTGGGCGCGGAGGTCTGGTGCCGCGAAGGCGACCTCACCGCCCTTGAACTTGGCGACGAGGGCATCGTCAACGTAGCGGACTTCAGCCTCTCCGGCCGGCCGATGCGCAACGTCCGCCAGATGGTGTCCCGGGTGACGCGCAACGGCTATACCGCTGACGTGCGCCGGGTCGGCGACGTGCCGCGCGAGGAGATCGACACCATCCTCAACGTGGCCGATTCGTGGCGCGGCAGCCACACGGAACGCGGCTTTTCCATGGCGCTGGGACGGGTTGGCGCCCCTGGGGACGAGCAATGCGTGATCGCAACTGCGATGTGCGAGGGAACGCTGCGGGCCGTGCTGCACTTCGTTCCCTGGGGCAGCGACGGCCTGTCCCTCGATCTCATGCGCCGGGACCGGGGCTCTCAGCCAGGCCTGAACGACTTCCTCATCGTGGAAGCCATCAAGGCCGCGCCGTGCCTCGGTGTTAAGCGCATCTCGCTGAACTTTGCCGTATTCAGGGCCGCCCTCGAGCGCGGGGAACGTATCGGCGCCGGGCCGGTACTGCGGGCCTGGCGGTCAATTCTCCTTTTTCTTTCCAAGTGGTTCCAGATCGAATCGCTTTACAAATTCAACGCGAAGTTCTCACCTGTCTGGGAGCCCAGGTTCTTCGTTTTCCCGACCGCCAAGGACGCGCCGAGGATCGCGCTCGCCGCACTCGAGGCCGAGGCCTTCCTGGTCTGGCCGACGCTCGAGCCGCGGCGGATCGCGCGCCATCTGGGCCTGGGTCGCCTGCGCCGCCGATTGCGGCGCGCCCTGCACCGGCACTGAAACGGAGCTGAGCCGGGACGGCGGACCTCATAGGCTTGGGCCATGGCGAGCAGTTCCGTGACGAGGCAGGGGTACCCGCTGCCGGGACTGCCGAGCCGGGACCGTTGCCTGGTAATGGGTGTGGTCAACGTCACCCCGGACTCCTTTTCCGACGGTGGCCAGTGGCTGGGCGCCGATGCCGCGGTGGCCCACGGCCTGGACCTGGCGGCGCAGGGCGCGGACATCGTGGATGTCGGCGGGGAGTCGACCCGGCCGGGCGCGCAGCGTATCTCCGCCGACGAAGAGACTCGCCGGGTGCTGCCGGTCATCACCGAGCTGGCCCGGTCCGGCGTCCCGGTGAGCGTGGACACGATGCGCGCCCAGGTGGCGGAGCTGGCCCTGCTAGCCGGAGCCCGGCTGGTCAATGACGTCAGCGGGGGCCTCGCCGACCCGCACATGCCGCGGCTGGTGGCCAGGGCGGCGGTGCCGTACGTGGTGATGCACTGGCGCGGCCACAGCCACGACATGAACTCCAGGGCGGTCTACGGCGATGTGGTCCGCGAGGTCCGGGACGAGCTCAGCCGACGGGTCGAGGCGGTGGTGGCCGAGGGCGTCGACCCGTCGATGATCGTGCTCGATCCGGGCCTGGGGTTCAGCAAGCTCAGTGAGCACAACTGGCGTGTGCTGGCGGCTCTGCCGGAAATCGGCTGCCTGGACCCGGGTCTCGCCCAGGATCCCGCGGGCAGCGGCCGGTCACGCTGTTTCCCGCTGCTCATCGGCGCCTCACGCAAGCGTTTCCTGGGCCGTCTGCTGGCGGCCGCCGACGGTACGGCCCGGCCGTTCGCCGCCAGCGACGACGCGACCGTCGCTACGACCGCGCTCGCCGCGGCGGCCGGTGCGTGGTGCGTACGTGTCCACCAGGTCCCGGCCAACGCGGACGCCGTCCGGGTGGCGGCGGCCTGGCGGGCGGCCCAGGAGGCTGACTCATGAGAGCGGACCGGATCGAACTGCGTGGTCTGCGGGTGCGGGGCTACCACGGCGTCCTGGACAGCGAGCGCCGGGACGGCCAGGAGTTCCTGATTGACGCCGTGCTGGCCGTCGACACCCGCCCCGCCGCCGCGACCGATGACCTCTCGCTGACGGTGGATTACGCCAGGCTGAGCGAACGGCTCGCTGGGATCGTGGCCGGTGAGCCGGTCCAGCTGATCGAGACGCTGGCGGAGCAGCTGGCGCGGGCGTGCCTGGCCGAGCCGGCCGTGCGGCAAGCCGAGATCACCGTGCACAAGCCGAACGCGCCGATCAGCCTCCCGTTCGGTGACGTATCGGTCACCATCCGCCGCGAGCGCCGTGTTCCGGTGGTCATCGCGCTGGGCAGCAACCTGGGAGACCGGCGCCAGGAACTCCAGCGGGCGGTGGACGAGCTGGCCGCCACCAGCGGTCTTCGTATCACCGCTGTTTCACCGGTGTACGAGACCGCTCCGGTCGGGGGGCCTGAGCAGCCGGACTACTTGAATGCGGTCGTGCTGGCCGAGACGTCCCGCCCGGCCGCCGAGCTGCTGCGGCGGGCGCACACGATCGAGGCGGCGGCCCAGCGGGCCAGGGAGGTGCGCTGGGGCCCGCGCACGCTCGACGTCGACCTCATCGCCTACGGCGCCGAGACGAGCGGCGATCCCGTGCTGACGCTGCCCCACCCGCGGGCGCATGAGCGCGCGTTCGTGCTGGCCCCCTGGCTTGACGCCGATCCCGGTGCCGTGCTGCCCGGGCACGGCCCGGTGGCGGCGCTGCTGCCCGCGCTGCCCGAGGGCGGTGTCCGGCGGCGTGATGATCTGGCGCTCCGGCAGCCCGCATAGCCTGGATGCCGTGGCCATACTGACCGTGGTGGCGACCATATGACCCCCACCCGCATCCGCACCCTGCTCGGTACCGCCGTGGTCTTCGCCGTCCTGAGCTGGCTGCTTCTCTCGCGCGTCTACGCCACACTGCCCCTGGCGCCGTGGAGCGTGCTGCCGGCTGTCCTCATCGCGGCCGGCGTGGAGGCTTATCTCGGTTACGGGCTGCGCGCCCGGATTCTCCGGCGGCCCGGGACGCGGCCTGCCGATCCCATGTACGTCGCGAGGGTGGCCGCACTGGCTAAGGCGTCGTCCCTGACCGCGGCGTTGATCGGGGGGGTTGCGGCCGGCTTCACCGTGACCGCGGCGGGCGCGCTGCCAGCCCGGGCGGCCGGTCATGACGTGTTCACCGCCGGGCTGACGTGCGGCGGCACGGTGATCCTCGCGCTCGCGGCGCTGTACCTGGAGCACTGCTGCCGGGTGCCAGATGAACCTGGTCCCGGCCGGTACGTCCCGCCGCCCCGGCAGGCGGACCCTTTTCATTGAGATCAAGCCGCCCACGCATGAGGCCGAAGGGCAGCGCCCACGGATTGGGCTGCTCTTCGCCATGACTATGCTCGGTGGGATACCGGGCCCACCAGGGCATCGGCCCGTCCGGTACCCGCTGAGGACTGGAACGAGATGGATTCTGAATCAGGCGTTCCCGGTCAGTTCCC
Source organism: uncultured Actinomycetes bacterium (assembly GCA_963775825.1). Classification (GTDB taxonomy): domain Bacteria; phylum Actinomycetota; class Actinomycetes; order Streptosporangiales; family Streptosporangiaceae; genus Bog-532. The sequence goes on from CAVZKY010000058.1 coordinate 36,856, forward strand.
GCCCGACGGGGCAGACCGGCACCCGGCCCGGCTGCGGGTCGGTATCGTCGGGCCGGGGCGTGTGGGGACTGCGCTGGGGGTGGCGCTGGCCCGGGCCGGCCATGAGGTGGTCGCCGTGGCTGCGGTGTCGGACGCGTCCGTCCGCCGGGCGCGCGAGCACTTCCCCGCGGCTTCGGTCGCGGACCCAGCCACTGTGGTCGCCGCCGCCGACCTGGTCCTGCTCACCGTGCCGGACGACGCTCTGCCCAGCTTGATCTCAGGCCTCGCGGCCACCGGGGCGGCACTGGGGGGACGGCTGCTCGCGCATACGAGCGGCCGGTATGGCGCACGGGTGCTCGAGCCTGCGGCACGGCTCGGGGCGCTCCCGCTGGCGCTGCACCCGGTGATGACCTTCACCGGCCGCAGCGACGATCTGCCGCGCATGCGGGGGATCTGCTTCGGCATCACCGCCCCGGACCAGCTCAGGGCCGTCGCGGAGGCGCTCGTCATCGAAATGGAGGGCGAGCCGGTCTTCATCGCCGAGGAGAACCGGGCCCTGTACCACGCGGGCCTCGCCAGCGCCGCTAACCACCTCGTCACCCTGGTGACCGAGTCGTGCGATCTGCTCCGGGCGGCCGGGGCGGCCGATCCAGCCCGGATGCTCAGCCCTTTGCTGTTTGCCGCGCTGGACAATGCACTGCGTCTGGGCGACGCGGGTCTGACCGGGCCTGTCGCCCGGGGTGACGCCGGCACGGTCGCCGGGCACCTCGAGGCGCTGCGCGACACGGCACCCGAGGCGTTGGCCGTCTACGTAGCATTGGCGCGCCTCACCGCGGACCGCGCGCTGGCGGCCGGTCTGCTGGCGCCACCCGACGCGGAACGGCTGCTCGACGTGCTCTCCGGCGCGCACCGGTGACCGGTCCCGCGTCCCGGCCCCGCGGCCCGGTCACCCCCACCCTGGTGACCAGCCTGGGCGCACTGGCCGCCGTGCGGGGCGGGCTGGGCGCACCGGTTGTCCTGGTGCCCACGATGGGAGCGCTGCACGACGGGCACCGCAGCCTGCTGCGGCAGGCCGCCGCCCTGGCCTCGCCGGCCGGCGCGGTGGTGGTCTCCATCTTCGTCAACCCACGGCAGTTCGGCCCGGGCGAGGACCTCGACCGGTATCCCCGCACCCTGGACGCTGACCTGGCGGTGTGCGCCGGGGAAGGGGTGGCCGCCGTGTTCGCTCCGGCCGCGACCGACATGTACCCCGCGGAGCCGGTCGTGACCGTCGACCCCGGGCCCATGGGACGGCTGCTGGAGGGTGAATTCCGGCCCGGCTTCTTCGGTGGCGTGCTGACCGTGGTCCTCAAGCTCTTCTCACTGGTGCGACCGGATATCGCCGTTTTCGGTGAAAAAGACGCGCAGCAGCTGGCCCTGGTGCGCCGGATGTCCGCCGATCTCAATCTGGGTGTCCAGATCGTTGCGGCCCCCACGTTCCGCGACGCCGATGGGCTGGCGGTATCCAGCCGCAACCGGTACCTGTCGCCCCCGCAGCGCCGGGTGGCGCTCGCGCTGCCCGCCGCGCTGGAGGCGGGCCGCGCGGAAGCCGCCGCCGGGCCGGTGGCGGTCGTGGCGGCGGCCCGCAGCCGCCTGGACCGGGCTGGGGCGCTGGTTCCGGCTGGCCCGGCCGCCCCGCGGCCGGACGGTACCGCCACCCAGGTGCCGTTGGCCGTCGATTACCTGGCCCTGGTGGATCCGGGGACGTTCCTGCCGGTCCCGCCTGGTTTCACCGGAACGGCGGTGCTCGCGCTGGCTGCGCGGGTGGGCGGCACCCGCCTCATCAACAATGTCCCGGTCGAGTTCGGCTGACCCGGCCGCGGGCGGAGGCAGAGGTGAAGTCAGGTACCGGGAGGAATGCGATGCTGCTGGCAATCGATGTGGGCAACACCAATACGGTGCTCGGGATCTTCGACGGCGAGGGAGTGATCGAGCACTGGCGCATCGCTACCGTGCCGGACCGGACGGCGGACGAGATCGCCGTCGTGCTGCGGGGTCTGCTCGAGCAGAGTGCGGCCTTCAAGGACACCCGGCAGGATGGCGGGATCGACGGTATCGCGCTCTGCTCGACGGTGCCCTCCGTGCTGCACGAGATGCGGGAAATGTGCCGGCACTACTACCGCGAGGTGCCAGCGGTCATTGTCGAGCCGGGGGTGAAAACCGGCGTCCCGGTCCGGATGGACAACCCTAAAGAGGTGGGCAGCGACCGCATCATGAACGCCCTGGCCGCGGTCCACCTCTTCGGCGGCCCGGCCATCGTGGTGGACTTCGGCACGTCGACCAACTTCGACGCGGTCAGTGCGCGGGGGGAGTTCGTCGGCGGGGCCCTGGCGCCCGGCATCGAGATATCTGTGGACGCCCTGTCCCGCCGGGCGGCGCAACTGCTGAAGGTGGAACTGACCCGGCCGCCCCGCGTAATAGGGAAGAACACGGTCGAGGCCCTGCAGTCGGGCATCGTGTACGGGTTCGCGGGACAGGTCGAGGGGATCGCCGGGCGGATGGCGCGTGAACTGGCCCCTACCAACCCCGATTCGGTCACGATCATCGCGACCGGCGGCCTCGCCCCGCTGGTCATCAACGAGGTCAGCATCATCGACGCGCACGAGCCCTGGCTGACCCTGATCGGCCTGCGACTCGTCTTCGAGCGGAACGCGGCGGAAACCTGAGCCGCGGGCGCGGCCAAACCGAGGTGCCGGTGACCAGCCAGCACCGGTAGCCTCGGGCAGGTGACGAGAACCATCCGGCCGATGACAGCCGCGACTTCGTCGCAGCGCCTTCCGCGCAACCGGGGCCTACCGGGCCGCTGCCCGCGGCCAGCGCCGATCTCCCGGAGCAGATGCGCGTCCGGCTGGGCAAACGTCAGGCGCTGCGGGAAGCCGGCGTCGATCCCTACCCGGTCGGTTTCCCGCGCACCGCCACGATCGCGGAGATCCGGGCTCCGTACGCCGGGCTGCCGCCGGACACGGCGACCGGCGACTTCGTCGGCGTGGCCGGACGCGTTATCCTGTCCCGCATCGGCGGGAAGCTGTGCTTCGCCACCATCCGCGACGGGACGGGTGACATCCAGGTCATGATCTCGCTGGCCAAGGTCGGTGAGCAAGCCCTGGCGGCCTGGAAGCGCGACGTCGACCTCGGCGACCACGTGGGAGTGCACGGCGAGGTCATCACCTCGCGCAGCGGCGAGCTGTCGGTCCTGGCCGACTCGTTCGCGATCACCGCGAAGAGCCTGCGTCCGCTGCCCGACAAGTACAAGGGCCTCAGCGACATCGAGTCGCGCGTACGCCAGCGGTACGTGGATCTCATCGTGAACCCGGACGCCCGCCGGATGGCGCGGCTGCGCAGCGACGTGGTGCACGCGATCCGGGAGGATATGTACCGCCGCGGCTTCGTCGAGGTGGAGACGCCAGTGCTGCAGGCCATCCACGGCGGTGCGAACGCCCGCCCGTTCGTCACCCACGGCAACGCCTACGACAGCGAGCTGTACCTGCGTATCGCCCTGGAGCTGTACCTCAAGCGGCTCGTGGTGGGCGGTATCGAAAACGTCTACGAGATCGGCCGGGTCTTCCGCAACGAGGGCGTGGACACCACCCATAATCCCGAGTTCACCATGCTGGAGGCCTACCAGGCCTACGGCGACTACGACACGGTCGCCGTGCTCACCCGGGAGCTCATCCAGAACGCCGCGCGCACGGCCCTGGGCGGTACGCTGATCCGCCGCGCGGACGGCAGCGAGCACGACATCGGCGGGGAGTGGAAGGCGCTCACCGTCCACGCCGCCATCTCCGCGGCCCTGGGCGAGGAGATCACGCCCGATACGCCGGAGGAGGCGCTCCGCAAGCTCTGTGCCCAGGCCGGGGTCCCGGTCGAGCCCGGCTGGAACCGCGGCCAGGTCGTGCTGGAAATGTATGAGCGGCTGGTGGAAAAGCAGACCGTCGAGCCGACGTTCTACCGGGATTTCCCGGTAGAGGTCTCTCCGCTGACCCGGGCGCACCGGGATGATCCGCGGCTGGCCGAGCGGTGGGACCTGGTGGCGTTCGGTGCCGAGCTGGGCACGGGATATTCCGAGCTGGTCGACCCGGTCGAGGAGCGAGAGCGGCTGACCGCCCAGTCACTGCTCGCGGCCGGGGGTGACCCCGAAGCCATGCAGCTGGATGAGGATTTCCTGCGCGCCCTCGAGTACGGCATGCCGCCCACCGGCGGAGTGGGCGTGGGGATCGATCGCCTGCTCATCATGTTCACTGGCATGAGCATCCGCGAGACGATCCTCTTCCCCTTCGTCAAGCCGGAACGCCGTCCGGGGGGGCGACTAGGCCTCGATGCGGACGGCTCCTACGAAGATGCTCCAGTCGATCTGCTGGACCATGACGTCCTGCCCGAAGGACGGCGCGTCGACCATCAGGCCGTTACCGAGATAGAGACCCACGTGGCTGATGTCGGCGTAGAAGAAGACGAGGTCACCGGGCTCGAGCTGGCTGCGCGAAATGTGCTCGCCTTCGGTCCACTGGTCGCCCGTGTAGTGATCGAGGGTGATCCCCTCCTGCGCGTAGGCCCACATGACCAGTCCGGAGCAGTCGAACTCACCCGGGCCTGCGGCCCCCCATATGTACGGGTCGCCGCGCCTGGTCAGGGCCGCACGCAGGGCCACCGCGCCGACGCCGCTTCCCCCCGGGATGGCGATGTCCGGGTACTGCCCCGTTTTATCGAAGATCGCCATGGCCTGGGTCATTGTCGAGCTGTTGATCTTGTCGATCTCGGCTTGGATCGCCTTGGTCTTCGCGTTGAGCGCCGACTGGAGCGCGGTTACGTTGGTGATCTTCTGCTGGGCGGTCTGGTTGGCCCGCTTATCCGCCGCCTGGGCCGCCCGCAGCTGGCTCACCCTTGTCCCGTTCTCCTGGTCAAGCTGCTGTGTGATGGAGGCCTGGCTGAGGAACTGATCAGCGTTGCTGGCGGTGAGAACCTCCAGCGTCGGGTCGTAGCCCGCGTTCTCGTAGCTGGCTGCGGCCAGCCTGGACACGGCGCCCTGGCTGGTCTTCAGCGCGGCCGCGTCCCGGATCGCCGCCTGCCGGGCTTTCGCGGCGGCCGCGCGAGCCGAGGACAGCTCCACCCGCAGGCCGTCGTACTGCTCGCTCAGCGCGTTGATCTGGTAGGTGAGCTGCCGGGCCTGGGCCACCAGCGAGCTCAGCGTCGGAGCCGGAGCGCGAGTCCTGGCGCTGCTGATCCCGCCGGGCAGGAGAAGCACCAGCGCGGTCGCGGCGCCGGTGAGGGCCGCTGCGGCACGCCAGGAGCGGGATACCGCCGTCCGCGCGCTGCCGGGCACGGAACTGGGCAGATCCCCTGCACCAAGCGCTGAACGCCGCACAGAGGCCTCCTCTCGCGGACGGCCTGTTCGACAGTGGCATCATCCGTGTCAGTCATCTATCGATGGCAACAGCGATGCACGATATTGGATTCGGCAACGACGTGCGAACGGAATGAGGTAATTCGTCGCGTGTTTCGCCGGGCGTAACATGCCGTCCAGCCACGCGCGGTGACACCGGCTATGGTGGAGCCGCGATGGGATACAGGGTCAGGCCGGCGCGTACCGCCGACGTCCCGGGGATCCGCGCCCTGATCGACGCGAACCTGGACTCCAGGCGCCTGCTCGGCAAGGCCACTGTCACGCTGTACGAGGACGTGCAGGAATTCTGGGTCACGGAACGGGAATCCGACGGCCTCGTCGTCGGCTGCGGAGCACTGCATGTCCTGTGGGAGGACCTGGCCGAAATACGGACCATCGCGGTCCGTCCGGGCTGCCAGGGGCACGGAATCGGGCGCCGGATCGCGCATGCACTGCTTGACCAGGCCCGCGAGCTCGGCGTGCAGCGCGTGTTCGTCCTGACCTTCGCGGTCGGCTTCTTCGGCAGTCTCGGCTTCACCGAGATCTTCGGCACGCCGGTCGCGCCCGACGTCTACGCCGAACTGCTGCGGTCTTACGACGAGGGTGTCGCCGAATTTCTCGGCCTGGACTGGGTGAAACCGAACACCCTGGGCAACACGCGGATGCTGTTGCACCTGCGGCCCGTATCCGCGGCGCCACCAGACGCCTGATACCACGCCGAACTCCAGGCCCCGGGTTATCGCTTCGGTGAGTGGCGACCCGCCGATGCGGGCCAACTCCGCCGCCGGCACGTCCCGCAGGATCGCCAGTTCCGGCCCGAAAGCGGCCACCAGTCGGTCAATGACGGCGTTTACGCTCTTGCTCTTCGGCCCCACCGAGAGGATCTCGCTAATGATTTCCGCGAGCGGGACGAGATTATTGAAGCCAGCGGCGCCATCCGGCCGGTAGCCATCGGGGCGGCCAGCGAGTTCCGCGACCCGGTGCAGGACCCCGACGGTAAGTGGTTTACGAGACTCGGGGCAGCCCCCGTCACGGTCGCGAGTTTGCTCGGGCGCGAGCCGGATCCCGCACTTACGGTGCCCGTCCAGGTGATACTTACCCTCTTCGGGATAGAACTCGATCGTGCCGGCTAGGCCGTCTCCGGTGCGGAGGGCTTCGGTGATCGAGAGGAAGTCCATCGCCGCCGTGAAAGTCGTCGCTTCCCGTCCCAGCATCGGCGGCGAATGGGCATCGGAGTTACTGCCTAGTTGATAGCCGTCCAGGGAGGGGCACATCCAGTTCATGCGCGGATCCGATGACACGCCCGTCTCTGCGGCAAATATTTCCGCAGCAAGATCGCCGTAGCAGTCGGCAACTGCGTCGAAACCGGACCGTGAACCAAGAACAGCGAACCATGGTGTCCAGATATGCGCCGGAACCACGTAGCAGCCGGGCCCCGCTTGAAGCGTGATCTCGAGCAGGTCGGGTGAGTCAAGGCCGAGGATGGGCCGTCCATCAGACGCCAGGTTCCCGACCTTCGGCAGAGAACCGGTGATGCGGTCGGCCGCCTCGAACGTCGGAGCGTATATCAGGTGATGCACTTTCCGTGTGCGCTCGCCGCGGCGATAGATAGTAGAGGTCTCAACGGAGAGCATGAATCGCACGGGCTGCTCACACGCGGTGGGCACGGCCCCGCGCAGGTCCTTTTCAGATCAGGCCGTAGCCGCAGCAGCCCGGCTTCGGCGGGAACAAGATTATTTTTCAGTTCGTCCGCCCATGCGGGATGGGTGAAGTCCCCGCTGCCAGCCACGCTGATGCCCTTGCGCAGTACTCCGGCGGCGAGGTGCGGGATGTCGCAGTCCCTGCTGCAGGCCCGAGAAAACCTTGAGCGGATGTGGAGGTCGGCGTGGAACATTGCCGCTTCTCCGCCTCTTCTCGCCGTGCGGTCACTGGCCGCCGTAACCGGCTCCGATCCTGCCATGCCATATGCGCGCATAAGCCGGAACGCCGGCTGATCCTGGCCGGCGGGCCGAGACGCCTGGCAGTGCGCCGGGACGGCGCTGGCCGCGCCGCCGCCGTGTCGGCCCCAGGGCCGCGGGGGAAATCGTCCCGTCCGGCGACGACCTGCGAAAAGCTGCTGACGGAGACGGCCGCGGCGCCAGCTCGGGGCGAGTGCACGGGTGGCGCCGGGAATTGGTGGCCGGGCGTACGACACAATGGTGACAAGACAAGGCCGGGCTGAATCTCGCCGCCGCTTCCGGGGCCGGTCCACCGGGTGCCACGGCGGCCGGTGCGACTTCTGCACGGCAGGCCGGCGCGTGCGAGCCCGGCCGGGGCGGAACCAGATAACCGCAGTGCCCCGGCACAGCGGGGTTTAATCGGCGGTTCGCTGGAACTAAGCCGTTAAGAGAGCAGTACGAGCATTTTGGGCACTTGCGTTAGGCACATGCGCGGTGGCGTAGCGCAGCAGGCTTGGTGAGATGCGCCTATGCCTTAAACGACGAGAGCGGAGGACGCCTTGTTGAAGGATCTCGCGGCGCTGACTCCGCCGGCGGTAGTTTGCGTCGCGTTCCTCGTCGGTCTTGTCCTGTTGCTGCGCCGTGAGATGGCGCCGAAGCGGAGAGTGCGTGAAGACCCCAGCGGGGAACACGATATTTCCGGCAACGGCATTATCGACGTCAACGCCCCAACATCGGCCACTAGACCAGATGAGCATGATGACGCTGGCCGATCGTCTCCTGATGACGCGGACTGATCATCTGGCCAGTACTGTTCAGCTAACTAAGTGCCCGCCCGGCAAGAGAACTGCTTGTGCCTGCGCTGGCGCTGAGCTTGCACTTAGAATCACCTCAGAGTTAGGAAGAACGCGCTCAACGCGGCAATCGTCATCGCATGGCAGGAATGCTAACAGGTACTCAAGGCCTGATTACGGAGAGTTACTACGTGCTGCGGAGTAGTTCAGGCTTGGCTGCTTGGCAGATGCTGACTTTGTACTAAGGCGCCAATCTTCATGCCCCCCTGAATTGGCAACGGCAACATGGTGGGTATATCTTCAGTTCAGAATATATGTGATCCACAGAAGGGCTGGTTCCATGGCACAGAAGGTTCAGGTGCTTCTCGTCGATGATCTTGACGGCGGCGAGGCGACCGAGACCGTATCGTTTGGTCTTGATGGCAGCTCGTATGAGATCGACCTGAGTTCGGCTAACGCAGACAAGATCCGCAAAGAGCTGGCCCTCTACATCGACCACGCTCGCAAAGTGAGCGCGCCCACTCGGCGCCGCCGCCCGCGTACCGGCCCGGGCCGTCAGCGCAGCGCAGAAATCAGGGACTGGGCGAAGCAGCGCGGTTACCACGTAAACGAGCGCGGGCGTATTCCCGCTTCGATCGTTTCCGAGTACGAAGCCTCGCACTAAGACCGCAGTAGCTAAGCGGGCGGCCGCTTCCGTCGTATCCCGCACGGCGGCCCTCCCCGACCGGCTGTGTCCGGGAGGGCCACGGGTCATACCCGTCTTCCAGCGTCTCGTGGAAGGCGTACGATTACAGCAAGGACACAGCACCGAGCACAGCGCAGTCCCGCGGCTCTTGCTCTCGGCCGCGGCGAATGTGAGGCCGCACCGGCCGCCGCCTGGTTTGCATCTGAGCCTGCGGCCCGGGAGGCCATCATCCCGTGCGGCCGCCGCCGCCCGCCGGGGGGATGCCAGCGTCGGCATGGATACGTATTGGCTGGCAGCGTCTCAACGCCGGGCTCCCGTTCGCTTGCGGCGTAGCGGGAACACCACAGGCCATTGGCGCGGTTTCATGGGATGAACGCTGCCCCTACGGGGAACTTCTACCGTATGACCTACGGCACGAAGTGCACCGCCGGGGCACGCGGCTAAGATGCGGACAGGGCAGGGTTTCACTCGTGGCACCTGTCTGACCGCGCTGTGAGGAGAGCAACGATATGTTCGAGAGGTTTACCGACCGAGCGCGGCGGGTTGTGGTCCTGGCTCAAGAAGAAGCCAGGATGCTCAATCACAACTACATCGGCACCGAGCACATCCTGCTGGGCCTCATCCACGAGGGTGAAGGCGTGGCGGCGAAGGCCCTGGAATCCCTGGGGATCAGTCTCGAGGCCGTGCGCCAGCAGGTCGAGGAGATTATCGGCCAGGGGCAGCAGGCGCCGTCCGGGCACATCCCCTTTACCCCGCGCGCCAAGAAGGTGCTGGAGCTTTCGCTGCGTGAGGCGCTGCAGCTCGGTCACAACTACATCGGCACCGAGCACATCCTGCTGGGCCTCATCCGTGAGGGCGACGGGGTGGCCGCGCAGGTGCTGGTCAAGCTGGGTGCCGACCTGAACCGGGTCCGCCAGCAGGTGATCCAGCTGCTGCACGGCTACCAGGGCAAGGAGCCCGCGTCGGCCGGGACGTCGGCTGAGTCAGCGCCGTCCACCTCGCTGGTGCTCGACCAGTTCGGCCGTAACCTGACCGCTGCTGCGCGGGAAGGCAAGCTGGACCCGGTTATCGGGCGCGAGAAGGAAATCGAGCGCGTGATGCAGGTGCTCTCGCGCCGGACCAAGAACAACCCGGTGCTGGTGGGCGCGCCCGGCGTCGGCAAGACGGCCGTCGTCGAAGGACTGGCGCAGAAGATCGTCCAGAGCGAAGTGCCCGAGACGATCAAGGACAAGCAGCTGTACACGCTCGACCTGGGTGCGCTGGTCGCCGGATCGAGGTACCGCGGTGACTTCGAAGAGCGGCTGAAGAAGGTGCTCAAGGAGATCCGCACCCGCGGCGACATCATCCTGTTCATCGACGAGATCCACACCCTCGTCGGAGCAGGCGCGGCCGAGGGAGCCATCGACGCGGCCTCCATCCTGAAGCCGATGCTGGCCCGGGGTGAGCTGCAGACGATCGGCGCCACCACGCTGGATGAGTACCGCAAGTACCTGGAGAAGGACGCCGCGCTCGAGCGGCGGTTTCAGCCGATCCAGGTGGCGGAGCCGACCATCTCGCACACCATTGAGATCCTCAAGGGCCTGCGGGACCGGTACGAGGCGCACCACCGGGTGTCCATCACCGACGGCGCTCTCGTGGCTGCGGCGCAGCTTGCCGACCGCTACATCAGCGACCGGTTCCTGCCGGACAAGGCGATCGACCTGATTGATGAGGCCGGTTCGCGGATGCGGATCCGCCGCATGACCGCGCCGCCGGACCTGCGCGAGTACGACGAGAAGATCGCTCAGGTCCGTAGGGAGAAGGAGTCGGCCATCGACTCCCAGGACTTCGAGAAGGCTGCGGCGCTGCGCGACAACGAGAAGCAGCTCCTGGCCAAGAAGGCGACCCGGGAGAAGGAGTGGAAGGCCGGCGACATGGACATCGTCGCCGAGGTCAACGAAGAGCTCATCGCCGAGGTGCTCGCCACGGCCACCGGCATTCCGGTGTTCAAGCTCACCGAGGAAGAGTCGCAGCGCCTGCTGCGGATGGAAGACGAGCTGCACAAGCGCGTCATCGGCCAGAACGACGCCATCAGGGCGCTGTCTCAGGCCATCCGGCGGACCCGGGCCGGCCTGAAGGACCCGAAGCGCCCCGGCGGCTCGTTCATCTTCGCGGGCCCGTCCGGTGTTGGTAAGACCGAGCTGTCCAAGACGCTGGCCGAGTTCCTGTTCGGCGACGAGGACGCGCTGATCCAGCTCGACATGAGCGAGTACATGGAGAAGCACACCGTTTCGCGGCTGTTCGGCTCCCCTCCCGGCTACGTCGGGTACGAGGAAGGCGGCCAGCTCACCGAGAAGGTGCGCCGGCGCCCGTTCTCGGTGGTCCTGTTCGACGAGATCGAGAAGGCCCACCCGGACATCTTCAACTCGCTGCTGCAGATTCTGGAAGACGGCCGCCTGACCGACGCTCAGGGCAAGACAGTCGACTTCAAGAACACCGTGATCATCATGACCACGAACCTCGGCACGCGGGACATCTCCAAGGGCGTGTCCGTCGGCTTCGCGAAGGCGGACGAGTCCCGCAGCTCGTACGAGCGGATGAAGAACCGGGTGCAGGAAGAGCTGAAGCAGCACTTCCGGCCCGAGTTCCTCAACCGTGTCGACGACATCATCGTGTTCCACCAGCTGGCCCGCGACGAGATCTTCAGGATCGTGGACCTGATGGTGGCGAAGGTCGATGAGCGCCTGAAGGACCGCGACATGGGGCTGGAGCTCCGGCCGGGCGCGAAGGCGCTGCTGTCGGAGCGCGGTTACGACCCCGTGCTCGGGGCCCGGCCGCTGCGCCGGACGATCCAGCGCGAGATCGAGGACTCGCTGTCGGAGAAGATCCTCTTCGGTGAACTCCGGCCGGGCCAGATCGTCATCGTCGACAGTGAAGGCGAGGGGCCGACGGCCACCTTCACCTTCACCGGGATCGCCAAGCCGGGGGCAGTGCCCGACGCCCCGCCGGAGGAGATCGAGCCGGCGAGCAGCGCCGACGGCCCCCCCGCCGTCAACTAGCCGAGCCGATACCGGGTGAGGAAAATGCCGGGCCGCGAAAGCGGCCCGGCTTTTTCTTTAAGCACCACAGCGGCCTACGGTAGGGCGTATTGGCCCTCGGGCAGGGCATCCACCAGGCCGTCCGCGACCAGGCCGTCCAGTGCCCGGGCCCGCTGAACGGGTACCGGCCAGGCCGTCTCCAGATGGCTGCCGGTGACCGGCCCCTCGGCGTCACGGAGCACGGCCAGCAAGCGGCCCCGGCACTGCCGGTCGGTCCCCTCGTAGCGCTGGCCTACCGGCCGCTGGGCGGCGCGTGGGCGCCCCGCGTTCAGCCAGGAACAGCCGTCGGCCAGCGGGCACACGGTGCAGCGCGGCCGCGCGGCGGTACAGACCAGGGCGCCGAGTTCCATCATGCCCACGGACCACCTGGCCGCGATTCGGGGCTCGGCGGGAAGCAGGGATTCGGCCAGCCGCCATTCGGCGGCCGACGGGGTGCGACCGGGGAACTCCGCACCGGAAACCAGGCGGCACATCACCCGCCGCACGTTGGTATCGAGGACCGCGTGGCGCTGCTGGAACGCGAAGCTGGCGACTGCGGCCGCCGTGTAACGGCCGATCCCGGGCAGCGCCAGCAGTGCCTCATAGGACGCCGGAACCTCGCCGTCGTGGCGTTCGGTGATGGTCCTCGCGGCCGCGTGCAGCCACAGGGCCCGGCGGGGATACCCAGCCGGCCCCACTGCCGGACCGCCTCGCCCGGTGCATCCGCGGCGAGGTCCGCGGGCGTCGGCCACCGGCAGAGCCACTCCTGGTGCGCGGGCAGGACACGCGCCACCGGCGTCTGCTGCAGCATGAGCTCGCTCACCAGGACCGACCAGGGGGATGCGCCGGAGGAGCGCCAGGGAAGGTCACGCGCGTGATCCGCGTACCAGCTGAGGACCGGCTGCAGATAAGGGCTTGTCATGACAATGCACGATTGTTGCACGTCAGAGCCTTCCCGGACGGCCCAGTCGGCCGGCGGGTCGGCGGGCCGGCTCCGGTCTGCCCGACAATACTAAACGTATGGATCCGAATGCGCAGCGTAACGGAAAACTAAACGCCCCGGCCGATGCGTACTGGCGGCGCCGGTTCTTTGCGCTGGTGGGCGGCCTGGCCGTGGTCGGGCTGCTGATCTGGGCCTGCTCCGGGCTCGTCGGCGGGAAACCGGCGTCCCAACACCGGGACCGGCCAGGCGGGTAAGGTGGCCGCCGCCGCGTACGGGAGCGGGGCCGCCGCATCGCCGACGGCTAAGCCCGGTGTGACGTCCCCGGCCCCGTCCGCAACATCGAGCGGGCTCGCGTCCGGGGCGCCCGCCTCACCCACGACGTCCCCGGCCGGATCGGCCCGATCCGCGGCCAGGGCGGGCCCTTCCGGCACCGCCGCCAGTCCAGCCCCCTCCGCGAGCGGCACGGACCGGGCTACGGCTGCGGTGAGCACCTGCCCCACGGCCGACATCGTGCTCACCCTTCTGCCCAGCAAGGCCAGCTACGGGCGGCACGCCATGCCAACGTTCCAGATTGATGTGGTCTCCACGGACAACGCGATCTGCACCTTCGGTATCGGTCAAAGGTCCTTGCGGGTGGTGGTCACGCACGGGTCGCAGCTGGCCTGGAACTCGGGGGCCTGCCAGCCGGATGCGGCATCCCGCGTCACCGAGTTGCGCCGGGGCGTGCCCGTCGTGGTGCCGGTCGGTTGGAATCGTCACCTTAACGCCGAGGGCTGCTCGGCCACCGTGCTCGCTGCCTCGCCACGCACTTATGTAGCCGCGGCGCAAAGCGGTGCGGCGGAAAGCCCGGGACGGGCCTTCCGGCTGAAGTGAGGCCCGGGGGCCACGCCGTCCCGGCGGCCGAAGCCTGCTCGGCTCACTCGCCCAGAGCAGCGGCGATCGCCTGCCGGACGTTCTCGACCTCCCGGACCTCCATCAGGCCCTTGAAGTCCTCCGCAACGACCGCGAGATGGCCTTTTCGCCCGTCGGGCGGTGGTGACGCCGGCAAGCCGGCCGAGCCCGCGGGCACGACGGCCCGGCGGAATCCCATCCGCTCGGCCTCGGCGAGCCGTCGCGCGATGCCGCTCACCCGGCGTACCTCGCCGGCCAGGCCGACCTCGCCGATCGCGATGACACCGGCCAGAGTGCTCAGGTTTGACACCGAGCTGGCCAGGGCCATGGCCAGGGCCAGATCGACCGAAGGCTCGGTCAGCCGGACACCGCCGACGGTCGCGGCGTAGACGTCCTGGCGGCCGAGCCTGAACTCCGTGTGCCGCTGCAGCACGGCGAGCACCATGCCGACCCGGGCCCCGTCCAGGCCGGAAGTGACCCGGCGGGGCACGTCGAGCACCGACGGCCCGACAAGCGTCTGGACCTCAGCGACCAGCGGACGCCGGCCCTCCAGCGTCACCGTTACGCAGGTGCCAGGGACCGGTTCGCTGCGCTGGGACAGGAATAGGCCGCTCGGGTCCGGCAGCCCGATCAAGCCGTACTCACCCAGGTCGAAGCAGCCCACCTCGTCGGTGGGGCCGTAGCGGTTCTTTACCGCGCGGACCATGCGCAGCTGGGAGTGCCGGTCCCCCTCGAAATGCAGGACCACGTCCACCATGTGCTCCAGCGTGCGCGGGCCCGCGATCGAGCCGTCCTTGGTCACGTGACCGACCAGGATCGTGGCGAGCGACCGCTCCTTCGCCGTCCCCATCAGCGCGGCGGCGACCTCGCGGACCTGGGTCACGCCGCCCGGGGCGCCGTCCACCCCGCCCGCGGTGATCGTCTGGACCGAATCGATGACGAGCAGATCGGGCTTCACCGTCTCGACGTGACCGAGCACCGCGGCCAGATCAGTCTCCGCCGCCAGGAACAGGTTCTCGCTGATCGCGCCGATGCGATCCGCCCGTAGCCGGACCTGGGCGGCCGATTCCTCGCCGGTGACGTACAGGACGGACCCGGACCCGGCGACCAGGGCCGCCGCCTCGAGGAGCAGCGTCGACTTACCCACGCCCGGCTCGCCGGCCAGTAGCACCACCGCCCCCGGGACGAGGCCGCCGCCCAGCACCCGGTCCAGCTCGTCGAGCCCAGTGGGCCGTGCGCTCGCCGCCCGGGCATCCACAGCCGCGATCGGGACGGCGGGCGTGCTGACCGGGCCCGGCCCAACCGCCCGGACGCCCGCCCGGACGAGGCGGGATGCTCCTGCCTCCTCGATCGTGCCCCACGCCTGGCACTCGCCGCACCGGCCCACCCACTTGGGCGCCTGCCAGCCGCACTCTGTGCAGCGGAAGGCACTGCCTGCCGGTGACTTAGCCATGGCTGGCACCTTAGCCTCCGGTCCTGACATTCCCCGGCCGCCCGCGGCCCTGCGCCGACGTCTCCGCGGAGCGCTACGGACCAGCCCGCAGGCACGGGCGAGGGCCAGGATGGAGTAAACGGCGCCGGTGTCAACATAAGCTGGCTCGACGGGGAACCCGTGCACCGTGCGTGGAGGGAAGGGTCTTGAGCGACGCTGACCGGCCAGCCGGCACACCTGTGGCGCTGTCAACTTCGTCCGTCTACCCGGACCGGACACCGGACGCCTTCGAGGCGGCTGTCCGGCTCGGTTACGACGGCATCGAGGTCATGGTCTACACCGACCCGGTGAGCCAGGACGTTGACGTGCTCAGCCGGCTGATCGACTACCACCAGCTCCCCGTCCTTGCCGTGCACGCACCCAGCCTCCTGCTCACCCAGCTGATCTGGGGACGGGAACCGTGGGAGAAGCTGCGCCGCTCGAAGGATCTAGCCGAACGGCTCGGCGCCAAGGTCGTCGTGGTGCATCCGCCATTCCGCTGGCAGCGGGACTATGCCGTCGGGTTTTGAGGCAGGCATCGCCGCCATGGCGCAGGAGACGGACGTCATCTTCGCGGTGGAGAATATGTTCCCGCTGCGGCCGGGGGGCCGCGAGATCGTCCCGTACGCTCCCACCTGGGACCCCACCGGCATGGAATGCGCCCACGTGACCCTCGATCTGTCGCATACGGCTGCCTCCGGCTCCGACGCTCTGGCCATGACCGCTGAACTAGGCAGCCGGCTGGCCCACGTACACCTGGCCGACGGAACCGGCACGTCGAATCGGCCCCTTTCCCGACGAGCACCTGGTACCGGGCCGGGGAAGCCAGCCGTGCGCGGAAGTCCTGCACCAGCTCACCGCCGACGGATACCCGGGCGTGGTGGTCCTGGAGGTCAATACCCGCCGGGCGCTGACCCGCGAGGAGCGGATGGCGGACCTGGCCGAGTCACTCGCCTTCGCCCGGGAGCATCTCACCCAGGTACCCGCGCGCTGACTGACCGCTCCTCCCGGGCTCCCATCCGCGCGGCCCTGGGCGGTGGACGGGCGGATGACCGAAGGGGAATGCTGAGGCCATGGAAGCTGGTGACTCGGGCGTGAAAGCCCGCATGGGGAAGAACGCGACACTGATCACCGTGGCGTCGACAGGCGCGGAGGCGGATAAGGCCGCCACGCCCGCGCTGCCGGTGACCCTGGACGAGCTCGTCGCCACCGCGAAAGAGTGCCAGGCCGCGGGGGCGGCCGTGATTCACGTGCACATCCGGGACGGCCGGGGGCGGCCGACCCTGGAGGTGGCCCGCCTCACGGACACGGTCGCCGCGCTACGGGAGACGACCGACCTCGTGGTCCAGCTGTCCACCGGCGGCGCGGTCACCGACCGCTTCGGTGACCGGCTGGCCGTGCTGGAGGCCGGGCCGGACGCCTGCTCGCTGACGTGCGGCACCGTCAACTTCGGCGATGAGGTCTTCGCGAACCCGTGGCCGTTCATCCGCCAGCTGTATGCCCGGACGCGGGAGCTGGGTGTCGTGCCGGAGTTCGAACTGTTCGATCTCGGCCACATCGCTGCGTTGCACCGGCTGCTGGACGAGCTGGGTGCGCCCGCCGGCGGCCGGGTGCACTGTGATCTGGTCATGGGTGTTCCCGGCGGTATGCCGGGGGACGCGGCGACGCTGGTCCAGGCCGCGGCCGCGCTGCCCGCCGGTGCCACCTGGTCGGCTACCGGGATCGGCCGCTCTTCTCTTCCCGTCATGCTCGCGGCGATGGCCGCCGGCGGTCACCTGCGGGTGGGTCTGGAAGACACCCTGAGTTACGCCCGCGGGCGTCCGGCTAGGGGGAACGCTGAGCTCGTGGAGCGGGCGGCCCAGCTCGCGCAGCTGGCGCAGAGGCCGCCGATGACCGCCGCCGAGGCTCGTAGCTTCCTCGGCATCGGCGGGTGAATGGGCAGTTCGCGGGCACCCGCGTCGCTTCAGAGGCCGGTCCGTACCCGGCGCCACGCTCCGGCCAGCGGCCGCACCGCCGTTTGCTTGCAGCTCGTTTGCAATTGCAAGCAGCGGGGGGCGATAATGGGGCCATGCCTCAGGTCTCAGTGAACTCGATCGGTGACTACATCCGCGAGCAGCGTGAGCAGGCCAAGATCTCACTCCGCCAGCTCTCGCAGGCGGCGGGTGTCTCCAACCCCTACCTCAGCCAGATAGAGCGCGGGCTGCGCAAGCCGAGTGCCGAGATTCTCCAGCAGATCGCCAAGGGACTGCGGATCTCCGCTGAGGCGCTGTACGTACAGGCCGGCATCCTGGAGGACCAGCCCGCGGACTCTGGAGTCCGCTCGGCGTTGCTCGCCGACCCAACCCTGTCGGAGCGGCAGAAGCAGGTGCTGATCGAGATCTATGAGTCTTTCCGCAAGGAGAGCGGCACGACCGTGGAGTCGCTGTCCGATGACGCGGCTTCGGTCACCATCATGCCCACTCCAGCGGCAGCGGCGGAGCCGTACTCCCCGGCGGGCGGCCGGCCGGGCCGCCGGATACGCGGCGGGCGCGGCCGTGCCTCCGGGACCTGGGCGGCGGCCACGGTCGACGACGATGGCGACGCTCCGGCGGCCGACCCGGACCTGGCGAGCGAGGCCGGTACCGAGGGTACCGGCTGGCCGGTGGATATCCCGGCGCCGGACGAGGAGTAACGAGGAGTAACAGCGAGGAGTAACGGAGCGGCGGCCGCGGCTGGCCGCCATCAGCAGATTGGCGCCGTCGGTGGACGGCCTGGGCGGTGCGGCCGGAACCGGAGATCGACCCGGCCGGACCAGATAGCGTGGATGCTGTGTTGACAGGTTCGGCGATGACGCCGCTCAATATCTTCTTCGCGGTCATCTCGATCGCCGCGTTCGTGTTCGAGGCGTTCGCCTTCATCGACGCGGTACGCAGGCCCGCGCCGGCTTTCGTGGCCGCGGGCAAGCAGACCAAGCCGATCTGGCTGATCATTCTCGGCGTTGCGACGGTCGTCGGCCTTGGTTATGCCTTCTACCTGCGTGGTGCGTCGGTGATCTCGATCCTTCCGGTGGCGGCTTTCGTCGCTGCCGCGATCTACCTCGTCGACGTGCGCCCCAAGGTCAGGGACTTCAAGACCGGCAGCCGTTCGGGCGCTGGGCCCTACGGCCCCTGGTAGGCCCTCCGCCTGCGGCCCGGCCGTGGGCACGTCGGCCCCGCACGCTCAGTTCGGCAGGACCAGCAGCGCGATCGGCACCACGACGATCAGCGTGGCTGAGCACACGACCGCCACCCGGACCGCCAGCGCGATGGGTGGTGCCGGCGTCATGATGCGGGTGACCCGCGCTGCCATGTCACCCTCGTTCGTGACGTCCGAGACGGCGAGTGCCCCGGCTGGTGCGCTCTCGGCGCAGCCTGCCGTCCCGAAGCGGGCCAGCGCCCCGGCGAGCGCGCGCGCTGGCCGGGCGCGCAGGGCGCGATCGTCGGCCAGCATCTCGATCAGCAGGGCGACAGAATTGTGGGCGTCGGCGCAGACCTGGGACCAGCCGAAGGCACGGCGCAGCGCCGTGAACGGCAGGACGACCAGATCGTGCCGTTCGCGCAGATGAGCACGCTCATGCGCAAGCACCGCGGCGAGTTCTGCGGGGCGCAGCAGGTCCAGCGCGCCGACGCTGACCACGATCCGGGACCGCAGTCCGGGCAGGCAGTATGCGGCGGCCGCCGGATGGTCGACGACCAGCGCACCAGGAGCCTTGGGATCACCATGGCCCAGCAGGGCCAGCAGAGCCCGCTGCCGGCGGCGCGCCCGGATCACCACGGCGGACGACGCGACGAGCACCGAGCAGAGCCGGGCCAGCAGCGCCAGCCCCATGATCAGGCTGACGAGCCGCAGGAAAATGGGCAGTACCGGCTGCCCGACCGGAAACAGGCGCCCACCGGCCGCGGCCGCGGCCACCTGGGTTATCCCGTTGGCGACGCTGGTCGCCCCGGAAGGCACGCCCAGCTCGATCAGCGCCCCGATAGCGGCAAGGCCGCCACCGAGCCCCAGAGCCTGCCAGAGCAGGATCGCAGCGCGTGGCGACCGCCGTGGCCACCGCGCGGCACCTAGTGCCGACGAGCCTCGCACGCTTCCAATGGCGACGGCGGAGAGCAGGGCCGCGTCAGCCAATCCAGTCATCAGCCCCCGCCGTCACCTTCGATCTCGTCCAGAGCACCGCGCAGCACACTGGCCTCGGCCCCTGATACCGACTTGGCAAACCGCGCGAGCGCGGCGGACCGGTCGCCCGTCTGCTCCAGCGCCGTCAGCATCAGTTCGGTCACGTACGCCTCCCTGGTCGCAGCGGGACGGTAACGCCAGGCGCGCCCGTCCCGCTCGCGGCGCGCGAAGCCCTTCTTGGCCAGCCTGTCCAGCACGGTCATCACCGTCGTATGAGCCAAGTCACGCTCGGTGAGCTGCGCACTGACTTCACGTACTGTGAGCGATGCGCCC
This sequence comes from uncultured Actinomycetes bacterium, assembly GCA_963775825.1. GTDB lineage: Bacteria > Actinomycetota > Actinomycetes > Streptosporangiales > Streptosporangiaceae > Bog-532. Next base: position 56,492 of record CAVZKY010000058.1, read on the forward strand.
GTTCCCCACAGGACATCCATGATTGCACGCTCGAGATCGCCTAGCCGGTTCACATGTGGCCACTTTACCCACGGCAGGTGGCGGCGAACCGGCCATAGCACCCAGATCGGCAGTGGCTGATCAGCCGCATCCTATGCGTTTCCGGTCAGCTGGGCACAGTCCTCGCCCGGACGCATTGTTACCTTGCTAGGCCGATAACACTGGCCCTTGGCGGCACTATCCGATCAAGAGCGTGGCGTGCCGGTCATTGCCGTGAATTCCGGGTCGCCCCGGGCTCTGCGCGTTGCCCGGCCGCATCTGGGTCCGCGAACCGGGCGAACGCACGCAGGTTGGCCAGGCTCTCGCCATTTTTGGCCCGCCAGGCCCATTCCCTCCGGATGGCGGACGCGAAGCCAAGCTCCAGGCGCGGCATCAAAGTTCTCATCTGAGTAGCTGAGCACGCAGCCGAGGATCCGGTCGATCTCGCCGGGTGCGGCCGCCGTCAACGGAAGCCTGCCGACCAGATAGACGTCACCTACCGGGTCGATGGCGAAGTGGACCCCATAGGTGCGCCCATTGCGCTCCAGCAGGAAACGGTAGAACCGCTCGTGGTTCTCGTCAGGCTTGCGGCAGAAGAAGGCTTCCACATGCAGGCTGTGCTGGCCAGCGATGAGCCAGGTCATCGTGGCCAGCTTGTGCTGTCCTTCCAGCTTCACCAGGTAGGCGCCGGGGCTGGGATTCTCATAGGACAGGGCCAGGTCCCTCAGGGCCCTCGCTATGACCGCAGCCGGCTCGGCTTCGGCGCCCCCGGCGGTCACGCCTCCACCGTTGCCTTCGCCTCGTTCACCGCTCCTGTATATACCCCGAGGAGCTGATCGACCGCGGCCCGCCAGCCGAATCCCGACGCATGCCGGATGGCACCGGCCGACATCCGGGCGAGCATCCGCGGGGACGCCGTGAGCGTGCTCAGGACGCGCGCATAGTCGGCCGGGTCGTGGCTGTCCACCAGGATCCCGGAGTCTCCGTCTCGCACGGCGGTCCGCAGGCCCCCGACGGCGGCGGCGACGACCGGGGTACCGCAGGCCTGAGCCTCCAGCGCCACCAGGCCGAAGGACTCGGAGTACGACGGCACCGTCACCACACTCGCGGCCCGGTACCACTCGGCAAGGTCCGGCTGAGGGCAGGGCGGCTCCAGCCGGACCACCCTGGAGATGCCAAGCTGGGCCGCGAGCTGGGTCACCATGTCAGGGTCGTTGCGTCCGGGTCCGCTGGGACCGCCCACGAAGACCACCGCGAGCTGTGCCGCCAGCCCCGGATCCTGCTGGATCATCTGCGCCACCGCACGCAGCAGGATGTCCGGGCCCTTCAGCGGCTGCATGCGGCCTGCGAACAAAAGCACGATCGCGTCCGCCGGCAGGCCGAGGGCCCGCCGGGCAGCCGCTTGCTGGCCGGGCCGGAACACCGACAGGTCGACTCCCGGGTGGACCGTCTTCACCCGGGAGGCGTCCGCGCCGTAGAGCTCGATGAGCTGGCGCGCTTCCTCGGTGGTGTTGGCCACGAGGCGGTCAGCGGCGGCGACCACTTCCGCCTCGCCGCGGATCCGGATGTCCGGCTCAGCCGAGTCACCCGTCGCCAGGGCCGCGTTCTTCACCTTGCCCAGCGTGTGCATCGACTGGATGAGCGGCACTCCCCAGCGTTCCTTGGCCACCGCGCCGACCTGGCCGGAAAGCCAGTAGTGCGCGTGCACCAGGTCGTAGCGCCCGGGCGCGTAGGCCGCCTCTATCCGGAGCACCTCGAAGGTGAAGTGGCAGATCTGGGCGGGGATGTCGGCCTTGTCGAGCTCCTCGAACGGTCCGGCGGTCACATGCCGGACCAGCACGCCGGGGGCCAGCTCGGTGACCGGCGGAGCATCCCGCGACACCGCCCGGGTGAAGATCTCCACCTCGGTGCCTCGCTCGGCCAGCCGCTTGGCCACCTCAACGACGTAGACGTTGAGGCCCCCGGCGTCGCCGGTGCCCGGCTGATCGAGCGGTGACGTATGGACGCTAATCGTCGCGATCCGCCTGGGGACGCTTCGCGGCACAGGTATGCACCTCCGACCTAGCAACCCCGGCGTGTCGCCCAGTGTTCCCGCGCGATGGCGGCCATTCGGCGGAACGCCCGGTCACGGCGGCCGGCAGCGCCGCCAAGGCGGCACACCGCAGTGCCGCAGCGGCGGATAAACTTTGCCGCATGGGAACTCTTGTGCTGCTGCGCCATGGTGAGAGCGAGTGGAACTCCAAGGGCCTTTTTACCGGCTGGGTGGATGTCGGTCTCTCGGCGACCGGGGCTGAGGAGGCAGTAAGCGGCGGCAGACTGCTACACGAGACGGGCATGCGCCCCGACGTGCTGCACACCTCGGTACTGACGCGGGCGATACAGACGGCGCACATCGCGCTGCAGGCCGCCGAGCTGCTGTGGCTGCCGGTACAGCGGTCGTGGCGGCTCAACGAGCGGCACTACGGGGCGCTGCAGGGCAAGGACAAGGCGCAGACGCGCAATGAGTTCGGCGACGAGCAGTTCATGCTGTGGCGGCGGTCCTACGACGTCCCGCCCCCGCCGATCGCCGACGGCGACCCGCTCTCCCAGGCGCCCGATCCGCGCTACGCGCTGCTGCCGCCCGAGCTGCGGCCCCGCTCCGAGTGCCTGAAGGACGTGCTGGGCCGAATGCTGCCGTACTGGTATGACGCCATCGTCCCGGATCTCGCGGCCGGCCGGACGGTGCTGGTGACCGCGCACGGAAACTCACTTCGCGCCCTGGTGAAGCATCTGGATGGCATCAGTGATGACAAGATCTCCGCGCTGAACATCCCGACCGGCATCCCGCTGGTCTACGAGCTCGACGCTAGCTACCAGCCGGTTGAGCGGGGCGGTCGCTACCTGGATCCGAAGGCGGCGGCCGAAGCCGCGGAAGCCGTGAAGAACCAGGGCCGCTAGGCGGCGCGCGGGCGGCCGCTGGGTAAGAATGTCCGTCCGGCAGACGGCGATCAGGGAAGCGCGTACCATCTTCCCGATGTCCCGATAATGGACCCGTGGCAAACAGTGGGGTAATAGTCGCACGTCACAGTGCCCGCATTGGGATGTCCGGGATGCTGCCGCTTACGATCAGGTGTGTGGGCCTGATCTGTTCCGGCGTGTGGCCGCATGCCCTGGGCGCCGGGTACCGGCTATCCGGAGCGCGGTGATGTCGGCAGGCATGCAGACGGGCAACGGGACGTCGCTCGAAGGACGCGACTCTGCCGCCGGGCATCGCCTCCGTGCTGTCCGTCCTGTCGTCTTCTGCGGTTGTCCTTGACCGGGAAGATCGCGTGCTGCGGGCCAGCGATGCGGCGCGAGCTTACGGCCTGGTCAAAGGCGACCGCCTGATGGCCAGCGAACTGCTGGCGCTGGCCCGGCAGGTACGCCGCGACGGCGAGATCCGCGAGGGCGAGTTCGAGGTGTCCGTAGGAGGCAGCAGCGACGGCCGGATGACCAGCTTCGCGGTCCGGGTCGCCCCGCTCGGCGGCGACGTCGGCTGTGAGGGCCTGGTCCTGGTGCTGGCCGAGGATCAGACCGAGAGCCGCCGGGTGGAAGAGGTCCGCCGGGATTTCGTCGCCAACGTCAGCCACGAGCTGAAGACACCCGTCGGAGCGCTGGCCCTGCTGGCCGAGACCGTCGAGGACGCCGCCGACGATCCCGACGCGGTGCGCAGGTTCGCGGGCCGCATGCGGCAGGAGGCATCCCGGCTGACCAACCTGGTGCAGGACATCATCACGCTGTCGCGCATCCAGGCCGCCGAGCCCGTCCCCGATCCTGCTCCCGTGCAGGTGGATGGGATCGTCGCCGAGGCGCTTGACCGGTGCCGGATGAAGGCGAACGCCCGGGGGATCACGCTGGCCGACGCCGGCGACCGCGGGCTCGGCGTCCTCGGGGACGAGGATCTGCTGCTGACAGCGATCCGCAATCTGCTGGAGAACGCCGTGGCCTACAGTCCCGAGCGGACCCGGGTACTGGTAACCACCCGCCGCGATGGTGACCGGGTGGAGATCAGCGTGGAGGACCAGGGGATCGGGATCCCCGAGCGGGACCTGCAGCGGATCTTCGAGCGCTTTTACCGCGTCGACCCCGCCCGCTCGCGGGCGACGGGCGGGACCGGACTCGGCCTGGCCATCGTCAAGCACGTGACCGCCGCGCACGGTGGCTCGCTGACGCGTCCGTAGCATGGAGGGCGCAGGCTCCACGTTCACCCTTTCCCTGCCCATGCGGAGTTGACATGCCGGCTCAGGTTCTGCCCAGCAGCGTGTGCCGAGGGTCCGCGCTCGTTCGTTCGTCGGGAGGCACCCAAGTGACACGCGTGCTCGTGGTCGAGGACGAGGAATCGTTCAGCGACGCGATCTCCTACCTGCTGCGGAAGGAGGGCTTCGAGGTCGCGGTCTGCGCCACCGGCCCGGACGCGCTGAGCGCTTTCGACCGTACCGGCGCGGACCTGGTGCTGCTCGACCTCATGCTTCCCGGGCTGCCGGGCAGCGAGGTGTGCCGGGCGCTGCGCTCCCGGTCCAACGTGCCCGTGATCATGCTGACCGCCAAAGACAGCGAGATCAACAAGGTCGTCGGCCTCGAGCTTGGCGCGGACGACTATGTGACCAAGCCGTTCTCTTCCCGTGAGCTTGTCGCGCGGATGCGGGCGGTGCTGCGCCGCCGGGGCGAGACGGATGAGGTGACGACCGTATCGGCCATGGAAGCCGGGCCGGTCCGGATGGACGTCGATCGGCACGTGGTGACCGTCCGCGGCGGCCAGGTCCAGCTTCCGCTCAAGGAGTTCGAGCTGCTGCAGGTCCTGCTGCGCAACGCCGACCGGGTGCTGACCCGGATGCAGTTGATTGACCGCGTATGGGGCGCGGATTATGTCGGCGACACCAAGACCCTGGACGTCCACATCAAGCGGCTGCGGGCCAAGATCGAAGTCGACCCGGCAAATCCGCGGCACATCGTGACCGTCCGTGGCCTCGGCTACAAGTTCGACTCGGCTGCCGTGTTAACGAGCCCCGCGCAGGGGCCGCCGCTACGGGGTCGGCGAGGCGCTCGCCGAGGGCTCGGGAATAGCTGACGCTCTCAGGCTCGGGGTCGGGGTAGCCGTACCGGTCGCGCCCGGCTGCTTGATGGAACTGGCCCTCGGAGGAGGCGGCGAGTAGGAGGAGTAGTACGACGTCCGTGCCTGCACTGGGACCGTCAGCGACAGCACTCCCGCGTTCTGGAAGGTGAGGTCCACGGTGACCGCCTTCCCGCTGGGCAGTGCGCTGGTCAGATCGTGCAGCACGATCTGGGGCTCGGGGCCGCTCAGGTCGGCTGCTCCCTGTGCGGGCACGGTGACCGAGCCGCCCGTGATCTGTACGGACGTTGCCGTGCCGGGCGCGCTGGCCGAGATCAGCTTTTCGGCGCTGCCGGAGCCGTTGTACAGGTACAGGAACATGCTGGCCGAGCTGCCCGAGGCCAGCAGGGTGTTGTTCCGGCCGCCGAGGATGAAGGCGTTGTCGACGGTGACCGCGCCCGCGGTGCCGTAGGCGCCGTTCGCCGCCGGGTGGAACTCGAGCGTGGGAGCGTTGTCCCCGGCCTCGCACCCCGCGAGCACAGGGACCAGCAGGGCCAGCGCGCCGATCAGGATTCGGCGCAGCGCTTTGCTGCCGTGGCTACTGCGGATCACGGCTCGGGCCTCCTCAGGCTCGGGGCACATCGCGGGCGGATGCCGGAAATCGTAGCGATCCCCGGAGCGCAACCGCCCGCCGGGGCGCCCACCGGCGCGTCAGGTCGAGGTCGGGCTGGCGGAAGTGCGCGGCTCCAGCTCCGGTGAAGCGCTCCTGGCGCCGGCGCCCAGCATGCGCAGCTGGTCCTCAAGCTGGAATCCTTCGGTCAGGTTCCAGTTCACGGTAGCCGAGCCGTCCGCCCGGACGAGGACGATCGTCAGCCCGGGATGATGATACGCCGAGCCGAGCACGTTCTCTGCGTCTTTGACGGCGACCGCGGTGCCCTGGCCGGCCCTGTGGGCCAGGGCGTTCACGTCCGGCATCGCGCTCGGGGTGCCGACGAAGTAGACCTGAACCCGGGTGCGGGCCGCTTGGGTCGTGAGCTGCCGCAGCGTCTGGCGGCAGTTGCACGCCGCGGGAACCAGGGCCAGCACCACGCTGCGCAGGCTGCGCACCGGAATGGTTTCGCCCTTTACCACCACCGTTCCGGCCGGCAGCCGACTGGCCGCAACCGAGGTCGGCTGCGACGCCGGTACCGAGGCCGGTCTAGAGGCTGGGGGCGCTGAGCGCGACAGGACGGGAGCGGATGCGGGGCTGATGCTGAACACCGACAGTAGCGTCCCGGCCAGCATGGACAGGGCTACGCAGCCGGCGACGAGCGGGAGCAGCGCGCCGTGCCCTCGCAGCGGCCCGAGAATCCGGTCCCAGCGGGCCCGGCGGTGCCGCGCACGCTGTTCGCGGCGGTAGGCGAGCACCTCGCGGTCGAGTTCCCTGGCGTCGTCCGGGATCTCGATATCAACCGGAGGCAGGCCGCCGTCGTCCCGCCCGGGTTCTCCGCCAGGATTCACCGGCACGCACCCCTCCGGCGCTGGTTCCAGGTCACTACTAGTAGTATGGCGCTTGACAAGCCATGCGGCCGACGAGCCCTGTCATTTGCCCGCCGGATGCGCGGCTGTGATGCGTCAGCAGTCCGGCCCTCCGCTGGACGCAGCGAAGCCCGCCTACCGTCGCGCGTACTGTCCGCTGAGGACTGGTGACGCAGAGCTGATATGGGCTCCTCGGCGTGCCTGCCATGACGTGCCGCAGGGTAATTCCGGCGAGCCCTATTTACCCTGATGACCAGCCCTTATAGGGTAAAGGGCATTCAATCAGCCCCCGGTGACGTGGTAAGATAGCCTTCAGCGGAAGGGGTACTTGCCACATGTCTTTCAAGGTCGGCGATACCGTCGTCTACCCCCATCATGGGGCTGCTCGCATCGAAGCGGTCGAGACTCGCACGATCAAGGGCGAGGATAAGACCTATCTGGTTCTTAAGGTCGACAAGGGTGACCTGACTGTACGCGTACCCGCAGATAATACGGAGCTCGTAGGCGTCCGGGATGTTGTCGGCCAGGAAGGCCTGGAGAGGGTGCTGGAAGTACTGCGCGCCCCGCACACCGAAGAGCCCACCAACTGGTCACGGCGCTACAAGGCCAACCTGGAAAAGCTCGCTTCAGGCGACGTGAACAAGGTTGCCGAGGTGGTCCGGGACCTCTGGCGCCGGGATAAGGAACGCGGCCTGTCCGCTGGTGAAAAGCGCATGCTGGCCAAGGCGCGGCAGATTCTGGTGAGCGAGCTTGCCCTCGCTGAGAAGACGAATGAGGACAAGGCCGAAGCGTTGCTGGACGAGATACTTGCTTCTGGTCCGCCGCAGCGGGTGTCCTAAGCCTAACGATCACGATTTGATAAGCACCGCCAGAACGTGTGCGGACACGGCTAATGGCTGCTGAATCGGATCTGCGATATGTGTTGCCCAGGGTGGGCGTCGGAACCGACGTCCACCCTTTCGGGCTTTCTGGAGTCGGCCGCATCTTGAACCTGGCTGGCCTCAGCTGGCCAGGGGAGGCAGGCCTCACCGGGCATTCAGATGGTGATGTCGCGGCGCACGCCATCTGCGACGCTCTCCTGTCGGCGGCCGGGATCGGTGATCTCGGCGCCCACTTCGGCACCGCACGACCGCGTTGGGCGGGAGCCGCCGGTGTCACGCTGATCCGCGAAACTGCCCGGCTCGTGGCCGACGCTGGGTACACCGTCGGCAACGTTGCCGTCCAGGTGATCGGCAACCGTCCCAAGATCGCCCCGCGCCGCGCAGAGGCCGAAAAGGTGCTCTCCGAGGCACTGTCGGGGGCACCGGTCAGCGTGTCCGGGACGACCACCGACGGCCTTGGATTGACCGGGCGCGGTGAGGGGATCGCCGCGATTGCGACCGCGCTGGTCATCGCGACCGCGCCGTCAGGCGGCCCGACGTCCGGGTCCTGAACCTGCGGCCGGGCGCCTGCAGACCGGAAAAGGATGGCACGCGGACGGCGCCTGACCAGGTTCCTCAGGTGGGAAAAGCCTGCGCGGGCAGGTCTGGGCATCCCATAGCCTAGGCAGCGTGACCCTGCGCCTGCACGACACCGCCACTCGCGAAGTACGCGAATTCACGCCCCTGGTTCCCGGGCGGGTATCGCTGTACGTGTGTGGTGCCACCGTGCAGTCCCCGCCGCATATCGGCCACCTCCGGTCGGCTATTGCCTTTGACATTCTCATCCGGTGGCTGGAAGCGCGCGGGTATCAAGTGACCTTCTGCCGGAATGTCACCGATATCGACGACAAGATAATCCGCGCCGCGGATCAGGAGGGCACGCCCTGGTGGGCCGTCGCCGAGCGCAACCAGCGTCTTTTCTCCCGCGCTTATGACGCGCTCGGCTGCCGCGAGCCGGACGTCGAGCCACGGGCCACCGGGCATGTGCCCGAGATGATCGGGCTGATGCAGCGCCTCATCGACACCGGCCACGCCTACGCCGCCGGCGGCGACGTCTATTTCGACGTCTTCACCGATCCCTCCTACGGGGAACTGTCCGGCCAGCGCCTGGACCAGATGCGGCCCTCGGAGGATGCCGGTGACTCCGCCGCCAAGCGGGACCCGCGGGACTTCACCCTCTGGAAGGGCGCCAAGCCCGGCGAGCCGTCCTGGGACACGCCGTGGGGTCCTGGCCGGCCTGGCTGGCACCTGGAGTGCTCCGCCATGTCGATGAAGTACCTCGGCTCGGCCTTCGACATCCACGGCGGCGGAATCAACCTGGTCTTCCCGCACCACGAGAACGAGATTGCGCAGTCCACCTGCGCCGGCTACGAGTTCGCCCGGTACTGGATGCACAACGCCGTGCTCGGGGTGGCCGGCGAAAAGATGAGCAAGTCGCTCGGCAACTCGCTGCGGGTCGAGGAGATCCTCAGAACCGTCCGTCCCGTCGAGCTCCGCTACTACCTGGGACAGGCGCATTACCGGTCGGTGCTGGAGTTTTCCGACGACTCATTGGCCGAGGCCGCCGCGGCGTACCGGCGCGTCGAGGGCTTCGTGCAGCGCGCCAGCGAGGCCCTGGCCGCTGACCCGGATGCCAGCGGCCCGGCTCCGGCCGCGGCCCTTGTGCCGCTGTCGTTCAGCGCGGCCCTCGACGACGATCTGGGTGTCCCGGCCGCGCTCGCGGCCGTGCACGCGGCCGTGCGGGACGGTAACAGTGCTCTGCAGGCGGGCCGGATCGCGGATGTCCGCGAGAGCCTGGCTCAGGTGCGGTCCATGCTGGGGGTGCTCGGCCTCGACCCGCTCGCCCAGCCCTGGGCCGCGTCCGACAGGCAGGGTGAGCGCATGCGCGAAATCGTTCAGTCGCTGGTGCAGGTCGCGCTGGATCAGCGTCAGCGGGCGCGGGCGCGGAAGGACTACGCGACGGCCGACGCGCTCCGGGAGGGCCTGGAGAAGGCCGGGATCGCCATCGAGGACACCCGCGACGGACCGCGCTGGGAGATTCGCCGGTGAGCGGCCGCAGCTCCGGGGGCGGCCGTCCCGACAAAGGAACGCACGCCAAGTCGGGCAAGCCCCGGCCGGGCACAGGCGGGTACGGGCGGCGGCGGCTGGAGGGCAAGGGCCCGACCCCGCCCGCCTTCATGCGGCCAGGTCATCCGGCCCAGCGCAAGGCGGGGAGCAGCACCCGAAGCCCGTCCGCGGCACAGCCGCGGGACGACGAGAACGACCGGGGGACCCGAGCCCCCGGCCCGCGTGGCACCGCCAGGCCACGGGGCAGCGGAGACGCACCTGAGATGGTCGCCGGGCGCAACTCGGTCGTGGAGGCGCTACGCGCTTCGGTGCCCGCCGTTGCGCTGTACGTCGAGCACCGGGCCCCGTCGGATGAGAAGATTCGCGAGGCCGTGCAGCTGGCCGCGGAAGCCCGGATCCCGGTGCGCGAAACGGGCCATGGCGAGCTCGGCCGCCTGACTGGCGGCGCGGTCCATCAGGGCATCGCGCTCAGCGTCCGGGCTTACGATTACGCCAGTCCTGACGAGCTGCCGGAACGGGCCGCGGCGGCAGGGCAGCTCCCGCTCGTCGTCGCCCTGGACGGCGTGACCGACCCACGCAACCTGGGGGCCGTGGCGCGATCGGCTGCGGCGTTCGGCGGGCACGGCCTGCTCATCCCGTCGCGGCGCAGTGCCAGCGTGACAGCGGGAGCGTGGAAGGCCTCCGCCGGGGCGCTCGCCCGCGTACCGGTCGCCCGGGCGTCCAATCTCGTCCAGGCCCTCGGCGCCTACCAGGAGGCGGGTATCTTCGTGGCCGGGCTGGATGCTGCCGGCGACGTCACGGTCGCCGACCTGCCCGTTGCGGACGCGCCGCTCGCCCTGGTCGTCGGCTCGGAGGGCCGGGGGCTTTCCCGGCTGGTCGCCGAGCGCTGCGACGTGATCGCCCGGATCCGGATGGAGGACACCACCGAGTCCCTCAACGCCGGGGTCGCGGCCGGGATCGCCCTCTACGAGATCTCCCGGCAGCGCGCGGCCGCCAGCCAGGGGGGAAACGCGCGCCGCGGGCACGGCTAGCATGGCCGCTGCCCGGCCGGAGTAGCTCAGTTGGCAGCTTGGCCAGCTGCGCGCCACTCGGCCGCACTGATGCGAGCCGGGTCCCGCCCATCGACGTGGCCACCATGACCCGATTCGCTCTTTCCTGCCGCGCGGTGTCATGTCCGGCCTGCGATTCCCGCGGAGCTCGGACGGTGCCTGCGGGCACGTTCGGTCAGCCCACCGGTACCTGGAGATCGAGCGTCCGGCTGCACCTTCCGGCGACCTCGGGGTCATGTGTCGCCACCACGAGGGAGCCGCCCGTGGCCGCCACGTCGAACATCCGGCCGAGCACGACGGCGCGGGCCGCGGGGTCGAGTTCTGCGGTCGGTTCGTCGGCGATGAGCAGCCTGGGCTGCAGGGCCAGGGCGCGGGCAACGGCCACGCGCTGCTGCTGGCCGCCGGACAGCTCCTCCACGATCTGCCCGGCGTGATCGAGAAGGCCTAGCTGCTCCAGCGCGGCGCGGGCCGCAGTCTGGGCGGCGCGCGCGGGCAGGCCGGCTGCCCGCAGCGCCACCTCAATGTTCTCGGCCGCCGTCAGCAGCGAGACCAGGCCGTATCCCTGGAGGACCAGGGCCACGCCAGCGGACGGCCCGGCGAACCCGGCGAGCCGCGTCCCGTCGAGGTAGACGTCGCCACCGGCCGGTGCCGCGAGCCCGGAGATGATCGCCAGCAGGCTTGTCTTTCCCGACCCAGAGGGACCGGTGACCGCCAGGCTTTCGCCTGCGGAGACGGTCAGGTCGACGCCGTCCAGGATGAGCTGGCCATCCCGGAGGTAGCGGATGCGGCGGGCCTCGAGCACGTCAGCCTGCTTCCCGATGGGCCCGGTGGGTCCGGTGGAGCCGCACGCCGTCCGCAGTGGGCACGGCCCGGGCCAGCGTCCCGGGTGGCAGGGTGGCTTCCAGCACCTCCGCGGGCAGCTGGACCGAGCCGTCGCGCGAGACGACCAGGTATTCCTCGCCCGCGTGGCCCTCGGCCCCGACGCGGCCATCGCGGATCGTGACGGTACGGCCCAGCGCGCTGCCCACGGCCGGGTCATGGGTCACCACCATCACAGTGGTGCCCCGATCGTGGTTGGCCGCCAGCATCAAGTCGATGACCGCCGCCGCCGATCGCTGGTCGAGCTGGCTGGTGGGCTCGTCCGCCAGCAGCAGCTGCGGTTCGTTGGCCAGGGCGACCGCGACCGCGAGCCGTTGCTGCTCGCCGCCCGAGAGACGGCCTGCGGGACGGTGAGCCACCCTGGACAGGCCCACCGTGTCCAGCAGGTCAGCGGTCGTGCGGCGCTTGACCGCCCTGGGCCGGCGCGCCGGCCGCTGGGCGAACAGGACGTTACCCGCGGCGGTCTCGTTAGGGAGCAAGTTACGGCCGGGGTTCTGCAGGACGATGCCGATCTCGCGCAGCCGCATCGCCGAGGCCGACCGGGGGGTGAGGTCGTTGACCCGCCGGCCGCACACCTCCGCAACCCCGGCGGTGGGCTTGAGCAAGCCCGCGAGCAGCCAGAGCAGGGTGGACTTTCCCGCCCCCGACGGGCCGAGCAGGGCGACCGTGTCGGCTGCGTTGACCGTCAGGTCCACGCCGCGCAGGGCGGTCACCTCCTGGCCCGGCGCCCCGTACACCTGGACCAGGCCGTCGCAGCGCACGACGCTGGCGGTCATGGCGGTGTCTCCCGGAGCTGGTCGAGACTGACGCCCCCGATGAGCATGATGCCGGCGGTCACCGTGGAGACGATGAGCAGCCCGGCCGCCGCGCCGAGCAGGACGGCCAGCGCGGCTGCCGAAGGAACGTAGGAAAGCGCAGGCACCGGCGGCGGGCTGAGGAACTCGGGGACGCTGCGCAGCGCCAGCACCGCCGCGAGCAGCCCGGTTCCTGCCCCGATGACGCTGCCGAAACCGAGGACCAGGCCCAGTTCGGTGCGAACCGACCGGCGCAGCGCCAGGTGCGGCACACCAGAGGCTGACAGCGCGGCGTACTCGTAGCGGCGCCGCCGGGCCGACAGGTACAGGCCCAGGACGGCAGCACCGCCGGCCAGCAGTGCTGCTGCCGCCGCATCGGCCAGGAACAGCACGCTGGCCAGGGCCCCTGCCGGGCGAACGTGGCCGCGACGCTGGCTGCGCTGCGGCTGGACAGGATCTGCACCCCGGCGGCTTTCAGGCGCGGCTCGATGATGGGCTGGGCACCGTCGGCGAGCCATACCTGTTCCGAGGCAAAGGACAGGTCCTGGCCGGCGGCCAGTTCCGCGTAACGGCGGTCGACGATCACTCCGTTGCTGGGTGCGCCGGGCACGGCCGCCGCCGCGCCGATGACGCGGAGTTCGAGCGGGCTGCGGTTGAGCCCGACCCCCTCCGCGAGGGCCTGTCCCGGGCTGACCAGCGCCGCCGCGACGACCGCGGGCAGGGGATCGGGCCGGTTCACCGACGTCAAGATCGCATCCTGGCGTGGTCGCCCGGTGAACTGCCAGGTCAGAGCGCCCGGAGCAGGCTGGATCTTGTCCGGCGGGTCATCGAAGCGCCCGGGCCGCCAGTGCCCGGCATCAGCCAGCACGCCGGCCGGCCGGCGGCCGCCCATCCCGAATGGCCGTGCACCTGGAACCCGGTGATCGTGACCGAGCCGCGCACCGGGTTCTGCAGGTAACCGGACGGAGGGCTGAGGTCAAGATCCGTTAGCACGCAGGGGCAGCCGACCAGCTGTCCGGTCAGCGTGGCGGTGCCGTGGGCGGGCAGCGGCCCGAGGCTGACGGGTGAAGAGCCGGTCGTGACGTCTGCGGCCAGCAGGGTGCCCGGGGGCGACAGCGCATGCACCTGGACGGTGAGCCGGACACTATCCCCGGTGAGGATGACCGGCTGGGGCGCGCGGGGTTCCAGCCTGGGCGCGAGCGCGGCCAGGGGCTGCCCGCTCGGGCCGGGCTGCCAGGCTGCGATGCGGGCGAAGCGCGCCGGGTCCACGCCCAGGGTCGTCACCCCGGCGGTACCGCCGGAAAGGCTGGTGTAGCTGTCCACGGCGGCGGCCATCCGCCCGCCCGGATCCGCCCTGGCGACGATGCTGCTCAGATCCTTGCCAGCCGGGGTACTGACGGTGAGTACCGTGGGCGCGCCCACTTCGATGGCGGCGACGCGCCGCTGGTTGCCGCGACCGACCGACCAGGCGCTCACGGCGAAAGCGGCGAGCGCGAAAGCCGTGGCGAGCACGATGGTGGTGCGCACCCCGCCCGGGCGGCGGGCCACGTGACGGAGGGCGAGGAACAATCCGAGGCCCCCGCCGCGGCCCGTGCGGGCGAAGGCGGCCCGGCAGCCCAGCGGCAGCAGCCGGGAGGCGATGACCGCGACGGCCAGCCCCAGCAGCCCGGGCACCAGCAGGATGAGCGTGCCCGGCCGCGCGGAGCTGATCTGCCCGGTGACGGCCAGGTCGAGCAGGCCCGCGGCCGCGCCGGTGGCCAGGACCGCATCCACCACCCAGCCGCGGTTTGCCGCCTGGGAGCCGGAGCGCCGCCATTCCTCAAGGACAGGCCGGCGCAGTGTCCGCCGGGCGGCGAGGACGGCGGCAGCCAGGCCGCCGGCCGTGGCGGCTGCGGCGGTGGCCCAGGCCAGGCCGGGCAACACCACCGGGGTGCCCGGGCGCAGCAAGCCCTGGCAGATCACGGCCGTGGCGCCCCACCCGGCCAAGGTGCCGGCCGGCAGCGCCAGGGCCAGCAGCATCACCGGCTCAGACAGCCCGAAGGCAACGGTCGACCATGCCCCCCGTCCGCGCAACTTAGCCAGAGCGATCTCGGGACCGCGTGCTTCAACCGCGTCGGTGACCGCGAGGAACAGCAGCAGCAGGCACAGCACCAGCAGCTGGGCGGTGATCAGCACGACTGGTACCGCCACCGAACTCCAGCTCGACTGCACCGTCTGCAGCGTGGCCGGGATCGCGGTGCTGACGATGATCTGCTGGTTCCACAGCACTGGGCTGTCGTTGAAGGCGGTCATCGCCGCGTTCAACGGCGCTACCTCATCGCCGGTAATCCGCCCTGAATTGAGCACGTCGTCCACGACCGCCGCGCCCTGCTGGCTGGCTGGGCTGTGCTCCAGCGTGGACCGCGTGGCGAACATCGCGTCGATCGACGACGAAGCCGAGAAAGACGTCGTGGTAACCGGGAAATACGTGCTGCCGTGGCCGAACCAGTAGTCCAGGGCCTGGTCCGGCAGGGCATAGAGGCCGGTGATCGTGAGGGCACTGTAGCCGGGGAAGCGTAGCTGCTGGCCGATGTGCCAGCCCGTCACGGCCGCCGTGGCGCGGCTGACAATGACCTGTCCCCGGGCGGCGGGACAAACGCCGTCGATCCGCAGGTGCGCGCACACGTCGCTCCGCCAGACAAGCGGGACCGAAGTGAGTTCCTGCGGGAACGGCACGGTTGTCTCGACCGAGTAGAGCGGTGGGGCGAACAGCCCGCGGCCGGCCAGGTTGCCGAGGCTGGTGTCGAGCTGGCCCTGCTGCACCGGGGCGAGCTGCCCGAGCAGGCCGGGGACCGCGCCCGTCTCGTTGGCTTCGTAGCCCCGGCCGGTGACCGACGCGGTGACCAGCCCGTCACGCAGGATTGAGGTCCGCGTCGCCTGATAGTAGATAGGCCCCGTCGCCGCCGCCGCGGTCGCCACCAGAGCCACCGCCAGGATCATCACCGTCGCGCCCCCGCGCTGCGCAAGCCCGCGCAGCCGGGGTGCCAGCCACACCATCAGCGGGCCGGGCCCCGCCGCGCGGCCAGCGGGCCGCCGGAGACGCCGACCGCAAGGGGGAGATCCGGAACAGGAACCTGGGCCCACGATGCGGTCATAGACAGCACTCTAGGGAGCCTGTGCACGACCGCTCAATGTCTGCCGGATCTCGCTTCATGTACGACTGCGGGCTCCGACCCGGGGAAGCAGTCATGCTCCGCATGGCGGACCTGCGACTGCGCGCGGACAAAGACGAGTGGGGGGAGATACAGCTCACCGCCGCCGCTCCGGTGACGGAGAAACAGCAGGTCGGGCCCGCGCGAGCGCAGCAGCCGGGCTGGCCAGCTGGGCGACCGAGGTGTTCAGGAGGCCGGTCGGGTCAGTCCTCCCAGATGCCGCCGGTGAACGTGATTGCCGCGGACCCGGACCGGGTGGGTTCCCGCTTAGCCGTACCGGCGATCGTGGTCATTCTGCCGTCCTGGTGATATTCCTCGCCCAGCGTGATGCCGAGCGCCGCGGCCCACGCGGCGAGCGCGGTCCGGCGGGCACTGCCCGGCTGGGCGTAGGACCGGCCGGTGACCTGGGCGCCGTTGTGGCTGATCGTCCACTCCAGCACGGGCAGGCCCTCGCGGTCCCCGCGTTCTAGCAGGTCGGTGAGCGTACGGGCGGCCCGCCGCTGCCAGGTCCTCTGCTTACGGAACCTTGACGTGGCGCTCTCGCCGACGGTATGCGTCATCGCCTGCTAAGTCCTGGCCCTGGCGCAGCTGCCGGGACCCGGGCATCGGGCCCGGCGCCAGCGGCGCGGGCTCGTAGCCGGATAGCGTCGCGCGGGCGAGTGCCGTGATGAACGTGGGCGTGGATGCGGCGCTGGTGCTGAACAGGGCTCGCTGGCGGTCGGCTCCGGTCCCCCGCTGGTCGAGCCGGTGCAGCAGCCTGGTGATCGTCTCGGTGTCGCCGTGGTCGCTGAGCGCGGGGTAGACATGATCAAGGAGGCGGGAGCGGAGCGCCGCCGCAGCGACGGCCTGCCCGGTGAACGGGTCGACTCCTGCCCCGGCGAGCCCCCGCCGCGCCGCAGCGGCCAGCGCCGCGGCGACCTGCCCGGCCGGCGCCGTTGCCACCGGCGTCCCCCGCCGGGCCTCGGCCAGGGCGGTGGCGACCAGGGCGCGGATCAGCCCCGCCAGCAGCACCGCGGTGCCGGCGTCCAGGCAGACGTCGGCGACCCGGACCTCGACGGTCGGATAGCGCGGGGAAAGCCGGGCCAGGAAGTAGACGCTCCGCTCGTCCAGCGCCGCGCCGCTCCCGATGAGGCCACGGACTGCCGTGTCGTAGGCGGCCGCGTCCGGCCACGCCGCGGGCGGCACCGCGGTCGGCCAGCGGGTCTGGATGGTGTACCGCCAGCTGGCCCATCCGGTGTCGCGCCCGTCGGCGATCGGGGAGTTGGCGGTGACGGCGAGCAGCGGCGCAAGCCAGGGCCGCAGCCGCGCCAGGACCTGGACGCCCAGGTCCCGGGAGGGGACCCCGACGTGCACGTGACAGGCGCAGATGCCGGCCTCGGCCACCACGGGACCGTACCGGCGTGCCAGCTCGTAATAACGGGGCTGGCACGTTAAGGCGGCCAGCCCGGGCGTGGGGTACGGCGCGACCCCTGACGCCACCAGGCGGCAGCCCAGCTGCCCCGCGGCGGCCGCGGCGAGCCGCCGCAGCCTGACCAGCTCGCCGCCGAGGTCGTCCAGGCCGGAGCACACCCTGGTTCCGGTCTCCACCTGGAACTGCATCAGTTCTTGCTGCACGCCCGGCTCCCCGTCGAGCATCCGCACCAGATCCGGGCCGGCTGGCACCGTGACGCCGGTGGACGGGTCCAGGAGCACGAACTCCTCCTCTACCCCCAGCGTGATCGCACCGGCCGCGCGCACTGCCCCCGACGGGCCACGGGGCACCTTCGCGCCTGGTCCTGCACCGCCCGATCCGGGCATGACCCCGACCA
Organism: uncultured Actinomycetes bacterium; assembly: GCA_963775825.1. Classification (GTDB taxonomy): domain Bacteria; phylum Actinomycetota; class Actinomycetes; order Streptosporangiales; family Streptosporangiaceae; genus Bog-532. The sequence continues at coordinate 73,804 of CAVZKY010000058.1, forward strand.
CCTGCTGCTCCGGGAGCGGGCGCAGCGGCAGCCATGGGCCCAGCGCGCTGGCCAGGCCGGCGACCGCGTGGGCTGCGGAGATCGACGGCCACAGCACTGCGGCCAGCGTGAAGGAGGCTGCCGCCTGCACGGCCACCGCCTGCACGGCCACCGCCTCGGCGCCGACGTGCCCGGCTGCCTTCCAGGCTGCGTCCAGCGGCTGCTCGGCCGGGATCGGCAGAGTCCGGGCCATTGTCCCGTCCTTTCTGTCGTTGCGGACACGCCGTGAGCCCCCGGCTAGGGGCACCGGCAACGAGCGTGTCACCGAGGGCGAAGTAGGGGTCCCGGTAATCGCGGGGAAATTCTGGTCGGATATCGGTGAGCTGCACTGATGCCCGGTGCCGGTGTCAGCGGGAGGTCAGCCGCCGATTTTGCCTCTGTCGATATGCCAGATCGACACCACGTCACCGTTGATCTCATACCGGCCCGCCCGTAGCCGCCGCAGGTCCGGCGACCCATACGGGAACGACTCGGCCGGGCGGGGATTACCGGCCAGCCGGTCAACGGCGTCCAGCACTGCGCCGAGACCGGCGGGATCATCAACGAGGAACCCTGCGCCTGGTCGATCGCCTTCTCCTCGTAGATAACCCGAAAGCTCACCTGGTCAGGCCCGGCCGCTGCCATACTTCATCGGCGGCCACGCAGGAGGTCTGGCCCGCTGCGTGCCAGGCCGGGCGGAGGATGGCGCCTCGGCGGCCGCGTCAGTGTCGGTCACCTCCCTATCGTACGGTAGAGGTCCCCTCAACTGAGAACATCAACGTACGACCTGTCAGAGACACCGCGACCTGGTGATCTATCCTCCTCCGGCCCGGGACGATCATGTGCGCAGGACGATCCCCTAACGGACACCTTGACCGGCGACAAAAGCGCCTACCGTGTTCCCGCTTCCTGGTCGCCGCGACGCAGCAGCGACGGACCGCGAAACCGCGACTGTACTACTCAACCGGATTAACCTGGAATACCGACCCGGCATTCGTATTCCAGATTCTTGGCACTGAGTCGACCCCTCCCAGGTCGTCACAGAACACCACGAACTCGAAAGTCGGAACCTTCGTGCCCACGCTGAAGCTAGCGCTCCAGTTCTCGCCGCCGTCGATGAACGTTATGAATTGGGCGTGGACGATCTGCCAGGTCTTCCAAGAGTCGGTAGTAACGAAGAGTCCGGCAATATGATTCGGTCCTCTGTCGAATATGTCGAAGGTGACGGACAGGGAAGAAAATTCTCCCCCCTCACCCTGGTCGAAAGTCGCCGAGGACGACACGTTGTCGATAGAGAAGGCTGTCTGCACGTCGATCGCTCCTGTCAGGCGTTGGCTTCGTGCCGGGAACTTGGCACTGCAACCAGATAGGTCTCGATGATCCTGCTGGACGCAGCCGCTTGATGCCTCGCACACCGTGCGCACGCCGTCCGCCCGAGCCGCGCCAGCCCCGGCCGCGACGCCCGTGACGGATCAGCTCCAGGCCGTAGACGTAGGGCCGGGCCACGGCGGGCCGCCAGGAGTCTGTCCCGGTCAGGCGAGGCAGGCCGTGTTTGCCAGTGCCAAACCGGACACTACTGGACAGCGCCGGGCCCCATCCGACCGCTATCCGGTGACGGAGAAACAGCAGGTCAGTGAGCGGTTTGCGCAGGCCGGCGCGGGATCGGCTAGCATGCTCGGGACCACCCGCCGGTGTAGCTCAGTTGGCAGAGCAGCCGTCTTGTAAACGGCAGGTCAGCGGTTCGAATCCGCTCACCGGCTCCCAGGTAGATAGCCGTTAATCGAACAATGGCGTTCGAATGCGTGGAACGGTTCGTGGAACGAATGTCGTATCTGCGGGCTATCCTGCTGCCATGCCGAGGGCCGTCAAGGGGCACATAGAGCAACTGCCCAGTGGGTCATACCGGGTCTCTGTGTACGCCGGGATCGATCCGCTTACCCGGCAGGAGATCCGCCTCAGGTCCACGGTCAAGGACGAGCTCCAGGCGCAGATCGAACTCGGCAGGCTTCTCAAGGAAGCGTCCGAAGGCCGCACGCCCGAGGCCAACGCGACCATGGCGGGGCTGATGGACCAGTACGCCGCGATCGCCGAATGGGACGTGTCCACCCGGCAGACCAACGAGGGCTTCATCCGGCGCACCATCAAGCCCGCCCTGGGCCACCTGGAGGTACGGAAGGTACGCGGGCCCATCCTGGACAAGCTGTACACACGGCTGAAGCGCTGCGGTGATCTGTCCTGCACCGGCAGGCCGTTCACCGAGCACCGCAACGTCCCGGCCCTGACGATCAACCCCGACGACTCCCGCCCGGCCTGGCGGCAGGTCAGCGGGACGCTGGCGGAGGCTATCCGGTCCGGGCTCCTGGCCCCGGGCGACGAGCTGCCGTCGATCACTGAGCTGAGCGCTCTGCAAGGCATCGGCACGGGCGTGATACGCCACGCCATGAAGGTGCTCGCTGCGGACGGCCTGATCATCGCCCGGCACGGCCGCGCCACCATCGTTGCTGGAGAACCTGGCGACGATCCGGCGCCGAACCGGAGGCGGCCGGGCCCGGGCCACGACTGCCGCCTCGCAGGATGCCGTCCGCACGTCTGCCATCCCATGAAGCCCAACACGATCCGCGGTATTCACAGCATCCTGTCCGGCGCGTTCGCCGCAGCGCAACGCTGGGAGTGGACCGACCGGAACCCGGCTGAGTCAGCTAAGCCTCCTACCGCCATCCGCCAGACCATCCCGGCCACGTCTCCCGAAGCCGTCGCCAAGGTGATAGCCGAGGCCCGTAGGCGAAACGCCGCCCTCGGCCTGTACCTGTGGCTCGTGGTGGTCACCGGCGTGCGCCGCGGCGAGCTGTGCGGCCTCCAGGTCCGTGACATCCACCTGGACCAGGGCTTGATCCACGTCGCTTTCAACTACGTTGTCCGCGGCGGCCAGCGCGTCCGTAAGGACACCAAGACCCACCAGGACCGCTGGCTGGCCATCGACCCGGACACCTGCGCGCTGATCGCAGCCTACCTCGATGAGATCAGGGCCGCGCTCGCGGCGGTCGGCGTCGAGCTGGCAGATGACGCGTACCTGTTTTCCAACGATCCCGCGCACGCCCGGCCATGGAACCCTGACTGGGCGACCCACAGAGTCGCTGACGCCGCCGACGCGGTCGGGGTGGAGCTGGACATCAAGGGCGGCCGGCATTACACCGCCAGCCAGCTCCTCGCCGGCGGCTTCGACTTGCGGAACACCGCCGCTCGTCTCGGCCATAGCGGCGGCGGCGCAACCACGCTCCGGCATTACGCCGACCCGGTTCCCGAGGTCGACCGGCGAGCCGCCGCCTACCTTGCGCGGCTAACCGCCGGCCCCAGCTCTACCGATGTGCCACGATCGTGATGGTGAGGCTGACGGTTTCCACCAGTTTGTAAGCGGTCGGCCACACCCGGATCGTGAGAGCAGGAGAGCTGTCCGATTCGTGGGCGGTACTAGGCTTGAACCCGCGATCTCTTCCTTATCAGAGTATCGGAGTTGCGGCCGGGTGGCATCCTTGCTCCTGTCACCTGGGCATACGCCCGGCTCCAGGCTGTCGGCTCCCGGATCGTGCCGGCCCGTGTCTGCGCATCCTTCGCTCGCGCTGCTCTCTCGTTCCTGGCGCGCCGCACGCTTGCGCCGTTTGCGCCTCGGCCTCGGCCTCGGGCCTTGGGCCTCGGCGGACGGTTTTGGTGCTCCCTCATGTGCCCGTCGTGCTACTGCGGCCATGGACGGTTACGCCGGGTAGATGCGGGTAGCTGCGGATGACCACGGCACCGAGGTATGAGAAGGCAGGAATGTCCCAATACACAGGGCCTTACGTCCCACAAGACAGAAGTTCGACGGTTGAGCCGTCCACGACAGACATCGCCCGGGACGAGGCATCGGGCGTCGGGCAGCACGCCCGCAAAGGCCGGCAGCCAGGTCGCCCAAACCGCCGCCGACCAAGCAAGGCAGGTGGTCGCCGAGACCGGTCGCCAGGCCCGTGACCTGCTCGGCGAGGCACAAGGGCAAGCCTACGACCAAGCGTCCACCCAGCAGCAGAAGGCGGCGCAGCAACTGCGTACCGTCGCAGACGAACTCGGCGAGATGGTGGCGAACGGTGGCCAGTCCGGCCTGGCCACCGAGGTCGCACGGCAGGCGGCCGACCGGATGCACAGCGCCGCCTCCTGGCTCGAACAGCGGGAGCCCGGTGACCTGCTGGAGAGTGTCAGGAACTTCGCCCAGCGCCGGCCCGGTGCTTTCCTGGCCGGGGCGGCGGTGGCCGGGCTGGCCGTCGGCGGCTGACCCGGGGACTGGCGGGAGGGTCAGGTTCGCAGCCAGGGCCGCAGCGCAGCACGGTCAGCGGCGTACCGGCGGCAGCCACAATGGAGCCCGCCGTCCCGGCTGGCACCGGCTATACCGCCGAGCCTGCCTATACGGCCGCCTCCGAACCCTCCCCTACCGCGCCCGCGTACCCGGCCGACGCCGCGTATCCGGCCGAGCCTGCTTACCCGGGCGAAACCGCGTACCCCGCCGACGTGGCGCAGGCTGGCTACCAGGGCGAATCCGCTAACCCGGCCGAGACCACTTACCCGGCCGAACCCGGCCCGGCGCGACCGTACGGCGGGCCGGGGCAGCCATGACGCAGCCGCGACCGGGAGCACACGCGATGACCGGCCAGAGCGACCCAGACGTCAGCAACGTCTCGGTCGGCGAACTGGTTGGCCAGGTGGCCCAGGACCTCTCGACCCTGATGCGCCAGGAGCTTGACCTGGCCAAGGCAGAGGTCAAGCAGGAAGTGACCAAGACCGGTAAAGCGGCGGGGATGATGGGCGCGGCCGGTTTCGCCGGTTACATGGTGCTGCTGTTCGCCTCCATCGCTGCGTGGTGGGGGCTGGCCAACGTGATGGACCAGGGCTGGGCCGCGCTGATCGTGACGGGTATCTGGGCGGTTATCGGCACCGTGCTGTTCGTGGTGGGCCGCCGTCGGCTCAAAGAGGTTAACCCCAAACCAGAGCAGACCATAGAAACAGTCAAGGAACTGCCGGACGCACTCAGGGGACCGGCGAGGAGCTGAGCATGACCACTGATCCAGATCAGATCCGCGACCATATCGAGCAAACGCAGCAGAACCTGAGCGCCGATGTCGACGCGCTGACGGAAAAGGTCAGCCCGCCGCGCATCATGGAACGGCGGGTCCAGCAGACCCGCTCGGCGATGACCACGATGAAGGACAGGATCATGGGCGGCACGGCGGAACGAACCTCCAGCATGGGCGGGACCGTCACCTCCACGGCTTCTTCGGCGAAAGACACACTGGCCTCGACGGCCTCGTCGGCGGCCGATGTGGCGAGCGCGGCACCGGACATGGCGCGCCGGCGGACCCAGGGAAATCCGCTCGCGGCCGGCCTGATCGCGTTCGGCGCGGGATGGCTGCTCTCCTCCCTGCTACCCGCCACCGAAGCGGAACAGCAAGTGGCGTCACAGGTAAAGGACCTGGCCATGGACAAAGGCCGCCCGGTCGCCCAGCAACTCGGCCAGGCCGGGCAGGAGGCCGCGCAGGAGCTGCGTGAATCGGCGCAGCAGCGGGCCCAGTCGGTCAGGGAAACGGCGACCGGCGCCGCGTCGACGGTCACCGACGAGACCCAGTCCAGGGCCGCTGATGTGACCAGTCACGCCCAGGACGCCCGGGACCGGGTAACCGAGCAGGCACGCCCCGGCGGCAGTTAGGTACATCACGGGGGGCCGACCGGCTGCGCTTCAGCCAGCCGGTCCCACCGCCCGTCGTGAGTGTCCGCCTGGGCGCCGAGACGGTCACCGAGGATGCCCAGGTCAGCGAGGACGTGCGCAAAGAACAGATCGAAGAGCCCGACATGGACGCCGATCTGCGCCGCGACAACCGCCGACCCCTGAAACCGACCTGGCACCGCCCCGGCCACTGCCCACGGGCGTGCCAGGCTATATCCGCCCCGTCTCCGCGCTGACCCGAAAAATGGACCTCAGCTGGGCGCGCGGCAGCGAAACCCCACCGTCACGGGTCGGCCAGGGTCTGCAGGGGCGTTATGGGTCAGGCGGTTTGGCTGTTCCCGGTTCCGCCTGGCTCGGGTCCGGGTCCGGGGATGCGGCAGAGGGTGACGTCGAAGCCGAGGGCGCCGAGCTTGCCGACGTGGTGGCGGACCTGCAGGCTGACCTCAGCGCGGCGCTCGTAGTAGTCCGGGCCGAGGTCCTGATACCGCATGCCGGGGCTGGACAGCAGCGTGTGGTAGACCTTCAGCTGGGTGTTGCCGACGGCGACCAGGGCTTTGGCTTTGCCGCGGCGGCGGGACAGCCGCCGGTACCGGGCGCGCCATCGCTTGCTGAGGGCGGGCATGCGCTGGGGCTCTCGCTCGGTCCAGTCCTGGGCTATGTTCCAGGCGGTGATGAACTCGCCCCAGGCCCACGTGCTGCGGCCGCTGCGGGCCAGGAGTCCGGCGAGGCGGCGGCCGGCGGCGAGGATGTCCCTGGCTGGGGACAGGTCGTGCTGGCTGGTCTCGCCCGCGAGGCCGAGCCAGCGCCGGTGACGCTGGCACGTCATCCGGGTCCAGCCGGGCAGGATCAGGACGGTCGGGGCGGACGGCCCTGATGTGGCCAGCTGGCACTGGCGGCAGGCTGGCCGGGGGTGCGCCCGGAGGAAGCAGATGGCCGGCCGGTCCTGGGGCAGCGTCCGGTGATGGTGCGCGCTCAGTGCGGGCAGCGCGCGGGCAAGGCGGGCCCTGGGGATGCCCGTGTATGCCTCAAGTCGCGTGGCTGCCTGCTCGTTCAGCCACGCGTCGCAGATGAGCAGGTGCTTCCCGCTGCCGTTGCCGGTGAGCTGGCCGAGGGCCCGCAGGACCGTGGTCGGCGGCAGGTCGTTGGCCACGGACAGGCGGCGGGCGTAGGAGACGATGGTTTCCCCGCCGACCGGGCGGGCTGTCACCGGCAGGGCGCGGGCGGGGGCCTGCCAGAGCTTCATGATGAGCTGGCCTTCCGTGCGGCGGCCATGGCTGGCTTGCGCGGTGCGGGCGGCCGGTACTGCTCCTCGGCAGCGGTGTCGAGGATGACGGCGTCCAGGTGCTTGCGGGTGATCTTCTCGGTGCCGTCGGTGATGGAGTCGTTGGCGGCCTCGTGGATGAGCTGGTCGAGGCTGCCGATCATGCCGCCGGTGCGCTGGTGGAGGTAGTCGGCCTGGCGCAGCAGGGTGCCGGGCTTGTGGCGGTGCAGGCGCAGGGAGTGCTCGATGGTGGCGATCAGGTTGCCCCAGTCGCTCTTCTCGCCGGGGGTGGCGTAGCCGAACGCGCTGGTGGTCAGGCTGATGAACCGGCCGGCGATCTGCCGGCCGCGCATCCCGGCGAACATGCCGTTCTCCGCCAGGTCCAGGCCCGCGTAGACGAAAGTCGCGCTGACGGAGTCGAAGAAGTACTTCAGCTGGTCGGACGCGGCGGCGCCGGAACGGGTGCGCAGGTCTAGCCGGTGGACCTCGTCGACCAGGATGAGGCTGCAGCCGACCTTGCGGAGCACGCCGGCGACGGACTGGGTGATGAAGTGCTGGGGCTCGTGGCTGCTGAAGGGCAGGCCGAGGAACGCGGCGATCTCGATCGCGAGCATCTTCGGGGTAGCGGCCGGCGGGACGATGATGTAGACGACCGGGATGCGCCCCGTGCCGCGCGGTGCCCGCCGCTCGATGTCAACCTGGTGGATCTTGCCGAGCTGAGTGATGGAGGTCGACTTACCAGTCCCGGACGGGCCGGACACGATCAGTCCCCGGCGGCCGAGTTGCTTGCCGCGGTTGCCGATGACCAGCTTCCCGCCGGTCGTGGTGATCTTCTGGATGTCGGGGGTGGCGACCAGCTGCACCTCGCTGTGGTAGTCCATGCGGGCGCAGTCGTAGAGCTCCCGCTCGTCCGGGTCCAGGCGCTCCAGGTCGTCAGCGCTCAGGAGCCCGGGCGGCTCGGGCCGGGACCGGGACACGAACGCGGCCCAGCCCTCCTTGGTGGCCAGGGGGTGCCGCGGCCCGTCGGTGCTCACCGGCGCGGCCCCCTGTCCTCGCCGAACGGGTCGAACAGCCCGAAGCCCACCACGGTCCCCGTGACCTCCTGCTCCTCGCCCGGATCATCGTCATCAGGCCTGTCGTCCCAGTCGGCATCGCCCGCTGCGGGCAGGGCGCGCGGGGCGGCCGGCTCTGGCAGGGCGGGCGGAAGGGACTCTCCCGGCAGTGCGGGCGGGAGCGCTGCCATGGCCCGCTGCCGGGCGAGGGCGCGGCGGCTTTCCGGGCCGTTGCCGGCCCTGCGCAGCAGCGCGCCGAGCACGGTGGCGACGGCGGTCTCGTTGGTGTCGTCGAGGCCGCGCTCGGCGGCGATCTTGCGGGCGTGCCGCCAGGTGAAGTCGGCGAACGGCTGGGCCACCATGGACCGGTGAGTCCAGGGGACGGTGATCCAGCCGCTGTCCCTGGCGTGGTGGTTGCGGACCCATATCTGGCTCACGTCATACGGGTCGTAGTGGCATTCCCAGCGGGTGCCCTTGCCCGCCACCCCGGAGGCGAGGTGCCGGTAGGGGCCGAGCTCGCCGCAGTTGTAGGTGCGGTAGTCGATCTGGATGCCGCCGTCCCCGATCGTGCGCCAGTCGGAGGGCATCAGCTCGATGTAGTCATCCCCGGTCAGGGCCACCGGGATGTAGCCGGCGGCGGCGACCAGGGCGGCGTAGGCGTCGTTCGGGGAGCATGGCTGGTCCGGCGTGAACGGGTGGCGGAGGCCTTCATGCGGGCGCGATTGCCACCCGCAGATGACCCATTCGTTCAAGAGCTCCTGGAGATCGGCCAGCGACCACAGCTCCTGGTCCCCGCCGGAGCCGCGGCGGGTGACGTCCCGGCCGGTGTAGCCGGCGACGTGCTGGCAGAACAGCGTGTTGATGGACCCGAAGGTCCGCTCGATCGTCGCCTTGTCAGTGGGCGTCAGCTGGTGGGCGGGCTGGACCGAGATGCCGAGGGTGCTGGCGGCCCGCAGGAACACCTCCGACAGGAACACCCTGCCGTGGTCAATTACCACGGTGTCCGGGATGATCACCGGCTTGGCGGCCGCCATTTCGATCCGCTCGTCGATGGTGGCCAGCCGCCTGAACGGGATCCGCGAGGCTGACATCGCCAGTGCCTGGTCCCAGGCCGGCCGCATCGGCTCGGGCACCATCATCCGGGCCAGCAGCACCGCGGCGTCGATGGCCTTGGCCCCGACCGGCCGCAGGATCGCGGCGCAGAGCGTCCTGGTGCCGATGTCGATCGCGGCGACCAGCTCGGGCCTGCCGGGCACGCCGTCGTCCATGATCGCCATGACGTCCAGCGGGGTGCCGTCCATGAGCACCTGCTCGCCCGGCCTGGCGGCGGTGATCGGGGTGAACGCCCCGTCCGGCCGGTTCGCGGCCTGCCTGCGGGTCACAGCCGAGCCGAACGTGTGCCGGCCCGCCGACAGCGCGTCCAGCAGGCGGTAGAGCGTCGCGTCCGACGGCACCGGCACCGTCCCGGGGCCGTGCTCGTCTTCCACCTGCTTCCTGATCCGGCGCACCGCCCGTGACTTGGTGCCGGTCGAGGCGCTGGTCTGCGCGTCGATCACCGCGGCAGCCGCAGCGACCACCCTCGGGTCGACGCGCCCGGTGGGCCTGGCCCGCTTTGCGTGCCGCGTGTCGACCAGCCCCCACAGTCCCTGGTCCAGGTAGCGCCGCCGCATCCGCTGCACCGTGCGCAGGCCCGCGCCCGTCTCGGCGGCCTTGGCCCTTTCCCGCTCGGTCAGGGACGTGGCCACCGGGTCGTACTCCGGCCGCGGGCGCGTCCCGGGGGCGGCGCCCAGCGGCAGCCCCGTCTCCATCTCGGTCAGGTGCCGCTCCCATTCGCGGGCGGCCTCGACGACCTTCGCGGGCAGCGACTCCAGCAGCCCCTCCGGCGAGACCCGCGCGCTCGGCCCGGCCCCGATCACGGCGAAGTCAGGAGCCCCGGCCAGGTGGGCCATCGCCACTACCGTGACCTCGCCTGAGTCCGCCATCAGCCTGACCAGGCTGCCGGACAGCGCGACCACGGACCGCTCGGCGCCCGCGAACACGACGCGGTCCCCGACCCGGAGCACTCCCGCCCGCTCAGCCACGGCCCGCCCTCCAGACCACGGTCCGGTGGCTCAGCACGAGCGACAGGTCCGCCATCAGCTCCCGGCGCCACATCAGGTGGAACAGCGGCGGCAGCGTGGCGATGGGGTCGCCGGCCGCCTCCGCGCCCTCCATCAGCGGGAGCCCGGACCCGAACGCCTCCAGCAGCCGGGCCTCCGCCGCCGGGTCCCCGCAGCGCGGGTGCCGGTAGCCGGCGATCCACCGGTGATTGGCGGCCGCCACCGGGTCCACCTGGCCGCAGACCGCATACTCCCAGCCCAGCAGCTCGCACGCCCTGGCCGTGGCGGCGAACGCCTCCCGGTCGCCGTCATCGGCCACGCCATCCGGCCGGGAGTCGATCACCAGCTCCCGGCCGCCGGCCAGGCGCGCGAAGAAGTCGGGCGGGTGGCGCCGGGCCTTCCCCGCCGGGGTCCGCCAGTGCAGCCAGAACGGCTGCGAGACGATCGCGGTCACGGCCGGGTCGAAGTCGAGCGCTACCAGGTGGCCGCGCTCAACCCACGACTCGAACCCGACCAGCCGGCCCATTTTTGAGGACCAGTACCACCCTGGGTAGTTCCGCTGCCCCTTATACGACGGGAACGAGCGCACCGGCTGGCAGGACTCAAGGTCAGCTCGGCGAAGCCGGTCCAGCCCGGCCCGGACCTCCCGCCCGTCCGGCCCGGCGTACGTCACCTCGAAGCCGGCAGGCAGCCACACCTGGGCCATCCCGGCCTCGCCGCAGGCATCCCAGCTCGCGGACAGCAGGTCAGCAACACTCACCGCAGCGCTCAGCCCCTTCCCCAGGCGCGTGCCGCGTCCCTCGCCGCACGCAAGGTCACCACATCCTCGCCAGACCGGATGAGAACCCGCTACCTGTTCCGCCAGATCAAATGAGAAACCAGCCAGCTCGCGCCAGATTGACTGAGAAACCCCGCGTTAAGCGCCCCCCGGGCACCCCTGCGGGCCCCGTCTTCCCGCTGCGCTCCGGGCAGTAGCCGACCGGTGCTGGCGGTCCCGGGCAGCGGCCAGGATCGCTAGTATCGTCCGCCGTGACCGGGATCTCCTCACGCCGGGCCGCGCTGACGGAGGCCTATGACGCCGTTGCTGCCCGCGACGCAGAACTTCGTCTGGGGTGAGCTGGACCATCTCCCGCTGGACCGGGCGGTGCTGGCCGCGTTCGCCGAGTACGTGCGTGCCGCGGGCGGCGGGCTTGTCGCCGAGCTTGGATGCGGGCCCGGGCGGATTACGGCTCACCTCCGGGACCTCGGGCTGGACGCCTTCGGCCTCGACCTGTCCCCGGCCATGATCGATCTTGCCCGCAGCACGCATCCGGGCCTGCGCTTTGAGGTCGGGTCGATGGACGCCCTGGATCTGGCTGATGGCGTGCTGGGCGGCATCGTGTCCTGGTATTCCGTCATTCATGCGTCGCCAGGGGAGCTGCCGACGTATTTTGCCGAGTTCGCCCGGGTGCTGGCCCCTGGCGGCCACCTCCTGGCCGCCTTCTTCGAATCCGGAGGCGGGCCGGCAGCGACCTTCGACCACAAAGTGGCGCCGGCGTTCCGCTGGCCGATCGATGAGCTGGCCGCGCTTGGGGGCAGGGCGGGATTCGCTGAAGTCGGCCGGATGCTGCGCGAGCCCCGCGAGCAGGAGCGGTTCCGCCGGGGGCACTTGCTGCTCCGCAGGCAGTAGCCCGCCTGGCGACTGGGCCGGGAACATCTCGCTACGCACGCCACGAGGCGACCCGCCAGGATTACTCGAGACACGCCAGGTCACCTGCACACGCAGTGAGAATCTGCCACGTCAACTGAGACGGACAGCCGGTACCGCCGGGCCGCGCGGCACCAGGTGCCGCGCCAGATCAGATGAGAAACCGCCAAGTGTGCCGCCACTTCGAGTGCGAAGGCGCCAGATCAACTGCGATGAGAGGTAGCACGTCAGTGTCAGTGATTCGGTCATCTGCTTGTCAGTGCCCTGGTCAGGTTGGGATTCGATACTGCGCGCAGCCATTCGCACTAGTGATGATCTTGGCGGTGTGGATGGCCATGGGGTCTGCTCGCTGGTCCAGGAGTCGGCATTTGTCGCCGTCACACAAAGTGAGCGGGCTCTTGGTTGCTGCGCTTCGCGAGTGGCCGCTACGATCTCCCTGCCGAATATTTGCGGCTGACGCTTTGGCCGTCGCGGCGCCGCGCCTGCACGCAGATGTTCCGGTTCTGGCGTCGCCTCACTAACTGGATGACGCATCGAGTGGGCCGGACTGTGGCGGATCATCCGCTTTTCAGGGAACCGACTATGCCCCCGGCGCAGTGGACCCCCGCTTGTAAGGCGGTCAGGAGGTCCAATGGCCAGGCCCAGCCTGCGGAGGGCGCGGCCCGCCGGCGTCGTTCCGCCAGCTGAGGTTTCGGCGAAGCGCCCCTTCACAGCTTGGCTCTACTTAGGTAGAGTCTGGCCCATGTCACGTCGGACGGCCTTCTCCGCTCAGACTCTGGCGGTGCTGGCAGCGCTGGCCGCCCGGCCGTCTGACTGGCGGCACGGCTATGACCTGGCCCGCGAGACCGGGCTGAAGTCGGGAACCCTGTACCCGATCCTGGTCCGGCTGGCCGACCGGGAGATGGTCAGGCCTGCTGGGAGGAAGGTGAGCCTGCCGGGCGGCCCAGGCGCCACCTGTACCGGCTCACCAGCGACGGGCTGGCGGCGGCGACGGCAGCGCTGGCGGCGGCGCCTGCTCCGGCAACCCGGGCGGCGAGGCCGCGGCGGGCAGCGGCGCCCCGGCGGCTGGCTCGTGAGGGCTCGTGATGGAGCAGCTGACCTGGATGCTGGCGGGAGTGCTGCGCGCTGCAGCGCGGTTGCTGCCGCCCGGGCGGCGGCAGTGGGCCGAGGCGGTGCAGGCCGAGGCCGGTCAGGTTCCGGCAGGGTGGCCGCGGCTGCGCTGGCTGGCGGGCGGATTGTGGCTGGTGGCGAGGGAGGCCAAGATGGTGCGCAAGGTCGTGTACTGGCTCGGGGTCGGGGCGGTGGCGGCCGCCGCGGCGTGGACGGTGTGGCTGAGCTGGCGGGCCTCTCCGGCCGCCGACCCGCTGGTCGTGACCGACCGGGTCCGGGTCCTGGTGGGGGTGGCCGCGCTGGTCGTGCTGCCGTGGGTGGGCCGGCGGCGCGGCTGGTTCGGCCCGGTCGGCAGCAGCATCACCGCGCGGCTGGTGCGGGTGGCGGCTGCGCGGCGATCTGCGGCCTGGGCGTGGCCGTCGTGCGGATGGACAGTCACCTCGGCCGCGGCCCCCATGGCGCGGGCCCGTTCAGCCTGCCCCGCGAGATCGCCGCGCTGGCGCTGCTTGGCGCCGCGCTGGCGCGCTGCCCGTCGTCAGGGCCAGATGGCCGAGTCCGACGCCGAGGGCTGTGGGACATCGCCGGGATAGCCGGTCGTGCAGTTCGTGTCGTGCCGCTCCAGGTGCTCGCGATCGTCTACGCGGCGGGATCCTTGCCGCGACATCGCGGCGGTCGCCGGTAGCAACCGCGTCCCTCGCCGCCGGCACCATCACCGGCCTGGCCGCGGGCCTGGCCGCGGGCCTGGCCGTTTACGGGCGAATCGGCGATCGCTACGTGCCCCTGATCTCTTGGCGGGTGGCCATCGTGTTCTGCTCGGCGCCCTGGCTGGCGCGGCGGCGTCCTGGCTGCTGTCAGGCACCGGGGACCCGGATGAGCTGCGAGAGGCGCGGATCCGGCAGGGACTGCTCGCCGGCTCGATGGCCGGAGCTGTCTGCGGCCTGGTGCTCACGAACTTCTCCGTGGTGGCCGTGTTCATGATGGTCCTCGGCCCGCTGGCCGGCGCGGCTGGCGGCGCGCTCGGCGGCACGGTCGCGGCTGACCATCCGCGCACGTCGCGGCCTGCCCGTTCCTGGACCGCCGGGCTGTTCGTCTCTCACTAGTGACAGACGGACTGTTCCGGCCTAAACCAAGGCCAGCCCGGGGCGATGGTCCGGCCCCGGCGAGCGGGCCTCAAGCCAGAGCATCGCGCGAGAAGCGCCGGTGCGGTGCCGCAGGCGCCGCCTTAGAAAAAAGCCCGTACAGAAGGTTGTCACAGCACCGAAGAACATTGGGCGGACGATTCACGAGCAGGCGACCGATCAGCCGTGCGTGAACAGGCACGACACAGCGCTACGGGCAGATCTGAGCGCATATCGGGCGTGATCAAGCGCTCTTGTGCTTGCAGATTGATTGTTCTGTATGCCATCGCCTTCAGCATCGGACGGCTCGCTGAGCGTGCAATTAGATAAGTAAGGAACGACGTGACCCAGCATCCAGTCACATTTCGTGGACCAACCGGGCCGACTTCGGACAGTTCCTGATGACCGCCAGCAGTGGTCCGCGTGCCCAGGGAGGCCGGGGGTTTCTGGACGCAGGTTTGCGGATGGTGTCGGGGCCGGTGGCTAGGGTGTCCGGGAAGGTAGACGTTCCCGGACAGGCCGGAGGCCGCGCCGATGGGCCGCACGATCGCCTACTGCCGGGTCCTCCTCGCGCGACCAGAACCCCCAGCTGCAGCTGGATGCCCTGCACGCGCACGGGTATGACCAGCTGTTCGCCGAGAAGGAATCCGGCAAGCACGGCGCGGCGGCGGCCGGAGTTCAGCCGGGGCCTGGCCACCTTGAGGCGGCCGGCACCCTGGTGTTCTGGAAGTCCGACCGGTGGGGCCGCTCAGCCGCGCACGTGCTGACCACCGTCGGCGAGCTGCGCGACCGCGGCGTGACGGTCAAGTCACTGACCGAGAACTTTGACCTGGACACCAAGGAAGGCCGGTTCATGTTCGCGGTCCTGGCCGCGGCAGCTGAATACGAGCTCGAGCTGCGCGCCGAGCGGCAGGCCGAGGGGATCGCCGCCGCGCGGCGCCGCCAGGCCGCCGGGACGATGCTGCCCGGCAAGAAACACATCGGCCGGCCCCGGGTTACCGGCCCAGCCGAGCTTGCCGCGCTGCGCCAGCTGATTCGCGACGGCACCTCCGTCACTCAGGCGGCCCGCACCCTGAAGATCTCCCGCTCCACCGCCTACGCCGCGCTCAGCGGCCCGGGGTCGAACCTTTGATCATCGGCGAAGCTGGCGTCGAACCGGGTTCCGAAGTGCTCGACGCGGGTGCAGGTGACCCTGATCTGCCACATTGCCGTCAGGCTCGGCTGAGCGGGCAGCGGGATCTTGCAGTTGGCGGCCGCGGCCCCGATCCGCTTGTTGCTGAACGGCGTGGGCGAACAGCCGTCCGTCAGCGCGGTGGCCTGGGGTGGAGCGGCTGAAGTGGCGTGCGGCCTGCAGGAGCGGCCGCGCGGCGGCCGGCACGTGGAAGACGGCGGTGGTGGCGGGGGCAGGGGAGGCTGCCAGGGAGGCCGGGACTAATTGCCGGTTGGGAGGATGCCAGGTCAGCTGCAGGGTGTCGTTCTCTGGTGACAGCGCATCCCAGGGCGTGCTCGCCAGGGTCAGTGCCTGCACGCCGGTGACCAGCACGGCGGCGATGCCCGCGGCGATCACCGGGTGGGCGACCCCCGCGCGGATCCGCCCGGCGGTCTGGGGGGCGACCAGCGGTGCGTTCAGCCCGGGGCCGCTCAGGACGTCCAGGAGCCGCTGGGATGGGGGAAGGTTCAGCATGAGACCGTGCAGCCGGAACCCGGCCTGCGCGCCGCGCAGCCGGGCCAGCGTGTGATGGCGGCTGGGGCCGTCGTGCACGAGCCACGTGAGGAACAGCTGCACGCTCTGGCAGC
Organism: uncultured Actinomycetes bacterium; assembly: GCA_963775825.1. Taxonomy (GTDB): domain Bacteria; phylum Actinomycetota; class Actinomycetes; order Streptosporangiales; family Streptosporangiaceae; genus Bog-532. Next base: position 89,689 of record CAVZKY010000058.1, read on the forward strand.
TGACCGCGGCCCGGCCGGGTTCGGTGCGGATATTCAGCCAGTGACAGGCAGCGTCCCGCCCGTGCCGGTAGACGGCGTTGGTCCGGGCGAACCCTACGGGGCCTAGCTGACTGAATGCCTTGCTCCGGTAATTGCGGATATGCGGGTGGAGGAAACG
>CAVZKY010000059.1:0-47218 GCA_963775825.1 uncultured Actinomycetes bacterium
CCACCGGCACCTGGGACGGTGACGTTTGAACATCGACCCTCGGTGCGGTGGGTGATCCCGGCGCTAGAAGTACTTAGCCACGTACTGCCGCACCTTCTCCAGGTTGCCGGCACACGACTCGCGGGCGCGTTCCTCCCAGGCGAAGACGCAGACGGTCGCGATGCCGTCGAACCCGATCCGGGCCAGCGTGCCGAAGAACTCGTCCCAGTCGACCTCGCCCTGGCCGATGTCGAGGTGCTGATGGACCCGGGCCGTCGATCCGGGCGGGTTGATGATGTAGCGGTTCCCCGACGACGCCGTATGGTCGAAGGAGTCGGCCAGGTGCAGGTGGGTGAGCAGGCCTCCGGCGTACTCCATGATCTCGGTCATGTTGCCGCCCATGTGGAACGTGTGCGGCGCGCAGTACAGGAAGGACACGTTCGGGGAGTTGATCCCGCGGATCATGTCCACCGCGGTGCGGCCGTCCTCCACGAAGTCGTCCGGGTGCGGCTCGATCCGCAGCTGGATCCCTTCCCGCTCGAAGATCGGCAGCAGCTCCTCCAGCGACCGCCAGAACTGCGCCTCGCTGGCGCTCGGCGCCTCCGGGCGCCCGTTGAACTCCGAGTTCATCACGTCGCAGCCGAGGTCGACGGTCAGCTCGATGGCCCGTTTCCAGTACCGGACCGCCGCCTGCCGCTCGTCCTCGTCCGGCCCGGACCAGCGGTAGAGCGGCAGATGCGAGGCGACCTGCACCCCGGCCGCGGCCAGCGCCGCCCGGAACTCCCGCACCCGCTCGGTGTTGGCCCGCGGGTGCAGGAAGAACGGGGTGAAGTCCTCGCGCGGGGACAGCTCGATGTACTCGTAGCCCAGCTCGGCCACCACCGCGGGCAGCTCGGTCAGCGGGACGTGCCGGAGCATGAACGGGTCCAGTGCGATCTTCATGCTAGCGGCTCCTAGATCCGGTAGAAGTCGGGCCGCTCGCGCAGCGGCACCGGGGTCCAGCCGCCGCCCCCATCGAGGCCGCCCCCATCGAGGCTGGCCCCATCGAGTGCTGGCCCCATCGAGGTTGGCCCCATCGGGGTTGGCACTGTGCAGGGCCGTGACGCATGCGTCGGCCACCACCGCGGCCGCGTAGCCGTCCCACGAGCTGGGCCCGCCCGCCTCGCGGCCCTCGGCGATGTCGTCGATCCAGAACCGGAATTCGGTGTCGTAGGCGCCCGCGAACCGCTCCCGCCAGTCCGCCGGCACGGCCATCCGGCGGCCGCCCTCGCTGGTCAGCACGATGTCACCGCCGCCGGCCAGCCGCGCGTTACCGGATTCGCCGACCACCTCGGCCTGGATGTCGTAGCCGTACCCGACGTTAACGCTGAGCTCGTCGTCGACCAGCACGCCGCTCTCGGTACGGAACATCACGACCATCGGGTCCTGCAGGCCTGTCGGCCGCGTGGCGGCTGCGCTTCGGCGACAGGATCATCACGGAGGTGATCTCCTCGTCCAGCAGCCACCGGGTCACGTCGATCTCGTGCACGACGGAATCGTTGATGGCCATCTCGCTGGTCACGGTGGACGGGACGGACGGGTTCCGGTGCGCCATGTGGGCCAGCAGCGGCGCGCCGATCGAGCCGCCCCCCGCGGTGGCCTTCAGCGCCCGGTAGCCCGTGTCGTAGCGGCGCATGAAGCCGACCTGGACGAGCCGCCGGCCGGCGCCGGTCTCCGCCTGGACGATCCGCCAGCACGCCTCGGGCGTGGTGGCCAGCGGCTTCTCGCAGAAAACCGGCTTGCGGGCCGCGATCGAGCTGAGCACGTAGTCCTCGTGCGTCGGTCCCCACGACGCGACGATCACGCCGTCGACGCCAGGGTCGGCGATGACGTCCGCACCGCTGGCGTGCACGGTGGGCACGCCGTACCGCTGGGCCACCTTGGCCGCCCGGTCCGCGTCCACGTCGGTGACCGCGGTGACGGTCGCCCCGGCCAGCACCGTGGTGATTCGCCGGATGTGGTCTGCGCCGATCATGCCGGTGCCGATGACGCCAATCCGGACCGTCATGCCGCACCTCCGTCGTGGCCGCCGAGCCCGTGGGCGTTCAGGTACGCGTAGGTCCGCGCCGCGATCGGCTTCGGCTTGCCGAAGTCGCAGGGGTACATGTCCTGCTCGACCACGGTGAACAGCTCGGCGCCCAGGCCGTCCAGCGCGGCGAGCACCGGCGGGATGTCGGGCAGGCCGTAGGGCGGCTCGCAGCTGGCGCCCATCGCGACCGCCTGCCCGAAGGACAGGTCCTCGGTTTCGGCCTTGGCCAGGATGGCCGGGTCCATCTGCTTGATGTGCACGTAGCCGATCCGGGACGGGAACCTGGTGATGATCTCTACGTTGTCCGCCCGCCCGTAGGCCAGGTGCCCGGTGTCCAGGCACAGCGACACGTACTGCGGGTCGGTGTCGGTGAGGAACCGCTCGACCTGCGGCTGGGTCATCACGTGGCTGTCGGCGTGCGGGTGGAACTGCAGCCGGACCCCGTAATCCTGCGCGATTTGCCGGCCGATCTCATTGGTGGCGCTGATCAGCGTGCGCCAGCCGTCGGCGTCCAGTTCGGGCGGCTCGAGGTAGGCGCCGGTGGTGTCGTCCCGGTAACCGGGCACCGGGACGAAGATGACGTGCTGCGCGCCCAGGGCCGCGGTGAGCTCGGCCACCCGCCGCGTCTCGGCCAGGATGGCGCCGAAGTCCCCGGGCTTGTGCAGCCCGCTGTGGCCGGCCACGGTGCCGCCCGCCACCGTCAGCCCGCGGCGCCCTACCTCGTCCCGGAGCCGGGCCGGGTCGGTGGGCAGGTACCCGTACGGCCCCAGCTCGAGGTAGCGGTAACCGACCTCGGCCAGCTCGTCGAGGAAGCGGGACCAGGGTGTCTGCCGCGGGTCGTCGGCGAACCAGACGCCCCAGGAGTCGGGGCAGCTGCCGAGCAGCAGCCGGTACGGGGGATGCGGAGTGCTCATGTCTCGTCACCTTCGCGGGGAGATTCGGGGGCGCAGTCAGCGGGAGATACGGGGAGCGGTCAGACCGCGGTGGGGAAGTGCAGGTGGGCCTGGTGGTGGCTGGCGTCCTGGGGGTCTGGCCAGCGGGTCGTGATGGCCTTGGCCCGGGTGTAGAACCGGATGCCTTCCGCGCCGTGCACGTGGGTGTCTCCGAACAGGGAGTCCTTCCAGCCGCCGAAGGAATAGAAGGCCATCGGAACGGGGATCGGGACGTTGACGCCGATCATGCCCACGTGCACGGACCGCTGGAAGGTGCGCGCGGCGTGCCCGCTGGAGGTGAATACGGCCGTGCCGTTGCCGTACGGGTTGGCGTTGATCAGCTCGATCGCCTGGCCCAGCGAGTCGGCCCGCAGCACGACCAGGACCGGGCCGAAGATCTCGTCGGTGTAGATGTCCATGTCCGTCGCCACGTGGTCGAACAGGCTGGGGCCGATGAAAAAGCCGTCCTCGTGCCCGTCCACCACCAGGTGGCGGCCGTCCACCACCAGGGTGGCGCCGGCCTGCTCGCCGCGGCTGACGTAGCCGGCGATCCGGTCCCGGGCCTGCCGGGTGACGATCGGCCCCATATCGCTGGCCGCGTCGTCTCCCGGGCCGACCGCGATGCCGGCCGCCATGTCCCGCAGCCGCCCGACGAGCTCGTCCCCGGCCGTGCCAACGGCCACGATGGCGGAGATCGCCATGCACCGCTCGCCGGCCGAGCCGTACCCGGCCGAGATGATCTGGCCGGCCGCGAAGTCCAGGTCGGCGTCGGGCAGCACCACAGCGTGGTTCTTCGCCCCGCCGAGCGCCTGGACCCGCTTGCCCTGCTCGGAGGCGCGCCGGTGCACGTAGGAAGCGATCGGGGTCGAGCCGACGAAGGAGATCGCGGCCACGTCCGGGTGGTCGAGCAGCGCGTCCACCGCGACCTTGTCCCCGTGCACCACGTTGAAGACGCCGTCCGGCAGGCCCGCCGCCGCGTACAGCTCGGCGACGAGCATGGACGCCGACGGGTCCCGTTCGCTGGGCTTCAGCACGAATGTGTTCCCAGTGGCGATGGCCATCGGGTGCATCCACATCGGCACCATGGCCGGGAAGTTGAACGGGGTGATCCCCGCGCACACGCCGAGCGGCTGGCGGAAGGAGTACGCGTCGACGTCGGTGGACACCTGGTCGGAGAACTCGCCCTTCAGCAGCTGCGGGATCCCGCAGGCGAACTCGACCACTTCCAGGCCGCGGATCACCTCGCCCTTGGCGTCCGAGATCACCTTGCCGTGCTCGGCGGATACCAGCCGGGCCAGGTCGTCGGCGTGCTGTTCGACCAGGTTCCGGAACGCGAACATGATCCGGGCCCGCCGGGTCAGCGAGACGTCCTGCCAGGCGGCGTACGCTTTCTTGGCCGTCTGCACGGCCTGGTCGACGTCGGCGGTCCCGGCCAGCAGCACGCGCGCCTGGACCTGGCCGGTGGCCGGGTTGTACACCTCTGCGGTCCGGGTGGAGCTGCTGGCCGTGCTGGTGCCGCCGATCCAGTGCTCAACGGTCTTCATAACATTCCTTTCCGGCCGCGGCCGGGTCTCAGGGGCCGGGCTAGAGATAAGGGTGCTGGCGGCGCTTGGCCTGCTCGTAGGCCTGCCGGGCCTGCCGGGTGCTGTCGGTCGCGGCGGTTTCCGCGACCGGCACGTCCCACCAGCTTTCCGAGGACGGGACCGGCGCGAGCGGGTCCGTCTCGATGTAGACGACGGTGGTCCGGGACGCCTCCCGGGCCTTGCCCAGCGCCACCCGGAATTCCTCGATCGTCCGGGTCCGTAGCACGTCCGCGCCCAGGCTCTCGGCGTTGGCGGCCAGGTCCACCGGCAGGTAGCCGCCGTCCAGCATCCCGGAGCCGGCGTCGCGGTACCGGTACCGCGTGCCGAAGCGCTGTGAGCCGACGCTCTCCGACAGCGAGCCGATGCTGGCGAACCCGCGGTTGTCGATCAGCACGATGACGAGCTTGATGCCCTCGGACACGGCGGTGACGATCTCCTGAGACATCATCAGGTAGGAGCCGTCGCCGACCATCGCGACGACCTCCCGGTCCGGGGCCGCCATCTTGATGCCAAGCGCGCCGGCGATCTCGTATCCCATGCAGGAGTAGCCGTACTCGACGTGGTACTGCTTCGGGTCGGTGGCCCGCCACAGCATCTGCAGGTCGCCGGGCAGGCTGCCGGCCGCCTGGACCACCACGTCCCTGGGGCCGATGATCTCGTTGACCGCGCCGATGACCTCGGTCTGCGCGGGCAGCGGCTGGTGCCCGAGGTGGTAGGCCCGATCGTGACCGCGGCCCAGTCCGCGGTCATCCGCTGGAACCGCGCGGTGTAGCCGGCCTCGACGTGGTAGCCGTCGAGCCCGGCGAGCAGGGCCTCCAGCCCACGGCGCGCGTCGGCCACGACCGCGGTCCCGGCCTCCTTGACGGCGTCGAAGGAGGTGACGTTCAGGTTGACGAAGCGGACCGCCGGGTTGCCGAACGCCGTGCGGGACGCGGTGGTGAAGTCGCTGTACCGGGTGCCCACCCCGAGGATGACGTCGGCCTCGGCCGCCAGCGCGTTGGCCGGCGCGGAGCCGGTCGCGCCGACCCCGCCCACCGCCTGCGGGTGGTCCCAGCGCAGCGCCCCCTTGCCGGCCTGGGTGTCGGCGACCGGGATGCCGGTCTCCTCGGCCAGCCGCCGCAGCGCGTCCTGCGCCCCGGAGTACAGCACCCCGCCGCCGGAGATGATCAGCGGCCGGCGGGCGCCGCGGATGATGCTGACCGCCCGCGCGATCGCTTCTGGTTCCGGAACGGGCCTGGCCACCGGCCACACCCGGACGCGGAAGAGGTCCGCGGGCCAGTCGAAGGCCTCCGCCTGGACGTCCTGCGGCAGCGCGAGGGTCACCGCGCCGGTCTCGGCCGGGTCGGTCAGCACGCGCATCGCGGCCAGCAGCGCGGACGGCAGCTGCTCGGGGCGCCAGATGCGGTCGAAGAACCGGGACACCGGCCGGAACGCGTCGTTGACCGAGACGTCGGCCGAACGCGGGTCCTCCAGTTCCTGCAGCACCGGGCTGGCCACCCGGGTGGCGAAGATGTCGCTGGGCAGCAGTAGCACCGGTATCCGGTTGATCGTGGCCAGCGCCGCCCCGGTGACCATGTTGGTGGAGCCGGGCCCGATCGAGGCCGTGCAGGCCAGCGCCTGGAGCCGGTTGCGCATCCGGGCGAATCCGGTCGCCGCGTGCACCATGGCCTGCTCGTTGCGGGCCAGGTAGTACGGCAGCCCGCCCCGGCCGCTGAGCTGTTCCTCCAGCAGGGCCTGGCCGACCCCGGCGACGTTGCCGTGGCCGAAGATGCCGAAGCAGCCGGGGATCAGCCGCTGCCGCTCCCCGTCCCGCTCGCTGTACTGCCGGGTCAGGAACCGGACCAGGGCCTGGGCGACCGTCAGCCGGACAGTATCCATGTGGCCGCCTCCGGCAGCGGTGTTCATCGGGCCGCCTCCGGCAGCGGTGTTCATCGGGCCGCCTCCGGCAGCGGTGTTCATCGGGGCGCCTCCAGCTCACGGGCGCCCCGCTGGGTCATCGGCAGCCGCGGGTCGACCGCGGTCCCGGGCCAGGCGGCCCGCACCCACGCGTGCGCCGGGTCGTCGCAGAACCGCCAGACGCGTTCCCCCGGGCCGCCCATCACGTTCAGGTAGTACAGGTCGTAGCCGGGCGCGGCCATCGACGGGCCGTGGTACCCGTACGGGATGAGCACCACGTCGCCGGTGCCGACCTCGGCGCACACGTCGATCTGGCGGTCCGGGCCCGGAGCTGTACACCCGCTGGTAGGCCGGGCCGTCCCGGGCGACCTCGAAGTAGTAGATCTCCTCCAGCTGGGACTCGTCCGCGCGTCTGCTCGTCGTGCTTGTGCGGGGGATAGGAGGACCAGTTCCCGCCGGGGGTCAGCACCTCCACGGCGATCAGCCGGTCGGCGGCGAACGCCTCCGGCGCGCAGAAGTTGTTCACCTGCCGGCTGGCCGATCCGCTGCCGCGCAGCTCGACCGGGACGTCCGCGGCGGCGACGTAGCGGGCCGCCAGCCGCCCGCTGGCCCGGGCCGAAGGCAGCGCGAACCGGCCCCCGTCGGCCGAGGTGATCACCGCGTCCGCGTCGCGGGGCAGGTAGGCGAAGTCGCTGACCCGGTCGAAGACGTCGCGGCGCCCGTGCAGCGCGAAGTGCTGGCCGTCGCAGTCCACGGTGGCCGCCCCGGACAGCGGCAGAACGATGACCTCGTCCGGGCCGGTGGCCAGCTCGACCTTGCCGCCGCGGGTCAGCTCGACGATGCGCAGCCCGCTGTAGGCCCAGCCCGCCGCCTCCGGCGTGATCTCGGTCAGGTACGGGCCGGCCGGCCGTGGTGCCCCGGCGCACCAGGGGAGACAGTCCGGTCACAGCATCTCCACCACGGCGTCGACGGCGGCGGCAACGTTGTCGTCCGGCGGGAAGAGCAGCGAGCGTCCGATGACGAACCCCCTCACGGTCGGCAGTTCCAGGGTCTTGCGCCAGGCCGCCATGACCGCGTTCTGGTCCGGCGAGACCTCGCCGCCCAGGATGAGCGCGGGCAGCGTGGAGGCGGCCATGACGCGTTCCATGTCCTCCACGTAGGGCACCTTCAGCCAGGTGTAGGCCGACGTGTTGCCCAGCCCCGAGGCGACGGCGATGGCGCGGATCATGGCCTCCGGGGTGAGGTCGTTGCGGATCTTCCCGTCCACCCGGTGGGAGATGAAGGGCTCGATCATCGCGATCAGCGGCGCGGCGGCCAGGTCGCTCACGGCCGCGGCGCACGCTTGCAGGGTGGCCGCCGTGGCCGGGTCGTCCGGGTCGATCCGGATCAGCATCTTGCCGCCGTCGAAGCCGGCTCGCGGCGATGCTGGCGGCGATCGTACGCGGTGAACCGGTCGTCGATCTCGAAGGCGGTCCCGGCCAGGCCGCCCCGGTTCATCGAGCCGATCACGACCTTGTCGTCCAGCGCGCCGAGCAGCAGCAGGTCCTCCAGGATGTCCGGGGTGCCGAGCACGCCGTTGACACCCGGCCGGGACAGCGCCAGGCACAGCCGGTCCAGCAGGTCGGCGCGGTGCGACATGGCCAGCGGTTCCTGGCCCGCGCGCAGTGCGCCGCGCGCCGGGTGGTCGGCGGCGATGATCATCAGGCGGCCGTGCTCGCCGAGCAGGGAGCGGGCCGACAGCCGGCGCGCCGCGGCCTCCGCGATCGCCTGCGGCCGGTGTGTCCGGATGTCGACCAGGTGCCGCAGTTCTGCCTCACGCACGCTGGGATCCTTTGTTCAGTAGTTCGGCTTCCCGCATGGTGGCCTCGACCTCGTCGGCGGTGGGCATCGCGTCGGCGCAGGCCAGCCGGGACGCCACGACCGCCCCGGCCGCGTTGCAGAACCGCAGCATGCGTTCCAGGTCCCAGCCGGACAGCAGGCCGTGGCACAGCGCGCCGCCGAACGCGTCCCCGGCCCCCAGCCCGTTGACCACCTCGACCGGGACCGGCGGCACCTCCACGATCTGCGTGCCGTCCGAGGCCAGCACGCCGGCCGGGCCCTGCTTGATGATCGCGAGCTGGATGCCCGCGTCGTGCAGGGCCTGGGCAGCGGCCAGGGGCTCCCGGACGCCGACCGCGGTATCGCACTCGTCCAGGTTGCCGACCGCGACCGTCGCGTGCGGCAGCGCCTCGGGCGTACCACCGCCGCGCCTCGGCCCGGGACGGCCAGAACATCGCCCGGTAGTCCAGGTCGAATACGGTCGGCCCCGGTGCGCCGCTCGCGGGCCCGCAGCGCCTGCAGCGTCGCGCTCCGGCTCGGTTCCTGGCACAGCCCGGTGCCCGTCATCCAGAAGATGCCCGCGCCGCGATGGCGTCCAGATCAAGTTCGTTCGGTTCAATCTGCAGATCCGGCGCGGTCGGGAAGCGGTAGAAGTACAGCGGGAAGTCGTCCGGCGGGAAGATCTCGCAGAACGTCACCGGGGTGGGCAGCGACGGCACGGCCGTCACGAAGCGGTCGTCGACGCTGAACCCGCGCAGCGCGTCGTGGATGTAGTCGCCGAACGGGTCCTGGCCGGTCCGGCTGATCACGGCCGACCGCCGCCCGTAGCGTGCCGCCGCGACCGCGACGTTGGTCGCGCTGCCGCCGAGGTACTTGCCGAAGCTCTCGACGTGCCGCAGCGACCGGCCGGTCTGCAGCGGGTAGATGTCGACCCCGATGCGGCCCATGGTCAGCACCTCGAACGGCTGGTCGGCCATCACTGGCTCTCCTGCTCGGTGTTGTTGACGAGCTCAGTGTTGTTGGACCGTCGTCCTGGCCCAGGGCACCTCGAACCGCTCGGCCACCCGGCGCCCGCGGTCCGCGTCGGCGTCGAAGACACCGGCGAGCTGGGCCGTGGGGCACCGGGCGGACAGGCTGGCGGCGTGGATCTGCCCCATGCGGCCCGCGCCGGCCAGCCCGATCCGGATCCGTTGCGTCATGTCGGTGGGTTACCCGTGCTGGGCTCGTGCGACGCGGTGCCGAGCTCTTCCGCCTCCTCCTCCAGCAGGGCCGCCACATTGGCCGCGGCGGCGCCACCGGCCGACTCGAGCTCGTGGCTGAGCTGCCTCCAGTTCGTTGCCGCCGGCCATCAGGCCGGTCAGCTCGTCCCGGGTGACCTGGCTCTTCTCGTAGTAGCCGATGCTCCGGCCCCGGTTGAGCAGCAGGAAGCGGTCGCCCACCGGGTAGGCGTGATGCGGGTTGTGGGTGATGAAGATGACCCCCAGGCCGCGTTCGCGGGCCTGGATGATGTACTTCAGCACGACCCCGGACTGCTTAACGCCGAGCGCGGCGGTCGGCTCGTCCAGGATCAGCACCTTGGCCCCGTAGTACACGGCGCGGGAGATGGCCACGCACTGCCGCTCACCGCCGGAGAGGGTGCCGATCGGCTGGTCGACGTCGCGCAGGTCGATGCCCATGGCCAGCATCTCCTCCTTGCACGTCTTCCTCATGAAGGGGATGTCCATCCGCAGGCCCTTCCGCACCTCGTTGCCGAGGAAGAAGTTGCGCCAGACCGGCATCAGCGGGCAGACGGCCAGGTCCTGGTACACGGTCGCGATCCCGAGTTCCAGGGCCTCCCGCGGCGAGTCGAAGCTCACCGGACTGCCCTCGACCTCGTAGGTGCCCTCGCTCGGCTGGTGCAGCCCGGCGATGATCTTGATGAGGGTGGACTTGCCCGCGCCGTTGTCGCCGAGCACGCAGGTGACCTCGCCCGCGCCGACCTCCAGGGAGATGTCCGACAGCGCGATGATGTTGCCGTAGTGCTTCCCGGCCTTGGTCAGCCGGACCAGCGGCTCGGCGGTCTTTTTCTGGTCTTGCAGTGTGCTGGTCATCTGTTCGCCTCCGCACGACGACGGATGTAGTTGTTGAGCAGGATGACGCCGAGCAGCAGCGCGCCGAGGAAGAACGTGAACCAGTCGGGGTCCCAGCCGGCGTAGACGATGCCCTGGTTGACCATGCCGAAGATGAGCGCCCCGAGCGCCGCGCCGACCGCCGAGCCGTAGCCGCCGGTGAGCAGGCAGCCGCCCACCACCGCCGCGATGATGTAGACGAACTCGTTGCCGACGCCCTGGCCGGACTGGATGGTGTTGAACTGGAAGAGGGTGATCATGCTGAACCAAGTTGCCCCGCCCATCCAGGTCGACCGGAACAGCCCGGTTCCGCTGTACTTCCAGGTCGCCCAGCATCTGGAGCACCTCATCGACTCCGGGGAACTGGCGGCGGGGTCCCGGCTGGAGAACGAGATCGACCTGGCCGACCAGCTCGGCCTGTCCCGGCCGACGATGCGCCGCGCCATCCAGTACCTCGTCGAGCGCGGGCTGGTCGTGCGCAAGCGCGGCGTCGGGACGCAGGTGGTGCACGCCAAGGTTCGCCGCAAGGTCGAGCTGACCAGCTTGTACGACGACCTGAGCAAGGCCAGCCGGGAGCCGCGTACGGAGGTGCTCAGCTTCGAGCGGAAACCGGCCACCGGTGGCGTGGCCCTCGAGCTCGGCGTCCCCGAAGGCACCGAGATCTACGCCTTCGAGCGGCTGCGGTACGCCGACGCCGAGCCTCTCGCGCTGATGCGCAACTACGTCCCGGCCGGGATCCTCCCGCTCACCGGGGAGGATCTGGAAGGGCACGGGCTGTACGACCTGCTGCGGGCGAGCGGGGTCAACCTGCGGATCGCCAAGCAGGCCATCGGGGCCCGGGCCGCGTTCGCCGCCGAAGCCCGGGCGCTCGGTGAGCCCGGGGCGCCGCCGTGCTGACCATGGTGCGTGTCGCCTACGACGATCACGGCCGCGTAATCGAGCACGGCAACCACATCTACCACGCCTCCCGCTACAGCTTCGACCTCACCCTCACCGGCTGGTAACCAGCCTCCGCCCGCCGCGCCCCGCCCGTCCCGCGGCCCCATCCGTCTCGCGGCCCCATCCACCTCGCAGATGGGCTCAGCGTCAGTCGGGCAGTGGCGCCCTCGCACCTGCCCTTACAGCCGTAATGGCGCCATCACAGCCCGTCCTACCGCGGTAATGGCGCGATTCACGCGGTTCCACCCGGCCGCCGGGAGCGGGGGAGCGACGGGGACTTGGCGGGCCGTTCCCGGAGCCGGAATGCTCCGATGTTGGCCGCCGCCTTCGACCACCGGGAGCGGCGGGGCCAGTCGAGGAACTGTCAGCGATTATGCAGTTCGCGCCATATTTCGTCAGCGTCGGTCGAAATCAGGCAGTAGGGGCTGCGGCCGTCGCGGCTGACGAGTTCGTAGCGGGCTGGTTCGCCGTGGTGCTGGATGATGTTGACGATGTACTGCGGAAAGGCGGCGCGTAGTGCGTCGGCCTGAACGGAGACGGCCGACGGGGGCGGCGGCCGGAAGTCGGGGGCGTTCACTGGCTTTTCCGTTCTACGTAGTCGTCCGCGACGGTGACGCGGAGGTCCGCCGCGGCCGCGGCGGTCAGTTACGTGGGCTCACCCGGTGCTGCACGCCCCCGGGCCGTGAGCATTGGATGCTGGCCCGTTGCCGCCTCAGTGACGGCCAGATCGCCTTCTGGCCGAATATCCGAAGTGCTGCCCGGGGGTTGGTGGGGCAGGCCACCGCTTACTTGCTGTCTGCCTCGACCAGGCGCTCGACCAGTTCATCGACGTTGCCCGTCTTGGGCAGGTCTCGCTTAGCCAGCAGATCGCTCAGCTCCGCCTTGGTCATGCCCTCATAGCGGGCGCGGGCCTTCTCGTGTGCCTCCCTCGCGTTCTGGCGCTCGATCCTGCGAGCCTCGCGGGCCAGCTCCTCCTGGGCCTTCTCGGCCCTCTCCGCCTGATCGCTGGCGGCCCGCTCGAACGACTCGGCACGGTCGCGCACGACCTCACCGGCCGACTCGGCGCGGTCGCGCACGGCCTCACCGGCCGACGCCGCCCGCTCCCGGGCCGCACCCGACAGCGCGCCCACCGCCTGCGCCCACTCGACGGCGATGGTGCGGTTCATGGTCACGGCCCGCTGCACGAAATCGAAGTAGCGCTCGACCGCCGGGACCAGGTTGATCTGCGGCAGCAGCGCAGGAAGCCGGTCGGCCAGCTTTCCTACGCCCTGCGTCCAGACCTCAGCGGCCCTTTCGGTCGCGTCGCTTGCCTGGCTGGCAGCTGCGCTGTATTGCCTCGTAATGCTCGCCATGTCACACCTCCTGGATAATCGGACCAGATCCTGAGTGATCGGATCAGATGTGCTAAGTATATCAAGCAACGGCGCTTACTTTAAGCACCGGTCCGGCCACGCGCCCGCCAGACCTGATGCTCCCTGGTTACACCCCGTGGTCGCGGGAGACTCGCCAGCTGTCCGGCTGCTGGTCCTTCCCGAGGTGGCTGCTGCTTCCGTGGGCAGCGGCGCCGGGCGTAGAGTCGCCGTCGTGGTGGATGACTGGGTTGTGGAAGATGACTGGCGGGTGACCGTCAGGTTCCGTGCTGAGGCCGACGCCCAGCAGGCAGTTCGGTCTTTTCGCGAGCACGAACTGCAAGACGAGTCGCCGTCAGCTCGGTCACCGCGTCGCGATGTCCGTCGATGGTCCCACCGTCTTCCTCTATGCCGGTACCGAGGACGCCGCCCGCGAGGCGGACCGGGTGGTGCGCGAGGTGCTAGCGCAGCAACAGCTGAGCGGCGAGCTCACGCTCGACCGCTGGCATCCGCTGGAAGAAGAGTGGGAGGACGCGAGCGTCCCGATGCCGGATACTGCCGAGCAGCGGGCGGCGGAGCATCGGCACCTGATGGATGCTGAGACGCAGGAGTCCCTCGCGGCCGGGCAGGCAAGCTGGGAAGTGCGCGTCGAGCTGCGGTCGCATCGTCAGGCGGTCCAGCTCGCTGAGCGGCTGCAAGCGGAGGGCCGCCCGGTGATCCGCCGCTGGAAATACCTGGTAGTGGGGGCCAACAACGAGGACGATGCCAGCGCCCTGGCCGAGGCGATCCGGCGGGAGAGCCCGGCGAAGGCGTCCGTGCATACCGAGGCGGTCCCGTTTGTCCAGTTCGCGGCCAGCAACCCGGGAACCTGAGGACTAATGGTCCGGCCTCGGACGCCCGGCTGAGTCGGCGGACGGCGGCGGCCTTGAGGTTCTCCGCCGCCAGCCGGAGTCCCTCGATCTGGTCCAGTTCCTGGTCCTCGTGCTCGATGTTCACGGCCATCTCCGGATCGACCGCGGCCAGCGCCGTGAGGAACCCAGCCCAGAAGTCCTGGTCGTGGCCGCGCCCGACCGCGACGAAGTCCCACGACGAGTCCGTCGGCCACCGGGTCAGGGTGTTCTTCCCGCCCAGGCCCACCGGGTTCTCGTCCGCCGGGATCCGGGCGAAGCGGTCGTCCAGTACGCCGTAGACGCGGCAGTTCTGCTCGTTGATCCGGGTGTCCTTGGCGGCGGCGTGGTACACCAGGTCACCCAGGTGCCTGATCGCCGCCACCGGGTCGATGCCCTGCCAGAACAGGTGGCTGGGGTCCATCTCGGCGCCCACGTGGGTGGCGCTGATCTCGGTGGCCAGCCGTTCCATGGTGCCCGGGTTGTAGACGATGTTGTGCGGGTGCATCTCGATGCACACCTTCACGTCCGCGTCCCGCGCCCGCGCGTTGATGTCCTTCCAGAACGGGACCGCCACCTCACGCCACTGGTAGTCCCGGACGTCCAGGTACTGGCTGTCCCAGGGGTTGACGACCCAGCAGGGATACCGCGCCCGGTCGTCCGAGCCGGGCAGGCCGGACATGGCGACGACCCGCCGGACGCCGAGCAGCCCGGCGACCTCGATCGCCTGGCGCAGGTCCTCGGCGTGCCGGGGGCCGACCTCCGGATCGGGGTTCAGCGGGTTGCCGTTGACGTTCAGGCCGGTCAGCGTGATCCCCGCCTGCGTGAACAGGCTGAGGTAGGCCTCCCGGGTGCCGCCACCGGCCAGGATCTCCTTGATCGGCAGGTGCGGCGCGGGGATGAACCCGCCCGCGTTGATTTCGGCACTGGTCAGCCCCAGGTCGCGCAGAATCTGCAGGGCCTCGCGCAGCGGCCGGTCCTGCAGGCAGGCCGTGTAGGCGCCTAGCTTCAGCATCGTTGGTTCCCTTCTTGGCGGTGCCGTTGGCCTCGGGTGCTAGCCCGCCACGGCGACGGATTGGCCGTCCGCGCGCGCCGACGCGACAACCGCGTCCAGAACGCGCAGGTTGTGCAGGCCCTCGGCGAAGCTGGGGCAGTGCGGCAGCTCGTTCAGCCCGGCGATTTCCTCCAGGAAGGCGCGCGCCTGGTAGACGAAGAAGTCGTTCTGCCCGTGCCCCACGCTGGGGAAGTCCATCGGCAGGCCCCGGTTGATGTACGGGTGCTCCGGCCCGAGCAGCACCTGCCGGTATCCGTTGACCGGACCGGCGGGCGTGCCGTCGGCAATCATGAACTCGGACGTGCGGGCCAGGTCGAACATGGCCGCCCCGCGCCGGCAGAACACCTCGAAGCCGAGCGCGTTCGCCATCTGGTAGGCGATCCGGGACACCGCGAAGGTGCCCGCCGCCCCGCCCGCGAACGTGGCCGTGAACGTGGCTATGTCCTCGTTCTCCACCGGCTCGCGGGTGTCGCTGACCGGTACGCCCCCGGCGTGGCCGACCGCTACCCCCAAGGGGACAGGGCGGTCAGGGATCGCGGTGCTCAGCATCGCGCCGCGGACGCTCTCGACCGGGCCGCAGAAGAATTCGCCCACGTCCACCAGGTGCGTGCCGATGTCGGCCAGCGCACCTGAGCCGGGACCGCCCTGGTAGCGCCAGCTCATCGGGGCGTCCGGATCGAAGCCGTAGTCACACCAGTAGTGGCCGTTGAAGTGCCTAACGGGGCCGAGGGTGCCCGCGGTAACCTGCTCGCGGATCGCGTTGATGGCCGGTGACCGGCGGAACGTGAAGCCGACCGCGGCCACCCGGTCCGATTTCGCGGCGCGGTCCACCATGGCCTGCCCGTCCGCTACCGATGGGGCGAGCGGCTTCTCGCACAGCACATGCTTGCCCGCCTCCAGCAGGCCGGTCGCGATCTCGCGGTGCAGCGTGTTCCCGACCACCACGCTGACCGCGTCGACGTCCGGGGCCTCGGCGATGGCCTGCCAGCTGGCCTCGGCCCGCTCGTAGCCGTAGCGGCGGGCGGTGTCGGTGGCGAACGGTCCGTAGGCGTCGGCGATGGCCACCAGCCGCACGTCCGGCAGCCCCTCGCTGAACACGGTCGGCGCGGACCGGTACCCGCTGGCGTGCGCGCGGCCGGCCATCCCGGCCCCGATGACCGCGACCCCGATCGACGGCGTCGTCATGGCGGCTCCTCACGGTGTGATTAGACTTAAAGCGCTTTAAAAGGTAAGTATCCGAGACGGAGGCAGCTGTCAAGGGTCATCCGCGACGGGGGAGGGGAGCGGGCGCATGACGAAGCCGGGCCCGGATCCCGCGCCGCAGGCCGAGCCTGCTGGGCGCCGCCCCCGGCCGGGCCCGGATCCCGCGCCGCAGGCCGAGCCTGCTGGGCGCCGCCCCCGGCCGGGCCCGGATCC
Organism: uncultured Actinomycetes bacterium; assembly: GCA_963775825.1. Classification (GTDB taxonomy): domain Bacteria; phylum Actinomycetota; class Actinomycetes; order Streptosporangiales; family Streptosporangiaceae; genus Bog-532. The sequence continues at coordinate 16,030 of CAVZKY010000059.1, forward strand.
CGCGCCGCAGGCCGAGCCGGATGGGCGCCGCCCCCGGCCGGGCCCGGATCCCGCGCCGCCGCCGGTGGCCGCTGGGCGCCGCCCCCTACTCGCCGATGTGGCCGCCCGGGCCGGCGTTTCTCCCGGGCTGGCCTCGCTGGTGCTGCGCAACCAGCCGGGCCCGAGTGAACCGGCCCGGGCCCGGGTGCTCGGCGCCGCCCGGGAGCTCGGTTACCGCCCGGACCGGACGGCCAGCCTGCTGGCCCGGCGGCGCAGCCGCCACCTCGGCGTGACCATGGATGTCCGGAATACCTTCCATGCCGAGCTCGTCGCGGACATCGACGCGGCCGCCACCCGGCTCGGCTACGACCTGGTGCTCGGCGCGGCCACGCCGACCCGGGACCAGCGGCGCGCGGCCGAGATCCTGCTCGACTTTCGCTGCGAGGCGCTCATCCTGCTCGGCCCGGAGGACCAGGCCGACTGGCTCGGCGCCCTTGGCCACGAGCTTCCCGTTGTGGTCATCGGCCGCCGGATGGACCCGGCCGGCGTGGGCGTCGACGTGGTCCGTGCCTCCGACGACCAGGGCGTGGCCCAGGCGGTCAGCCACCTCACCAGCCTCGGCCACCGCGACATCGCTTTCGTGGACGGCGGCCAGGGTGCGATCGCGTCCGACCGCCGCCAGGGCTACCGCCAGGCCATGCGCCGGCACGGCTTCGCGGCCCGGGTCATTCCCGGTGACCACACCGAGGAAGCGGGCATCCGCGCCGCCCGGGAGATGCTGTCCACGGACACGGCCCCTCCTGCGGGCAGGCCGCCCACTGCGGGCGGCCCGTTGACCGCAGGCGGCCTGCCGACCGCGGTGATCACGTCCAACGATCGCTGCGCCGTCGGTCTCCTGGACGCGTTCGTCCGGCGAGGGCGTGCAGGTGCCCGGTACGGTTTCGGTGGTCGGGTACGACGACAGCATGCTGGCCCGGCTCGCCCACGTGGACCTCACCACGGTCAGCCAGGACGCGGGCCAGCAGGCCGCGCGGGCCGTCGACCTGGCGGTAGAGCGGCTGGAAGGCGGCCGTACCGCGCGGCGCGAGGTCGTGCTCACCCCGCGCCTGGTCGTGCGCGGCACCACCGCGCCCCCCCGGCCAGCCCAGCGGCTCCCGCCGGCTCCGCTGGTTTGACCGGCGCCCGCAGGGCAGGCGCACAGCCATGGCGCAGTTCTCAGTGGTCACAGTGATTACACGGAGGGCCGCTGCAGCTGATGAACGACTGACCTTGTGTTCCAGGTGTCGGGGTCCCATTCGCGGGTAGCGTCCCCGGCACGGGCTACAAGGTAACTAAGTGATCAGCGCGGGCAGGCGCCGCGCGAGGGAGGATAGTCGTGAGGGCATCGTGCGTGCGGGAGCACGGCCGATGACCCCCGCCTCGACGGCCCGCCCGCACCACGCGGCGGCGCTCTACGATTCCGACGAGGACCTGCGGGGCCGCGTTCTCGCCTTCCTGACCTCTGGCCTACGGGGCGGTGAAGCCGTGGTGGCGATCGTGTCCCAGCGTGCCGAGAAGAACGTCGCCGCCGCGCTCGGCGACGAGGCGGCCGGCATCCGCTGGAGCCTGCCGGGCATGAGTTATCAACACCTCGGCCGGGCGTCCGAGGCGATCCGGGGCTTCCTGGCCGGCCGGCGGGCGGCGGGCGCCCCGACCCGGTTGCTGACGGAGGGTGAGTTCGACGGCAGCGGCCGGGGCCGGATGGCCGCCCACCTGCGCTCCGAGATGGCGGCGACCCAGCTGTACGGTGGCTACGGGTTTCCGTGGGTGTGCCTGTACGACCGCCGCCGGTACTCCCCGGCGGTGCTGGCTGGCGTGGCCCAGGTCCACCCGCAGGTGGTGGGTGCGGACGGGATCACGACCGGGAACGCCGACTACGCTGAGCCGGCTACCTACCTGTCGGCCCATCCCGGCCCGGTCTCCGTGATCCCGGCCCGGGTGTCGCTGGACCTGAGCCTGACCGAGATCGCGGACCTCGTGGTGGCCCGGCACCGGGTCGGCGACGTCGCGCAATTCCTCGGGCTGACCGCGGCGGACTCGCACATCGTCGAGGTCGCCTCGGGCGAGATCATCGCCAACGCGTTCCGTCATGGCATCATGCCCGGCCGGGTCCGGGTCTGGCGCGGGCACGGGGCCGTGTTCGTCCGGGTCGACTCCGGCGGCATGGGAGCTGCGGTCACCACCGCCGGGTTTCAGCCGCCCGATCTGGCGGCCGGCTCAGGGGCGGGCCTGTGGGTCGCCCGGCAGCTCGCCGATGTCGTCCACGTCGAGAGCCGATCTGACGGCACAACCGTTGAGCTGCAGTTTCCGCTAGCGTAAGTGGTAGTGCCGAAACGACGCGTCTTCATGACGTCGAACTCGTGGCACGCCTGCGCGGCGTCATCGGCACCGGCGAGATCCGGAGCCGATTCCGCAAACCCCCGTCCAGAGATCCCCCGGCATCTCCGGGCACACGCGCCGCTGCCGACGGTCGGAACCCTTGCCATAGCAGAAAGTACGGGTATCCTCAACCGCATGCCAGATGAGCCTGAGGCTCCGTCAGCCGACAGCATGAGTGGCGGTGAGAGCAACCCGGTCGTCGCTCCCCGTCGGCGGCATCACTCGCTAGGTGGCCCAGCTGCTGCGCGCATGAGTTAAATGGGGCGTCGTGACCATTTATCGCGAGCCTGATCGGCGTTGCGGTGGGGCCTGAGGTAACGAGCCTCATGGGCTGGACTCCGCCCATCACCATCGTCCCACAAATGTCACCGTCTCAGCTGGACGAGCTGGCCTGGCTGCAAGGTGATGAGGACGACCTGGCCGGGCCGGGGCTCGCGATCGAAGAGACCGAGCACCTGAAGGCCGGTGACTCCACGGCGTGCGTCGCGCCGCAGCACGCAGGCTGCACGGGAAGGTGGAGAACTGCGTGACCTGGGTGATCTCCGCGTACGTCAACAGCCGCGGGCAGGCGTGGGCGGACTTCGACGTGTACATGCCGGAACGCTGGGCGCAAGACACGGCCCGGCGGCAGCAGGACGGGATACCGGAGGACCTGGAGATCGCGACGAAACCGGACCTGGCGATAGAGCAGATCACACGCCGGACGAAGGCAGGGCTGCCGGTGAGGTGGGCGGCGTTCGAACGAGGTCTACGGGCGCAGCGGCAAGCTGCGGCGGGCCTGCCGGGACGCCGGCCTGACCGATGAGGCGATCATTCCCTGCACCTGGAAGATCACAACAGGTGCCGGGACGATCAGCGAAGCACAGGACGCCACACGGGATGCGGTCTACGAACGGCGTTCCTGCGGGAACGGATCGGAAGGCCCCCGCTACAGCGACTGCGCGCTGACCGCCACCGCGGACCCGCAGGAGTTCCTGCTGATCAGGAGGCTGATCTCCCGCCCGAGCCAGTACACCTGCTACCTGTGCCACGCGCCTGAAGGCTAGCAGGAGACGCTGACCGAGATCGTGACGATAGCCGGGCGCGGCTGGCCAGTGGAGGAAACGTACAAAACGGGCAAGGACGTGCTAGGCTGGGACCAGTAGCAGACAAGGAGCTACGACGGGATCTGCAGGCACACTGCCTGGCCGCCGTCGCCCAGCGATGGAACATCGCCATCCGCAACGCCCTGACCAGCGCGATCAAGTTCGCGCCTGTACCCAGCGAGAACGACGCTGCAACCGCACCCGGCACCCGCGGCGACACGGACGCGAGCGACGCTGACCGAGTAATCCCCGTAGGCGACGTGCCCGTCCCCGTCCGGGGCGGGAAGCCCTGCGCCCGCCGGATAAGGCGAGCCAGCAGATTGGTCAGACTTTTGATCCGCAGAAATTTGCGTAAGCATCCGGCACCGGCCCGTATGCCAGTTCGACTTGCTGGAATACTGATCATCATTTGGCCGTAAATGGCGGCGTTGAGCGCTGTTGTGCGGCCAAAATACGGCCAGCCGGGGAACGATACGCGGGTGAGGCTGGCTAAGGGTGACCGCCAGCGCACATTTGACGCCAGCTCTACCGCACGCCGGGGCGAAGGCTCACGGCCCCGGAGCGGGCGGGGTAGGTTGTCAGCCTCGTGAGCTGCGGAAACGTGAGACCCTCGGGTCGTATGGACCATAAATGAACCGTTCATGAACGGCTGGCTGAGCTACGGAGCGGCAGCGATGTAACGTAGAATGTACCTGCAATTTACAAAAAAATTCCCGCTCGCTGTGCTTAAGCACTTTGAGTGGCCGGTGGCTCGCCGCAGAATTGCAGAATATGCCGATCCAGGCTACGGTGAAAATGCGGGAACCTCGGACCAGGAAATCCTGGCTGAGCCGGTCAGAGATCTTGCAGGTCCGGCTGCATGACCTGGAGATGATGGCCTATTACCAGGCGCGTCACCAAGGAAGGAAGATCAATAATGACCGACGTACTGGCTGAGGCCGGTCGGATAACCGGGCGCGGCCCAGAGATCGACGGCAAGATTATTTTCGGCTTGCAGTCCGCTCACGCAAAGCAGGCTGGCCACAAGCCGCTGAGATGTGTCGCGTCGGCCAGTCAGCTGACAGACCTGGACGACGATGATCTGGTTATCGTGCGATTCAGCCGCACGATGGCCGATCCGCTGCCGGTGGCCTCGCTTTCCCTGGCGTAAGGGTGGTGAATGGACGCGGGAACGCCTCCTGAGGGCTGACTCGCGCTCATGGCCCGAGCAAGACGATTTTCAGTTTATTTCTGGGGGAAGCCCCGCACGAGCTCATGCTGACGGACTGTCACATCCGGACACCGTAGCACCCGTGCCGCTACCGCCCCAGACCTTGACCGCCCAGACCTTGCGGGAGAAAAAAGATCATGAGCACCCTCACGCGTGCCGCCGTTTATACCGTCCGGATCGCCGCCCTCACCGCCGCAGCCCCCGTGCTGGCCGGCGCTGCCGCTTCAGCCGCGGGCGCGAAGCTGGTCAGCTGGGAACTCCGGCAGCTCGCCAGTTCACCGCTATCCGCCCAGGCCAGGCGGCTTAAAGCCGAACACCGCGAACTGGCCGTCGTCAACGGCGCCGGCGCAACCACGCAAGCGCGGCAGCAGGGGAACGCTGGGGACGGCCGCGGCAGGCACCGTCCCAATGGCACGCCCGCCCGCTCCGGTCAGGCCCGTGCCCAGCTGGCTGCCTCGAACTCGTCACGCTAGGCACCCCGGCATACCGCATGCTGGCGCAGATCATCCCCGTGACGCACCGGCCGGGGACGTTCGCTTATCCGCTTGGGGATCGCTCAAGCCGCTACAGCCATGGCGTTAGCCCCCGGCCGGTCGCAAGGGTCGGGTCCGCGCCTGCGCAGACGGTGCCCGGTCCGGGGGGACATGGGCGCCCCACCCTACACTTCCACGAGGCAAGGAAACATGAGCAAATCACCTAATTTCGCGCCGGCGGCGCATCCGCCGGCCCGGCGGGTCGCGCGGCGGCCGGCCTACGGCAAGCAGGCCCGCTCCTACGACCAGAGGACGGGCGCGTTCCACTCCTACCGCCGGGCGCTCGTCGAGGCGCTCCCGGTCGGCCAGGGGCAGGTCGTCCTGGACGTGGGGTCCGGGACGGGATTGTGCTCCGGCCTGCTCCGGGAGAAGGTCGGCGCGCAGGGCGGTGTCGTCGGCATCGAGGAGTCAGCCGAGATGGCGGCGGTGGCGCGCGAGCGCATCGCCGGCGAGGGCTGGCGTAACGTCACGGTCGTGGAGTCACCGGCCGAGGACGCGCAGATCTCGGTGACCGCGGACGCCGCTGTGTTCTGTGCCGTCCACGACATCCTGCAGTCCCCGGACGCGCTGCGGAACGTCATGGCCAAGCTCCGTCCGGGGGCATGGGTGGCCGCGGGCGGCGGCAAGTGGGCCGCACCGTGGCTGGTGGGCGTGAATCTGCAAGCCAGGATGCTGCACGCTCCCTTTGTGCGGAGCTTCGAGGGGTTCGGTCGGCCCTGGAGTCATCTGGAGCAGATGATCGAAGACGTCCAGGTTCGTGAGCTGGCGCTCGGCAGCGGGTATATCGTGACCGGCCAGGCGCCCCATACCCCGTCCTAGCCAGGGATCCGGTCCCGGGCGGACGGCTCGGGACCGGACACCCCCCCTTCCCGCACGAACGGTTCCAGCATCAGTATTCCCACTCCGACACAAGCTGCCCGAGCAGGACCTCGTCGGCGAACGCGCCGTTGACCCAGGCCGACTGGCGCAGTACGCCCTCCCGGGTGAAGCCGGCGCTGGCCGCGGCCCGGAGCATCGCCTCGTTGTCGGCCAGCGTCTCCACCTGCAGCCGGTGCAGGCCGCGGACCTCGAATCCGTACCGGCACAGCACCCGCACGGTGTCGGTGCCGAGGCCCCGGCCGCGGAACGACGGCCGCAGCGAGATCCCGACGTGCGCGACGCGGTTGTGGGCATCGACCCCCCACAGCAGCGCGTCCCCGGCCAGTTCCTCGCTGGCCAGCTCGACCACGGAGAAATGCGCCGGATCAGCGGCCGGGTCGGTGATCCGGTACGCCGACGCGGCCGAACCGGGCGGGACCGGCCGCCAGGGCCGCGTGTCGCCCCGGCTGTAGGTGGCCACGTCATCGTGCAGTTCGGCGTCCAGGATGGGGATGTCGCTTTCCCGCCGGGCCCGCAGCGCCACTACCTCACCGGTAAGCATGCCGCCGTTCATACCGGTTCGGCCGCCGCCGATCAACCCGATTTGCCGTTGCTGCCGGTCCCGCTCCGCCGTGCCTTCCAGGATGCTGAACGGGCCGTGGTCCGGGCTCGCACCCGCTGGAAGCGGGACACGGGCTTGCGCTCATCCGACCAGTCGTCCCAGGCCAGGCTGGGGGCGGGCAGCTCTGGGGCGGTCAGGAAAGCAGGCTCACCATCCAGGTCCAGCGCCTCGAGCGGAGATTCGGCGGCGGCGTCCCGGCGGGTCAGCGCGGGCAGGTTCCACTTCTGCTGGACCAGCTTGAGTATCGAGGTGTGGTCATAGACCGTGCTGGTCACGTGGCCGGGCCGGGCGTAGGGGGACACGATCACCGCCGGCACCCGGAAGCCGTACCGGTCGTAGCCGGCCGGTCCGGCGTCGGCATCCGCTACCTTCTTCAGGTAGGACCCGATGAACGGGCGCAGCATCCCCCGGAACCACCGGGGTGACGACAGCAGCGGATTATGCGCGGGCACGTCGTCCGGCGGGATCGCCTCCGGCGGCGCCACGTGGTCGTAGTAGCCGCCGCCCTCGTCGTAGACCCAGAGCAGCAGGGTGTGCGGCCAGCCCTTGCCGTGCATGACGTGCCGGATGACCTCGGCCGCGAAGCTCTCGCCCTTGCGGATGTCCTGCGGGTTCTCCTCGGAGTACGCGTCGAAGTCGGGGTCCACGATGCTGAAGCCCGGCAGCGCGCCCGCGTCCGCGTCGGCGAAGAACTGCTGGGTGCGCCGCAGGTGCCGGACGCACCCGGCCATCCCCAGCGGGTAGAGGTCCGCGGTGAACTGCTTGTTGCCCTGCACGTTCCTGGCGACTCGCGGCACATACCGGCCCAGCCCGGCCACCCCCCGGGCCGCCCGCAGCCCATGCTGGCCCAGCACCCGCTTGAACAGCACCCGGGACGGCTGCACGTTGTGGTAGTTGGCCCAGCTGATGCCGTGCCGGGTCAGCACGTCGAAGATCGTCCCACCCGGCGGCAGGTCGAGGATGTCCCAGGGCAGGTCGTCGATCAGCCCGTGCGCGGTGCCCGCGATCATGAACCGCCGATTCGGGAACGTCGGCCCCAGGCAGGAGGAGAACCAGCGGTCGGCCAGCGGGAACGTCCGCGCCAGCCCGTAGTAGAAGGGCAGGTCCTGCCCGGTCCAGTAACCCATCGGCACGGCGGGGTCCGCGCCCGGCACGAGCTTCTCGACGCTGCGCACGAACCCGTTGCAGGTGCCGCCGTCCCACTGCATGTGCGCGGCGTTCCAGCTCTGCACCGGATCGTCCTTGACCTGGCTGGTCGAGCGCAGGTGATGGGCGGTGACCGGGGTGCCGTCCGCCCGGGGGTTGGCCGCCTTCCCGTCCCCGCCCCCGTTCTTGTCCGGCCCGGACGGGGGCAGCCCGTCACCTCGGCCTTCCAGCATGCCGAGGTAGTTGTCGTAGGAGTGGTTCTCCATCATCAGCACCACGATGTGCCGGATGCCCGGGAGCAGGTCGCTGCCCTCGGGCAGGTCAGGCCGCGGCCGGGCGCCCGGCTCCGCGGGCGCGGGGCCACTCCGCCGCCTGATCTCACGCCGTTCCAGCGAATCCCACATGCCGGTCCTCCCTGGGCCGGGGAGATCGTCTCACGCCCGGCGGCCGCCGTACCGCTCTTCTGCCCCGAAAGCGCGTGAACAGTACGTAATGCGGGCACCGGTCTTCCCGATCACCACGAGCCCCAGGCCAGGCTGGGTGCGGGCAGGTCCGGAGGTTTGGCGAACGCGGGCTCGCCGTCCAGGTCGAGGGCGTCCAGCGGGGACTGCGCGGCGGCGTCCCGGCGGGTCAGCGGCGGCAGGTTCCACTTCTGCTGGACCAGCTTGAGTATCGAGGTGTGGTCATAGACGGTGCTGGTCACGTGGTCGGGCCGGGCGTAGGGGGACACGATCACCGCCGGCACCCGGAAGCCGTACCGGTCGTAGTTTTTTGGCCCGGCGTCGGCGTTGGCCAGCTCGGTCAGCGCCGCGCGCAGGAGCGGCCGCAACAGCGCCCGCAGCCACGCCGGCCAGGACAGCACCAGGTCCCTGCCCAGCACGTCATCCGGCGGGATCGCCTCCGGCGGCGGCACGTGGTCGTAATAGCCGCCGTGCTCGTCGTAGGTCCAGATGAGCAGGGTGTCGGCCCAGCCCTTGCCGTGCAGGACATGCTTGACCACCTCGCTGGCGAAGCTCTCGCCCTTGCGGATGTCCTGCGGATTCTCCTCAGAAAAGTCCCCGAAGTCCGGGTCGACGATGCTGAACGGCGGCAGCGTGCCCGCGTCCGCATCGGCGAAGAACTGCTTCGTGGTGCGGAGGTGGCGTACGGCGCCGGCCATCCCGAGCGGATACAGGCCCGCAGTGAACGACTTGTTGCCGCGCTCCGCGTGCACGATCGAGGGGAACAGCCGCCCGAGCTGGGCGACCCGCCGGGCCGCGATCAGCCCGCGCACACCCAGGGACCGCTTCAGTAGCAGTCCCGTCGAGTTCACGTTGTGGTAGTTGACCCAGCCGATCCTGTTTCTGGTCAGGTGGTCGAAGATGGTCCCGGCGGCCGGGTAGTCCACCAGGTCCCAGGGCAGGTCGTCGATCAGCCCGTTCGCGGTCCCGGCCATCATGAACCGGCGGTTCGGGAACGTCGGCCCGAGGCAGGAGCAGAACCAGTGGTCGGCCACCGGGAAGGTCCGGGCCAGCCCGTAGTAGAACGGCAGGTCCTGGCCGGTCCAGTAGCCCATCGGCACGGCCGGGTCGGCGCCCGGCACGAACTGCTCGACGCTGGTCACGAAGCCGTCGTTGCGGCCGCCGTCGTAACACAGGTGGCTGACGTTCCAGCTCTGCGTGGGGACCCGCTCCACCTGGACGGTCGAGGCGAGGTGATGCGCCCGGACCGCGCTGCCGTCCTGGCGGGGGTTGGCGGCGAGCGGCAGGCCGTCGGGCCCCAGGGCCAGCCCTTCGCCGCGGTCCGCCAGCAGGCCGAGAAAGTTGTCGTAGGAGTGGTTCTCCATCATCAGCACGACGATGTGCTTGATCTTCGGGAGCAGGTCTTCGCCGATTGGCAGATCCGGCCGGGGCCTGGCGCCCGGCTCCACGGGCGCCGCCCCGAGCCGCCTGCTGACCTGCCGCTGCTCACGCCGTTCCCACCGGGCATCGAACATGGGTGTCGCCTCCCTCGTCCGGACGATCGTCCCACGCGGAAAGCCTTACGGCACGCCCCTTCTGCGCCCATCTGGCCGCCAGTTTTCGACACCGGGGCCTCCCCGGACGGCCCCGGGGCCCCGGGGCTCCGGCTGGACATGCTCGGCAGCAGGTCGTCGCCGGCCCCGCCGGAGCGCTCGCTACCTTGGTGAATGCGGCCGCCGGCGGGGGGAAGCAGGGTTCTGCGCACGCTCGGTGCTCCGGGCGGGGCTGGCCGTCGGCCTGGATGTGGCCGGGATGAGGGAGCTGAGCTGATGTCAGCCGTACTGTGGTTTCGCCGCGACCTGCGCCTGGGTGACCATCCGGCGCTGCTGGCCGCTGCCGAGGAGGCACCCGTGGTGGGCCTCTTCGTACTGGACGACGCGCTGCGCCGGCCGTCCGGGGCGCCGCGCATCGCGTTCCTGTACCGGACGCTGCGCGCCCTCGATGAGCAGCTGCGTGAGCACGGCGGGGCGCTCACGGTCCGGGGCGGCAAGCCGGAGAACGTGGTCCCCGCGGTCGCGCGCGAAGCCGGCGCTGCCTCGGTGCACATCAGCGCGGACTTCGCCCCCTACGGCGCGGCCCGCGACGAGCGGGTCGCCACCGCGCTGGGGGACACCCCGCTGGTGCGGACCGGATCGCCCTACGCGGTAGCCCCCGGCCGGGTGACCAAGGGGGATGGGACGCCGTTCAAGGTGTACGCGGCGTTCTACAAGGCCTGGACCGAGCATGGCTGGCGCACGCCCGCGGCGTCCCGCCCGGGCGACGTCAGCTGGCGGGCCGTGGACGGCACCGGCATCCCGAACGACCCGGACCTGCCCGCCGGGCTGACCCTCCCGGCGGCAGGGGAGGCCGCCGCGCTGGCGGCCTGGCGCCGGTTCCGCCGGGGTGGCCTGGCCGGCTACCCGAAGGAACGCGACCGGCCCGACCTGGACCGCACGTCGCGGATGTCGCCGTACCTCAAGTTCGGCTCGATCCACCCGCGCACGATCCTGGCCGGCATCGGGCCCGGGGACTCGGCCTACCGGCGGGAGATCGCCTGGCGGGAGTTCTACGCCGCGATCCTGCATTTCTGGCCGGAGAGCGCCCGCGAGTACTTCCAGCCGGCCATGGCCAGGATGCCGTACGTGACCGGTAAGGCCGCCGACGGCGCCCTGGCCGCCTGGGCCGCGGGCCGGACCGGCTACCCGATCGTGGACGCCGGCATGCGGCAACTGCTCGCCGAAGGCTGGATACACAACCGGGTCCGGATGATCGTGGCCTCGTTCCTGGTCAAGGACCTGCACATCGAGTGGACGCACGGGGCCCGGCACTTCATGCGCCACCTGGTCGACGGCGACCTGGCCAGCAACCAGCACGGCTGGCAGTGGACGGCAGGCACCGGTACCGACGCGGCGCCCTACTTCCGGATCTTCAACCCGGTCACCCAGGGTGCCAAGTTCGACCCCGACGGGGCCTACATCCGCCGCTACGTCCCCGAGCTGGCTGGCTTGCCGGGCCGCGAGATCCACGAGCCGTGGCTACGCCAGGACGGCCTGCCGGACGGCTACCCGGAACGGATCGTGGACCACGCGAAAGAGCGCAACGAGTCGCTCGCGGCCTACCAGTCCCTGCGCGGCCGCTCCTGACCGCTGGTCAAGCCGAAGGCCCGGAAACCCGAGGTGCCCCGGCCCGCCCGCTCAGCGCACCCCGGCCGCCTCCTCGGCCAGCTTGCCGCCGCGCGAGGAGATGTCAGCCAGCTGGTCGTCCACCCACCGGTGCACGTCGTGGGTCTGGACGTAGGCGGCCATCTCGGCGATGGCCGCGCGGCGGACCTCGGCCGGCTGCCGCAGCCCATGCTCGATGCGGTACGACAGCCCCTCGACGTCGAACGGGTTGCAGAGGACGGCCTGCGGCAGCTCGCCCGACGCGCCGGTGAACTCACTGAGCACCAGCACCCCGTCCTCCCCGCGTGCCTGCTGGACGGTCACGTACTCCTTGCAGACCAGGTTCATGCCGTCGATCAGGGGGGTCACGAGCAGGGCGTCGGCCGCCGCGTAGTAGGCGGTGAGCTGCTGCTGGCTCAGGCCCCGGTACAGGTAGTGCACGGGTACGTCGTTGCCTGGCTGGGTGAACCGCCCGTTGATCCGCCCGATGTTCTGCTCGACGGAGGCACGCAGCTGGCGATACTCCCGCACGTTGTCCCGGCTGGGCACGGCGACCTGCAGAAAGGCCAGGCTGGTCCGGTACTCGGGGGTGCGCTCCAGCAGCATTTCCACGGCCAGCAGCCGTTCCACGATGCCCTTGGTGTAGTCGAGGCGATCGACCCCGAGCAGCAGGGTGCGGCCGGCGAACTGGTCGACCAGCGCGGCCACGTCGGCGTCGGTCTCCGGCGCGGTGGCGTGCCGGATGAAGTCGGCCGCGTCGATCGAGATGGGTGCGGCGACGGTCTCCACCAGCCGGCCGTCGGGGAGCGCGATCGCCGTCCCGCGCACCTGGATGCCCGAGCCCGACAGCAGCCGCGCGCAGGCCTCTACGAAGTTGCTGCGGTACCGCTCGGTGTGGAAGGACACCACGTCCGCCCCCAGCAGCCCGACCAGGATCTGCTCCCGCCACGGCAGCCGGGCGAAGAGGTCCGGCGGCGGCCAGGGTACGTGCAGGAAGAACCCGATCGGCTGCTCCGGCCGCCGCCCGCGGATGAGCTGGGGGACCAGCATCAGGTGGTAGTCGTGTACCCAGGCGAGCGCGTCCGGCTGCTCGGCCAGGGCCGCCAGCGCCCGGTCGGCGAACACCGCGTTCACGTCCCGGTAGGTGTACCACCAGGACCGCTCGAATCGGGGCTTCTCGATCGCGTCGTGCAGCAGCGGCCACAGCGTCGCGTTGGCGAAGCCGTGGTAGTAGTTGCGGATCTGGGTGGCAGACAGGCTGATCGGCTGCAGCCGCACGCCGGAGTCCGGCAGCGTCGGCGGCATGCCCTTGGTGCCGCCGTCCCAGCCGACCCAGGCCCCGGAGTGCGTGGTCATGACCGGCCGCAGCGCGGTCACCAGGCCGCCCGGCGACAGCTCCCAGCCGTCATCGCCGTGCTGCACCGGGAGCCGGTTGGCCACGGCTACCACCGGCCGGTCGTCTGCGCTGGCCTCAGTCACCGCGTCACCGTACCGCGTGCGGGTCACTGGTCGCGGCGCCGGCCCAGGATGCTGTCCGGCAGCGAAGCGAGCAGGTCGGCTGGTCCGTCGTACACCCCCCGCCCCGAACCTTCGTCCCGCCCCGGCTTCCGCATTACCCTCGGCACGTGAGCAACCCGCAGCAGGCGCCGATCCGGTGGGGCATCCTCGGCCCGGGGAACATCGCCCGCACGTTCGTCGAGGACCTGCTGCTGCTCGACGATCACACCGTCGCCGCGGTCGGCTCCCGGGACCTGGCCCGCGCGCAGGCGTTCGCCGCGCGGTACGGGATCGGCCGGGCCTACGGCTCGTACGCCGACCTCGCGGCCGACGACGGACTCAACGTCGTCTACGTGGCCACGCCGCACCCGGGGCATTACGACGCGGCCCGGCTGTGCCTGCTGGCCGGCCGGGCGGTGCTGGTCGAAAAGCCGTTCACGGTCACCGCCGCGGATACGGCCGACCTGATCGCGCTGGCCCGGGACCGGCACCTGTTCGCCATGGAGGCGATGTGGACCCGGTTCAGCCCGCTGGTCCGCGAGGTCGCGGACCTGGTCCGGGACCGGGCCATCGGCGAGGTGACCGCGGTCCAGATCGACCATGGCGGCGCGCCGGAATACGACCCGGACGGCCGGCTCTGGAGTGCTGAGCTGGCCGGCGGTGCGCTGCTCGACATCGGGGTGTACCCGATCTCGTTCGGCGCGATGCTGCTGGGGGAGCCGGACGAGGTGCACGCGGTAGCCGCGCTCGCGCCCACCGGGGTCGACGAGAACACCGCGGTCATCGCCCGCTACCCGGACGGGGCGGTCGGCCTCTACCACTGCGGCCTGCGGGCCGGCTCGCCGCAGGCCGCCACCATCATCGGGACCGGCGGCATCATCACCGTCGGGCCGCCGTTCTACCGCCCGGAGCGGTACACCCTGCAGCGCACCGGCGCCGAACCGGAAACCACCACGGCCACGCTCACCGGGCACGGCTTCGTGTACGAGGCCCAGGAGGTCGCCCGCTGCCTGCGGGCCCGCCGGACCGAATCCCCGGTGCTGCCCCTGGACCAGACGCTGGCGGTCATGCGCACCCTCGACGCCGCCCGCGCCGAGTTCGACGCCAGCGGCGTGGCCCCGGCCTGACCGCTGACCAGGCCGGCCGCGCCCGATGGCCGGGCCTGGCGGCCGTCCGCGCGGCCGCTTGGCGCCGCCTCATGGGCCACGCGCCGCGCCGGATCCGGACGTACCGTGCTGCCTATGCCGCATCGGCGCACGGCATGGTGTTAAATAGCCGTGGTTGTCGTCGAAGTTCGTTGTCCGTGCCACGGTGCTTGCGAATTTGACAGCGGGCGCCACATAACCCTCATGGAGCCAATCCTTCAAGGCCGGCGGTCGCAGCAGCCCGGGGACACACAAGTGGACCCGAAGATCGCAGTAGGAGAGATTGGGAATGGCAGAGGGAACCGTTAAGTGGTTCAACGCTGACAAGGGCTATGGCTTCATCGCACCAGACGACGGCTCCGCCGACGTCTTCGTGCACTTCTCGGCGATCCAGGCTGACGGCTACCGCAGCCTGCAGGAGAACCAGAGGGTCGAGTTCTCCGTCGGCCAGGGCAGCCGGGGCCCGCAGGCGGAGCAGGTGCGCCCCCTCTAACGAGCTTGCTTGAGCTCTGTCCGTCGGCCGCGTCCCATCCGCAGGCTGACCGCTCATCGCGGTCTGACCTGCGCGGGGCGCGGCCGACGGCGCTGTTTACCGGGGCTTGGCCCTGCGTTAAGGGCGGCCTGCGGGTCAGTTCGAGAAGCCCTGGGTCAGCCGGGCGGCCCGCCCCTGGTTAGCCGGCCTGGCCGGTGCCGGTGGGGATCTCGTCGGCCGCGGCCGGGTGGCGGCCGGCGGGCACCGCGGTGCCGTTGAGGAAGGCCTGGATGGGCAGGGTGGCGGCACCGCGCGCGACCGCGTCCGGCCCGAGACGGCCCACGGTGATGGTGGTTTCGGCGAACGGGTGGGCCAGGGCGTGCTCGCGCGCGGAGGCGCGGATGGCGGGCAGCAGGTGATGGCCGAGCAGCAGGCCGGCCCAGCCGCCCAGGATGATCCGGTCGGGGCTGTACAGGTTGATCAGGTCGGCGAGCCCGGCCCCCAGGTACAGGGCCGTCTCGTCCAGGACCTTCGCCGCCTCGGGCGAGGTGTCGGCCAGGGCGACGAGGGCGGCCAGGGCGGTCTCCTCGTCGTCGCCGGGCAGCGGCAGGCCGTAGCGGTCCAGGATCGCCTCGGCCCCGACGTAGGCCTCGAGGTGGCCCAGCGACCCGCAGCGGCAGTCACGGCCGCCGACCACGATCGTGGTGTGCCCCCATTCGGTGCCGCTGGAGGTGCCGGCCCGCTCGGTGACACCGTTGCCGATGATGGACGCGCCGACCCCGGAGCCGATCAGGCAGACCACCGCGTGCCGCGCCCCCTGCCCCGCGCCGAACCACAGCTCGGCCAGCCCCATCGTGTTCGCGCCGTTGTCGATGTACAGCGGCAGGTCGGTACCGGCCCGCAGCAGCCGTTCCAGCGGCACGCCGTCCCAGCCGTAGGTCTGCCCGTACAGCACGGTCTCGGCGCCGTGCTCGACCACACCGGGCACGCCCACCCCGACCCCGAGAATGGCCCCGGGCGCCACGCCGCTGTCGGCCAGCACCGCCGCCAGGCAGGACAGGATCTTCTCGACCACGACATCGACCCCGTGCTCGCGTGGCTCCAGCGGGTAGTTGGCGTTGGCCCGCACCGTCATGGTCAGGTCGAACAGCTCGACGCGGATCCGGGTCTCGCCGACGTCGATCCCGACCACGTAGCCGTGGTCGGGGTTGATCCGAAGCAGGACCCGCGGCCGCCCGCCGTCCGAGTCCACCGAGCCTGCCTCGACCACGATGCCCTCGGCCATCAGCTCACGGATCACGTTGCTGACCGACGCCGAGCTCAGCCCGGTCGCCTCGGACAGATCCTGCCGGCTGCACGGCTGGTCGAAGTACAGCGACCACAAAAGCACCGACCGGTTGTCCCGGCGCAGGTCACGAACCGTCCATCGCCTACGCTCCGGCATGAATATCCCCCTTCGCTCACTTCTTATAATAAGTGCCGAGCGAAAGTGCCTGGTGGTGTGGGTGGGCCAGTTGCCCCAAGGCTAGGCCATTAGCCCGCACCGCCCGCCTCTTCGCCGCGCCGCCCGCCGTGCGCAGCCCGCCCCGTCCGCCCGCGCCCGCGCCGCGGTCCTCCCGGGCCCGCGCCCGCGGTCCTGCCGAGCCTGAGGGAGCATTTTCAGTCGTATCCACTGAGAATGCTCCCGGATCATGACCGCCGGTACGCGGCGATGATGTCGGCGTAGCGTCGGCCGCTGTCCTTCAGCAGCCGCTGCTGGGTGGCGAAGTCGACGTACACCAGGCCGAACCGGGCGTCGTAGCCGTAGTCCCATTCGAAGTTGTCCAGCAGTGACCAGGCGAAGTAACCGGCGAGCGGGACCCCGCGGGCCGCGGCCCGGCCGCACGCGGCCAGGTGCTGCCGCAGGTAGCGCTCCCGGTCCCGGTCGTGGATCCGGCCGTCCGCCGTCACCCGGTCCGCCCAGGCCGACCCGTTCTCGGTGACGTACACCCGCCGTGCCCCGTACTCGGTGGCCAGCCGGACCAGCACCGTCTCCAGCCCGGCCGCCCGGATCTCCCAGTGCAGCATGGTCTGCGGGACGCCGTCGCGCGGCAGTTCGCGCGCGTAGGGGACACCGCCACCGGGGTCGTCGGTGATGACGGTGGGGGAGTAGTAGTTCACGCCCTCGAAGTCCAGCGGCGCGGCGATCGTCTCCAGGTCCCCGGGCTGGGCGGGCAGCGCGACCCGGTAGACCTTCTCCATGTCCGCGGGGAAGCCGCGGCCGTGGATCGGGTCCAGCCACCAGCGGTTGACGTGGCCGTCGTAGCGCGCGGTGGCCTCGATGTCCTCGGGCCTGCCGGTGGCGGCCTCGCAGGTGTGCAGCACGTTGACGATGCCGACGCGGGCGCCCGCCGCGCCGGCGCGGACGGCCTGCACGCCCAGGCCGTGCCCGAGCAGCAGGTGGTAGGACACGGGCACCGCGATATCGATGTCAGCCAGGCCAGGCGCGTGCCGGCCCTCGAGATTGCCGATCCAGGCCGCGCAGCGCGGCTCGTTGATCGTGACCCAGTCGTTCGACCCGGTCCCCCAGGACCCCGGCCACCAGCGCGGCGTAGTCGGCGAACCGTTCAGCGGTCGCCCGCGCCGCCCAGCCGCCCCGGTCCTGCAGGGCCTGCGGCAGGTCCCAGTGGTAAAGCGTCGGGAAGGGAGCGATGCCCGCCTCCAGCAGCGCGTCCACGAGCCGGTCGTAGAAGGCGAGACCCGCCCGGTTGACCGGCCCGTAGCCGTCCGGGATGACCCGGGGCCACGCGATCGAGAAGCGGTAGGCATCGACGCCGAGGTCCTTCATGATCCCGATGTCCCCGGCCCAGCGATGGTAGAAGTCGCACGCGACGTCGCCGGTGTCCCCGCCGCCGGTTTTGCCGGGGGTGTGGGAGAAGGTGTCCCAGATCGACGGGGCCCGGCCGTCCTCGCTGGCCGCCCCTTCGATCTGGTACGCCGAGGTCGCTACGCCCCAGGTGAAGCCAGTTGGTAGCACGCTGAGGTCGTTCATCGACCGCCCTTCTGCTGGTGCGAAACCGGGTGCGGAACCTGACGGGAGATCTGGCCGACCGGGAGCCGGGGACGAGGCGCCGGTGCGCACCGCTCACTTGACCGCCCCAGAGGTCAGGCCGGATACGAGATAGCGCTGCATGAGCAGGAACCCGGTGACCACCGGCACGCTGACGACCAGGGACGCGGCCATGATCTGGTTCCAGTAGACGTTGTTCTCGGTCGAGTAGTCGGCCAGCCCGACGGCCAGCGTCCGGGTGGTGCTGTTGGTCATCACCGACGCGAACAGCACCTCGCCCCACGCGGTCATGAAGGCGTAGATGGTGACCGCGATGATGCCGGGCAGCGCGGCCGGGATGACCACCCGGAACAGCGCGCGGACCGGCCCGCAGCCGTCCACCAGCGCGGCCTCGTCCAGCGCCTTCGGCACCGATTCGAAGTAGCTGGTGAGCATCCAGATCGCGAACGGGAGGGAGAACGTGAGGTAGGTGATGATGAGGCCGAAGCGCGAGCCGTAGAGCGGGATGCCGGTCGCGTCGCCGATGCTCACGAAGATCAGGAAGAGCGGCAGCGCGAAGAGGATGCCCGGGAACATCTGGGTCGCCAGCACGGCCGTGGTGAAGACCCGCTTGCCCCGGAACATGTACCGGCTCACCGCGTACGCGGCGAAGATGGCCACCACGACGCTCGCGCCCGCCGCCGAGGTGGACACGATCAGCGAGTTCAGGAAGTAGCGCGCGAGCGGCACCGTGTACCAGATGTCGTGGTAGGGCGCCAGGGTCAGCGGCGCGGGGATCCAGCGGAACGTGCTGGTCACGTCCTGCAGCGGCTTCAGCGAACTGCTGATCATCACGTAGACCGGGATGAGCGCGAACAGGGCGAGCAGTGTCAGCACGATGCGCCGGGTCCACAGGAACGACGCCGGCGGCGCCATCACACCGCGGGAGCGCCTAGGCATTGTTCCTCCTCCGTGACGTGCCGACCAGGTAAACCGCCGTCACCAGCAGCAGGAAGATCAGCATGAGCACGGACATCGCCGAGCCCTCACCGAAGTTCCAGTTGATGAAGGAGGCGTTGTAGATGTGGATCGAGATGACGTCCGCCGGGCTCGGGGCCGAGGCGCCGAAAAGGACGAACGGCGTGCTGAAATCGTTGAACGTCCACAGGAAAAGCACCAGGATCAGGACCTGGTTGACCGATCGCAGCGACGGCATCGTGATCTTCCGGATCTGCTGCCAGATGCCGGCCCCGTCGATCGCCGAGGCCTCGTACAGCTCGCGCGGGATGCCCTGCAGGCCGGCCATCACGCACAGGAACGCGAACGGCCAGTTGCGCCAGATCGAGATGATGACCAGCGCGAAGAAGCTGTTGTGCCCGATCAGCCAGAACGACGGCCGGCTGGTGATGCCGAGCACGTTGTGCAGCAGCTCGTTCACCAGGCCGTTGTTGTACTGGAACATGAACGACCAGATGATGACCGAGGCGTAGACCGGCAGCGCGAACGGCGTGAGGAAGATCGTGCGCAGCGTCCCCCGGCCGCGGAAGCTGTCCTGGGTCAGGATCGCCGCGGTGGTGCCGAACAGCCAGGACAGCCCGACCGCCAGCACAGTGAAGCTGCAGGTGACCAGGAACGAGTGCAGCAGCGCGCTGCCGACCGCCTCGTGGAAGTTCAGCGCGACGCGGTAGTTGGCCCACCCGGCCCACGGCGCGGCCGTCCAGTTCCGGATGAAGAACAGGGTGAGCTGCTTGAAGCTGATCAGGATCCCGAAGGCCATCGGGATGAAGTGGACCAGCAGCTCGAGCAGCAGAGCGGGCAGCAGGAACAGGTACGGCAGACCGCCCTTCCGGATCCGGCGCAGCAGGCGGCCGGACCGGGTCTGTGCGGCGGGCCTGCCCCCCCGGCCGGCGTCGGAGCCGGCCGGGGGCGCGTCGCGGCGGATGCCGACCGTCACGAAGCCGCCTTAGCCATTCATACTCTGCTGGGCGGTAGCCAGCTGGGCCTTCACGGTTGCGGCGCTGACCGGCTTCCCGGACGCCGCGTCGGCCATCAGGTTCTTCACCGCCGTGCCGACCTCGGTCTCGAACTGCGATTCCTTCGCTACCTGGGGCATGGCCACGGCGCTGCTGCTGAGCACGTTGCGCAGTACCGTCTGCTCCTGGTTGGCGGCCGGGCTGGCCTGCAGCGCGGCAGTGAGCGGCGGGATGGACCCGTACTCGCCGTTGAGCTTGATCGACTCGGCCTGGCTCGTCATGAAGTTGACGAACTTCAGCGCGGCGGCCTGGTTCTTGGAGTCCTTGAACACGGCCATGTTGATCCCGGCCACCATGGAGTCCGGATTCGACGAGCTGGGCGTGCCCGATTCCACCGGGACCGGCGCGGTGCCGTAGGCGTCCTTGGCCATGCCGTCCGCCTGCAGTGCGGTGCCGGCGGCCTGCCACATGATCATGGCGTCCTTGCCCTTGGCGAAGTCCGACAGCGACTGGTTCTGGTCGTACTCGGCGTCGCCGGGGCTGACGATGTGGTCGGCGGCCATGAAGTTGACCCACTGCTGGACGGCCGCCACGTTCTGCGGCGTGGTGAAGGTGGGGTTACCGGCCGAGTCGAAGAAGCTGCCGCCCATCTGCTTGGACAGGATGAACACGTTGTGGATGTTTTCGGGGATGCTCGCGCCCTCGACGGCGAGGCCGTACTGGCTGCCGTGGGTGAGCTTCTTGCCGTCGGCGACCAGCTCGCTCCACGTCGTCGGCGGGCTGGCGATGCCGGCCGCCTGGAACATGGCCTTGTTGTAGTACATCGCGTAGGCCAGTGAGTAGAGCGGGACCGCGGCCGGCGGCTTGCCCGCCGCGCCGGTGGAGCCGACGGCCGAGGTGAGGAACTTGCTCTCGCCGCCAACCTGGCTGAAGGTGCTGCTGGTGAAGGGCAGGAACGCGCCGGTCGCCTGCAGCGAGGCCGACCAGGTGTTCCCGATGTTGACGACATCGGGGCCCTGGCCGGACGTGGTGGCCGCCAGGATCCGGTTCAGCAGATCAGCCCAGCCGATCACCTGAAGCTTGACGGTGATGCCGGTCGCCTTCTTGAACGTCGCTATCTCGGGGTTGAGGACGTTGTAGTCGGCTTGCAGGCTGGCGCCCTGATTACTCGCCCAGTAGGTGATGGTTGCCGAGCTGGTGTTACCGCCGCTGGATCCACCGGTCGATGAACCGCCGCCGCACGCGGCCAGCGTCAGGACGGCGGCGGCCGCCGCGGCAACGGCGGAGACTCGGATAATTCGCATGGGCAGTAGCTCCTCTTCTGTGAGGCGTGGCTACTAAATTTATGGTCTGATTTAAGGCGTGTGTTAAGTGAGTGTCAAGGGAAAACAGTATGTTTTCGGCCGTCGCCGGCCTGGCCGGAAGGTCCCGCGCCGCGGGCGCCGGCGGCGGCAGCCGGAATTTTCGCCGGGCGAGCGAAGGAGTTGGTCACCGATGCTGACCCCCCGGGACAGCAGGAGCCGCGAATACCTGCGGCTAGATGGGCTGTGGCGGTTCCAATTTGACCCTGGCGGCGGGACCAGCGGCGAGGGCCACGGCGCGGGCACCGCGCAGCGCTGGTGGACGGCGCCGCTGCCCGGCGGCCGCGAAATGCCGGTCCCGGCCAGCTATAACGATCTCGTCACTGACCCGGCCGAGCGCGAGTTCGTCGGCGACGTCTGGTACCAGCGGGAGGTCCGCGTGCCGGCCTCGTGGCAGGGCCGCCGCATCGTGCTCCGCTGCGACGCCGCGACGCACCGGGGCACCATGTGGGCCGGGGACACGCTGGTCGCCGACCACACCGGCGGTTACACCCCGTTCGAGGCCGACGTGACCGCGCTGGCCCGGTGCGGTGAGCCGCTGCGGGTCACGGTGCGCGTCGGCAACGAGCTGACCATGGCCACGATCCCGCCCGGCGTCATCTCCACCAGCGCCGGCGGCCAGCGCACCCAGCGTTATTTCCACGACTTCTTCAACTACGCGGGGCTGCACCGGTCGGTGTGGCTGTACACCACGCCGAAGACCTACATCGAAGCTGTCGCGGTCAGCACTGACTTCACCCCGGCCACCAGCGCCGGCCAGGTGCGCTACCAGCTGAACGTGGCGGGCGACGCCGGCGGCGCGGGCGACGCGGACGGGGCCGCGCTCACCTCCGTGCTGCTGCGTGACGCGGCCGGGCAGGTGGTCGCCCGTGCGGCCGGCCCCGCGGGTGAGCTGGCCGTGCCCCGGGCCCGGCCCTGGCAGCCCGGTGACCCGTACCTGTACCGGCTGGAGGTCACGCACGGCGAAGACGAGTACTGCCTCACCGTCGGGATCCGCACGGTCCGGGTGGCCGCGGATCGCCTGCTGCTCAACGGCGTGCCGGTGCGGCTGCGCGGTTTCGGGATGCACGAGGACGTGGCGCTGCGCGGCAAGGGCCACGACGACGCGCGGATGGTCCGCGACTTCGCGCTGCTGGACTGGATCGGCGCCAACTCGTTCCGTACCTCGCACTACCCCTACGCCGAGGAGGTCCTTGACTATGCGGACCGGAAGGGGGTGCTCGTCATCGACGAGACGCCCGCCGTCGGGCTGCACCTCAGCCTGGGGAACATGGGCGACCACGGTGCGCGCACGTTCTCACCCGAAGCGATCGGGAAGGCGGCCGCCGAGGCGCACCTGGCCGCCATCGGCGAGCTCATCGCCCGTGACCGGAACCACCCATGCGTGATCGCCTGGTCGATCGCGAACGAGCCCGATACCGCCGAGCCGGCCGCCCGCGAGTACTTCGCCCGGCTGGTGGCTGCGGCGCGCGCGCTGGATCCGACCCGGCCCGTGTGCTTCGCGAACGTGGCCACCGCCCCGCCGGAAGCCGATGTGGTCAGCGACCTGTTCGACCTGATCTGCGTCAACCGGTACTTCGGCTGGTACGTGAGCCCCGGGGACCTGGAGGCCGCGACGAGGCAACTGGAGGAGGAGCTCCGGGCCTGGGCGCGGTACGGCAAGCCCATCGTGGTGACCGAGTTCGGCGCCGACGCGCTGCCCGGCCTGCACGCGCTGCCCCCGGTCGTCTGGTCCGAGGACTACCAGGTGGCCCTGATCGCCGCGTCGCTGCGGGTCTTCCGCCGGAATCCCACAGGTCATCGGCGAGCACGTGTGGAACTTCGCCGACTTCGCCACCGCGCAGGCCGTGCACCGTCCCGGCGGCAACCACAAGGGCGTGTTCACCCGTGACCGCCAGCCGAAAGCGGCAGCGTGGCTGCTCCGCGAGCTGTGGGCCTCCCCGGCCGGGCCACCGGTGCCTACGGGAAGCATCCGCAGCGAATAGTCCTGAGCACGCACCCCGTAAGCCGGGGAGCCGAAACGGGACGCCGAACCGCCGTCCGGGGGCTAGCTGCCCGCGGGCCAGGTCTGCAGCGCGGCCCGGGCGAACGCCACGCCCTCCGGGGTCGGCCAGGGGGAGCCGCCGGGACCCGGGCCGTCCGGCAGCACGCCGAGCCGGCCCAGCACCGCCCGGGTGCTGTCCGCGGCCTGCGCGGCCTGGGCGCCGGTCAGCGGGCTGCCGTCGGTGTTCATCCAGCCGATCGCGGTCAGCATCCAGGCGATCGTCGTGTTCACCGTGCAGGTGGCCCCCGCGGCCACGCACACCAGCATGAGCAGGCCGGGCTGGAATCCCCCCGGTCCGGCGGTCCGCAGTGGCATCCGCTCGGCCAGATGCCACCACAGCGCCGCAGGATCGGACCGCAGCCCCTCCCCGCGTGCGGTGAGTAGCAGATGGCCGCGCTGTTTGCGCAGCAGGCCTGTGGCCTGGGCCGATTCGCGCAGCTGACGGACCGGCTGCACCTGGCTCTCCCGGCGCCCAGGGCCGCCGGTGCTGAGGCCCAGCTCGCCCACCGCCGCGCTGACCTCGGCCGGCGGCAGGTGCCCCGCGTCGGTCAGCCGGATCCCGCCGGTCCCGGTCCGGTCCAGCAGCCAGCTGTACGGGCGCACCATCCGCGCCGACGCCGGCGCATCGAGCTGGACCGTCTGGTCCAGCCCCGCGTCCGTGACCAGCCGCTGTATCTGGCGTCGCCTGCTCGGCTTCCTGACCGCGCAGATCAGCCGGGCCACCGGCGCCGGTACGGTGCCTATTCCGGGCCCCATTCCGGGGCCGGGCCCGTCCCGTGGGCCGCCGTCGTCATCGTGGCGGCCGGTCACCGCACCCGTCATGGCGGAACTTAACGGACTTTTCCCGGAGCTCACCGCGGCGCGTGGCCGCCCCGTTTCCGGGTTGGCTCCGGTCGCGGGCGAGGGCGGGCCGGGCGGGCCGGGGGTCCGCGGTGGCGGGACGGACTGGGCGAGCAGTTCGCGGAGCCCGATCTGGATGTCGCGGGTGCGCATCCCGGCGATCGCATCCTGAAACTGGGCCAGAATGTCGCGCTGGCGGGCGACCTCGCCATCAGGCGCGGTGTCGGGCTCGTTCGGGCCTGCCCCGCCGTCCGGCTGTGGAGTATTGCCACGCGCCATAATCCGACACTACCGGCGGTTGTCTCACTCTTGCACCCCGTATGCGCAGAAAAATGTAGTTGCACTACGGAATTGCGTAGATCGCCGGGGAGGCCTCCAGTGGCCCCAGCCGGACGCTAGCCGGGCTCGACCGCCAGGGTGCCGAGGATGCGGCTCACGTTTTCCTGCAGATCGCGGCCCGCCTCCTCGCGCCCGGCGAGGTGGTGCAGTAGTGCCTGCTGAAAGAGCCCGTCCAGCACGGCGTACGCCACGGCGGGGGAGGTGACCGGGGCCAGTCCGCCGAGCTCGGCGTACCGGGTGAGCACCCGCCAGATCATCTCCTCCCGGTGCTGGTCGATCTCGAGCACGTCCGCGCGGAAGGACTCCGTGAACAGGCTCTGATTGCGCAGGTCGTACCACAGCCGGTGCATCGGGGCATCGGTGCGCAGCGTCTGCGCCATCGCGGCGCTGAACTCCCGCCGCAGTTCCGCTGCCGAGCGGGCCGCGGCTACGATCTCGTCATACCGGGTGACGCACGCGGCCTCGTACTGCTGGACGCAGGCCGTGAGCAGCTCTTCCTTGTCGCTGAAGTAGTAGTGCAGCACGCCGTGCGAGAATTCGGAGTTCTGCGCGATCTCGCGCAGGCTTGTCCGGGCGTAGCCGAGCTGGGCCAGTGTCTGCAGCGCGGCGCTGGCCAGCTGTGCCCGCCGTTCGGCGAACTTGTCGATCTGCCGGCGCGATATGCGCTCCCGCCGGGACTCGGCCAGTTCCGTCACAGCTCAACTGTATCCCGGCCGCGCGGAGTAACGCCGACCTGGCTTGACAGTTGTCCAAGAAACTCTTGACGACTGTCAAGACTTCGTTACGCTGTGACCTACGTCGCGTACCGGCCAGTCGCCGCCGCCGCACAAGCCGTCTCGAGGGGGAGATGAAAGGCCGATTCATGAGCACCGAACCAGCTAGCGCCGGCAAGCCCGTCATCGTCTACGGGGCGTCCGGCTACACCGGCCGCCTGATCTGCGAGTACCTGCCCGAGCACGAGAAGCTTCGGGTCCTCACCGAGCAGGCCGCCGGGGTGATGAGCGAGAACCCGCCGCGGGAGAACACCCGGATCAACACCTCCCTCGATTCGGTGCACACGTCCGGGCCGCTGGGCCGCGCGCACTGCGTCATTCACGGCAACTCCAACTACAAGCAGACCGGCCTGCTGCAGGCGTACGCCGCGTATTCGCTGCTGCAGCAGCCGCCGCACCGGGTGGGGTTCGCCTCCGGCTGCCAGGCGTTCGGCCACCGCGAGCTGCTGGGCGTGCTGCGCAGCTTCGGCCTGGTCATGGAGCCGAACCTGACCGTCCAGCACTGACCCGCCCGCCGCGCCCGCTGGCCGCGGCGCCCCGATCGTCTTCCGGGCCCCTGGCTTTTCCGATGGGGCCGGGGGCCTGGAAGACCACCACGTCCCGGCCGACCCGAGGAACTCCCGTGCGCCTGCTCGACTACCTGGACAAAGGAGGTCGAGCAGGCGCTGCTGGCCCATCCGGCCATCCAGGACTGCGCCGTCGTCGGGCTGCCCGACGGCAAATGGGGCGAGCGCGTCACCGCCGTCGTCCAGCCGCATCCCGGCCGCACCGTGACCGCGGCCGAGGTCCGCGCTTTCGTCAAGGACCGGCTGGGCAGCGTCAAGGCCCCCAAGCAGGTTGAAGTCTGGCCCGACCTGCCCCGTTCCAAGGTGGGCAAGGTTCTCAAGGCCGACATCAAGGCCACCCTCCGCAGCGAACCGGACCACCCCGGCGGCTGACCCGCCTACCACTACCTGCCCGGCGATCGTGCCCGCTTAACGATGTGGTCAACACCGGGCCGCCAACCGGGTCAAGGGCCGGCCGCCGTACGTGAGCAGGCATAGTGTGCTATTCCTCAGCCGGCGCCAGAGCCGCGCCGGCCCGGGCAGCCCGTGCGGGCTGGGGCCTGCCGAGCGGAGGGACCGACTGTGCCAGCGGATACGCGCCCCGTGCTGTACATCATCGCCTGCGGTGCTCCTCCCGCCAGCCAGCTACCCGGGTTCGTCCGCGATGCCCAGGACCAGGGGTGGGACGTGTGCGTGGTCGCCACGCCGGACGGCATGAAGTTCCTGGACGAGGGGAACCTGGCCGGGCTGACCGGGCATCCGGTCCGCAACCGGTACAAGCGACCTGACGAGCCCGACATCCTGCCGGCGCCGGACGCGGTGATCGTGGTCCCCGCGACCTTCAACACGATCAACAAGTGGGTCCAGGGCATCAGCGACACCCTGGCGCTGGGCCTGCTCAACGAGGCCGTCGGCCGGCACCTGCCGATCGCGGCGGTGCCCTGGCCGAACACGGCGCTGGCCACCCATCCCGTCTTCCTGCGCAGTGTCGCCACCCTGCGCGAGTGGGGCGTGCGGGTGATCCTCGACCTCGGCCGCCTGCCGCAGCCCAGCAGCGCGCCGCCCGGCAGCGCGCCGGCCCCAGGCCCGGAGCCCGTCCCGTTCCCCTGGCCCGAGGTGCGGGCCATCCTGCCCGCTCTCCGCGCTCCCCGGGCAGAACCCCAAGCCAGCTAACCTCCTGCCACCCTTGATGACTTCGATTGATTGCGTGTCGTTCAGCGCATATGATCTCAGATAGTCGAATATTAACGCATACCGGCTCACTTCGTCGCGATCACTTATATAGCGGGCGGTCCCCACATCCTCAAAGTACACGACCGAGGAGTTGCTGCTACGGGAGACCAATATCGCGAACGCGCGGCCAAACGCACAGGTTGCACCTTCGGTGTCCAGGATTACCTGGATTGTGACATTAGGCCGCTGGGCTGTCATCAGTAAATGCTCGCGCTGTGCCCGCATTATCTCGGGACTGCCAACAACACGATTCAGCGCGGATTCATCGATAATCGCCCACATCCGCAACGCGTTGTCCTGGTCAAGCGGCGCGTCCTCGGCTGGTTCGATAATCTGCTGGCGCGTCATCCGCAGGGCGACGGCGCGCTCAATAGCATCATCGGGCAGAACCGGCCGGACTGCGCTAACAATTGCCCGGGCATAATCTGATGTCTGCAGCAAGCCAGGTACTTGGTAACTCTCGTATTCGTGTATCTCTCTGGCTTTACTCTCGACGTCCACGCGATCACGGAACCATGGGCGTACTGAAACCCGCTCCACCAGCTGCTGTAGTCGCGCGAGGTCCCCGTCCGTCCCAAACATCCTATCGGCGCGCGCCGCGAAGTCCGCCGATGGAATTCGTGTTCCCGTTTCATAAGCGGAGACAGTCGCGAGAGCGTAATTAGTCTGCTCGGCTACGTCGGCCTGCGTGCTGCCCGCACGCTGGCGCAGCCGCTTCAGCTCCGCACGGAAGAACGCCAGAGGGCTGGAGTATGGGTCGGTATCCACGGCCTCAGGCTCCTCTCTACACGTGATCGCAAAAATCCTACAGGGTTGGCGGTCCAGGCGGTATGTCTTCCGAGCCGGAAGGTAGCTGAGACAGCCTGTAGTACATGAATAAGGAACGACAGCGGCAGCAGCTACCCGCAGCGCTTGAAATACTCAGATTTCAATGGGGTGCGGAGTACAGCATCACGACAATCGACGGTGAATATTGCGCTGCAAGGCGCGAAGGTGACCATGGATCGAAGGTGCTGCGAGCCAATACCGTCCCCGGTCTCCGCAGAAAGATCGTCGCTGACTACGCGGCTAATTATGTCGCCAAGGGGCTCAGCAGCGGCAATTACGACAACGGGATAACCAGATGAGCCTCCGCTGGTAGTCGCCAGGGCGGAGCCGTGCCGGCCGGATGGCCGGTACGTCGCAGCGGTCGCCCGGCCGCGCCCGATGACAACGTTTCCCCAACAACTCCAGCGATTCGCGCATCTTCGCACAGGAGGGTCCGCTGGGCAGGTCCAGGAGATCATGGCGTCCAGCGTCCGGCCGTGCCGCTCCCCGGGTCGGCCCCCACCGTATGGCGGGCTGCAGGAATAAACGGGGCGAATCGGGCCGGTATTGAATCGGGTCGTGGCCTCCCGCCGGGCCCGCTTTCATGGTTAGAGTCGTTCTGCCCGGCCGCCGTCCTGCCGCCGGCCCGGCGCTGGCCTCCTGGCCAGGTTCGTTCAGGAGGAAGCGATCAGATGAACAACGTCTCCCTGCACGACGTACACGCGGCTCTGGGAGAACTCGGCAAGTTCCGCTTCGGGGACATGCGGGTCGAGGACGCGCTGCACGAGATCGTGCGCACCACCCACACGATGTTCGGCGTCGACGGCGCGGGCCTCATGCTGACCGACGCCGAGCAGCATCTGCGCAGCGTGGCCGCCTCCGACGGCCGGCTGAAGCACCTGGAGGAGCTCCAGATCGAGCACGCCGAGGGCCCGTGCATCGCCGCGTTCGAGGAGAAGCAGCTCGTCGGGGTGGAGGACCTGGAGCACGATCAGCGCTGGCCGAAGTTCGCCGATGCCGCCGTCGCTCGCCAGGTGCGGGCGGTCCTGGCCAGCCCGCTGCCCTACAACCAGGACGCGGTGGGCGTGGTGGCCGTGGTCTCCGAGCAGGCAGGCCCTGGTCCCCGGAGGGAGAACTGGCCCTGCTCGCCTTCACCGACCTGGCCGCGCTGCTGATCGCCAGCATGATGCAGAACCAGGAGAAGTCCGAGCTCGCCGTCCAGCTGCAGGGCGCACTCGACTCCCGCCGCATCATCGAGCAGGCCAAGGGAGTGCTGATGGGACGGCACGGCATCCCGGCCCGGACCGCGTTCGAGCAGCTCCGGGCGCAGGCCCGGGCGGAGCGCCGGAAGATCGCCGCCATTTGCGCCGAGGTCGTGGCCAGCGCGGTTCCCCGGCCTGACGATTTGCATACCCGCTGAGCTGCGGCATACTGGAAGAAGCCGTCAGCACGCCGCCCAGACTCCTGCGGCCATCTTCGATGTTGATGCTCGCCCCCGCGTTTTTCTTCGTTTTCAGCGGGAAGACGCCTCCTGGCAGCAATCGACTCAGATTGCGAAGTTGCCCCAGGCGACACAGGAGTTCAAATGATCATCCTAGGTATTATTCTGCTGGTTGTAGGTTTCCTGCTCAAAGTCGCGATCCTGTGGACGATCGGTATTGTCGTCCTCGTGATCGGGCTCATCCTGCTCCTGCTCGGCGCGATCGGCCACGAAATCGGTGGTCGCCGGCACTACTATTAGTCATCCGTGGCGGGGGGCCCGGCGACTGACGGCTCGCCGGGCCCGGCACCTCCCGGGGGACCGCTCGGCCCGGTCGTCTTCCGACGGAATGCGGCCGGGCCGAGCGGGCCACGCGAAGGCCAAACTGGCCAGAATAGTGGGTGCACCCCCGGTTGTCCCGCCATTCCTCCAAATCACCCGCCGCCCCGCAACCGGCAGCCGACAATGCCTTTGCCGCGTTGGCTGCTCCTAATGGCCTTGAGTGCGGCGTCATTCATCGTGAGTAATTGGATAGGTTTCATCGGGCCCGAGTCGGCAGACATCTGCCCAGGCCGAACCGGCCGCCACGGCATAATGTCGTAGGCGGCCGTTACCCGCCATCATGAGCAGCCAGACCCGCCGCCACAGGACCAGGCGGCGACGGCCCGCGGACCAGCCATGACAGCGCGGCCCAGCCGGGTTATGGAGCGCGCACGCCCTGGGCCACAGCGGACCCGTGCTGCAGGGCTGGCCACCGCCGCGCTTCTTCGGCGCTAGCGGTGTTCCCAGGTAACAGATCCGTTGACGAAGCGTGTCAGGCGGGACCGGCGACCGCAGTTTGATCCTGAGTGTTATGGTGCTTCCGCTATAGAACCCGTGGCTTATATATCCGGTTTTGGGGAGTTGCCATGCGCCTGGCGCGAACAGTGATGGTAGCCGCAGGGGCCTGTGCGCTCACCGCCGCCGCCGCGATGTCGGCGGGGTCGGCGGGGTCGGCGGTCGCGGCGACAGGCGCGAAGGCGCCGGGCGCCCAGGCCAACGTGGTCATCCGGCCCGGCGTGCAGCACGCCGCGCAGGCGAGCAGTGTCCCGCCGACGACCGCGTACTGCGAGGCGAACTACGGGATCGCCTGCTACGAGCCGAACCAGATCCAGCGGGCCTATAACCTGCCGACGCTGTACCTGCGCGGTGTGAACGGGCGGAACGCGACGATCGTCATCGTGGACTCGTTCGGATCCCCGACCATCCGCCAGGACCTGGCCCACTTCGACCGGACATTCCACTACCCGGCGCCCCCGTCGTTCAACGTCATCCAGCCGGCCGGGCAGGTCCCGCCGTACGACCCGGCCAACTCCAACATGGTCGGCTGGGCCGGGGAGACCACCCTCGACGTCGAGTACGCGCACACGGTCGCCCCGGGCGCAAACATCTTGCTCGTCGAGACGCCGGTGTCGGAGACCGAGGGCGTGACCGGATTCCCGCAGATCGTCACGGCCGAGAACTACGTGATCAACCACAATCTCGGCGATGTCATCAGCCAGAGCTTCAGCGCGACCGAGGAGACCTTCCCGAACAAGGCCACCCTCGACTCGCTGCGCGGCGCGTACGAGAACGCCTACGCCCACCACGTCACCGTGCTCACCGCGTCCGGTGACAGTGGCGCCGCGGACGTCGGCCTGGACGAGTCGACCTACTACACCTACCCGGTGACGTCCTGGCCGGACAGCGACCCGCTGGTGACCGGGGTCGGCGGC
This sequence comes from uncultured Actinomycetes bacterium, assembly GCA_963775825.1. Classification (GTDB taxonomy): domain Bacteria; phylum Actinomycetota; class Actinomycetes; order Streptosporangiales; family Streptosporangiaceae; genus Bog-532. The sequence continues at coordinate 46,812 of CAVZKY010000059.1, forward strand.
AGCCAGCTGCACCTCAACGCGGCCGGCCAGCACACCGCGCCGGACAACGTGTGGAACGACACGTACAGCAAGGTGACCCAGCAGTACATCTTCGGCGACAACGGCCCGAACCCGCTGGCCGGTGGCGGCGGCACGTCCATCTTCTTCGGCCGCCCCTGGTACCAGAACGGCGTGGCGAACGTGGTGGGCGGCAGCCGGGGTGTGCCGGACATCTCGATGAGCGCGGCCTGCAACGGGGCGGTGGACACCTACCAGAGCTTCGGCGGGCAGACGCCCGGCTGGTACCCGGTGTGCGGCACCAGCGAGGCGACGCCGCTGTTCTCGGGCATCGTGGCCCTCGCTGACCAGGTGGCCGGGCACAAGCTCGGGCTGCTGAACCCGTACCTGTACGCGCTGTCCGCCTACCA
>CAVZKY010000060.1:0-12691 GCA_963775825.1 uncultured Actinomycetes bacterium
CGCAGGTCGTTGCCGGCCCCGCCGGAGCGCTCGCTACCTTGGTAAATGCGGCCGCCGGCGGGGGGAAGCAGGTTTCTGCGCACGCTCGGCGCTCCGGGGCGGGGCTGGCCGTCGGCCTGGATGTGGCCGGGATGAGGGGAGCTGAGCTGATGTCAGCCGTACTGTGGTTTCGCCGCGACCTGCGCCTGGCTGACCATCCGGCGCTGCTGGCCGCCGCCGAGGAAGGACCCGTGGTGGGCCTCTTCGTACTGGACGACGCGCTGCGCAGGCCGTCCGGGGCGCCGCGCATCGCGTTCCTGTACCGGACGCTGCGCGCCCTCGATGAGCAGCTGCGTGACAGGGCGGGGCGGTCACGTCCGGCGCGGCAAGCCGGAGAACGTGGTCCCCGCGGTCGCCCGCGAGGTCGGCGCCTGCTCGGTGCACGTCAGCGCGGACTTCGCGCCGTACGGCGCGCGCCGCGACGAGCGGGTCGCAGCCGCGCTCGAGGATACGGGGTGGTCGCCACCGGCTCGCCGTACGCCGTAGCCCCGGGCCGGGTGACCAGGGGAGGGCACGCCGTACAAGGTGTTCACGCCGTTCTACCGCGCCTGGCGCGCGCACGGTTGGCGCCGCCCCGGCGCCCGCCCGGTCACGTCAGCTGGCGGGGCCTGACAGCACCGACATCCCGTGCGGCCCCGACCTGCCCGACGGTGCTCGACCTCCCGGGGCCGGGGAGGACGCCGCGCTGGCGCTGGCGCCGGTTCCGCGACGAGCGACCTCGGCGGCTACCCGAGGACCGCGACCGGCCCGACCTGGACCGCACCTCGCGGTGTCGCCGTACCTCAAGGGCGGCGCCATCCACCCGCGCACGATCCTGGCCGACCTCGGGCCGGGGGCTCGGCCTACCGGCGGGAGCTCGCGTGGCGGGAGTTCTACGCCGCGGTGCTGCATTTCTGGCCGGGCGCCCGCGAGTACTTCGCCGGCCTCGCCAAGATGCCCTACGACCGGCAAGCCCCCGACGCCGCCCTCGACGCCTGGGCCGCGGGCCGGACCGGCTACCCGATCGTCGACGCCGGGATGCGGCAACTGCTCGCCGACGGCTGGATGCACAACCGGGTCCGGATGATCGTGGCCTCGTTCCTGGTCAAGGACCTGCACGTCGGGTGGACGCACGGGGCCCGGCACTTCATGCGCCACCTCGTCGACGGTGATCTGGCCAGCAACCAGCACGGCTGGCAGTGGACGGCGGGCACCGGCACCGACGCGGCGCCGTACTTCCGGGTCTTCAACCCGGTGACCCAGGGCAACAAGTTCGACCCCGACGGCGACTACGTCCGCCGCTGGGTCCCCGAGCTGGCTGGCTTGCCGGGCCGCGAGATCCACGAGCCGTGGCTACGCCGGGCGGCCTGCCGGACGGCTACCCGGAGCGGTTCGTCGACCACGCGAAAGAGCGCAACGAGTCGCTCGCGGCCTACAGTCCTTGCGCGGCCGCTCCTGAGCGCTGGTCAAGCCGAACCGGACCCGGACACCCAGGTGCCCGGGCCCGGTATTCCCGGTATGGAGAGCTGCGGCTACAGCGGAAGAAAGAACCCCTGGAAAACAAACTGTGTAACGAGAACCGCCTCCCCCTGCGCCCCAAGGCCCCTCCTAGAGAGCAAGGGGGCCGCCCCTTGAAGTTCATTGATCACGGCATAAATACCCCCCCGACAGCACCCCAGGCCCGGCCCAGCGCGGGCTGGCCGCTTACGCGGCGGGCCGGCCGCTCTCCCTCGGCCAGCTTGCCGCCACGCGAGGAGATGTCGGCCAGCTGGTCGTCCACCCACCGGTGCACGTCGTGGGTACTGGACGTAGGCGGCCATCTCGGCGATGGCCGCGCGGCGGGCCTCGGCCGGCTGCCGAGCCGTACTCGATGCGGTACGACAGCCCCTCGACGTCGAACGGGTTGCAGAGGACCGCCTGCGGCAGCTCCTCCGAGCGCCGGTGAACTCACTGAGCACCAGGACCCCCTCCTCCCCGCGGGCCTGCTGGACGGTCACGTACTCCTTGCAGACCAGGTTCATGCCGTCGATCAGGGGGGTGACGAGCAGGCGTCGGCCGCCGCGTAGTAGGCGGCGAGCTGCTGCTGGGTCAGGCCCCGGTACAGGTAGTGCACGGGCACGTCGTTGCCGGGCTCGGTGAACCGCCCGTTGATCCGCCCGATGTTCTGCTCGACGGAGCCGCGCAGCTGGCGGTACTCCCGGACGTTGTCCCGGCTGGGCACGGCGACCTGCAGAAGGGCCAGGCTGGTCCGGTACTCGGGGGTGCGCTCCAGCAGCATCTCCACGGCCAGCAGCCGTTCGACGATGCCCTTCGTGTAGTCGAGGCGGTCGACCCCGAGCAGCAGGGTGCGGCCGGCGAACTGATCGGTCAGCGCGGCGACGTCGGCGTCGGTTTCCGGCGCGGTGGCGTGCTGGATGAAGTCGGCCGCGTCGATCGAGATGGGTGCGGCGACGGTTTCCACCAGCCGGCCGTCGGGCAGCGCGATCGCCGTCCCGCGCACCTGGATGCCCGAGCTGGACAGCAGCCGCCCGCAGGCCGCTACGAAGTTGCTGCGGTACCGCTCGGTGTGGAAGGCCACCACGTCCGCCCCCAGCAGCCCGACCAGGATCTGCTCCCGCCACGGCAGCCGGGCGAAGAGGTCCGGCGGCGGCCAGGGTACGTGAGGAAGAACCCGATCGGCTGCTCCGGCCGCCGCCCGCGGATGAGCTGGGGGACCAGCATCAGGTGGTAGTCGTGCACCCAGGCGAGCGCGTCCGGCTGCTCGGCCAGCGCCGCCAGCGCCCGGTCGGCGAACACCGCGTTCACGTCCCGGTAGGTGTACCACCAGGACCGCTCGAAGGCGGGGCTTCTCGATCGCGTCGTGCAGCAGCGGCCACAGCGTCGCGTTGGCGAAGCCGTGGTAGTAGTTGCGGATCTGGGTGGCGGACAGGCTGATCGGCTGCAGCCGCACGCCGGAGTCCGGCAGCGTCGGCGGCATGCCCTTGGTGCCGCCGTCCCAGCCGACCCAGGCCCCGGAGTGCGTGGTCATGACCGGCCGCAGCGCGGTCACCAGGCCGCCCGGCGACAGCTCCCAGCCGTCATCGCCGTGCTGCACTGGGAGCCGGTTGGCCACGGCCACCACCGGCCGGTCGTCCGCACTGGCCTCAGTCACCGCGCCACCGTACCGCGTGCGGATCACTGGTCGCGGCGCGGCCAGGATGCTGTCCGGCAGCAACGTGAGCAGGTCGGCTGGCCCGTCGTACACGGCGGCGGCGCCGCGCGTCCACGTCGAAGAGGACGGCCGTCAGCGGCCCGTTCATAACCACCCCCCTACCCGCCAGCCCGAACCTCCGTCCGCCCCGGCTTCCGCATTACCCTCGGCACGTGAGCAACCTGCAGCAGGCGCCGATCCGGTGGGGCATTCTCGGCCCGGGGAACATCGCCCGCACGTTCGTCGAGGACCTGCAGCTTCTCGACGATCACACCGTCGCCGCGGTCGGCTCCCGGGATGTGGGCCGTGCCGAGGAGTTCGCCGCGCAGTACGGGATCGGCCAGGCCTACGGCTCGTACGCCGAGCTTGCAACCGACGACAGCCTGGATGTCGTCTACGTGGCCACGCCGCACCCAGGCCATTTCGGTGCGGCCCGGCAGTGCCTGCTGGCCGGGCGGGCGGTGCTGGTCGAGAAGCCGTTCACGGTCTCCGCCGCGACCACGGCCGACTTGATCGAGCTGGCCCGCGACCGGCACCTGTTCGCCATGGAGGCGATGTGGACCCGGTTCAGCCCGCTGGTCCGCGAGGTTGCGGACCTGGTGCGGGACGGGGCCATCGGCGAGGTGACCGCGGTCCAGATCGACCACGGCGGCGCGCCGGAATACGACCCGGACGGCCGCCTCTGGAGTGCTGAGCTGGCCGGCGGTGCGCTGCTGGACATCGGGGTTTACCCGATCTCGTTCGGCGCGATGCTGCTGGGGGAGCCGGACGAGGTGCACGCGGTAGCTGCGCTCGCGCCCACCGGGGTCGACGAGAACACCGCCGTCATCGCCCGCTACCCGGACGGGGCTGTCGGCCTCTACCACTGCGGCCTGCGGGCCGGCTCGCCGCAGGCCGCCATCATCATCGGGACCGGCGGCATCATCACCGTCGGGCCGCCGTTCTACCGTCCGGAGCGGTACACCCTGCAGCGCACCGGCGCCGAGCCGGAAACCACCACGGCCACGCTCACCGGGCACGGCTTCGTGTACGAGGCCCAAGAGGTCGCCCGCTGCCTGCGGGCGCGCCTGACCGAGTCCCCGGTGCTGCCCCTGGATCAGACGCTGGCCGTGATGCGCACCCTCGACGGCGCCCGCGCCGAGTTCAACGCCGGCGGTACGGCCCCGGCCTGAGGCGGCGCCCGCGCCGCCGCTTGGCGCCGCCTCATGGCCCATGCGCCGCGCCGGAATCCGGAGTACCGTGCCGCCCATGCCGCATCGGCGCACGGCATGGTGTTAAATAGCCGTGGTTGTCGTCGAAGTTCGTTGTCCGTGCCACGGTGCTTGCGAATTTGACAGCGGGCGCCGCATAACCCTCATGGAGCCAATCCTTCGAGGCCGGCGGTCGCAGCAGCCCGGGGACACACAAGTGGACCCGAAGATCGCAGTAGGAGAGATTGGGAATGGCAGAGGGAACCGTTAAGTGGTTCAACGCTGACAAGGGCTATGGCTTCATCGCACCAGACGACGGCTCCGCCGACGTCTTCGTGCACTTCTCGGCGATCCAGGCTGACGGCTACCGCAGCCTGCAGGAGAACCAGAGGGTCGAGTTCTCCGTCGGCCAGGGCAGCCGGGGCCCGCAGGCGGAGCAGGTGCGCCCCCTCTAACGAGCTTGCTTGAGCTCTGCCCGTCGGCCGCGTCCCATCCGCAGGCTGACCGCTAACCACGGTCTGACCTGCGCGGGGCGCGGTCGGCGGCGCTTTTTGCGGGGTTTGGCTTTGCGGCAAGCGCGGCCCGCGGGTCAGTTCGAGAAGTCCTGGGTCCGCCAGACCGTGCCCGCGTTCTTGCCCGAGCTGCCGGTACACCGCGATACCGATCTGCGGGTCTTCCGCCGGATCCCGCAGGTGATCGGCGAGCGCGTCGTGGAACTTCGCCGACTTCGCCACCGCCCAGGCCATACACCGTCCCGGCGGCAACCACAAGGGCGTGTTACCCTGACCGGCAGCCTAAAGCGGCGGCCTGGCTCCTCCGCGAGCTGTGGGCCCCCGCCCTACCCCCGGAGCCTACCCCCGTCCCCCGCGGCCTTCATGACCGGCGTCGGTTCCCGAGCCGTCATTGCTGCGCACATCCGGGAAACGTGGTGCCGCTCGGACACACGACGAAGTTCAGGGTGCCGCCGGGAGGAACGTTGACCGGGACTCCACCACCACTGGTGCCCTGGGCTCCGCAGATGCCGATGACATCGCATTCAGCGTTGTAGACGCCCGGCTGGAGGGTGATCGAGTAACTCCCATCGGACCCGGTTTCGGCGTGTGGCTGGTAGTCGCAGTCCGGACAACCCGCCATCCGGAAGGTGATGTACGCGTTGGGGACCGGCTGACCGCTGGAGGTCAGGATGTTCCCGCTAACCACGTCACCGCTCGGCGGGTTCGGCGGCGGTTCGGCTTGGCGTGGTGGGCGGTGTCGGGCTTGGCGTGGTGGGCGGCGGTGTCGGGCTTGGCGTGGTGGGCGGTGTCGGGGTGCCGATGAGGAGGTTGAGGCTTCCGTTCGCGACGACGTTGAAGCCGCAACGCGCCTTCCGGTGGGCTGCTCGCGATCAGGCAGGTCAACCCGGCGGCGGCCACACACTGGGCCTGGTAGGTGCCTGCCGGCAGGTGCAGCTTGTACTGGCCGCTGCTGTCGGTGACCGTCTTGTAGATGTCGCAGCTGCTGCAACTGGCCGTGGTCAGCTGGAAACCGACCGCGACACCGGACACCGGACTGCCGGCGGCGGTCAGCGCTGCGCCGCTGATCGTGTCCGAGCTGGCTGGTTTGGGCGACGGCCCTGAGCCGGAGGTGCTACACCCCGCGATCAGCCAGATGACGACGATGGCCGCGGCTGCTGCGACCATCGTCCGCCGCGCGCTGGATCGCGGCGCGGCAGTTAAATGCCGAGATACCGACACGGAACCCCCCGTTGCTCGCCCGAGGCGAAACGCCGATGCTTGGTTCCGAGGGTGACCGAGCGGCAGAGGCGCTGCAATACGCTCTTTCGCGTACGTCGGCGTCCGAGATAGCGCGGCGCGGTATCGCGACGGCGATTGGATTTCGGTGCTGGAGAAATCCGACGCCGAAGGGCCGTCCGGGAGCTAGCTGCCCGCGGGCCAGGTCGCCAGCGCGGCCCGGGCGAACGCCACGCCCTCCGGGGTCGGCCAGGGGGAGCCGCCGGGACCCGGGCCGCCCGGCAGCACGCCGAGCCGGCCCAGCACCGCCCGGGTGCTGTCCGCGGCCTGCGCGGCCTGGCCGCCGGTCAGCGCCCCGCCGTCGGTGTTCATCCAGCCGATCGCGGTCAGCATCCCCGCGATCGTCGCGTTCAGCGTGCCGGTCGCCCCCGCGGCCACGCACACCAGCATGATCAGGCCGGGCTGGAATCCCCCCGGCCCGGCGGTCCGCAGTGGCATCCGCTCGGCCAGATGCCACCACAGCGCCGCCGGATCGGACCGCAGCCCGGCCCCGCGTGCGGTGAGCAGCAGATGGCCGCTCTGCTTGCGCAGCAGGCCTGTGGCCTGGGCCGATTCGCGCAGCTGCCGGACCGGCTCCACCTGGCTCTCCCGGCGCCCAGGACCGCCGGTGCCGAGGCCCAGCTCGCCCACCGCCGCGCTGACCTCGGTCGGCGGCAGGTGTCCCGCGTCGGTCAGCCGAATCCCGTGGTCCCGGTCCGGTCCAGCAGCCAGCTATACGGGCGGACCATCCGCGCCGACGCCGGCGCATCGAGCTCGACCGCCTGGTCCAGCTCCGCGTCCGTGACCAGCCGCTGTATCTGGCGCAGCGCAGTCGGCGTCCTGACCGCGCAGATCAGCCTGGATACCGGCGCCGGGACAGTGCCTATTCCGGGCCTCATTCCGGGCCTCATTCCGGGGGCGGGCGCGTCCCCTGGGCCGCCGTCGTCATCGTGGCGACCGGTCGCCGCACTGGTCATGGCGGAACTGAACGGATCCTTCCCGGAGCTCATCGCGGCGCGCGGCAGGCCCGTTTCCGGGTTCGCTCCGGTCGCGGGCGGGTGCGACCCGGGCGGGCCCGCGGTCCGCGGTGGCGGGCCGGGCGGGCCCGGCGTCCGCGGTGGCGGCCCGGGCGGGCCGGGCGTCCGCGGTGGCGGGCCGGGCGTCCGCGGTGGCGGGCCGGGCGTCCGCGGTGGCGGGCCGGGCGTCCGCGGTGGCGGGCCGGGCGTCCGCGGTGGCGGGCCGGGCGTCCGCGGTGGCGGGCCGGGCGTCGGGTGGCGGGCCGGCGGGCCGGGCGTCCGCGGTGGCGGGCCGGACCGGGCGAGCAGTTCGCGGAGCCCGATCTGAATCTCGCGGGTGCGCATCCCGGCGATCGCATCCTGGAACTGCGCCAGAATGTCGCGCTGCCGCGCAGCCTCACCATCAGGCGGGGCGCCGGGCTGGTTTGAGCCTGCCCCGCCGTCCGGCTGTGGAGTATCGCCACGCGCCATAATCCGACACTACCGGCTGTCGCCTGCCCCTTGCATCCCGTATGCGCAGAAAAATGTAGTTGCGCTACGGAATTGCGTAGATCGTCGGCAGGCCTCCAGCGGCCCAGCCGGACGCTAGCCGGGCTGGACCGCGAGGGTGCCCAGGATGCGACTCACGTTTTCCTTCAGCTCGCGGCCCGCCTCCTCGCGCCCGGCGAGCTGGTGCAGCAGCGCCTGCTGAAAGAGCCCGTCCAGCACCGCGTACGCCACGGCGGAGGAGGTGGCCGGGGCCAGCCCGCCGAGCTCGGCGTACCGGGTGATCACCCGCCAGATCATCTCCTCCCGGTGCCGGTCGATCTCGAGCACGTCCGCGCGGAAGGACTCCGTGAACAGGCTCTGATTGCGCAGGTCGTACCACAGCCGGTGCATCGGGGCGTCGGTGCACAGCGTCTGCGCCATCGCGGCGCTGAACTCCCGCCGCAGTCCCGTCGCCGAGCGGCCGCGGCCACGATCTCGTCGTACCGGGTGACGCACGCGGCCTCGTACTGCTGGACGCAGGCCGTGAGCAGCTCTTCCTTGTTGCTGAAGTAGTAGTGCAGCACGCCGTGCGAGAACTCGGAGTTCTGCGCGATCTCACGCAGGCTGGTACGGGCGTAGCCGAGCTGGGCCAGTGTCTGCAGCGCGGCGCTGGCCAGCTGTGCCCGCCGTTCAGCGAACTTGTCGATCTGCCGGCGCGATATGCGCTCCCGCCGGGTCTCGGCCAGTTCGGTCACGTCTTAACTCTATCCCGGCCGCCGAAAATAACGCCGAGCTGGCTTGACAGTTGTCCAAAAAACTCTTGACGACTGTCAAGACTTCGTTACGCTGTGACCTACGTCGCGTACGGCCGGGTCCTCACTTATGCTCCGAAAGGCCGATTCATGAGCACCGAACCAGCTAGCGCGCGGCAAGCCCGTCCTGCAGGCGTATGCGGCGTATCCGCTGCTGCAGCAGCCGCCGCACCGGGTGGGGTTCGCCTCCGGCTGCCAGGCGTTCGGCCACCGCGAACTGCTGGGCGTGCTGCGCAGCTTCGGCCTGGTCATGGAGCCGAACCTGACCGTCCAGCACTGACCCGCCTGCCGCGCCGCGCTGGCCGCGGCGCCCCGATCGTCTTCCGGGCCCCTGGCTTTTTCGATAAGGCCGGGGGCCTGGAAGACCGCCACGTCCCGGCCGAACCCGAGGAACTCCCGTGCGCCCGCGGCGCGGTCTGGTGCCCGGTCAACCCGCGCAACGAGGCCGCGGAGAACCGTGACCTCCTCGACCTGTTCGGCTGCCGGTGCCTGATCTTCCAGGCCGCGTTCGCGCCGCTGGTGGGGCCATCCTGTGCAGCGAACCGGGCAGCCGCGGCGGCTCGACCCGCCTGGCCCCGTACCCGCCCGACGATCGTGCCCGCCTAACGATGTGGTCAACACCGGGCCGCCAACCGGGTCAAGGGCCGGCCGCCGTACGTGAGCAGGGCATAGTGTGCTATTCCTCGCCAGCGCCGCGGCCGCGCCGGCCCGGGCAGCCGTGCGGGCTGCCCGGGCAGCCCGTGCGGGCTGGGGCCTGCCGAGCGGAAGGACCGACTGTGCCAGCGATACGCGCCCCGTGCTGTACATCATCGCGTGCGGCGCTCCTCCCGCCAGCCAGCTGCCCTCGTTCGTCCGCGATGCCCAGCATCAGGGGTGGGAGGTGTGCGTGGTCGCCACGCCGGACGGCTTGAAGTTTCTGGACGAGGGGAACCTGGCCGGGCTGACCGGGCATCCGGTCCGCAACCGGTACAAGCGCCCCGACGAGCCCGACATCCTGCCGCCCGGATGCGGTGATCGTGGTCCCTGCGACCTTCAACACGATCAACAAGTGGGTCCAGGGCATCAGCGATACCCTGGCGCTGGGCCTGCTCAACGAGGCCGTCGGCCGGCGCCTGCCCATCGCCGCGGTGCCCTGGCCGAACACGGCGCTGGCCACCCACCCCGTCTTCCTGCGCAGTGTCGCCACCCTGCGCGAGTGGGGCGTCCGGGTGATCCTCGACCTCGGCCGCCTGCCGCAGCCCAGCAGCGCGCCGCCCGGCAGTGCGCACCCCGGGCCGGAACCCGTCCCGTTCCCCTGGGCCGAAGTGCGCGCCATCCTGCCCGCTCTCCGCGCTCCCCGCGCAGAACCCCAGGCCAGCTAACCTCCCGCCGCGCGCGCCCCGCCATTCATTCCATGCCACCCTTGATGACTTCAATTGATTGCGTGTCGTTCAGCGCATATGATCTCAGATAGTCGAATATCAACTCATACCGGCTCACTTCGTCGCGGTCACTTATGTAGCGGGCGGTTCCCACATCCTCAAAGTAGACGACCGAGGAGTTGCTGCTACGGGAGACCAATACGGCGAACGCGCGGCCAAAAGCACAGGTTGCACCTGCCGCGTCCGGTATTATCTGGATTGTGACATTAGGCCGCTGGGCTATAAGCAGTAAATGCTCGCGCTGTGCTCGCATTATCTCCGGACTGCCGACGACCCGATTCAGCGCGGATTCATCGATAATCGCCCACATCCGCAGCGCGTTGTCCTGGTCAAGCGGGGTGTCCTCGTCCGGTTTAAGAATCTGCTGGCGCGTCATCCGCAGGGCGACCGCGCGCTCAATAGCATCATCGGGCAGAACCGGCCGGACTGAGCTAACGATTGCCCGTGCATAATCTGCTGTCTGCAGCAGGCCCGGTACTTGGTAACTCTCGTATTCGTGTATTTCTCTGGCTTTACGTTCGACGTCCACGCGATCACGGAACCACGGCCGTACCGAGACCCGCTCGACCAGTTGCTGTAGTCGCGCGAGGTCGCCGTCTGTCCCAAACACCCTGTCGGCGCGCTCCGCGAAGTCCGCCGATGGAATTCGTGTTCCCGTTTCATAAGCGGAGACAGTCGCGAGAGCATAATTCGTCTGCTCGGCTACGTTGGCCTGCGTGATGCCCGCACGCTGGCGCAGTCGCTTCAGCTCCGCGCGGAAGAACGCCAGAGGGCTGGAGTATGGGTCGGTATCCACGGCCTCAGGCCCCTCTCTACACGTGATCGCAAAATCCTACAGGGCTGGCTGTCCAGGCGGTATGCCTTCCGAGCCGGAAGGTAGCTGAGACAGCCTGTAGTACATGAATAAGGAACGACAGCAACAGCGGCCACCCGCAGAGCTTGAGCTGCTCAGAATTCAATGGGGTGCGGAGTACAGCATCACGACAATCGACGGTGAATATTGCGCTGCAAGGCGCGAAGGTGACCATCGATCGAAGGTGCTGCGAGCCAATACCGTCCCCGGCCTCCGCAGAAAGATCGTCGCTGACTACGCGGCTAATGGCCTCCCCCAAGGGGCACAGAAGCGATAATTACGACACCGGGATAACCAAATGAGCCGCCGCTGGTGGTCGGCAGGGCCAGTGCCCCTGACCGGTTCGCGTGACCGTATCCGGTCAGTGCCTCGTCCCGGCCGCCCCGATGACAACGTTGGCCCAATCTGCAGCGCCGGGCCCGCTTTCATGGTTAGAGTCGTTCTGCCCGGCCGCCGTCCTGCGCCAGCCGGCGCTGGCCTCCTGGCCAGGTTCGTTCAGGAGGAAGCGATCAGATGAACAACGTCTCCCTGCACGACGTGCACACGGCTCTGGGAGAACTCGGCAAGTTCCGCTTCGGGGACATGCGGGTCGAGGATGCGCTGCACGAGATCGTACGCACCACCCACACGATGTTCGGCGTGGATGGCGCGGGCCTCATGCTGACCGACGCCGAGCAGCACCTGCGCAGCGTGGCCGCCTCAGACGGCCAGCTGCGGCACCTGGAGGAGCTCCAGATCGAGCACGCCGAGGGCCCGTGCATCGCCGCGTTCGAGGAAAAGCAGCTCGTCGGGGTGGAGGACCTGGAACACGACCAGCGCTGGCCGAAGTTCGCCGACGCCGCCGTCTCTCGCCAGGTGCGGGCGGTCCTGGCCAGCCCGCTGCCCTACAACCAGGACGCGGTGGGCGTGGTGGCCGTGGTCTCCGAGCGCGGCCCTGGTCTGCGGAGGGGGAACTGGCCCTGCTCGCCTTCACCGACCTGGCCGCGCTGCTGATCGCCAGCATGATGCAGAACCAGGAGAAGTCCGAGCTGGCCGTCCAGCTGCAGGGCGCACTGGACTCCCGCCGCATCATCGAGCAGGCCAAGGGGGTGCTGATGGGACGGCACGGCATCCCGGCCCGGACCGCGTTCGAGCAGCTCCGGGCGCAGGCCCGGGCGGAAGCGCCGGAAGATCGCCGCCATTTGCGCCGAGGTCGTGGACAGCGTTGTCCCCCGGCCTGACGATTTGCATACCCGCTGAGCTGCGGCATACTGGAAGAAGCCGTCAGCACGCCGCCCAGACTCCTGCGGCCATCTTCGATGTTGATGCTCGCCCCCGCGTTTTTCTTCGTTTCAAGCGGGAAGACGCCTCCTGGCAGCAATCGACTCAGATTGCGAAGTTGCCCTAGGCGACACAGGAGTTCAAATGATCATCCTCGGTATCATTCTGCTGGTTGTAGGTTTCCTGCTCAAAGTCGCGATCCTGTGGACGATCGGTATTGTCGTCCTCGTGATCGGGCTCATCCTGCTCCTGCTCGGCGCGATCGGCCACGAAATCGGTAGTCGCCGGCATTACTATTAGTCATCCGTGGAGGTGGGCCCGGCGACTGACGGCTCGCCGGGCCCGCGCCTTCCGGGCCTGTCATCGGCCGTAACGGCACCGACAGGTTCCGCGGGACCGCTCGGCCCGGTCGTCTTCCGGCGCAATGCGGCCGCGGGCCGAGTGGGCCACGCGAAAGCCAAACGGCAGGATAGTGGGTGCACCCCCCGGGTGTCTCGCCATTCCTGCAAATCGCCCGCCGCGCCGCAAACGGCCGCGACAATGCCCTTGTCGCGCTGGCTGCCCTAATGGCCTTGGCTGCGGCGTCATTCATCGTAAGTAATTGGTCCGGGACCCGCTGTCGATCCAATCCCAGGACAAGGACGTCGATTCCGCCGAACGGGCGCGGCGGCGCAAGACCCCGCAGCAGCCCGAG
>CAVZKY010000061.1:0-203485 GCA_963775825.1 uncultured Actinomycetes bacterium
AAGCTCGTGTCGAGCCGGTAACTGTCCGCCCAGTTGGCCAGCTGGATGGCCCACAGCAATGCGAGGAACCCGGCCATGAACACGAATGCGCCCAGTGTCTTGCCTAGCGAAAGGCCGTTCAGGCCACTCAGTCCGCTGCCCCGCTTGGTGCGCTTGAGCTCGTCTCCGGTCAGCAGGTCGTCGGATTGGCGGTCAGGCATGGTGAACTCCCACTGGTTCGCGCGTTCAGGCCCAGGCCAGCACGCGGACGGGATCTTCGAGCATCTGCCCAACATCGCGGAGCACGGCGGAGCCTAGTTCCCCATCAACGATCCGGTGGTCGAAGGACAGGGACAGCGTGGTCACCTTGCGTACGGCCAGCTCGCCGTCGTGTACCCACGCTGCGTCCCGGATCCGCCCGAAGGCCAGGATGGCCGCCTCCCCAGGCGTCAGGATCGGTGTGCCGGCATCCACTCCGAACACTCCTACGTTGGTGATTGTGATGGTACCTCCCGTTAGATCGGCCGGCGTGCAGCGGCCGTCGCGGGCGGCGGCGGTCAGGCCGGCGAGCGCGCGGGCCAGCTCGGGCAGCGTCCGTGCCTGCGCGTCCTTGACGTTGGGGACGAGCAGGCCGCGCCGGGTCGCCGCGGCGATCCCCAGGTTCACATAGTTCCGGACGACGATCTCCTGCGCGCCGTCGTCCCAGGCGGAATTGATCATCGGATGGCGCGCAACGGCCACCAGCAGCGCCCGGGCCACGAAGAGCAGCGGGGAGACGCGCACACCGGCGAATTCGGGCAGCGCACGGACGCGCCGCAGGGCCTCCGTGGTCTGGGTCACGTCGACCTCGAGGAACTCCGTGACGTGCGGGGCGGTGAAGGCGCTGGTCACCACAGCCTCGGCGGTGTGCTTCCGGACGCCACGGACCGGGATCCGCTCCTCCCGCGAGACTCCGGGGCGGGCAGGCCGGTCCGGCCCGGAGTCTGTCGGCTGAGCGGCTGCGGCGCCGCTGGCCGCCTTCCCGTTGCTCATCTCTGCCGAACGAACCCGGGCGCGGCCTTCCAGCGCGTGCTGTATGTCGTCCCGGGTGATCGAGCCCTGCGGCCCGGTCCCGCTGAGTTCGCTCAGTTCCACGCCCAGGTCGCGAGCCAGCTTCCGGACAGGGGGTTTGGCCAGCGCCCGGCCGCCGCCATCATGGGCCCGCACGGTCGTGGCCGCCGGGACTGATTTGACTGGCGTTACGGTTGCGGGCGCTGGGGCTGTTGGGGCCGCTGTGGTCATCGAAGCGGCTGGGGCCGGGGCCGATGCAGCCGCCACCGCGGACACGGCCATGGTCTTGCGCCGACGGCGCGTGGTGCTGCCCGGCCTGACGCCGTAGCCGACCAGGACTGCCTGGCGTTGCTCGCCAGCCGGTGCGGCCCCAGCCTCGTCTGGTCCGGTTCCGTCTTGCCCGGCTCCCGCGGCGCCCACCGCAGAGCCGCCCAGCGGGCCCGCTGCGACGGAGGCGGTGGCGCCGGGCTGAGCCGGAGCCGTGGCCCCGGCGGCGCCGGCCACGTCGACGGCGATGATCGGCGTGCCGACGTCGACGGTCTGGCCCTCCTCGACGAGAAGCTCCGACACCACGCCCTCGAATGGGCAGGGCAGCTCGACGACCGCCTTGGCCGTCTCGATCTCCACGATCACCTGGTTGACGATGACCGGGTCCCCCGGCTTGACGTGCCAGGAAACGATGTCGGCCTCGGTCAGCCCTTCGCCGACGTCGGGCAGCCGGAACTGCATCTGCTCGCTCATCGCAGCCTCCTCAGAACCCGAAGGCCCGGTCAACGGCGTCCAGCACCCGGTCCAGGTCCGGCAGGTAGTGGTCCTCGGTCCGGGACGGCGGGTACGGGGTGGAGAAGCCACCGACGCGCAGCACCGGTGCCTCCAGGCCGTAAAAGCACTCCTCGGTGACGCGCGCGGCGATCTCGGCGCCCAGGCCGCCGAAGACGGGCGCCTCATGCGTCACTACGCAGTGCCCGGTCCGGCGCACGGACGCGCTGATCGTCGTCATGTCCAGCGGTGACAGCGAGCGCAGGTCGATGACCTCGATGCTGCGGCCCTCCTCGCGGGCCGCGGCCGCGGCGGCCAGGGCCACCTTGACCATGGGGCCGTAGGCCAGCAGCGTGAGGTCGGTGCCCTCGGCCACGATGCGCGCGGCGTCCAGGGGCCAGGCGTCAGCAGCGCTCGCGGTGGTGTCGACGTCGGCCTTCTCCCAGTACCGCCGCTTCGGCTCGAAGAAGATCACCGGGTCGTCGCAGCGGATCGCCTGCTGGATCATCGGGAACGCCTCCGGTCCACCGGAGCACGCCACCACCCGCAGGCCGGCCGTGTGCGCGAAGTACGCCTCGGGCGATTCGCTGTGGTGCTCGACCGCGCCGATCCCCCCGCCGAACGGGATGCGGATGACCACGGGCAGGGCCACGTTCCCCGACGAGCGGTACCGCATCTTGGCGAGCTGATTCACGATCTGGTTGAACGCCGGGAAGACGAAGCCGTCGAACTGAATCTCGCACACCGGCCGGTAGCCGCGCAGGGCGAGCCCGATCGCGGTGCCCACGATGCCCGACTCGGCGAGCGGCGTGTCGATGACCCGGCTCTCGCCGAAGTCCTTCTGCAGTTCGTCGGTGATCCGGAAGACACCGCCGAGCTTGCCGACGTCCTCACCCATGATGAGGACCTTGGGGTCGTCTTCCAGCGCCCGGCGCAGCCCGGCGTTGAGCGCGCGGGCCAGGGTGAGCGTCGTCATCAGGCCTCCCCGCTGCGCTCGAAGCCGCCGGTACCGCGGGCCTGGGCCACCGCTGGCCGTTCCGCCGCCAAATTCGGGACCGGGGTGCTGGCCCCGTCGTCGAAGGAGTCGAGGTAGGTGGCATAGGCCTGCCGTTCGGCGTCCACGATCGGGTGCGGTCCCGCGTAGACGTGCTCGAAGGCGGACAGCGGCGACGGGTCGGGCATCGCCCGGCACGCCTCGCGCAGCCAGGCTCCCAGCCGGCCCGCTTCGGCCTCAACGTCGTCGAGGAAGCTGGCGTCGGCGGCTCCGCGCCGCACCAGGTAGGCCTTGACCCGTTCGATCGGGTCGCGCAGTTTCCAGGCCTCCAACTCACCGGCCAGCCGGTACCGGCTCGGATCGTCGGTGGTTGTGTGCGCGCCCATCCGGTAGGTGAAGGCCTCGATCAGGGTGGGGCCCTGGCCCTCGCGCGCCGCCTGCAGCGCCGCCCGGGTTACGGCCAGGCACGCGAGCACGTCGTTCCCGTCGACCCGTACGCCCGGGAAGCCGAAGCCGCGTGATCGCTGGTACAGCGGGATCCGGCTCTGCCGCTCAATCGGCTCGGAGATGGCCCACTGGTTGTTCTGGCAGAAGAACACGACCGGCGCATTGAACACCGAGGCCCAGACGAACGCCTCGTTCACGTCGCCCTGGCTGGTGGCGCCGTCGCCGAAGTAGGCGATGACGGCTTCGCCGCGGTCGCCGGTGGCCCCGTCCCGCTGGATGCCCATCGCGTAACCGGTCGCGTGCAGCGTCTGGTTGCCGATGACGATCGTGTACAGGTGGAAGTTGTGCTCGGCCGGGTCCCAGCCCCCGTGGCTGACGCCGCGGAACAGTTCCAGCAGTTTGAGGGGATCGACACCGCGGCACCACGCGACGCCGTGCTCCCGGTAGGTCGGGAACGCCATGTCGTGGCGGCTGAGCGCGCGGCCGGAGCCGATCTGGGCCGCTTCCTGGCCGAGCAGGGACGCCCAGAGGCCGAGCTCGCCCTGGCGCTGCAGCGCGATCGCCTCAGTGTCCATCCGGCGCACCAGGACCAGATCGCGGTACAGGCCCCGGAGCTCGCCCGCGGAGATGTCGAGTGGGTAGCCGGGATGCTCGACCCGCTCGCCTTCAGGGGTGAGGAGCTGGATCAGCTCCTCGGGGGCGCCTGCATCCGGAGGCAGCCCGGCTGCTGCGGCCGGCGCGGAAGCCAGCGGCGGAGAAATGACCTCTTGTGTGGCGGATTGTGCGGCGGACGAACCGCCGGTTTCGACGGACACGTGCCACTCCTTGATCCTCGGGGCCGGTGGTGGGATCGCCACGGCCGGCCGGGCGGCTGCGCTGCCGTCCGTTTGTGGCGGACGCCGTTCCTGCGGCAGCGCGGTGAGTTGTCGCTGCGCGGTATGGCCGTCGGCGGGCGTGGATCTCATCGCATACGCTGCGGCCCTGACGCAGATGCATGTGAGCATATGTGCCCCGTCGGCCCTGGGAGGATACGTGGCTCGTGTTGTTATTGACGTCATGCTCAAGCCCGAAATTCACGATCCGCAGGGAGACGCCATCGCGGAATCGGCTCATCGTCTCGGCTACTCCGGCGTCGTCAGCGTGCGGCAGGGCAAGCGGTTCGAGGTTGAGATCAGCGGGCCTGTGGGGGAGCCGGAGCTGGAGGCGATGGCCAAGCTCGCGTCGGATCTGCTGGCCAATCCGGTGATCGAGGAGTTCACGCTGCGCGCCGGGTGACCGGTGCAGTGCATCCCGGCGGTGCTCTGCATCCCGGCAGTTAGGCAAGTACCGGGCAAGTACCGGGCAAGTACCGGGCAAGTACCGGGCAAGTACGGGCAAGCCGGCAAGCACCGGGCAAGCACCGGGCAGGTGATAAATGAGTACCCAGCCGGGTAACAGTGGGATGTAACCCCTGAATTTCACGATTATCACGAGCCGGGGCGGGAAGCCTTCGGTTGTGAAGTTCTGTCTGGCTTTCCGGCGGGAGGCGCTCAGCGTCCCCGTGACCCGGCGCGTGCTCGGCGACGTGCTGCGCGCCGTGGGTGTCGACGAGGACAGTGTTTCGGACATCCTGCTGGCCGCGACGGAGGCATGCTCCAACGTGCTCAGGCACGGCGGCCCTCGGGTCACCGGTTACGCGGTGGTCGTCACCATCGGCGCGAACCGGTGCGAGGTCGAGGTCGCCGAGGACTGGAGCTTTGCGGGCGCGGTTGCGGATCGCGCCATGCCCCCGGCCGGCCGCTCCGGCGGGCGCCGCCTCTCTCGCCCTTCACACGGCTTCACGATGCCGGGTGGCAGGCGCCGTCTCCAGCACACGGCTCTGCGCCGGATGACCTGGCGGCGCGCTTCCCCGGCGGCCCCGCTGTCCCCGGCGGGTGGCCCAGCCCAGGGCCGCGCGGCAGAACGGCGCCCCGGCCGCGCGCCGGACGTGATGAACCTGCCCGAATCGGGCCGCGGACTGGATGTCATGCGGGCCTGCGTCGACGACGTGACGCTGAGCAGCCGTCCGGGCCACGGCATGGTGGTGACCATGCGCAAGCGGATTGACTTGGCCGGTGATGCTCCGCTGGCCCAGACGCGCGCGGCGAGCTGATCCCCCCGGGGGATAGTTACGGCGGGCCGTGGCCCGTCGCCTGCTGGCCGTTGCCCGGCGGGGTCGCGGCTGATGTTCCGGGTGCAGACGAGGCCAGCTCAGCCGGTAATCTTCGGACGTGCCTCTCAGCAGCTTTTGCGGTACCTCGTGACCGCACGCGTTGGCGTCATCACTTTCCCAGGCTCGCTGGACGAAGCCGAAGCGGCGCGGGCGGTCCGCCGGGCCGGCGGCGAGCCCGTCCCCCTCTGGCACGACGAACGTGACCTGCGCGGTGCGGATGTGGTGATCCTGCCTGGCGGCTTCTCCTACGGAGACTACCTGCGCTGCGGTGCCATCGCTCGGTTCGCCCCGGTGATGGCCGAGCTCACCGCGGCCGTGCCGGCCGGACTGCCGGTGCTCGGCATCTGCAACGGCTTCCAGATCCTGTGCGAGGCGCACCTGCTGCCCGGCGCGCTGACCCGTAACGCGGGCCTGCACTTCGTCAGCCGGGACGTGCGGTTGCGGGTGGAGAACGTCCGGACGCCATGGACCCGGGCGTACGCGGCGGGCCAGGAGATCACCGTGCCGCTGAAGAGCGGCGAGGGCGCCTACGCCGCAGACGAAGCCACCCTCGCCGCGCTGGAATCCGGCGGCCAGGTGCTGGTCCGCTATCTGGGCAACCCCAATGGCTCCGCGCGGGACATCGCCGGCGTCAGTAACGAGGCGGGCAACGTGGCGGGCCTCATGCCGCATCCCGAGTACGCGACCAGCGAGCTCACCGGGCCGGGCTGCGACGGGCTCGGCTTCTTCACCTCCGCGGTTTCCGCTCTGGTGGGAGCCTGAGATGGCCGCTCAGGACACGGTGACCCGCGCCGCGGCCACTCCGGATCAGCCCCAGCCGTTCGCCGAGCTCGGCCTGACCGAACCGGAGTACGAGCGGATCCGGCAGCTGCTGGGCCGCCGGCCTACCGACGCCGAGCTCGCCCTGTACTCGGTGATGTGGAGCGAGCACTGCTCCTACAAGTCGTCCAAGGTGCACCTGCGTCAGTTCGCCGAGAAGGCGCCGCGCAGTGACGCGCTGCTGGCCGGGATCGGCGCCAACGCCGGCGTCGTCGACATCGGCGGCGGCTACGCGGTTACCTTCAAGATCGAATCGCACAACCACCCCTCCTACGTCGAGCCGCACCAGGGTGCGGCGACCGGCGTCGGCGGCATCGTCCGCGACATCCTGGCCATGGGGGCCCGGCCGGTGGCGGTGATGGATGCGCTGCGGTTCGGGCCGGGCGCGGGTGACACCCGTCGGGTGCTGTCCGGTGTGGTCAGTGGCATCTCCTTCTACGGCAACTGCCTGGGCCTGCCCAACATCGGCGGGGAACTGGCCTTCGACGCCTGCTATGCGGGCAATCCACTCGTCAACGCGCTGTGCGTCGGGGTGATGCGGCACGGGGACCTCAAGCTGGCCACCGCCGACGGGCCCGGCAACCAGGTCATCCTGCTCGGCTCGCGGACCGGGCCCGACGGCATCGGCGGCGCGTCGGTCCTGGCTAGCGCGACCTTCGGCGGGGCCGGTGCCGGGCACGCGGCCAAGCGGCCCAGTGTCCAGGTGGGCGACCCGTTCCTGGAGAAACTGCTGA
The DNA here is from genome assembly GCA_963775825.1 of uncultured Actinomycetes bacterium. Lineage (GTDB taxonomy): Bacteria > Actinomycetota > Actinomycetes > Streptosporangiales > Streptosporangiaceae > Bog-532. Next base: position 6,974 of record CAVZKY010000061.1, read on the forward strand.
TCGAGTGCTGCCTCGAGCTCTACCGTGACGGCCTGGTGACGGGCATTCAGGATCTCGGCGCGGCAGGCGTGGCCTGCGCCACCACCGAGCTGGCCGCGGCTGGCACCGGCGGCATGCGGGTCCGGCTCGACGCCGTGCCGCTGCGCGACCCGGCGCTCGGGCCACCGGAAATCCTGATGAGCGAGTCGCAGGAGCGCATGATGGCGGTCGTCGAGCCGGCCAACGTTCCCCGGTTCCTGAGCGTTTGCGTGAAGTGGGGCGTGCAGGCCACGGTCATCGGTGAGGTGACCAGCACCGGCCGGCTCGAGATGACCTGGCAGGGCGATACGGTCGTCGACATCCCGCCCGGCACCGCCGCGGATGAGGGGCCGGTGTACTCCCGCCCGCTGGCCCGGCCCGGCTGGCAGGACGAGCTGGCTGCCGCCGACCCCGCCGTGCTGCCGCGCCCGTCCGGGGCCAGCGGCCTGCGCGCCACGCTGCTGTCCCTGCTCGGCTCGCCCAGCCTCGCGGACAAGACCTGGGTGACTGAGCAGTACGACCGCTACGTGCGCGGCGACACGGTCCTGGCCATGCCCGAGGACAGCGGGCTGATACGTATCGATGAGGAAACCGGGCTGGGAGTGGCGCTGGCCACCGACGGCAACGGCCGCTACGCGCTGCTCGACCCGTACGCGGGAGCGCAGCTCGTGCTCTGCGAGGCGTACCGCAACGTGGCCGCGACCGGCGCCCGCCCGCTCGCCGTGACGAACTGCCTGAACTTCGGGTCGCCCGAGGACCCGGCGGTGATGTGGCAGTTCGCCGAGGCAGTCCGCGGCCTCGCCGACGGCTGCGCCGTGCTTGGCGTGCCGGTCACCGGCGGGAACGTCAGCTTCTACAACCAGACAGCCGAGGCCGCCATCCAGCCGACCCCGGTCATCGGGGTGCTGGGCGTGCACGACGACGTGCGCCGCCGGCTGTCGATCGGGTTCGCCGCCGACGGGGCGCGCATCTTCCTGCTGGGACGTACCGGCGCCGAGTTCGGCGGATCCGCGTGGGCCCAGGTGGTGCACGGGCACCTGGGCGGCCGCCCACCGCAGGTCGATTTCGGGGCAGAACAGAGCCTGGCGCAGGTGCTCGTCGCGGCGGCCGGCTCCGGCGTGGCGTGCGCCGCCCACGACCTGTCCGATGGCGGCCTCGCGGTCGCGCTCGCCGAGTCCTGCCTGCGCGGCGGGCTCGGTGCCCGGGTCACGCTGCCCGGGGATGTATTCACCTCGCTGTTCAGCGAATCGGCGGCCCGGGCCATCGTCGCCGTCCGTCCGGGGGCTGAGACGGAGTTCGCGCAGCTCTGCGCCAGGTACGCGGTGCCGGCCGTCGACATCGGCGCCGTAGGCGGGCACCAGCTGGAGGTCACGGATACCTTCGTGATCTCGCTGAAGGAACTGGCCGGCGTGCACGGCGGCGCCCTCCCGGCGATCTTCGGCTGACGGCCCTGATGCCCGCCCAGCCCGCCCAGCGCCCGGCGGCCCCTGGCGGGGGTCAGCGGGCCCGGCGCCCCCGGGGCCCGGACCCGCGGGACGCGGGCAGCGTGACCGCCGTGACCCGCGCGCTCGATGCCGGCGACCCGCCCCCGGCCGACGCGCTTCGCGCCGCGGTCCGGTACCTGCTCGCCATGCTCGCCGAGACCGTGCCCGGCCGGGCCGTGGAAGTGCGCGTGCCCCCGGTGGCCGCCGTGCAGTGCGTTCCCGGCCCCCGGCACACCCGGGGCACGCCGCCGAACGTCATCGAGACTGATCCCGTCACCTGGATCCGGCTGGCGACCGGCCGGCTTCAGTGGGCCGAAGCGGTCGCCATCGGCGCCGTCCAGGCCAGTGGGCCACGCGCTGACCTTGCGCCATACCTGCCGGTTCGCACGGGCGGCGGCGCCGCCGCGCCATCTGCTCACTAGAATGGTGGTGTGCCCAAGCCCGACGGCCGCCTGACGGATGAGCTCGATCCCTCCGACCGGCCGCCACGAGATGCCTGCGGCGTATTCGGCGTCTGGTCGCCGGGTGAGGACGTCGCCAAGCTGGCCTACTACGGCCTGTACGCCCTGCAGCACCGGGGGCAGGAGTCAGCCGGGATCGCGGTCAGCGACGGTGGCCGCATCGTCGTCTACAAGGACATGGGCCTTGTCGCGCAGGTCTTTGACGAATCAGCCCTGGAAGCCCTGCGCGGATACATCGCTGTCGGCCACTGCCGCTACTCGACCTCGGGCTCCTCGGTATGGGAGAACGCCCAGCCGACCTTCCGCGCCATCGGGGACGGCGGCCTGGCCCTCGGCCATAACGGCAACCTGATCAATACGCTGGAACTGGCCGGAATGCTGGGTACCGACGCCAGTCCGGAGTACCGGCAGCCCGCGGCGACGTCCGACACGGACGTGCTGACCGCGCTGTTCGCCCGGCGGCCTGCGTCCCGCCTGACCGGCGCGGCCACCGCCAGTGCTGACATCGAGGAGATGGCGCTGGCCACGCTCCCGCTGGTTCGCGGTGCGTACTCGCTGGTCTTCATGAACGAGCGGACCCTGTACGCCGCGCGCGACCCCCAGGGCTTCCGGCCGCTGGTGCTCGGCCAGCTCGCGACCGGATGGGCAGTGGCCAGCGAGACGGCGGCGCTGGAGATCATCGGGGCCAGCTTCGTGCGGGAGATCGAGCCTGGTGAGCTGATCACCATCGACGAACGCGGTGTGCGATCCCGCAGGTTCGCGGCCGCCCAGCCCAAGGGCTGCCTGTTCGAGTACGTCTACCTTGCCCGCCCGGACACCACGATCGCGGGCCGGAACGTGCAGGCCACCCGGGTGGAGGTCGGCCGCAAGCTCGCCGCCGAGCATCCCGCCGACGCCGATCTCGTGATCCCGGTGCCGGAGTCGGGCACGCCCGCCGCGATCGGCTATGCGGAGGCCAGCGGCATCCCGTACGGGCAGGGCCTGGTCAAGAACTCCTACGTCGGCCGGACCTTCATCCAGCCGAGCCAGACCATCCGGCAGCGCGGCATCCGGCTGAAGCTGAATCCGCTGACCGGGGTGGTGGCCGGGCGGCGCCTGGTCGTCGTGGACGATTCGATCGTGCGGGGAAACACTCAGCGCGCCATCGTGGCCATGCTGCGCGAGGCGGGCGCGGCCGAAGTGCACGTGCGGATCTCCAGCCCGCCGGTCAGCTGGCCGTGCTTCTACGGTATCGACTTCGCGACCCGGGCCGAGCTGATCGCGGGCCACGAGACGGTGGCCGAGATCTGCGCCTCGATCGGGGCCGACACACTGGGCTACATTTCGCTGGACGGCCTGACCGAGGCCACGACGCTCCCGGCCAGCCAGCTGTGCCGCGCCTGTTTCGACGGGATCTACCCGATCCCGGTCGAGGAGACCGAGCGCGGCAAGTACCTTCGCGAGCCGGGAACACTGGCCCTGGAGGAGGCCGCTCCGTGACCAGCCGCCCCGGCGACCGTGTTTCCGGTGACGGTGTTTCCGGTGACGGTGTTTCCGGTGACAGTGGTTCTGGCGGCGGTGGTTCTGGCAGCGGGAGTCCCGGGGCAGGCGCCAGCGACCCGACGGCGGCCGGCCCAGGGCAGCCGGACGGGCTCAGCTACGCCGCTGCGGGCGTGGACATCGAGGCAGGTGACCGGGCCGTCGACCTGATGCGGTCCTCGGTGGCCAGTACCGCGCGGCCGGAGGTCATGGGGGGGATCGGAGGGTTCGCCGGGCTGTTCGACGCGGCCAGGCTCGCGGCGTACCGGCACCCCGTCCTGGCCGCCTCCACCGACGGGGTCGGCACCAAGGTCGTGATCGCGAGCCGGCTCGGTGTCTACGACACCGTCGGCATCGACCTGGTGGCCATGGTCGCCGACGACCTGGCTGCGTGCGGTGCGGAGCCGCTGTTCATGACCGACTACGTGGTCTGCGGCGCGATCCGGCCGCAGCGGGTCGCTGCGATCGTCTCCGGTGTGGCGCGCGGCTGTGCGCAGGCCGGCTGCGCCTTGCTCGGTGGCGAGACCGCCGAGCATCCAGGGCACTTCGGCCCGGACGACTTCGACCTCGCGGGCGCGGCGACCGGGGCCGTGGAGGCGGATGCGATCCTTGGCGCCAGCCGGGTCCACCAGGGCGACGCGGTGATCGCGATGGCCTCCTCCGGCCTGCACTCCAACGGGTATTCGCTGGTCCGGGAGATCCTCAGGCGGGCACAACTGGACCTGGAGCAGAAGCCCGCCGAGCTCGACCAGCCGCTGGGGGAGGAGCTGCTGGTTCCGTCCCGGATCTATGCGCGTGACTGCCTGGCCCTCGCCGAACACGGCGACGTGCACGCTTACGCCCACATCACAGGCGGCGGCCTGGCCGGCAACCTGGCGCGCGTCCTGCCGCCCGGGTCGGACGCGGTGCTGGACCGGGGCACGTGGCAGCCGCCCACCATCTTCGGGGTCCTGGCCCGGGTCGGCGCCGTGCCGCCCGCCGAGATGGAGCGTGTGTTCAACATGGGGGTTGGCATGACCGCTGTGGTCAGCCGGTCCAGCGCCGACAAGGCGCTGGGCGTGCTGGCCTCGCGGGGTGTGACCGCGTGGGTGCTGGGCGAGATTGTTCCCGGTACCGGCGACGCGCGGCTGACCGGGACCCACCCAGCCGCAGGCTAGCTACCAGCCCGGATTATCAGCCGATAGCGTCAGTACCGGTCAGCGGGCCCGTCTACCGGGCTGATCTGCTACTGCGCTGATCTGCTACTGCCGGTCCGGCCGTGCTGGTGCGGCCGGCACGTGTCGCTTCCGGCCGCGGTGCGGGAGCGCAGACTAAGAAGCCGACCATTCGTCGTCGTCCTCGTCTTCTTCCCCGCCGTCGTCTTCGTCGTGGTCCGCGTCGACCGGATCGTAATCCCGGTCCGGCTGATCCGCTCCCACGCCCAGCTCCGCACGCAGCCGGTCAAGGTCCGTGCCGCCGCTGTTGTACTTGAGCTGGCGGGCCACCTTCACCTGCTTGGCCTTGGCTCGGCCGCGCCCCATTGGCTCGACCCCCTCGAACGTCCGGAGCCTGGTCAGGCCCCACGATGTCTGTCTGCTGCATCGCTGGCTTTCCGCACAACAAACGGACCCGCCGAACTCCCCTTGCGGGAGTGTGGCGCGCACCAGCTTCCGTACAGGTATTACCGTACCTGCTTTGCGGCCCCCATGCCTACGCTGAGGGGTTCCTGGACGGTACTGCGTCCTGCCCGGATTGTGCCTTGCTGGGTCTCAGCCGCCCAGCCAGATGCCGCGGAGCCTGCCGACATCGGACATCCGCTGCTCGGCGAGCCGGTCCGCGGCGGCGGACGGCGGCACGCCCTCGGCGTCCGCGATCTCAAAAATGCGCGCCGTGGTGGTGAATATCTGCTCGGCACGCGCCCTGGCCCGGTCGAAGTTGAAACCGGCCAGCTCGTCGGCGACCTGGATGACGCCACCCGCGTTGACCACGTAATCGGGTGCGTACAGGATGCCCCGGTCGGCGAGCAGTTTCTCGACCCCGGCGTGCGCGAGCTGGTTGTTGGCCCCGCCGCAGATGATGGCGGCGCTCAGCGTAGCGGCCACGTCATCGTCCACCGCGCCGCCCAGCGCGCACGGAGCGTACACGTCGAGGTCGGCGGCGAGCAGGTCCGCGGCGCTGGCCACGACCTCCACGTCCGGATGACGGGCCCGGACGCCTTCGGTCGCGGCCTCGCTGACGTCGCAGATCACCACGTCGGCGCCGTCGTCCACCAGGTGGTCGACCAGCTTACGGCCCACCTTTCCGACGCCCTCGACGCCAACCCGGCGCCCGCGCAGGCTGGTGGACCCCCATACGTGCCCGGCGGCAGCCCGCAGGCCGGCGAATACCCCGAGCGCAGTCAGCACCGAGGAGTCACCAGCCCCTCCGTGGGCCGCGGTGCGGCCGGTGACGTAAGAGCATTCCCGCGCGATGACGTCCATGTCCTCGCTGCGCGTGCCGACGTCGCAGGCGGTGATGTACCGCCCGCCGAGGGAGCTGATGAAGCGGCCGTACGCGCGCAGCAGCGGCTCGGTCTTCAGCTCCGCCGGGTCACCGATGATGACGGCCTTGCCGCCGCCGTGGTCCAGGCCGGCCAGAGCGTTCTTGTAGGCCATGGCGGCCGAGAGCCGCAGCGCGTCGGCGAGGGCTTCATCCTCGCTGCCGTAGGGGTAGAAGCGGGTCCCGCCGAGAGCGGGCCCCAGGACGGTGGAGTAGATCGCGATGATCGCTTTCAGTCCGCTCCGGGTGTCCTGGCAGAAGGCGACCTGCTCGTGGCCGGCCCGGCCGGGACTGCCAATGCCTTGGTGAGGCGCTGCGAACACGTGCGTCACTGGAGTGACTCTTCCGGTCGTGCCCGCGCCCTTGGCTCGCGCGGGATCTGCCTTCAGCTTAGGGGGCTGCAGGCCGCTGGCGCGGCCCGGTGCGCCTGGGCTCGGCTCGCGGAGAGTGACAGCCATCGGGGCGGGATGTGGGCTGCTTGCCGCCGGGTCATGGTGAGTGATGATGTCGTTATCAGCCTGGCCAGCTTTGCTGGGCTCCCGTATGTCACCATGCGATCATGCTGCCTTACACTGCGTATCTTCGGGTCTACGAACCACTGTCCGTGTTCGAAGAGCCTGAGCTGTCACGCTGGGTGGCCTATGCGGCGTCGCCGTCCCGGCCGCGGCGGCTCAGCGCGCTGGAGGCCGAGTACGTCGGCGCCCTCCGTCGGCTTACCGCCCAGCCGCCGGTCATCATCCCGGATACCGAGAGCCAGGACGCGTACATCCGGTGGGCCGAGGGGGTCGCCTACGTGTGTCCCTGGCAGACCCGGCTGCGGTCGTGGCTCGCGGTTAGCGACCTGCGGGCGCCGGCGAGGCCGCCGCTCGCCGACGCCTTCGCCCTCCGCGAGGCTGAGCGGGCGGTGCGTACCTACGCGGGCACCCGCGCGGGCACTGCGCCCCTGAGGACATATATACAGACAAGCCCCTGGTGCGTTCCGCTGGTCTGGTTCGCGATGTTCAGCCCGGCCGAGCGGTGGCTCGCGCTTGGCCCGGGCGGTGGCACTGGTGCCGCGGGGCCGGCCACGGCCGCCGCGATGCGCACACTCATGTACGCCACGGCGATGGCGCAAGCGCGGCGTCGGCTGGCCCGCGGGCTCGCCGCCGTCCGCCAGGGCCTGCGGGGACCGCTCGGGCACGAGGAAGACACCCGGCGACGGTCGCTGGCGGTAACCGCTCACCTCGAGCACCTGGCCGGCTGGCTGCAGGAGTTTCATCCGCAGTCGGTGGTGGAGCTGGATTACGGCGGCCTGGTGAACTTGCTGGACGACGACGCGCTCCGGAGCGACCAGTCGGTCGCGGAGATCGCGGCGGCGGTCAGCGGCCTGTGCCGGGACGAGCCCGAGCTGGCCATCGCCATGTACCGGCGGGCCGCAGGCCGGTGTCAGGCCTTGCGGGCGGCCGAGACGGCGAACTGAGCCACCGAGGGCCTGCCAGGCTTCGCCGGGTAACTGCGACGTACCGGGCGCGCAGGCGAGTACCTCACCTGGCACCAGGCCTGCGAGGCGTACCACGGCCCGCGCAGGTCTTAGTAGACCTGTTTCCGGTCGGCCAGAACGCTGGCCCATGTTCCCCGGTCTGTCAGGGGCCGTTGCTGCGGCCGGAAGATGGCTTCCCGGCCCGATGACCCTCCTGTACTCATTCTGGCTACCTTCGTGTGTGCGCTCAGTCGAGTCCCGTTACCGAACGTAACCGTTCGGCTCATCCGGCCGCTGCTGGCCGGCTGTGGCTGTCTGCTTACTCAGCGCGTCAAACCCCAGCCAGCTCGTCACAAATATGTGAACATGGGTAACTATAAGCCGTCAACCGGCGGGCTGCTATGACCGTCTCGTGAGGGCTTGCCGCGTCTGCCGGGTCGGGTATCTGGCGGCCCGGTCGCAGTATTTCCGAATCTGCCATGATGCAACTCTAAGTATCGCTACTCTTACGCTCAGTGACAGAGACTGGACAACTCACAGAACAATTAGATAGAAAACTTTGCGCCGGGTGGTCGACTTGTTACCGGTGGTGATGGCAATATGGTCTCTGTACACCATATGGGACACAACGACAGGCTCCTGTAAGGAGCGCCACGCAAGAAACGAACGCAAGGATCGGAAGTTTCGGTCCAGGAGGAGAGGCCGCAAGATGGCTGCACGTACACCCGAGGCAGAGCCGCTGCTGACGCCGGCCGAGGTCGCGACGATGTTTCGAGTCGACCCGAAGACGGTGACGCGATGGGCCAAGGCAGGCAAGCTGACGTCCATCCGCACGCTCGGCGGCCACCGCCGCTACCGGGAGACTGAGGTCCGCGCCCTGCTCGCCGGCATACCGCAGCAGCGTTCCGAGTGACGGCTGCCGCACTCGCGTGCCAATGTCATGCGCCAAGGGGAGGCAGCTATCTGCCGGGCGCGCTGCACGCGGCGGCAGTCATCCACTCAGTAGGGGGGGTCGGCCCCGGTGGACAGAGTGCCACTTCGGGCCGTGTTTCGCCGGCAGGCGCAAGGGCGCCGCGCCTCGCGGACGCGCGCTGCCGGGGCCGATCCAGCTAAGCACATCTAAGGGCAGACCGAGGCAGTTAACCGCTTTCCAATGGTTACGCTTAGTAATCATTCAGTAGTAACCTGTAATCATTCCTGCTGAATAGCGGTGTTCGCCATCCTGGCCCGCGTTGAGACGAGCGGACGCAACGTATGGTCGGCCGTCTCGGTCAGGGACGCGGCACTGCCTCGCGTTCATGGGGAGGGTTCGCACGATGCGTGATCCAGAGTTGGCCGCGCGTGCCGGTAACGCCGCAGCGCGGCTGGAACAGGCATGGGAGCGCTGGCGAGCGCTGCATGGGCTGGCGGGACCTTCGGACTCGCTGGCCAGCTACGTAGGTTACTCACTCAAGGAGCCGATGGGCCAGCCGCGCGTGGTCATCGGCGTTGCTGCCACGGAGGCCGAGCAGTTCGCGGATTTCCTTGAGAACCACGACTGCGCCGCAGTCGCGCAGGAAGAACTGCAGCCAGTGAACGGCTCAGCTCACCTGTCGATCAACGGGAACGCGCCCACGCCCCGCGACATAGCCTCCGAGACGACCGTCCTCGAGAATCCGGCGAACCAGGAGGACCCCGGCCCCGCGGGCGCGGAGCCCCCGGCACCCACCGCCCCGGGATCGCCGCCTGGCGCCCCGCGGGTGCGGAGCGCCCGGCGCTCGCCGCCCCGGGAACGTCGCCGGGCCCGATGACCTGGGCCTCGATCAGGCGCCGGTGGAGGTCGGCCGTCCCGCAGCACACCCCCCGATCCCCTGGCCGCCGAACTGGCCGGCTGGAACGGCTTCCATTTCCGGCGGACCAGCTCTCTTTAGAGGTTTCACAGCTCCGGCTCAGCTTGGTGTCAGGTAAGACGGCCAAGCTAACGAGTAGAGGGGTAAGCCCTCTTCTCCCCAATACGTCTGGGCCCGGCACGGCCAGGCCCCGGGCCGGGCCCAGACACCGGGCCGCGAAGCGCGCAAGCGTTGGGGATCCGGCGGCTAGGACGTTGTGGTCACCGTCGGAGTGAGATCAGTAGTGCAGTACATGCACTTACGGGCCCCGATCGGGATGGTGCTGAGGCACTCCGGGCAATCGCGCTCGGTCGCCGCCCTGCTCCGGGTGATCAGGTCCATCAGTCGGCCGAAGGGTGCCACGACCAGGAAGTACACGACGGCGGCGATAATCAGGAAGGTCACGAGCGCGTTGATGAAGTCGCCGTAGGCAAACTTGCTGCCGTTGACCGTGAAGTACAGGTTGCTGAAGTTCGGCTTGCCGCCGACGGCGGCGATCAGCGGTGTGATGAGGTCCTTGACCAGAGCGGTAACGATGGCCGTGAAGGCCGTGCCGATGACCACCGCGATCGCGAGGTCGATCAGGTTCCCCCGTAGTAGGAACTTGCGGAAACCGCTCACGCGGCGTCCCCTTTCCTCGGTTTCCTTCAGCTGGATTACTGTCCGTTTCTGGCTGTCCCGTCCTCGGCCGTACTGTGCACTACCCGGCGGCCGCCGCTTCAGCCGGGCCGGACCTGGGACGGCTGGGTCTCGCGGGTGGCGAAAGACAGCCGCCACTCCTCAGCTGCCTGCCCGTCGATCTCCAGCACCCAGGTGAACCGTGCTCCCGCGGGCAGCTGGAGGACCGTATTGAAGGCGATCGGCACGTTGATCTCAGTCCCCGGAGCTAGGCCCGCAGGACGCCCGGCCTCGAACTGGCCACCCGCCTGGACCTGCTGCCCCCCGCTGAGCCCCGGCTGGCTGACTGGAGTCCCGTCTTCGTCCAGCAGTCTGAGCGTGAAGGAGATCTTCTCGTTCGTGTGCTGCCACGGGATGTGGAAAAGCACCGCGACCCCGCAGGCGACCGGGCCAGGACCGCAGACGGACCAGCCACCACCCGAGATGAAAAGCTTGCCGTCGGCCACCTGCGCGTGGTCGGCGAGCATCATCGTGACCCTCATGGATCCGTTACCGCCTAAAAATCAGAGACCTCGCGGACGATCATGGAAGTGTTACTGGGCAAGACCTTAGACAGGACCGGCCCGAGGATGATTCTCGTCTTTCCGCCGTGCGAAGGCGTAAACACCTGACTAATACGGAAGTCTGCCGCCCAGGTCCGCGGCGTTCCGGCCGGTCGGCTGTGGCCGCGAGAAAGGGGAGCGCGGGGCCTGGCGTGCGGAGCGGCTCAGCGTCGCCACGTTGCCGCGGCCGGTGACCTCTTGCGCAGGTCATCGTGGATCTCCTGGCCGAGGCGGCGGGTCTCCCTGCGGTTGAGCAGCGCCCCGGCCGCGGCTCCGGTCAGCAGCGGGCCCAGTGAGACAGCGCTGCGGCCCGCGCGGGCCGCCAGACGGCGCTGCAGGCGGCGCCCGAGCGGTGAGCCCATGGCCAGGACCACCCCGCCAGGCGTCAGCGTGACGCCGCCCCGGTGCGCCCACGCACCGACAAAGGCCGTCATCCGGCTGGCGAAGTCACCGGGCGGCCGCATGCCGTATACCTCGTGCAGTTCGGCAATGAGCTTGATCTCGATTCCGACCAGCGTCAGGGTCTCGGTGACGATCTCAGCCGGGAAGGCGGGGGCCACCGGGAGGACCGACCAGATGCCCACCGTGGCGCCCACCGCGGCCGACGCGCGGGAAGCGCCCTCGATCAGGACATCGGCCAGCTCGTCGGGGGACTTGCCGGGGAACTGGGCGCGCAGCGTGGCCTGGTCGCGGACGGGCAGGCGAGGAGCCAGGGCCAGCACCTCACCGGACAGCCAGCGGCCTCCCCGCTGCACCCCGCGCCCGAACAGCCGTGTTCCGCGGCCCATGACGCTGGTGCCCTTTCGGCTCGCCCCCGATCCGCGCCGTCCCAGGTCTGGGCGGCGCCGGACGAGGTCGGGGCTGCGCCGGACGAGGTCCGGACTGCGACGCGCCAGGTCCGATCCGCGCCGTACCAGCTCCGGGCTGCGGCGCACGGCGTCCAATCCCCGGCGGGCGACACCCGACCCGGGGGTCACGCCGGACCCAGCCGTCACGTCTGACCCTGCGGCCGCATCTGGCCCTTCGGCCGTCTCCGGCTCATGGCCGCCGTCCGCATCGCGGCGGCCGACGCCCCTCCCGCTGCGCCTGACCCGGGCGAGGGCTGAGCGGGCGACCTCGTTCAACGGGCGGCCGGATGTTGGCTGCTCGGCCGACTCGCTCAGCTCGCCGACGACAGCGGCGACCTCGCCGACATCAGGGGCCTCGACGAAACTGTAATCCTCTGGCCCGGAATCCTCCGGCCCGGCCGATTCCCCGGCGGTCCCGCTGTCGTCGCGGCCACTGGCATCCATGCTGGAGCCCATACCCGTTCAGTGGCCCCTCGCACATCGGGCGGCCACGAACACGTAGCATTCCCGCTCGGCGGAGCCGTCACCGTCCGACGCCGGCCGCGGCTTCCGGGCAGGACCGGGATGCAGCGCCCGGCCGAAATCCAGGACCCGATCGTGCTTCTCGCGGACGCGCTGCTCACGCCACAGGTCGTGGTAGCGGTATTGGCGGCGGTCGGGTCATGATGCCTCCGTCCCGGCGGGGGTGAGGATACGGCCGTGCAGCACGGCCTCGGTGAGCAGCTCCTTGTACCCAACCTCGTCGAAGAAAACGGTGAGCCGCTCCCCAGCCTCGGCCAGGACCACCCCGCGCCCCCATTCCTGGTGCTCGACCCGCATCCCGGCCGCGAACGCGTCGCGGGAGTGACTGGCTGGGGTGGACTGGCCGGCGTCACAGTTGTCACACCGCCCGCAGGGATCGTCCGCGCCCTGGCCGAAGTACCGCAGCAGGAACCGCCGCCGGCAGTCGGTCAGCTCGGCGTACCGGCGCATCATCTCCACCCGCGAGCGTTCCACCGAGCGGTTGTGCGCGGCGATCTCGATCGCCTTCGCGGCGGCCTCGGCGGGCGGCGGGGCATCGGCGACGGGCTCGATGAGGTCGTGCAGCCGGACGGCCCCGGCCGCCTCGAGGAGGTTGACGAGCCCGGTGAGCCGGCGCTCCGACATGTCCGCGCGTTCGGCCAGCTCACGCACTGACACCGGGGTCTGCGTGGCGGCCGCGACCTCGGCGAGCAGTTTTTCATCCGGCAGGCCGCCGGTGAAGAACCGCCGGAGGCCGAGGTCCTCGGACCGGTAGAAGCACACTGCTTGGGCCGCCCTACCGTCCCGTCCGGCCCGCCCGACCTCCTGGTAGTACTCATCCAGTGAGCCGGGCACGGAGGCGTGGATGACGAAGCGGACGTCGGGCCGGTCGATACCCATCCCGAACGCGCTGGTGGCGACGATCGTCGCCCCGGCCATGAAGATCTTCTGGGTCTCCTCGCGCGCGGCCCGGCTGAGCCCGGCGTGGTACGGCCGGACCCGCAGCCGCCGCGCGTACGTCTCCGTTTCCTCCCGGGTCGCCGCGTACACGATGCCGGTACCGCTGAATTGCGTGGCCGCCTCCTCGACTGCGGCCTCCTTATCGGCGGCTTCGTGGAAGGCCCGTACCGCCAGGTGAATCTCCGGGCGGTCGAATCCGCGGACCACCTGAGCGGGTTTGCGCAAGCAGAGCCGCCGGATGATTTCCTCGCGGACCGGGGGAGCAGCTGTGGCGGTGAGCGCCGCGACGACCGGCCGGCGGGCCAGGGAGCTGATCACGTCGCCGATCCGCAGGTAATCGGGACGGAAGTCATGTCCCCAGCTGCTCACGCAGTGTGCCTCGTCCACCGCGAGCAGCCGGGGCGGCGCCTCGGCCAGTATGTCGCGCACATCGTCGCGAGCCAGCTGCTCCGGGGCGAGGAAGACGAAGCCCGCCTGGCGGTCCCGGAGCAGGTCGTAGGCCGCGGCGCGGCGGCTTTCCGGTGCGTTCGCGTTCACCGTGACCGCGGTCAGGCCATGCGAGAGCAGGTGGTCGGCCTGGTCCCGCTGCAGCGACAGCAGAGGTGACACAACCACGGCGGGGCCGCCGAGCGCGATCGCGGCGAGCTGGTAGATCGCTGACTTGCCTGCACCGCTCGGCATGACAGCCAGGCAGTCACGCCCCGTGGCCAGCGCGGCGGCGGCCTGATGCTGCCCAGTCCGCAGCTCGGGATAGCCGAAGACGTCGGCGGCGATCTGCCGCAGGTCAGGTGTGGCGGACGTGGCAGGGCTCCTTACCGGCTAGTTACCGGCTAGCGGATGGCCGGGTCCAGGGTCCCGGGCCCGGTGTGCCGGTCATCTTTCCTGCTGCCACGAAATCACACGCACCCGGCCCGGCTCCGGCGGGATCAGCGCCCGGTCCCGGCCGCAGGCTGGCTCGCGGTGGATGATCAGTTGGCATACTGTCCCGTTCGGCTGAAGGAATACTTCTATATGTCGCTCCCGCGACGCGCCGGACTCGATCAATGGTGGTGATCATGTGAGTGGACTGTTCGACCTCACGGGAAAGACGGCGGTCGTCTCGGGGGGTTCGCGTGGCATCGGCCTGATGATTGCGCGTGGCCTGGTCCAGGCGGGTGCGTCGGTCGTGATCTCGTCCCGCAAGGCTGACGCGTGCGACGAGGCCGCCGCTGAACTGCGCTCGTACGCCGCGTCCGGCCAGCAGGTCTGGGCGATCCCGGCTGACCTGTCCGGGGAGGCGGAGTGCCAGCGGCTGGCCGGCGAGGTGGCCGGGCTCACCAGCCAGCTGGACGTGCTCGTCAACAACGCCGGTGCCGTCTGGGGTGCGCCGCTGCTGGAGTTCCCGGCGTCGGGCTGGGACAAGGTTTTGGACCTGGACCTCAAGGCGCCGTTCTTCCTGACCCGGGCCTTCCTGCCGCTGCTGGCCAAGGCCGCATCCGCGGACGACCCGGCCCGCGTGATCAACATTGGCTCGATTGACGGCCTCATCGTGCCCATCGTGAACAATTACTCCTACGCGGCGGCCAAGGCCGGGCTGCATCACCTGACCCGGGTGCTCGCCGTCGAGCTCGGCCCCCAGCACATCACGGTCAACGCGGTCGCTCCCGGGCCGTTCGAGTCCAGGATGATGGCCCAGACGCTGCACGATCGCGGCGAGGAGATCGCTGCCAGTACGCCGCTCGGCCGTATCGGGCGGCCCGACGACATGGCCGGGGTCGCGGTCTTCCTGGCCAGCCGGGCGGGCGCGTACGTCAACGGCGTCATCCTTCCCGTGGACGGCGGGATCACGGCCCGGTAGGTTCCGCTCATGCCGCCGCTGCGCACGACGGCGTGGACCTGACCCAGAAGTCCTGGCAGGAGCTCACTGAGCTGACCGCGCCCTGACTCAGTGACCGAGCGCGGCCAGCGCCGTACCGATGAAGATGAAGAGCGCGCCGACGGCCACGAACGCACTGTCAACGACGCGTCTTCCCCGCCGGCCGTGGATCAGGACGTCCTGCGGATCCGCGGGGTCATACCAGACGAGCACCCTATGACCGGGCCGGAGCAGGGCCGCCTTCCAGACTGCCTCGGGACAGAACGACTCCATGACCCGCCCGTCCGCGAGCCCGTACCGCATCAGGGCCAGCCTCGGTGACCCGCCTGCCGGTGCACCGGCCGCGACCGGTGGCACGGCAGTGGCCCAGGCTGTCAATCCACGGCGGCGCAGCCGGTGCGCGCGATGTATCCCGGTCAGCCCAGCCAGCGCCGCCAGCCCTCCCGCCAGCGCGAACCAGATCCCGATTACGACCGCCATTCCGTATCCAGACTCCCGCCTTCCGCCGCGTCTTCCTACTGCCCGTCCGTCGGCCGGCGACGCCCGTCCGGACCGGGCCGGGCCGAGGGGAACGACGTAGGCCTGGCATCCTCCGCGATCAGCAATCCGTACACCCGCTCGAGGCTCTGTCGGCGGCGAAGCTCGAGTCCAGCCCGCCCGTACCTGGCCGGGGAGACCGATGTGCGCGTGCCGCACCACTCCGCCAGGAGCGGCAGCGGCCGGGGATCGCTGCCGTCGAGGGCGACCAGCAAGATCGACGTCTGCTGCGGGTGTGCAGGCCATTCGACCAGCAGCAGGACCTGCGCTGCCTTATCCGGCTGCGCGAGCTCGGCTGGCTCATCTGGCTGCGGGACAAATGCGCGCACCCGCAGCTCGGGCCAGTCAAGCGCGGAGGAGGGCCTGGGCGTGGCGACCTTTTCGGCCAGCGCGAGCGCGTCCAGAGTGCCGACATGCACCCGGCGTGCGGTCCAGGCCAGCCCGGCCATGACGAGCACGGAGATCCCCACCAGGATGACCGCAGCTATCACATAACGACAGTAAGCCGTGGCGGTCGCGACGTCATCAGCGGCCGGCCGTCTAACCCAGGGTGGTAGCGCCGTTCTCGCGTTTCCGAGCCGGGTGGCGGCGCTGAGCAAGTCCTCGTACCGGCGCCGGATATCATCCCGGTCTGCCGCCTCCGGTACCGAGCGCTCGCTGGCCCGCTGGATCATGGCGCCCTGCTCCAGCAGCACGCGGCGTTGTCCGGCGCTGGATGTGTCGGCCATGATCTTGGTCAGGGCCTCGAGCTGGCGGATCAGCACCGCTGGCATTCCCACGCTGGCCTGGCGGATCTTCTCGAAGGCGCGCTGCACGAGGCGCTCGTGGCTCGGCTCGGCCGTGATGACCCGGATGAATCCGTGGCTGTCCCGGTGCACCCGCGCCGGGTGCCAGCTGAGGGTGATCTTGCACAGGCTCTCGCCCAGCCAGTCAATGCAGGTGAGCGCGGTGAAGGTGTCGTTGACGGCCGCTGACAGGGCTCGGATGGCGATCTCGACGAGCTGGTCGATGCCGAAGGAGATGTCCTGGGTCAGCGTCCGGTAGGGCCCGGTGATGTGCGCGCGGCCCAGCGCTTCACTCACCTGCTTCGCCGCCTCAGGCGGCCACACCGAAGCGAATGGGTGGCCTTGGACCAGGAAGTGCCCGGGCCGGTAATCGAGAGCGATGACCGCATCTGCTCTGGCGGCGAGCTGGACCAGGGAGCGCTGCCGGATGAACTGGAGGTAGCCGCTCGCGGGCGCCCGGACCTCGCCGCCCTCGGCCTGCATCCGGGTGAGCAGCTCCGCCGCCGACGGGCCGCTGACTTGGGTGCCCGATGAGCCGGGCCAGACGTCATGGCCGCCCTGGACCTTGATCGCCTCGGCCAGGTCCTGGGCGATGCTCGCGATTACCTGCGGCAGCTGGATCGACGTCGCCGTGTGGTGGATGAAATAGATCAGCACCCCCATGTCGGCCACCGTCAGCGCCAGGGTCACCGTCACGCCGATGTGCGGGACGAAGGTCCCGCGTGATCCCGGGCCGATCGAGACCAGGACGAGCACGGCGTACACGAACGTCGCCACGAACGTCCCCAGCGTCAGCTGCGTTCCCCGGTCGCGGATGAAGTTACGCAGCATCCGGGGCCCGAACTGGGTGGACGCGAGCGTGAGGGTCACCAGGATGATCGAGAACACCACCCCTACCACGGTGATGACGGCGGTGGCGATGGCGGTGAGGATCTGCTGGGCGGCGTCGGCGCTGCCGACGATCACCCACGAAGGCAGACCAAATTCGTCGCGGTAGACGGCGTGGTCCAGGTTGAGGGTGATGACGAACAGCGCGATCGCCGCCAGGACCTCCAGGCCGGGGACCAGCCAGAGGTTGGTACGCAGCACGTCGGCGCGCCAGTGGGAGTGGAGCGCCGGGGACCGGCGGAAGCCATGCATGATCAGCCTTTCCCCTCGAAAATTGCCGACCAGACTTCCCGGCTCACCTGCCGCTCATGATAGCGCCCGGATACGGTCGTCGGCTGGCGCTGCTCCTGCCCTGGCCAGCGTCAGGGCGCGGCCGCGGTAGCGGGCGGATGCGGTTTCCGGCCGGTCGCGCGGGCCTTGGCGGCCTGCACCGCCGAGGTGAGCGCGTCGATGTCGTAGGCGCCGTAATGCCGCAGGCCGTTGACGAAAAAGGTCGGGACCCCGGAGACGCCGCTGAGGTCGGCGGAGTCCACATCCTCGGCGATTCTCGCCGCGCCGGCGCGACGGGCCAGGTAGTCACGGAAACGCGCGGCGTCGAGGCCGATCTCTCCGGCGTAGCGGATCAGGTCAGTGGGCGCCAGGGCGTCCTGATGGCTCAGCAGCAGATCGTGCATCGGCCAGAACGCGCCCTGGTCGGCGGCCGCTTCCGCCGCCTCGGCCGCGAGCTGGGCCCGGGGGTGGACGTCGCTGAGCGGAAGGTGGCGCCAGACGTACCGGACCTCGCCGTGCCCGGCCAGCAGATTGCGCAGGACCGGTTCGGCCTGGCCGCAGTAGGGACACTGGAAGTCGCCGTACTCAACGATGGTCACCGGCGCGCGGGCCGGCCCGCGGATGTGGTCACGGCCCGGGTCGACCGGCGCGCCCAGGTCGATGATGGCCTGCGCGTTACCGAGCAGGGCCCGGATCCGCAGTCGGCGCGGCAGCAGATCCGTGGCGCGGAACACCAGCCAGGTGAGCAGCGACGCGCCGAGCGCGGCACTGAGCACCCCGAGCTTGGCCTCCTGCAGCTGAATGCCGCTGAAGGCCAGGGTCGCGATCAGGATGGACACGGCGAAGCCGACGCCGGCGACCGTGCCGACACCAGTGACGGCGGCCCAGCCGACAGGCGGCCGGATCTTGCCGCGACTGAGGCGGCTGAGCAGCCATGACGCGCCGACGATGCCGACGGGCTTGCCCGCGATGTAGCCCACCATGATGCCCAGCGTGATCGGGGAGATATAAGCCCGGGCCAGGAAGCTGCCGGTGATCGTGATGCCGGCATTGGCCAGCGCGAACAGCGGCACGACGACATAGCTGGTCCAGGGATGGTAGAGCTGCTGCAGCCGCTCGTTCGGCGACAGCGCTGAGGCCAGCCCGGCGCTCGCCGACCGGGCCAGCTCGGATGTCGGCTGCTCGCGGAATCTGCGGAAGAGGTCGCTGGCGCGTTCCAGGTCGGTCCGGGCGGCCGGGTGGGCGTAGGTCGCCAGTCCCATCGCCAGGCCGACCACGACCGGGTCGATACCGGACCGGAAAACCGCGACCCACGCCGCAATTCCCAGTAGCGCGTAGAGGGCGCCGTACCGGATCCCGGCCCGGCTCAGGGCCAAGATCACCGCGAAGATCCCCGCCGCGACGCCGAGGGGCACGGCGGTGACCGCCCGGCTGTAGGCGGCGCCGATGACCACGAGCGAGACCAGGTCGTCGACCACCGCGACCGACAGCAGGAACGCGCGCACCCGGTCCGGGAACCGGGGCCCGGTCAGGGCCAGCATCCCCAGGGCGAGTGCGGTGTCCGTGGACATCGCCGCGCCCCAGCCGTGGGCCGTGGGACAGGCCGGCGTTCAGGGCCAGGTAAATCGCGACCGGCACCAGCAGGCCGCCCAGCCCGGCCATGACCGGGAGCGCCAGCCGCTGCCGTTCCCGCAGCTCACCCATGTCGAACTCGCGGCGGGCCTCCAGGCCGAAGATGAAGAAGAAAAAAGTCATCAGGCCGCTGTTCACCCAGCCGCGAAGATCCATTGACACTTCCGCGCTGCCGAGCCGGACCAGCAGTCGCGTATGCCACACGGCCTCGTAGGAGGACCCGCCGGCATTCGCCCAGATGAGGGCGGCCAGCGCCATCGCCACCAGGACCGCGGCACTGCCGGTCTCGGTGCGCAGGAAGCTGCGCAGCGGCGTCTGCAGGCTGCGCTCCCACATTGTCCGCGCCGAGAACGGGCGAGCCGCAGCGGGCCGCACCTCGTCAGGCAGGGCGTCCCTCCTCGGGCCCGGAGGCGGGCGGCCGGAGCCGCCCCGCAGGGGTATGCACCGGGACGGTCAGCCTCGCCCCGGTCAGCGCCCGCTCGGGGCGCGCTCGCTGTCGCTGAACGCGCGCCCGGCCTGATCCGCGAGGGTGACGGCGACCAGACGGGCCTGCCGTGACGGCTTGGCGCCCGGCTTCGGTTTCATCATGAACCGGCCGTAGTAGCGGCCATTGCCGTAGACCCGCAGCTCGATTTCCTCCTCCGGCAGGCCAGCCAGTTCGACGTCGCGGTGGCCATAGCTGGTCATCACCGTGCCGTCGGGCTCGAGGCGGGGCGGGTGGCCGAGCAGGGCCCCGTACTGGAACCGGCACTCTTGCAGGTCCAGCAGGGGAATGAGTTGCTGGACGACGTGCCGGGCTACGTCGTCGGGCACCGTGGCCGATGTGGTCATCGCGGCGGTCTCGTGGATCTGCGCGAGGTAACCCGCGTCGGTGATGGTGATCACCCGCAGGCGCCGGGCGCGGGCCGCTAGCTGGGACACCGCCACGCCCACCACCAGCAGCAGAACCGCGGTCGTGGCATCCGCTGAGCTGCGGATCGAGAACCGGTCGTAGGGCCGGGTGAAGAAGAAGTCGAACCAGGCCGCGGCCGACACCGCCGCAAGAGCCCCGGCGAAGCGGTTCCCCATCGCGGCTACCGCGACGACGATCACGACCAGGAGCAGGGCCACGTTCGTGTTCGGCCAGTTCGCGCGGAACGGCAGGAGGATCGCCGCCGCCACGAGCGGCGCCACCAGCGCGGCCAGAATCGCGGCGTTGTCCCTGGTCAGGTAGCGGTTCACCGGCGGGCACCTCCCGTCCGGATCGGGGCGTCCTCGTAAAACGCGGCAACGGTGGCTGGCGGCCCAGCTGCAGATGTGTTGTCGGTGATCATCACGCTCCTGGCGGACGGCTTCGATGTCGCGCCGACCAGGCTTCCCGGCTCACCTGAGCATGAGCTTAGACCGCCCCGGCAGGACTGCCAAGGCGTGCCGTGCGCGTACAGCCAGCTCAACGACGTCGACCCGCGCTTCCTGGCCGGTGGTCAGCCCGGGCGGAGCTCCCGTCATATCTCGCAGGCATCGGTCGAGATGAGGCAGTAGGGGCTGCGGCTGGTCCCGGGCCATTACTTCGAACCGGGGCCGGTCACCCCAGCGCGGGATTACGTTGACGATGTAGCCGGGGAGCGCGGCGCGCCGTGGGGTAGATCGCGATGATTGCCTTGAGGCCGCTCTGGTTGTCCTGGCAGAAGGCGACCTGCTCGTGACCGGCCCGGTCGGTACTGCCCATGCCCTTATGCGGCGGCGTGAACACATAGGTCACTGTGGTGACTCTTCCGACCGCGCCCACCCTTGGACGGCCGCTATAACCGTCTCAGGGTGGGTTGGCCGCGTAGAGCCGTACTCGGGCCCCTGGCGGCCCCGGGCGCAGTATTTCCGAATCCG
The DNA here is from genome assembly GCA_963775825.1 of uncultured Actinomycetes bacterium. Classification (GTDB taxonomy): domain Bacteria; phylum Actinomycetota; class Actinomycetes; order Streptosporangiales; family Streptosporangiaceae; genus Bog-532. The sequence goes on from CAVZKY010000061.1 coordinate 27,658, forward strand.
CGATGCTGCCACTTTACGTGTCGCTACAGTTACACAGAGTGACAGCATTCCGGTAAGCGAAGGAAGTGCGCGATAGAAAACTTTGCGCCGGGTGGTCGACCGATCACCTTGGGTGAGGGCAATATGGTCTCAGGTCTCCAAAGAAGATGCCCTCCGCTGCGTCCTCCCGACAGGTGCCGAGGGTCTGCCGGGGGAGGTCACCTCAAGGGTGGCGCTTGCGTCATCGTTTCGGCGACGCGCCGTAGGCGCGCCCTTGAGTACGCCCGGCATGGGCGATGCCCTCCGGGCGTCGCTACGCGATGGCTTCGCCAGCCTAGACGCGGCATCCACTCGCATGGATTCGGCGCCTGCGAGGAAGACGGGGGAAGAACAGGAATTTCGTGTCGGGTCTCTGTGTGAGAAACTGAACGGAGCCGTGGTGCTTGGCTGCGGCGCCTGTCGGCTGGGCATGATCGGTAGCCGAGATGGTGATGGATGGCAACATTCAGAACGCTTGCCGAGGTCCTGCCGCCTGACGTTCCATTTCTGAAGTGGCGTCAGGAAAGGGGCTTGCCTGCGGGCTTTGTTCTCGCGGACGTCCTCAGGCAGACCGGGGGTGCTTACCGGGCCACGGCGCCCATGTCGGGAAAGTTCCGTGCCTGCATCCGGGCAGCGGCGAGGCTCACCTCAGACGAGGAGCTTCTCCGCATCGCGGACCTTCCCGAAGTGCCGGTGCCGCTGGAGGACTGCCGCGAGTTTGACCCGCAAACCCTCATTGTGATGGTCTGCCGCCTGGACGTCAGTCCCGCGGAGACCCCGCGCTGGCGGCGGATCGAGCCCGGAGGCATTTCTCCCTGGCCGCGAGGCGTACCAAGGGTTCTTGGCGGGTGCCGGGGCGCTCGCATCGAGGAGCGCGTAATTCTTCCAGATGGCTTTAGCTTGCTCCATGTGGGCCCAGCCGCGGACCTCGTGGCGTAACACCGCCTGTTGCCCCAACACTGCTGCCAAGCCTCCGAATAGCCGTCGACAGGTGATGACAGTTGCGGAATATCCGCCAAGCTCATGACCAGCAACGGACAGTCGTGGACAACTTGCCCGCTCCTACGGATCAGAAGGCTTTGGGGTCAGAGCCGTTACCTGGTCGGTACGGCCCGCGTCCTGGTAGGCGAGAGCGAGGTTGTTGCGAGAGGTCAGGGTGTTGGGGTGGGTCTCGCCCAGGACCCGCCCGGAGTCGGCGAGGGTGCGCTCGTACAGCGGGATGACCTCATCCAGCCGCCCGGCGTCCTGGTAGGCGCCCGCGAGCTCACCCACTTTGTGTGTGACCCGGTCCGGGTTCCATGGGCTAACGCCCTTGGGGTCATTTGAGAAAATGTAGGCCTCTTCCGGCAGGTCAAGGCCGAAGTCGGCCAGGCTGGCGCGGATCGCGTCCAGGTGCTCGCGGATCATTGCGCAAGTTACCGGATCGATGGCGAGATACCGGTCCTGGTGGGTCTTGGTGTCCTTGCGGACCCGCTGGCCGTTCTTGACAAGATAGTTGAAGGCAAGGTGAAGAATGCCGCGTTCCAGATCAATATCACAGACTTGCAACCCGCATAGTTCACCCCGGCGCGCTCCAGTTATCGCGGCCAGCCATAGGTACAACGCCATTTTCGGATGCGCTTTCCGGCCTTCAGCGATCACCGCCGCAACGTCCTCTGGCGCGGTCGCCGGTAGTGGCCGCTGCGCGACAGTCGGTGACTTGGCGGATTCCGCAGAGTTCCAGTCAATCCAATCCCAGCGTTTCGCCGTCGCGAAAGCGCCGGACAGAATGCTGTGAATGTTCTGTATCGTCTTGGCCTTCATCGGCTTGCACACGTGCGGACGGCAACCAGCCAGCTTGCAATCGTGACCGCGCCCAGCACGCCGCGCTCGGCCACTATCGCCGGTCGGCTCCGCTTCTCCAGCGACCACCGCAGTACGGCCATGGCGAAGGGTTATCAGCTGCTCATCGGACAGGACGGCAAAGGCGTCCTGGATCGTCGCCGTGCGCACTCCCTGGAGGCCGTTCAGTTCACAAACGGAGGGGAGCGGCTCGCCTGCGGCCAGCTCCCCGGCCGCGATAGCGTCCCGCAGTCTGCCCGCGGCTTGCTCCCAGCCCGGCCGGGAGTCCGCAGGGTCCAGGACCGGGACACGGCGGTGCTCGGTGAACGGCCGGCTATTGCAGGACAGATCACCGCAACGCATCAGCCTCATGTACAGCTTGTCCAGGATCGGGCCGCGTACCTTGCGGACCTGCAGATGCCCGAGCGCGGGCTTGATGGTGCGCCGGATATAGCCCTCGTTGGCTTCCCGTGTCGATAGCTCCCACCCGGCGACCGCAGCGTACTCGTCGAGCAGCTTCGCCACGGTCGCGTCAGTCTCCGGCCTACGGCCATCCGACGTTTCTTTGAGAAGCCTGCCCAGTTCGATCTGCGCCAGCCGCTCATCCTTGACCGTGGATCTGAAGCGGATCTGCTGCCGGGTGAGCGGATCCACCCCGGCGTACACCGACACCCGGAACGACCCACTAGGCAGTCGCTGTACGTGCCCCCTGGCGGCCCTCGGCATGGCAGCAAAATAGACCGCATGGACGACAATCGTTCCACGAACCGTTCCACGCCCATCACGCGGACGGAGTGTTTCCCCAGGTGGGGCGCCAGGGGGTCGAACCCTGAACCCACGGGTTAAAAGCCCGCTGCTCTGCCATTGAGCTAACGCCCCGTGATGCACTGGTACGGCACATCACCATGAAGCGTACCGATGTCTGCGCGATGGTGCAGCGGTCCCGCGCCCGGCCGGCGAGGCCCTGGGGCCGCGGCGCCGTCAGCGGTAGGCGGCCAGGCCAGTGATGGCCTCGCCAATCGCCAGTTCATGGATCTCCTGGGTGCCCTCGTAGGTGAGCACCGCCTCGAGGTTATTGGCGTGCCTGATCACCGGGTACTCGAGCGTGATGCCGTTGGCCCCGAGGATGCTCCTCGCCTGCCTGGCGATGTCGATGGCGGTCCGGACGCAGGTCATCTTGCCCAGGCTGACCTGGTCGGGGCGCAGCGGCCCGGCTTCCTTGAGCCGCCCCAGGTGCAGGGCCAGCAGCTGCGCACGGATCAGGTCGGAAGCCATCCAGGCGAGCTTGGACTGGGTGAGCTGGAATCCGCCGATCGGACGGCCGAACTGCTCGCGCGTCCGCGCGTACTCCACCGCGCACTCGTAGCACGCCCGGGCCGCCCCCGTGGCGCCCCAGATAATCCCGAACCGTGCCTCGCTAAGGCAGGAAAGCGGCCCCTTGAGGCCGGTGACGCCCGGCAGTACCGCATCCGCGGGCAGGCGAACTTCGTCAAAGTGCAGTTCAGAGGTGATCGACGCGCGCAGTGCCAGCTTCTTGTGAATGTCGCTGGTGGTGAAGCCGGGCTCGCCGCGTGGGACGAGGAAGCCCCGGACGCCTTCATCGGTGCTCGCCCAGACCACCGCGATGTCGGCGATGCTGCCGTTGGTGATCCACATCTTGGTGCCGGAGAGCAGCCAGTCGGAGCCGTCCCGGCGGGCGCGCGTGCTCATCCCGGCCGGGTCGGAACCGTGATCGGGCTCGGTCAGGCCGAAGCAGCCGACCGCCTCGCCCGCCGCCATCCGCGGCAGCCACCGGGTCTTCTGCTCTTCTGAGCCGTACTTCCAGATCGGGAACATGGCCAGCGAGCCCTGGACCGAGACCATGCTGCGCAGGCCGGAGTCGGCCGCTTCGAGCTCCCGGCAGGCTACGCCGTAGGCGACCGCGCCCATCCCGGCGCACCCGTATCCAGTCAGGTGCATGCCCAGCACCCCCAGCTTGCCGAGCTCGGGCACGAGGTCACCGGGAATCGTGCCTCCTTCGAACCAGTCGGCGATATGCGGCTGGATCCGGTCCGCGGTGAAATCGCGCACTGTATCGCGGACGAGCCGCTCATCGGGGGTCAGCTGGTCGTCGATGCGGAGCAGGTCGATCTCGGCCGGCTTACGGTCTGCGCCGGACGGGGGACTGGCGGGGTGGTTGCCCACCGGAGGGTCAGCTGCGGGGGATGACATCGGCGGTTCCTCTCGGCTGTATAGAACTCAGGGTATTAACAGGGGGGATTCCCTATGTCAGAACCTCCGCGAAGGGGGCATGATCACAACCATGAGCGAGAACAATGGCCACGGAGCCAACGGGACCAAGCACTTGTACCGCCGCCGTGACGGGAGGCTGGTGGCCGGCGTGTGCGCCGGTGTCGCCGACTACTTCGGTATCGATGTCACGCTGGTCAGGCTGGCCTTTGCCGTATTCACGATCTTCTGGGGCCTCGGGGCCCTGCTGTACCTGGTGGGCTGGGCGGTCATCCCTGAAGAAGGGGAGAAGACGTCGATCGTGGAGAACGTGATCAACAAGCAGCGCTGACCGCGGCAAGCGCCGTTCCGGGGACGGCGTCGGCTCCGCAGCGCCCGCCGGGGCGCGCCAGCGAGGGACCACGGCGCCCGCCGGGGGCGCAGCCAGCGAGGGACCACGGCGCCCGCCGGGCGCGGCCGGTGATGCGGCAGTGCTGCGACGGGCCGTGACGGGCCGCAGCGTGGGCGCTGAGCGTCGCGCGGTCAGCTGCGAGCCGCCGAGCGCGCGTGCCCCGCGGCGATTACGTCGCCGCGGCGAAGGGTCCAGCCCATCGCCAGGATGGCCGCCGCGCACAAGCCCAGCAGGCCGGCCAGGCCCACCGCGACCGGGGCCCCGATGATGCTGGCGAGCGCACCGCCGGCCACGATGCCCAGGCCCTGGACGGCGAGCAGGCCCGACTGGGCCAGGCCGAAGGCCCGCCCGCGCCCCTCGGGCGGCACCGTCTGGACGAACGCCGCGGAGGCCACCAACTGGTAGGCGCCACCCGCGCCGGCCAGCGCCCAGAGGGTCAGCACGGCCCACAGCGGCGGTCTGAAAGCGCTCCCGATCAGCGGGGCACAGGAAGCCATGGCCAGCCAGCCCATCGTCCTTATCCGGCCGGACGGCGGGACCAGGCGGCTGTAGGCGAACGCCCCGGCGACCGTGCCGAGGGGCATGGCCGCCATGAGCAGGCCGACGGTCAGGGCCGTCCCGTGCAGCGAGTGCGCATACGGAGCAGCGAGCCCTTCGGGCACGATACAGAAGCCGGCCAGCCAGCCGAAGAGCACCAGCGTCCTGAGCACCGGGTGACCGAAGACCATCGTCAGGCCTTCCCGTGACACCGCCCACAGCGACGGCCGCTTGCCTGGCTCGCGGCGCGGAGACGGGCGGTGCTTCACCCAGCCGGTGACGAATAGGGCGGACAGGGCGAAGGACAGCGCATCGATGGCCAGCGTCCGGTCCGGCTTCAGCACGGCCACGACCGCCGCGCCGGCCACGAAGCCGAGGATCTGGCTGGCCTGATAGCTGATGTTCCCGATCGCCGAGCCGACGATGAACGTGTCCCCGGGCAGCACATCCGGCAGCAGCGCGAACCGAGCTGACGAAAAGGGCGCCCCGAGTAGCACGGTGATGAACAACAGTCCGCACAGCCCGGCAAACGGCATCCTCGGCAGCGACATGAGGGCGACCAGTCCCGCTCGCGTCACGTCACAGACGATCATGACCCGGCGGCGTGGGAACAGGTCGGCGAGCCCGGACAGCAGTGGGCCCCCCGCGATCGGCGGCAGGTAGGTCAGGGCGTAAGCCAGCGCCGTCAGCAGGGGCGAGCCCGTCCGGGAGTAGACCAGGATCGCGATCGCGACCTGGGCGAACTGGTCTCCCGCGTAGGACAGGATCTGCGCGAACCACAGCCCGCGGAATTCGCGGATCGCGAAGACCTCTCGGTAGGAGGCCTGCTTCTCCGGTGCTCTCCGGTGCCGTCCCTGCGGTGGTGCGGCCTCCCGGCGTTTTTCCGCCGCGGGCGCGACGGCGGTGCCCCGCTTCCCCCGCGTGCCGTCTTGTATTACCGACACAAGCAGGCCTACCCCGGCTTCCGGGAGCGCCAGACGCCGTCCATCATCAGTTCCTCCCTGCCGGCCCGGCGGTGTGCGACGGCCATCCGACTGACCGACGTGACCAGAGTCTCGGCGGCGACCGCAGTGTGTTATCCCTATGTCACTTACGGTGTCGAAGAATGGCTGTGTTGGCAAGGGCATCGCCGCGGTGCGCCGCAGCGGAATCCGATCGGCCCCTTATGACCAGGTATTTTCTCCTGCTCTGCCTGCCCAAGCCGGCCGTCGGCGGGCGGCCGCGCCGAGCCGCGGCGCCCCGCCGGTAAACTTGAGCCCGCCTCGCTTTGCTGGTTGTGGTCTCTGTCCCCTATGCTGGGGCAGTCCCCGACGGCGGGCGCCACGGGCAACGGCGGCGAAGGCTGTCGAGCCCCCATCGTCTAGCGGCCTAGGACACCGCCCTTTCAAGGCGGCGGCACGGGTTCGAATCCCGTTGGGGGCACCTGCTGGCCTAAGCTGGCAGGCGCAAGGTCCTGTAGAGCAGCTCGGAGTGCTCGCCACCCTGTCAAGGTGGAGGTCGCGGGTTCAAATCCCGTCAGGACCGCTGGGGAAGAGCGGCGGAACCGTCAGCCCCCGATGGTCAGGTAGCTCAGTTGGTACGAGCGTCCGCCTGAAAAGCGGAAGGTCGGCGGTTCGACCCCGCCCCTGACCACCCCTTCTGAGCAGGCAAGACGCCCGGACCATGATCACGGTCCGGGCGTTTTTGGATGCTGGGGTCTCAGTTTTGGGGCACAGCACAAGCGGACGGTAGGCGCTTGTGAGGCACTGGCGGAGCCTGCGGAGCCCCAGTAGTTCCACAGCATCGCCTCGGGTTCCCCGACCGCCCACGCGAAGACTGCGTGGCATGCCAGCCGCACGCTGTCCAGCGAGTGACGGACACCAGCGTGCCGTCCGCCTGGCAGGTCAGCTGGGGTGCCGGTCGGTCCAGGCGTCGATGACGTCGAGCACGGTGCGGGGCGGCTCGGGTGGCACGAAGCCGAGCGTGTCCTGCAGGATCGGGTGCACGATGGGGTGCAGCCGATTCCCGGTGAAGGACTCCCACTGGTCCTTGGACTGCCAGACGTCGACGTAGCGCAGCCCGGACTCGGTGCGCCAGGCCAGGTGGGCGATCAGGCCGGGCGGCCGTTCCGGGCCCAGGCCCTGCTTGATGCGGTCGTAGGTCTCGGCGTTGATCGGCACGTCGTAGGTGAAGGCGTAGGTCATCGGACTCTCCCCGATATTGGCCCGAAGTTGCTTCGGACGAATATTGGTATCATGACCCGCATGCCCAGCCCCGTCAAGAGGCGCTACGACGCCACCCGCCGCCAACAGGCCGCCGCCCGCACCCGCGCCGCCATCCTGGACGCCGCCCGCGAACTGTTCGCCGAACGCGGCTACGCCGCCACCCCGATGACCGCGATCGCCGACCGGGCGGGGGTGGCATTGGACACCGTCTACGCCTCGGTCGGGCGCAAGCCCGAACTGGCCCGGCTGCTGATCGAGACCGCGATCTCCGGCACCGACCAGGCCATCCCCGCCGAGCAGCGCGACTACGTGCAGGCGATCCGGGCCGCCCCCGACGCCGGCACCAAGATCGCCATCTACGCCACGGCCATCACGGCAATCGCCCCCCGCATGGCCCTCGTGCTCAGCATCATCCAGGAAGCAGCCCGCGATGAGCCGGGGCTGGCCGCGCTCTGGTCCGAGATCGCCGAACGCCGCGCGGCGAACATGCGCCTGTTCGTGGCCGACCTGGCCACCGCCGCCCCGCTGCGGCTAGACCCCGGCCAGGCCGCCGACATCGTCTGGGCCACCAACGCCGCCGAGATGTACCAGCTCCTGGTCGGCCAGCGCGGCTGGACCCCGCAGCGCTACCAGCACTTCCTCACCGACACCTGGCACCGCCTGCTCCTGGCCGAGTAGAATCGCCTGAACGAGCGAACGTCACCGCGTCACGGTGAACATCGCCTGGGGCTTACAGCCGGATCGGTCCTATTTGCCCACATCCATGGGCAGTGACGTCCAGTGCTAATAACGAATTACGCAACACCCGCGGCCTGGATCGAAGGACTGCTGGCTCGCCGGGCGGTCTCAGTTTGGGTCTCATTCATCTATGTCCAGGGCCGATCCACAGGTCTCAAGCATTGCTCCGTAACTTTCTGCCCGGCAGCGTAGCTATCTGGGCTTTCAGCACCTGCGCCCACCGAGTTACCCAGGATCATCCCGGGTATATCCTGCGCGCCGCCCAGCGCCTCGTCCGCTGGTTGGTTGGCGAGCATCTAATCCGTCTGGAGCACAGCCGTAATGCGTCGGCCATGTGCGCAGGTACCGGGTCATGCCTCCCCCCGACGATAGGTCGCTAGCACCACGCCGGTCGTCGTGGTCACCGAATCTGTGAGCCTGAGCCTCAGGTGCGGACCGTGTTCGGCGAATAGCCGCGTGCCAGTCCCGAGGACGAGCGGAGCTATCGACAGCTGCAGCTCATCGACCAGATCCGCGGCTAGCAGCGAGCGCAGCAGCACCCCGCTGCCCAGCAGGCCCAGGTTCTCCTCGGGCGCGCGTTCCTTGAGCTCTCGGACCGCCGCGATGACGTCGCCGCCGACCAGTGTCGAATTCTGCCACTTCAGCGGCTCGGTCAGGGTCGTGGACACGACGTACTTGTGCCGGGCGTCGAGCACCGGCGAAAACGGGTTGTCCTCACGACCCGCCCAGACCTTGAGGAAACGCTCGTAGGTGACCCGGCCGAACAGCATCGCACCCTCCGATGCCATGCCTTCTTGAGCCTTCTGCATGCTGATTTCGTCGCCGTACGGCTGGCCCCAGCCACCGTACGCAAACCCGCCACGAGTGTCCTCGTCCGGCGCCGCGGGTGCCTGCATCACGCCATCCAACGTGACGTTCTCGATCGCGATGATCCTCGCCATGTCGACCTCCTGAGTAGTTACTTTGCACCCCTACACGAATGGCGCTGCCGAAAATCGACAGGCCGAGCGCGAAACCCCGGGACGCCCACAGGCAGCTCCGTAAGCTGGACTCCAACCCGCCACCCACTGCTTAGAAGGTCGGTTTGCGCAGCGGGTCGGCCTGCCTGTACGCAGATGAGCCGGTGTATCGGGTTGTCTGGTAGTGACCGTAAGTTCCCGGCGTTGACCGGCCGATCGGGCATGCAGCGAGCACGTCGTCCACGGGCCGCACACGCAGCGCAGCGCTGACAAGACCCCGGCACCTATCAGGAGGACGGGGATGCTGAAGGTCGGGTGGCGAGGGTCAGGTCAGTTCGAAACAGATTTCCCCTCGCTTGTTGAGGTAGAAATGAGAACCGTTAGCCCACCCATCTGGCGGCCCAAGATAGCCGTGCCAATGGAGGTTATAGAATGCTGCGTCGCCTGCAATGCAGCCAGCAGTTACGAGTTCGAATTGGGTGCCCCATCCTGCATTTGTACCACTAAATCCGCACGGGTCGAGGCTGGTATCCGCTTTTCCGGATTCGTTATATGCGTCACCGATACAATCACCGGACCAAGCGTTTCCGCCAGAGTCTTCGAGTACCCAATTGCCATCGGCGCCTTGAATTGCCGTGAATTTATCATTTTGGGCACTGGTGTTTGTGTAAATGTCTACCCATGGGCCTCCGTTCCATGCGTTTAGGCAGGCAGCGCTGAAGCCGCTGGGGTAGCACCATGCGCCGGTTATCGGCGCCGACGTTTTCGGTATTCCGGTTTGTGCAGACGCTTCCGGTATTCCGATTGCTAGGACAGTGCCAATAGATAGGAGAATCGCGCCTGCTAGCCCGCCGATCTGGTAAAGCCTATGCATTTTCTTCACGGTGTTCTTCCTTCTCGCGAAGGCTAACGTGCACCCGCGGAACAGACCAGGCAGACTGACCGGCAATCTCACCGGCAGTCTGCACATGCACTGGTGCCCTGGCTGCGATCGCCGGACCGTAATGGTTGCGCAGCGCGCCTGGCTAGTGACGGCGGCCGGGACCGGCCTGATACAGCCGCCACCAGGTAAGCCCGGCGAGGACCGCGGTGAGCACCAGTTGCATCCCCATGTCGAGGAGCCAGACATGCGGACTGTGCTGCCACAGCGGATCGGGTGTGTTACCTGGAGGCGGCGGCGTGACCTGATTCAAGTTCGTGGTGGACGCGACCGCGCCGAAGCCCCAACGAGAGGGCGAGAACCAGGCGAGTTGTTCGAGGCCAGCCTTCCCATTGAGGCGGAAGACTCCGCCGCTGAGGACAACCTCGCCCAGGACCGCCACCACTAGCAGCGGCATGGTCTTGTCTGATGAATTGACCACCGCCGAGATCAGCAGCCCGGCTGTCATCGACGCGATCGCGAGCAGGGCTATTCCCAGCATGAGCTCCAGCAGCGGAGCGGCCGTCAAGAAAGCTCCCTGCTTGGGCAGCGGCCGCCCGGCCAGGCCAATCAGCACGAGGATAACGGCCTGCACCGCGCTGATCAGGCCGAGGATCACAAGCTTGGACCAGAGATAGGCGCCAGGCGACAGCCCTGCGGCTCGTTCCCTGGTATAGATCGAACGTTCCTTGACCAGCTCCCTGACCGCGTTGGCCACCCCGATGAGGCACGCGCCCATAACCAAGATCAGCAGGACTTGGATCGCGTTGCCGTTGCTCGTCCCGGTCAGCCCACCGGGATCCGGAATCGCCCTGATCAGGCCACCGAGAATGATCGGCAGTAGCGCGATCACGCCTACGTAGTTGCGGTCGGAGGCGATCACTGCCGCGTACCGCCGGACGAGAGTGGACAGCTGGTGCAGCCGGTTCTGGGATTTGGGTGGGGGCGGCGCCCCGCCAACCGCCGCCGCGGATGCGTGGTCGGCCTGAGCTGGCTTCGCCATGTACCGGGCGAAGAACTCCGAGTGCCGGTACTCCCGGGCCCAATCCCGGTCCGGCTCGGCCTCGAACGCGCGGAATACCTGCGCCCATCCTGGCTGGCGGAAATGACGCAGACCGTCGGCTGGAGACCCGAAATAAGCGACTTTCCCGCCTGGCACCAGTACGAGCAATCGATCGCAGATATCGAGGTTCGCGACGCTGTGTGTTACTACGATGACCGTCCGCCCTTCGCGGGCGAGGCCGGACATCATCTCCATCACGGACATGTCCAGGCCGGGGTCCAGCCCTGACGTCGGCTCATCCAGGAACAGCAGCGAAGGCTTGGTCAGCAGCTCGAGAGCGACATTGACGCGCTTTTGCTGGCCGCCGGAGAGCGACGACGTGCGCGTATCGGCGTGCGCCGTCAGCGACAGCTCACCGATTACCTCACCGATCCGCCGTTCCCGCTCAGCCGGGCTGGTGTCGCGTGGGAAGCGGAGTTCGGCCGCATATCCCAGCGCACGGTTCGCGGACAGCTGTGTGTGCAGGATATTTTCCTGGGGCACCAGGCCAATCCGGTGCCGCAGTTCGGCGTAGTTGGCATAAAGATCGCGCCCGTCATAGAGCACCGAGCCAGTGGTAGCCGGCCGCATGCCGGTGAGCGCGCCGAGCAGAGTCGACTTGCCGGCGCCGCTCGGCCCGATCACACCCAGCAGGCATCGCTCGCCAAGCTGGAAGCTGACGTCGTCCAGCAGCACCTTGCCGCTTGGCAGCCGCACGGTAAGCCCGCGGGCGTCAAGCGAGATGTCGCCGGCGTCGACGAACTCTTGCAGCTGGTCGCCGACCAGCCGGAAGGTGGCCATGCCGATGCCAACGTCGTTGGCCTCGGTCACCACGGCCTGGGTGATCCGCTGCCCATTCACGAACGTGCCGTTGTGGCTGCCGAGGTCGGCGATCTCGTAATCGCCTCCAGACCGGCGCAGTACGGCATGGTGCCGTGACACACGCAGGTCCGCCACGACCATGTCATTGTCGTCGGCGCGGCCTATACGCAGGACCTTGACCGGCAGCGGCAGGACGGCGCTCGGTGCCGGCCACCTGACCCGGTCCGCTGGCCAGGCCATACCGCCGTACGGGGAGGTATCCGCGCGGCGGCGGGATCTGGGGCGGCTGTGATCGAGCAGGAGACGACCGGGCCCGTTTCTGGGTGGCCGAGGCGGACCTGACAGGAATCCGTGATGTCGACACGCTGTATCCGCTGGCCGCCGGCGAACGTCCCATTGGTGCTGGCGGCGTCCTCGAGCAGCCACTGGTCGTCGGCTATCTTCAAAACGGCGTGCCGCCAGGAAACCAATGGCTCGTCGACCGTAATGTCCGCCGCCGGGTCGCGGCCAATCAAGTAGACGGGTCCCGCCTGCAATGTCCTGCCGGAACCCTGCGTGCGCACCACAAGCGGCGGGGCAGTGTGACGGGAAAGAGCGTCCTCGGCTGTCATCTGCTCACTCTGTTCGGTCTAAGAGCGCGGTTCATGGCATGTCCTCAGCAAGTCATCCGCCCAGGCTTACCGGCACCGGGCCCGGGTCGGGGTCGGTCAGCGCCGCCAGTTGCCGATGGCCGTATGCGGGGCCGGGAGGCTCGGTCCAGGTGAGGGGGTCGTTAGCGGCCTCAGCGATCAGGCTCGCGATGTCAGCGGCGGCCCGGGGTCGGCCGGCCCGTGCCGAAGCTGCGCGCATGGCGGCCAGGGCGGCCGGATCCTTCCGCAGGCGTGCGATCTCCGCGGCAAGGTCGCGTGGCCTGGGGGCATGACTGCCCGCGCCTGCCTGGACGACGAAGTCGGCGTTGCCTTCCTCTTGGCCAGGCAGGTAAGAGGTGAGCACGAGCGGAGCGGCGCAGCAGGTCGCCTCGGCTATGGTGCCCGGTCCCGCTTTGCCCACGACGATGTCGGCACAGCGGAGCCAAGCTGCCATGTTGTCCACGAAACCGTGTACAGTGAGCCGCCCTCCGGCCCCCTCCGCCAGCCGGGTGAGGCGTCGGCGCACCCGTTGATTACGGCCGCAAATGACGGCGACATCCACGTCCTCGACCTTCCTGAGGATGGCGACGGTGCGGCGGTAGAGGCCGCCCGAGCCCTCCCCGCCCCCGGTCACGACGACCAGGAACCGCCCGTCCAGGCCGAGGGATCGTTGCAGGGCCTGACGCTCGGGCGCGCTCGCTGGTGGCTGGGAGAACTCGGGGCCGACTGGTAGCCCGGTCTCCACGTAATGCCCCTTCGGCATGCCATCCTGTGCGCAACGGCCCGCGATGGCCGCGGATGGCACGATGACGCGATCGACCGCGGCGTCCCGCCACGACAGATGGGCGGTGACCAGGTCGGTGATGACCGTGATTACGGGCGGCATGGCGGTACCAGGGTCCCGCACGCGCACGGCAGGCTCAGCCGTCAGCGGATGGAACGAGACGATCACAGCAGGCCGACAGGTCGCGACGGCCTTCGCCACGCTGCGGTAGATGGGCGACATGAGTGTCCGCCGGAGCCAGCCGAGGAATCGGGGTGAGCTGCACATTCGCCAGAGCACACCCCACAGCCATGGTGATATCCGAGTGGTCGGGCCGTACAGGCCGGTGAGCCAGCGCAGCCAGCACCGAGCGCCCGGCCCGCGCAGGGGGTCACAGATAAATGCGTGAAAGCAGCCCGGAAAGGCGTGGTCGAGTGCCTGGGCCACGCCTTTCGCGGCGCTCCGATGCCCGCCGCCGGTATCACCGATGAGGAAGAGCAACCGTATCGGCGGCTCGTTGGGGCTGGTCATCGCTCACCGGGCCCGGTCGGAGCCAGCGTGCGGTAAAGAAACTCCCACTCGGCCAGCAAGCGAAGTCGTTCATGGTGGCTGATGATCCGCAGGCTGGCCGCGGACATCCTGGCCCGCAAGTCCGGTTCGCGGCACAGCAGGGCGAGGTAGGCTGCCACCTCGGCGGCCTGCCCGGGACGGGCCAGGAACCCGTTGTCGTCGTGGCGCACCAGCTCGCCGAGCGCATAGGCGTCAACGGCTACCACCGGCAGGCCGGTCGCCATCGCTTCCATAGTGGTCAGGCTCTGCAGCTCCGCCTCGGACACGATGGCGAAGACGTCGGCCAGCCGGTAAATGGCTGGGAGGTCGGATCCGGGCACGAAGCCAAGAAACCGCACCTTCCCGGCGAGTCCGAGCCGCTGCGCCTGTGCCCGCAGCCTGGCCTCGTCCGGCCCGGTGCCGGCTATGGCGATCTGCGTGTCGGGGGACAGCCTGGCCGCCGCGTTCAATAGGACGTCCATGCGCTTTTCAGGGCTGAGCCGCCCGGCCGAGAGGATCAGCGGCCGCCCGGCCGGCAATCCATAGCGATGCCGGATCTGGCCGTCGGCTGGGCCCGGCGAGTACTCCTGTAGGTCGGCTCCGTTCGATATGACCCGGGATGGCACCCGCAGCCCTCGCTCGCGCAGCAGCCCCAGTGCGGTGGCCGTGGGCGCGGTGACATAACTGCACTTGTTCGAGAACCCGACGATGTAACGATAGAAAAAGGCGTCAGCAATCGCTGAGCGCGGAGCTGTAGACGGGCGGATGTTAGCCGGAAGGTAGTGGTTCGTGTAGACCACCGGAACGCTCCGCCGCGCCGCCCCGATCCGGGCCATGACTCCCAGTGTTGCCGGGGAATGAATGTGGGCCACGTCGGGCGCGAACGAGGCCATCAGCTTGTCCGCCGCGGAGGCTGGCAGGCAGCCGAGCCGCATGCCTTCGTACCATGGCCAGCGCAATGAGCCGCGGTAGGTGACGCTGACCTGCTCGGCGGTGGCGAGTCGGCCACGCCAGCCGGGGCTCGGCGCGACCAGCGCGACGTCGTGCCCGCGCCCGGCCAGGCCTCGCGCGAGGCTCCTGGTGACCGTCGGAACACCGCCGACCAAGGGTTCGTACTGGTCGGTGACCACCATGATGCGCATCGTGTGCTCCCGAAGTTTCCCCTCCCGCGGATGGTCCGCCGACATCATGATCATCGCCCCGTCCGGTGGGTGTAAAGCCACACCGTCAGCGGCGCCAGCACGGCGAGCAAGGCCAGTGACCACAGCGCCGACGCCAGTCCCGGGTGCTGCATCGGCCAGGAATGGGTCGCGGCGGGATCGGGATTCCCGAGCAGCCGACGGCAGGCGGCCGCCAGTACGCTGACCGGATTCCAGTTCGCGATGGCACGCAGCACCGGGGGGAGGCTGTTAGCGGAGATGAAGGCGTTCGAGGTGAGCGACAGCGGCACGATCACGGTAAGCCCCACGGCCTGAGCCGATTCGGGTCCCCGGGCGATTATGCCGATGCATGCCCCTGCCCACGCGGCGGAGTAACCGAAGAGCAGCGCCAGTACCAGGGCAAGGAGCACATCGCCCCAGCCGGCGTGAATTCGCCAGCCCACCGCCAGCCCGGTCAGCACGGTCACGGTGGCGCCGACCAGGGTCGTGATGAGATCGGCCAGGGTACGGCCGACGATTAGGGCCGCGCGCGACATCGGCAGCGACCGGAAGCGGTCGATGAGGCCGGTGGACAGATCGACGGCCAGTCCGATGGCGGCGCCCTGGGCGGTGCCCCCCATGTTCACCGCGAAGATGCCGGCGATCAGGTAATCACGGTAGTTGCCGTGGCCCGGGAGGACGACGCCGCCCTCAAGCACGTAGCTGAACAGGAGAACGAAGATTAGCGGCAGGACGGTGACGTTCAGCAACTGCTCCGGGGTGGTGGCGATCCGCGCGAGCGTGCGCCAGGTCAGCACCCACACGTCGCTGAGCGCCCAGCGCAAGTGATCCAGCCGGTCCGTGCCGGCGGCCTCGGGAGCTGTCCTCAGGCTGGGCTCTTGAAGGCCGGGGAGGTACAGGTCAGCCGGGGTGTCCGCCACGGTGCTCATGCCGCCGCCGCTGGCTCGGTGAGCGAGGCGAACACGTCATCGAGGGACGGCTGCCGGACGGAGATGTCGTCCACGCCGATACCCGCCGCGTCCAGGACCCGGATGATCTCGGTGACCAGCCCGGGACGCTGCACGACGGGGAACTCCAGCCCGTGGTGCCCGGCCAGCCGGCGGACCGGGCCCGCCGCATAACCGGAGATCTCTTCGGCCGCGCGAGTCATCGAGACGGTCGCGGGGACGGTCAGCCGCAGCTGAGAGGCTCCGGCCCGGGCCTTGAGCTCGGACGGGGTTCCCTCTGCCGTGACGCGCCCGCCGTCGATGACGCAGATTCGTTCCGCCAGACGGTCGGCCTCGTCCAGATACTGCGTGGTCAGCAGCAGCGTCGTGCCCCCGGCCACGAGGTCGCCGATGATGCCCCACAAGGTCAGCCTGCTCCGCGGGTCAAGACCGGTCGTTGGCTCATCCAGAAACAGGACGCTGGGCTGGCCGACCAGGCTTGCCGCCAGGTCAAGGCGCCGTCGCATGCCCCCGGAGTAGGAACGGACGGGCCGGTCGGCTGCCCACTCCAGATTCAGCGCGGCGAACAGGCCAGCCGCCCGGTCCCTGGCTTCCCGCTTGGCGATCCGGCTCAGCCGGGCGATCATGACGAGGTTGGCGCGGCCGGTCAGGCACTCGTCCACGGACGCGTACTGCCCGGACATGCCGATGTGCCGACGCACAGCGGCGCCATCCGCGGCAACGTCATAACCCGCGACCCTGGCCCAGCCGGCGTCGGGGCGCAGCAGCGTGGTGAGCACTCGCACCGCCGTGGTCTTGCCCGCTCCGTTGGGCCCGAGCAGGCACATCGTGGTTCCGGCGGGGACAGCGAGGTCCAGGCCGACCAGAGCCCGAGCGGAGCCAAACGACTTGGCCAGCCCTTGGGCTTCGATCATCACGGGTGTATGCATTGTTCCCTCACGTGAGAGGCGGATAGCCCGCCGCAGGTCGCGACGGGGGCGATAGCGGAGCTGATGCGGTCGCGCAGGACCGGGTGAGGCGCCCGGTCGCCACGGCGCAGAGCAGGCTGCCCAGGGCTGAGGCTCCGTGTTCCCAGCTGGCGGCCGCCGCGACGGCGCGGCCCGCCTCCGTCAGCCGCCCGGGCAGCGCCGCGCTGGAGAGCACCGCCGTAATGGCCGATGCCCAGCCGGCCACGTCACGTGGCGGCACCATCAGGGCAGCCGGGCCGCCTACCTCAGCCAGCACCTGGATATCGCTCATTACCACGGGCACGCCCGCCGCCATGGCCTCCAGTACCGGGATGCCGTACCCCTCGGCGAGGGAGGGAAAGGTGAAGACCGACGCCGCCCGGTACACGGCCGGCAGCCACTCTTCGGCCACCTCCGGCACGAGCCTCACCCTGGATTCCAGGCCGAGCCCGGCGATCAGGCCCGGCAGCGGGTCGGGGAAGCAGGGGTCGGTATCACCCACAATGACGAGGCCGATGCCACCAGGCACGGCGGCTAGCGCCCGGACCAGGACCTCGTGATTCTTGTGCGGGCGGTGCGCGCCGACACTGAGGATGAACCTTGCTGGCAGCTGGTAGCGGCCCCGCGCCGCAGCCACCGCGTCCGCAGTGACCTGCCCGAACTGCCTGATGTCAACTCCGTTGGGGATCAGGGTGGGGTTCGGCGCAGCGGGATAGTGGCGGCGGATGTCAGCCAGGCTGACCCGGCTGGGTGCAGTCACCGCAGCCGCCCGCCGCAGCGCCATCCCGGTCACCATTCTCATCGCGGCTTGCCGCCCCCAGCCCCCGGCGAAGCCCACATCAGCCTCGATCGTGCAGTCGTGCAGCGCCATCACGAAGGGGCACGGCCGGATGAGGGGGGTGAACGTCGGGTACGGGACGTACAGGACGGCTGCATCGACCGCGCGGATGAGGCGGGCCAGCTCCCAGCACCGGTGCAGCCCGAAAACTGTGACATCGGTACTGATCACGTCCACGTGCGCCGGCAGCCCGGACAGCGGGAAGATCTGGGCCTGGCGGGGATTGACGAGCACTCGCAGCGCCAGGCCGTCGTCCGGCTCGGTCATGTGCGCTGCTAGCTCCACCGCCGACCTGGCGAGCCCGTAAGCACCGGGGAACCCGTTGACCCGAGCATCGATGAGGATCGAGCGACGACCACGCGCCATGAGTCCCACCCCGGTCAGTTACCCGCGTCCGCACACGTGCCCGTACCCGGGCATTCCCCCCACAGGTGGGTGCGCTGTTCAGGCTAAGCTACGTAGCACCGCGAGGGGAAGCGTGAGGTGGTCGGGGGGAATCGCAGGGGGCACCCGCTTCGTCTGCCATCATTCCGGCTTTTCGGGCATACCGCTGCCGACGGACGTGCCCAGGCTGGAGTTCCGCAGGTGAGCGGGGCCGGGCTGCCCACTACGCCAGAGCCCCTCGGCGCGACTGAGCTCCGACGGTTTTCGTTCGTTGGTCATCCTCCCTTGGGTACGGAACTGGATGCCGGGGAGATGGCTTCTTTCGGATGGCCAGGGTGGTGACCCGGTGACCAGCGCTCGTGCCGCGGCCGGCCGCCCGCTGCGGGTAGGCGCGTGCCTGTCGCTGTCCGGCCGGTACGCCCGGTTCGGGCGGCAGGCGGCGCGGGGGCTGGCGGCGTGGCGCACGCTGGATGGCGCGGCGGAGCTGATCGTGGCCGACGACAGGAGCGACGCGGGCACGCTGGAAAGCGTCCTGCCCGGCGTCGCCGCGCGGAGCGACGTGCTGCTCGGCCCGTACTCGACGGTGCTGACGCGGGCCGCCGGACAGCTGGCGGCCGGGGCGGGCTGGCTGCTCTGGAACCATGGCGGCTCCGGTGACGACGTACAGCAGGCATCTCCCGGCCACATCGTGTCGGTACCAGCCCCGGCCAGCCGCTACGCGGAGCCTTTCGTGCGGCACCTGGCCGCGGCCACGATCGGCGCCACGCTGTGGATCACTCACGGCCGGGGCAGTTTCGGGAAACAGGTCGCGGCGGGTGCCGAAGCGCTGGCCCGGCGGGCCGGAGTCGGGACGATGCACGGTGATCATCAAGCGGCTCTTCCGCCAGCTGACCTGACCGGGCCGTGGGACCTCTTCTGCGCGGGCAGTTTTGAGGAAGACGTCGGGCTGATCAGGCGGGCACGGGCATCGGCCCGGCCGCCGCGGCTCATGTGCGCCGTGGCTGCGGGTGTCCGCGACTTCGCCGGTGCCGCTGGGAACGCCGAGGGAGTCTTCGGGGTGGGGCAGTGGTTCCCGGGTGCGGCGCAGGCCCCGGACCTCGGCCCGGCCGAAGCTGACTTCCTCGCCGGCTACTCTGCACTGGTCGGCGCGCTGCCTGACTATCCGGCGGCGCAGGCGGCCGCCGCTGCGGTGCTGGCCGCCCACTGCGCACGGCAGGCGGCCGGCACGACCCGCGATCTGCTCTGGCCGGCGGCTCTGGCCCTGAATACGCGGACCCTGTTCGGCGATTTTCGGATTCGGCCCGGCGACGGCGCCCAGATCGGGCACACGACCGTATGCGTCCGCTGGACCGCCGGCCGCCCGGTACGGGTCTAGGCCCCGGTACCGGTCCAGGGCGCCTCAGCGGAGCGTTCGAGCGGGCCGGGCTTCCCACGAGGTCCATAGCGGCCGGTAGCCCTGCCGGCTCCAGAAGGGGCCGGACAGCGGGTTCACCTGTTCGTAGTGCAGCAGCGTGACCGCCACCCCGGCCGCGTCGGCCGCAGGGTGCAGCTGCCCGACCAGCGCAGGCGCCACTCCCTGGCCGCGTCCACCCGGCGCGAGGTACATAAGCTCCAGGTAGGCGACCGGTTGGGCTCGGGCCATCGGCGCGATCCAGCTCGCCGCCTCGGGCTTCTCGGCGTACAGCAGGCCAGCTGGCTCGCCGTCCCGGTCGGCCAGCCAGATCCAGGCGTCCGGATCGGCGAGCAGTGGCACTGTCTCCTGCCGGAGGGCTTCCGCCGACCACGGCCGCTCGATCACGGTGCCGAAGTGGGCGTCGAACCGAACCGTCTCCATCCCCAGCCGCACCACGGTGTCGATGTCAGCCGGGCCAGCCCGCCTGATCTGGGAGCCGGGCGGCACCTCGGCGGGAAGCCAGCCCTGGCCCGCCCGCTCATCGGCGAGCGCCCGCCCGGCGCCCTGCCGTCCGGCCGGCCGGGCCGCGATGACCGCACGGGGCGCGAGCCCGTGCCGCAGCAACGCCCGCGGGCCACTGACGTCCCGGGTAGGCCACGTGACCAGCGCCGCGGTGTCGCTGGCGCCGGTCTCCGGCACGGAAGCCAGGTGAATGCGCCACAGAGTGATCAGCTCGTCGAGCGCACCCTCGGCGTCCGGGCCCGCCGTCCGCGCGGTGAGCCGGAACCTGCTCGCCGCTCCCCAGGTCAGCTCCAGTGATCCGGGAGTGCCCTGCCAGTGCTCGCAGGTGCCGATGGCGGTCAGCCGGCCGCCGGGGCCGGTGACCGCCAGCTCGGCACCGCAGCCGCCCGGCGGGAGGCCCGGAGCGGGCAGGAGCGGGTCGATCGCCTGCCAGCGGCGGGCGACGGCGGCGGTGAGGCCGCTGGTTTCATCCTCGGTGACGGTCGGCATCCGCTTCCTCCGCGTCATACTGGGGCCAGGGGTATCCGGCATCGGGCAGGCGCAGAAAGCCGGCGCAGAAAGCCGGCGCAGAAAGTGTGGGCCGGGGGTGCTTTCATTCGCCGATGTCAGCCAGGCTGGCCTGGACCTGGCTGGTCAGCGGGTCGCCGGGCGGGAGCACGCGGGCACAGCGTTCCGCCGTGTCCCGCAGCAGCGATCTGGTGTCCCCCAGGCGTCCCACGTCGTAGTAGGCCTGGGCTAGGAGCATCCGGATCTTCAGCGTCTCCGGGTCATCAGCGCCCAGCATCCGTTCGTAACCCGAACGGGCCTGCTCGTAGGAGTGCACGGCAGCGGCCATCTTGCCCGCCGTGTGGTAGCTCGAGCCGAGCGTGGCGTGAGTCCTGATCGTGTCGAGGTCATCGGGTCCGAGCACGCGCTCGCGCCCGGCCAGTACCTTCTTGTATGCGGATATCGCGTCTTTGATCCGGTCGTCGGTCAGCAATGCGTCGGCTAGACCCTGGCGCGTTGTCAGGGTCTGCACGTGGCGGGAGCCCTGGACCCGCTCGCGCCCGGCCAGCGTGCGGCGGTACAGCCCGGCTGCTTCCCCCGGCTCCCCCACGGCCAGGTAGGCGGCAGCGAGCTCATCCCGTGCGCCGAGCGTGTCGATGTGCTCCGGGCCGTAGCGGCGCTCGCAGGCGTCCGCCGTCCGGTCCAGCACGGTGATCGCGTCACGGAGCCGTCCCGAGGCGACGAGCGCATGCCCCAGCTCACGCCGGGCCGCGAGCACCTCGGGGTGATCGGAGCCGAGGGTGCTGGCCCGGCGGTCGACCATCCACTGGACCCAGCGCACGGCGTCGGCAGTCCGCCCCGCCGCCAGGTAGGCGCTGGTCAGCCGCTGAACGGCCGCCAGCGTGTGTGGATGTTCGGCACCGAGCAGCCGTTCGCTGACGGTGGCCATGTCACGCCAGTAATCGGCGGCGGGCCCGGTCAGCCGGGCATTGTCCAGGCTCTGCCCGGCCCGCTGAAGCACCGGATGACAGCCGCCCGCCCACAGCAGGTCCCCGACGGCCTGCCAGAGGCTCGCCGTGCAGGAGCGCAGGCTCTGCGCGAACCAGGCGGGCGGTTCCTCCGCGGGCCAGGCTTCGGTCAGCGCATCGGCGGCTGATCGCGCGGCCTGCTCCAGCATGCCCTCCGGCATCATGGTCCGCAGCGCCGATTGCAGCAGCGGGCTCATCCGCACCATGGGCGGCGCGCTCGTCTGGTCGATGGTGAGCAGGCCGGCCCGCGCCAGCACGAGCAGAGCGCGGCCCGCGCTGTCGCGGTCGGGCCGGGTGCGGGGCCCGACACCGGCCAGGTAGTCGCAGGCCGCGGGCGCGGAGAGGACGACGGCCGGAATCCCGCGTCCGTCCAGTAGCGCGACCAGCGCCAGTAGCGACTGCGCGGGTATGTCGGGTGACAGCCATTCCGCCTGCTCGAAGCAGAAAGTCCAGGTGACGGCGGCGGCCGGCAGCGTGTCACCGGCCTCTTCCGTCATCTGCTCGCGGCGGCGTATGAACGCATCTTGATAATCGCGGCAGGTCCACGCCGAACTGCTGATCACGGAGCACGCCTGAGCCAGCGCCATCGGCTCGCAGCAGAGATCCTTGACCAGGTCGATGGCGCCGAGGCGGCGATCCGGGTCGGCGCTGAGCCGACCCATAAGGTAGTTCAGTGCTTCACGGTGGCTGTACAGCCCGACCGGCAGGGACATCGTGCCGCCGGGCATCGCCACGGAATCAGCCGTCGTGACCAGTACTCGGCCGGTCGGGCCGGTCGGCCAGAGCCCGCGAAGATCCGCCGTGCTGGACAAGTCGTCCAGCACTACGAGCCACGGCCGGCCGGTCCCGTTCAGCCAGCCGATGAAGCGCGCCGCGACCGATTCGGCGTTGCCGACGGGAGTGATCCCGGAGATGGCGGCCTCCGCTTCACTGTAGGCGGCCAGCACCGACGTCCGGCTCGTGGCGACGGCCCACACCAGCAGGTCGATGCCATGGGACTGCCACAGCGACTCCGCTGCCGCGATGGCGAGCTGCGTCTTACCGGACAGCCGCAGCCAGTCCGAGCGGGCCGGCCCGCCCGCCTGGGCGGATACCAGGGCCACGGTCGCGCCGGGTACCAGCGACGCCCCCAGACCTGGCGCGGACTCCGGCCGGGCGCTGAACTCATCGGCCCGGGCGGGTACCGCGCCTACCCGGACCGGCCAATGAACCGGAGTACGCCGCGAATTCGCCAGCTCTGCGGCCAGACCGTCCGAGGCGGTCATGCTGTATATCACCTTCCGTACCGATTGGGCGCATGCGAGCGCTCCATCCCCGCACCGTATCTCCCGCCACACCGTGCACCGAGGTCGTGATCTTCAGACCCGGCGGCACGACCGGCTGTCACCAGGCCGGCCGGGCCTCGGTGTGCTAAATGACCTGGAGGGTTTTCCGCATTCCCAGGCACCCATCGGGCACTGGGCCCACAGGGGCCTGCGCGCCACCGTCGCCTCCGCATTAACGTCTTCTCCCTCGGCACGAGGATCTTGTGGTGGCACGGTATAAGGCCTTAGGCCCATATCGCAACGGATTGCCAGCAAAAGGGCCACAGGTGAGTGTGAACGGTGCCGAAAGTCCCGCTGAATTGGCTTAGCTGGCGGGTGGACGCTGTCTAGCGCTATTCGCCGGCTAGTTCCTGGCTGGCTGGCGGTCCGCGCAGTAAATACCCCATCGGGGAACAAGAGGAAGAAACGACACAAGAGTCATAGCGGTGATGCTGAAACTTATGCCTGGGTTTCAGTGTCACCAGAAATGCCGCTGCGCCGTTATTTCTTGCCGGACCGATAGCGGAAAGCTAATGAACGCATCGCGAGAGTCACACCCCTGGTCTGCCCGGGACACAGGCGTTCGGCCGAGAGCTCGCCCGGCCGCTCACCAGCCTGCTGGCGGCCCGCTCCGGCTACTCCGGCCGCCTGGCCCGGAAGCTGTGCCGGTAGACCTGCGGGCTGGTACGAAGGACCCGCCCGAAGTGCTTGCGCAGATTGCCGGCCGTGCAGAATCCGCTGCTGTGTGCGACAGCCTCGATGGGCAGGTCACTCGTCTCCAGCAGCCGCTGCGCGAGATGGACCCGTTCCCGCACGATCCACTGGTGGGGCGTGGTACCCGTGCTGGCCACGAACCGCCGGGCGAACGTGCGCGGGCTCATCGCGGCCCGGGCCGCCAGGTCAGCGACGGTCACCTCCCGATCAAGGTGGGCGCGCAGCCAGGCCACGGTGTCGGCGAACAAGCCTGCGTCGTCCAGGGCCGGCAGCGGTGTCTCGATGAACTGGGCCTGGCCGCCGTCGCGGTGCAGCGGCACCACGAGGTCACGGGCGAGCCGGCTGGCGATCTCAGTACCGTAGTCGCGCTGGACGACATGCAGGCACAGGTCCAGGCTGGCGGCGCTGCCCGCCGAGGTCAGCAGGTCTCCGTCGTCGACGTAGAGCACCCCGGGGTCGACTGACACCCGCGGGTAGCGGCGGGCCAGCTCGGCGCACTCCGACCAGTGCGTCGTGGCCGGATGCCCGTCCAGGATGCCCGCCGCGGCCAGGACGAACGCGCCCGTGCACAGCGACAGCAGGCGGCAGCCCCGCCGCCGGCTGGTGCGCAGCGCCTCGAGTACCTCGGCCGGCACTCGACCGGGCTGCGCGGTGGGCAGGACAACCACGGTGTCCGCGGTTTGCAGTGCTTCCAGGTCGTGCGGGACCTGCATCTGGAAGCCGGCGTCCAGCGTTATCCAAGGGCCGCAGCCGCAGACGGTCAGCCGGTACCACGGCACCCCGAAATCCCCCGCGTAGTCGCCGCCGAAAATATCGCAGATCACCCCCACCTCGAACGGGGACACCCCGTCGTAGACGACGAGCGCGACCATATGCGGCCGGGGCGCGGGCGGGCCCGGTGAGCGCCGCGGAATCATGGCAGCTTTGTCGCGCACACTGTCAATGATGCCACTTTCGCCGATCGGGGTCCGGTCCGACGATGGAAGGATGCGAAGCATCGACGTGACGCGCCATCCGGACCAGAGACCGCCCGGATCGGCGGTGCCCACGGTCAGCCACCCTGGTGGTGCGGGAGTCGCGCGGGTCAGGGCCACTCGCCGCGCGCCGGCGCCGGTTTACGGACCGGGTCCTGGCGCACGTATTCGGTCCGTCGCTCGACCATCAGCTGGCCGCCGGGCGGCCGCCCGAGTCAGGTCAGCTACTGGCCGCCCGGGCCCTCGCCCTCGTCTGCCTCGGCAGGCGCCGGGCGCTGGCCCGGAACTGGGAACGCCTGCTGGCCGCGGCCCGGCGCCCCGCTGCGCCCGGCCCGGCCCGGATACTGCTGTGCCGGGACCGGATCCTCGCGGCCGAGCCGGACATCCACGAGATGATGGTCCGCTTGCGGGCGCCGCTCCCGGTGGCGGCCCGCGGGGTCGCCGCGGCGGAGGTGCTCCTGACCGACGCCGCAGGTCCGCTCTACAACCGGCACAACCAGGCCGTATTGCCCGCCCTGCTGCGCTCGGCTCTCGCGCAGCTCGACCCTGCCGCGTCACTGGCCGAGCCGGCCGAGGCCTGAGGTCAGTTCGGCAGGCGTTCGAAGACGTAGAGGTGGTTCAGGCCGAGCTGGAAGCGGCGGTGCTTGCGGCACCGCCAGAGTGGGGCGGTGAAGATGGTGTCCAGGCGGCGGGCTTGAATCCGTGGTGCTGGTGGGCTTCGATCCCGCTGATCAGGCGCAGCCGGATCAGGGCGTGCAGCAGCAGGTCGACGGCCGGGGCGGGGACGGTGAGGACCAGGACGGCCCGGGGGGTCATCAGCTGGGCCAGGACCTTGGCCCAGGTGGCGAGTTCGGTTTCGGGTACGTGTTCCACGACGGCCAGGGCGGTGGCGGCGCCGAACGTGCCGTCGGCCAGGGCGGGCAGGTCGACGGGGAAGAATCCCCTGATGAAGGTGACCCCGGGCAGCTCGGGGGTGCCGGCCAGTTCGGGGTCGATGCCGATTCCGCGGGCCTTGGTCAGGCGGAGCATCGTGCCGTCGTGGGTGCCGATGTCCAGCAGGTCGCTGACCGGCGGCAGCTCACGCAGGGCCATCCGGACCCGCCACCGTTGCAGCAGCCGGTCCAGCCAGGTAGTCCGGGCAGCGGGCGCGGGCCCGTTGCTTTCAATCACCGACGGTGTACGCAGAGTTCATGGCAGGCCTCCATACCTCTGAACTGCGGAACTACCGGAATCCGGTAGTCGCGAGACCGGTCATCCGGGCCGTTCCTGGTGAATAGATCGAGATACCCGGGAGCATGCTGGGTAACAGATCTGGATCTTTGCGGTACGCCTTGGCAGATACCCCGATCTTCGCGGCGTTACCCATGCTCAGAGACCCTTTCCGGGCCGATGCACGTCTTACCGCGCTCAGCGCGGCCGCTACCGGCGTTGGATTTTGTGAGATTCGGCCAGTAAAGCGCGCGTGGCGGGCGTGGCTCGTTTCCCGTCAGGAAATGTCAGGCAGCGGTGGCGCCGAAGTCGGACGGAAAGCGACACAGTCCATCTCCACCGCCGCGCCAAGCGCCAGTCCGCTACAGCCGACGGTGATCCGGGCCGGCGGATCGGCGCCGAATACCGCCAGGTACGCCTCGTTCATCTCGCCGAAGCTGGCCATGTCGGTCAGGTATACGTTGACCTTGGCCACGTCGGACAGTTCGCAGCCACAAGCGGCCAGGATGACCTGGATATTGCGAAGCGCCTGCGCGGTCTGGGCCGCGATTCCTCCGGGGACCAGTTCGAGGGCATCTTCGCGGGCGCCGAGCATCCCGGAGACGAACACCTGGTTTCCGGCCACAGTGGCGTGGCAGAAGGCGGGAAGGCGGCCCACGCCGGGCACGTTGATCTTGCGGATAGCAGACATGAGGTTTCCCTTTTCCGGCCTGGCTGAACTGAGCGTGCAGGGTCACCCCTGGTTTACACCGGCCGGCCGGAAGGTGACCGCGAAGGCTGCGAAGTAGTGATAGTCCGCGTTCCAGTCGTTTTCCGGAGTTGACCAGTACAGGGCATACGCATGCCGGGTGTTGGCCAGCACGTTGCGGTTTAGTATATGCACAATTGTGCCGTTCCGGTCGTAGGTGAATTCCCAGTCCGCCGCTTGCTCGGCCTGGGGGTAGGACACGGCCTGCAGGCGGATGAGGTGGTAATCCGGGTAGCTGCTCTGCCGGGCCGCCGCCTGCTGCCGCCAGTCGGCCAGCGCATTCGGCTCCGGCTGATCGGACTGGTCGATCAGCAGGAAAATGCCGCTGTTCGCCGGATCGCGGACGTAGACATAATGGCCGACATGCGAGATCTGCCAGCCTGTCGGGACGCCAATGGAAAAGCCGGTCGAATTGGTGAACCGGTAATAGCCGGCTGGCAGCGCGCTGGCCCCCCCGGGGTGGATGCGGAGGCGGACGTGGACGCGGACGGGCGCGGCGATGGTGACCCGGACGGCGGGGCGGACGTCTTCGGTGCCGGGCTGGAGGCTGGAGAGCCCGAAGCCGCCGCCTGGTGGCGCGGGGTGCCGCCCAAGGCCAGAACGGCGGCGACGGTGACCACCGCGATGAGGCTGGCCGCGGCCAGCGCGGCCAAAGCCGCCCGGGAACGGCGGCGCGGACCGGGGAGCCACCCGCCGGCTGATGCGCTGCAGCATCCGCTCGACCTCGTCGGCGCCCAGGCGCGCATCGGGGTCCTTGCGGAGCAGGCCACTGATGACCGGCCACAGCGGGCCGGCGCGGCTCGGCGGGTCGGGCTCGTCGGTGACGACCGCGGTCAGGCTGGCCAGCGCCCCGTCTCGGTCAAATGGCGGCCGCCCCTCCACCGCGGCGTACAGGCACGCCCCGAGAGCCCACAGGTCGCCGGGGGCGGCCCGGTTCTCACCCCGGGCGCGTTCGGGCGAAATGTAGGACGGTGAACCGACCAGCACACCCGTGCCGGTCAGAGCCGGGCTGTCGGTGGCCCGCGCGATACCGAAGTCGGTGAGCACCACCCGGCCCTCGGGCGCGAGCAGCACGTTGGCCGGTTTCACGTCCCGGTGCACGATCCCCGCATCGTGCGCGGCCCGGAGTGCGGCCAGGATCCCCAGGCCCACCCGGGCGGCCTGCCCCGGTGACAGCGGCCCGTCAGCCATGATCGCGTCCCGCAGCGAACGGTGCGGGACAAGCTCCACCACCAGCCAGGGCCGGCTGTCCTCCTCGATGATGTCGTAGACGGCGACGACATTCGGATGGCTGAGCCGGGCGGCCATCTGGGCTTCCCGCACCGCGCGACGCCGTGCGATGTCCCATTCAGCGGCGTCCATCTGCGGCGGCCAGACGATCTCTTTGACGGCGACATCCCGGCCGAGCAGTTCATCGCGGGCCCGCCAGACCAGGCCCATCCCGCCCCGGCCGATGACGCTGCGAAGCCGGTAACGCCCGGCAAGGAGGCGCTCTGACTCAGCGGGACCCATGTCTGGCCGATTACCCTTCCCCGCGCGGAGCGAACGGGACCACTGCTGTTAACGGGACCACTGCTGTTAACGGGACCACTGCTGTTAACGGGACCACTGCGGTTAACGGGACCACTGCGGTTAACAGAGCCGCGGTTAACAGAACGGCCGCGGTTAACGTGACCACCGCGCTACGTGACCACCGCGGCTACAGTCGGCGCCAGCGGGCCTCGCAGCACGAAAAGGCACCGAACATGATGAGACCGATGGCCACCGCCGCCAGGAGCCACGGGCCGAGCGGCGTCGCGGCGAGGGCGCGCAGCGCCGAGTCAAGCCCCTTGGCCTGTTGCGGCTGAGCCTCGATGGCCGCGACCACCAGGAACACCCCGGCGGTGACGAATACGGCGCCGCGGGCGATCCCGCCGGCCCGGCCGAGCCAGGTCACGACCTGCCGGGTCCGCGGTCGCATCTGGCCCGTGCCGAGCTTCTTGAGGAAGTGCTTCCGTGCGGCTGAGTAGGCGAGGGCGATACCCGAGCCAATGAGGGCCAGCCCGGCGATGACGACGGCCACCCGGCCGCCGGGATGGCTCATCGCGGTGGCCGTCAGGTCTACGGACTGCGTGTCGCTCGACTTCGGGGCGCCGATGCCGAGAGCGTATTTCAGCAATCCGTAGGTGATGACCGCGTACATGACGGCCTTGCCGAGCGAGGTGATCCGGGTTGTGGCCTTGTCGTTGTCCCCCGGGGTGCCGTAAATGGCCTCGGCCAGGCGCCAGAGGGCCAGGCCGCCGAATCCGACGACGAGCAGCCAGAGCGCGATTTCACCGAACCGGTTACCGCCCAGGACGTGCAGCGCCCCGGTCCGGTCGGCCTGCTGACGTGAATGGCCCGAACGCGATCTGGGCCGCGATCCACCCGATGACCACGTACATCACGCCGCGGGCGGCCAGGCCGGCCCGGGCCAGAAAGCGCAGCACCGGGCTGTTCGCGGCCCGACGGCCGGCGTACCGGACATCGCGGCTCTTGCGCCGGGCTGTCGAACTGGCCACCGTGTGTACCTCCTTTGGACACCGCCGGGATGCCCGCAACAATGCAAACCAAACAAAATCCGCCGTCAGTAAAAGGCCGCCCGCTGGGAAAGCAGCAGAATCGGCGGCCAGTGCGGCCCCGTCATGCGGTCTCAGCCGCAAGGCCTGGAACGATGGGAGCCATGGATGTGCCGGAACTGATTCGCGTAGCAGAGGCTAGGGGAGTGGCGACGTCTTACCAGGCATCTGAGGGCTACGAGGTCGCGGTGTCGCCCGAGACCATCGGGGCGATCCTCGCCGCCCTCGGGGATCCCGCGGCTCCGCTGCTGCCGGTTGACCCGGAGCTGGCCAGCCTGAGCGCGCCGGTTCCGGACCACCGCTCCTGGGGGCTGATCATCCAGCTCTACGCGGTCCGTTCCCGGGCGTCATGGGGACATGGCGACTTCCGTGATCTGGCTGACCTGGCTTCCTGGAGTGCCCGCGGCCTGGGCGCCGGGTTCGTGCTCGTCAACCCGCTGCACGCCGCCGAGCCCGTGCCACCGGTGAGCACCTCGCCGTACCTGCCGATGAGCCGGCGGTTCATCAGTCCGCTGTATCTGCGGATCGAGGACATCCCGGAGTTTCCCGCGCTCGACGACCGTGAGCGCGGCCATGTCGCAGCCCTGGCCAAGCCGCTGAAGGCCGCCAGCGAGACGGGCGCACTGGTGGACCGCGACACCGTTCTGGGCCGCGAAGCGGGCCGCGCTGAAGATCCTGCATCAGGTCCCGATGAGCCCGCAGCGTGCCGCGGAGTACGACGCTTACCGTGACCGTCAGGGCCGGGCCCTGACCGACTGGGCCACGTGGTGTGTGCTGGCCGAGATCTACGGCCCCGACTGGCGGGCATGGCCGGCGGGGCTGTCGCGGCCGGACTCGGACTCGGTGGCCATGGAACGGGGGCGGCTGTCCCGGGAGGCTGATTTCCACGCCTGGCTGCAGTGGCTCGCCAGCAGCCAGCTGGCCGCGGCGCAGGATGCGGCCCGGGCCGCAGGCATGGACATCGGAGTGATCCAGGACCTGGCCGTCGGCGCGCACCCGGGCGGCGCGGACGCCTGGTCCGACCAGGATCTTTTCGTCTCCGGCGTCACCGCAGGCGCACCGCCCGATGAATTTAACCAGCGCGGCCAGGACTGGGGATCGCAGCCGTGGCATCCGGAGCGGCTGGCGGAGCGGCGTTTCCAGCCGCTCGCCGACCTGATCGCGGCGGCGGTGCGCAGCGCCGGGGCACTGCGCATCGACCACGTGATGGGCCTGGGCCGGCTGTGGTGGGTGCCGCCGGACATGACCCCGGACCAGGGCACCTACGTCCGCTACAACCACGTCGGCACGGTAGGGGTGCTGGTCCGTGAGGCGGTGCGCGCCGGCGTGCTTGCCATCGGCGAAGACCTCGGCACCAATCGATCCCTGGATCTGTGACTACCTGGCGGACCACGGCGTGCTCGGCACATCCATGCTCTGGTTCGAGCGCGGCCCCGACGGTGCGCCGCTGCCGCCGGCGGACTGGCGGCGAAACAGCCTGGCCACCGTCGGCACGCACGACCTGCCGCCGGCCGCCGCCTTTCTGACCGGCGAGCACGTCGACTTGCGGTCCGAGCTGAGCGTGCTGGCCCGGTCCGCCGATGCCGAGCGGGCCGATGCGGATGCATCCCTGACCGCGTGGCGTGCGGCGCTGCGCCGGGAGGGCCTGCTCCCGCCGGGAGCGCTGCCCCCGCTGATGGATCAGGTGGTCGCCCTGTACGCCTATCTGGCCCGGACGCCCTCGGTGCTGATCGGCGTGTCGCTTCCCGACGCGGTGGGCCAGCGCCAGCCGCAGAACGTGCCGGGCACGACCGATGAGTACCCGAACTGGCGCATCCCGCTGGCCGACGCCGAGGGCAAGCCCGTGTTCCTCGAGGACCTGGCCGCTCAGCCGGGCGTCCGCGCCATCGCGGAAGCGGTCGGCGGGCACCTGAATAGCTAATGTCCCCGGCCGAGGCCGGTCTGGATCTCGTGATCTACCGGCCCGCGGGTGCCCAGGCCGGATCGCGCCCAGAGGCGGCGAGCAGCCGGTCGAAGGCGGAGGCGGACTCCGGGACGGGTACCGGGTCGGCGAAGCCATGGTATTTGCGGAACATTTCCGCGTTCGCGTCCACGGCGGCTCCGGCGGCGGCGACGACGTTGCTGGGCACCGAGTAGTCGCCGCCGCTGGCGCGGGCCACGTCCCAGCCGTGCAGGACCATCTCGGCCAGCAGCAGGGCCCCCACGTCGGCGGAGGGCGTCGGTGAGCCCATCACGTTCAGCTCACGCTGCCAGGCCTGCGGGTCGGACCAGGCGGCGACGGCCTTGTCCAGCTGGGCCGCGTAGGTGGCCGCGAACCCCGGCTCGGCCGCGAAATCGCGGTTCATCAGCTCGTCGGGGAGCGGCTCGTCCCGCGCCCGGCGCTCGGCGGAGAAGGCCGTCCAGAGGATCGTGTGATTGAGCAGTGCGTGCAGGTCCCAGTCCAGGCAGGGTGTGACCGCGGTGAGCTGGCTGCTCTGCACCCCAGAGACCACCCGCGCGTTCTCGGTGGCGGCTGCCGCCATCTCTTCGTGCAGGTTCATCCGTTTCCCTTCCGTCGGGGAGCCGGTTTCCGGCCTGTCGCGGACCCAGGCTACGGCGGCCGCGGCGGCCTGTCTTGAAGAAACGCGACGCCTATGCTGGGCGGATGGCAGGTGGCGCGATCGGCTCCGCTGAACAGGCGGCGCAGTCTGTACGGGCCCGCGGTGTGCTGCACCAGAAGGCGGCGGCGTCCCGGTTCGTGCTCGCCCGGCATGAGCCCTCGGCCGCACTGGCCCCGTTTGTCGCGTGGTACTGGATTGTCCGATGGGACCTGCGGGGTCAGCCGCCGCACGACCAGACGGTGCTGCCGCATCCGAACGTCCATCTGGCCTTCGAGCAGGGCGGCCCGGCCATCTACGGGGTCCTGGGCCGTGAGCTGTTCAGCCGCAGGATCGAGGACCGCGGCGTAGCCCTGGGGGTACGGTTCCGGGCCGGCGGCTTCCGCCCGTTCTGGGACCGCCCGGTGGCTTGCCTGAACGACCGGGTCGTTCCCGCGGCGCAGGTGTTCGGCCCCGCGGTACACGAGACGTGGCACGCGATTGCGGCGGCGCCGGACGACGTGTCCATGGTGGCGCACGCCGAGGACCTGCTCGGCCGCGTGCGGCCGCCGCGGGACCCAGTCGCCGAAGAGGTGGCCGGGATGGTCGCCCGGATCACCGCGGACTCGTCGTTGTGCCGGGTCGGTGAGCTCGCGGGCGCGTTCGGGCTGCCGGTGCGCCGGCTTCAGCGGCTCTTCGCCAATTACGTCGGCGTCAGCCCGAAGTGGGTGATGCGCCGGGCCAGGCTGCAGGAGGCAGCGATGCGGGCCGAGCAGGGCGGCCGCGTCGACTGGGGGGAGCTGGCGGCCGTCCTCGGTTACGCCGATCAGGCCCACCTCACCCGCGACTTCACCGCGGTGATCGGTGTCCCTCCAGCCCGTTACGTCACAGTGGGCACAACAGCGTCACAAGTTTCTGGGCCGAAGCCATAGCATGAGCGCGGCCACGGCGGAAGCCGCCGGATCTGGCGGCAGGGAGGGCGAATGGCCGTGACCGGCCGGGACCGCGAGGAGGCGGCCCAGCGGAACCGGCAGATAGTCGAGAGCCTGCGGCGCCGGCATCCCGACTGGATGGTCATGTACGGCACCTACAGCCAGCTATTCTGGGCGTTCCCGCTGTTCACCGCGCGTCCCGGTCACTATGTCGGGGCCGCCGACCCCGCCGACCTGGATCGTCAGATGAGCGCGGCCGAGGAGGCCCTGGGCTGGGCCTGAACGACAGCCGGGTGCGGCGTCGGGAATGGCCGGTCCGGCCGGGCTGAGCGGGTGTCCAGGCTGAGCGCGTGTAAGGCCCGTCAGGGGATGCCCGAGATCCGGTCGCCGACCCTGGCCAGCGGGGATGTCCGTGCGGACCCACCTGCTTCGGTGTGGTCAGCCGCGCGGTACAGGGCGTAGAGGCTGTGCACACCGGCCCAGCGCAGCGGTTCCGGTTCCCAGCGGCGGGCCCGGTGCCCGACCCAGGGCAGCGCGGTCCGCTCAGTTGAGCGGCCCGCGACGAGATCGGCCAGCGTCCGCCCGGCGAGGTTGGCGGCGGCGACACCATGGCCGGTGTATCCGCCCGCCCAGCCCAGCCCAGATGCGGGGTCAGCCGTGACCGTGGCGCACCAGTCGCGTGGCACGCCGAGGACACCGCACCAGGCGTGATCGATGCGGTAATGGGCCGCGGGCGGGAACAGGTCCCGCAGCACATGCGCCAGCGTGCTGACCGCCGCTGGCTGGGTCACGCCACGGTGGTCAACCCCGGATGCGAAGCGGTAGGGGATACCGCGGCCGCCGATCGCGATCCGGTCGTCGGCGGTGCGCTGCGCGTACATGTACACGTGCGCACTGTCGCCTATGGTCTCCCGGCCGTTCCAGCCGATCTCCTGCCAGGTCTCGTCGTCCAGCGGCTCGGTAACGATCATCGAGCTGTTCATCGGCAGCAGCTCGCGGCGCTGGCCGGGCAGTCGGCTGGTGAACCCCTCGGTAGCGCGCAGCACAAACTGCGCCGTGACATCGCCGAAAACGGTGCGTGCCCGGGCGCCGAAGCCGCACCGTCCAGCCCCGGCCCGGCGCGGCGGGGCAGGATCCGGGTGACCGGGGTCGCCTCGTAGATCTCGGCGCCGGCCCGCTCGGCCGCTTCGGCGAGACCCGTGACGAGTTTGGCCTGCTGGATACGCGCGCAGTGCGGGGAGTACAGGGCGCCCATTCCCCCCGCCACGCGGACCCGCGTGGCGAGCTCGGCCGCACTCAGGTACCGGACGTCTTCCTCGCCCAGGCCCCAGTCCCGGTCGGCGGCCAGCTCCGCCTTGAGCCGCTCGTCCTGAGCGGGCGTGGTCGCCACCGCCAGCTCGCCGCCCTGGACCAGATCCGCGTCGATGTCCGCCGCGGTGCAGACCCGGGCCACCTCGCCAATTGTCTGCTGGAGCTGCCGCTGCAGGTCGAGGACCCCGGCCCGGCCGGCCGGGTGACGTGCATAGCGATCGCGCGAGCCGGGTAGCGCGCTGGTCAGCCAGCCACCGTTGCGGCCGGATGCTCCGAAGCCGGCGAACGCGGCCTCCAGCACCACCACCCGCAGCGACGGTTCCGTCCGCTTCAGGTAGTAGGCCGTCCACAGCCCGGTGAACCCAGCCCCCACGATGCACACGTCGGCGCTGGTCGGGCCGGGCAGTGACGGACGTCGCGGCGGGAAGCCGCCACGGGCGTGCCACCAGAACGACACGTCACCGTTGCGTGCCGCCGTTACGCGCTTCGCATCACCGTCAGAGGAGTCCATGATCAGTATCAACCTAGTGCACCGACTCGTAAGTCCTAGTGCACCGGCTCGTAAGTCCTTGACGGTTGTCTTGGGCTTGCGTGTTCCTCGCCCTGGGGTGAGTGAACCGATGCTTACGGGAGCGATTTCAGTGGATAGCCCTGACTACGCACCCGTAAGCCGGGGTGCCGCTCGGGCGGCGCACTAGCCCAGGCCCAGCCGGGACGCCAGCGGTGCCGGCAAGGCGGACCGCACCGAGGAAGGCAGCGGGGAAAGCACCGGCGGGGGCAGCTTGGCCAGTACGGATGGCGACAGCGTCGCCAGCACCGGCGGGGGCAGCTTGGCCAGTACGGATGGCGACAGCTTGGCCAGGGCCGCGGGCGGCAGCTTGGCCAGGGCCGCGGGCGGCAGCGTGGCCAGCACGGACAGCGGGAGCTTGGCCAGTTCGGCGGCAGGCAGGGTGGCCAGTACGGTGGGCGGCAGCGTGGCCTGGACCGAGGGCGGCAGCTTCACCAGATCCGCGGTCGGCAGCTTGGCCAGCACCGACGGCGGCAGCCCGGACAGGACGACGGCACTCAGCTGGCCGAGCACCGCGGTCGGCAGGCTGGGCACCAGGTCGAGATCCGGCAGTTGCGGCAGGCCGAGCACGATCGCGCAGTAGTCCGGAACTTCCGCAGCCCCGCCCGCGGCGGACCGCAGAGACGCAAACGCCGGGCTCAGGATCTCCGCCGGGGTGCGGGTCGCGTCGGTGCATAGCGCCGACAGCTGAGGGGCAACCGCGGTCGCCGCTCTACCGCCGGCCGGGACGGATCCGGCGGTCGGCACCGCGTGCCGCCCGCTGGGCGCGGCGGATCGCTGAGCGGGCCCGGACCGGGCCTCGGTCGGCCGGGTGACCGAGGTGGCCGCGGTGGCCGAGGGACGGACGGCTGCCGGGCCGGAATGGGCCGGGACGGTCCCGCTGAAGACGCCGGTGGCCGCCGCGAGCGCCACGCCAATGCCACTGCACGCGACCGCCAGGCCCAGCGCCTTGGAGCTGCGCAGCCTGGCCCACGGGGACCTGGCCGACGGCGGTGCCGCTGGCCCGGCGGCTGGGGAGAGCTGCTGCGTGAACGCGGCCACCGCGGTCTGCTCGCCGGCCAGTTCCCGGTCGCGACCGGGAGCGGCCGCGGCGGTTAGCAGGCGCACCAGCTGGTCGTCGCGCATAGCCGAGCCAGCCAGGTCGCCGTCGAGCAGCCGATCGGCGCTGGCCCGGTCCATTCGCGGTCGGCGGCCCTTCCGGGCTCGCCGCGGCGGGCTTGCGTTCATCTCATGTCCTTTAGCGTCCGCTTCCTCACCTGCGTCACTACAGTTCGTGCATCACTCCTTACTGTTGCCGTTGTGTTTGGTGTTACGGCCGACGCCTTGGCGCTTCCCGCCGGTGACCGGGCCGTCGGGCGGTGGTTCGAGCCGGGCGGCCAGGCGTCGCAGCCCGCGGTGGGCGGCCGTCCGGACGGCCCCGGCCTTCTTGCCGAGTACCTTCCCGGCGCGGTCGGCGTCCAGGCCCAGCACGACGCGCAGCAGGACGGCTTCGGCTTGGTCACGGGGGAGCGCGGCGATCATCGCGATGGCGGCTTCCGTGGACACGGCGTCCAGCGCGATTTCCGCCGTGTCAGAACCGGCGGGCAGGTCACCCAGATCGTCGATGGCCACGGCCGCCGGCTGCGGGCGGCGGCGGTGGCGGCGCTGGTGATCCATGGCCCGGTGCCGGGCGATGGTCGCCGCCCAGCCCCGGAACCCGTCAGAGTCGCCGCTGAAGCCAGCCAGGTCCCGGGCGATCTGCAGCCAGGCCTCCGAAGCCACATCCTCGGAGTCGTCGCCGACCATGGCGCGCAGGTAACGCAGCAGCCGCGGCTGCACGTCCCGGTACAGAATGCGGAAGGCCTGCTCATCGCCGTGCTGAGCGGCCGCCACGGCCGCAGTGAGATCCGGTTTGGCCGCTGCGATGGAGCCCGGGCCCGGGCCGCCCGGATCTGGGCCGTCCGGGCCCGGTACATCCGTACCCGCCGGCGCGACCGTGCCGGAACGGTGCAGGGTAGGCGCGCCCAGTGCGCCGGCCCGTCCCCTCTCGGCCCTTCCCGCAGTGCGCAGCGCCGTGTCTGCCGGACGGTCCATTCGGTCAATGATGCGGCAAAAGGATTGTGCGCGCGCCGACTAGCGCTGATACGCCACAAAGGTCCATTCGTTCCCGGACGGCAACGGCTGCTCCCGGACGGCAACGGCCCGCCACGGGCGGCACCGGTGGCTCCTGGACGGCACCGGTCGCTCCCGGACGGCAACGGAATCGAGTGCTGCCGCTCCGGCCGCGGTGTCTTGCCGGACCGGCTGGGCTTCGCGGCGGCGGACTTAGTAGCGTCGAGCTATGCGGCTAGGGGTGCTCGATGTGGGTTCGAACACGGTTCACCTGCTTGTGGTAGATGCGTACCCCGGTGCTCGGCCGCTTCCGGCGTTCTCGCACAAGGCCGAGCTGCACCTCGCGGAGCACCTTGAGGACGGCCGGCTCTCCGCCAAGGGGGAAGGGCTGCTCGGCGCGTTCGTGGCCGAGGCCATCCGGATTGCGGAGGACAAGGGTGTCGAGGACTTCATGGGCTTCGCGACTTCGGCGGTGCGCGACGCGGTCAACGGGGACGCCGTGCTCAGCCGCATCGCGAAGGAGACCGGCGTGCGGATCAACGTGCTGGCCGGCGAGGATGAGGCCCGCCTGACCTTTCTCGCGGCCCGCCGGTGGTTCGGTTGGTCTTCGGGGCGGCTGCTGGTCCTCGACATCGGCGGCGGATCGCTGGAGATCGCTTCCGGGGTGGACGAGGACCCGGATGTCGCGGTATCCCTGCCGCTCGGCGCGGGCAAGCTGACCCGGGACTGGCTCCGCGCCGACCCCCCGACCGCCGCCCAGACCCGGGACCTGCGCAGGCATGTCCGGGCTGAGATAGGCCGCACGGTCGGCGGCATCATGCGATACGGGCGGCCGGACCGTGCGGTCGCGACCTC
Source organism: uncultured Actinomycetes bacterium (assembly GCA_963775825.1). Lineage (GTDB taxonomy): Bacteria > Actinomycetota > Actinomycetes > Streptosporangiales > Streptosporangiaceae > Bog-532. Next base: position 64,863 of record CAVZKY010000061.1, read on the forward strand.
CAAGACGTTCCGCCAACTGGCTCGGGTCGCCGGTGCTGCGGCGTCCAGCGACGGGCCCTATGTGCGCCGGGTACTGCTGCAGCCAGACGCGGCATCTTGGGCAGCCCGGCTGCCCAAGATGCCGCTCGCGGAACGCGCCCGGCTGCAGGGCGTTTCGGCGGGCCGGGCCCCCCAGCTGCCGGCCGGTGTCATCGTGGCCGATGCGGCAATTGACCTGTTCGGCGTCCCCGAGCTGGTGATCTGCCCCTGGGCCCTGCGGGAAGGCGTGATCCTCCGCCGCCTCGACCTGCTCAGCTGATACTGCGCTGACGCCGCGGGGCCCTGGCCGGATCGATCCGGCCGGGGCCCCGCGGCGTCGTTCAGCTAGTGCTGTCGCTGCTCCCGGACGATGCGCACGCCTTCCGTGGCCTCATCCGGGTCGATGCTGCCCGTGATGCTGCCGTCAGCCTGACCGGTCCGGTGGCTATTTCCGGTGTCCGGCCCCAGCCGGTCCCCGGCCCGGGCTCCAGGGCCTGCCGGGCCACCCTGCGGAGGTGCTCCCGGTGCGGGCGGCCGTGCCCCCCGCGGTGCCTCGGGTGAAGCGCCCTGCGGTGCCTCGCGTCCACCGCGCCCGGAATGCAGCGGCTCCTGCCCTGGCTGGGCCGGCCCGGCCGGCTGGCTCCCTGACCGCGCTGCGGCCGGTACCCCAGCCATCGATGGACCGGTCCGGCCGGGACCGCCCGGGGAGGTTTCCGTGCGGGCGCCGACGGCCGGCCTGGGTGCGTTCTGGCCTGCGGTCCCGTTCCCCGGGATGCCTCGCTGGTTCGCCGCCGCGGCGGCGGCCTGGTCGCCCGTCGGCGTGCCCGCACCGAGGTTCCGGCTGGGCGCGGAGCCACCACCCTGGGCCCGGGCCGGATCGCCGGCCGCACTTTCGGCGGCCTTCTGCGCGATGGCCTTGGCGACGTTCTGATCCACTTCGTCCTCGATCGAAAGACCTGCCGTCTCGGCCGCGACCAGGCCGGAGACCCCGTCCAGGATCTCGGTGAGCCGCCGGATTGTCTCCGCGTGCCGGGTGCTGAGCAGGTTGAGGCGGCGCTCGGCCCCGTCGTGGATAGCAGTGGCGCGCGCGGTCGCCTCATCCAGCGTCTGCTTGGCCTGTGCCTTGGCACTCGACAGGACGCTGTCGGCCTTCTTGCGCGCCTCCGCGATAGCGTGCTCGGACTCTGCGCGGGCGGTGTTCCTGGTCTTGTCTGCTTCGGTACGGGCTGTGGAAATGGCCCGCTCGGCTTGCTCCTGGGCGGCAGTGAGCATTTGCTCCGCCTGATCCCGGGCTTCTTTTCTGGCCCGGTTCGCTTCCTGCTGAGCATCGGCGAGCTGCTTCTTGATGTCGTCGTCGGCGCGGGTCTTCTGGGCTTTGGCCTCGTCGTCGGCAAGCTTCAGGATCTGGGAGATCCGCTCGCTGACCTCCTCATGGGCCGGCCTGTTGCCGAACGCCTGCTGGCGGAGCGCCTTGACCTCCTGGCGCAGCTGCTCGCTGTCGTCGAGCGAACGGCCCAGACGTTCTTCCAGCTCGCGAACCTGGCTGCGGCAACGGGCAACGAACTCGTCCACCTGCCGTCGGCTGTAACCGCGTAGCTGCACCTCGAAAGTGTCTTCTTGGGCGGCGAGATTGGGAAGGAGATCGCTATTTTCGTTCATGGCTTCACGAAGACCTTATGTCTGGGAGCATGCTGGAAAGTGATTTTGTGGCACGTTATCGCGGGTCAGCTGCTGAGGCGCGAGATAGCTAAGGAGAGTCATGTGGTGTGCGGAGATCGATACGTGCACGACTCTTGTCCCGAACCACCCTTCCGCGCAACCGAAACGCCGGAGTGCCCAGTTATACGCCCAGCTGCGCGTTTTGAAAGATCGTTTTCTAAATACGCTCCGTAACATCATCTAAGCTATACGTAGTCAGGTAGCGTAGGCCAGTAGGAAACCCGGTTACTCTGCGTAGCTATGCTCTGAGCCGACCGACGGACGGGGCGGGCGAGGCGGCGACACCGTCGCGGCACCTGCCCGAAAAACCCCGAAAGTCCTCGTATGCCGTGAGTATCGGAACTGAGCCGACGACACGGACTATTTCGCGGAATTGTTACTGCCGCCCTGGGTAAACCAACCGAGAGGGTAGTCCCAGAATGACCCTGATGGGCCATGCGCACGAGACGCGGAACGGCGTAGCCTGGCAGGCGTAGGCGTTTTAGCGTCAGCGGCGACGGAGGTGAACGCGGTGCCTGAGTATGTCGACCTTCGTGTTCACGACCGGGTGGCCCTGGACGAGATAGAGCTGTACGCCGAGGTGCTCGGTGCGGTGGCCGCCAGCGACGGCCCCCTGAGCAACGAGGAGCTGGACGAGGTCCTCGGCGTCCGTCCGGCACACAAGGTTCTCGGCCGGATCGCCTGACCCGCGCCGGGTCCCTTAGCCGGTCCCGTACATGACGTCGACGGACGTGCGGGTGAAGCCCAGCCTCTCGTACATGCGGACCGCGGCCCGGTTGGTTTCGTCGACGTACAGCATGACCTCGGCCAGGTGCCGTTCGTCCCGCAGGTAGCGCAGCCCGGTCAGGGTGAGAGCGCGGCCCAGGCCACCGCCGTGGGCCGCCGGGTCGACGCCGACGACGTAGACCTCGCCGGTCGTGCCGCCGTGCACCTTCGTCCAGTGGAAGCCGACCAGGCGGCCATCCCGCTCGGCCAGGAAGAACCCGGCCGGATCGAACCAGCCTTCCTGCTCACGCAGGCTGAGGTCGGCCTGGCTCCATGCGCCCTGCTCGGGGTGATGGGCGAACGCCAGGGCGTTGACCCGCAGCCACTCGCCTTCGTCGCGCCCCGGGACGAAGGTCCGGATACTCACGTCCGCGGGCATGGACGGCTCCGGCAGCGGGTCCCGCAGGGACCGCCCCAGCTTCCAGAGCGCCCGGACGCGCCGCAGCCCCGTGGCTCGCGCCAGAGCCGCCGCGGCAGGCAGATCGCCGTGCGCCCACACGCGCAGTGGCTCCTTCCCGGTCCGGGCAGCGAGCGCGGTGACCAGCGCGCGGCCGGCGCCCCGCCGCCGCCAGGCCGGGTCGACCACCAGTTCACCGGCGGCGCTGTCGGCGCCCGCCTCCAGATAGGCGTAGCCGGAAACGTGCCCCTCCGCTGTCGTCGTCAGGTCCCTGCCGCTCTCGCCGCCGTACCGCAGGTGAAGCATGACGTGCTCGGATAGCGGCGCCACCGAGTCCTGATGGGTCGCCGCGGCGCTCAGCCGCAGGACATCGTCCCGCTGGGCCGGGGTCAGCCGGGCGGTTGATACCTCCGGGTCGGCCTGATCCCCGGCCGACGGTGGCGCGGCCCGGTCAGCCAGTGGCGCTGGTCGCCGTCCGTGCGCTGTGGAGGCTGAGGGCGTCCCCGTCACTGAGCCCGGCGGCGTCGTCGGACCCGGTGTCGTTTTCATCATCTCCCGCGTGCTGGCTGTCCCGCTGGTCGTCGCTTCCGCCCTTGAACGGCACGAAGCGGTAGCCGACGTTGCGCACCGTCCCGATCAGTGCTTCGTGCTCGCTGCCGAGCTTGGCCCGGAGTCTCCGGACGTGGACATCTACGGTCCGGGTACCGCCGAAGTAGTCATACCCCCATACCTCCTGGAGGAGGTGCGCCCGGGTGAAGACCCGCCCCGGGTGCTGGGCGAGGAACTTCAGCAGCTCGAACTCCTTGAAGGTCAGGTCGAGCGCCCGGCCGCGCAGCCGGGCGGAATAGGTAGCTTCGTCGATGGTGAGGTCACCCGACCTGATCTCGTCCGGGGCATCCGCGGCCGCGTTCCGGGCCCTGCGGCCCAGGGCCAGCCTCAGCCGGGCTTCCACCTCGGCCGGCCCCGCCGTGTTCAAGATCACATCATCGGCGCCCCAGTCGGCGCTCACCGCCGCGAGCCCGCCTTCGGTCACGATGATGAGCAGCGGGCAGTCCAGGCCGGTGGTCAGCAGCAGCTTGCAGATACTTTTACCATGAGCCAGGTCGCGGCGGGCGTCGACCAGGACCATCTCGCCCGGGGGAGCGTCGATCAGGGCCGAGGCCTCGGGCGGCATGACCCGGACTGAATGCAGCAGCAGCCCAAGGGCGGGCAGCACTTCCGTGGACGGTTCCAGCGTCCCGGTCAGCAGGAGCAGATCGCTCAAGCGGTTCCACCTCCACTCCGCGGCGCCAGCGCACCGGCACTAACCTGTAAAAACGCACAGGGACCCGGGGGCAGCGTCGCCCGGATCCCATTGTGAGTGAGGATAGCCGATATGGCCATGGTTACCATTCGCTACTGGGCGGCAGCGAAGGATGCGGCGGGTGTCGCCGCCGAGTCGCTCGAGGCCGGGACGCTGGCCGACGCGCTGGCCGCCGCCCTGGACAACCGCGGCCGGGAGCGGGGCAACCGGCTGCGCGGCATACTGGACCGGTCGTCCTTCCTCATCGACGGCCAGCCCGCCGGGACGCGGCACCATCGGGACATCAGGCTGCCGGACACGGCCGTCATCGAAGTCCTGCCGCCGTTCGCCGGCGGTTAGCCGCGCTGGCCGCTTGCCGCGCCCGAAGTTTGCCGGCGTGTCGTGAACCGATCCGGCCCCGGAGGCGTAGTCCATAGCGTGGCAGGCTCGGGATCTGCGGCCCAATCGGGCGCGGTAGCCGATGAGGCATACATTCGGGCGCTCTACGCCGAGCACGGCGGAGCGCTCCTTCGTTATGCGCTGCATCTCACCGGAGGTGACCGGCAGCGTGCGGAGGACCTCGTGCAGGAGACCGTCGTCCGGGCCTGGCGGCACCCGGAGGCACTGGCTGACCGGCCGGCCCGGCCGTGGCTGTTCGCGGTGGCGCGCAACCTCGCCGTCGACGCGTACCGGGCCCGGCAGTCGCGGCCGCCCGAGGTGGGCCAGGGCGCGCTTGAGCTGGTGCCTGCCGCCGACGACGCCGACCGGGCGCTCGAATCGTGGGCGGTGGCGGACGCGCTCGCGACGCTGCGGCCCGACCATCGCCGGGTCATCATCGAAACGTATTACCGTGGCTGCTCCGTCGCCGAGGCGGCGGCCGCGCTCGGGATTCCCTCGGGCACGGTGAAGTCGCGTACCTTCTACGCGCTCAAGGCACTCAAGCTTGCCCTGGAGGAGAGAGGACTGGCGCCATGACGCCGGCTTGGGACTGCATGGACACCCGGCAGGCGCTGGGTGTCTACGTGCTCGGCGCGATAGATCCAGCCGAACGGTCCCAGGTGGACCGGCACGTCACGGGCTGCCGGGAGTGCCGGGACGAGCTGGCCGGCCTGGCCGGGCTCCCGGCCCTGCTGTCCAGGGTCAGCGCGGATGAGGTGGGCCGTATTTCGCTGGAGGACGCGGACGCGGCCCCGGCCGACGCCATCCCGCCCAGTGATCTCCTCGAGTCCGTGCTGAGCCTGACTGCGGCCCGGCGCCGCCGGCACCGCCGCTGGCAGGCCCTGGCGGCCGCCGCAGCCGTGGTGATCGCCGCGGCCGGCATCGTGGCCGGCCTGCGCCTGGCGTCCGGACCGGCTCCGGCCGGCGCGCCCGCCTCGGCGTCTGCACCTCCGGCCAGCTGGCCGACCGCCCGGACCACCAGCGCTCTGAGCGGCGTCACAGCCACGCTCCGGTACGACCGGGAGCCGTGGGGCACGGCCATGGACATTCAGGTCATCGGGGTGCCGAGCGGCACGACCTGCCAGCTCTGGGTCACCGACGCCCAGGGTGTGCACCTGGCCGTGTCGGGCTGGACGGTGGCCAACGGGTTCGCGACAGCCTGGTATGCCGGCTCCACGTGGGTAACTGCCTCGCAGGTCCAGGGGTTCGACGTGACAGCCGGTAACCAGCGGCTCGCCACGTTCGTGCCCCGCTGACCCCGCGCCCGGGTCGGGCCCGGGATCCCTTTCGCGGCGCGGGCGCGGAATTCCACCGGTGCCGCCCTGCTTTGTATCAGTATGAGCGCAGGAGTGATCGTGCTGGTCGCGGTGCTGATCATCACAACCGCCTTCGGCCTGGCCTGGCGGAGGCGGCAGGGCAGGCTCCGCGCCGTGGGGGCCACTGGGCGCCCTGCCCGGCACCCGGACGGCTCGGCGCCCGCGGGCAGCGCCGCCGACGGCCGCCGGGCAGCCGACGCTGACCGCCGCAGAACTGCAGCACGAGCTTGGCCCACGGGCCACCCTGGTGCAGTTCTCCAGTGCCTTCTGCGCGCCGTGCCGTGCCACCCGGCAGATCCTCGGCGAGGTCGCGGGCACGCTGGACGGGGTGAGCCATGTGGAAATCGACGCCGAGTCGCGGCTGGATCTGGTGCGGAGGCTCGCCATCTTCTCCACGCCCACCGTCCTGGTGCTCGGACCTGGCGGGGTCATCGCGCGCCAGGCCAGTGGCCAGCCCCGCAAGGCTGACGTCATCGCGGCGCTCGGCGAACTGCTGCTCCCCGTCGGATCGGCCGACGAAGCGGCCGCCGCCCCAGCCAGGGACTGACAGCTGCCTGTTCCGGCTATTCTATCTATCAAACGGTCGATAATGTCAGATAAGGTCGCTGGCCAGAGAGTGACAGTCGCGCTGACCGCGCATACCATCGTCTACGTGCTTTCCGGGACGGCGCAGCTGCTGACGAAACGGCGCGCGGTGGACTTCTGCCGGGTGGCGACCGCGCTGTGTCGGCCGTCCCCGCTAGCAGCCTGAGAACGGCGCGCCCCGGCGGTTCCGCCGTCACCCGGCGCGTCCCGGACTGCTGATTCCCGCATCACGCTACTGGCCCGCAGGCATCCGGGCAGGCAGGGAGCCCTGTGCCGGTGCCCGCTGGCGGCGAGCGCCGGGAGCCCGCGGCATCAAGGAGAGGCCCCTGGATATCCCGTCAGCACCAAGGAGCGTAACCATGGACATTGACGCCAGAGGGCCCAGGTTCAGCGCGGTGATCACCACGATCGTCCTCGCCGTGGCCCTGGCCAGCGCCAGTGTCTGGTTGCTGCTCGCCCAGATGCTGGTCTTCGCGGTCGGCGCGATCGCCGGGATGCGGTACGCCCCCTACGGGCTGGTCTACCGTTTCCTGGTCCGGCCGCGCCTCGGGCCGCCGACGCGTTTCGAGCCTGCCGCCCCGCCGCGCTTCGCGCAGGCGGTGGGGCTGGTATTCGCCGCGTTCGGTGTGATCGGCTTCGCGACCGGACTCACGGGCGTCGGGATCGCCTTCACTGCCCTGGCCTTGGCCGCCGCGTTCCTTAACGCGGCGTTCGATTTCTGCCTGGGCTGCCAGATGTATCTGTTCATTCGCCGGATCTGGCCCTCGCAGCGACGTGCGGCGGCCTGATCCACACCAGGAGGTTTTACGTTATGAGCCGCTCCGAATCTCTCGTGGACGCCGAGTGGGTGGAGGCCCACGCTGGTGACCCGGGAATCGTCCTCGTCGAGGTCGACGAGGACACCAGTGCCTACGACAAGGGGCACATCCGGGACGCGATCAAGATTGACTGGAAGAAGGACCTGCAGGACCCGGTGCGCCGGGACTTCGTGGACCGGGTCGGCTTCGAGAAGCTGCTGTCGGCGCGCGGCATCTCCAACGACGACACGGTCGTGCTGTACGGCGGCAACAACAACTGGTTCGCCGCCTACGCCTACTGGTACTTCAAGCTGTACGGCCACCAGAACGTCAAGCTGCTCGACGGCGGGCGCAAGAAGTGGGAGCTGGAATCGCGTGAGCTGACCACCGATGTGCCGCAGCGCCCCGCCACGTCCTACAAGGCGTCCGAGCAGGACCCTGCTCTGCGGGCCAAGCGGGACGAGGTGCTCGACGCGATCGGCAAGCGCAACCTCGTCGACGTCCGATCGCCGGACGAGTTCACCGGCCGGCTGCTCGCGCCGGCGCACCTCCCGCAGGAGCAGGCTCAGCGCGGCGGTCACATTCCCACCGCGCGCAACGTCCCGTGGTCGAAGGCGGCCAACGAGGACGGTACGTTCCGCTCCGATGACGACCTGCGCACGCTGTACGCCGACGAGGCCGGGCTGGACTTCGGCAAGGACACCATCGCCTACTGCCGGATCGGCGAGCGGTCCGCGCACACCTGGTTCGTGCTGCACGAACTGCTCGAGCAGCCGAACGTGAAGAACTACGACGGCTCATGGACCGAGTACGGCTCGCTCGTGGGCGTTCCGATCGAGCTGGGAGACGCCCGATGACAAGCCAGGACCAGGCCCAGGGCGACGGCTGCGGCGCGCCGGCGGGCGGCGTGCCGGTGGCCGCGGCCATCGGCGCGGGCAGCCAGGCCGTGGTGGAAGGGCGCGTTGTCCGCGACAACGCCCCGGTGTCGACCGGGTACGCCCGGCTGCTCGGCACCGGCGACGAGTTCGTAGCCGAGGTGCCGCTCGGCGAGGACGGCGGGTTCCGCTTCTTCGCCGCTCCCGGGACCTGGAGGCTGCGGGTGCTCGCCCCCGGCGGGGCACGCGCCGACCGCAGCGTCTCCGCCGAGTACGGCAGGGTCACCAAGGTCGAGGTGACCGTCTGACGCCTTGAGCGCAGGCCCGAAGCCCGCGGCTTTCTGCTGATCCCGGCACTCTGTAACCAGACCCAGGATCGGGAAGCCGCGGGCTTCGTTGTGCCGGCGGCCGGCTCGGGAAACCGAATATTCATCAAAACGAGACCCGAATGGAATGAGCCGGAATGGCTGCCAGGTAACCCATGAATTGCGGGCCCGCGTCGCTCCGCTGACGGCAAGGTGACCTGAGGATTATGCGCGGGGAAACAGTCCGTCAACTCGCGCGCCTGTCCGCATAATGCGGCGGATTGATAAGGCACACCTTTCGGCAGTGACCATAGTCCCTACCGGCGTTTCCGTTGGCCCTGTTGACTTGCGCGCGTGCGGGGAACGTCATGAGGGGTGGCCGCGCGGGACCCGGTGCGCGGCCCGCCGCCCGGGGCGTCTGGCCGGGCCGTCTGACCGGCACTGTGCCGTCGGGGTCTAGAAGAGGCGGGCCCGCGGCACGGCTGTCCGCGTGACCTGGCCAGATCAGTTGACCCGGGGCGGTTTCGCCTCCGGCGGGATACGAGGCGGCCGCGGGCGGGTGCAGAGCCGCCACGGCCGGGTACGCGGGCCGCTGGCCGCCGACCGGGGTCATCCGGCGCTTATGCGCACCGCAATCGCAAGGTGAAGTTCATGCCTCGTTTGCCTGCAATTAACCTTTCTAACATTACCGTGGGCCCGACATAATGGGAAGAGTGGGGATAGCCGGTGGGGTTGGGGTGGCCGACGATGTGTTTGAGTTGGCCGCTAGCATCGTCTTTCGATCAGCCGGTAATCGGCGCCACGCCGCCAAAGGTAATGCTTGTGGCCGCGCTCGTCAGTAGCTGAGCAATATTGGCCACGCTTGGCAGGGAAACTATAAAGGGGTATCTGATATGCAACGTGTGCGCATCCAGGTGAGCGCGACGGCGGGGATCGCCCTCGCGGCGGCTCTGTCGGTGGCCGCCTGCAGCTCGTCGGGCAGCAGCAGCCCGTCGTCGAGCACCAGTCCGTCCTCGTCGGGCAGCGCCGCCGCCACCAAGCTCTCGGGCTCGCTCACCGGCAGCGGATCGACGTTCCAGACCGTCTACCAGCAGTCCGCCATCCAGGCCTTCAAGACGATCCAGCCCAACATGACCGTCAACTACGGCGCCGGCGGCTCGGGCAAGGGGCGCACGGACCTGGCCTCGGGGGTCGTCAACTTCGCGGGCTCGGACTCGACGATCCCCACCTCCGAGGCCTCCAGCTTCAAGAAGACGGTGCTTTACTTCCCGGTCGTGATCGGCCCGATCACGCTGGCGTACAACTTGTCGGGCGTCAGCAACCTGAAGCTGGACCGCGCCGGTCATCGCAGAGCATCTTCGAAGGCAAGATCACCAAGTGGAACGACTCGCAGATCACCGCGCTCAACCCCGGTGTCAGCCTGCCCAGCACGGCGATCACCACCGCCGTCCGCTCCGACTCCTCGGGCACCACCCAGAACTTTTCCCTGTACCTCCAGACGGCCGCGCCGAGCGTGTGGACGCTGGGCAGCAGCTCGACCATCAAGTGGCCGACCACCGCCCGGGCCGGCAGCGGCAACCCCGGCGTGGCGCAGATCATCAAGACCACCCCCGGGGCCATCGGGTACGTGGACTACGCCGACGCCAAGGCCACCGGGCTGACCTCCGCTGAGGTCAAGAACAGCGCCGGCAGCTACGTCGCGCCCTCCACGTCGGCGGCCTCCGTCTCCGCGGCCGGGGTCACGGTCGCGCCGAACCTGACCTTCCACGCGGTCGACGGGTCCGGCGCGGGCGCGTACCCGATCACCTACCAGTCGTGGGTCCTGGTCTACGAAACCCAGCCGAGCTCCAACGACGCGGCGATGCTCAAGGCGTACCTCGGCTACCTGCTCGGCGCCGGCCAGAAGACGCTGCCCAGCCTCGGTTACGCGCCCCTGCCCGCCAACATCGACAGCATGGCCAATGCGCAGCTCAGCAAGATAACCTCCTAAGTGGTGGGAATTTTGACCCAGACGGATCAGATCGGCCATTCTTCGTGAGCACGGTGACCAAGGCGGATCCGGCCAGCCCGGCCGGATCCGCCCGCCCCCTGTCGGAGCGGCGGCCGCTCGGTGACCGCACCTTCCAGATCATCACGCTCGCGGCCGGCCTGCTGGTGCTGGTGATCCTGGTCCTGATCGCCGTCGCGACCACCCAGCAGTCCGCCTCGTGGTTCAGCGCCGAGGGCCTGAAGATCTTCACGAACAACTGGAACCCCGCGGCCAACCAGTTCGGCGCCCTGGCCTTCATCTACGGCTCGGCCATCACGGCGGTGATCGCGCTCATCATGGCCGTCCCGGTCAGCATCGGCATCGCCCTGCTGCTGACCGAGGTCGTGCCGTACCGGTGGTCGCGCCCGATCGTGTACGTGATCGACCTGCTGGCGGTGGTCCCGTCGGTGGTCTGGGGCCTGTGGGGGATCCTGGTGTTCGCGCCGTGGATCGCCCACATCTACACCTCGATCGCCTCGGGCGTTGGCCACACCCCCGTGCTCGGCCCCTTGTTCGGGCAGCCCGTCAGCGGGGCCTCGTTCTTCACCGCCGGCATCATCCTGGCCTTCATGATCACGCCGATCGTGACCTCGCTGTCGCGCGAGGTCATCGCGACGGTGCCGGCCATCGACCGGGAAGGCGCCTACGCGCTGGGCGCCACCCGGCTGGAGATGATCCGCGGCGCCGTCTGGCCGCACAGCCAGGCCGGCGTCGTCGGGGCCGTGCTGCTCGGGCTGGGCCGGGCCCTGGGCGAGACCATCGCGGTCGCGCTGGTGATCGGCTCGTCGCCCGCGATCACCTCGCACCTGTTCGCCCCCGGCTACAGCATCCCCGCGGTCATCGCCAACCAGTTCGGCGAGTCCAGCGGCACGTTCCGCGCCGGGCTGATCGGGATGGGCGTGCTTTTGTTCGCGTTCACCATCATCATCAACATCATCGCCCGCGCGATCGTGGATCGCTCCACCCGGCGCATGAGGGGTGCCTGATGTCCGTCGTCGCCGAACAGCAGCGGCCAGACCTGCGCGAGCCGAAGGGCTGGCGGCGCACCAGCAACCGCATCGCGACCTCCCTGATGGTGCTCGCGTTCGTGCTCGTGATCATCCCGCTGGGGTTCGTCCTGGTCACGGTGATCGCGAAGGGCGCCTCGGCCATCAGCTGGACCTTCCTGACCAGCTCGATCCCGTCGCAGGTGGCGCCCCCGGGCGTCGGCGGAATCGGGCCGGCGATAGCCGGCACGATCGTGATCGTGGCCCTCGCCTCGGCGCTGGCCGTGCCGCTCGGCATCCTGGGCGCGATCTACCTCAACGAGTACGGCGGCACTGGCTGGCTGGCCAGGCTCATCGGGTTCTTCTCCGACGTGATGACCGGCGTGCCATCGATCATCATGGGGCTGTTCATCTTCGCGATCTGGGTGCTGCACTTCGGCTTCTCGGGCCTGGCCGGCGCCTTCGCCCTGGGCTGCCTGATGCTGCCGATCGTGATCCGCTCCACCTACGAGATGCTGACGCTGGTGCCGGACTCGCTGCGCGAAGGCAGCTACGCCCTCGGTGCCACCAAGGCGCGCGTGACGGTGACCGTGGTGCTGCCGGCGGCGATCGGCGGCATCGTCAGCGGCGTGCTGCTCGCCATCGCCCGCGCCGCGGGCGAGACGGCGCCGCTGCTGTTCACCATCCTCACGGTCACCACGGTGAACTGGAACGTGTTCAGCGGCCCCAACACCTCGCTGCCCTCGCTGATCTTCGCGAACGCGAATACGCCGTACGCCGGCGCCCAGTCCCGCGGCTGGGGCGCGGCGCTCACGCTCATCGCGATCGCCTTCATCCTCATGATCGTCTCCCGCATGATCACCGCCCGATTCGCCCGATTCCAGCGCTAGGGAACCTGATGGAAGATTCTGAGCAGAAAGTCGTCACCAACCTGCCGCGATCCGAGGTGGCGGCCGCGCAGCCAGCTCAGCCGGGCGCGTCCCAAGCCGGGACCGAAATCTTCGGCGCGAAGAAGGTTTCGTGCTACTACGGCGCCTTCCGGGCCGTCACGGACGTCTCGCTGCAGATCTACGAGCACGAGATCACGGCGTTCATCGGCCCGTCCGGGTGCGGCAAGACCACGGTGCTGCGCACGCTGAACCGGATGAATGACCTCGTAGCGGGCGCTCACGTCGAGGGCGACGTGGAATATCGGGGGGCGTCGCTGTACGGCAGGGATGTCTCCGCCATCGCCGTGCGCCGGCGTATCGGCATGGTCTTCCAGAAGCCGAACCCGTTCCCGAAGTCCATCTACGACAACGTCGCCTACGGGCCGCGCATCAACGGCGAGCGCAACAAGGGCAAGCTGAACGAGATCGTGGAGCGCTCGCTGCGGCAGGCCGCGCTGTGGGACGAGGTCAAGGACCGGCTGAACAACTCGGGCCTCGGCCTGTCCGGCGGCCAGGCGCAGCGGCTGTGCATCGCCCGCACGCTCGCCGTCGAGCCGGACGTGGTGCTGATGGACGAGCCCTGCTCGGCGCTCGACCCGATCGCGACCGCCGCCATCGAGGACCTGATGCGCGACATTAAGCAGCGGTACACCATCGTCATCGTCACGCACAACATGCAGCAGGCCACCCGGGTCAGCGACCGCACCGCCTTCTTCTCCGTACTTCGCAACGAAGAAAGCGATACCCGCACGGGTGTGCTCGTCGAGTACGGCCGGACCCAGCAGATCTTCGAGGACCCGCACGACGACCGCACCAGGGCCTACGTCACCGGCCGGATGGGCTGAGGAGCTTCGATCATGGCTGAGCACCGGCAGGACTTGCAGCGTGAGCTTGAGGGCATCGAGGCCAAGGTCATCGAGCTGTTCGCCATGGTCGCCGAGGACCTGGCCAGGGCCACCGACGCCCTGCTGACCGGCAACAACGAAGTAGTCAAGGCGCTGGCCGAACGTGAGGCGGTCATCCAATCCCTGTACCCGCAGATCGAGGAAACGGTCAACCGGAACATCCTGCTGCAGGCGCCCGTCGCTTCGGACCTGCGCTTCCTGCTGTCCGTGCTGCGGATCGTGCCCGAGCTCGAGCGCTCCCACGACCTGGTCGAGCACATCGCCCGCCGGGCGGATCACATTCTCAGCGATGACCTGTCGCCGCGCGCCCGGGGGCTCGTCGAGCGGATGGGCGACCTTGATTCCGACATGTGGCGCCAGGCGTCGGAATCGTGGTATCAGCGGGACAGTTCCGCCGCGGCGCTGCTGGCCGAGCGTGACGAGGAGATGGACGAGCTTCACGCCAGCCTGATCGCCGAGCTTGCCTCGGGGAAGATGACACTGCCGGTGGCGATGGAGATGACGCTGGTCGCGCGCTTCTACGAGCGTCTCGGTGACCATGCCGTCAACGTCGCCCGGCGCGTAGTCTATATGGTCGGCTCCCTGCCCCCGGACTAGCGCGTCCCGCGTCGCCGGGCACCGCCTGTGGCAAGCGGGCGGCTCCCCTGAGTTCACGGATGTGTTGCCTAGTCGTCGCCTTGGCTCAGATCAGCGTTCAGCGCCGCTTCACCGGGGCTGTCTAACAATGAACCTGGACCCGGTGGCCTGATCCGGCGGCCCACCCGTCCCGTCCCATCGACGGCCCGATACTAAGTGAGGGCATACCAGAGTGGTTTTCGCAGCGCAGGCCGATCCCGCTCGCGCGCTCGCTGCCGATCCCGGGTCTCCGCGCCGCCCGCCCGGCCGGCCGCCTCGATTCGGCCTGGCCGCGGCGCGGACCGCTGAGACGCTGGACAGGTTCCGGTACCCGACTCCCAGGCGCGATGCGGGATGGGAATGACTGCCGGGCTTGAACCCAGGCGCGGGAAAGCGGCCGAAGATGGAGCGGCCGCGCGCGGCGGCAACGGCCCCCCCGCGGCGGATGGCCAGGGCTCGGCGGCCGGCGTGCTGGCGGACCGGATGGCGGCGGCGCTCGTACACCGGGAGCCAGGCTGGAAGCTGCCCCGGCGCAGTGCGCTGGCGCGGCGTTTCAACGTGAGCGTGGCCGAGATCGATGTCGCCGTCGAGGAGCTTTCCCGGCGTGCGCTGCTCCGCAAGCTGCCGGACGGGCAGTTGTACCGGGCCAGCCCGGCCGAGTACCAGATCCCGATCGAGGGCGTGGCCGGGCTCAGCACGACCGTCGACCCCATGGGCAGTGTCATCGTCTGCCAGGCCAGGCACGTGTCGCGGCGCCCCGCGCCGCAGGACATCTGCTGGGCTCTCGGGCTGGCGCCGGGTACCCAGGTCGGGGTCATCCGCTGCCTGTGGACGTCGGGCGGCCGGCCGGTGGCCATGTCCACCGCCTACCAGTCCCCGCGGCCCGCCGTCCGTCAGCCGGTCACCAGCCGGGTCGGAGCGCCCCGGGACGACGACGAGGACTCCGGCTGGCTGCCGGTCTTCGAGGAGTTGCTGTCCGCCCCGCCCGCTGAATTCACCGAGCCCCCCGCCGACGGCGCCCCGGACGGCCCGGACGCTGTGACCACGGCCGGGCCGCCCGGCCGCGCTGAACGTGGAGCTGAGCCCGCCGCAGCCCTCGATCGCGCGTGGCCTGCACCTGGCGCCAGGCCAGTCGGCGATCACCGTGACCATCAGGTTCGACGAGTCGTCGGTGCCGGTTGCCCTGACCGTCGTTATGCTCCGGCCGGATTTCTTCAAGGTCTCCGTCGAGACGGCGGCGCCGGACAGCTGACCGGGCGCCACCGCGGGCGGCGCCGCCAGAGCCAGCGCCACGCGCGGATATACCTGGTTTATGGACACGCACCGTGCCTTACTGCGAACCTAATGTCGATGCCCGCTGAGCCGGTATCAGTGACGGAGCGCGCGCCGCGGCGCGCACGTTACGTGATACCCAGAGACACACCGCGCCGTGGTGAGTTCCTGGCTGTGATCGGGGTGGCTCTGGTCATCCTGCATGTGATCTTCGCCCAGCTCACGCTGATCCTGGCGCTCATATTCTTCGGCGTGACCAAGGTCAGCAGGTGGCGCCCGGCCTGGCTGGCCGCCCCGGCGGCGGCCGGGCTGGTATGGATGCTCGCCATCGGGCCGGCCACGGCCGCCTCGGGGTTTGCCGCGGGGCCGGCCCTGGTGGTCTCCTACCTGGGGGGCGTAGCGGGTCAGTCCGGACGGCTGCTGCACCTCGGTGTGGCCTATGCGTCCATGGGGCAGTGGCTGCCCCGCCAGTTTCCGATCGCACTGATCGCCGGCGCAGCGGAAGCCGCGCTCGCCGCCTGGCTCGACTGGCTGCACACCGATGAGTGGGAGGTACGGCCGCCCCGCCCGGGCCTCGTCGTGGCCGTCCGGCGGGCCCTGGTCGTCCGTTCGCTGCGCTCCGGGGGTGTCGTCACGAGGACCGGCGCCTGCCTCGGTTTTGATGAGCTTTCCGGCGGCCCGGCCGGCACCGGCTGGGCGGAGCTGACCGGCGGCGCCCTGGTCGCCGGTGCCGCCGGGTCCGGCACGACGACCAGCAGTTTCCAGCTCGTGCACGCCGCGGTACGGCTGCGGAAGCCGGTCATCGCGGTCAACCTGGGTGGCGGCACCGACCTCGCCACGCCACTGTCCGCCGTCTGCGCGGCGGCCGGTGCGCCGTTCTACGAGTTCAGCGGGGCTGGGCGGGCGTCGTACGAGCCATTCCGTACCGGCAGTCCAGCGCGGCGCGCGACGCTCGTCACGGCCATGCTCAACTGGTCTGGCACCGTGGACCATTACCGGCGGAGTTTCGCGGCCTTCCTTACCGACGTGTTCGAGCTGATCGATGCGGCACCGGCCGACCCGCGCATCCCCGTCCTGGACGACGTGGCGCACCTGCTCGACCCGCTCGCGCTCGAGGCGCGGCTGGACCGGGTGCCCGCCCATCACTCCCGGCGCGAACCCATCACCGAGCGGATCGGGGCGTCGGTCAGCCAGGCCCGGGCCGATCCTGCCCTGCTGATGACCGCGGCCAGTCAGCTGGCCCAGTTGGGGGCTTCGCCGATCGGGCGCTGGCTCCGGCCTGCCGCAACGGGTGGGCGGCGGCACATCGACATCGGCCGGGTGATCCGTGAGCGCGCCGTTGTGCTGTTCTCGCTGGGCGCGGCCGGCCAGGCCAGCGCGGCGGCCCGGATCGCTTGGCTGGTAGGCCAGGACGTCCTGGCCGCGGACCAGGACCTGTGCGACATCGGCGTCGACGGCGACGGGATGGCGTGGTTCGACAACTGTGAGGGCCTGCCGCAGCCTATGCTCCGTGACCTGATCAGCCAGGGCGCCCGGGCCGGGCTGCCGGCGGTGCTGACCACCACGTCAGCGCGCGCCGGCGCAGGCCTGGCCGATGAGGTGAACGTGCTGGTCATTCACCGGATGCCGGACGCCGGCAGCGCCGGAAGCTTCGCCAGTCGCACCGGCGAACGGCTGGTCCCGGAGCCCTGGGCCGGGCGGCAGCCCACGGCCGCGCCCGGTCAACAGCTCCGTCCCGGTTCCGGCGGCACGAACCGCACCAGCCAGCAGACAACTATCGCGACCAGGGTGCCGCCGCCCGCCACGCCGGCCGCCCGCTCGTTCATCCGCGAGCCCCGGGTCTCGGCCACCCAGCTGCAGCGGCTCGGCCGGGGCGAGTTTGTGCTGGTGGTGAGGCACCCTGAGCGTCTCGTAGCGGCGGCGCGGACCGTGCCAGCCGATCCGCTCGCGGTAGCCGCCGCCCGCCACGCCGCCCCGCCACCTGCGGCGGTCACCCGGACGGACAGCACACCGGCTGGTAAGACGACCGCAGCCAGTACGACGGAATCAGCGCCATGACGGCGGACGATATGGCGCCCGGGCCCGGGCTGCGGCCCGACCGGGTATACCTCGGCTGGCAGTATGCGCTCATTCACCCGCATCCCGGCCCGTCGCCACGGCGGCCCACCCCGCCTGCCCGGGAGCAACTGAATCCGGGCTGGATGGCGGCCTGGCGGCGAGAGCAGCACCGGCTGGACCGCCCGCTCAAGTTGTCGTTCGGCGGCGCGCTCGTCCTCGCGGGCGGGCTGGTGAGCCTCGGTGTGCTGGGGCTGCTCAATCCGTCGCTGTGCGGGCTGGGGACGCTGCTGAGCCTGGCCGGCGCCGTGCTCGCCGGGCGGCAGATCAGGCACAGCGAACGGGCGGTACAGGCCCGCGTCGGCACCGAAGAACGCCGGGTCGCGACCATCCGGTCCCTGCAGGAGGCGAGGCTGTTCGAACGGCAGGCGCAGCACGCCGACCAGACCCGGGACTGGCAGCTGCGCCGGGACGCCTACGAACGGCAGAAGCACTGGTACGCGGTGTCGCTGGCCACTGATGTCGACCGCATTGATGTGGCGGGCGGCACGCTGGCCGGCTGGTCGGCCGTGCTCACCATGATCGGCATGCCGCGACTGCAGTCCGGCGGCGAGCTCACGGTGGTCGACCTTACCGACGGGGCTGTCGCGCATGACCTGCTGGCCGCGGCCCGCTGGGCCGGGATCACCCCGGCGGTCTGGGTGCTGCCCGATGACCTGCCCCGGATGGACCTGAGCGCGGGGCTCGGCCCAGCCGAGCTCGCGGACCTGCTGGCCCTGGCGGCCGGGGCGGGCGCCGGGGACGGGGACGAGCCGGGTTCCGCCGGGGACCTGTCCCGGGACAACGCCATCCTGGAGCGTGTCATCGGCCTTCTCGGCCAGGACGCCACGGTGGCCCAGATCAACGCCGCGCTGCGGGTCCTTGGCCACATCGGGGATCCGTATGAGGACGCCCGCCTGGGGCTGCTCACCAAGGCGCAGATTGACCAGCTCGCCGCGATGTATGGCCGCGCTGCCGGGCCGCTGGTGGTCGAGCGCGCCTGGGCGATGGAGTCACAGCTGCGCAAGCTGGACAGCACCGGGCGTGAGCCCGGGCCTGGGCCACGATCCCGGCTGCGCGTGGTGGCGATGGGCCGGGGCGCTGGTGTGGCCGGCCAGGCTGTCCTTGGCACCTACGTCACGGCGGGGCTCACGCCAGTCATCCGCCGGGCCACGGGCGGAGTTCCCTGGCAGCATACCCTTTTCCTGCTCGGAGCCGAGAAGCTGCGCGGCGACGTGCTGGACCGGCTGAGCGACGCGTGCACGGTGTCGCGTACCGGCCTCGTGCTGGCCTACCGGTCGATTCCCGCCCCTGTCAGGGAACGGCTGGGGCGCGGGAACGCCGCGGTGGCGTTCATGCGCCTCGGGAACGCAGCCGACGCCCGGGCCGCCAGTGAGCAGATCGGCACCGAGCACCGCTTCGTGCTGTCGCAGCTCACCGCCACGGTCGGCACGTCCGTCACGGACAGCACCGGCGACTCTTACACCAGTACGGTGGGGACCGCGGATTCGCTGGCCGAGACCAGCTCGGTGACGGACACGTCCGGCCGCAGCCGCGGGCGGGGCGCCAGCCGGGAGAGCGGCCCCCTGCCGCTGGGCCGTCACACCCGGTCGCGAAGCAGCGACTCGAGCCAGTCAACCGGCTACACCGACTCAGCGGCGGTCACCAGCGGCGTCAGCGCAAGCACGGCCTGGGGCATCAGCACGTCACGGGCGGCCGGTGACAGCGAATCGCAGGCCCGTACCGTGCAGAGGTCGCGCGAGTTCCTGGTCGAGCAGCACGAACTGCAGCAGCTCCCGCCCAGCGCGATGATCGTCACGTATTCGGCCGCCGACGGCCGCCACGTCGCGCTGGTCGACGCGAACCCGGGCATCATGGGCCTGCCGTCCGCCACGCTGGCCGCGGTCGAGGAGGCGCGGCGTGCCTCGGATGATGGCGCCGCGCGCACTCTGGCCGGGCCGGGCATTTCCCGCCGGACCAGGAAACCTCGCGCGCAGCCGACGTCCCGTCCCTTAGCTGGCGGGGCGGAGCAGGGCAGCCGCCGCCCAACCTCGGCCCACCACCGGAGCGCCTGGACTGGCGGCGCCGCCCCGATGAGTGATCCGGGCCCGGCGGCCGTCGACCGGTGAGGTTGGCCGATGCGGTAGCGCACAGGCAGGCCTGCCGGCTAAGCACAAACTGTGATGAGCCAATCACCGATAGCTATAAACGGTGTCCTGCTGGCCGACGGCGCACCTACGTCGCCCGCCGTCCGGGACGTCCTCGGCCAGCTCACGTCCCTGGGCCTGGCGTGGCTGGTCGTCGACCCGGCCGGGGCCGGTTACCAGACGCTCGTGGCCGGACCCGACCAGCCACCGGTCATGATCATCAATCCCTGTGATCCGGACGCGGTGCCGCTCACTGTCAGCCCGCTCGCCCCCGAGCCCGGATATCCGCTGCAGGCGCACCTGGGCATGCTGCGCGGGCTGCTGGACGTCTCCTTCGCTGCCGACGAGCTGTTTTCGCTCGCCCTGGCTGCGGCGCTGCCGCGGGTGTACCACGCCGCCGGCTGGGACCTGGTCACCGGCCACCGGACCGGCCACCACCGCGATCCGGCAACGGCGCGGGCCGTGCCCGGCCTGGCTCAGCTGCACGCGGCGGTGATCGACGTGATCGGGCAGGCCGGTTACGGCCGCGACACCCGGGCCCGCCTGCGCAGCCTGGCTGATGCCCGGTTCGGCCCGCTGCTGGCCGGGTCGGCCGGGCGTTTCCTCGATGGCGGCCATCCCGCCGATATCGGTGGGCTGCTCCACCGCAACGTGGTGCTGACCGTGCATGACATCGGTCCCGCGGCGGACCGGGCCCTCGTCACCGGCGCCCTGGTGATGAGGCTCGCCCAGCACCTGCGGCTGCGGTCACGTCTGCGGGACGGGATGTCGCAGGCTCAGGTGCCTCCTGCGCGGCCGCGTGAGCCGCAGCGGGCCATCGAGCACGTCATCGTGATCGGGGAGGCCCGCTCCATCCTGCGCGACCGCGGCCAGGACCAGGTGCCCACGCGTGCGGCCGAAGGGTTCGCGGCTCTGCTGGGGGAGTTCGGGGCGTACGGCGAAGGTGTCGTGCTGGCTGAGCAGCGGCCCGCCGTACTGGTGCGGGACGCGGTGCGGACCGCGGTACCGATCGGGCCCCGAGCCAGGGGCGCCGCCCGCGGGACGGTAGGGCCGCTACCGCCCGGCCCGGCCGGGATCGTGACTCCCGCCGGCCGTGATCCGGCTGTCCGCGCTGCCGCCAGCGATCTCGGGCCCGTGCTGCGGGGCCGCCGCTCCGCGGCGTGTGGCCGGCCGTGCCGCGAAGCCCGGCCGTGCCGCCTGTCCGAGCTGCGCGAGGCGGAGCTTCTGGCCACCTCAGCGGACCATGCCTGGCTACGGGTCTGGCTCGAGACCTTCGTGCTCGCTTTCCTGACCGACAATCCGTTGCCGGTGGTTCCCGCGCCACTGCGCCGCCGGTGGGCGAGCCTGGTCGGCCGGCCCCGGGAATGCCTGCTGGCCCGGATCATCGATCTGCGCGTCGGCGCGCGTACCGCGGCCCTGCGGAAGAGCTACGATCCGTCCCGGTTCACCGTTGTGGTGACGTCCGCCGCGGTGAACAGGCTGGACGGCAGCGGGCAGGCGCCGGGGCCGGCGGTCGGGCGGGCGGCGGCCCGGCCGGGGCCCGCCTGGGTGATCCCGCAGCTGCGCTGGCTGCATGAGATGGAACAGCTCTGCCCGCTCAGCGGCCTGGGGCTCGCTCCAGCCGAGCACGCTCCGCCGCTGGACTTCGATCTGGCCGGGCTCCGGGACTGGCCCGGTATCCGGGCAGGCCAGCGGGTGCGCGCCCTGCGGCGGCATCCGCTGTCGATGGAGCTGGCGCCGAACCGGCTGCTGGCCTGGGCGGCGCTGACCGGTACGGACGGTCCCGTGCCGTTCGCCGCCGACCTGGCCCAGATCATGCCCGGCATGGACCATGCTCAGTGCCTGCACCGTGCGGCGGCCCTGATGGAGGTGTCCGGCGGCGTCGGCGCGGGGCCAGGATGGCTCGAGACGGTCCTGTCCTGGCCGCGCCGGTTTGTGGTGTTTCGCGGCGATGAGTGCGTGCCCGGCGATGCTGCTGACGGCCCGCTCGGGTGACGATAGCATCGGCCAGGATGAACAAGCTTCCCTTGCGAGCCAGGCTGGCCACCAGCGTCGGCGGTGCCGCGAGCAAAGTTTCCCGGCTGGCCGGCCGCGGGGACGGCTCGGTGATCGGCGGTGTCATCGGGCTCCGGCTCGAGCCTGGGCTGCTGGCCATGCTCGCACAGGACCGGCAGGTTGTCCTGGTCACCGGCACGAACGGCAAGACCACCACGACGCGCCTGGTCACTGCCGCGCTCGCGCCGCTGCGCGAGCGCATCGCCTCGAACGCGTTCGGAGCGAACATGGAGGCCGGTATGGCCTCAGCGCTGGGCCAAGCCCCCGATGCGACTATCGCGGTGCTGGAGTGCGACGAGAAGTACATC
Source organism: uncultured Actinomycetes bacterium (assembly GCA_963775825.1). Classification (GTDB taxonomy): domain Bacteria; phylum Actinomycetota; class Actinomycetes; order Streptosporangiales; family Streptosporangiaceae; genus Bog-532. Next base: position 86,700 of record CAVZKY010000061.1, read on the forward strand.
CCCTCCGTCCTGCGGGCCACCCGGGCCCGGGTCGTCGTGCTACTGAACCTCAGCCGCGATCAGATGGACCGGGCCGCGGAGATCTGGCTGCTGGCCCGGCGCTGGCGGGATGCGCTGGCCGCCGCACCCGATTGCCATGTCGTCGCTAACGCCGACGACCCGCTGATCGCCTGGGCCGCCAGCGACGCGCCGCACGTCACCTGGGTGTCGGCCGGGCAGCGCTGGCACGACGACTCATGGTGCTGCCCGCGCTGCGGTTCGCACCTGCGCCGGTCCGGCGAAGAGTGGATATGCGGCGAATGCGCGTTCACCCGCCCGCCGGTCCGGTGGGCGCTGTCCGGGTCGGACGTCATCGACCCAACCGGCCGGGTCCGTCCGCTGGACCTGGCCCTGCCAGGCCGAGCGAACCAGTCCAACGCCGTGGTCGCGCTCGCGGTCGCCGAGGTCTTCGGGGTCGATGTGGTGCCCGCGCTCCGGGGCCTGCGCGACGTCATCTCCGTGGCGGGCCGGTACACGACCGTGGAACGGCGCGGGGTGGAGATCCGGCTGCTGCTGGCCAAGAACCCGGCGGGCTGGCTAGAGGCGCTCGATGTGCTGCGGCCGCCGCCGGAACCGGTCATGCTCGCGGTGAACGCTCAGATACCGGACGGCCGGGACACATCCTGGCTGTGGGACGTGGACTACCGGCGGCTCCGCGGCAGGCCGGTGCTCGTCGGTGGTGAGCGCCGGACTGATCTGGCCGTCCGCCTGGAGGCCGACGATGTCCGCTTCGAGGTCGTGGCCGGTATCGACGCGGCCGTCGACCGGGTGGGGCACGGCCGCCTCGAGGTGATCGGCAATTACACCGCGTTCCAGCAGATCCGTACGGTGCTGGGCCGGGCCGCGTGAGCGGCGACCTACGCCTGGTGTGGGTCTACCCGGACCTGCTCAGCACCTACGGGGACCGGGGCAACCTGCTCGTGCTTGAGCGCCGCGCCCGGCTGCGCGGCATCAGTGTCGAGTGTGTCTTCGTCAATTCGGACCAGCCCGTTCCCCGGGACGGAGACATCTATCTGCTCGGTGGCGGGGAGGACTTGCCGCAGGTCCTCGCCGCACGCCGGCTCCGCGCGGATGGTGGCCTGGCCGAGGCGGCCGGCCGGGGAGCGGTGGTGTTCGCGGTGTGCGCGGGCTATCAGCTGCTCGGTCACGAGTTCGGCGGGGCCGATGGCGAGCCGACCGCGGGCCTGGGCATCCTCGACATGCGGAGCGGACGGGGTGAGCGCCGGGCGGTCGGGGAAATTGTGGCGGACGTCGACCCCGCGCTGGGTGTCCCCGCGCTGACCGGCTTCGAGAACCACCAGGGTGTCACCCGGCTGGGGCCGGACGCGGCTCCGCTCGCGCAGGTGTCTCTCGGTATCGGCAACGGCGACGGCACCGAGGGGGCGCTCGCGGGCCGGGTGCTCGGCACCTATCTGCACGGCCCGGCCCTGGTCCGCAATCCGGCCCTGGCCGACCTGCTGCTCGGCTGGATCGTGGGTCCGATGCGGCCGCTGCCCCCGGCCCAGGACGAGCTGGCCCTGGCGCTGCGCCGGGAACGCCTGGACGCACTGGCCCCGTAACTGGCCTACCCCATGCCCGGCGGCCGCCGTGACGGCCAGGGCGGTTCAGTAGACGAGAGCCTGAACTCCATCGGCGGTTACTTCGGCCACGAAGCTCGCCGCGCCAGCGATCCTGATCCGGTCGATCACGTCGTCGGGCCCGATGTCCCGCCGCGCCGCGCACTGCGTGCACACCGTCACCGAGCCGGCCGCGAGCACCCCCGCCAGCAGGTCGGCCAAGGGCGCTGCATGCGGCAGGCTGAAGTCGGCGGCGCGGCCCGGGAGCGCAAACCAGGCGGATTCGCCGGTGAGCCACAACGACACCTGGACTCCGCTGGCCACCGCGGCCGCAGCCACGGTGAAAGCCTGGTTACAGCGCTCTGGGTCGTCCTTACCTGCGGTGACCTTGATGACGAGCGTCCGTACTGCCATCCGAGCACTCTAACCGCCGGCGCGGCGCGCCGCTACGCAGCCGGCCTGCACCGTACACTCCCGTGCATGCACGGCATGCTGAGTGCGGCGGTGATGCTGGTCGTTTTCGCCGTGATCGCGCTGGCCGGCGCGGGATCAGCGGTGTGGCTGTACCGCGCCGCGGCCGCTTCCGCGTGGCGGGCCCAGCCCGCGCACAGGCAGCTGCCGGTGGAGTCCGCGGTGGCCACTGGTGTGACCGCCCGGGCCACGGCCGATCTGGCCGCCGTGCCTGATCCCGGCTGGCCCGGGCCGCCCGCCGCGGCTGGCTCCGGTCGGCCCGCGTCGCAGCAAACGACGCCGGACGATGACGAAGAATTCGGGGTCGTATGGGAAGCTCCAGTCGGCCTGACGGCGGACCATCCGGGATCCCCCGCTGCGTCCGAGCAGGTCTACGACCTGGCGGCATGGCCCGATCTGGATAGTGCTGGGGATGGACCGGATGACAGCGGGCCGCGGGGCCCCCGAGCATGGCCCGACCTGGCCAGGTCGCTGTACTCACGCGGCTGGCCTGCGATGGACAGCCCGCCGTCCGCCGCATCCGGCTGGCCCAGGCCCGGGCCGCGCCCGCATCCAGGGCCGGACGGCTCCTACTCGGGCGGCACCGGCTCGGGCGGTCCCGGTTCGGACGGTCCCGGTTTGGACGGTCCCGGTTTGGACGGTCCCGGCTCGGGCGGCCCCGGTTTGGACGGTCCCGGTTTGGACGGTCCCGGTTTGGACGGCCCCGGCTCGGGCGGCCCCGGTTCGGACGGTCCCGGCTCGGGCGGTCCCGGCTCGGGCGGCCCCGCTTTGGACGGTCCCGGCTCGGACGGTCCCGGTTCGGACGGTCCCGGTTCGGACGGGCTGAACCTAAACAGCCCTAATCCAAGCGGCCCAGAGGGAGATGGCCTCGACTCAGATGGCCCAGACTTAGATGGCCCAGACTTAGATGGCACCGAGGGACCGCGAGATGCGGGCAACGGTGCCCCCGCCCGTCCCGTGGCGCGGGAGTGTCCAGGTTTACGTCCTGGGTGAATCGCATCGGCCCCGACCATGAGGGCCACGAGGCCCTGAGCCCGGCCGGGTGGGACCAGGCCCCCAGCCCGAGCAAGCCGGGACGGACGTCTTCAGGCGGGTCCGGCGGCCCGCCGCCGGTTGTCCGTCTACCCTGGCCGGCATGGACGAAGATTACGGCGCCGTCTCCGAAGACCGGCACCCCGAGCTGCATCCAGACCTCGCGCCGCTCGCGTTTCTGCTTGGCCGGTGGGAAGGGGCCGGTGTCGGTGGCTACCCGACGATAGAGAGCTTCCAGTTCGGCCAGGAAATCTCCTTCAGCCACAACGGCAAGCCGTTCCTCAGCTACAGGAGCCGGACGTGGCGGCTCGACGCCGAGGGACATATCGGCCAGCCGCTGGCCACCGAGGCCGGGTTCTGGCGCCCGCAGCCCGAGGGCAAGATCGAGCTGCTCCTCGCCCACCCGACCGGTATCACCGAGATCTACCTGGGCGAGGTGTCCGGTCACCGTATCGACCTGGCCACCGACGTTGTAGCCCGCACCAGCTCGGCCAAGGAGGTCACCGCCGGCCGCCGCCTGTACGGGCTCATTGGAGATGATCTGGGCTGGGCTTATGACATGGCCGCCGTCGGGCAGCCGCTGCAGTCCCACATATCTGCCCAGCTGAAGCGCGTGAGCTGAGCCGGCCGGTACTGTCCGTGCCGCGCGGGCAGGACCAGGCGGCCTCCGCCCACGGTCAGCGGGCCCGGGCGACTCCCTGGCACGGTCAGGGAAGCGCCACGCCCAGCGTACGGACCTGAAGAACTCGCGGGCAGCTCCTGGCCACGCACGGCAAGCCCACGCAGCGTACGGGCCTGAAACTCCCGGGCGGCTCCCTGGCCACGGGCGGGGGAAGCCCCGCGCATGGGCATGAAAAACCCCCGAGCGGCTCCCGCCGCGCACGGAGCGCGAGCGGGGACCGGCTGGACAGGGCCGGTCAGCCCGGGGGGCGGTGTCTGTCCGGGATTGCCGACCGCCGTCCCAGAGGACGTCAGGGCCGACGCCCATCGGCACCTCAGGAAAGAAGGTGGAAGAGCGGGCCCGCGCGTTGCGGCCGAAGGCCGATGACGGCCTTGTACCACCGTGCGCGCGTCGGCGGGTCAGCGGCTAGCGGACAGCCACCTCACGAGTCCAACGTCTATGCATGCTGTGGACCACCTCCTTTCCCGTGTAAAACGCACGCTATGTCACAGCGGGCCGCAGAGGCAAGACGAATTCCGGCCGCCCCTTCCCGCTGGCCTGGAACGGGCCTCTCCGATGGCCGGAAGGCGCCTCCGCCAGCCCGGACACGTTCGGCCCGGGCCCGGCTAAACTGCGGGCATGGCGGCAGCCCGGGACACCGAACGCGTCCCGCGGGCCTGGGATGAGCAGCTACGGGCCCGCGGCTACCGGGTCACGCCGCAGCGCCAGCTCGTCCTGGAGGCCGTAGCCCGGCTTGGCCACGCGACCCCGGAAGACGTCGGCGCCGAAGTCCGGCAGGCGGCGCGCGGCGTCAACATCTCCACCATCTACCGGACACTGGAGCTGCTGGAACAGCTCGGCATGGTCACCCACGCGCATCTCGGGCACGGGGCGCCGACGTATCACCTCGCCGTAGACGCCGATCACGTCCACCTCGTGTGCCGGAGCTGCGGGAAGATCAGCGAGATCAGCCCGGACTCGGTCCGCCCCCTGGTCACGGCGCTCAATGAGGAGCAGGACTTCGAGACCGACGTCGGCCACCTCACGGTCTTCGGACGCTGCGGGCAGTGCCGCCGCGCTGGCGCTGAGCCGGGCCGGGCCACGCGTAACCTAGGACCATGAGCAGCCCGCTTCTCGCCACGCCCGGAGCCGTTCCCGCCGAGGGACCGGACGCCGGTGTCGCGGCGCACTACGGAGACCCGGTCCGCGAGCAGCGGGCGATGACGCGTGCCGCCGGGCTGGTGGACCGGTCCCACCGCGGGGTCGTGCGTGTCTCCGGCCCGGACCGGCTGAGCTGGCTGCACAGCCTGACCACCCAGCATCTGGAAAAACTGACGGCCGCGGCCACCGCCCGGGCCCTGATCCTCAGCCCGAACGGGCACGTGGAGCAGGAGCTCACGCTGACCGACGACGGTACCGCCACCTGGATCCACGTCGAGCCGGGATGCGGCGCGCCGCTGGTTGAGTTCCTCGACTCCATGCGGTTCATGCTCCGCGTCGAGACGGCCGATCTCACCGCCGGTTACGCGGTGCTCACGGTGGCCGGCCCGTCCGGCGCGGAGGCCGCGGCGGCTGCGGCCGAAGCAGCCGTCGCCGCCACCGACGGCCTGGTCGGTACCGATTACGTGATGCCCCGGGCCGAGCTGGCCGCCATCGCCGGCGAGGTGGGCGACGGTGGCGCGCGGCTGGCCGGGACGTGGGCGTATGAGGCCCTGCGTATTGCGGCCCACGAAGCCCGGTTCGGCCTGGACACCGACCACAAGACGCTTCCGCACGAAGTCGGCTGGATCACCTCCGCCGTGCACCTGTCCAAGGGGTGCTACCGGGGCCAGGAGACGGTCGCTCGGGTGCACAACCTGGGTCATCCGCCCCGGCGGCTGGTGTTCCTGCACCTGGATGGCAGCACCGACCGGCTGCCCGGGCATGGGGACCCGGTTGAGCTCGACGGCAAGCCGGTCGGGTTTGTCGGATCGGCCGCCCGCCATTTCGAGCTGGGCCCGATCGCGCTGGCCCTGGTGCGAAGGACGGTCCCGGTGGAGGCGACCCTCCTGGCCGGGGGGGTGGCCGCCGCGCAGGAGGTCATCGTGCCGCCGGATGCCGGTGCGAACGTCACTATCGACAAGGCGTCGTTCGGCCGGCGCTCTCTGCTGGGCAAGCCGTAACCGTCTGGATCCTGCGATGGAGGTCACCTCATTGCTGCGCCGAACCCTGCTGGCTGCGGCATCAAGCGAACGGCTGCGCCGGGCTGTGACCACGGCACCGCAGACCCGGGCCATCGTGAACCGGTACGTCGCCGGGGACACCACGGCTGACGCGGTGCGCGCGGCTCGTGAGCTGCGGGCGGCTGGTCTGCTCGTCTCGCTGGACCACCTGGGCGAGGAAACTACCGATGCGGCACAGGCGGCCGACGTCACCCGCACCTACCTCTGGTTGCTCCGTGAGCTGTCGGGTGCCGGGCTGACCGGCGACGGCGGCTGCGAGGTTTCCGTCAAAGCGACCGCCGTGGGCCTGTTCCTGCCCGAGCATGGCGAGAAGACCGCGGCGGAGAATATCGGCCGGATCTGCGCCGCCGCCCGCGACGTGGGGACCACGGTGACGCTCGATGCCGAGGACCACAAGGCCGTCGGCCCGACCTTGCACATCGCCGGCGAGCTGCGATCCGATTTCCCTGATCTCGGCTGTGTCGTCCAGTCCAGGCTCCGGCGCAGCCAGGCCGACTGCGCCGAGCTGGCCGGCACCGGCGCCCGGGTCAGGCTGTGCAAGGGTGCCTACGACGAGCCACCGGACATCGCGTACACCACCCGGCGCGATGTCGACCGCTCCTACGTCCGGTGCATGCGCCTGCTGATGGCCGGCGACGGCTACCCGATGCTCGCGACCCATGACCCGCGGCTGATCGATATCGCCGCGACCCTCGCCCTGATGTCCGGGCGCTCCGCCGGCCGCTTCGAGTACCAGATGCTGTACGGCATCCGGCCCGCGGAGCAGCAGCGCCTGGCCGGCACGGGCGCCCGCGTCCGGGTCTATACGCCCTACGGCGGTGACTGGTACAGCTACCTCGTCCGCCGGCTCGCCGAGCGCCCGGGCAACCTTGGCTTCTTCCTGCGTTCGCTGGCCCCATCCGGGTGGCGCCCGTGAGCGCACCGCGCGACCTGCGAGGTGACACCCAGATGATCGCGATCCTCGGTACCGGGAAGATGGGGGAGGCGCTGCTGTCCGGCCTGCTGCGGGCCGGCCATCCGCCGGCTGAGCTTCTCGCGGTCGCCCGGCAGCCCGGGCGCACGGCCGAGCTGCGGGAGCGTTACGGCGTGCGGACGCCGGACGCCGCGGAGGCGGCCAAGACCGCCGACACGCTGGTGCTGGCGGTCAAGCCTCAGGACATGGGAGCACTGCTGGACGAGATCGCCGCGTTCGTTCCGGCTTCGGCCGACCGGCTGGTGATCTCCGTGGCCGCGGGCATCACCACGGCCTTCATCGAGCGCCGGTTCAGCGGCGATGTTCCGGTGGTCCGGGTGATGTCCAATACGCCGGTCCTGGTCGACCAGGCCATGAGCGTGATCTCCGCCGGCCGGTACGCGGGCGAGGAGCATCTGGGCCGGGCGGAGAAGCTGCTGCAGCCGGTAGGCAAGGTCCTGCGGATCCCGGAATCGCAGCAGGACGCCGCGACCGCCTTGTCTGGCAGCGGGCCAGCCTACGTGTACTTCCTGGTCGAAGCGATGGTGGACGCCGGCATTCTGCTGGGCGTGCCGCGCGGCACGGCGATGGAGATGGTCACCCAGGCGGTCTACGGGGCGGCCACGATGCTTCGTGAATCCGGTGAGCACCCGGTGATCCTGCGCGAGGCGGTGACGTCTCCAGGGGGGACGACGATATCCGCCATCCGGGAACTGGAGAAGCACGGGGTACGCGCCGCGTTCCTCGCCGCGATAGAGTCCGCGCGTGACCGGGGCCGGGAGCTGGCCGGCGGCTGAGGCCGAGGCTGGGCTCAGGCCGCGACGGCCAGGCCCGCGCGATGCACTCGGAGGCGACCGTGACGTGCTCACTGGTGGTGAGCTGGGATGACCAGCTCACGGAGTATGACTTCGGCCCCGGCCATCCGCTCGCCCCGGTGCGGGTGGAGCTGGCCATGGCCCTGGCCCGCGAGCTCGGTGTGCTCGATGCCACGGGTGTGTCGGTGTCCGTTCCCGAGTCCGCCACCGGCGAACAGCTCGAGCTCGTGCATGACCCCGTGTACATCGAGGCGGTCCGCCGGGCAGGGGAGCGGGCGGCAAGGGGCGAGCCGCTGGCCCCGAAGTCACTGCTCTTCGGTCTCGGTACTACTGACGATCCGGTCTTCCCCGGTATGCATGAAGCATCGTCGCTGGTAGCGGGGGCCACGCTCGCCGCCGCCCAGGCCGTGTGGACCTCCGCCGCGTCGCACGCCGCCAGCATCGCAGGTGGCCTGCACCATGCCATGCGGCGGTCGGCCAGCGGGTTCTGCGTCTACAACGATCCGGCGATCGCCATTGCGTGGCTGCTAGAGCAGGGCGCGGAGCGGATCGCTTATGTCGACGTCGACGTCCACCACGGCGACGGCGTGCAGGCGGCCTTCTACGACGATCCGCGTGTCCTGACGATCAGCCTGCACGAACACCCCGCCACCCTGTTCCCGGGAACGGGGCTGCCCACCGAGACCGGCACCGGCCGCGGCGAAGGCTTCGCCGTCAATATCGCCCTGCCCGCCGGGACCGGTGACGCCGGCTGGCTGCGCGCGCTCGATGCGATCGTCCCGCCGTTGCTACGGGAGTTCCAGCCGCAACTTCTGGTCAGCCAGCACGGCTGCGACAGCCACTACCTCGACCCGCTCGCGCACCTGGAGGTGAGCGTCGACGGGCAGCGGCGGGCTCAGTCCATGCTGCACCGGCTGGCACACGAGACCGCTGGCGGCCGGTGGATCTGCACGGGCGGCGGCGGATACGCGCTCGTCGCGGTCGTCCCGCGGTCCTGGACACACCTGCTCGGTATCGCGAGCGACCAGCCCGTCGACCCCGGCGAGCCCACTCCCGCGGCCTGGCGTGAGCTGGCCCGCCGCAGGACCGGGATCGAGCCGCCGGAGCGCATGACCGACGGGGCCGCAGCCGATTTCGTCCCCTACGAGTCCGGTGCGAACCCGCATGATGCTGCCGACCGGGCGATCGCCGCCACGATGAAAGCCATCTTCCCGTCGCACGGACTGCTCGCCGGTCCGTGGTGAGGCGGCCGCGGTCGGCGGTACCGCCGGTCAGAGGCTCGCCGTAAACGACGCTTGCACTACTTGCGGTTCAGGCAGTCGCGCTAGGCCAACGAATTATTAGTGTGCACCACGAGTCCCTTGAGGAACTGGAGCCGCCGCTGGCCTGCGTTTTCTTCAGAGTTATTTTTCGCCGGGATGTGCACAAGGCGTACCTCTCCGACACCGTCGCTTGCTCTTTTTCGTGCGCGACTTACCCTGGAGACGTACGTGACTGGTGCGCCGATCGATTAAGCGTGCACGGCTCCGTGCGGAAGTGGAGCAGGGATGACTGCAACCGAAACTCCCCTCAGCGACGTCAGATTTCTCACGGTTGCCGAAGTGGCCACGATTATGCGCGTCTCGAAGATGACCGTGTATCGCCTGGTCCACTCGGGTGAGCTGGAAGCGATCCGGGTCGGACGCTCGTTCCGTGTTCCCGAACAGGCGGTCAATCAGTACCTTCGCGAGGCCTTCGTGGGCACTGGCTGAGCCCGATCTGGGCGGATCGCCGTCCGGGACCGTCACGGCCCACTACGGTCGGCGCGGTAACCTACTACACCGGGTCTATGCCCAGCCGCCCTCATCTGGGCGGGCACGGTGGCGTGGCCGTCTTCCGTACAGTCGAGTGAGGGTAATTTCGTGGGCTCAGTCATCAAGAAGCGTCGTAAGAGGATGGCCAAGAAGAAGCACCGCAAGCTGCTGAAGAAGACTCGCATCCAGCGGCGCAACAAGAAGTAGGCCGGCCGGACCGGGTTGCCGCGCGGTAGCCGCCGGACGGTCGGCGGCCCGGCGTGCGCGGCGCGGAGCGCAGCGCGGGAGCGCGCGCGTGGAGCGCAGCCGGGCCGTACCGGTCGCGCCATCCCGCGACGTCGGGCACCATAAGCGTCAATGTCAATCTCCGTGCTGGTGGCGATCGCAGGCGTGATGGTGGCGGCTGTGGGAACTGGCCTGCTTGGCGGGCGGTGCATCCGCAGCCCGGCGCCCAGCTTCATCGCCTGGACGGCGGCCATGCTGGCCATCACGGTGGCGCTACTCGCGCAGAGCATCGGATTCGTCAGCGGCTTCGGGCCCGCGACATTCCGGGTCATTCAGATCAGCGCGCAGCTTGTGGCTCCGGTCAGACTGGCCTGGGGTCTGGTCGAGTTGGTGGCGCGGGGACCGGCCGCCCGCTTCGGGGCGCGGCTTGCCGCCGGCGGGCTGGTGGTCGTGGCCGGTGTGATCCTGGCCACGGATCCGCTCGCGGCGAGGCCGTTCGGTACCAGCTGGCCGCCGGCCGCCGTGCATTACCAGCTCATTCCGCGCTACGTGCTGATCGCGCTGGCTCTGGCCGCCTCCGTCACCGCTGTTGCGGCGGTGAGCCTGTGCGCGGCCCGGGCCCGCAGCCGGCCCGCGGGAAGATCGCCGCTGCCCGGGCCCGCGGCCATCGCGGCGGCCACCGTGGCCCTGGTGGCGCTGCGTTTCTCCCAGTCGGCCAACACGGCCTACCCGGCGCTGACGGCTGCCGCGGCCGGGCTGGTCTGGTTCGGTATGACGAGAGTCGACGGCGCGGTAATCGATGGCCCGGCGCCCGCGTCATCGCGGGCCGCCCGCGGGGCGGGGCGGACCGGCGTTGCCGGGCGGGATGCCTCGCCGCAGTCAGTCGGCGAACGGTCGGCCGGTGAATGGCCAGCCAGTGAAGGGCCGGCGGACCAGCGGCGCAGGGACCAGTGGAGCGAAGCGCAGCGGCTAACCGGGCCGGGTCCGGGCGGCCCAGATCCGGATGTCCTGGCCGGTGGTTATGCTCCTGGCTTGCGCGCGGACGCCCCGGTGAACGGGGCGCGACGCCGCGGCCGGGACCCTGGCCCGTACCGGCCGGGAACTCCCGGGGAGACCGCCGGGCCCGGCGGTCCCAGTGAGCCCGCTTCCGGACCGGGCCGGATTCCGGCTCCGACCGGCTCAGGTCCGGTGGCCCCGGCTCCCGGCGTCGTGAAACCGGTGGCCCCGCCGTACGGCCTGATCGCGGTCTACACGCTGCTGGAGGACCGAGTGGCAGACTTTGACCGGATCGCCGATCAGGCCGCCGAAGAGGTACGCACACAGGAGCCGGACACGCTGGTCTACGTGATCCACACCGTGCCGAAGGCCCCGATGCAGCGGATCTTCTATGAGATCTACCGCGACCGGGCCGCCTACGATCGGCATGAGCAGCAGGCGTACATCAAGCGGTTCGTCACCGCCAGGAGGCCTTACGTGCTCGCGACCAACGTGATCGAACTGCGGCTGAAGTACGCCAAGATTTCCCCGCTCGGGCAGGCCGGAGCGCAAGCCGGGCCGCAGCCGGCCGGAGCGGTGGGCGCAGCCGAGGCCAGTGGTGCCGGTCCGGCCGCGGCTACCTTTCCGGCGGGTGCGCCAGCGCAGGCCGGACCGCGGCCGCTGGGCCGCTCCCGGGCCGCGGGGAATCCGGACGGTGGTGCCAACCCCGTCGGCTGGGCCGATCCGCTCGCCGCGGCCCGCGGTCGCCGCCGGGAGCTTCCGGCATCACAGCGCCGGTACAGGGGGTCTGAGCCATGACCGCACCGCAAGCGCCGGGCCGGACCCGGATCACCCTGCTCGGCAGGCCGGGCTGTCACCTGTGTGAGGACGCGCGCACGGTCATCGCCCGGGTTGCTGCTGACCTGGGGGTCGGCTGGGAGGAACGCGACATCACGGCGTCCAGCGAGGACCTGGCGGAGTACTGGGACAAGATCCCGGTGACGCTGGTCGACGGCGTGCAGCATGACTTCTGGCGGGTAAGCGAGGATCGGCTCCGGGCCGCCCTGCGGCACTGACCTGCGGAGGCGGGCGGCAGGTCCCGACTTTGTGCATCTATTCACAAAGGCGTACCTTGGAAGGGGAGACGCCACGACGACCGCCGCCCCCTCTCGCGCAGTCGGCTGGCGCCTCCAAGCCCACCTGGCGGGCCAGACCGGTCATCGCCGCCATGGCCCGCCACACGTCGATCCCCCGAGGAGCGCCGCATGTCCCGTGACCGCCTGCCCGAACCCGATCCCGACGATCTCGTAGGCCCCGGCGGCCGTCTGCCCGAGGACCGCCCAGCTGGTGACCGGCTGCCCGAAGCGACGGTCTCCCGGCTTCCCGTCTACCTCCGGGTGCTGACCGGTATGGCCGAGCGCGGTGTGGTTACCGTGTCCAGCGATCAGCTGGCGACCGGGCCGGCGTGAACTCGGCCAAGCTCCGCAAGGATCTGTCGCATCTCGGCTCGTACGGCATCAGGGGCGTCGGTTACGACGTCGAGTATCTCATCTATCAGGTATCGCGCGCCCTCGGCTTGACCCAGGACTGGCCCGTGGTCATCGTCGGCGCCGGAAACCTTGGCCGCGCCCTGGCCAACTACGGTGGCTTCGCCACCCGGGGTTTCCGGATCGCGGCTCTGCTGGATTGCGATCCGGCCATCGTCGGGACCCGCATCGGGCGGCTGGCCGTCCGGCACTGCGACGAGCTCGAAGACGTCGTGACCCGGCAAAAGGTGGCGATCGGCGTGATTGCCGCGCCCGCCGGTTCGGCTCAGGCCGTGTGCGATCGCCTCGTCGGGGCAGGGGTCACCAGCATTCTGAACTTTGCGCCGGTCGTTCTTAATGTGGCGGATGGCGTTGACGTGCGTAAGGTTGATCTGTCGATAGAACTGCAAATCCTCGCGTTCCACGCGCAGCGACGATCGGTGGAGCGAAACGGGCGTATCACCCGGAGCGCGCTGCGTACCGTATCTGAGGAAGCCGAGCGGTTTCCGGCGGCGGCCGCGGCCAAATCAGCGGCAGAAGCGTAGGCGGTAGTCAGGTGAGTGTGCTCGTGGTCGGGATGAGCCACAAGAGTGCGCCGGTCCCGGTTCTCGAGCGTGCCGCGCTCAGCGCGGACGCGCTCCCGAAGCTGCTCAGAGACCTATTTCAGGCTGGCGATGTGGCGGGAACCTTTGTCATCTCCACCTGCAACCGGGTGGAGATCTACGCGGATGTGAACCGGTTCCACGGGAGCGTGGCCGCCGTCTGCGAGCTGTTCTCCCGTTACTCGGGCATCGTCACCTCCGAGCTGACCGGGCACCTCTATGTCCACTACGAGGAGGGCGCCGTCAAGCACCTGCTCGCGGTCACGGCCGGGCTGGACTCCATGGTGGTCGGCGAGCCCCAGATTCTCGGCCAGGTCCGTGCCGCGCTTAACGTCGCCCGGGAGAACGGGACGCTGGGCCGGGTGCTCGGCGACGTGGGCTCGGCCGCCCTGCGTGCGGGCAAGCGTGCGCACGCGGAAACCGGGATCGACCGGACCGGGGCCAGCCTGATCAGCGTGGGGTTCGAGATGGCGGCCAGTGTGCTGGGCCGCTCGTCCGTGCAGGGTCAGCGTGTGCTCGTGGTCGGAGCCGGTTCCATGAGCTCGCTCGCCGCGGCCAGCGCGAGCCGGTCCGGCGCGGCCCGCGTCACCGTCGCGAACCGCACCCGGCGGCACGCCGAGCGCCTCGCCGCATCGGTCGGCGGCGGCACGGCCGACCTGGCTGAGCTGCCACAGGCGATCGCCGCGGCCAACGTGGTCGTCTCCTGCACGGGAGCGTCCGGGCTGGTTATCACCGCCGCCGCCGTCCAGTCCGCGCTGGCCCGGCGCACCGCAGGCGCCGACGCCGGGACCGGATCGGGTCATCCGCTGGTGTTCCTCGATCTGGCTATGCCCCGCGACGTCGACACGCGGGTGGCCACGCTGCCGGGCGTCACCGTCATCGGGATGGAGGAGCTGGCCGCCGCGGGGCGTTCCGCGACGGCGCTGGCGAGCGTGGCCGACGAAGTGGCCGCCGTCCGGACGATCGTCGCGGAAGAATTCAGCGCCTACCGGGCCGCTGCGCACGCCGTCCAGGTGACGCCGACCGTCGTGGCGCTGCGGGCCAAGGCCGCGGAAGTGGTCGATGCCGAGCTGGCCCGGCTGACCGGGCGGCTGCAGGGCGTCGACGGACTTGACGGCCGGGCGCTGGATGAAATAGCCCGCGCGGTGCGCCGAGTGGTAGACAAGCTCTTGCACGCACCGACGGTGCGCGTCAAGGAGCTCGCCGGCTCGCCGCGGGGGGACGGGTACGACGAGGCACTGCGGGTTCTTTTCGATCTTGATCCGCGGACCGTTGAGGCGGTTACCTCCGCGGAATCCGGAGTCGGCAGATGCTGACCATACCCAGCTGCCTTCGCCGTCGGCAGCGGAGGGGAACAGCGAATGAGCGTGCCCGCCGTGCTGCGGCTCGGCACCCGCAAGAGCCCCATGGCCATGGCGCAGTCCAGCCTCGTCGCCGCCGCGATCACGGCCCGTACCGGGTGCCGAGTCGAGCTGGTCGGAGTCACCACTCACGGCGACGTGAGCCAGGCTCAGCTGGCCCAGATCGGGGGGACCGGCGTCTTCGTCAGCGCGCTGCGTGACCGGCTCCTTGGCGGCGACGTCGACCTGGCTGTGCACTCACTCAAGGACCTGCCGACCGGCCAGCCGGAGCAGATCGTCCTGGCCGCCATTCCGCAGCGGGATGACCCGCGCGACGCGCTGGTGACCCGGGACGGCGCTAAGCTCGCGGACCTGCAGGCCGGCGCCACCATCGGCACCGGTTCCCCGCGCCGGGCGGCGCAGCTGACGCTGCTCAGGAAGGACATCCGGTGCGTCCCGATCCGGGGCAACGCGGATACCCGGCTGGGCAAGGTCGGTGCCGGGGATCTCGACGCCGTGGTGCTGGCCGTCGCGGGCCTGGCCCGGATCGGGCGCCTGGAGGCGGCCAGCGAGGTCTTCGAGCCCGACGACATGCTCCCCGCGCCCGGGCAGGGCGCCCTCGCGGTGGAGTGCCGCGCTGATGACTCCGGCCTCGCCGAGCTGCTTGGCGCCGTGGATGATCCGCTCAGCCGTGCGGCCGTCACCGCCGAGCGGGCCGTGCTGGCCTTCCTGGAGGCAGGCTGCAGCGCGCCCATCGGGGCCTATGCGGCCGGGACGGCAGAGCACCTGCATCTGCACGCGGCGGTCATCGCCGCGGACGGCCGTCAGGTGCTGCGTGCGCGGGGGGATGGCAGGCCCGCTGCGGCCGCGCGGCTCGGCGGGGACATCGCGGCACGATTGCTGCGGGACGGCGCGGGCAGTCTGATGAGCGTGCCCCAGGTTCGGACGATGAACGGGAAAGATGCATAGTGGACGTCACCCCCAGTACCTCCCTGCCACCCGGCGATGCGCCGGCGCCGATCGGCCGTGTCGCGCTGGTCGGTGCGGGACCCGGAGACGAGGGGCTGCTGACCCTACGCGGCGCCCAGCTCATCGGCCAGCGCCGGCCTGGTGGTCGCCAGCCGCGAGCCCGGGACCCGGATCCGGCAGCTCCTGAGCCCCGGCGCGGAGCTCGTCATCACGGCCGAGGGTACCGGCGCGGAGCCCGACCTGATCGCGGCCGCTCAGGCCGGGGGTCTGGTGGTCCGGCTCTACGACGGTGACCCGCTGCTGGACGGTGGCGCGGATGACGCGCTGGCGCTCGCGGCGGCCGGCGCGGCGTTCGAGGTCGTGCCGGGCGTCCCGGCTGCGACCGCGGTTCCCGCCTACGCCGGCATCCCGATCGGGGGCGAAGGCGTTGACGTGCGGGTCATCCAGGCCGCGGACGCCAGCCGCGTAGTGTTCGGCCCCGGGACGCTCGTGGTCCTCGGCGCCGAAGCCGGTCCCGCCGACCTCGGCAAGATGCTCATCGCCGCAGGCTGGCCAGAGACGACGCCGTTCGCCATCACCTGGGACGGGACGACCACCGCGCAGCGCACGGTCGCCTCCAGCCTGGGCCGTATCGCCGCGGACCTGAAGGCCGCCGGGGTGAGCCTGCTCAACGCGGGCCACGCCGTGGCCGTGATCGGTGACGCGGTGGAGGCCCAGCCGCGCCTGTCCTGGTACGAGACCAAGCCGCTCTTCGGCTGGCGCGTCCTTGTCCCACGGACCAAGGCCGACGCCGCGGCCGTCTCCGAGCGGCTCCGCGAGCAGGGTGCCGTCCCGGAGGAAGTTCCCACCATCGCGGTGGAGCCACCCCGGACGCCACAGCAGATGGACCGTGCGGTGCGCGGGCTCGTCACCGGCCGTTACCAGTGGGTCGCCTTCACGTCGGTCAACGCGGTCCGTGCTATCCGGGAGAAGTTCGAGGACTACGGCCTCGACGCGCGGGCGTTCGCCGGCGTCAAGGTGGCCGCGGTCGGTGAGCAGACCGCCGCGGCGTTGAAGGAATTCGGGATATCGCCGGATCTCATCCCGGAGGGCGAGCAGTCGGGAGAGGGCCTCGCGGCCGCGTGGCCGCCCTACGACGACGTACTCGACCCCATCAATCGGGTCCTGCTGCCGCGCGCCGACATTGCCACCGAGCACCTGGTCGCACGGCTCACCGAACTCGGCTGGGAGGCGGAGGACGTCACCGCCTACCGCACCGTCCGGGCCGCGCCGCCGCCCGCGCCGATCCGCGAGGCCATCAAGGGCGGTGGCTTCGACGCGGTGCTGTTCACCTCGTCTTCCACCGTGCGGAATCTGGTCGGGATCGCCGGCAAACCGCACGCGGTCACGGTGATCGCGGTGATCGGCCCGCAGACGGCCAAGACCGCGGCGGAGTTCGGGCTGCGGGTCGACGTCATAGCCCCGAACCCGTCGATGGCCGCGCTCGTCGAAGCCCTCGCCGGCTACGGGGCCAGCCAGCGGGCCGCCGCCGTCGAGGCCGGTGAACCGCTCCGGCGGCCCAGCGAGCGGCGGCGGGGGGCTCGTAAGCGCCTCCGGTAAGGCCGCACGTCAAGCAATGGCCCGGCACCTCAGCTAGGGAGTGGCACGTGAACGCAGGGTTCCCCGCAGTCCGGCCGCGAAGGCTACGGCGTACAGCGGCACTGCGCAATCTGGTCGCGCAGACCGCCGTCCGGCCTGCCGACCTGGTGCTGCCCATGTTCGCCAAGGAGGGCATCGCTGAGCCTCAGCCGATCGGCTCCATGCCGGGTGTCGTTCAGCACACCCGGGACAGCCTGCGGAAGGCGGCCGTCGAGGCGGTGGGCGCGGGTGTGGGCGGCCTCATCCTGTTCGGCATTCCCGCCGCGAAGGACGGGCGGGGCTCAGCCGCCGACGACCCGGCCGGCATCGTCCAGCTCGCGCTGCAGGACCTGTCCGCTGAGGTGGGCGACGCCACGGTGCTCATGGCCGATCTGTGCCTGGATGAGTACACCGATCACGGCCACTGCGGCCTGCTCACGCCCGCCGGGGAGGTGGACAACGATTCCACCCTGGAGCGCTATGCGGCGATCGCGGTGGCGCAGGCGTCCGCCGGTGCTCATGTGGTCGCACCCAGCGGGATGATGGACGGGCAGGTAGCCGCGATCCGCTCGGCCCTGGACGGGCCGGCTTCGCCGAGGTGGCCATCTGCGCTTACTCCGCCAAATACGCGTCCGGCTTCTACGGCCCCTTCCGCGATGCCGCCGAGTGCGCGCCCCAGTTCGGTGACCGCGCCGCGTACCAGCAGGATCCGCCCGGTTCTGACGAGGCGCTGCGCGAGGTACTGCTCGACATCGACGAGGGCGCGGACATGGTCATGGTGAAGCCCGCGCTGCCCTACCTGGACATCATCAGCCGGGTCGCCGCCACCGTCCACGTGCCCGTCGCGGCCTACCAGGTGAGTGGCGAGTACGCCATGGTGGAGGCGGCCGCGGCGCACGGATGGCTGGACCGGGACCGGATCATCATGGAGACGCTTACCGGGATCCGCCGGGCCGAGCCGGCATCATCCTGACCTACTGGGCCGCCGAAGTGGCCCGCCGCCTGCGGTAGCCGGCGCATCGTCGCTCCCCTCGGTCACGGGCAGTTAACGTCGGCTGGGCACGAACCGGGTTCCTGCGGCAATATGCCAAACGGGCTGTTGGCTGTGCTCTACGATGGGTGACGCCGCCGCTGGGAATGCCCCGCACACCCTCGTCCGGCACCTTTCTGGCCCGGCACGCTGGGGTGCGTTCTCCCGGACCCGTGGCCGGAAACATCGATACGGAGCGCCGGCGGTGCGGTCGGGGCTCCAGGTAGGAGCTGCCCGATGGTCGATGTCGTCAAGCGCCGTAGCCGTCGGAAGGCGGCGATGCGTGGCGACCGGCGCGATCCACTCGGGCAGGCGGCGAAGAACTACGCGGCGCTGGGCTGGCCCGTCTGTGTCGGGGCTCATCTCCCGGCCGACGGCCTGAAGACCGGCCGGGCCTGCTCGTGCGACCGGGTAGGCTGCCCGGCGCCGGGCGCGCACCCCGTGTCCCCGACCTGGCAGATGCAGGCCACGGTCGACTCCGGCATCATCGGGCAATGGTGGGCGGCCCGGCCGGAAGCGAGCGTCATGCTGGTCACCGGGCGGGTCTTCGACGTGCTCGACGTCCCGGCCGTGGTGGGCTCGGCCGCGCTGGCCCGGATCGAGGAAACCGGCATCGCCGCCGGCCCAGTGGCGGAGTCCGGCGGCCGCACCCTGTTCTTCGTCACGACCCGCGGGGCGCCGGTCGACGAGGACGAGTGGTGGTCCTGCCGGCTGGACTGTGAGCCGGAGAACATCACCAGCCGGGGCAGCCTGCGCTGGCACTGCCGGGACAGCTATGTCCTCGCCCCGCCGTCGGCCGGAGGGACGGGCGGGCCGGCCCGGTGGGTACGTGACCCGGCTGACCAGTCGCTGCCGGACCCGCTTAGGCTGCTGGAGTTCCTGGTCGACGCGTGCGAGGAGGCTGGTCTGTCGTGAGCGACGCCGCCGAAGGCATCCCTGTCCTGGGTTCCCGTTCGGCGGAGTTGTTCGAGCGGGCGTGCGCCGTGACCCCGGGAGGCGTGAATTCGCCGGTGCGCGCGTTCGGCTCTGTGGGCGGGATCCCGCGGTTCATCGCTTCGGGCTCCGGGCCGTACCTGACCGACGTGGACGGGCGCGAGTACGTCAACCTCGTCTGCTCCTGGGGCCCGATGATTCTCGGGCACGCGTACCCGCCGGTCGTGCAGGCGCTGCACGACGCGGCCCGCCGGGGCACGTCCTTCGGCGCGGCCACCCCCGGTGAGGTGGAGCTCGCGGAGGAGATCACCTCCCGCACCCCGGCCGAGCAGGTGCGGCTGGTCAACTCGGGCACGGAGGCGACCATGTCGGCGCTGCGGCTTGCCCGGGGCTTCACCGGCCGGCCCGCGGTCGTGAAGTTCGCGGGCTGCTACCACGGTCACGTCGACGCCCTGCTCGCCTCGGCCGGATCGGGGGTCGCGACGTTCGGGCTGCCGGACTCGCCCGGCGTGACCGGTGCGTCGGCCAGCGACACCATTGTGCTGCCGTACAACGACGAGGCGGCGGTGCGGGAGGCCTTCGCGACGCGCGGCGACCAGATCGCGTGCGTGGTGACGGAGGCGTGCCCGGCGAACATGGGCGTGGTGCCGCCCGGCCCGGGCTTCAACGAGATGCTCGCCGCCGTCTGCCACGCGCACGGCGCGCTGCTCGTTGTGGACGAGGTGCTGACGGGATTTCGCGTGAGCCGGTCCGGCTGGTACGGGCGCGACGGCGTCGCCGGGGACCTGACGACGTTCGGCAAGGTGATGGGGGGCGGCCTGCCCGCGGCGGCCTTTGGCGGCCGGGCCGAGATCATGTCCCGGCTCGCCCCGAGCGGCCCCGTCTACCAGGCCGGGACGCTGTCCGGGAATCCGCTCGCGACCGCGGCCGGCCTGGCCACCCTGCGGGCCTGCACCCCCGAGGTGTACGGACGGGTGGACGAGGCCGCAGCGGTGGTGGCCAAGCTGGCCACCGAGGCGCTGACCGCGGCCGGCGTGCCGCACTGCCTGCAGATGGCCGGCAACCTGTTCTCCATCTACCTCGGGCGCACCGAGCCGGTCCGGGACTTCACGGACGCCCGGGCCCAGTCGCCGGCTGCGTACGCGGCCTTCTTCCACGCGATGCTCGACGCCGGGGTGTACCTGCCGCCGTCGGCATTCGAAGCGTGGTTCCTGTCCGCGTCGCACGACACGGCCGCGATCGCGCGAATCGCCGCCGCGCTGCCCGCCGCCGCCCGGGCGGCGGCCCGGGCTCTCGGCTGACGCCCGGGCCGGCCCGGCGGTCACTGTCACCGCATGGTCGTCGCGCTTCATCGTGGTGCCGGTAAGCTGACTCAGCCATGAGTGACGACTTGCCCAGCCCTGCCGCCGCGGCCGCGGCGGGTGCCGCCACGCCCGGGCCAGGCGCCGATACGACCGTTGTGCACCTGCTCCGGCACGGGGAGGTCGATAACCCGCGCGGGCTGCTCTACGGCCGCCTGCCGGGCTATCACCTGTCCGAAGATGGCCGGATCATGGCCAAGGCCGCCGCGGACTATCTGGCCGAACGGGACGTGGTGGCCGTCTTCACCTCCCCGCTGGAGCGTGCCCGGGAGACGGCCGAGCCGGTCGCCGAGCGGTTCGGTGTCGAGCCGATCGTCGACGAGCGGCTCATCGAGTCATGGAATCACTTCGAGGGCCTGGTCTTCGGGGTGGGGGACGGCTCGCTGCGGCGGCTTGAGCACTGGTGGTACCTGAGGGATCCGTTCTCCCCGTCCTGGGGCGAGCCCTACAAGGCGGTCGTCCAGCGGGTGCTCGCCGCGATGACGGACGCGCGGGACGCCGCCCGCGGGCACGACGTGGTGTGCGTCAGCCACCAACTGCCCATCTGGGTGACGCGCCGGAGCGTCGAAGGCCGGAGGCTGTGGCACCACCCGAGCAACCGTGAATGTGCGCTGGCCAGCGTGACCAGCTTCACCTATACCGGGGACGCCATCACCGGCGTGACCTACGCTCAGCCGGCCCGGCGTCAGGCTAATCTTGGTGGTGCGGCACAATAGAGCCTGGTACTACTCATTGTAGGAGTTTTCCGGGTCCGGGAGATCTGCCTGGTGTTCCGCTCGTCGACTACCGTTCGCCGTGCCATGGGCATGGCGATGATGGCCATCGCCGGCGTCCTGGGCGTGGCGGCGTGCGGCGGCCAGATAGCCGCGAACACTCCGGCCAGCAACGGGGTCAACTTCGTCGCGGGCAGCGGTACCACCACATACTTCAAGGCCGGTAGCCGGACGGCTGCCCCAGCCGTTTCCGGCACCACGCTGTCCGGCGCCAAACTCAGCCTGAGCAGCTACCGCGGCCAGGTGGTCGTGCTCAACTTCTGGGGATCATGGTGCGCGCCGTGCCGCAAGGAGGCCGAGACGCTGGTCGTGCTGTCGGAGCAGTACAAGTCCAAGGGCGTCCGGTTCGTCGGGGTCGATATCCGCGACTCGCCCGCCACCGCGGACGCCTTCGTGCAGAATTTCGGTATCACCTATCCGAGCCTGAACGACCCAGCCGACGAGATCGCGCTCGACTTCAGCGGCACGGTGCCGCCAGCGGCGATCCCGAGCACCCTGGTGATCGACCGCAGTGGCCGGATCGCGGGGCGGATCATCGGCGGGGTGACGTACCCGAGCCTCAACAGCACGCTGACCAAGGTGACCGCTGGGACATGAACCGATGACGGACGTGCGCACGCCAGAGGCGGGCGGCGGGGGCGCCGCGCCGGGTGAGTTCGTGCCGGGTGATCCCGCCCCGCCGAAGCTCCCGGCCGCGGGCCGGTTCGGCGTGACGGCGTGGGCCCGGTGGGGCTGGCGGCAGCTCACCTCGATGCGCATCGCGCTCGTCCTGCTGTTCCTGCTCGCCCTGGGCAGCGTGCCCGGATCGCTGCTGCCGCAGCAGGGCATCGACCCGGCCGCGGTCCAGCAGTACTACACCGCCCACCCGGCGCTGGCGCCCTTCCTCAACGCCTTCGGCCTCTTCAACGTCTTCGCCGCCCCTTGGTTCGCGGCGATCTACCTGCTGCTTTTTGTGTCGCTGGCCGGCTGCGTGCTGCCGCGGGCGTACCGGCTGGCCCGCTCGGCCCGGGCGCTGCCCCCGGCCGCGCCGCGCCTGTTGTCCCGGCTGCCGAACTCCGTGCGCTACGAGACGACGATGACGCCGGCGGAGGCCTCCGCCGCGGCGGAGGCCTTCCTGGCCCGGCGGCGCTTCCGGCTGCACCGGGGCGACGGCTGGCTGTCGGCGGAGAAGGGGTACCGCCGCGAGTTCGGCAACCTGCTGTTCCACATCGCGCTCATCGGGGTCCTGGTCTCGGTCAGCCTTGGTGGCCTGCTCGGGTACAAGGCCGACCGTGTGGTGGTCGAGGGCAGCAGCTTCGCGGACACCATCACCGACCTCGACGCGTACCATCCCGGGCACCTGGTGTCGCCCAGCGACCTGGCGCCCTTCAGTCTGACGCTGGACAAGTTCACGGCGAGCTACATCCTGAGCGGGCCGGACCGCGACCAGCCGTCCGTCTTCGGGGCGCACGTCTCTTACACGGCGCAGCCCGGTGGCCCGGTGCGGAGCTACGACATCCAGGTGAACCACCCGCTGAGCGTGGACTCCACCAAGGTCTACCTGATCGGGCACGGGTACGCCCCGGTCTTCCGGGTGACGGACGGGCGCGGCAAGATCGTGTACGACCAGGCGACCCCGTTCCTGCCCGCCGAGACGTCCACCTACCTGTCCGAGGGCGTCGTGAAGGTGCCCGATGCGCAGCCGAAGCAGCTCGGCTTCGCCGGGGTGTTCCTGCCCACCGCGGTCGACGTGGACGGCCAGCTCCAGTCGGCCTTCCCGGCGCCGTATCAGCCGGCGGTCAGCATGATCCCTTACAGCGGCAACCTGGGTCTGAACTCCGGCGTACCCCAGTCGGTGTACCAGCTCGACACCTCCGGCATGCACCGGCTCGACACTTCCGTGCAGGTGCTGACGCCTGGCCAGGCGATGAAGCTGCCGAACGGCGCGGGCACGCTCACGTTCACCGGCTACAAGCAATGGATCAGCCTGCAGGTGACCTACGACCCGGGGCAGGTGCCGGCGCTGATCTCCGGGATCGTCGCCCTGGCGGGCCTGCTGCTGTCCTTCCTCGTCCGGCGGCGGCGGATCTTCGTCCGCGGCTACCGTGGTGAATCCGGCTGCACCGTGGTCGACGTGGGCGGCCTGGCCCGCTCAGACGTCGGCGGCGGATTCGAGACCGAGTTCGCGGAGCTGGCGGCCGGTCTTGGAGCCGCGTTCCACGGCACATCCGGTGCTGACCGACCGGTGCCGGTCACCGCTGCCACGCCGGCTCGCGGCGACGACGATCCATCTCCCACCACCGAAGAGACGCGCAGTGCAGAGACGGAGTGAGGCCCATGTCCGATAACCTCGGGCTGGCGCAGCTCAGCGACTACCTCCTGATCACGGCCGTGGTCATCTACTCGCTCGCGATGCTGGCCTACGCGGGCGACTTCGCCTACGGCCGCCGGATGAAGCCGGCCGCGTCCGCGAAGACCTCCCGGCCGGTCGCCGAACTGGCCGGTGTGGGCGCGGGCAGCGGAGCAGCCTCCGCGGAACCGCCCGCGGCAGCCACCCCGGCGAAGGTGAACCAGCCCGCGGACGGGCGGGAACGGCCCGGCCCGCTGATCCGCGGGGCGATCGCCCTGACCTGCGTCGGCCTGGCCGTGCACCTGGCCGGCGTCATCACCCGGGGCCTGGCGGTGCACCGGGTGCCCTGGGGCGACATGTACGAGTTCGTCACGGCGCTGACCTGCGTGACCGTCCTCTTCTTCGTCGCCCTGATGATGCGCTACCGGGCCTGGCATCTCGGCGTGTTCGTGATGGGCGCGGTGGTTGTCGCGCTGGGGCTCGCGCAGACGGTCATCTACACACCGGCCGGT
This sequence comes from uncultured Actinomycetes bacterium, assembly GCA_963775825.1. Taxonomy (GTDB): domain Bacteria; phylum Actinomycetota; class Actinomycetes; order Streptosporangiales; family Streptosporangiaceae; genus Bog-532. The sequence goes on from CAVZKY010000061.1 coordinate 110,433, forward strand.
CCGCTGGTGCCCGCGCTGCAGTCCTACTGGCTGGCGATCCACGTGGCCGCGATGATGCTGTCGGTCGGGATATTCTTCGTGGCCGCCGTGCTGGGCGTGGTCTACCTCTGCACCGAACGGTACAACCGGCGGGTGGCGGCCGGCCGCAGCCCGGCCGACCACGGTGTCATGCGCCGGCTGCCCGGGGTGGAGGAGCTCGACCGGCTCACCTACCGGACCGTTGTCTTCGGCTTCCCGATCTGGACGTTCGGCATCATCGCCGGCGCGATCTGGGCCGACCAGGCGTGGGGCCGCTACTGGGGCTGGGACCCGGTCGAGACGTGGGCCTTCATCACCTGGGTCGTCTACGCCTGCTTCCTGCACGCCCGCGCCACGGCCGGCTGGCGAGGCAGGCGCGCCGCGTATATCCAGCTGATCGGATTCGGCGCCCTGCTGTTCAACATCCTGGTGGTGCAGACGTTCATCACGGGCCTGCACTCCTACGCGGGCCTGGGCTGAGGCCTGCCGGCTGAAAGGCCGGCGATCCGTGCAGCGTGCCGTCCGCGGCTAGGCGGCTGCGCGGCCCTAGTAGGGCCGGGTGGGCCGGGCTGGGTCACGGAACCCCAGCCATACAGCGGCGCCGACAGCGAAGGTCCCCGCGACGATCGCGATCCAGGCGGCCTTCGGGAGGCCACGGCACTCGCTGCCAGGAGTGAGCGCCACGTCGACCAGGCAGTAAAGCCAGAAGCCCGCCACCATGAGCACGAAGAGGGCGCCGAGCAGCAACATGCACGAAGCCTAACCGTGGATAGGGACCACCCGTATCCACATTGGCCAAGTTTGAAACGGCATACGAACCCCGCGCATCACCGACGCATGACCGAAGGTCACGACGAAGTGACTTGCACGTTTTTTCGTCGTACGCTGGCGCCCGAGTGCGAACAGGGAGTGCGAGACATGCGGCTACGGCTCTTCGAGCGCGTCCGCCGGCTCGCCCATCCGCGTGCGGGCAGGTTCGGGCCGCGGCGTGGCCGGGCCGGGGAGATGACGCGGCACGACCGGCCCTGGGAGGCACACTCGGGCGGCCATGCAGGTGACCCGCGCGGGCAGGCCGCGTCCGCGAGCGCCGCCGACATCGCCGGACGGCACCGCCGTCACAGCCAGGAAGCCGCCGGGCACGGCCCGGCGGAGGTACCCGCACCGAGGAACGAACCGCCGTGGGCGGCTGAGGGGCGACCGACCTGGGCGGACAGCCACAGCAGCGGCCCAGCCACGGCGGGGCCCCCTGGCGGCGCCCGCTCGCCGGCTCCACGCCCGCCGCGCCCGGTGAACCCACCTCCCCGCGGCCGTGGCGAGATGGCCGGCCGCCCGGCCGACCCGCCCGGCTTGCCCCTGGGCGGGGCACGAGCGCGGCTGCGCCCCTATGGCACCGCGCCGGTCGTCCCGCCGCCCGCCTCCCCGGCCACCCGGGACCGGAACCGGAACCGCGCCAGGCCGCCTGCGGCGGCCCGGCCGCAGTGGTTCGAGACCGAACGCGCCAACCTCCCTGCCCAGCGACAGGCCGACGCTGGTGCACGAGCGGCCGGCACGGCCGGATCCGTCCGGCCCCGGCTCCCGTTCGCGCACCCGCGCAATCCGGGCGAGCCCAGCCACGGTGATGGCCGCCGCAACTGCGGCACGCTGGAGGCCGTGCTGTGGCGGCAGTGGGATCCGGCGACGCTTCCGCCCGCGGAAGCGGCGGCGGCGATCGACCGGCTGGCTGAGCTGCCCCAGCAGATCAAGGACAGGCTCGCCGCGGGCCTCGACGGCATCTTCGTGGGGCCCGGTGGCGTTCCGCTGCTGGACGACATGACCGCCCTCCGGGGGGTGTCCCTGCCCTCTGGCCGGGCCACCTGGGATGCCTGCGCTGGCGCCTACGGCGAACGCAAGATCGTGGTCGGGACCAAGCCGTCACCCACCCCGGACGTGATGTGCCACGAGGTCGGGCATGCGCTGGATGACATCGATGCGCCAGCCGGCCGATGGCAGTCCGACTCGGCCGAGTTCCGGATGCTCTACGATCAGTGCCAGCCGCACCTGGCGAGCGACTTCCACCGCCAGCGCGGTGGCCTGGGCCGCAAGGAATTCTTCGCGGACGCGTTCGCGGCGATCGCGTCCAGGCAGCGGCCGGCCCTGGTTGACATGCTCGGCGGCAATACCCGGACGGCGCTGAATGTGATGCTCTACTTCAACCGGCGTTATGGCATCTAGGTGAGCGTGGGATGTTCGTCATACGGCTACCGAACGGGAACCTGATGGTTCCGCAGACCGCCATCGGCAATGACGGGCGGATGATCGGCAACGCCTACGTGGAAATTGGGCCACAGGATGCGGAGTACGCCCGGCTGGCCGCCCAGGCGATGACCGAAGACGAGGCGGCCCGGCGCCGGGCTCAGTGGCGCGATGGCGACGAGGCGCTGCAACGCGAATTCGCCGAGTTCGCCCGGCAAAACTCCGACTACCGCTGGTCCGAGCCGGGCGACGACGCCGATCCCGCCTAGCACCTGCCTGCTGCTTCCGCGACGCGATCAGGGTCGCCGCCCGGCCTGCCCGTCGACGCGCCCCGTCCGGCCAGCGGCAGAAGCTCGGGTGGCGCCCGGCCTACGGCGGGCTGCACGCGGCGCGATCACCATGCATGACGCCGGGCTGCCGCCATGGCCGTGCGGCCACTACGAGAGGCGGGACGATCGCCGTGCCGGCCGCCGGGACGTCACAAAACCGACTGACCGTCGGCTGACGGCTCTCCCTCGCCGCGGAGCAGCGCGCGCACTTCCGATTCCCGGAAGCGCCGATGCCCCCCAGGCGTACGGATGCTCGTGATGCGGCCAGATGCGGCCCAGCGCGTGACGGTCTTCGGGTCAACCCGGAACAGAGCCGCTACCTCTCCCGGAGTGAGTAGCCGCTCGTTGTTGCCGTCCAACTTAGTCCCCTCCCAGTTAAGCCCCGTTGGCCCATGGACCTGAGCCTGACCTAAGTTTGGCGACTAACGAGTGCTTTCTGCCTAGATTTCGGAAAATTAGAGCGACCCGATTATTCCGTGTGCCCGCTACCTTACTGTGACGGCATGGGTCAGCTTGTATCTGTTGCCGAGATCCGGGCCGCCGCCGACCGCCTGCACGGTGTGGTCACCCGTACGGCGCTCGCGCCCTTTCCGGGACTGCCGTCCCCGCTGCTGATCAAACCCGAGTCGCTACAGCCGGTGGGCTCGTTCAAGCTGCGTGGCGCCTATGCGGCGATCAGCGCGCTGCCGTCCGCTGGGCGGCAGCGGGGAGTGGTGGCCCATTCGAGCGGCAACCACGGGCACGCGGTGGCCTACGCCGCGGCCCTGCTCGGCATCCGCGCCGTGATCGTGGTACCCGAGACGGCGCCGGCCACCAAGACGGACGCCATCATCGCCTGCGGCGCCGAGCTGATCAGGGTTGTGCCGACCATGGAGGCGCGGACGGCCACGGCCGATGCGCTCGTCGCCCGGCATGGCTACGCGCTCATCCCGCCGTTCGACGACCCCCGCGTGATCGCCGGCCAGGGCACGATCGGCCTGGAGATCATGGCGGATGCCCCGGACACGGACCTGATCGTCGTGCCCGTCAGCGGCGGAGGCCTCATCGCCGGTATATCTGCCGCCGCCCGCGCGGTCAGCCCGGACGTCACGATCATCGGTGTCGAGCCCGAGTTCGCCGCGGACGCCCGGGACTCGCTCCGGAAGGGGGAGCGGGTCGCTTGGCCGTCCGCCTCGGTCCAGCGGACGGTCGCCGACGCGCTCCGGGTGGAGCGCGTCGGCGCCCTTCCCTTTGCGCACATGCAGCGGGATGTGGCCGGCATCGTCACCGTCACCGACGGGGAAATCCTCGCCGCGGTGCGGCGCCTGGCCACCGAGGCGCGCCTGGTGGCCGAGCCGGGCGGTGCGGCTGCGGCGGCGGCCTGGCTGTTCCGCCGGGACGAGTTGCCGGGGGCACGTCATCCCGTGGCGGTGCTCTCGGGCGGAAACATCGACCCGGCCCTGTTCACGCGGGTTATTGCGGCCGGCGGTGCCACGCCACCGCCGGCCGCGCACTAACCTGTCAGTGTCATGCGTACTGCCCTGGCCTACACGTCCGCGCGGTTTGTGCTCTTCCTGATCGCGCTCGTGGCCCTCTACTTCGCTGGCGCCCGCGGGCTGCTGCTGGCCGCTCTGGCCCTGCTGGTCAGCGGGATCGCCAGTTTTGTCCTGCTGTCACGGCAGCGGGACCGCATGTCCGGCGCGCTGACCTCCCGGCTGCGCGGTGTGCGCAGCCGGACCGTCGAGCTCCGCACCCGCCTCGACGAAGGCACGCGCGCCGAAGACAAGGACTAAGGGGCCAACGGGATCTCCCCGATCACCCGCTCCAGCCCCGCGGCCGGGCCGGGCTGCGCATCCCGAGCCTGCCCGGCTCGCCCGGGCCGGGAGCGCCGTCTGCTAGCGGTTCCGGCGGCCGGCGCCGGCCGCCGCCGGGCCGGGCTCCGGAGCGAGCCAGCCGCCCGCCGTCAGCAGCCCGACGACGGCCTCCACCGCGTCCTGGCGGCTCATGGCCGAGGTGTCGAGAACCAGGTCAGCGTCCCTGGGCTCCTCGTACGGATCAGAAATCCCGGTGAAGCTGCCGATCAGCCCGGCCCGGGCCTTCGCGTACAGTCCTTTGCGGTCCCGGGCCTCGCAGACCTCCAACGGCGTGGCCACATGGACGAGCAGGAAGTCACCGGCTGCGGAAGCCATCTCCCGCACGGTCGCCCGCGCGGACGCGTACGGCGCGATCGGCGCGCAGATCGCTATCCCACCGTGCCGGGCGACCTCGGCGGCGACATAACCGATGCGCGCGATGTTCAGGTCACGGTCCGCGCGGGAGAAGGTCAGCCCGGCCGACAGCAGCTGCCGCACCCGGTCGCCGTCGAGCAGGGACACCGTCCGGTTCCCCCGTTCGGCCAGCGCGTCCTGCAGGTCGCGCGCGACCGTGGACTTGCCGGAACCGGACAGCCCGGTGAAGAAGATGACCAAGCCCCGCTGGCCACGCGGCGGCCGGGCCAGCCGCAGCTCGCGGGCGACGCCCTCCGGCGTGAACCACGCGGGCAGCGGGTCACCGCGATCGAGCAGGTCGGTGAGCTCGTCGTGGCTCAGCTCGCTGCGCTCCGCTCCGGGCTCGATCAGGGACAGCGGCCGCCAGACCTCCGGTCTCGGGTCGTAGGCCCAGTCCCCGGCCGAGACCACGGGTATCGGCAGGCCCGGAAGCTGCAGCGGGCCGTTCCGGCCACCGTTGCCGCTCCGGCCGCTGAGCAGGACGTCGGGCGCGTCGGCGGGGTCGACCAGCAGATGCGTCGCGCCGTACGCGGCGGCCACCACGGCCCGCGCCCGCAGCTCGACGCTCGGACCACCGTCCCGGGGCGCGAGTGGGACCGGGACCACCAGCGTCCCGGCCGGCAGGTGCTGGGCGGCGGCAAGCACCGCGCGCACCAGCGCGTCCGGCCGGACCACCACGTCCGCGGGCCCGGCGACCAGTGGAAGCAGCAGCAGGCGGGCCTTCATCTGGTCGGCGAGGTGACGCAGCTGCCCGATCTGGCGCCGGTGCAGGGCACCGCGGGTCGCGCAGGCCAGGACGGGGCCCGCACCAAGATCGGCCCGAACCTCGGCCGGCTGGCGGCGCAGCCGCCGGAACGGGCCGTGCTCCGGCTCACGCAGCGACCGTACCGGGCCGGCCAGCCGCCATCCCGCCTGCTCGCCGTGACTGAAGGTGGGCAGCTGCTCGGTGATCTCGAGCACCGCCAGCGGGGACCCCTCATGGTCCTGCAGGACCAGGTGACGCTCGCCGGGCGTGACCGCGACGGCCGGGACCTCCAGCGTCACGGGCACCGGCCATGGCGTCCCGTCCGCCAGCGTGCCGTGCTCGGCGACGGCGGCCAGGTCGGCCGCGGTCAGGTAACCCGCCAGCGGCGCGTACGCTCCCGAGGTCAGCAGCTCCAGCTCCCCGAGCTGCGCCGCACCGGGGGTCCACGCGGGCCAGTCCGCCAGTTCGCGGGGAAGTCCCGCCACCGCCTCCGCGCTCACGTCTGCCTCACTCCCGCCAGGGCTATTTCTGCGTGCGGGGATAGGCCGACCGCAGCTGCGTGCCCCGTCTCCGGCCGCCCGGCGTCACCGGCATGCGGCTGTCTGCCGCGCCCCACACGTCCTCTGCCGTATAACCATACGGATGACCGCGTCATGTCCGTGACCGTAACGTCAGTGTTCGTGCCGTGATAACCCGTCCTCTGCCGCACCCGCCCGCGGCGGGTGCGGCTCCCTTATCGTGGCCGGCCTAGGAGAGCCCGGCAAGCCTCGCGGCCTGCCAAACCAAGGCAGGGCCCGGACGGCAAATGCGCGGGCGAACCAGGGCAGCCAGCGCGCAAACCAGGCCGCGCGGGACGTAAACTCGAAGGGTCGTGACAGAGCATGACCCCCCGTCTCCACCAGGTGCGGGAGTCTCACGCATGCCCGGGACGTCCCGAATACCCAGCCGCCATCACCGTTACGTGAACGCCGCCACCTCTGCGCGGCCGGGCGCTGGGCCGCAACCGACCCAGGGCGTCACCAACCCCATGCCGTTGACCCAAGGACACCATGAGTCTTGCCGGAATCCTCAGCATCGTCGCGGACGATCCGCGACTGAGCCGTGCGTTCGAGACGGGAGCCGCCCCGGCTGACGGGTCCGGGGCCGCCGCCTCGGACGGCACTGATCTGAACGGCACCGATCTGATCGCGCCGCCGGCGCTGCGGCCGGTGCTCACCGCCGCCATCACTGCCCGGCTCGGGCGGTTCGTCCTGGCCGTGACCGCGACGGCGCGTGAGGCCGAGGACCTGGCCGCGGCGCTGGGCTCCTTCCTGCCCGAAAGCAGCGTCGCCTGCTTCCCGGGCTGGGAGACCCTGCCGCACGAGCGCCTTTCGCCCCGTTCCGACACCGTTGGGCAGCGGATCGCGGTGCTGCGCCGCCTGGCGCACCCGGACATCGCGGACGACGCGGCGGGACCGCTCTCGGTGGTCGTGGCGCCGGTCAGGTGCCTGCTCCAGCCCATCGTGGCCGGTCTGGGGGACCTGGAGCCGGTCCGGTTGCGGGCGGGTGACACCTGTGACCCGGACGAGCTGCTGACCCGGCTGGTCGAGATCGGCTACGCACGCGAGGACCTGGTCGGACGGCGCGGCGACGTCGCCGTCCGGGGCGGCATCATCGACGTGTTCTCACCCACCGACGAGCACCCGGTACGCATCGAGTTCTTCGGGGACACCGTCGAGGAGATCCGCTACTTCAAGGTCGCCGATCAGCGCAGCCTGGGCGAGGCACCGCACGGCCTGTGGGCCCCGCCCTGCCGGGAACTGCTGCTGACGCCGGCGGTGCGGGACCGGGCCAAGGAGCTGGCCGCCGAGTATCCAGGTCTGTCCGAGGTGCTCGGCAAGCTCGCGGACGGGATCGCCGTCGAGGGCATGGAGGCGTTCGCGCCGGTCCTGGCCGACCGGATGGACCTGCTGACCGACTACCTGCCTGCGGACGGCATCCTGGTGGCCTGCGACCCTGAGCGCATCCGCGCCCGGGCCGAGGAACTGGTCAGCACCAGCCGCGAATTCCTGGACGCGTCCTGGGTGAACGCTGCGGCGGGCGGCCACGCGCCGATCGATCTGGGCGCCGCCGCCTTTCAGCCCATCGCCCGGGTGCGCGACGCGGCCAGGGCCCGCCAGTTGCCGTGGTGGACGATCGAGCCGTTCGGTGCCACGGCGGATGACTCGGACGGGTCGGAGGACCCCGGGCGCAGTTCGTTCGGGATCGAAGCCACCCCGGCGCGAAGCTATCGCGGCGCTCTAGACAGCATGATCGCGGACATACGCGGCTGGCTCTCGGACGGCTGGCGGGTCGTCCTGGTCACCGAGGGGCACGGCCCGGCGCAGCGGCTGACCGAGATGCTGCGCGGCGAGGGTCTGGGGGCCCGCCGGGAGGAGCTGGAGGCGCCCCCCGAGCTGGCCGTGCCGTACGTGACGACCGGCCTGCTGGAGCACGGGTTCACCTGGCCGTCGGTCAAGCTGGCCGTGCTGACGGAAAACGACCTGGCCGGACAGTCGGGCAGCCGCTCCAGCACCAAGGACATGCGCCGGATGCCCAGCCGGCGCCGCGGCGGCGTCGACCCGCTGCAGCTGACCCCGGGCGACTACGTGGTGCACGAGCAGCACGGCGTCGGCCGGTACCTGGAGATGACCAGCCGCACCGCGGCGGGCGCGACCCGGGAGTACCTGGTCATCGAGTACGCGCCCAGCAAGCGCGGGCAGCCGCCGGACCGGCTCTACGTGCCGAGCGATCAGCTCGACGAAGTGACCAAGTACTCCGGGGGCGAGGCGCCGAGCCTGCACCGGCTGGGCGGGGCGGACTGGGCTAAGGCCAAGGGACGGGCGCGCAAGGCCGTCCGCCAGATCGCGGCGGAGCTGATCCGCCTGTACTCGGCCAGGACCGCGTCCCCGGGGCACGCCTTCGGCCCCGACACGCCGTGGCAGCGGGAGCTGGAGGACGCCTTCCCCTACGTGGAGACGGGCGACCAGCTCGCGGCCATCGACGAGGTGAAGGCCGACATGCAGCAGCCGATCCCGATGGACCGGCTGATCTGCGGCGACGTTGGTTACGGTAAGACGGAGATCGCGGTGCGGGCTGCGTTCAAGGCCGTCCAGGACGGCTTGCAGGTCGCGGTGCTCGTGCCGACGACCCTGCTCGTCCAGCAGCACTTCTCGACGTTCAGCGAACGGTACGCTCCGTTCCCGGTCACGGTGCGCGCGCTGTCCAGGTTCCAGAGCCCCGCCGAGAGCGCGGAAACCCTCCGCGAGCTGGCCGCCGGGAACGTCAACGTGGTCATCGGCACGCATAAGCTGCTGTCGCCGGAGACCCGCTTCAAGCGGCTCGGTCTCGTGGTCATCGACGAGGAGCAGCGCTTCGGGGTGGAGCACAAGGAGTACCTGAAGCGGCTGCGGACCGAGGTGGACGTGCTGAGCATGTCGGCGACGCCGATCCCGCGCACCCTGGAAATGGGGGTGGCGGGTATCCGGCAGATGTCGACGATCCTGACCCCGCCGGAGGAGCGGCACCCGGTGCTGACCTTTGTCGGGCCTTACGATGAGCGGCAGATCGCGGCCGCGGTCCGGCGCGAGCTGCTCCGCGACGGCCAGGTCTTCTTCGTGCACAACCGGGTGGCCTCGATCGGCAAGGTCGCGGCCCGGATCGCCGAGCTGGTTCCCGAGGCCAGAGTCGCGGTCGCGCACGGCCAGATGAACGAGCACACGCTCGAGAACATCATGGTGGACTTCTGGGACGGCAAGTACGACGTGCTGGTGGCGACCACCATCGTCGAGTCCGGCCTGGACATCCCGAACGCCAACACCCTCATCGTGGACCGCGCGGACACCTACGGCCTGTCTCAGCTGCACCAGCTGCGCGGCCGGGTGGGGCGCGGCCGGGAACGCGCCTACGCCTATTTCCTCTACCCGCCCGAGCGGACCCTGACCGAGACCGCGCACGAGCGGCTCGCGACCGTGGCCCAGCACACCGAGATGGGGGCCGGCATGTACGTGGCCCTCAAGGACCTGGAGATCCGCGGCGCGGGCAACCTGCTCGGCGGCGAGCAGTCAGGCCACATCGCGGGCGTCGGGTTCGACCTGTACGTCCGGATGATCGGCGAGGCGGTCAACGAGCTCAAGGGCGACGGCCCGGCCGACCGGCCGGAGGTCCGGGTCGAGCTGCCGGTGAACGCGCACATCCCGCACGACTACCTGCCCGGCGAGCGGCTTCGGCTGGAGGCCTATACGCGGATCGCGGCGATCGACTCTGACCGCGACGTCAGTGCGGTCGCTGACGAGCTGACCGACCGGTATGGCCCGCTCCCTGGGCCCGTGCTCAACCTGCTGGAGGTCGCACGGCTGCGGGCCCGGGCGCGCCGGGCCGGCCTGACCGACATCACGCTCCAGGGCAACCACGTCCGGTTCGCCCCGGTAGAGCTACCCGATTCCCGGCAGGTCCGGGTGCAGCGACTGTACCCGAGGACACTGCTCAAGCCGGCAGTGCGTACGATGCTGGTGCCGGTGCCGAAAGCGGCACCCGGTTCGTCCAGGGCCGCCGCCACGTCCGGCGCGGCACAGGGCCGGGCCGTGGCCACAGCGGCGCCAACCGCCATCGGCGGCGAGCCGCTGCGGGACCGGGACATGCTCGCCTGGTGTACCGAGCTAATCGACGCTGTGTTCGGTCAGCCGGCGCAGGGATGAGCCAGGGACAGGACAGTTGGGCATGAGAAGGGACATCGTTGTGCGCCGCACCCGGATCAGGACCGCGACCGCGGTCAAGGCTGCCGTCGTCGCTGCCGCCTTTGGCGGGCTGATCGCCGGCTGCGCGCCCGTCCAGCTGGGTGCGGCGGCGACCGTGGGCAGCGACCGGATCTCTACCAGCCAGCTCGACAGCCAGGTCGCGGCGCTGAGCCAGGCGGCCAAGCCGTACTCCAGCGCGGTACAGCTCACCGCGGCCCAGCTGCCCAAGGACGTGCTGAGCTGGCTGATCCGATTCCAGATCCGGGAGGATCTGGCCACGCGGGAGCACATCAGCGTGACCCGCGGCCAGACCGAGCAGGCGCTGGCGGACATTTACGCGCAGGCGCAGGCCCAGGCGCAGCAGCAGGGGATCAGCAACGTGAGCCTCGACGAGCTGGCCGTGGCCAACGGCCTGCCGCCGAGCCTGCTGGCTGAACTGGGCCGCTACCAGGCCATCGAGATCGCCTATGCCGAGGCCCGCAACGGCGGCAAGCTGCCGACCAGCTCAGCGGCGGTCAGCTCGATCACCAAGCAGTTCAACCTGGCCCAGTGTCATACCTACAAGGCCGAGACCGTTCACGTCAGCCCCCAGTTCGGCACCATGAACTACACGCAGGACTCGGTGGTGGCCGCCCCCGACACGCTGTCCCGCGCCGCGGGCGCGGCGACCAAGCCGTCCACCTCCGGGCTGTCGCCATCGTGCTGACTGGCGCGGACGGCCCGGCGGGATCGGCCATCCCGGCGGAGCCAGGCCGGATCGGCGGAGCCGGCGGGATCGCGGGAACGCGGGACCGCTGGCCAACTGATCCTCCTGGTGACGAGCCCGCGCGTCGCGCCCGGTCTGCTGACCCTCAGCGCCTGGGACACGCTGCGCGGCGCGGCGCGGGTGCTGTCCGGCAGCGCGGACCACCCGCAGCTTCCGGCTCTCGCGGACGCCGGGATCACCGCTGACATCCTGGTCCGTCCCCCTTCGGCGGGCCGGTTTCGGCGGGGTCCGGTGCCGGTCCGCTTCAACCCGGCTGTTTCTTCGTCGGCTGGCCTTGCTCCGGCCGGCCCCGGCCCGGTCTCCGCCGCCCGGCCCGAGGGGCAGCTGGCCCGGTTGCTCGCGGCTGCCGCGGCGCAGGCGAACGGGCCGGTGGTCTGGCTGGCCGGCGGCCCGGCGCGCCCCGCGCTCGGCACCGGCACGGCTGACGGCACAGGCGCGCTGCTGAGCGCGCTCAGCGAGCTGGAGCCGCCCGCCCCGGCGGTGACGGTCCTGGTGGGCGCGGCCGACCTGCCCGGCGCCCGGCTGCTGGATCTCGTGGCCACCATGGCAATCCTGCGCGCCGAGTGCCCCTGGGATGCTAAGCAGACCCACGAGTCGCTCGCGCCGCATCTGCTGGAGGAGCCCTACGAGGCGCTCGAGGCGCTGGAGAGCGGCGATCAGCGTGCCTTGCGCGAGGAGCTGGGTGACGTCCTGCTCCAGGTCGTCTTCCACGCCCAGGTCGCTTCGGAGCGGGACGACGGCACGGGGTACACCGTCGACGAGATCGCGGACGGCATCGTGGCCAAGCTCGTGCGCCGGCACCCGCACGTGTTCGCCGACGTGGCCGTCTCCGGTGCCAACGAGGTCACGCAGAACTGGGACGCGATCAAAAAGGCGGAGCGGGCCGAGAAGGCCGCGCCGGGCGACGCGGCCGCCTCGGCCCTGGACGGAGTGCCGTTCGGCCAGCCCGCCCTGGCCCTGGCCGCCCAACTGCAGCGCCGGGCCGCCCGGGCCGCCATCCCGCCGGAACTGGCTCACGCCGGGCCCGACGGCGGTGATCCGGGCACCGAGCTGGGGGACCGGCTGTTCGGCCTGGTCGCCGCGGCCCGGGCCGAAGGCCTCGACCCGGAGGCGGAGCTGCGCGCGGCCGCCCGGCGCTACACCGAGCGGGTCCGGGCCTGGGAACAGGCCCGAACCGGCGGCCGGTGAGCCGAACCGCCGGGCCAGGACGCGGCGGGTAAGCGGGGTAAACCGGCGGCGAGTGCTGTGCGTCACCTACATAAAGGCGTCATTTCCATCCGTAACGGGTGGATAGGGCAGGCGCCGGCTGACAGGTGATGAAGCCGATGCGGGCGTTGCGCAGGACCGGGGCCACGCTGGCCCTTCTGTTCGCGGCGGTATTCGCCGCGTGGCGGGTGGCGGCCTGGCCGGGGCCGCTACGGTTTCCGGGCCGTCCGCGAACGCGGCCCGCCGTAGCTCCGGCCAGTACCGCGGGCGCGGCCAGTACCGCGGGCGCGGCCGGCGCGGGCGCGGCGTACCGCGGCACGGCGCGGCTGCCACGGGCGCGGCGGCTGGCGGGGCTCGTCGCCGGTCGCGCCGACTGTCGTCACGTTCGCCTGGGGTGGCGGTAACGCCAGCCAGATGGCCAGCCTGGACCTGTTCGCGCGGTACGGCATGCACGCCACCTACTACATCCCCTCGGGTTTGGTGTGCTTCCCCAGCAAGACCATGAACTGTGCCACGTCCCAGTACCTGACCCTGCCGGACGCCCGGAAGATCGCGGCCGCCGGGAACGAGATCGGCGGCCTGACCGTCTCCCACATCTCGCTGGACACCAGCGTGCCCACCGCGGAGGCCCAGCGCGAGATCTGTGACGACCGGGTCAACCTGCTCCGTTGGGGCTTCCCCGTCACCGACTTCGCCTACCCGTTCACGGCGGCCCAGCCGCGTATCGAGTCGCTGGTCAGCCGCTGTGGCTACAACAGCGGGCTGGGGGCAGGCCAGGTCGCGGCGGCCGGAGCATGCCTTAGCTGCGGCGTATACGCGGAGACCATCCCGCCGCGCAATCCCTTCCTGATCCGGGCGCCCATCGAGGTGAACACGTGTCGGCGGTGCACTGGACGCCAGCCACGTTCGAGTCGATCGTGCAGACCGCACAGCACCACGGCGGAGGCTGGGTCGTCTTCCTGATCCACGACATCTGCCCGGCGTACTGCACCTACGGCATAACCAGTACGCAGCTCACCCAGGTACTGTCCTGGATTCATGGCCAGCGCGATTCCGGGCTGAAGGTCGAGACGGTGCACCAGGTCATCGGGGGCGCGGTGAAACCCGCCGTGGCCGGGCCGGCCCCGGCCCCGATCGGCGGTACTGGGGTGGCCAACGCTGACCTCGCGGCTGCCGCCGGCAGCTATCCCGCGCGTTTCCAGCCCGCCCATTACGGCGACAACCGGGCCAGTTTCAGCTATCAGCCGAGCGGCGGTCCGGGCGGCTCCGCGACCGAGACGGTCAGCTTGACCGGCGCGCAATCGGGTGACGCGAAGCTTCTGCAGGAAACGGATCTGGGCAGTGCGCGCCGCCGGTCACGGCCGGCCGCAGTTATGCCGTCGGGGCCTGGTACAGATCGACGACGCCGACGGAGTTTGATCTGTACTACCGGAATCAGATCGGGGTCTGGTCCTACTGGATCACCGGCGTCAGCTTCCCGGCCTCAGCGACGTGGAAACACGTATCGTGGACGACCCCGCCTGCACCGCCCGGTGCGACCGCGATCAGCTTCGGCCTGGCCGTCGGTCAGGTCGGGCAGGTCACTACGACCGGCTACAGTCTGGCCGCGGCTCCCCCGGATCACGTGAAGACGCTTACCTTCGTCGTGATCGGACTACTGATCAGCGCCCCGTTCATCGGCTGGAGGCTTTGGCGGCCCAGGCCTGCTGGCGCGTCCAGGCGTAACGCTTCCGGCCAGCCCGGCGGAGCCGAAGGGCAGCCGGGCGCCCGCCAGCCTGCCGGACTGGCCAGCCACGGCGCTGCGGGGCGGCGATGGATGGACGCTCCGCCCGCGCATCAGGTCGTCGTGGGCCCGGAAACTGACGCGGCCGCTGACGCAACGGCCAGGGCTGATCCTGGCTCCGGGAACGTCCCGCCGCCCGCGACGCCGACGGGTCCGGACGCCGGGCCGCCCAGTTGAGCGAATGAGGTAGCGAGAACCGTCCAAATGTGGGAGCCGTATCAGGCCCCCCGGTACCTAGGGTTTCGCCGGTACCGAGCGCGAAGGGGGCCGAGAACGTGGCGAACGGGATCAGCGGAGACGGGCCGCCGGCGTGCGCGGGGGACCTCGCCGCGGGCGCCCTTCCCCGCACCCTGCCGCCGGGCGGGATGCCCGCCATCGCAATGTTCCACTCGGTGAGCCCGTACGACGACGATCCCTACCTGGTGACTGTCACCCCGGACCGGTTCGACCGGCAAATGCGCTGGCTGCGCCGCAGGGGCCTGCGCGGGGTCGCGGTGGGCGAACTGATGGCGGCGGACCGGGCCGGGGCGGGGCGCGGGCTGATTGGCCTCACCTTCGACGATGGTTACGCCGACTTCGTCGACTACGCCCTGCCGGTACTGGCGCGGTACGGCTTCGGTGCCACCGTGTTCCCAATCGCCGGCTGGCTGGGCGGCCTGAACGACTGGGACGTCCTCGGGCCGCGCAAGCCGCTGATGTCGGCTGATCAGGTCCGGAAGGCGGCGGACGCGGGAATCGAGATCGGCTCGCACGGCTTGCGGCATGTATCCCTGCCCGGCCTGGCCGAGGCGGGACTGGCCGCGGAAGCCGCGGAAAGCCGCGCGATCCTTACGGAGACGATCGACCGGGACGTCACGGGGTTCTGCTACCCCTACGGGCACATCGACGCGTCGTCGGTTGCCGCGGTCCAGCAGGCCCGGCGACGCCTACGGCTGCGCCATCTGGCGCTCGGCCAGCACCGGCCCGCACGCGCTGCCCCGGGTCTACGTCGGAGAGGCCGACGGCTCACTGCGGCTGTGGGCCAAGGGCGCCCGGCACTGGCTGGCCTGGGACTACCGGGGCCCGGGAGCGGACCGCCTGGGCCGGGTCACCGCTTCCGGCGGGAAGGACCGCTCAGCTAGTACCCCATCCGGCATACAGCAGTTGGCGTAATCAAGTTACCTACATTGACGGAACAGCGCCTTCCGGCCATTTGGCACAGTTAACCCGTAGTTACAAATCGGGAAAATCCGTTCCAATCTGTGCAATGCCGTGAGGGGCCTGCCACCGTGCCTGAAAGCCAGCTTTCGCTTGCCGTCAACGGCCGCGAGTATCAGCTGCACCACAAGCTTGCACTTTTCCAGGAGGGAGCGGGCTCGCCGGGCGGAGACCAGGAGCCACCCGGGCTGCCACGTGGTCGGCTGCGATTGTGGGCCTCGGTTACGTGGGGCTGCCGACCGCCCTGGCGCTGCACGGGCGCTGCCCCCGGATCATCGGTATGGACGTCAGCGAGGACCGGCTGGCGGTGATCGCCGCTCGCGACGCGGATCTGGCCGACACCGACCGGCCGCGTCTCGAAGCTGCCCTGGCGGACGGGTCGCTGGAGCTGACCAGCAAGGCGGCCGCGATCGGCGAGGCCGATGCGGTCATCATCTGTGTGCCCACGCCGGTCGACGGTGATCACCAGCCTGATCTGGCCGCGTTGCGCGGGGCGTGTGCCGCCGTCGTTGAGCAGACCCGGCCCGGGCAGACGATCATCCTGACCTCCACCACCTACGTCGGCACGACGCGGGAACTGCTCACCGAGCCGCTGGCGGCCAGGGGCCTGCGGGCGGGCACCGACGTGTTCGTGGCCTTCAGCCCCGAGCGCATCGACCCCGGCAACCCCGATCATCTTCAGCGGAATACCCCCCGGGTGGTCGGGGGCGCCACCAGCACGTGCGCGGACCGCGCCGCCTGGGTCATCAGCCAGCTCACTGACGTCGTGTACCTGGTCAGCTCTGCGGACGCCGCCGAGGCGACGAAGCTGTACGAGAACATCTTCCGCGCGGTGTCGCTCGCCCTGGCCAACGAGTTCGCCGACGCTTGCGGCACCCTGGGGCTCGACCCGATCGAGGTGACGCTGGCCGCGGGCACCAAGCCCTACGGTTTCCTGGGCGCGTTCCCCGGTCCGGGCGTCGGCGGTCACTGCATCCCCTGCGATCCGCATTACCTGCTCTGGCAGCTGGATCGCAGGCAGCGACCGGCACCGCTGATCAAGCAGGCCATGCGGTCCATCGCCGAACGCCCGGAGCGGGTGGCCGACCGCGCCGCCGAACTGCTCGCCGAGGGCGGCGTGGCCGTCGCCGGAGCCAGGGTGATCGTGGTCGGTGTCGCCTACAAAGCCGGTGTCCAGGACCTGCGCGAGTCTCCGGCCCTGCCGCTGATGGCTGGCCTCCGCCGCCGCGGCGCCCAGGTTTACTACCATGATCCGCTGGTCCCGGTGGTGCGGCTGGACGGTGGGCAGACGGCGGCCAGCGTGCCGGCCCCGGACGGGGCGGACTACGACCTGGCCATCGTGCACACGCTCCACCCCGGTGTGGACTATGCCTGGGTCAGCGGCTGCCCTCGGGTGCTGGACGGCACCTACCAGTTCGACAGCGCGCCGCACCGCGCAGTGGTCTAGGCGGCGGACATGACGACGTTCCCGGCGGCCGCCCCGGACACCAGCACGCCGGCCGTCATCCTCAAGTTCGACCAGAACGTGATGCACCACGGCGGACTGGGCGCGATCCGGAGCCTCGGACGGCTCGGCGTCCCCGTATACGGGGTGCACGAGAGGCCTTCGGCCCCGGCGGCAAGCTCCCGTTATCTCCGCGGCCGGTGGATCTGGCACCCGGATGCGGAGGACGTGGAACGCACCCTCGCCGGGCTGCTCACGCTGGCGGAGCGGATCGGACGTCGGGCCGTGCTGTTCCCCACCGACGACGCCGGGGCCATCTTCCTGGCTGAGCACGGCGGCCCGCTGCGGCAGGCGTTCCTGTTCCCGGCGCCGCCTGCCGGCCTGCCCCGCCGGTTGGCGGGCAAGTTCTCGATGCACGAGCTGTGCCGGGAAGCTGGCCTGCCCTGCCCGGCGGCGACGGTGCCGGCCGCACTGGACGAGGCACGTGACTTTGCCGCCGGTGCCGGCTATCCGGTGATCGCCAAGCTCTCCGCTCCGTGGAGCGTGTCCGGTGCCGGGCTCCGTAGCACGTCCATTGTCCGTACCGATGCCGAGCTCACCGCCCTATGGCACGCCTGCGCGGCCGCCGGCGCCGGCGTCATGCTCCAGGAATTCATCCCCGCGGCCACCCCGGGCGACTGGTTCTTCCACGGTTACTGCAGCGCCAATTCGGACTGCCGGCCGGCCTACACGGGCATCAAGCTCCGCTCCTACCCGGCGCACGCCGGCCTGACCAGCCTCGGCTGCGCGGTGGCCAATGACGAGCTCGCCACCCTGGTGACCGGACTGCTCGCTGAACTGTCCTACCGCGGCCTCGTCGACCTCGATCTGCGCCGGGACGCCCGGGACGGCCAGTACAAGCTGCTGGATTTCAACCCGCGCCTGGGCGCGCAGTTCCGGCTGTTCCGGAATCAGGACGGGCTGGACGTCGTGCTCGCGGCGTACCTGGACCTCACCGGCCAGGCGGTGCCCGAGGGCACCCAGCTGAACGGCCGCCGCTTCCTCGTGGAGAACTACGACCCACTCGCCGCGATCCGCTACTGGCGGGGCGGCGAACTGCGGCCGGGTTCCTGGCTGGCTTCACTGCGCTCGGTCAACGAGCTCGCCTGGTTCGCCCGGGATGACCTGCGGCCGTTCGGGCTGATGTGCACGCGGATGGCGGCCCGGGCCATCACCCGGCGTTTCCACCGGCCCGACCGTCCTGGTGCGCCGAGCGGGAAGCCGCGCTACCTGGCGGCCGGGCGCACGGCCATCCCGCGATCCCGGCCCGCCGGCCCAGCTCCCGGCGAACTTCCCGTCATGGACAACACAGCACACATCCTGGGGACGGCCGGCGCCGTCTCCGCGACAAGGGGGGAACCAGCATGAACGACGTTGAGGTAGCGATCGTCGGAGCGGGCCCTTACGGCCTCTCGCTCGCCTCTCACCTGCGGGCCGCCGGAGTGAGTTTCCGCCAGTTCGGCCAGCTCATGAACCCGTGGCGCACGGCCATGCCGCAGGGGATGTTCCTCAAATCCCAGGGGTTCGCGTCCAACCTGTCGGATCCGCGGGGCACTCACACGCTGGAAGCGTTCTGCGCCGCCACCGGGCGTCCCTACGCCAGTTACGGGCTGCCGGTGCCGCTGGACACTTTCGTGGCCTACGGCCAGTGGTTCCAGGCCGAGCTGCTACCCGACCTGGAGCAGACGCTCGTTACCGGCATCAGCCGCCGGGACGCCGGTTACCGGCTGGAGCTGGCGACCGGCGAGACGGTCTCCGCTCGCCAGGTCGTGGTCGCCGCCGGGATCGAGCATTTCCCGTTCGTGCCCGTCGAGCTGGCCGGCCTGCCGGAAGAGATCTTCAGCCACAGCAGCCGGCACACCGATCTGGCCGCGTGCCGCGGCCGGAGCGTCATCGTGCTGGGCGCGGCCAGTCCGCGCTGGAGTCGGCGGCGCTGCTGCACGAGCAGGGGGCGGCTGTCCGGATCGTCATGCGTAAGACGCAGGTGGCCTGGAACGGCACCCCGCTCGACCCTGAGCGCCCACTGCTCAGGCGGCTGCGCGAACCAGAGGCCGGCCTCGGCTCGGGCTGGGGGACATGGTTCTACTCCAACCACCCTGGCCTCTTCCGGCACCTGCCAGCCGCCACCCGCGTCCGCCGGGCCCGGACGGCGCTCGGGCTGGCCGGGGCGAGCTGGCTCCGCGGCCGGGTGGAAGGCGAGTTCCCGATCCTCACCGGGCTGAACGTGCGCTGGGCGCGGCCCGGTCCGGCGGCATCGAGGTCGGTTTCAGCGGACCGGGCGGTGAGCGTGAACTGGCCGCCGATCACCTCATGGCCGCGACCGGATACCGCCCGGACGTGCGGCGCCTTGCCTTCCTCGGCGACGGCCTGCGGGATTCGATCGAGACTGTGGCCGGGACACCGGCGGTCGACCGGAGTACCAATCGTCCGTCCCTGGTCTCTACTTCGCCGGCCCGGCCGTGGCTCCCACGATGGGGCCGGTCATGCGCTTCGTGTTCGGCTCGGACCATGCGGCGCGAACGCTGGCGGCGAAGCTCATCCGGACCGCCGCCCCGCACAGCACCGTACGGGTCAAGGCGTCTTGATGACGATTTCGCATGTCCTGCCCGACCGCGGCGCCGGGGACGCGGATACGGTGCCGCTACCGCTGCTCGCCCGGCGGGAGTGGTCCTTCCGGGCGGAGCAGGCTGTCCCCATCCAGACGACGGCCGGCGGCGGAGGCGGGAACTGAGCACGAGCGGCCGTCCGTGGGGTCTCGGCCGACTGCGGCTGCCTCGCTGCGGCACTTTGCCGCCGCGGGCGCCCTGCCGCTGGCGGATCTGCTCGCGCTCGGTGCGGCGATCACGCTAAGCCGGACGGCTACAGGTCCGGCGGTCGGCTACGCCGCGGCGGTCCTGGCGATACTGGCGATCAGCCACCAGCACCGGCTGAAGATCACCCCGCGCGTCTCCGACCAGGCGGGCCGGATCGCCGTGGCGGCGGTGCTGCCCGCGCTCGGCCTGCTCCCGTGGCTGCCCGCGGGGGCGGCGATCCGGCTGGCCCTGCTGTCCGCCATCATGGTCGGCTGCGCCACGCGGCCGCCCACCAGGACTGCGGGCTGCCCGCAGCCGGGGCAGCCTCTCCGAAGCGGTAGTAATCGTCGGCACCGGGACGATGGCTGCCGAGCTCGTCGGCCTGATGCGCGACCACGCCGAACTCGGCCTGCGGCTCGTCGGTTTCGCGGGTGAGCGGCCGGCCGGCCCGGGTCTGCCGCTGCCGGTGCTCGGGGCTGCCGCCGACCTGCCTGCGATCGTTCGCCAGCACCGGATCCGGCGTGTCATCGTGACCGCCGCGGCCGATGGGGACGCTGCCTGCTGACCGCGCTGCTCAAGGCCCGGGAGTTGCCGACCGACATTTGCGTCGTACCCAGGCTGCCGGAGCTCGGCACGGCGGTGCCCCGCAGCGTCCTGGACGAGATCTGGGGCGTTCCGCTGCTTCCGCTGCGCCGGACGGGTGCTCCCGCACGGCTCGTGAAGCGGGCGTTCGATACTGGATCTCGCTGACGCTGCTCGTCGCGCTCGGCCCGCCCATCGCTTTGCTCGCGGCGGTGACGTGGTGGCAACTGCGCCGGCCCGCTGTTCCGGCAGATACGGGTCACCGGTCCGGGACGGCAGGCCGAGGTCCTCAACTCCGCACCATGGGCCACCACGGTAACCCCGATACCTGCTGGACCGTTTCGCCGCAGCGGTCCACCACCTTCGGGCGGTTCCTCCGCGGCACGCATCTCGATGAACTGCCTCAGCTGGCCAACGTCGCGCTGGGCCAGATGTCACTGGTCGGCCCGCGGCCCGAGCGGCCGTATTTCGCCGCCCGCTTCGCGCAGGAGATTCCCGGCTACGCCGACCGCCTGCGGATGACGGCCGGCCTCACGGGCTGGGCCCAGGTGCACGGGCTGAACGGTGACACCTCGATCTGCGACCGGGCGCGGTTCGACAACGCCTACATAGAGAACTGGTCGCTCTGGCTCGATCTCGTCATCGTCGCCCGGACTGCGACTGGATTGCTCGCCGGCCCGGTGGCCCAGCGCGTCACCGGCCCTCCGGGCCCCCGTTCCAGCACAGCAGAACCGCTGGCCACCGCCACTGGGTGGCGGCCCGCCTCACCCCAGGGAGACCACTCATGAAAGTCCTCCATGTCATCACCGGGCTGAACGTGGGCGGCGCGGAGCTGCAGCTGCGCTCGATCCTCCAGCACACCGGCACGACGCCAATGTGATCACCCTGTACAACCCGGGGCCGGTCGCGGAGATGATCCGTGCCGACGGCACGCTCGTGCGCGATCTCGGCATGACGCGCAACACCGAAGTGTCCGCGCTGGCCCGGCTCTACCGCTTGATCCGGGACGGGCGATATGACGTTGTGCACAGCCACCTCTACCGTTCGCAGATCTACGGCCGGTCGGCGGCCTGGCTGGCCTGGACCCCGGTCATACTGAGCACTGAGCATTCCATCGGCGAGACCCACCTGGAACGCCGCCGGATGACCAGGGGCGTCCGCCTCCTGTACCTGGCCACCGAGCGGCTGTCCGCGGTGATGGTCGCCGTCTCGCCGGCGGTACGCGACCGGCTGGTCAACTGGGGCGTGAGCCCGCGCCGGGTGACGCTCATCCCCAACGGCGTGGACCTGGGCCGGGGTGGCCTTCGACCCCGAAGCCCGGGAGCGTGTCCGGGCCGAACATGGCATCGGGCCCGGCGACTACATCATCGGCGTTCTCGGACGGCTGGACGCCAACAAGCGCTTCGATCTGGTGATCGACGCGGCTGCGCCGCTGCTGAATGGCACGACCAAGCTGATGATCGTGGGCCAGGGCGACGAGTACGGCCACCTGGTCGAGGTGGCGGCGGCCCATGGCGTCAGCGACCGGGTGGTCTTCACCGGCGAGCGGCACGACGTGGCCGCGATGCTGTCCGCCACCGATCTGTTCGTCGCCTCCTCGGCGCAGGAGACGTTCGGGCTGTCCGTGCTGGAAGCCCTGGCCAACGGCGCGCCGGCGCTCTACACGACGTGCCCCGCGCTGGCGGGTATCGACGTGGCTGGCCGGGCCCACCCGGTACCGGGTACGGCCGACGGATTCCGGGCGGCGCTGGCGGCCGAGATATCGGCCTGCGGTGCGCAACGCCGGGTACCGGAGGTCGAGGCGGAGTACGGCATCGAGGCGGTGACCGGCCGGATCGATGACCTCTACGAGCGGCTTGGCGGCGCCGCACCCCAGCGGCTGCGCCGCCTTCGGCCTGCTCGGCCCGCCAGCGCCCAGCCGGAGGCGGCGGCCTGCGCGGCACTTCCGGCCGAGCGCCAGGAGGCACCCGCGGCGGCAGGCCTCCGCGGTACGGCAGGCGGCGGGAGCGATCGCCCCCTACGCACAGAAGGTTGGTGCGCAGTGAAGTCGTTGGTTACCGGAGCAGCCGGGTTCATCGGTTTTCGATCTGACCACCGCGCTGCTCAGCGCCGGTCATGAGGTCGTCGGCCTGGACGACCTGAGCACAGGACGGCCCGAGAACCTGGCCGCCGTGGCTTCCCATCCCGGCTTCCGGCTCGTGGAAGGCTCGATACTGGACCAGGATCTGGTCGATGAGCTGACCACGGGCGCGGACCGGGTGTTCCATTTCGCGGCGGCCGTCGGCTCGTTCGTCATCCGGGACCGGACCCTGGAGAGCCTGCGCACCAACATCCGCGGCACCGAGAACGTGGTGGAAGCCGCGCACCGCAACAACGCCCGGATCCTGGTCGCCTCCACCAGCGAGATCTACGGCAAGAACGACAAGGTCGGTCTGCGCGAGGACGACGATCGCATCGTCGGCTCGCCGTTGCGGTCGCGGTGGAGCTACGCCGAGGCCAAGGCCATCGATGAGAGCCTGATCGACGGCTACGTCCGGGAGCGCGGCCTGTGGGCCGTGATCGCCCGGCTCTTCAACACCGTGGGACCGCGGCAGACCGGGCGGTACGGCATGGTCATCCCCCGGTTTGTCCGGCAGGCGCTGGCGGGGGAGCCGCTGACCGTCTTCGGCACCGGTGAGCAGGTGCGCTGTTTCTGCCACGTGCGCGACGTGATACCCGCTCTCACCGCGCTCATCGAGACGGACCAGGCGTGCGGCCGGGCGGTGAACCTGGGCAGCAGCGAGCAGGTTTCCATCGGCGAACTGGCCCGCCGGGTGATCCGGCTCACCGGATCGGCCAGTGCGATCGAGCGGCTGTCATACCTGGAAGTGCTGGGGTCCGGCTACGAGGACCTGATGCGGCGGGTGCCCGACTGCACGCTGGCGGGAGATCTCGTCGGCTTCAGGGCCACCCGGACGCTGGACGACATACTCCGCGCGGTCATCGACGAGCAGATCAGTCGGGGCGCGGATGCCGTAGGCCCCCCGGTCCAGGTGGCCGCGCCCGCGGCGGCCGCCGGATCCTGACGGCTGGCGGGGCGCTGTGCGCATCGACGTACCAGCCCGCGTGACCCGCGACGGCACCCCCGCCGCCGCGGGCCTTTCCGTGGCTGGCCGCCTTGGCCACCGGTACCGCCGGACCCGGGGCCGACGGCTGTGGGGGGCCGCGGCGGTGCTGTGTGCTGCCGCGCTCATCGCGGTCACCGCGAGCGCTCAGTTCGCCACCCCGGCGCGGAAGGGAGCCACGGTCGCGTCGCTGCCCTACTGGAGCTTCCGCGACGGTACCGACACGGTGCTCGCTAACCGCCAGGCCTTCACCGAGGTCTCGCCCTTCATGTACGGGCTGTCCGCGAGCGGCCAGATCGACGTTCAGTACCCGCCGGGCCAGCCCCAGGTGACGGCCGGCATCGGCCGGCTGCGGGCGGCGGGCTTGCGCATCGTGCCGACCATCGCCAACATGACCGACGGCCGCTGGTCCTATCCGGCGGTGGCCCACATGCTGCACACTCCGGCCGCGGCGAACCAGCACATCGCCGCCGTCGTCGGCCTGGCCGATCGGGAGAACTACGCCGGGATCGATATCGACTACGAGGGACTGCGGGCCGGCGACCGGCAGGCCTTCAGCACCTTCATCACCCGGCTAGCGGCCGCGCTGCACGCGCACGGCAAGATCCTCTCGGTCGCGGTATTCGCGAAGACCTCTGACGCGGGCTACGGCGGGCAGAACGTCGCCCAGGATTACGCCGCGATCGGACGCGCCGCCGACCAGGTGAAGCTGATGGCGTACGACTACCACTGGAACGGCTCGCCGCCTGGGCCGATCGCGCCCATCGGCTGGGTCCGCTCGGTCATCAGCTACGCACGGACACAGATCCCGGCCAGCCGGCTCGTGCTGGGGATCCCGCTGTCCGGGTATGACTGGGCCGGCGGTCACGCCACGGACCTCACCGGGCAGCAGGCTGAGCAGCTGGCGGCTCAGCACGGGGCCACGGTGCACTACGACGTGGCCAGCCAGTCGCCCTGGTTCAGCTATACCGATTCGTCCGGGCGTACCCATGACGTCTGGTTCGAGGACCCGCAGAGCTCCGCCGCGAAGTTCGCGCTGGTGCGGCAGCTGGGCCTCGGCGGGATGTTCCTCTGGATGTACGGCGAAGAGGCGCCCGGGACCTGGCCGCAGCTGCACCGCTCCCTCGCATCCGGCGCCGGGCCGGCCGCCAGTCCCGCCGGGCGGCCGTGATGCCCTGGTGGTCGATGGCCGTCCTCGTCTTCGGCCTGAACTTCGCCCTGTGGGGCACGGTGGGCCTCTGCCGTCTGCTGGACACGGGGGCCGGGCGGCTGGCGCGCTGGCGTTTCGCACGCCGGTTCTCCGGCATCCGGGAGGTCGGCTACACCAGCGATGCCTACCCGGGGCCGGGGCCGGACCCGGGCGGCGCCGATCCCGCCCGGGCCGCGGGCCGCCCGAACCGGCGGCGCGGGCTCACGGTGGAAGACGTCGCGGTCCTCATCCCGGCGCATAACGAGGCGGAGGTCATCGCGGAGAGCCTGGCGTCCATCACGGAACTCATCCCGATGTGGAATGTCCACGTGGTGTCGGACGGCTCAACCGACAACACCGTCGCCATCGCCCGGTCGGCTGGGGCCAAGGTCTACCAGACCGAGTACAACCTGGGCAAGGCCGGTGCCCTGCAGGACGCGATCGCCCGGTTCCGCCTGGTCGAGCGCTTTCCCGTGGTCATGCTGCTGGACGCGGACACCCGCGTGGAGCCGGGCTACTTCGCGGCCGCCCTGCCGCTGTTCGACGACCCTGAGGTGGTCGCCGTCGCCGGCTGCGTCCGGATAGCGGCTGACCGGGCGCTGTCGCTGGTCGGCCAGCTTCTGGTCGGGCACCGCCGCCGCATCTACTGCATCGGCCAGCGGGTGCTGAAGTTCGGCCAGACCTGGCGGCGCTTCAACGCGACCCATATCGTGCCCGGCTTTGCCAGCCTCTACCGGACCGATGTCCTGCCGCATATCGACATGAACCCGCCGGGGCTGGTCATCGAGGACTTCAACATGACGTTCGAGGTGTACCAGAAAGCGGCTCGGCAAGGTCGCCTTCAGCCTGTCCGCGATCGCCATCAGCCAGGACCCGGACAACTTCCACGACTACGTGAAACAGACCAGGCGGTGGGCGCTTGGCTTCTGGCAGACCGTGCGCCGCCACCGGCTCCGGGCGAACCTGTTCAGCGCGATGTTGCTGTTGCTGCTGGTGGAGCTGGTCACGTCAAGCCTGATCTTCCTGATCCTGCCGGTGCTACTGCTCATCCTGGTCATGCCGGAGCTGTACGCCGGGGCGGCGGCCTGGCCGGGCTTCGGCACCGTGTACACGCTCACCGCGTCGCACATGAAGCTGTCGACCATCTTCTTCGGCGTGCTGCTGCCCGATCTGGCTATCACGGTGATCGTGGCCCTGCTGGAGCGGAAGCCGTCGATGCTGCTGTTCGCCGGTTTCTTCCCCGTCATGCGGGTCATCGACGCCGCCCTCGGGCTGTACGCCATCCCGCTCGCGTTCCGGTCCCGGTCCAACGGCCGCTGGAAGAGCCCGGCCCGGCAGCTGAGCGCGGTCCCGCTGGAACCGCTCGCCCCGCTGCCACCAGAGCTGGCGGCCACCCAGCCGCTGCCGATAATCGGGGCGGCGAGCACTTTCGTGCCGGACCCGAATATTGAGAGACTCGTATCTGGCCGTCTTGTAGGTGATGGTTCTGATGCGAACCAATGAGGGCGATGTAATCCGGATTGTGCGGGATCAGCCGAAAAATCCCCTCCGGCTGCTGCTGGTCGATGACCATCTCATGGTCACCGAAGCGCTGGCGTCGCGGCTGTCGGCGGCACCGGACATGTGGGTGGCCGGCCGCTGCTCCACCACCGATCCGAGCCTGCTCAACATCGTCGGCGGCATGCGCCCCGACCTGATCACGATCGAGGTCGAGCCGCTTGGCTCCGGCACCGGAGAGGTCCTCAGAAAGCTCATAGCCGCCCGGCCGCAAGCCAAGGTCGTGGTGCTCAGCGCGGACCACGACGTCTCGCACGCGGTGGAGGCGGCCCGGGTCGGCGTCGCAGCGTGGGTGGACAAGAAGCAGGGTGCGGCGGAGCTCGAGTCCGTCCTGCGCGGGGTTTCCCGTGGCGAGTCGTGGTTCCCGCCGAAGATGCTCGGCGAGATCCTCCGTGCGTTGCGCACCGACGTCACCCGGGCCAAGGAGGACGTCGACGGTCTCGACATGCTGAGCCCGCGCGAGCGGGACGTGCTGCGCGGCCTGGTGGAAGGCAAACGCGGCGGGCAGATCGCCCAGGAGCTCATGATCTCCACCGACACGGTGCGCACGCACACCCGGAACATTTTCGCAAAGCTGGACGTGCACAGCCGCCTGGAGGCGGTTCGCGTGGCCCGGGCGGCCGGCCTGCATCCCCAGGACCGGCACGCGTGAGCAGCGCCCCGCGGAGCGGGGGCCGCGGTCGGCCATTGCGGGTCGCCGTGCTCATCACGCGGCTGGAGGGCGGCGCGGGCATCCTCGCGCTGCGCGGCGCGATGGCGCTGGACCCGCGGTCCTATCAGCTGACGATCATCACCGGCCAAGGCAGCAGCCGCCTCCTGTCGGAGGCCCGGGCCGCGGGACTCACGGTGGTGGCCGAGCCCGCCCTCCGCGCCCCCATCGATCCGGTCCGTGACGTCGTGGCGCTGCGCCGGCTGGCCGTCCTGCTACGCCGGGAGCGCTTCGATGTCGTGCACACGCACACCGCGAAGGCCGGAACGCTGGGCCGCCTGGCCGCGCGCCGGGCGGCGGTCCCGCGCATCGTGCACACCTACCACGGCTTCCCCTTTCACGAGTTCCAGTCAGCCGTGCGGCGGGCCGCCTACATCGCCGTCGAGCGGCGGCTCGGGCGGTTTACCGATCTCGCGCTGTGTGTGGGGACCGGCGTAGCCGTGGAGGCGGTCCGCCGCGGCCTGATTTCACCCGAGCGGATCCGGACGATCGGTGTGGCTGTTGATGGCTTCGGCTGGCCAGCGGGGCAGCACGCTGGGTCCGCCGTCCCGGTGGCGTCCCAGCCGTCTGCGCAGGAGACGGCCGCAGCCGAACGCCTGCTGGGCGAACCGTCCGCGGTCGTTATGGCCGCAGCCAAGCCTGGCTGGGGACTGGGGCTGGGCGCTGGGGCTGGGGCTGGGCTGGCTGGGGCTGGGGCTGGGCTGGCTGGGGCTGGGGCTGGGCTGGCTGGGGCTGGGGCTGGGGCTGGGCTGGCTGGGGCTGGCCTGACCGCTCGCGAGATTGCCCGGCGTGAACTGGGCCTGCCGTCCGACGCGACGGTGATCGGCGCCGTGGGCCGGCTGACCTACCAGAAGGCGCCGGAAGATTTCGTCGACATGATCCGGCGGCTCAGCGCGCCCGGGCATCGTCGGGGTGTGGGTCGGGGACGGCGAGCTGGCCGGGCAGGTGAGGCGGCTGGCGGCCGCCGAACCCGCCGCCCCGGTCGTGCTGGCGGGCGAGCGTGCGGACGTGCCCCGGCTCCTGCCGGCGTTTGACGTTTTCGCTCTCCCCAGCCGGTACGAGGGACTGCCCACCGCCATTGTCGAGGCCATGATGTGTGGCGTTCCGGTGGTCGCGACGGCGGTGAACGCCGTGGCCGATGTCGTGGTGCCTGGGGAAACGGGCCTGCTGGTGCCGCCGCGGCGGCCGGACCTGATGGCCAGCGCGGTCAGCTACCTGCTGAGCTCGCCGGCTGCCGCGGCGCGGATGGCCACGCGGGCCCAGGCCCAGCTGGGTGATCGGTACGGGATATCGGCCCTGCGTGCGTCGCTGGTGGCCGCATATGCCAGGCCAGCGTGATGCGTTTTTGAGCATATAGCTCACTAAAAATGCATCTTTCGCGGGTTCAGGTAATCCGTGTGGCCTCGTGGCACGTCTATATGGTGAGGCATGGGGGTTTGAACGATGACAATGGTGTCTTCAGCTCTGCCGTGCGGTACCCGGCTACAGGATTCCAATGACCAGGACATCAAGCTGACCCTCGTTATCGGGGACGACCACCTGGTGTTTCTCGACGCTCTGTCGGACGTGCTGGGGCAGCAGAATTTTTCGGTGAGTGCGGCCTCCACCCTGTCCGGGATCATCGATGCCGTGGCGGATGGCCGGCCGGACGTCTGCCTGATCGACCGCCGCTTCTGCCGCCCCGACGGTCCGGACACCATCGGCCAGCTCATCGCCGCGAGCCCGGGCACCAAGATCCTGGTGCTCAGCGCCGACCCGCACGCCGATGGTGTGCTGGAGGCGCTGCGAGCCGGGGCGTCTGGCTATCTCCACAAGACGCGGGGCATCACGGCGCTCATCGAGGCGATCAGCCGGATTCAGCGCGGCGAGGTCGTCGTCGATGTCCCCAAGGCCGGCCGGCAGCCGGCGGCCTGCCCAGCAGGATGGCATGCACCGGCTGGCCGCGTACCTGACCATCCGTGAGCGCCAGTGCCTGCAGCTTCTGGTTGAGGGGCTCGACACGGCCCAGATGGCGGTCCGGCTGGGTGTTTCACCCGCTACCGTGCGCACGCACGTCCAGTCGCTGCTGACCAAGCTCGGTGTCCATTCCCGGCTGGAGGCGGCCTCGCTGGCCGTGCGGCACCGGCTGCTCGAGGACCTGCCCGCGGCCTGACGACCCACTGCCGGGGTCCCCCTTGGATGATCCGGGCCCGGGGAGACCCGGTACATCCGCCGCGTCCAGCCCGCAGCCGCTGCGGCAAACGGGACGGCCCGGGCGCCTCGAACGCCCGCCATCCCGTTCCGGACATCTCACGGTGCGCTACCGAAGCCGGCCCATTCCTGCTTTGTCTTAATGCTTGCGCCGAACGTCCGCGTGAAAGCCGCCAGGGCCGCTGGAAGTAGAAATTAGGAATTATTTTTAAGCGCTGTCCTGGCCCGATTTGCCGATTCGGCAGATCCTCCGAATGTAACGGACTCAGCTACTTAGCGTAAGACTACGCTCTGTCGCTCAACTACAGAATATTTACGAGCACTAACACACTGTAATTGAACCTCTCATGAACAGAACGTAGTTGATGTGATATGCACCACACGCACTTAGGCGCTCTAGCTGCGAAATCCCCTTTGACTACGGTAAGTGCGCGGTTATCACTCACTCTCCGTGCAGGATCATGTCGGACATGTCCGTGTGACTGTCCGTAAACCAACTGCCAAGATGAGGAGTCAGAAACATGTCAGAGCGCGACAGCACGGCACGCAGCCGGTCTGGGGCTGCGTCGAACAAGCCGTCGGTTAAAAGGACGGTTTGCCCAAGGGGGGCCACATGCAAGACCTTTATGAAGTCGACCGCTGGAGGGCCGGTCATTAATCGCCTGGAAATGGCGATTAATTCGCTTTCCAGAAGAGACTCTTAACCTTACTTTCGCAGGCCGGATGCCCGTCCGCGGATCGCTGGCCGGGATCCCGGCTCGTGCGGGGGCGTGAATCAATGGTGCTTTCTGACTTCCCGGACCAAGAGGCCGGCCGCCGGCCGCAGGTCGGCCCGCAGGCGGACGATACTTTCCCGGCCCGCCCGATGTCTTACAAGCCGGTTTCGGCCGCGCTCGCGATCGCTCCGACGGTCAGCGTCATCATCCCGGCCAGGAATGAGGGGGCCAACCTTCCGCACGTCTTCGCGTCCCTGCCCGCCTGGGTGGACGAGATCATCGTGGTGGACGGGCATTCGGTGGACGACACCGTCGCCGTCACCCGTGCGGTGTGTCCCCGCGCCAGGGTGATCGCCCAATCCGGCCGGGGCAAGGGGGACGCCCTGCAGGCCGGCTTCAACGCCGCGACCGGCGACATCATCGTCTCGATGGATGCCGACGGCTCCACTGACGGCGCGGAGATCATCCAGTTCGTCGGTGCCCTGGTGGCCGGGGCCGACTTCGCCAAAGGCTCGCGGTTCTCCGGCAGCGGCGGCAGTGACGACATCACGTTCAGCCGCCGGTACGGTAACCGGCTCCTCGGCATGCTGGTCAACACGATGTTCCGTACCCAGTTCACGGACCTGTGCTACGGCTACAACGCCTTCTGGACGCACCACCTCGGTGCCCTGCGCATCGACTGCCCGGGCTTCGAGGTGGAAACGCTCATGAACATCCGGGCGGCCAAGGCCGGGCTCAGAATCCAGGAGATCCCCAGCTTCGAGCGACCGCGCCTGCACGGGGAGAGCAATCTCAGCGCGATCGGCGACGGATGGCGAATCCTGCGGCTCATCGCCCAGGAGAAGTTTTCCTGGCTGCACCGCCGCGGCACTCAGCCGCGCGAGCCGCGCCCGGCGTCTCCGGCCCGCCCGGTGTCTCCGGCCCGCCCGGGTACGTCTCAGGCGGCCAAGATGAGCGGGAAAAGGCGCATGAGCCAGCTTTCCGTCTCCGTCGTCATCTGCGCGCACGCCGATGACCGCTGGGATGACACCCTGGCCGCCGCCGCTTCCGTGCGCGGCCAGAGCCACCCGGCGAAAGAGCTCATCATCGTGGTGGATTACAACCGCCCGCTGTACGAACGGCTGCGGGCGGCGCTGCCCGACGCCGCCGTGCTGGAAAACCGCGACCGGCAGGGACTGTCGGGCGGCCGGAACACCGGCATCGCCGCATCCACCGGTGAGGTGATCGCCTTCCTGGACGACGACGCAGTGGCCGACGTGAACTGGCTGAAATGCCTGGTGGACGCCTACACCGACCCAAGCGTGGCCGGTGTCGGCGGCCTGACGCGGCCCGCCTGGGACACCGAGCGGCCAGCGTGGTTCCCGCAGGAATTCGACTGGGTGATCGGCTGCACCTACATCGGGATGCCGACGCACCGTGCGCCTGTGCGCAATGTGCTCGGTGGTAACGCGTCGTTCCGACGGGACGTCTTCGAGCAGGTTGGCGGCTTCATCAGCGGCATCGGCCGGGACCGGGGCAAGCGCCCGCTTGGTTGCGAGGAAACCGAGTTCTGCATCCGGCTCCGCCAGCGGATGCCCGAGGCGGTCCTGCTGTTCGACGAGCAAGCGCTCATCTGGCATCGCGTCCGTGCGGACCGCCGCCGCTTCGGCTACTACCGTTCGCGCTGCTACGCCGAGGGCCTGTCCAAGGCCATGGTGACGCGCGAGGTCGGGGCGGATGACGGGCTGTCGTCCGAGCGGCGGCACGCCAGCCGGACCCTTCCGCGGGGAGTCGCCCACGGCCTGGCTGATGCGGTGCGCGGCGACCTGTCCGGGCTCACCCGCGCCGGGGCGATCGTAGCTGGCCTGGCCGCCGTGACCGCGGGTTACGTGGCCGGCACGGTGAGCGGCGGCTCAGTTCCGCGGTGGCATCGTCCCGGGCTGATCAACCCAGGCATGACCCGCGCCGCGTCCAGCGCTTCGGGACGGCCGCGGTGACCGGCCTGGGCAGGCAGCCCGACCCCAGCGGTCAGCTGCGGGTGCCGATCCTGATGTACCACGAGATCGCCGCGCGCCCGGAGACGGCGAGCCGGCTGGCGGTCCCGCCGGCCGCCTTCGCCGCCCAGCTGGCCTACCTGCACGATGCCGGGTTCAGCACGGTCACCTTTGCGGACGCGGCGGCGGCCCTGGCCGGCGAGACCGACCGTCTGCCCGCCCGGCCAGTCGTGCTGACCTTCGACGATGGTTTCGCGGACTTCCATCGCGAGGCCCTTCCGCTGCTCCAGCGCTACGGGTTCACCGCCACCGTCTTCGTGACCACCGGCTGGATCGCCGATGCCGGGGCGTACAAAGCCGGGCGCGGGCCCGGCCAGATGCTGTGCTGGAACCAGATCCGCGAAGCGGCGGGGGCCGGGGTTGAGATCGGGGCGCACAGCCACGGGCATCCGCAGCTCGATCAGATCGCGCCGGGCCAGCTCCACAACGAGCTGGCCATCAGCAAGGCCCTGCTGGAGGACGGGATCGGCCGGTCCGTGCTCAGCCTGGCCTATCCGTTCGGCTACTCCAGTGCCGGGGTGCGGCGGACGGCCCAGGCCAGCGGTTACCGGCATGCGTGCGCCGTGGCCAATGCGACGGCCCGGCCCGGCGGCGACAGTTACACGCTGCCGCGGTTGACGGTCCGCGCGTCGACCAGCCAGGCCAGCTTCGAGCACATCATGCGGGGGCATGATTCGAAGATTTACCTGAAGGATCACGCGCTGACCAAGGGATTCGCGATGGTCAGGCGTTCCCGGGCCGCACTGGCGGGTATCTCCCGACGTGCCTGAGCCCAGCGACCGGGGCGCGCTGAGCCTGACCGGCATACTGGGCCGTCATCACACGGTGCCGGTGCACGTGGCCGCGTCACCGGAAACGAACGCGGGCCCCAGCCGTGCGATCGGCAGCGGCGCGCCGGCTGCGCCTGGCCGTGCCTGGCTGCGCCGGTGGCCGGCCTGCGGATGCTCCTGGGGCTGCGGCGTCCCGACGTGGCCGGGCGCTACCGGGAACTGCGAGCCCACCTGCGCTCGCCGCTGTACCGCAACGCCTACTCGCTGATGATCAATACGGGTGTGACCGGGGTGCTTGGACTGGCCTACTGGTTGCTGGCCGCGCGGCACTACACGGCGGTGGAGGTCGGCCGGGCGTCGGCCCTGTACTCGGCGATGAGCCTGCTGTCCGGGCTGACCGCGTTCAGCCTGGTCGGCGCGGTGACCCGGTTCGTCCCGCAGTCCGGACGGCAAACCGGGACGTTTGTCGGGCGCGCCTACCTGTTCAGCTCGCTGGCCTCCGTGCTGGTCGCGATCCCCTTTCTGCTCACCGTCAGCCACTGGGGCTCCTCATATGCCCAGCTCAGAGGCTGGATCCCGGGGCTGGCCTTCGTCGGCTGCGTGATCGCCTGGGGTATTTTCACGCTGCAGGACGGGGTGCTGACCGGACTGCGCAGCGCCCCGTGGGTGCCGCTGGAGAACGGCACGTTCGGCGTGGTCAAGATCGTGCTGCTGCTGGCCCTGGCCTCGGCCGTCCCCGCCCTCGGCATCGACATCTCCTGGATGCTGCCCGTCATCGTGTCCCTGCCGCTGGTCAGCCTGCTAATCTTCGGCAAGCTCATGCCCCGGCACCACCTGCTGACGGACGGCCGTCCGACCGCCGGGCGCACGGCAGATCGGCCGTTTCCTGGCCGGCGACTACACGGGCGCGCTGTGCATGCTGGCGGTGTCCACCCTGGTGCCGATCGCGGTGGCGGTGCGCATCGGCCCCCGCATGAACGCCTACTTCTACATGGCCTGGACCGTCGGGGGAGTTCTGGATCTGCTGGCCGTGAACATGGCCATGTCACTGACGGTCGAGGGCGCGTTCGACGGCGAGACGCTGGCCGCCAACTGCCGTTCCGCGCTGCGCCGGACGCTGTTCATCCTGGTGCCGGCCGCGGTCCTGGTGGCCTTGCTCGCCCGTCCCGCCCTGAGCCTGTACGGTCCGCGCTACGCGGCCTACGGCGCGCCGATCCTGGAGCTCTTGGCGCTGGCCACGCTGCCCAAGACGCTCACCGAGCTGTACCTGGGCGCGCTGCGCGCGCAGAGCCGGACCAGGTTGGTCGCCGTCATCCAGGTCACCCGCTGCGTGCTCATCCTGGGGCTCGCACTCGGGCTCACCGCGGTGATGGGCATCATCGGGGCCGGGATCGCGGCCCTGGCCAGTCAGTTGGTCATCGCCCTGGCGATCCTCCCGGGACTGCGCCGCGTGCTGGCCGCGGGCCGGGCCCCGTCCCGCGGTCGCACACGGCCGCGCCACCCGGTGGTCCCGCACCCGACCGGCCGCCACTCGCGCTGGCCTTGCCCCCGCCGAGGACCGCGCCCCCGCCGAGGACCGCGCCGCCCGCCGCAGGACCGCGCCGCCCGCCGCAGGACCGCGCCCTCGGCCAGAACCGAGCCCTCGGCCAGAACCGCGCCCCCGCCGAGGACCGCGCCCTCGCCCAGAACCGAGCCCTCGCCCAGGACCGCGCCGCTGCCGAAGACCGCGCTAGCACCGGGTGGGTTCACCTTCCCGGAACCGCCGTCGGCCCGGTTGAGCTCGGGGCCAGCGAGGTAGAACTCCCCCGCGATGCGGCCGTGCCGTTCCGGAACGCGAAACCACCCTGGCAGGACGCGCCTGAGCGGGCTGGTGCGGCTCCCGGAGCCAGCCGCTGGGATCGCGATGCGGGCCGGGCCGGAGGTGCGGGCTCATGACTGTACGCAACGCGGAGCGATGCCGGGATCGGCGGAGCCGGGGCGTCCTCGGACTCCCGCGCCCGGCTGGCCGGCTGGCGCGGTATATCTGGCCGGCGCGGCATGCCTGACTGGCGGGACTGGCGGCGCTGGCTGCCGACGGCCGTGCTCGGGGCCGGGACCGTCGCGGGCATCGTGCTGTTCTTCGCGCCGCTGGGGCGGGTGACCGCCGCACTGGGCCGGATGAATGGTCTGGGCCTGATCTCGATCATGCCGGCCGCGGCGCTTGCCGGGATCGCGCTGCTGGCCCTGACCTTCGTCGCGGCGCTGGGCCTGCCCCGCGCGAGGCCGCTGCTGCTGGGCGCCACCCTGGTGGCCATCGTGGTGTGCCTGGACGGGGTCACCGTCGTCGCCGAGCCGCAGCCGAGGTTCCCCACGGCCTACTGGATCGCCGGTTTCGTCGACTACGTCGCCCGGACCGGGCACACCGCCCCGGAGTTGTCCGCCTACTTCAGCTGGCCCGGCTTCTTCTATCTGGTCGCGCTGGCCGAGCACGCGGTCGGCAGCAGCAACCTGATCCCGGTCCTGCGTTTCTGGCCGCTGGCGATGGACCTGCTGTGCCTCGTGCCGATGGGCCTGATCGCCAGCCGGATGCGGGCGAGCTGGCGGGCCAAGTGGTTCGCGGTGTTCATCTTCTCCGTCGGCAACTGGGTCGGCCAGGACTACTTTTCGCCCCAGTCGTTCAACTACCTCCTGTACCTGATCTTCATCGCCCTGCTGCTGATCTACTTCGGCCGGACCGGCCGGGCTGCCCTCGCCGGCCGGGCCAGCGTGGACCCGGTCACGCAGCCGCCGGGGCGCGCACCGCGGTGGCGGTCGCTGCTGACCCGTCCCATCGCGGGCGATCTGCCGTCGGTGACGGCGAGCCGGGCCCGCCAGGTCACCATGCTGAGCGTGCTGGTGGTGATCTTCGCGTTCGCCACGTCCAGCCATCAGCTCACCCCGTTCTTCATGGTGGCCGCCTGCGCCGGGCTGGTCATCGTGCGGCGGTGCCGGCTGCGCGGGCTGCCGGTGCTGTTCGCGGTGATCTTCACCGCGTGGCTCAGCTTCGCTGCCGTGCCGTACTGGTCCGGTCACCGCACACAGCTGTTCGGCGGCCTCGGCAATCTGGGGGCGAACCTGTCCACCAGCGTGTCCGGCCGCCTGGCGGGCAGTACCCCGCTGCACACGCTGGTGCTGTACTCACGCACCGGGTTCGCCGGGGTCGTCCTGGTCCTCGCGGTCGCAGGCCTGGTCCGGCGCTGGTACCTGGGCTTCGACGACCGGGTGGCACTGGTCCTCATGTGCGTCTCGTTCGTGGGATTCGGCCTGCAGAGCTACGGCGGCGAGATTGCCCTGCGCGTCTACCTGTTCGCGCTGCCCGGGGCGGCCATGCTGGTCGCCTACCTGTTCTTCCCTGGGCTGGCCGACCCCAGGCGCACGCGGCGGCTGCCTGCGCCGGGCCCCCGTGCATGGCGCCTGCTGGGCGCCGCCTGGGACCGTCGTGCCTGGCTGGTGCTGCCGCTGGCCGCGGTGTGCTCGGTCGTGGCCGTGCTGCTGTTCTTTGTGGCCCGCTACGGCAACGAGGCGTTCGAGCAGACACCACCCGGCGAACTGACCGCCATGAACTACCTGTACGCCCACGACAGCGCGGGAATCCGGGTGCTATGGACGAGCGAACTGCCGGCGGTCGACGACACGCCGCAGATGCCGTGGCAGTACCGGGACCTCGCCAGGACCGACTACATTGCCGAGCTCGCGCCCACCAGCCCCACCCAGGTCGCCGGGCTGGCCACCGACCTGCGCGCCATGGGCCCGGGCAGCTACCTCATCACCACCACCACCCAGGAGACGTACCTGGCTCAGGCGGCGAACTACCCAGTCAGCTGGGGGCGGCAGTTCCGCGCCGCAATGGCTTCCTACCCCGGTGTCAAGGTCGCGTTCAGCGACCGCAACGCCGTCGTCTACACCTACCGGTGGCCGGCCGGCACGCGCACCCAGCCGTTGCCGCCGGTGACCGGGTCGCCGGGCCACCCGACCGTCTGGACACCGATCGGGCTGGCTGGTCTCGGCCTCCTGCTGCTGGTCCTGGCCGCGCGGGAGTACAGCCGCATCTGGCCGCCGACTTCCCGGTGGCTGACCCGCTCCCTCGCGCTGGCGCCGCTTCCGCTGCTCGCCTTTTTCGTTTTCGTCGTCATCGTCCGATTCGTGGTCCTGTCATGACCGCGGCCAACAGGGGAAATCAATGGATAGCACTACGGTCCAGGGTCGGCGGGGAGCCGCCCGACCAGGGACAGTTCAGATGAGCCGCCGGGGCCTCGCTCCGGCTCTGCCGGTGGACCGTGATGTCGCCGCGCTGATCGTGAAGGTCGGCAACTATCCACTGCACCACGGGGGCGTCGACGCGATCCGGTCACTCGGTCGGCTCGGGGTGCCGGTCTACGCCGTGTCGGAGGATCGGTGGACGCCCGCGGCGCTGTCCCGGTACTGCCGCGGTCACTACGTCTGGCCGCCGGAGGAGCGCGCCGATCCGAAGCGGATGGTCGAGCGGCTGAAAGAAGCCGGGCGGGAGATCCCCGGACCGGCCGTGCTCATCCCGACCGACGAAGAGGCGGCCGTCCTGATCGCGGAGAACTCCGCCGCCCTGGCCGAATGGTTCCTGTTGCCAAGGGTGCCGGCCAGCCTGCCGGCCCGGCTGGCCAGCAAGCGCGGCCTGCACGAGCTGTGCCTCGAGCATGACGTGCCCGCGCCCGCGTCCTCGTTTCCGCAGACGGCGGCCGACGTCGCGGAGTTCGCCGCCACCGCGACGTTCCCCGTGGTGGCCAAGAACCTCGAGGCGTGGGTCCGGCTGCGCGTGCCGGTGGTCAACGGGACCACGGTGATCGCCACAGCGGCGGAGTTGCTCGCGCTGGCCCGTGGCTGGGGGGACAAGCCGAGCGTCATCCTGGAGGGAGACATCCCCCCGGAGCACGCCGAAGACTGGATCGTGCACCTGTACCGGGGCGCCTTCGGAAATCCGCTGGTGCTGTTCACCGGGGTCAAGGTACGGTCCGGCCTCCCCAGGCGGGCATGACCGCCTGCGCCTACACGGCGAGTAACCCGCAGCTCGCGGCGCTGGCCACGCGGCTGTGCGAGCGGGTAAGCTACTGCGGGATCGCGGACCTCGACTTCCGCTACGACCGCCGGGATGGCCGGTACAAGCTGGTCGACTTCAACCCCCGGACCGGCGCCCAGTTCCGGTTGTTCGAGAACGCCGCCGGGGTCGACGTGGTGCGGGCCCTGCACCCTGACCTGACTGGGCGCCAGGTGCCGCAGGCCAGCTCGCCCGAGCGCAGGCGCATCCTCGTGGAGAACGTCGACCTGACCGCCCGGCTGGCGGACAGGCTGACCCGGCGGCGCAGTGGCTACCGCGTTCCGGTGCCGTCCGGGCTGGTGCGGACCGAGCTCGCCTGGCTTGCCGCTGACGACCCGCTGCCCGTCGCGTCGATGCTGGCCCGGTCCGCGGGCCCGCTCGCGAGCTACTTGCGGCGGATCAGACGGACCCGCGCCCTCCGGCGGGAAACGGAGGCCACACCCCCGGCCGCCGGCGACTCACTTGCTGCGCAAGTCAAACCGGCGCAGGGAGCGATCGGCCAGAGATGAACCGCGGTAGCCGCTATCGGTCACAGTCAAGGGAAGGTAAGTACACATGCCAGTTATCACTTCTTCCGCGCCCGCCGTGGTCATCGGGGCCGGCCCTTACGGGCTGTCCGTCGCGGCTCACCTCCGCGGCCGCGGGATCGCGGTGCTGGACCTTCGGGGACGTCATGGATGGGGCGGCACACGCACATGCCAGCCTGCATGCTCCCGAAGTCGATATCCAGCGCGTCCAGCCTTTCCGCGCCCGGGACCGGCTCCACGCTCGCTGACTTCTGCGTGGTGAGCGGCACCCGGCGGCTGGCCGGGGACGACGTGGTGCCCATCGACCTGTTCATCCGCTACGGCCAGTGGTTCGCCGAGCAGAACGTGCCCGACGTGGAGGACACCCCGCATCCGCCGGCTCGAGCAGCATGGGCAGCGCAGCCTGGTCACCCTGGAGTCGGGGGAGCAGATCTCCACCCCGGCCGTGGTGATCGCCACCGGCATGGCCGGTTACGCGCACCTGCCCAGATCGCTGGCCCCGATCGCTAGGCCGGGCCGTCCCCGGACGGCGCCGTGTCGCACACGTGGCAGCACGCGTCGCTGGCCGGTTTTACCGGCCGGGAAGTCGCGGTGATCGGCGCCGGGCAGTCCGCCCTGGAAAGCGCGGCCCTGCTGCACGAGGCCGGCGCCAACGTCCAGCTGGTGGCCCGGCGGGAGGTGAAGTAAAGGGACGCGCCTTCTACCCCCAGCGGGCTGGCGCGGTTCGTGCCGCCTTTGCATTTGCCGCTGGGCCCGAGGAAGCTTGTCCCCTTCAGCAGCGC
Source organism: uncultured Actinomycetes bacterium (assembly GCA_963775825.1). Classification (GTDB taxonomy): domain Bacteria; phylum Actinomycetota; class Actinomycetes; order Streptosporangiales; family Streptosporangiaceae; genus Bog-532. Next base: position 149,229 of record CAVZKY010000061.1, read on the forward strand.
CGCGGGCGCCTTCCGGTATCTGCCCGCCGCGACGCGGCTCGCCCTCGTGCAGGAGGTGCTCGGTCCGTTCGGCGCCTGGTGGCTACGCGACCGCGTCATTGGCCAGTTCCCGGTCCAGACCGGCAGCAGGTCATCGGGTCGCGCAGCGTAGGCGACAACGTGGTGCTCACGTTGGGCGATCCCGCCGGGCAGCAGTCGGACCTCAAGGTCGACCACGTGCTCGCGGCCACCGGTTACCGGGTCGACCTGGCCGGACTGGACTTCATGGACGACGCGATGCGGCGCCGGGTGCGGTGGTGGCCGGCTCGCCGCGGCTGTCCGGGGGGTTCGAGTCGTCGGTACCCGGCATCTACTTCACCGGCCTGGCGTCGGCCGCCACATCGGCCCGCTCATGCGGTTCGTCTGCGGGTCCGGTTTCGCCGCCCGGCGGGTCAGCCATGCGGTCGCGGAGCGGATCCGCCGTCAGCCGGGCGTAGGGCCTGAATGGTAGGGCATTCCGGTCCGGGCCGGTCCCGGAGCCGAGGCGGGACCCGTCGCCGGTGGCTTGCCGTTGCGGCGTTGCTCGCGGTGGCGGCCGCGGCCGCCGCCATCACCTGGGCGGTCCTGCCGCCGCGGGCTACGACCGACCCGCCTGCGGCGTCGGTGCGGGTCACCTGCCAGGATCGGGCCACTGACGCCGCGACCGTGCAGCAGGCGATCGACACCAGCCCGGCGGGCGCGGCCATCGAGTTCCAGGGCGGTACCTGCCTGCTCACCAAGGGCCTCGTCCTGCTGGGCGGCCGGACCTACACCGGGGACAGCACCACGGGCACGATCCTGAAGCAGGACGGGACGGCCAGCTACGTACTGGCCACCCGGTCCTACGTCACCAGCTCGCCGGCCACGGGTGATCCGCTCGCCATCAAGGATCTCACCGTGGCCTGCAACGGGTCCGGGCGCACCGATGGCATCATCGTGCTCAACTGGCAGGCCGACGTGGAGCACGTGGACGTCACCAATTGCGGCGGCTCCGGCATCGTCGACACCAGCGCGGGCGCCAGCGGCCGGGTGATCACGAATACCAGCGTGAACAGCCGATTCGATAACAACTTCATCTCCGGCAGCGGGCAGTACGGATTCGAGGTGATCGACCCCGCCAACGCGGTCACCGATGGCTACCTGGAGAACAACCAGATCGAGGGCTCCGGGCTGGACGACGTGTACCTCGCCAACGCCGGAGGCTGGGACATTTCCGGCAACCATCTGTACAACGTCGCGCACAGCGCGATTGTCGCGTTGCGGCTCTACGGGACCACGCTCTCAGGCAACTACATCGAGGACTTCGGTAGCGGCCAGCGCTCCGGCACCTGGTACGGCATCGTCGGCACCGCTCAGGACGGCAACGGCTCGACCATCGTGGGTAACAAGATCTTCAACGACCATGGCGAGACGGCCGGGTCGCACTACATCTACCTCGCGATCACCCAGGCGAACAGCGGCACCGGCCACGTGGCAGTGACCGGCAACGTCATCATGGGCGACGGTGCGGGCGACGTGGGCCTCTGGTTCGCGGGAGGAACGGCCAAGCTGTCCGTCACGGCCAGCGGCAATGAGATCACCGGGGTGGGCCGGCCCCGGGCCGTGCTGCCCGGCGCGTCGGTGACGGCCGGCTCCTGACCGTCAGCGCACGCCGGGGCCGGTGCGGGGCTCGACCGCGAGGGTCGCACCCGCGCGGCGCCGGTCTGCGCCACATCGGGCTGTCCGTGCCGGCCGCGCTCCAGGCGGCGCAGCGAACGCGGGTCGGCCGCGAGCGCCCGGCGGAGGGCGGGCCGGAGGTCATCCGCTAGGCGAGTTCAGCGACGGGCAACATAGGCGTTGACAGGTGAAACAGCCTCAGCCCATGACTACGTAGTATGTAATCTCCGCGATAAGGGCTCTACTACTGGTAAAGATAGGAAATGGCTGGGGGAATCGGAAGCTGAGGTCTCAGGCCAGAATCCCGTCGCGGATGGCGGCCCAGTCCAGGGAGTGACGGATGCCCTCCGCGATCGAGTACCGCGGTTTCCAGCTCAGGCAGAGCTGCGCCCGGTCGCTGCGGGTGTAGGTGCCGGTGACGTCGCCGGGCCGCAGGCCCACGTCGACGGACTTGACCGGCCGGTCCGCCACCTGATTGAAGGCGTGCAGGAGTTCACGCACGGTTGTCCCCGTCCCGGTGCCCAGGTTGATGACGCTGGAGGTGGCGCCCGTCCCCGCCATGAGCGCGTCGAACCGGTCCAGGGCGGCCAGGTGGGCGGTGGCCAGGTCCCAGACGTGGATGTAGTCCCTGATACCGGTGCCGTCCCGGGTCGGGTAGTCGGTGCCGGCGATCTGGAACGGAAAGCCTTCCTCGTAGGCCTGGATCATCTTGCCCAGGGCATGGGTGGGCCGCCGCAACTGCAGGCCGGTACGGAGTTTGGGATCCGCGCCGATCGGGTTGAAGTACCGCAGCGACAGCACCCGGATGGCCTGCGTGGCGGCGATATCGGCGAACATCTCCTCGCATATCGCCTTGGTCCGCGCGTACGGGCTCTGCGGGTCCAGCGGGGAGTCCTCGTCGACGGTCAGGTCCGCGCCCGCGCGGTAGATCGCGGCCGACGAGCTGAAGATCATCCGCTCGCATCCGTTGCGCAGCAGATGCGCGACGAACTCCAGGCTCTTGGCCACGTTCGCCCGGTAGTAGCCGACCGGATCAGCGACCGAATCCGGGACCACGATCAGCGCTGCGCACTGGATGGCGGCGCTGATGCCGGGGTGGTCAGCGAAGATCCGGTCGATCAGTGCCCCATCGGCGATGTCGCCCTGGTAGAACGCACGGCCGGTCGTGAACTCCCGTCTGCCCGTGCCCAGATTGTCGACGATCACCGGGCTGATGCCCGCGTCCACGCAGGCCGAGGCGATCGTGCTGCCGATGAAACCGGCGCCCCCCGCGATGAGTACCTGCACGCTCGTTCCTGCCATGCCCGCCCCCGCGCACTGCCCTAGGTTATCCTGGGCTAATCACTGAAATCAGCTCATTACTCACAGTACATGGTCTACCGGGGCGGTGTCCGGCGTGGCCGGTGCGTGTGCGGGTCCGGCTCCACTAGGCTCGAACGCGGACAATGTGACCGGCATCCCGCGCAGGCCCCCCGGCAGTACCGCGCGGGCCGGCTGGATGACCGCGAAACTCTTGAACAGGACATGAGGAGCCGGCCGTGGCCTCCATCGAAGCAATCCATGCCAGGCAGATCCTGGACTCCCGGGGTAACCCGACCCTGGAGGTCGAGGTTGCCCTGGACGACGGGACCATCGGGCGCGCCGGAGTGCCCAGCGGCGCCTCGACCGGCGCCTTCGAGGCGGTGGAACTGAGAGACGGTGGCGATGATTACGGCGGTAAGGCCGTCACCCGCGCCGTCGCCAACGTCATCGACGAGATCCAGCCCGAGCTTCTCGGTTACGAGGCGGATGACCAGCGGCTCGTGGACCAGGCCATGATCGATCTGGACCGGACGCCGGACAAGTCCCGGCTGGGTGCCAACGCGATTGTCGGCGTCAGCATCGCGGTCGCGCGGGCAGCGGCGGAGTCGGCGAGCCTGCCGCTGTTCCGCTACATCGGCGGTCCGAACGCGTACCTGCTGCCGGTGCCGATGATGAACATCATGAACGGCGGCGCGCACGCGGACAACAGCGTCGACATCCAGGAGTTCATGATCACCCCCATCGGCGCGGCGACCTTCGAAGACGCGCTGCGCTGGGGAGCGGAGACCTACCACGCGCTGAAGTCGGTCCTGAAGCAGCATGGCCTGTCCACCGGAGTCGGCGACGAGGGCGGCTTCGCTCCCGATCTCGAGCACAACCGGGCCGCGCTGGACCTGATCGTCGAGGCGATCGGCAAGGCCGGGTTCACCCCGGGCCGCGACATCGCGCTGGCCATTGACGCCGCCGCCACCGAGTTTCACCGCGACGGGGGCTACACCTTCGAGGGCTCCACCCGGTCGTCGGGCGAGATGACCGACATCTACCGGGAGTGGCTCGACACGTACCCGATCGTTTCGCTGGAAGACCCGCTCGCGGAGGAAGACTGGGCCGGATGGCATGACCTGACGGCGGCCGTCGGGGACCGAGTGCAGATCGTGGGCGACGACCTCTTCGTCACCAACCCCGAGCGGATCCGCCGCGGCATCACCGAGCGGTCCGCGAACGCGCTGCTGGTCAAGCTGAACCAGATCGGCACGGTGACCGAGACGCTGGACGCCGTGTCGGCCGCCCAGCGGGCCAGCTTCAGCTGCATCATCAGCCACCGGTCCGGCGAGACCGACGACAGCACCATCTCCGACCTGGCCGTCGCGACCAACTGCGGCCAGATCAAGACAGGCGCGCCGGCCCGCGGTGAGCGCGTGGCCAAGTACAACCAGCTGCTCCGGATCGAGGAGCTGCTGGGCGACGCGGCCGCCTACGCGGGCGCCAGCGCTTACCCGAGGTTCACGGAACTGGCCTGATGACCGCCGAGTCGGCCGGACGCCGCCCGCCCGCCCGTTCGCCCCGCCCGACCAAGCTGACGGGCCGGGCGGCGTTGCTCGCGGTGGTGATCTGCGCGATCGCGCTCAGCCTGGCCTACCCGGTGCGGGAGTACATCGCGCAGCGACAGCAGATCGACCAGCTGCTGGCCGCTCAGCAGTCCATCTCGGCTCAGGTCAAGAACCTGCAGGCGGAGCAGCAGCGGTACGCCGATCCCGCCTACATCGAGCAGCAGGCCCGGGATCAGCTGCATATGTGCTTCCCGACCGAGAAGTGTTACGTGATCATCGGCAACACGGCAGGCGCGGGCGCCACCCCGGTATCGGCCCGGCCGGTGGCTCCCTGGTACGCCAAGCTGTGGCAGTCCGTCAAGAAGGCGGACCAGGCCCCGGCCCGGTGATGGACCCGCAGACCGAGGCGGTGGTCGCCGCCCAGCTCGGCCGCGCCCCCCGCGGCCTGCGGGCGGTCGCGCATACCTGCCCGTGCGGCCTGCCCGATGTGGTCGAGACCGTGCCCAGGCTGCCTGACGGTACTCCCTTCCCGACCCTGTACTACCTCAGCTGCCCGCGGGCGGCCGCCGCGGTGAGCAGGCTGGAAGCGGCGGGCACGATGCGGGCCATGACGGCCCGGCTGGCGCGCGATGAGGACCTCCGCCAGTCTTATGAGGCGGCCCACCAGGACTACCTGGCCCGGCGGGACAAGGCGGCGCGGGAGGCCGGCCTGGAGCCGCTGCCACCGGGCACGCAGAGCGCGGGCGGCATGCCGGCCCGGGTCAAATGCCTGCACGCGCTCCTCGCGCACGAGCTCGCCGTGCCGGGCGTGAACCCGCTCGGCCGGGAAGCGGCCGGTGCCGCCGGAGCCTGGTGGGCGGATGGCCCGTGTGTCACGCAGGTGCCGGATGCGACCGGCCCGGGCGGCTGCTCAGCCGGGCCTATCGGGCCCGGCCCCGCCGCGCGGGCCCGGCGGCCCTGGCTCGGCGCCTGCCCCGGATGAGGCGCCTGCCCCGGACGAGCCGTGTGCCCCGGACGAGGCTGCTGCCCCGGACGATACGGAGGATGGCTGATGACCCGGCGTGTGGCGGCAATTGACTGCGGGACCAATTCAATTCGGCTGCTGGTGGCCGACGTCGATCCTGGCCGGGGGACGCTCACCGATGTCGACCGGCGGATGGAGATCGTCCGGCTCGGCCAGGGCGTGGACACCACCGGCCGGCTCGCCCCCGAGGCGCTGGACCGGACGCTGGCCGCGCTGAGCGACTACGCGTCGGTCATGAGGCGGCTGGGAGCCGAGGAGGTCCGGATGGTGGCGACCAGCGCGACCCGTGACGCGGCAAATGCCGGGGAGTTCACCCGCCGGGTCACCGACGTGCTCGGGACCGGGCCCGAAGTCCTGAGCGGCGATGAGGAGGCCCGGTTCTCCTACACCGGCGCCACCGCCGAACTGGCCGGCGACCGGTCGGTACCGCCGCCCTACCTGGTCGTCGACATCGGCGGTGGTTCGACCGAGTTCGTCCTCGGCGGCGTCAGCGGGCCCGCCGCGGCCGCCGCGCCGCCGGGGCCGACGGCGCAGCCGGGACCCGCGGAGGGCGCCGGGGTGGTTTCGGCCATGAGCGTCGACATCGGATGCGTCCGGATGACCGAGCGTCACCTGCGTTCCGATCCGCCGTCACCAGCGCAGATCGCCGCGGCCACGGCCGACATCGACGCGGCCATCGACCGGGCCGCGGCGCAGGTCGACGCCACCGCGGCGCGCACGCTCGTCGGGCTGGCCGGATCGGTCACCACGGTGGCGGGCATCGCGTTGGACCTGCCGGTCTACGACCCGGCGCTACTGCATCACGCGCGGATCTCGGCCGCCGACGTACACGCTGTGACGACCTGGCTGCTGGCCCTGAGCCGGGCGGAGCGGGCCCGTATCGGCGTGATGCATCCGGGCCGGGTGGACGTCATCGGAGCCGGATCGCTGATCCTCGACCGCATCATGAACCGGCTGCACCTGGGTGAGGTCCTGGTCAGCGAGCACGACATCCTGGACGGCATCGCCTGGTCGATCGCGGCGGCGCAACCGGCTGCCGGGCGGTGAGTACCGCGTGCAGCAACGTGCCGGACCCGGCCGGTACGGCCGGCAGTACGGGCGGGCGGGCCGACCTCCGCGGACCGGTTCCGCCGGGCTCAGGCTGGCCGGAGGACCCCGCGACGGCCGCGACCCCGGTAGCGCACAGCGCTGCTGACGTCCGGGAGCTGGCGCGAAGCGCGCCGGACCTGACGGAGCTAACCGCGCGGCAGTCGGTCTGCCGGGCCTGCCCGCGCCTGGTGAGCTGGCGGGAGGAAGTCGCGACCGTCCGCCGGCGTTCCTTCCAGTCCGAGCGCTACTGGGGTCGCCCCATCCCGGGCTGGGGCGCCGCTCCGCCCTCGGGTGGTGATCGTCGGTCTCGCGCCTGCCGCGCACGGCGGGAACCGGACGGGACGGGTCTTCACCGGAGACCGCAGCGGGGATTTCCTGTACGCCTCGCTCTACCGGTGCGGTCTAGCCAGCAGCCCGCTGAGCGTCACGGCCGGCGACGGCCAGCGGCTCCTGGACACCCGGATGGTCGCGGCGGTCCGCTGCGCGCCTCCCGCCAACAAGCCCACGACGGAAGAACGTGACACCTGCGCCCCGTGGTTGGCCGCAGAGCTCGCTCAGGTGGCGCCGTCGGTCCGGGTTATCGTCTGCCTGGGCGGCTTCGCCTGGCAGGCACTCTGGCCCGTGCTGCGCACGACCGGCTTCGTGCTGCCGGCCCGGCGGCCCCCGTTCGGTCACGGCGCCGAGGCGGAGGTCCGGCCACCCGATCCGGCGGCCCCGCCGGTCCTGCTGCTCGGCTGCTACCACCCCAGTCAGCAGAACACCTTCACCGGACGCGTCACCCCGGAGATGCTCGACGCCATCTTCCGTCGCGCTCGCGTGTATTCGGGATTGCCCGCGGTTACGGGTAGCGAATCGGGCGAATAGGGCAGAAGGAACCAGCGCCAGGCGCCCGGGGCCGCCGCCTGGTTATCGGGTGGGTGGCGCGGCTTTGCGGCCGTAAGGCTAGCGCGGCCGCTGTGACCGGCCGCGCTGGCTGGGGAAGGGCAGGCACCGGGGAAGGCAGGTCGCGCGGGCCGGGGCGGGGCCGACCGTGCTTCGTCCACCCGGCGCCGGCCCGGTAGCCCGGATGGCAGCTGAGCCCGGCTGCGCCGCCGCCCCCGATCGGCCCGCCCGCGCGCCGCGCACCGCCGCCCCCGCGCCGCGCACCGCCGCCCCGCGGGCGCCGTGTGGCCTGACCCGGTAACCAGGTGCCCCAGGTGCTGCGGTGACTGCTGAGTCATTCGCCGGGCCGTACCCGGCGGCCCGGCGCCGGCACTGCCGCCTACCGGGAGCATTTTCAGGGATATCCGCTGACTACGCTCCCCATAGGCACCGGCGCCGCGGCCGGGGCACCTCCAGCGCCACAGCAGACCCAGCACGGCTCAGCCGCCCCGAGCCCAGCCCGGCGCCAGCACCCACATCCGGCCCACCCCCACGCCGTCCTCGCCGCCACCACGCCATCCACCAGCAACCCATCACCGGTGGGTTCCCTCCGCATCCCTATACGACTGAAACCGCTCCCCCGTAACGGCAAGGGGGCCCTGGGCGAGGCACTCGTTACCGGCCTAACGAACCGGGCCTTGGGCCCGGTGAGCGGCCGGGTGTATCGGCGAGCTACCACCGCGGGCTACGGACAGACGGGCCGCAGGCCCGACCGCCCAGCGAACCGGGCCTTCAGGCCCGGTGAGCGGCGGTGTTGTCGGCGAGCACCACTACCGGGGCGTCGCGGGGGGGTTCCGGGGGGTCGCCCCCCGGGCCAGCACAGCGCAGCGGGGGGTTCCCGGGTGTCGCCCCTCGGGCCAGCACAGCCCCGGAACAACACTGTGACCTGGTCGACGACCGATTTATCTCGGTATTTCATGGTTCAACCGTGCAGATGCACAAGCAGAATGTATTTGCCCAGGTGACGAGCATGCCTATCGTGTGAGCTATTTGATAGCCAACGAGGCGCGAGCGACTATCGAGGGCACTAATGCACGGCTCTGGTTACGCAGCGTTTATGTTTTTGCCGCCAGCTGGTTACGCTGTGCACTCATTGCTCGTTAATGGTTAATCATATAAACATACCTGGCCTTACTTTGTTGGTCCGAATATGCCGGCTCTTCGAATATCAAAATCTGCGGGGTATTATTGGCCAGCCCCCGTAGCCCAAGGGCAGAGGCCGCCCCCCTAAAAGGGTCGCTAGTGTCGGTTCGAGTCCGACCGGGGGCACACCGCACCATTGATGCAGACGAATTACGGTGTGCCGGGATCGCCCAGGTTGTCCGGCGGGCGTTAACGTTCCCGTGGCGGCCTCTGTCTTGGTGGCTGGACCATTAATGGCCGGCAGGCGTTCCGCTTCTGTGCATTCAATCCGGGAGTTCAGAACTGTTGTCCCAGGTTAGATGGTCATTCTCTGTGCTAATTCCCGCGCGGATGCACGTGCAGTGCAAGCACCCGGTTAGGGCGAGGCGTGGCCTTAGCGGCCGCGCGGGGTCGGCCGGGCGGGTAACTGGCCAGGTTCAGCGGAATGCGGGTTTAGGTTGCTGCGGCAGCCTAGGACGGTAGCGCTGTCCTATTTGCCATCATCAGCGGGGGTCAGCCACTCCTGGTGGCTTAGGGCGTGACGTCGCGCCTGGGTCGGCAGTTCGGCTCGGCATCAGACGAGCCAGGTAACCGGCGTAAAGCGACTACGCGTTGAAAGGGGCCGGGATCCCAGCGACTGGACTTCGCGGAGTTCTACCGTGAATTCAAAAATGAGTGCCTGTTCGACGTCCTGGTGAGTGCTGGCGACCGGGACGCGGCGCAGGACCTGGTGGACGAGGCCTTCGCCAGGGCCTGGGCGTCATGGCGGACGGTTAGTAGGCACCCGGCCCCGGCAGCGTGGGTTGTACGCACGGCGCTGAACGCCAGTGCCGCGCGGCGGCGGCGCCGTCGCCGGGAGGTATCGGTTCCTGGCCTCGCGCTTGTCGCGGACCGGCCAGCGGCCGCCGGCGCCGCGGTTCGGCGGTCGATCCCAGGATCACCGCGGCGCTGCTCCGGCTGCTCGCCCGGCAGCGGCAAGTGGCAGCCGCATCTCCCAGCGGCCGGGGCCCTGGGGACGGCCGCCGCGGCGGCATTCGCCGCCGATGCGCTCACCGGAATGCGGGAGCTGGCCAGTCATTTCAGCCGCTGACGGTCGGCCCCGCCCGGGAAAGGGTCACCCGGACGATGACGCGACGATCCCGCACCATGGCCGCCCGGTAGTCATTCCAGTCCGGATGCTCACCGGCGACCGTACGGTAGTAATCCACCAGCAGTTCCATGGCCTCCGGCAGCGAGATCACCTCTGCTGTTCCCTCGGCCTGGACCCATTCGCCGAAGAACTGGTCGGTGAACGCGCACAGCGACGCGAATGGGTCCCGTCTCAGGTTGCGGGTCTTGACCGCCGTCTCGCGGGTGCTGATCAGGACGCGGCCGTCCGCGTCCACGCCGCAGGTTACCGGCGACATCTGCGGACGGCCGTCAGCGCGGATGGTGGCCAGGACGGCCCGGTGATGGGCGCGGAGGAATTGCTCGGCGCGCGCTCGATGCTCACGAGTCCAGGGCGGGATCAGACGCTATTGAGCCTGAGCCGCCGGCGCATCTCGTACTCGTGCACGATGGCGTTGGCGTAGCCGTGGGAGATACCGTGCTCGTCGGCGAGCCAGCTGCGCGCGCTCTTCACGGCGCAGGAACGCCGGGCCGGATTCAAGGCGCATGAACCACTCACGGAGGTCACTGCCTGTGACGCGAGGTATGCGTGCAATTAGATTCTTGTGCGTCTCCAGAGAGCGGGTCAGCGGCAATTGGCACCTCCATGGGGGCGAAGCCTCTTGCTGTGAGCCTGCCTCACCGCCCCGCGCCTGGCAAGGCCTGGTTCCAACCTTTCCTTAATGACGGGTTAATCCCCTCGTCGGCACGCTGTCACGTCAGTGGCGTTTGGCGTGTCCTGGGGCGCACGCCCGGGGGGCGGCCCGGATGGGCGCCCGGCCCCGGCAACGCGGTCGCGCGAGGGCGGGGCGCCCAGGCCGGCAGGCCCGGCTAGGACAGCCGCTCGATGACCATGGCCATGCCCTGGCCGCCGCCGACGCACATCGTCTCCAGGCCGACCGTCTTGTCATGGAACTGCAGGCTGTTGAGCAGCGTGGTCGTGATGCGGGCCCCGGTCATGCCGAACGGGTGCCCGACGGCGATCGCGCCCCCGTTGACGTTCAGCTTGTCCTGGTCGATGCCGAGCTCACGGTAGGACGGGATGACCTGGGCGGCGAACGCCTCGTTGATCTCCACCAGGTCGATGTCGCTGATGGCCATCCCCGCCAGCGACAGGGCACGGTGCGAGGCCGCGACCGGGCCGAGGCCCATGATCTCCGGCGACAGCGCCGACACCGCCGTGGAGACGATCCGCCCGAGCGGGGTGATGCCCAGCTCGGCGGCCTTCGTGTCGCTCATGATGATGACCGCGGCCGCGCCGTCGTTGAGCCCGCAGCAGTTGCCCGCGGTCACGGTGCCGTCCGGCCGGAACGACGGCTTGAGCGCCGCCAGCTTTTCCAGCGTCGTCCCGGGTCGCGGGCCGTCGTCCGCCGACACGGTGCTGCCGTCCGGCAGCGTCACCGGCGTTATCTCACGGGACCAGAACCCGTCGGCGATGGCCTTCTCGGCCAGGTTCTGCGACCGGACGCCGAATTCGTCCTGCTCCACCCGGGTGATGCCGCGCAGGCCCGCCACGTTCTCCGCGGTCTCGCCCATCGCGATGTAGACATCGGGGATGTTGCCGTCCGCACGCGGGTCGTGCCAGGTGCCGGCACCGCCCTCGGTGGCCCGCTGCGTCCTGCCCTCGGCGTCGGCGAAAGCCGCGTTGTGGGTGTCGGGCCAGCTGTCGCTGCTGCCCTTGGCGAACCGGCTGACGCACTCGACGCCCGCCGAGATCAGCACGTCCGCCTCGCCGGCCTTGATGGCGTGGAAGGCCATCCGGGTGGTCTGCAGCGACGAGGAGCAGTAGCGGGTCACGGTGGTCCCGGGCAGCTGATCGTGACCGAGCAGCACCGCCACCACGCGGGCCAGGTTGAAGCCCTGCTCGCCACCGGGCAGGCCGCAGCCGAGCAGCAGGTCGTCGATGTCCTCCGGATCGAGCTGCGGCACCTTGCCCAGCGCGGCCGTGATGATCTGTGCGGCCAGGTCGTCCGGCCTGATACTGGTGAGTGAACCCTTGAACGCGCGGCCAATGGGGGATCGCGCCGTCGCGACGACAACTGCCTCCGGCATGGCACCGGCCTCCTTCGTGGAGCGTCAAGTACTGGTTAGTAGCGTATGTCGTCGCAGCGCGGGCGTACCGGGGGACCGGGCGTCGGATAACGTCAGAGCGGCCAGGACAACCGCCGGACCCGGCCCGCACGAGCCATTGGCCCGCCTGTGAAGGAACCGCGACGAGCATGCAGGTATTCGATTCTCTGACCGAGATGGTCGGCAATACGCCGCTGGTCAGGCTGCGCGAGGTCACCCGTGAACTGCGGCTGGCGGGCGCCGGGCCTGACGTCCTCGCGAAGGTGGAGTATTTCAACCCGGGTGGCTCGGTCAAGGACCGGATCGCCCTGCGTATGATCCAGGCCGCCGAGGCCTCCGGACAGCTCCGGCCGGGTGGCACGATCGTCGAGCCGACGTCGGGCAATACCGGCGTGGGACTGGCCATCGTCGCCGCCGAGCGCGGCTACAAGTGCGTGTTCGTCTGCCCGGACAAGGTCGCGGCGGACAAGCTGAGCGTGCTGCGGGCGTACGGGGCCGACGTCCTCGTTTGCCCCAGCTCGGTCCCGCCCGAGCACCCGGACTCGTACTACAGCGTGGCCCGCCGGACAGCCGCCGAGCGGCCTGGCGGCTGGCAGCCCGACCAGTACGCCAACCCGGAGAATCCCGCCTCCCACTACGCGTCCACGGGCCCGGAGATCTGGGCTCAGACCGACGGCCGTGTCACTCACTTCGTGGCCGGGATCGGTACCGGCGGGACGATCAGCGGCGCGGGCCAGTATCTCAAGGACGTGTCCGGGGGCCGGGTCAGGATCATCGGCGCGGACCCGGAAGGCTCGGTGTATTCCGGCGGTTCGGGTCGCCCCTACCTGGTTGAGGGCGTGGGTGAAGACATCTGGCCGGAGACCTACGACCGGGCCGTCTGTGACGAGGTCGTCGCGGTGACCGACGCCGAGTCGTTCCGCATGACGCGCAGGCTGGCTCGTGAGGAGGCGCTCCTGGTCGGTGGCTCCAGCGGGCTCGCTGTCGCTGCCGCACTCCGGACCGCCCGGAGCGCGGAGCCTGGTGACATGTTCGTCGTGCTGCTGCCCGACGGCGGCCGCGGCTACCTTTCCAAGATCTTCAATGACGAGTGGATGGCCGACTACGGCTTTCTGTCCGCCCAGACCGGGGAGCCGCTCGTCAGCGACGTGCTGGCCCGGAAGGAGCGGGAAATTCCCGAGTTCGTGCACGCACATCCCGGGGAGACCGTCGCGCAAGCCATCGCCCTGCTGCGCGAGTACGACGTCTCCCAGTTGCCGGTGGTCAACGAGGAGCCGCCGGTGATGGCGGCCGAAGTGGTGGGCTCCATCGTCGAGCGGGACCTGCTGGACGCGCTGGTCACCGGCCGGGCCCGGCCCGACGACGCGCTGAGCGGGCACCTGTCGGCACCGCTGCCGACCGTCGGCTCGGGTGAGACGGTGAGCAGGGCGGTCATGGCGCTGGAGCAGGCGGGCGCGGCCCTGGTCTACGTCGACGGCAAGCCGGCGGGCCTGCTCACCCGGCAGGATCTGCTTACCTTCCTGGCCGGCGATCTGACGTGACCGGGGCGGGACAAAGACAAGCTGATCCGGACGGCACCGAGGCGGCGCCGTCCGGGCCCGGCTTCGAGACGCTGGCGATCCACGCCGGGCAGGACCCGGACCCGCTGACCGGCGCGGTGGTACCGCCGATCTACCAGACCTCGACGTTCAAGCAGGACGGAGTGGGCGGCCGCCGCGGCGGTTTCGAGTACTCGCGCACCGCCAACCCCACCCGCAGCGCCCTGGAGGAATGCCTGGCCGCGCTGGAAGGAAGTACCCAAGCCGGGACTCAGGCCCTGGCCTTCGCCTCGGGCATGGCCGCAGAGGACTGCCTGATCCGCGCGGTGTGCTCGCCGGGCGACCGGGTGGTCATCCCCGATGACGCCTACGGCGGCACCTACCGGCTGTTCGCTGCCGTGCTCGCCCGCTGGGGCCTGGATTACGTCCCGGTACACCTGCCTGATCTGGCCGCTGTCCGCCGCTGCCTGGCCGATCAGCCGGCCCGCGTCGTCTGGGTGGAGACGCCTACCAACCCCCTACTGGGCATCGTCGACATCGCGGCCCTGGCCGAGGTTGCTCATGAGGCGGGTGCGCTGCTGGTCGTGGACAATACGTTCGCCTCGCCGCGGCTACAGCGCCCCCTGGTTCTCGGCGCGGACGTGGTGGTGCACTCCACCACCAAATACCTGGGCGGGCACTCCGACGTGGTTGGCGGTGCCCTGGTCACCGCCGACGCCGAGGTTGCGGAGCGCGCGGCGTTCCTGCGGAACGCGACCGGCGCGGTGCCCGGGCCGTTCGACTCCTGGCTCACTTTGCGGGGGGTACGTACGCTCGCCGTGCGGATGGACCGGCACTGCGACAGCGCGGCCCAGGTCGCCGAGATGCTTGGCCGCCACCCTGCGGTGGCGCAGGTGCTGTACCCGGGACTGCCGTCCCATCCGGGACATGCGGTCGCGGCCAGGCAGATGAGCGGGTTCGGCGGGATGGTCTCCTTCCGGGTGCGGGGCGGCGAGGAGGCCGCCGTGGCGGTCTGCGGGCGCACCCAGCTGTTCACGCTGGCCGAGTCGCTCGGGGGAGTGGAGTCACTGATCGAGCACCCGAGCCGGATGACGCACGCATCGGTGGCGGGGTCGCCGCTGGAGGTGTCGGCCGACCTGGTCCGGCTGTCGGTGGGGCTGGAGGACTACCGCGACCTGCTGGCCGACCTGGAGGCGGCGCTCACTGCCGGTTAGCCCGCAGACCGGCCGGCCGTGCGGTCGCCGGTAGCCGGCGACGGACGGCGGGCTCAGCCCCGGCCGCGGTCAGTGCCGGGGGGCGGGCGCTGAGTTCTGGCGGTCGGCTGCGGGCGGCCGCTGCCTTCGGCTGGAACGACAATGCGAACCAGGCTGCGACGAAGAAGATGACACCCAGCACCAGGCAGCCCCCGCCGCGCAGCTCGTGGTGCCTGGCCGACCCCGCCAGGTGCCCGGGGATCACGCTCGGCAGCGAGCTGGACGGCTCCGCCAGGTAGATGACGCCGATGATGACCAGCACCACGGCGATGACGGCAAGAATCACGGCGGTGACCACCCGGGCTGCCGGGCGGCCGGGTGATTCGTGCGCAGAAGCCACGTTTCCTCCTGGACGGGTTGACACCAGGAGAAAACCTACCGCCCTCCGGCCCGCCGGGCACGCAAGAAATCGCTTACGACATACTCACCGAGACGTTCCGGCTGCGCCCGCAGCACCCGGCCGCCATTGCGCCGGGCCACATCGTGCACGAACGCCGTCAGCCGGTCGTCTTCGGCCAGCATGAAAATATTCAGCGCCGCGCCGCGGCGGGTCATCTTGTCCACCTCGGCGAGGGTCAGCTGAAGCGTCTCCGGGGCCGGCGGCCAGTCAAACCACGACCGTCCGTCCCGCTGCAGATGAGCGGTGGGTTCGCCGTCGGTCACGATCAGGACGACCGGCTCCTGTTCTGGGTGGCGGTCCAGGTGCCGCCCGGCCAGCACCAGCGCGTGGTGCAGGTTGGTGCCCTGCACCATGTCCCAGCCGAGCCCGGCCAGTTCCGTCTCACGCAGCTCGCGGGCGTAGTTGGAAAAGCCGACCACCTGCAGCGCATCCTGCGGGAATCGCATCCGCATCAGCGCGTGCAGGGCGAGCGCGGTCTGCTTGGCCGACGCCCACGTGCCACGGAGCGCCATCGAGTACGAGAGGTCGACCAGCAGGCTGACCGCGGCCCCGCTGCGCTGCTCGGTCTCTGCGACTTCAAAGTCACTCGGGTCGAGCCGTACCCGGGACACCTCGCGCCGCCGGGTGTCCGGCTCGCGGCGCGCCTGGCGCAGCAGCGCCCGGCGCACGGTGGCGGCGGTGTCGATCGGCTGCTCGTCGCCGAATTCCCAGGCCCGGCTGCTTCCGGTCAGCTCCCCGGCCTGCCCGGCATCGCGCCGGTCGTGGTCGCCCCGGCGCCCCGTGGACAGCCCGGGGAACACCCGCCGCAGCGCGGTTTCGCCCAGCCGCCGTACCGCGCGCGGGGTGAGCTCCAGCCGGCCTCCGTTGCGGTTCAGGTAGCCCTGCTGTTCCAGTTCCCGCTCCACCCGGCGGAGGGCTTCGACGTCGTCGACCGCCTGGCGCCCGAAGGCCCGGCGGACCGCGTCCTCGTCGATGTCGTCGAGCCGGGCGCCCGGGTAGTCCTGGCCGAGTGCGGTCTCCAGCTCGGCCAGGTCGGCCAGCTCGGCCAGGGCCGTCGTCGCGTCACCCAGGCCGAGCGGTTCCTCGCCCATCATCATCTCGCCCTGGCCGCTTCCGGCATCGGGCCGCCGGGCCTGGAGCATGTCGGACAGCCGGCTCATCTCCACGGCCAGCCCCGCGTCGTCGAGAGCCTGGGCCATCAGGTTCGCGAGTTCTTCCCGCTGCTCCTGACTGAGCGAGGCCATCAGCCGCTCGGCCGCCGCCATCCGGCGGATCAGGGAGTCGACGAGTTCCTCCAGGTTTTCCGGGTTGTCCGGAAACAGGTCGCCGTGGTTCTCCATGAAGCGCTCGAAGTCCTCGCTGGTGTGGGCTCCGCGCGCGTCCGCCTCCAGCATCGTGTTCAGGTCGGCCAGCATGTCCTTGACCCGCTGCATCGCTTCCGGGTCCGGGCTCTGCAGGGCCTGCTTCATCCCGCGGAACTGGCTGTCCAGCACCTCCCGGCGCAGCAGGTCCTTGAGCCGGTCGAACGTCTGCCGGGCGGCTCCGGACTGCCACTCGTAGTCGGCCAGCTGCCGGACGGCCTGGGCCGTGTCGGACGGCAGGGCGTCGAGGTCTGCCTCGCGCATCCGGGCTTCGTCGCTGGGATCGGGGAAAAGCTCGGCCCGCTCCTGCCCGATGGCGGTGTCCAGCAGAGATCGGACCTGGTCCAGCGTCCCATCCAGCCGCCCGCTGCCGCGTATCTCCCGCTGCCGTTCCCGGACCCGCCGGAGCAGGTCGTCGAGGCCGCGCCGACCGGGCACGCCACTGCGCTGCAGTTCGCGAAGGGCGTCGCCGGGCGTCGAGCCTTCCAGCACCGAGTCGCCCAGCGCGTCGAGCGTCCCGCGCGCGTCGTACGGCGGTGCGAGCGGATCCGGGCCGTCGGTGTACGGCCCGTACCGGTAACTTCCCATAGCCGTCCTGCCTTCGGTGTGGCCAGCGGCCCGCGGCTTTCCTCACGTCCGGTAGACCGACGTGCCTTCCATGGTGTCCTTGGACAGGCGCCGCATCAGGTAGAGCCCCTCCAGGGCGAACTCGATCGCCGCGGCCGCATGGCCGAACGACTCACCGCCGTCCATGCCCAGCCGTTGCATGATCTTGGCCAGCCCGGGCACCTCGCCGACCCGCTGCAGCAGGTCGGACGCGGGGGTCAGCTCACCGGATTCCACCGTCTGGCCGCCGTCGAACTTGGCCAGCAGGGGAGACAGGTCGGCGCTGCCGAGCCTGGCCCGGAAGGTCTCCGCGATGGCCCGGCGGAGCAGGTGCGCGAGCACCTCCTCCTCCCGGCCCTCCTCGCTGACCTCGAACTCGACCTTCCCGCGCAAAGTCCCGACGATCGCCGGCAGGTCACAGACCCGCGCGACGGGCTGCTCCGCGGCCGGGGTAGCTGTCGAGCCGGTGCTGGCGCGGTGCGACCCCCGGGAGGTACCGCCGCGGCGGCTCGCCGGGCCGGACCGGGTGGCGACGCTGTCCGCGAGGGCGGAGCGACGTACCGCGGAGGCGGCCGCTCCCTCGGCCGCCGCGATCGCGAAGCGCGCCGAGACGCCGGAGCGGGAGTCCACGGCCGGCGACTCGCGGACCAGACGGGTGAAGCGCGCGATGACCTCGACCAGATGCTCGGGCAGCTCCGCGCCGGGCACCGCACCGTCCCAGCCGACGACGGCCTCCTGCCGGATCAGGCCGAGCTCGTCGTCCAGGGTCAGCGGATAGTGGGTGCGGATCTCAGCTCCGAACCGGTCCTTCAGGGGCGAGATGATACGGCCCCGGTTCGTGTAGTCCTCCGGGTTGGCGCTGGCCACCAGGATCAGGTCGAGGGGCAGCCGCAGCGCGTAGCCGCGCACCCCGATGTCCCGCTCCTCCAGTACGTTGAGCAGCGCCACCTGGATGCGCTCAGCCAGGTCAGGCAGCTCGTTCAGGCAGAAGATGCCCCGGTTGGTCCGCGGCACCAGGCCGAAGTGCACGGTTTCTGGGTCACCCAGGGTCCGGCCCTCGGCCACCTTGACCGGGTCGATGTCGCCGATCAGGTCGCCCACACTCGTATCCGGGGTGGCGAGCTTCTCGCCGTACCGGTCCCGTGCGTTCCGCCAGACAATCGGCAGGTCTTCGCCCAGTTCCTCGGTGAGGCGCCGGCAGCGGGCACACACCGGGACGAACGGGTGGTCGTTGATCTCGCATCCTGCGACGGCGGGAGCCCACTCGTCCAGGAGCCCGGCCAGGGTGCGGATCAGCCGGGTCTTACCCTGGCCACGCTCCCCCAGCAAGATGACATCGTGGCCGGCCAGGAGCGCCCGCTCCAGGTGCGGCAGCACCGTGTTGTCGAAGCCGATGATGCCGGGGAACCGGTCCTGGCTGGCCCGCATCCGGGTGAGCAGGTTCTGCCTGATTTCTTCCTTGACGCTCCGGTAGACGTGCCCGTCCGCGCGCAGTTCGCCCAGCGTGGCGGGAGCCGGGGGACCCCCGTGCCGCGCGGCGGGATGACGAGGCTGGCTGTTTGGCTGCACCATTCGACACTATGTCCCGCTCGCGGTTGTTCGCATCTGCCCCCGGTTTTCGCTGTTTCCGGTCGGTTCGCGGGCGCCTGCCGCACTGGTCCGGCCGTCGTGGCACACTGCTCTGGTGGCAATGACCTCCAGTCAGGTGCAGACGGACGACGTGGTGGCCGCGCGGGAACTGCTCCGCGACGTGATCTCGCCCACGCCGGTTCTCCGCTCCCGGGTCCTGTCCGAGCTGGTGGGTGGCCCGGTGTTCCTGAAGTGCGAGAACCTTCAGCGGACCGGCTCGTTCAAGATTCGCGGCGGCTATCTGCGGATCGCCCGGCTGACCGACGCGGAGCGGGCCCGCGGTGTTGTGGCGGCGAGCGCCGGGAACCACGCCCAGGGGGTGGCGCTCGCGGCGGCCCTGCTCGATACCAAGGCCACCGTGTTCATGCCCGAGGGCGCGCCCCTGCCGAAGATCCAGGCCACCCGGGACTACGGGGCGGACGTCGTGCTGCAGGGAGCCTCGGTAGAAGACGCTCTCGACGCCGCTGAGGAGCACGCGGGCCGGACCGGGAGCGTGCTGATCCATCCCTTCGAGCACCCGGACATCGTGACCGGCCAGGGGACTCTCGGGTTCGAGATCATCGAGCAGTGCCCTCAGGTGCGGACGGTTGTGGTCCCGGTAGGCGGCGGCGGCCTCGCCGCCGGTATCGCGGTGGCGGTCAAGAGCCTGGACCCGGCCGTGCAGATCGTCGGGGCGCAGGCCGCCGCCGTGGCGCCGTACCCGGCGTCGCTGGCCGCCGGACGGGCCATCCCGGTGAAGGGCACGCCGACGATGGCCGATGGCATCGCGGTGAGCCGCCCCGGTGAGCTCGCCTTCGAGCTGTTGTCGTCCGCCGGCGCACGTGTCCTGACCGTGACCGAGGAGAGCCTGTCCCGCGGGCTGCTGCTCTGCCTGGAGCGGGCCAAGCAGGTCGTCGAGCCCGCTGGGGCCGCCGGGGTGGCGGCCCTGCTGGAGCACGCTGAGCAGATGCAGCCTCCCGTGGTGGTGGTGCTGTCCGGCGGCAACATCGACCCGCTGTTGCTGTCGAAGCTGCTCCGGCACGGCCTGCGGGCCGCCGGTCGCTACCTGGCCTTCCGCTGCCGGCTACCGGACCGGCCCGGCGCGCTGGCCACGCTGCTGCACGAGCTCGCCGGCCTGGGCGCCAACGTCTTGGACGTCTGGCACGAGCGGGTCACCCCGCGGCTGCGGGTGGGCGAGGTGGAGGTTCTGCTCCAGGTGGAGACGCGCGGGCCAGAGCACTGCGAGGAAGTGATCACGGAGCTGCGCCAGGCCGGCTACACCCTGGTCTTCGGTTAAGCAACGCGCGTCCGGGGGGTTGTCCCCCCGGACGGCGTCCGCTGCGGGCGGTCAGGCTCCTCCGTAGGGGACGGCTTCCAGGATCTCGACCGTCGCGGAGCGTCCGTTCGGCAGCGAATAGGTGGCCTTCTCGCCGACCTTCTTGCCGGAGATCGCGCTGCCCAGCGGGGAGCGCGGCGAGTAGACGTCGATGGGGGCGCCGCTCTCCTCGCGTGAGGCGAGCAGGAAGGTGACCTCTTCGTCGTCGCCGGCGAACCTGACCGTCACGGTCATGCCCGGCCCCACCACGCCATCGGTCCGCGGCGGCTCGCCGACCCGGGCGTTCTCCAGGATCGCCTGGATCTGCAGCACCCGGCCCTCGTTCTTGCCCTGCTCTTCCTTGGCCGCGTGGTAGCCGCCATTCTCGCGAAGGTCGCCTTCCTCGCGAGCCGCTTCAATTCTCTTCGCGATCTCGACCCGCAGCGGTCCCGAGCGGTCATCCAGTTCGGCCTTGAGCCGGTCATACGCCTCCTGGGTCAGCCAGGTGACGCTTCCTTCGCGGGTCTCGGTCACGGGCACTCCTCAGTACTGCACGGGTCTTGCCTTGTCGCGGGAGCCCGGCCGGCCCCCGTCGGGGTAACCTTTTGAGGCTAACAAGCGTTAACGACGGAGCCGAACTAGTCAAATGGCGCAGGCAGGGAATGTGGCCGGCCGACCCGGGTGTTTTACGGGCGTTAACGCGGCGTCGCGGCGGGCATAGCTGACCCAATTACTGGCCAACAGCCATGCGCCCGTATCCGGCCCGTTACGCACCGACGAGGGCAATCAAGGGAGATCGCTTGTCCGCCGAGACAGCTGGGTCACAGCCGTCCGATGCGCCAGCCCGCTCCGGCGCGCTCGGTGCTGCGGGCCCAGGTCAGGAGCGCGAGCCGCTGCGGCTGATGGCCGTGCACGCGCATCCGGATGATGAGTCCAGCAAGGGTGCCGCGACGATGGCGCGTTACGTCCGGGACGGCGCCGAGGTGCTCGTGTGCACGCTGACCGGTGGGGAGCGTGGCGATGTCCTCAATCCGGCGATGGACCGCCCGGAGGTGCGCGCGAACCTGGCGCGGCTGCGGCAGCAGGAGATGGCCAGGGCGCGGGAGATCCTCGGGGTCAGCCAGCGTTTCCTTGGGTTCACCGACTCCGGCCTGCCGGAAGGCGACCCGCTGCCGCCGTTGCCGGCCGGCTGCTTCGCGCTGACGGCGCTCGAGGACGCGGCGCGGCCGCTGGTTCGTGCGGTGCGCGAGTTCCGGCCGCACGTGATGCTGGCTTATGACGAGTCTGGCGGTTACCCGCACCCGGATCACATCATGTCGCACAAGGTCGCCGTCGAGGCCTTCGAGGCGGCCGCCGATCCGGATCGTTACCCCGGCACGGGCCCCGGTACTTGTGAGCCGTGGCAGCCGCTCAAGCTCTACTACTTCGCCTCATTCCAGCGCGGCCGGTTCATGGCCTTGCACGAGGAGATGCTCCGCCGCGGCCTGGAGTCCCCGTACGTCAAGATGTTCGGGCAATGGGAGGAGCGGGCCGACGGCCGGGCCGAGCTCGAAGTCACGACGCGCGTGCCGTGCGGTGACTTTTTCGGGATCAGGGACGAGGCGCTGCAGGCGCACGCCACCCAGATCGACCCGAAGGGCTTCTGGTTCGCCTGCCCGCTCGAGGTGCAACGCGCCGCGTGGCCGACCGAGGACTATCATCTGGCTAGGTCGCTCGTCGATACCGAGCTGCCGGAAGATGATCTGTTCGCCGGGGTCCGCGAGAGGGTGTGTCTGTGACGGTCGCTGCCGCTGCGGCGCTGGCCAGCACGGTGCTGGCCAAAGGATCGGTGTCGGACAATAACGTCGCACCGGGTGTGCTCGGGTTCCTCGTCGTCGCCGGGATGGGCATCGCCCTGTACTTTCTGCTCCGCTCGCTGAGCCGGCAGCTGAAGAAGATCCCCCCGCCGCCCGCGGACGACGCCATGGACGACGGCGCCGCCCCGGCCTCGTCCGCTCAGGGAGCCACGTTCTCGGTCCCGCCCGGTGACCGCCGGGACTAACCAGGCCGCCGCGAGACAGCCGTCTCATAGACCAGCAGGGTGTAGCCGGGGACCGGTTGCCAGTCCAGCTCGGGTGCCCGGCGGAAACCTTCTGATTCATACAGCGAGTGGGCAGCCCGCATCGTCGGCTGGGTCGACAGCAGCAGCCGATGCACGCCGGCCGCCGCGGCCCGGCTGATGGCCGCGCGCAGCAGCCGCCGGCCGACCCCTCGGCCCTGGCTGCCCGGCGCGACGGCCAGGGCCCTTATGTCCGCCGCGCCCGCGGTGCCGGCCAGTTCGATGGCGGCCCCGGCGGCCAGCATGATCGTGCCCAGCAGCCGCCCGCCGTCCTCAGCCACCAGGACGGTGCCGTCGCCCTGGCGGCCCAGCGCGCGGAGTGTCCCGGCGTAGGGGTCGCCGGGGCGCAGGAAACCCCCGCGCTCGTAGGCCTCCACCCGCAGCGCGCCGATCGAGGGAAGCTCTTCGGGCCTCGCCTCTCTGACGATCACGGCATCCATCAAACACAACACGCAGTCAGCGTGCTCGGGCCCGCCGACGGTCACTGGGCGGGGGACCACGCCTTCTGGAGCGCCTCCGGCAGCCCCCACCAGCCCAGCGGGGTCAGGCGCTGTGCCGGGTCGGTGGCGCCCAGCACCTCCCACAGGCGCTCCACGTGGGAAAACTGCTCTGCGATGGCCGGTTCGTAAACGTCCCCGTCGTGGCCGGGATCGGCTGGTATCCCGTCGGCCGCACAGTAGTCGCGGACATAACGAGCCATGTCGGTGGCTGACGCCGGCGTCCCAGGACCGCCCCTGATCAGGGTGGAGATGGCCGCGAGCCAGTCGATGTGGTCCAGCGCGCAGAGCGCGCCCAGAGCCAGGGACACCTCGTCCGTCTCGTCGTCTGCCAGCCCGTCAGGCCCCAGGCTGGACGGGCCCGCTGGTGCCGCGGCTTCTCCGGCCGGCGAAACCACCCCCGCGGCCAGGGTCAGCCACAGGTCCTGGTCATTGCCGGGCAAGGCTTGCTCGGCGGCGCCGCCGCAGGCGGCGAGCAGCCTGCCGGTCAGCCCCGGGTGGGCGAGGAGCGGTGCGCGCCGCGTCGCACGCCGCGGTGAGCTGATCCGCCGGCAGTGGCCGCTCGTCCACCTCGTCGAGCACCGCCTGCAGTTCGGCTAGCGCCTCGGCATCGGCGGCGGCCCACTCGGCCATGAACTCCGCGTCCTGCTCATCCAGCAGCACGTCCATGGGCACGCGCCCGTCCGGCAGCGGCGTGGCCATCCACTCCTCCTGCACCGCGACGTAGGCCCGGTGGGCGGCGATGTCGCCTGCCAGGAGCTGATCCGGATCAATTTCCCCGGCCGCCTGCTTCTGCTCCAGGTGGCGGACCAGCATCGCGTGCATCTCGGCCTGCAGTCGGCTCTGCTCCGGCGCCTCATCCCAGACGTGCAGGCCGATTATGCTGCCCGGCTCGGTCCCGGTCGCCTCCAGCCACTCCCGGATGTCGCCGGCCTGGGCGGTGCCGTCACGCAGCCCGCTGAGGACTCCTTCGGTGGCCGCCCAGAATGGTGCGGACATCGGGTTGCCGGCCGCGAGCAGGCGTCGGCGAAGTGCAGGCAGCGAGGCGAGAGCATCATCGGGCCCAACGCTGAGCAGGCCCAGGGCAACGTCCCGCCGGGTGAGCGCGCTGATCGGCCGCCCGGCGAGGTCCGCGATACGACCGGCATGGAGTTCCACGGTTGGCAGCGTACGACGATGACAGGGCGGCCGTGTGGCGGGTCCAGTTTCCCGGGCCCGTTTCCCGCGGCTGGCCGGATCGGCCGACGGCCGGGTCAGAGCAGTTCGCGGTGGCCGAGGTATGGCCGCAGCACCTCAGGCACCTGGACCTGCCCGATGGCGGTCTGGCCGTTCTCGACCAGCGCGGCCAGCAGCCGCGGGGTGGCGATCGCGGTGTTGTTCAGCGTATAGGCGAACCTGACGGTGCCGTCGGTGTCGCGGTAGCGCAGATTGGCGCGGCGAGCCTGCCAGTCGTGCAGCGACGAGCAGCTGTGCGTCTCCCGGAACCGGTCCAGGGAAGGGAACCAGGTGTTGATGTCGTTCATCCGGTACTTGCCGATTCCCATGTCGCCGGTCGAGGTTTCCACCACCTCGTAGTGCAGGCCCAGTCCCTGCAGCAGGCGCTCGGCGGTGGACAGCAGCTCGGCGTGCCAGTGGTCCGACTCCGCCGGGTCCGCGGCGCAGATGACGAACTGTTCCACCTTCTCGAACTGGTGCACCCGCAGCAGGCCGCGGACGTCCCGGCCAGCGCTGCCGATCTCGCGCCGGAAGCACGGTGAGATCCCCGCGTAGCGGACGGGCAGCCTGCTGGCATCGAGGATCTCACCCGAATGCAGGCCGACCAGGGCCACCTCGGCCGTGCCCGCCAGGTACAGATCGTCGGCGGGGACCGCGTAAGTCTCCTCACGGTGACCGGGAAACTGGCCCGTCCCGATCAGGGGTTCCTCCTTGACCAGGGATGGAACGGAGATCACCGTGAAGTCCTGGCCGAGCAGGGTGTCGATGGCGTACGAGTGCAGCGCGCGCTCCAGCAGCACGGCATCGTTCTTGAGCGCGTAGGCGCGCTCGCCGGCCACCTTGCGGGCCCGGGCGAACTCCGCCCAGTCGCGCTTTTCCAGCAGCTCAACATGGTCGAGCGGCACGAAGTCGAACTCAGGCCGCTCGCCCCAGGTCCGGATGGTCACGTTCGCGGACTCGTCCGGTCCGACGGGTGAGCCTTCCCAGGGGATGGTGGGCGTCCGCAGCATCAGCTCCTGAAGCTGGGCGCTCGCCTCGGCCAGCTCGTCACGCAGCTGCCGGAGCCTGCTTTCGAGCTTCTCGTGCTCGGCCCGGAGCTCGGCCCGGCGCGCCTCATCGGCGTTGGCGAACTGCTTGGCCGAGCTCTTCCGCAGGGCCTGCGCGTCATCCAGCTCATGGGTGAGGTTGCGCACGGTCTTGTCGGCCTGGAGAAGCTCGTCCACGTCAAGGTCGATCCCCTTGGCGCGGACCGCCGCCTTGACGGCGTCCGGATTGTCTCTGATGAATCGCCTGTCGAGCATGAGTGAGCGTCAGCCCTTGCCTGATCCTGGGTCGTACGGACGATGCCTCGGGCGCTGTGCAAGTTCGCCGCCGGGGGCTCTCGGCCTGGCCAGAGGCTGTTCTCAGCGGAAACTATGTGTGCGCCGCTAAAACGCTACCAGGAGCGGGACCCGCGCCGTGGCTGCGTGGGTGGTACGCGACGGCCCGGGCCGTCGCGTACCGTGATGCTGGAGCTTTGGGGGAGGACCGCCGGTGCTGGTGACGAATCACGTTCTGTCCGGCGCGCTCATCGGTGCGGTGGTGCGGCGGCCAGTGCCCGCCTTCCTGCTCGGCGTCGCCTCCCACTTCGCGCTGGATGCGGTCCCGCACTGGGGCAACTGGCGCGATGCGCGGCAGTTCCTGCGGGTCGCTGTGCCTGACGGGCTGACCGGCCTAGCCGCGATGGCGGCCTTCACCGCGGCCGCGCCGGGCAGCCGCCGCGCGGCGGTGGCGGCCGGCATGGTCGGTGCGGCTCTGCCGGACATCGACAAGCCCAGCCTGCTGTGGTTTGGGTTCTCGCCGTTTCCGCCGGCGGTAGGCCGTTTTCACAGCGGCATTCAGGACGAGGCGCTTGACCGGTACGGGCGTGAGGCGTTCTGCGCGGCGTTGTTCACCACGTCCGCGCTGCTCCTGCTGCGTTCCGGCGGCCTGCCGCGGGTCAGCGCCCGCTCAGCCGGCTGAGCTCAGCTGACCCAGCGCGGTAAGGATCCGTTTCTCCGACACCGGAGCCGGGGTACCCAGTGTCTGGGCGAAAAGGCTGACCCGCAGTTCCTCGATCATCCAGCGGATGGCCTGGACATCAGGCGTGCCGCGGCGGGCGGGCGGGAGGGCCTGCAGGGTGCTGGCGTAGGCGCCGGCTACCCGCTGCACCGCGGCCATCCGCTCAGTGTCCCGGATCTGGTCCCCGGCCATCTTGTCCAGCCGCTGCCGGATGGCCCGCAGGTAGCGGGTCAGGTCAGCCAGCCGCCGCGCCCCGGCGGCGCCGATGAAACCGGGGTAGATCAGAGCCGAGAACTGCGCGCGGATGTCGGCGAACGCCGGCTCGTCCCGCGTGCGCCGCCGCATTGGCCAGTAGCACCTCGACCTCGTGAGCTTCGGCCATGACCCGGGCGGCACCGGTGATTACCTCCGCGGTCAGCGCGGCCAGCCCGGAGCGGGCGGCCGCGATGAGCCGCGCGAAGCCCGGCTCATCCCAGGCGGGGCCACCGGCCCGGGCGATGATCTCGTCCGCCGCCGCGGCGGCGCAGTCGTCCACGAGCGCGGCGGCGCCCGGGTAGGGGCTGCGGCTCAGGGCCAGCTTGTCCGGGACGGCGAGATTCGACGCGATCCCCTTGGCGCCCGATGGGACCTCGAGCAGCAGTAGCCGGCGCGTTCCCCGCCGCATGCTCTGCGCCGCCTCCTCCGGCGTGCCGAACAAGCGGACGTCGACGCTGTCGCCGGCGTCCGCGAGCGCGGGATAGGCGCGGACGCGGCCATCGCTGAACTCACGCGGGAGCGAGCCGATGGTCCAGGAGCGCAGGCCCGAACGGGTCAGGTCCCGGGCCGCCTCCGCCAGGGTCGCCTGCAGCTGCGGGCGCAGCTGGCGGCGCAGCCCGCTCAGGTCCTTGCCCACGGCCAGCACCCGGCCACCGTCGAGCACCCGGAAGGTGACCTGGAGGTGAGCGGGAAGCTTGGCCGGGTCGAAGGCGTCACGCGACACCGGCACGCCGCGCAGCCGGGTCAGCTCGGCGGCCAGTACGGTCAGCAGATCGCCGTCCGCGGGGCCGAGCCGGTCCAGCACCGTGCGGGCCACATCCGGCGCCGGCACGAAGTTCACCCGGAGCTGTTTGGGCAGCGACCGGATCAGCTCGGTCACCAGTTCCTCCCGCAGTCCCGGCACCTGCCAGCCGAACGTCTCGGCCCGCATCTGGTTCAGCCTGTCCAGCGGGACATCCACGGTCACGCCGTCACGCGGATCGCCCGGTGCGAACTCGTACGACAGCGGGAACGGGCCCCACTCGTCGGGATAGTCCGACGGCTGCACGGCCGCCGCACCCGGCCCGGTCACCTGCTCCGGTGCGAACATGAGCAGGTCCGGGGTGGTGGCGCGCGCCTTCTTCCACCAGGTGTCGAAGTGCCGGGCCGAGGTCACGTGCGCGGGGATCCGCCGGTCGTAGAAGTCGTAGAGGGCCTGGTCGTCCACGACGATGCCGCGGCGCCGGGCACGGCGCTCCAGTTCCTCGGCGCCGTCCAGCAGCTCCCGGTTGTGCCGTAGAAACGGATGCCGGGTCTGCCAGTCTCCCGCCACGAGGGCGTGCCGGATGAACAGGTCGCGCGCGGCGGCCGGGTCGACCCGCGCGTAGCCGACCTTGCGGGCGGTGACGATCGGCAGGCCGTACAGGGTGACCTTCTCCAGTGCCATCGCCGCGCCCCGGCGGGCGTCCCAGTGCGGCTCGCTGTAGGAATGCCGCACCAGATGCGCCGCCAGTGGCTCGGCCCACTCCGGCTCGATGCGGGCCGCGATCCGGCCCCACAGCCGCGACGTCTCGACCAGTTCGGTGACGATGACCCACGATGGCGGCTTCCGGGCCAGTGACGAGTCTGGGAACAGCGCGAAGCGGGCGCCGCGCGCACCGGCGAATTCGGGCAGCGGACGGCGCTTCCCGCGGGGCTGCTGTCCGGGCTCCTGTCTGCATGCCGACGTGCGACAGCAGCCCGGACAGCAGCGAGATGTGTATCTGCTGGGAAAGGCCAGCCGGGATGGCGGTGCGGTCCGCGCCGTCCTGCGTGCCATCCCGGGCCGCGGCGGGCGCTGGCTCGTCGGGCCGGCCCGCACCCAGCTTGATGCCGAGGTCCGCGGCCGCCTGGCGGAGCTGGCCATAAAGGTCCTGCCACTCCCGGACCCGCAGATAGTGCAGGTACTCGCGGCGGCACAGCCGGCGAAACGCCGACGAGGACAGCTCGCGCTGCTGCGTGCGCAGGTAGTCCCACAGGTGCAGGAAGGCCAGGAAGTCCGATCCCGGCTCGGCGAACCGCGCATGCATCGCGTCCGCCGCCTCGCGCGCCTCGGCGGGCCGTTCCCGCGGGTCCTGGATCGACAGGGCCGAGGCGATGACCAGCATCTCCCGGACACACCCGTTCTGCGCCGCCTCGATGATCATCCGCCCGATCCGCGGGTCGACCGGCAGCTCGGCCAGCTTTCGGCCCACGTCGCTCAGCCGCTGGCGGCCGCGGCGGTGCCCGTTCTCTGAGCGGGTGCCCGCCATCCTGTGCTCGGGGGACGCCGTGGCGAAGGCGCCCAGCTCCTCCAGCAACCGCACACCGTCTGCGACGTTGCGCTCCTCGGGCGGGTCGACGAACGGAAAGTCGGCCATCTCGCCCAGGTCGAGCGCGGCCATCCGCAAGATGACGGACGCGAGGTTGGTGCGCAGGATCTCCGGGTCGGTGAACTCCGGCCGGGCGGCGAAGTCCTCCTCGCTGTAGAGCCGGATACAGATTCCGTCGGAGAGCCGGCCGCACCGGCCCTTCCGCTGATTGGCTGAGGCCTGCGAGATCGGCTCGATGGGCAGCCGCTGCACCTTGGTCCGGTAGCTGTAGCGCGAGATCCGCGCCGTGCCCGGGTCGACCACGTATCTGATGCCAGGGACGGTGAGCGAGGTCTCTGCGACGTTGGTGGCCAGGACCACCCGGCGGCCGCGGTGCGGCTGGAAGACCCGGTACTGCTCGGCCGTGGACAGCCGGGCGTAGAGCGGCAGCACTTCCAGGCCGCCGGGGCCGTCGGCCCGCTCCTTCAGCGCGTCGGCGGTGTCCCGGATCTCCCGTTCGCCGCTGAGGAAGACCAGAATGTCGCCGGGGCCCGCGGCACTCAGCTCGTCGACGGCGTCGGAGATGGCCTGGGCCTGATCGCGCGGTTCCTCGTCGGGGCGATCGGGGTCGGTGATCGGCCGGTACCGGACCTCGACCGGGTACGTCCGCCCGGACACCTCGATCACCGGCACAGTGCCGGCCCGGGGGGCGACCCCCCGGAACCCCCCGCTGCGCTTCGCGCCCCGCGGTGGTACTTCGCCGTGACACCGGCCGCTCACCGGGCCCAAGGGCCCGGTTCGCTGGGCCGGTAACGAGCGCCTCGCCGTAGGACCCGCTGTCGGTGCTCGCCGACAGCACCGGCCACTCGCCCGGGCCTGCGGCCCGGGACTCGCTGGGCCGGTAACGGTCGCCTCGCCGTAGGTCCTGCTGTGGTACTTCGCCTTTCGGCGTCTTCATCGCCTTGGCGAAATGCTCGCTGAAGCGCTGCGGGTCGATGGTGGCGGAGGTGATGATCACCTTCAGGTCCGGGCGGCTGGGCAGCAGACGCTTCAGGTAACCGAGGATGAAGTCGATGTTGAGGCTGCGCTCGTGTGCCTCGTCGATGATCAGCGTGTCGTAGCGCAGCAGCCGACGGTCGCGCTGCAGCTCGGTCAGCAGGATGCCGTCGGTCATCAGCTTGACCAGAGTCTGGTCGCTGGAGTTGTCGCTGAAACGTACCTGATAGCCGACGGTGCTGCCCAGTTCGGTGTCCAGCTCCTCGGCGATCCGCGCGGCCACGGTCCGGGCGGCGATCCGGCGCGGCTGGGTGTGGCCGATCTGACCGGTGACGCCGCGGCCCAGCTCGAGGCAGATCTTGGGTAGCTGAGTCGTCTTCCCCGAGCCGGTCTCTCCCGCCACGATGACGACCTGATGGTCGCGGATCGCCGCCTTGATCTCGTCCTTCTTCTGGCTGATCGGCAGCTCGGGCGGATAGGAGATCACCGGGACGGACTGGCGCCGGGCGGCTACCCGGGCCGCGGCCCGGTCCAGCTCGGTGCTGATCTCGCCGAACGCACGCTCCCGCGCTTCGGTGTCCCGAAGCGCGGCGGCACGATCGGCGCGGCGGCCCAGCCTGAGCTGGTCGCGCGGCGGCAGCTCGGGCAGGCGTGCTCGCAGGTCGGCGAGCGAGGTAGTCAAGGCGGTCTCCATCACGCACAGGAACGGGCCCAAGAATGACGCACCGGACCCGGCCTAGTACAACGCTTTTTTACCCCCGCACCTTCCACCGCTACGAATAAACGTTCGTACCGGGCCCAGACCCATGGAGCGGTCGGACTCCGGGCGGCGGCGGAGGTGGGGGACGGTCAGGGGACGGCTCGCTCCCCGCGCAGGCACGATCAATGAGGGTTCTCCTGGCGCCGAGCGCGACGTAACGTTGAGTTATGGACGGCATCTCGGTCGGCAGTGAGTACGCAGAGCACGTCACCGAGGCGGATGTCAGGCTGCTCACCGCGATCACCGGGCGGCCGCCGCGCCCCGATGTCCTTCCCGGGCTCCTGGCCGATCCGCGCGTCTTCGAAGCCATCTTCGGCTCCGTGGCGGCCGCATCCGGTGAGGCCGTTCTGGCCTCACCGTTTCTGGCTTTCGCCGTCGCCGTGCATCGCGCGGCCGCGGACCTCGCCACCGCGCGGCACGTGCCGGAACGGTCCGTGGCGGGGCAGCGGCTACCGGTGTTCGACGCCCCCGATCTGCGCGATTTTCTCGGCTCAGCCACCCGGCGGCTCTTCCTCACTGAGCTCCTCAACTCCTTCACGCGGGTGACCAGCGGCCGGTACCGGGTCAGCGTCGGCGGGCGGGCGAAGACCCGGCGGTTCAGCGAGCTCGATCCCGTCCGCCTGGCCGCGCTTCTGGACGCGGCCCCTGGAGGATCGCGGCCAGGTATCTACCGGCGGCTGGGCGACGTGGCGCTGTTCCTGTCCGGGGTCTTCCCGGATTACGTTGCGGCCCGGGCGTTCGGCCCGGTCAACGCCGCCCGGCTGCTGCGTGCCGCGCGGGTGCCCGCGTCCGAGCAGGAACGGCTGGTGGCTACGCCCGACATCGAGTTGCTGGAGCATCTCGGCACCCGGTGGTACCGGTCGGCGCTGGCCCTGGCCCCGGTGCAAACCGGACGGCTGGCTGTCGTAGCCGAGGTCGCTGACCGGTTCCGCCAGGCACGACGCGTGCTTAATCACGTTGCGGACCGCTACCTGATGGGCCCGGACAATGCCTGGTTCGCCGCCCCCGGCCGTTGAGCCCCGGGCCCTGGGCGCCGGACGCGCCCGTAGACCTGTTGGCCTGCAGCCCTGAGTTCCGGGCCCCTGAGTTCCGGGCCCCTGAGTTCCGGGCCCCGTTCCGGAGCCCCTGAGTTCCGGAGCCCCTGAGCTCCGGAGACCCGTCGACGCCGGCCGGGTCAGGCTCCGCGGTCGATCGCGCTCTGCAAGGACTGGATGTAGCCTCCGCTCGTGTAGCTCGCGCCGGACACCATGTCGATCTTGGCGCTCTGCGCCGAAAGTGTCTCGGCTTCCAGCTGGGGGAAGGCGAACGCACCGATCTGAAGGTCGTGCGCCGTGGTGCTCGGCTGCTGCAGGATCGTCACTTTGATGATCTTGCCGGCCTTGACCGCCGCCTGGATCTGGACCGGCCCGTAGATCGTGTTCGCCACATTGCCGGTGATGATGCGGCCGCCTGCGGTGTCACCTTGACCCGTGGCCGTCCCGGGTGATGCGCTGCTGCCCGACGGGGCAGACCCGCCGCCACTGGTCCCGCGGGCCGAGCCCGAGGGGCCGAGGGGGTGGTCCCGCCTGCTCCGTTTGTCGTCCCGGCCCCGCGCTGGGGGTTCCGGCGGTGCCCCCGGGACCCGCCGTCCCCGCCGGGACGGCGGACACCGCGGACGTGCCGGTATGGGACTTGAACGTCAAGAGCACGACCAGTCCGGCGAAGGTCCGGCGATGGCCAGGACAACGCGGCGCATCGGGTCCTCCGTGCGGGTAGCGGAGAGCAGGCCGGATCACCGCAGCGGTCCGGCTCGGTGTCCCTCCGGGCGAGACTGGATGGTTAAAACCTAACGCTGACAGGCCGGCTAAGAGCCGGGTCGTGGCGGGTGGACCCGCTGTCGGCCCGCGCCGGCCCTGGGATAACGTCAAAGGGCGGCTCAGCGCCTCAATTCGTAACCAGAAGTAATAGTGGCCGCCGGTCTGGCCTACGCTGGCGGGCTCGTGGAGGGGAGCGAAGATGAACGCTGGAGGGATCGTGCCCGAGCTGCCCGCGGCCAGGCTACCGGAGGGCGCATATCTGCTGGATGTCCGCGAGGATGACGAGTGGGCGGCCGGGCATGCGCCCGATGCGGTCCACATTCCGCTGGGCGATCTGGGCGGGCGGACCGACCAGGTTCCACGCGACCGCGAGGTGTACGTAATCTGCCGGGCCGGTTCGCGATCCGCCTACGCGGCCCAGGCTCTCGGCGCGGGCGGCTGGAATGTGGTCAATGTGGCCGACGGCATGCTCGGCTGGGAGCACGCGGGCCGTCCCCTGGTCAGCGAGTCGGGCGCGGACCCGTTCGTGGCCTAGTTACCGCGGTTGATGTCGTTGTTCTGGCTCGGAGCCGAAGTGGGGATCGGTGGCGTCAGCTGTCCGGCCCGCCCCCATGATTGGAGAACCCTGTGAAGTACGTCAACCTCGGGTCCACCGGGCTGCGCGTGTCGCGTGTCTGCCTGGGGATGATGAGCTACGGCAATGACAGTGACCGAGCCTGGGCGCTCGACGAGCAGGCCGCCGAGCCGATCGTCAAGGCCGCCGCGGACGGCGGTGTCATCTTCTACGACACCGCCGACACCTACTCGGGCGGCGCCAGCGAGGTGGCCACGGGCCGGCTGCTGGCCAAGCTGTTCAGCCGGGACAAGGTCGTCGTGGCGACCAAGGTGTTCATGCCGGTCAGGCCCACCGGCCGCCCGGAGCCGGGGCCCGGCCGCGACGAGAACGGCCACGGCCTGTCGCGCAAGCACATCATGGCGGCCATCGACGCCTCGCTGCGCCGCCTGGGCATGGATTACGTGGACCTTTACCAGATCCACCGCTGGGATTACCACACGCCCATCGAGGAGACCATGGAGGCGCTGCACGATGTGGTGCGCGCCGGGAAGGCGCGGTACATCGGCGCCAGCAGCATGTTCGCGTGGCAGTTCGCCAAGGCCCAGTACACCGCCGGGCGGAATGGCTGGACCCGGTTCGTCTCCATGCAGGACCACTACAACCTCATATACCGGGAAGAGGAGCGGGAGATGATCCCGCAGTGCATCGACCAGGGCGTCGGCGTGATCCCGTGGAGCCCGCTCGCCCGGGGCGTCCTGGCCGGGACCCGCACCCGGGAGGGTGAGCAGCGCACCACCCGGTCGGGTTCCGATTCGTTCATTGATTCGCTGTACACGCCGGACTCCGACTATGACGTGGTGGACCGGCTCCGGGACATCGCAGAGCAGCGCGGCGTGGCGCCGGCGCAGGTGGCGCTGGCCTGGCTGCTGCACCGGCCCGGCGTGACGGCTCCCATCGTGGGCGCGACCAAGCTGAGCCACCTGGAGGACGCGCTCGCCGCCGAGGAGCTGAAGCTCAGTGAGCAGGAGATGCGGCAGCTCGAGGAGCCGTACGTGCCGCACGCGGTGAGCGGCCACCGCTGAGCTGACGCCGCCGTCCCGGGCCTGCCCCGCTGCCTCTCCCGGTGCGCGGCCCCCCGGGCGGCTCAGCCCGTCGTCACGGCCAGCACGAGTGGCAGGACGCCCGCGGCGCCGCCGGTCCGGAGCAGCTTGGCGGCGACCGTCATTGTCCATCCCGTCTCGATCCGGTCGTCGATGAGCAGGACCGGGCCGTCCAGCCCGGACAGCCCGCCGGCCAGCGCTGCGGGAACCGTGAAGGCGTCCCACAGTGACCGCAGCCGCTGGGCGCTGTTGTGCCGACGTGGCCCCGGGCCATCCTCGGTGTATTCCAGTGCGCCGAGATAGGGCAGCCGCCCGATGTCGGCGATCCGCTTGCCCAGGCTCTCGATCAGCAAGGGCCGGGTCCGCGACGGCAGCGTCGCCACCGCGGCGGGGCGCTGCTCCCAGTCCCAGCGGCCAGCACGGTGACCAGCGCGCCGGTGAGATCCGCGGTGACCGGCTCATCCGGTGCGTCCTCGGCCAGCAGCGCGCGCAGCCTCGTGCCCCAGCCCACGTCGGTGAGCCTGCCGAGGGCCCGGCCGGCCCCGGCCGACAGGGCGGGGGGGATCTTGCCGGCGGCCTCGATCCCGAGGTCCTTCATCCCGGTCGGCCACATCCGCCGGGGTGCGACGTCCACGCCAGGGCGCAGCAACCGCTCGCGGGCCGTGGCGGCCCCCGGCCCCGACACGTCTGGCGTCCAGTGCCGCCCGGTGCAGTTGTCGCAGCGGCCGCACGGAGCGGCGGCCGGATCATCCAGTTCGCGGCGCAGGTACTCCAGCCGGCAGCCGCAGGCCGAGACGTAGTCGAGCATTGCCTGCTGCTCGCGCAGACGTTCGGCGGCCACCCGCGCGTAGCGCTCGGCGTCGTACGACCATGGCTGGCCAGTAGGCTCCCAGCCACCGCTGACCCGGCGCACGGCCCCGTCCACATCCAGTACCTTCAGCATCGTTTCCAGCCGCCCCCGGCTCAGGTCGACACGGGTCTCCAGCGCGCCCGCCGACAGCGGGCGGCCGGCGTCGGCCAGGGCCGCGAGCGTGCTGCGGACGACGGTCTCCGGCGGGAAGGCCAGCGAGGCGAAGTACGCCCAGATGTCCCGGTCTTCCCGGCCCGGCAGCAGGACCACCTCGGCCCGTGGCACGCCACGGCCCGCGCGGCCGATCTGCTGGTAGTAGGCGACCGGGGAGGGCGGGGCGCCCAGGTGCACAACGAATCCCAGGTCCGGCTTGTCGAAGCCCATGCCCAGCGCGCTGGTCGCCACGATGGCCTTGAGCCGGTTGGCCAGCAGATCGTCCTCCGCGGCGATCCGCTGGTCCGGGTCATCCTGCCCGCTGTAGGCGGTGACCGCCAGGCCCTGCTCGCGCAGGAACGCCGCCGTCTCGTGCGCGGCCGCCACGGTGAGCGTGTAGATGATGCCCGAGCCGGGGAGCTCGCCGATGTGCTCGGCCAGCCACGCCAGGCGCTGGTAGGCGGTGGGCAGCTCAACCACCGCCAGGTGCAGGCTTTCCCGGTCCAGCGGCCCGCGCAGCACGACTGCCTCGTCCTCGCCGCCCGCAGTGAGCTGCTCGGCGACATCACGGGTGACGCGCGCGTTGGCGGTTGCCGTGGTAGCCAGGACCGGAACGCCGCCGGGCAGCGACGCCAGCAGGGTGCGCAGCCGCCGGTAGTCGGGGCGGAAGTCGTGCCCCCAGTCAGAGATGCAGTGCGCTTCGTCGATGACCAGCATCCCGGCGGTAGCGGCCAGCCGCGGCAGCACCCGGTCACGGAAGCCGGGATTGTTCAGCCGTTCCGGGCTGACCAGCAGCACGTCCACGGCTCCCGCGGCGATCTCGCCGTAGGTCTCCTCCCAGTCGTCCGCGTTGGCCGAGTTGATGGTCCGGGCCCGGATACCGGCCCGCCCGGCGGCGTCGATCTGGTTGCGCATCAGGGCCAGCAGCGGCAGACGATGACCGTCGGCCCGGCGCCCCCCGCGCGCAGCAGCGCGGTGGCCACGAAATAGACCGCCGACTTTCCCCAGCCGGTGCGCTGCACGACCAAGGCCCGGCGGCCGTCCACCAGAGCGCTGACAGCTGTCCACTGGTCTTCCCGGAGCCGCGCGTCCGGGCGGGCCAGGGACCGTAGGTGCCGTTCAGCCTCATCGCGGGTCATGCACTCATTGGTATCAGGCGGCGCCGTCATTCCTGACCGCTCCCGGCCGTCATTCCTGGCCGCTCCCGGCGCGGCCGTCTCCCGTCGCCGTCGAGCAGTGGCTGGCGTCGGTGCCCTGACGTCCGCACGGGGAACGCCGGTTCTTCGGGCCTCTGGCGGGGAAGATCACATTCATGACAGGTCCACGGGGTGCCGCAGTTCTCGCGCTGCACTGGCAGGTCAATGTGATCAGACCGGAGGGTTTCTTTGGCGGGATGCTCGGCGAGCCGGTCGCGCGAAGTGGCGTGGTCGGCCGGGCGGTGGAGTTCCATGGTGCGGCCCGCGCCGCGGGAGGGGAGCTGGTCTTCACCCGGTTCACCGTTCCCGGCGACGGGGGTTCGCTGGTCCGCAACACCGCCTTCATGCGGGCGGTAGGCGACGCACAGGAGATGTCCGGCCGGTTGCGCCCGGCGCCCAGCTGATTCCGGAGATGTCGGAACTGGCCAGCGGCGCCCTGGTGGCCGACAACCAGAAGCTCCCGGGCTGGCCGGGAACAACGTCGTGCAATGGCTGCTGACCGGGTGGCAGCACGGTATTCATCACGGGGGTGGCCACCAACCTGACCGTGGAGCAGACGGCCCGGCACGGGACCGACCTCGGCTTCACGGTCTACGTGGTCAGCGACTGCGTAACGGCGGTGGAGAGGCGACCCACCGGGCGTGGCTCGGCAACCTGGAACTCACCACGGCAGGCTGCCTCACCGCTGAGAACGCCCTTGCGCAGATCCGGGAAACCGCCCGCGTCGCGAGGTGAGGCGGCCGGGCTCAAGCGGGCTGAGCCACCGGCTCTGGCCAGGGCGCCTGTTCCCGGGAGCACCACCAGGTCACCGGCCGCCGACCGTGCTGTGCCTCATCTCGGCACCGCAGCGGGGGCAGGTGCCGCCCGGGTGGCGGGCCGGTATGACCTCCCCGGTGTGCACACCCCCTTGGGCGATTGCCGCCTTCAGCGCGGACTGCAGGGCCCAGGTCCAGCCGGTCGGCGTCCTTGCGCTGCAGCGGGCTAACCGGTGCGGCGGGCGGGGATCCGGGCCTGCCAGAGCGCCTCGTCGGCGAGCAGGTTACCGAGCGCCAGGGCGATCTTGGACTGATCCAGCAGCCGCGCCTTGACCGCGATCGTGCCCTTCATGATCAGCTGGCGGAACTGGGCTCGCGTGACCTCTTCCGCATCCCGCGGCCGAGAGCGCGTGGGTGTCGCGGGATTCAGGCCGGACCCGTCCCAGCAGGCGCTTGTCGAACAGGGCCCACAGGCCGCCGTCGGCGAACTCGAGCGTGAAACGGTTCCATTCCGGGCTTCCCCAAGTGTCCACTTCTCCCCGGCCCGGGCGTGCGTGCAGGGCTGGGCGC
Organism: uncultured Actinomycetes bacterium; assembly: GCA_963775825.1. GTDB lineage: Bacteria > Actinomycetota > Actinomycetes > Streptosporangiales > Streptosporangiaceae > Bog-532. The sequence goes on from CAVZKY010000061.1 coordinate 186,354, forward strand.
CTCTCCCGGCCCGGGCGTGCGTCCGGGCTTGGCGCTCTCCCGGCCCGGGCGTGCGTCCCGGGCCGGGCCTGTCCCGGCCCGGGCGCGCCTCCCGGGCCGGGCCTCTCCCCCGGCCCGGCGGTTGAGGCTCCCGGGCTGGGCGTGCTTCGCGCCGCTGCGGCCCCCAGCATCCGCCACCCCCCGTCGTCCGGTCGCCTGCCGTGACGACGATCCGGAGCTGCCAGTACCCGCAGTGAATCCCCGGCTGCGGGCCCCGGCTCGGGCGAACCGTTTACCCCGGAAGTCTTTCGCACCACATGGTCTTGCCACGCCGCCGGGCCGATGTGGGGGCGGGGTGCCGCCCGACGAGCGCGTCGCGCAGCTGCCCGGGGGTGTCGGGGCGGCAGACGAACGCGTCCGCGTCGTCGACGGCGACGATGCGGCGGTTCAGGGCCTGATCGGCGATCAGCCTGGGCGTGGGCGGACCAGGGAGCTCCGGCACCTAACCGTTCTATCGGCCTCTTAGCAAACTGGGGCACCACCCTTGGCTCGGCCCCATCCAAATCGGTCGCCCGGACGTTCGAGGCGGCCGATGGCGGGCCAAGGTCTGTCTGGGACGTAGGAATCGTGACCAGCAGAAAGTGTGCTGGTCAAGCAGCCGTTACCATTTCGTGACCTAACTACCGTCATCCGGCGGCTGCACTGGTACGTCACCTACATGTGGCAGATGTCCGCTTTACCTGCTTCGGTGTCTCTTTACCCGTTCGGCGGAACACCATATCTGTTTGGGACCACCTAAGAAGCTGGGCTGATCTGTTACTTGACCTTGATTTGGGGGGACTTTGCGGACTGATCTGGCTTGCCCGGCGTCCGGTGCCCGGCGTGATGTGGTGGTAACCGTACGTGCGTTGGATCGCGTTCCAGCTTCGCGCACGGCCGTCCTACAGCGTGATGGGTGCCGGTGATCACGGCCACGGTCAGGGCGGATCGGCAGGTTCCGGCGCTCATTCTCAAGGTGGGCAAGTATGCGCTGCACTCCGGGGGCGTAGCCGCAGTCCGCACCCTCGGCCGCCTCGGTATCCCTGTGTACGCCATAACTGAGGACCGGCTGACGCCTGCGGCGATGTTGGCGTTATTGCACCGGCCACTTTGTCTGGCGAGCGACCGGGCTGGAGGGATCCAGTGGTCCTCACCGCGCAGCTGCGAGAAATAGGACAGCGACTTGGGAAGCGATCGGTTATCGTTCCCATGGACGATGAGGCTGCCGTGCTAGTCGCTGAGTACACAGTCGACTGTCGAGTATTTCCTTTTCCCGCCGGTCGACCCTAGCCTGCCGCGGGCCCTGGCCAGCAAACCGAAGTTTTACGAGATGTGTCGGCATTATGGAATCCCAGCACCCGTCACGTCCTGCCCGGCGACCGGCAGCGAACTGGCGGCGTTCGCGGCGAGCGCCACGTTCCCGGTAGTGGTGAAGAACGTTGAGCCGTGGGTCCGGCGGCGCGCTCCTGTCGTGTCCCACAGCTCCGTCCTGCACAGCGCCGACGAATTGCTGGCGATCGCTCCGGCAGCGGACGAGGCGCCCAACGTGATTGTGCAGGAGTACATTCCTCGCGAGCACGCGGAGGACTGGTTTGTTCACCTGTACTGTGACAACAGCTCAAATTGCTTGCTCACCTTTACCGGGCTCAAAGTCCGTTCTTGGCCCATGCCGGTGCCACGGCCTCGGCCTATGCCGTACCGAATGATGTGCTTGCCAATTTGGCGGAACGCCTTTGCAAGGAGATCGAATTACAGGGTATCGCCGACCTTGACTGGCGTCTTGACAAGCGCGATGGCCAGTACAAACTGGTGGATTTTAACCCGCGGGTGGGCAACCAGTTCCGTCTATTGAGACCGCCGAGGGCGTTGACGTGGTACGCGCCCTGCATCTCGATCTCACCGGACGTCCGGTTCCGGCCAGCTCTCAGCTCGACGGCCGGAGGATTGTTGTGGAGCACATCGACCTGCCCGCCCGGCTTTCCTCCCGGGGCAATCGCGACTATCCCTCTGCGGCACCCGTACCGCGCCATACGTTGACCGAACTTTGCGTGGCTGGCGCGGCGGCCCCGCTCCATTTATTGCTATGTGGCCACGTCTTAGCAAGCCGCTGGCGGAGGCACTCACTCAGTTCCGCCGGACCGTTCCCGGCGACGACAGTCTCATTAGACGGGGAAGGACGGAATGCAATGACGGGATCTGCCAAGCCGACTGTTGTCATCGAAGCCGGCCGTACAGGGCTGTCGGTCGCGGCGCACCTCCGAGGCCGCGGTGTACCTGTTCGTCTTCGGCGATGTGATGTCGAGCTGGCGTCGGCGCATGCCGGTCGGCATGTGCCTCAAGTCTGCTCCCGACGCTTCGGATTTGTCGGCCCCTACCCCGGGCTATGGCCTCGCTGATTTCTCCGCAGCCAGCGGAACGCAGCCGCTCACAGGGCATCAGATCGTGCCTATCGAGATGTTCATCCGCTACAAGCCATGGTTTCAGCAGCAACTGCTTCCCGACGTTGAGTCGGAGCAGGTGAACCACCTCGATCACGCGGCCGGGCGTTTTCACCTCACCCTCAGCTCGGGCGAAGAACTCGAGACCGGGACGGTCGTAATGGCGAGCGGCCTGAACGGCTTCGCTTCACGTCCCGGCTGAACTGGCCGCAGTCGCGCCAGATGGTCCGGCGCCGGGATCGGTCGTGTCACACACCTCACAGCATCGTGATCTGACACGCTTCAGAGGCCGCGAGATTGCCGTCATCGGCGCGGGTCAGTCGGCCCTCGAAAGTGGCGCGCTGCTGCACGAGGCCGGAGCTGGGGTGCGGGTGCTGGTTCAAAGCCAGGCACGATGGGGCCTGCCGCCCAAAGAGCCTCGCTCCGGAGTACTAGCCTGCGCCCGGAACCGAATTCGCCGCTCGGCCCGACCTGGCGCATTTATCCCTTCAGTCACGCCACCGGCTTGTTTCCCTATCTGCCCGCCGATACCCGGCTCAAGCTGGTCAAGCGGGTGCTCGGCCCGCTCGGTGCCTGGTGGCTCAAGGACCGGGTGGTGGGCAAGGTTCCGGTCCTCGACGGGCACCGCGTGGTCCGGGCGCGCCGGGAAGGTGACAAGGTGCTGCTGACCGTGGCTTCTGCTGGCCAGACGCATGATCTGGCGGTGGATCACGTCCTCGCCGCCACTGGTTACCGGGTCGACCTCAGTCGGCTTGACTTCCTGTCTCCTGAACTATGCGGCAAGGTGCGATGCTGGTGGCTGGCCATACTGTCGACTTTGTTCGAGTCGTCGGTCCCAGGGCTGTACTTCACCAGCTTGACGGCTGCCGCTACCTTCGGGCCGGTGATGAGGTTTGTATGCGGGACCACGTTCACCGCCCGCCGCGTGAGCGCGGCCGTGGCCGCGAAGGCTGCCTAATCGTGCCAAGCGCGGGAGTAGCGCGCAATAACCCCGCCGGGCGGTCAGGAATTACCGCCCGACGGGTGAGGAGAGGTTGTTCTGGTGCAGATATCGGTTATCCATCCAGATGACCTGGGGCCTGCGGAGATCGCTGCCTGGCATTCCTGTGCAGGCCGGGACGGATGCACTGGCCAATCCCTTCCTGAGCCCTGAGTTCACGGTCGCAGTCGGCCGACAGCGTCCCGGCGCCCGGGTCGCCGTCCTCGCTGACGGACCAGCGATCACCGGGTTCCTCCCCTTCGAACGGCGCAGGCTGGGTCTTGGTGTCCCCATCGCCGCTGGCCTGACCGACTGCCAGGGCCTGATCCACGCGCCAGGGATGGACTGAATCTGCGTACGCTGCTGCGGGCCTGCAGTGTATCCGTCTGGCAGTTTGATCACCTGGTCGCGGGCCAGAAGCTGTTCGAGCGCTATCAGGCCGCGGTACTGCCCTCACCGGTCATCGACCTGGCGGATGGCTACAGCGCCTATTACCAGGCGCTAAAATCCTCCGCGCCTCGTTTCTACAGCAATGTGGCCCGTAAAGCGCGAAAGTTTGAGCGGGAGGCCGGGAAGCTTCGTTTCGTACCAGACTCGAGCGATGTGGGTGCCCTGCACTCGCTCATGGCCTGGAAGTCCGACTCAGACCGCCGAACCGGCCGTGTCGACCGGTTCAGCCGTGCGTGGGTCGTGGCGCTCCTGGAGGCGCTTCTCGGCACCCGAACCGACCGTTTCAGCGGCATGCTCTCGGTACTTTACGCGACGATGTCCCGGTCGCCGCCCATTTCGGTATCCGGTCCGAGCGGGTCATGGCCTATTGGTTTACCGCATACAACACCAGTTACGGTGCCTATTCACCGGGCCTGATCCATATGCTGCGGATGGTGGAGGCGGCGGCAGCTGACGGAGTTGAATTGGTCGACCTTGGCAAGGGGGCCAAGCGTTACAAGGAAGTCATGAAGAGCCGCGATATCTTCGTCGCCGAGGGGGTTGTCACCCGGCGGTCCCCGCTTGCGGCGGCCAACTGGGCGCACGGTGTTTCCGCAGCCTGGGCTATCCGGCAGATCAGAGGTCATCCTCCTCTTTTCAACGCCTTCGACCAGCTCTTCCGGCGGTACGGGCAGATCCGCAGTGCACTGCCCGGGCCGCGAGCCGTTCTGCTACCGGCGGAGAACGTGCCCAGGAATGGCGAGCCTTCCGAACCTGCTACTTTCCCGCCCTAGATCTTGCGGATGCCCCCGCAGGGCCGCGAGGCAAGTACTCAAGGAGAATGTGTATGGCACTGAGCAACCGGTCCCGCCTCTCATACAAGCTTTTGTTTTGCCGCCCGGCATCCCGATCAGATCTTGCCTTACGTACGTCGCGTGTGCGTGGATACCTGGCTACGGGCCAATTCTCGCGGTCATGTGGACTACTACCGTTCGGTAATGAGGTACAAGGCAACGCAGAATCTCGATGCCGCCGTCGGCAGCAGAAGCCATGAACAATGGGTTGAGTTCGGCCAGATGCAGTCTGATTACCTGATAGAGCATGGCCTCAAGCCCACCGACCGGATACTCGAAATCGGCTGCGGTAACTTGCGGGCCGGACGGCATCTCATCGGATATCTGGACCCCGGCCATTACCACGGCATCGACATCTCGCCGGAGATTCTGCTGTCGGCACAGCAGGTGATCATGGATGATCAGCTCCAGGATAAGCTGCCCCAGCTCAATCTAGTTAGCGACCTGACCCTCCGTTTTTTTCCAGGCTCCTACTTCAACGTGGTGCATGCGAACAGCGTCTTCACGCATTGCCCAATCCAGGTGATTGAGCAATGCATCGCTAACGTCGGGCGGATTATGGCGCCGGGTGCGATGTTCGATTCTTCACTTATTACCGGGCAGCCGACGATGAGTATCAGGTCCACCGCGAGGACTTCTATTACCGTACGGAAACGCTGACCGGTCTCGCCGCCAAGTATGGGTTCACAGCGCAGCTAATGGATGACTGGCACGATCCCTGGGACCATCAGCCCAGCTCCGGCTGACCGCCGGGAAGTAACAGGCAGGCCCGCGACGGGTGTGGCGTTACGGCGTGAGCCGGTAGGCGGGTGCCGGTCCGGGCGTCAGGAGATGGTCGGCGGCCTTAGCCGCAGCCCGGACATACCGCCGTCCACAGCCAGGGCCGTGCCGGTCGTGGCCCCGGCCAGCGGGCTGGCGAGGTAGGCGATGGCCGCCGCGACCTCGTTGGCCGAGACCAGCCGCCCCAGGGGCTGGCGGGCTTCGAGGGCGGCGCGCTCGGCCGCGGGGTCGGGAGCGGCGTCGAGCAGGCGGCCGATCCACGGAGTGTCCGCGGTGCCGGGCGTCACGCAGTTCACCCGGATGCCCTCCCGCACGTGGTCGGCGGCCATGGCGAGGGTCAGCGCGTACACCGCGCCCTTGCTGGCGGAGTACAGCGCCCGCTGCGGCAGCCCGGCAACGCCGGCCACCGAGCAGGTGTTCACGATCGCCGCCTGGCCCTTGTCCGCCACGGCGCGGCGCAGGTGCCACAGCGCGGCGCGGCTGGCCCGGACCATGCCGAGCACGTTGATGTCCAGGACCCGATGCCACTCCTCGTCGGAGTTGTCCTCCACCGTCCCCGCGGCCCCGATCCCGGCGTTGTTCACCAGGATGTCGAGCCGGTCACCCAGTGCGACGACGGCCTCGCCGATCGCGCTGCGCACCGCGTCATCGTCGGTCACGTCGGCCTTCACGCTGACCAGATCGTGGCCGGAACCGGCCAGGTCCCGGTCCAGGATCGCCACCCGCGCCCCCCGGCTGGCCAGCAGTCTGGCCGTGGCAAGTCCGATGCCTGAGGCGCCGCCGGTTACGAGCGCGGACAGCCCGTCGAATTCGCCGCCCGCGCCCGCGGCGCCCGCACTACCGCTGGATCCGCTGCCCGGCCCGGTTCCCGGCTCGCTCATGCGCGTGCTCCCGCTCGTTTGGCCGGGCTGGCCCGCTCGTTACTCGGCTGGCACTGGTTCTCAGGTGGCACTGGCTCTCAGCTAGCACCGGCAAATACATCCGATGTATAGCGCAGCACCGTGCACGCGTCCAGGCCGGCCCGGCTCCGGGCTCGTCCCGGTAACGTGCTGACTGAGGCGAGCCCGTCGGCCTCCTGTACCGCGATGGTCCGCGAGTACCACGGCCAGCTTGCCGCCGAAGCCGGCGACACCGCCCTGGCCCGCACCGTGGCCGGCCTGGCGCCGCGCGTTCGGCGTAAGCAGCTACCGCCCAGCCTCGCCGGGGTCAGCTGTTCTCCCAGTTCAGAGAGGGTTTGTCCGCATCCGGCCGGCGCTTCGCTCAGAGAGAACATGCACAGGAAATTATTTCGGCCTCTTCTTTATTGAGTGTGATTGACTCAACTTTTGGAGGCCAGATGAGCGAACAGCTCACACTGCCGGTGCTGCCCCTGGACGACGAGGTTGTCCTGCCCGGGATGGTGGTGCCGCTTGAGACTTCCCAGCAGGAGGTGCGGGCCGCGATCGACGCGGCGCGTGTCCCGGCGGCGGCGCGGGTTCCGGGCATCCGGTCCGAGGCCAAGCCCCGCGTCCTGCTGGTGCCCCGGCTTGCCGACCGCGGCCTGGCCGGAGTGGGCACGCTGGCCGTTGTCGACCAGGAGGGGCGCCTGCCCGGGGGCGAGCCGGGAGCGGTCCTGCGCGGTATTTCCCGCGTGCGGATCGGCTCCGGCACGACGGGCTCCGGTGCCGCCCTCTGGGTCGAGGGCACGGTGATCGAAGAGACCGGCCGCGGCGCGCGCGCTGACGAGCTGGCGAAGGAATACAAGGCGCTGGTCATCGCCATGCTCCAGAACCGCGGGGCCTGGCAGGTCGTGGACGCGATCCAGCAGCTGGACGACCCGTCGGCCATCGCCGACCGGTCCGGCTACTCGGCCTACCTGAACGCCGCGCAGAAGCTGCAGATCCTGGAGACCGCGGACCTGGTCGAGCGGCTGGAGCTGATCATCGGCTGGACCAAGGAGCACATGGCCGAGCTGAACGTCGCGGAGTCGATCCGCAAGGACGTCCAGGAGGGCATGGAGAAGCAGCAGAAGGAATTCCTGCTGCGGCAGCAGCTCGCGGCGGTCCGCAAGGAGCTCGCCGACCTGTCCGGTGACCCCTCCACCGAGGAGGACGACTACCGGGCCCGGGTCGAGGCGGCCAACCTGCCGGAGGATGTGCACAACGCGGCGATGAAGGAAGTCGCGAAGCTGGAGCGCACCGCCGAGCAGTCGCCCGAGGTCGGCTGGATCCGGACCTGGCTGGACACCGTGCTCGACATCCCGTGGAACGACCGCACCGAGGACGCCTACGACATCGCCGGAGCCCGGCGGATCCTGGACGAGGACCACACCGGCCTGGATGACGTCAAGGAGCGCATCGTCGAGTACCTGGCCGTGCGCCAGCGCCGGTCCGACCGCGGCCTGGGCGTGATCGGCGGTCGCCGCAGCGGCGCCGTCCTCGCGCTGGTGGGCCCGCCCGGCGTCGGTAAGACGTCGCTCGGCGAGTCGGTGGCCCGGGCCATGGGCCGCAAGTTCGTCCGGGTGTCGCTCGGCGGCGTCCGGGACGAGGCGGAGATCCGGGGTCACCGGCGTACCTACGTCGGCGCGCTGCCGGGCCGCATCGTCCGGGCCATCCGCGAGGCGGGCTCGATGAACCCGGTCGTCCTGCTCGACGAGATCGACAAGGTGGGGGCGGATTACCGGGGTGACCCGGCGGCCGCACTGCTCGAGGTCCTCGACCCCGCGCAGAACCACACCTTCCGCGACCACTACCTGGAGGTCGAACTCGACCTCTCGGACGTGGTGTTCATCGCCACGGCGAACGTGCTGGAGACCGTGCCGGGCCCGCTGCTGGACCGGATGGACCTGGTGCAGCTGGACGGCTACACCGAGGACGAGAAGGTCGTCATCGCCCGGGACCACCTGCTGCCCCGGCAGCTGTCGAAGTCCGGGCTTGAGCCGGACGAGGTGACGATCGGCGAGGACGCTCTGCACATGCTGGCCGCGGAGTACACCAGGGAGGCCGGTGTCCGCTCGCTGGAGCGTGCCATCGCCCGGGTACTGCGGAAGATCGCCGCGAAGGTGGCGCTGGACCAGGCGACGCTCCCGGTGACCGTGGCCAAGGAGGGCCTGCGGGACTACCTCGGCCGTCCGCGGTTCACCCCGGAGACGAGCCTCGGCGAGTCCGAGCGCCGGACCTCGGTGCCCGGCGTGGCCACCGGCCTGGCGGTCACCGGAGCGGGTGGCGACGTGCTGTTCATCGAGGCCTCGCTGGCCGACCCGGAGACGGGTGAGACCGGCGTGACTCTCACCGGACAGCTCGGCGACGTGATGAAGGAGTCGGCCCGGATCGCCCTGTCGTTCCTCCGGTCGCACGGCGCGGAGCTGGAGCTCCCGGTCGGCGACCTGAAGGACCGCGGTGTGCACATCCACGTGCCTGCGGGCGCGGTGCCGAAGGACGGGCCGAGTGCCGGTGTCACGATGACCACCGCCCTGGCCTCGCTGCTGTCGGGCCGGCGGGTCCGCGACGACGTGGCCATGACCGGCGAGGTGTCCCTCACCGGCCGGGTGCTGCCGATCGGTGGCGTCAAGCAGAAGCTGCTCGCCGCCCACCAGGCTGGCATCACCACGGTGCTGATCCCGAAGCGGAACGAGCCGGATCTCGACGACGTGCCCGCCGAGGTGCTGGAGAAGCTGACCGTGCACCCGATGACGGATGTGCGGGACGTGCTCCGGCTGGCCCTGGAGCCTGCCACGGCCGAGCACGCGATGGCCGCCTGACCGGGCCACCCGGTAGACAAGCTGGCCCCCGGCCCGTACAGGTCCGGGGGCCGGCGCGGGCCTGCCCAGGTGCTGTTTCATTGATTCGTAAATGAAACCGAATGCACCTGGCCAGGCCCGCGCGCCGTTACCGGCCCGTGGCCGGGCTGACACAGCACAGCTGGGGCACAGGCCGAAGAGCTCGACCGTGTGGCCCACGTCGGTGAATCCGGCGTCGCGGGCGACCCGCTCGGCCCACTGCTCGACCGCCCGGCCCTCCACCTCGACGCTCGTGCCGCAGTTCCGGCAGGTCAGATGGTGATGATGGGCGCTCGTCTCGCACCGGCGGTAGAGGGTCTCGCCGCTGTCGTCGCGGATGGCGTCGACCGCGCCTTCGTCGCTGAGCACCTGGAGGTGGCGGTAGACAGTGGTGAGCCCGATGTGCTCTCCCCGCCGCCGCAGCTCGGCGTGGATCTGCTGGGCGCTGCAGAAGCCGGGGAGGTTTTCCAGCGCCGCCGCGAGCGCCGCCGCCTGCTTGGTGCCGCGCACCTTGGTACCGCGGGGCGCGGGTCCGGTGGCGGGTTCCGGCTTTGACGTGGTCACAACCGCACCGTACAACCTCGCTTTGACGGCTCCAAATAGAAATGATTATCATTATGGCCATGCGCCGACTTAGTCAGTCCCTGGCTGCTGCCGTCGCCCTCGGTGCCGCCCTGCTCACCGCCGCCTGCTCCGCCGGCATCGCGGCCGGACCGTCGGCCAGTTCCGGCCACGCCATCGTGGCCGTCGGCGCGGAAAACGAATACGCCAGCGTCATCCAGCAGGTTGGTGGCAAGTACGTCACGACGTCGGCCGTCATGAGCAACCCGAACACCGACCCGCACACGTTCGAGGCCAGCACGAGCGTGGCCCGCGAAGTCAGCGCAGCCCAGCTGGTCGTGCAGAACGGCGTCGGTTACGACACGTTCATGAACACGATCGAGCGGGCCGTGCCCGACGCCGGCCGCAAGGTCATCGACGTGCAGAATCTGCTCGGCCTGCCGGACAGCACGCCGAACCCGCACCTGTGGTACAAGCCGTCCACGATGCCGGCCGTGGCCAACGCCGTCGCCGCGGACCTGGCTTCGCTGCAGCCCGCACATGCCTCGTACTTCAGGGCCAACGCGCGTACCTTCATCGGGTCGCTCGCCGCGTGGGACCAGGCCGTCGCCGCGTTCAAGGCTAAGTATCCGGACACCCCGGTCGCGGTTACCGAGCCGGTCGCGGACTACATGCTGCAGGCTGCGGGGGCCGACATCATGACCCCGTTCGCCTTCCAGGCCGACATCATGAACGGCGTGGACCCCTCGGCCCAGGACGTCGCGCTGGAACGGAGCCTGTTCACCCAGCACAAGGTGAAGGTCTTTCTCTACAACCAGCAGGTGACCGATAGCCTGACGGAGTCGTTTATCTCGCTGGCCCAGCGCAACGGCGTCCCGGTCGTGGGGGTCTACGAGACAATGCCAACGCCCGGCTACACCTACCAGACCTGGATGCTGGCCGAGACCAACGACATTCAGCAGGCCGTAGCCCACAAGAAGTCGGCAGCGAAACTGTGACGTCCACCAGCGCGCGCCTTCCCCGCTCCGACGAGCTGCTCCGGCTCGACGGGATCAGCGTCCGGCTGTCCGGCCGCCAGATCCTGAAGGACGTCAGCTTCGCCGTCCGGCCGGGGGAGTTCACCGGCCTCATCGGGCCGAACGGTGCAGGCAAGACCACGATCCTGCGGGTGATCCTCGGGCTCCAGCCGCCGTCCTCGGGCACGGTCACCGTGGCAGGCTCCGAGCCCGGCCAGCGGCCCGGGCGGCGGCGCCGGCGCCCGGTGGTCGGGTACGTGCCGCAGAAGCTCCTGATCGAGCCCGACATGCCGCTACGCGTGCGGGACGTGGTGGCCCTGGGCATCGACGGCAACCGGCTTGGCATACCGTTGCCGTCCCGGGCCCGGCGCGACCTGGTTGCCGAGACGCTGCGGGCGGTCGGGGCGGACGGCTACGCCGACGCCCGGGTGGGTGAGCTGTCCGGTGGCGAGCAGCAGCGGGTGATGATCGCGCACGCGCTGATCAGCTCCCCACGACTATTGCTGCTGGACGAGCCGCTCGCCAACCTGGACATCCGCAGCGCCCAGGGCATCGTCGCCATTCTGGCCCGGCTGGCGCATGAGCAGCGGATCGCGATCCTGATCTCCGCGCACGACATGAACCCGCTGGCGCAGGTGATGGACCGGATCGTCTACGTGGCGGCCGGCCGCGCCGCGGTGGGCAGCAGCGAGGAGGTCCTGCGCACCGACGTGCTGAGCAGTTTGTACGGCCAGCACGTGGACGTGCTGCACGTGCACGGCCGGGTGGTGATCGTGGCAGGCGAGGACGACGAGGACACCGGCAGCCCCGGCGACCTGGACCGGCAGCCGGACAGCGTGTACGGCAGCGGAGCCGCGTGAGCCGCCATGGAGCACTTCTTCCACTACCTTTTTGAGCCCGGGCTGGCGTCGAGCGGGCCGGTGCGCGTCGCGCTGCTGGTTGGCACGGTGGTGGCGGTCACCTCAGGCGTCGTCGGCGTGTTCACCGTGACCCGCGGCCAGTCCTTCGCCGGGCACGCGCTGGCCGACGTGGCCACGACCGGCGGTTCCGGCGCCTTCCTCATCGGTCTCAACCAGTTCTGGGGCTTCCTGGCCTTCGGGATCGGCGCGGCCGCCTTCCTGGAGATCATCGGCGTCCAGCGCCGCGCGTGGCCGCGACGTCGCGACCGGGGTCGTCCTCGGCGCCGGGCTCGGTCTGGCCGCGCTCTTCCTGTACCTGGACGCGACCAGGACCAGCACCACGGGCGCGTCGTTCACGGTGCTGTTTGGGTCGATCTTCGTTATCGCGTCCTCGACCGTCCCGGCCCTGATCGCTTCCGGCCTGATCGCGCTGCTGGTCGTGGTGGTGCTGTCCCGGGTCCTGCTGCTGAGTTCACTCAGCCCGGATATCGCCGCGGTCCGGGGCGTGCCGGTGCGCGCGGTCGGCGCGGCCTACCTGATCGCGCTGGCCATCTCGGTCTCGCTGTCCGCGGTGGCCATCGGCGCCGTGCTGAGCACGGCGCTGCTGATCGGTCCGGCCGCCACCGCGCTGCGGCTCGCCAAGGGCCCCGTCCGCGCGATGGCCGTCTCGGCGCTGATCGGCGTGGTCGCCACCTGGCTGGGCATCCTGCTGGCCTACGACAGCTACGACTGGCCGCCGCACGGGCACGGCTGGCCGGTGAGCTTCTTCATCGTCGCCCTCGTGGTGATCTTCTACCTGCTCAGCTACCTGCGCCGACCGTCCCGGTCCCGTTCCGCCCGGACCGCATCCGGCGCCGCCGCGGCCCACTCCCGTTCCGAGGAGGGGGCATGTTCAGCGGCTTCATGATGAACACCTGGATCGCGGCGACAATCGTCGCGGTCATTGCCGGAGTGGTCGGTTTCTTCGCCGTGCTGCGCGGTTCGACGTTCGCCGCCCACGCCATCCCGAACGGTGCCTTCGCCGGCGCGGCCGGGGCGAGCCTGCTGGGCATCAGCACCCTGGTTGGCCTGGTGGTTTTCTCGGTGGCCGGGGCCCTCGGGATCGGTGCGTTCGGCCGCCGCGCCCGGCACGACGTGGCCACCGCGCTGGCCCTGGTCCTGATGCTGGGGCTCGGCGCCCTGTTCATCAGCGTAAGCACCGAGTACGCGCAGGAGACGTACTCGCTGCTGTTCGGCGAGGTGTTCGGCGTCAGTCCCGATGAGCTGCTGCCGATCGCGATCCTGGGCGCGGCGAGCATCCTGGCCATCGGCGTCATTTTCCGGCCGCTGATGCTCTCGTCCGCCATGCCCGAGGTCGCCGAGGCCCGCGGGGTGAGCTCGGCCCGGATGGAGATGGTGTTCCTGCTGATCATGGCCCTGGCCACCAGCATGACGGTACCGGTGGTGGGAGCCCTGCTGATGTTCAGCCTGATGATCGGCCCCGCCGCCGCGGCCCGGTCGTTCACGCCCCGGCCCGGACTTGCGATCGTCCTGTCCATCGCCTTCGGCCTGGCCACCGTCTGGACCGGGATCGCGGTCTCGTACGTGACCAACTGGCCGCTCGGCTTCTTCGTCGGGGTCCTGGGCGCCGTCTTCTACCTGGCCGGCCGGGCCTGGGCCACGCTCCGGCGCACCCGGGCCGTCCGCGCCGCGGGCCCGGGCCGCCCCGTCCAGGTCACCGCACAGCCCGCATGACCCACGAGCCGACCACGGCGGAAGCCGGGCCGGCCGTCCCGGGGGACGTCGGCCGGAGCCAGCAGCGCTGGCTGCGTGAGCGGGACTACCTGAACGCACACCGGCACGACCTGATCCCGCTGGCGCAGCCGTGCTACCCGCAATCCTGGCGGGTGGCCGGCATGCCGCTGCTGGCCCGGCCGCAGTGGCGGCCTGCTGAGCCGGTCCCGCTAGAGGCCGTCACGCTGTCCTGGCGCCCCGGCCGGCCGGGTATGGCGGTTGACCCGGTTCAGCCCGGCTCGCTCGAGGGTGTACGCCCGCTGCGCGCCGACGGCACCCGCTTCGGGTCGTACGCCGAGGCGCTCGCCGCCCTCCGCCCGCCCCGGCTGCTGGAGAACCGCAGCTGCTACCGGCTGCTGGCGGCCGAATTCCGGCGGCCGGGCCCCGGCTCGGGTTCGGCGCGAATCGCTACTTCGACCTGATCAACGTCAGCGAGGCCGTCGCCCATGAGACGGCGGCCTGGGTGCTCGCTCACCCGGACCGGGTGATCGGCCCGCGCCCGGACGAGTTGCCGCTGCGGTCGGCGATCGGCGACCCGCTCGACCTGGCCCGGCGCTCGGTCACCACCGGCATCGCCACGCTGATCCTGCGCCTGGACCGCGGGGCAGGAACGGCCCAGATGCTCCTGCACTGGCGGGATCCGGCGAGTGTCGCGGTCAACGGTGGGCTCTACCAGGTCGCGCCGGCCTGCATGTCCAGCCCTCGGGCGAAGCCAGCGGGAACCTGGCCAACGACCTCAGCCTGTGGCGGGCCATCGCCCGGGAAGTGTCCGAGGAACTGCTCGGCACCAGCGAGGACTACGGCAGTGACCAGGCGCCGATCGAGTACGAGCGCTGGCCGTTCTTCGCCGCGCTGAGCGGCGCCCGGCAGGCCGGGACGCTTCGGGGTTACTGGCTCGGGGCTGGCGCCGACCCGCTGACCCTGGACGTCGACCTGCTGACCGTCCTCGTCTTCGACGCGGAGTTCTTCGACGCGGAGTTTGGCGGCCTGGTGTCGGCCAACGAGGAGGGGCACATGCTCACCGGCGGCACCGGCGCTGGGGCGGCCGCCGCTGGCGAGGTGGGTATCGAGTTCACCGCGGCCAACGTGGACCGTTTCACCAGCGTCGAGGCCATGCAGCCGGCCGGCGCGGCGATCCTGCGGCTGGCCTGGCGGCACCGGGACGTGCTGCTGGGACGGCTGACCGGGCGCCGCGGTCGCAACCCGGCCTCGCGAGTGCCCGCGGACGCGGGCCAGTATGGAGGCATGGCGAACCGGCTGAAAGATGCGACCAGTCCGTACCTGCTCCAGCACGCGGACAATCCGGTGGACTGGTGGCCGTGGTCGGAGGAGGCGTTCGACGAGGCCCGGCGGCGTGACGTCCCGGTCCTGCTCTCGGTCGGCTACGCCGCGTGTCACTGGTGTCATGTGATGGCACACGAATCGTTCGAGGATCCGGCCACCGCCGCGCTGATGAACGAGCGGCTGGTGGCGATCAAGGTGGACCGCGAGGAGCGGCCCGACGTGGACGCCGTTTACATGTCCGCGACGCAGGCCATGACCGGGCAGGGCGGCTGGCCGATGACGGTGTTCATGACACCGGACCGCGAGCCGTTCTACTGCGGCACCTACTTTCCGCGGCCGACCTTTCAGCAGCTCATCCACGGTGTCACCGAGGCCTGGAACAAGGACCGGAGCGGTGTAAGGGAACAGGCCGCCCGCGTCACCGAGGCGCTCGCCAGCAACGCGTCGGCCACCGCCCGGGCGCTGCGTGACGGCGGCGATTCCGGCGCTCTGGCCGGCCTGGCCGGGACCGGAGCGGCCGGCGCGGCTCTGGACGGCGCGTGCGCCGCCGCCCGCACGGGCCTGGGTGGCGACTTCGACGAGTCGCACGGCGGCTTCGGCCGTGCGCCGAAGTTCCCCCCGTCCATGGTGCTGGAGTTCCTGCGGCACGACGAGCGGGCGGGTAGCGCCGAGGCCCGGCGGATGGCGGAGCAGACGCTGGAGGCCATGGCCCGGGGCGGTCTCTACGACCAGCTGGGCGGCGGGTTCGCGCGCTACTCGGTGGACGCCGCCTGGGTCGTGCCGCACTTCGAGAAGATGCTCTACGACAACGCCCTGCTCGCCCGGGTCTACGCGCACTTCTGGCGCCGGACCGGATCGCCGCTGGCTCGCCGCGTGGCCGCGGAGACTTGTGACTGGATGCTCCGCGAGCTGCGGACTCCCCAGCGGGGCCTGGCCGCATCGCTGGACGCCGACAGTGAAGGCGAGGAGGGACGGTTCTACGTCTGGACGCGAGCCGGGTCGCGGAGGCCACTGGCCCGCAGGACGCGGCGTACGCCGCGGCCGTCTTCGGCGTGACCGAGACGGGTACCTTCGAGCAGCACCGCTCGGTGCTCCAGCGGCGTGCGGAGCCCGCGGACCCGGAGCGTTTTGCCGCCGTCCGCGCGGCCCTGCTGGCGGCGCGGGAGCACCGCGTCCGCCCGGGCCGGGACAACAAGGTCGTGGCGGCGTGGAACGGCCTGGCGATCGCGGCGCTGGCCGAGACCGGGCTGCTGCTGGACCGGCCTGACCTGGTGGCGGCGGCCCAGGATGCGGCCCGCCTGATCGCCGATGTCCACCTGTCCGATGGCCGCCTGGCGCGAAGCTCCCGGGACGGGACGGCCGGGCCGAGCGTCGGCGTTCTGGAGGACTATGCGTGCGTAGCCGAAGGCTTCATCGCCCTGTCCGGGGTCACCGGGGAGGCCCGCTGGGTGACGCTGGCCGGCGAACTGCTGGAGACCGTGCTCGGCTCGTTCAGCGACGGGAACGGCGGGTTCTACGACACCGCGTCCGGCGCGGAGCGGCTCATCTACCGCCCGGCGGATCCCGCCGACAACGCCACGCCGTCCGGCGCGTTCTCCGCCGCGGGCGCGCTGCTGAGTTACGCGGCGCTGACCGGTTCCGCCCGTCACCGGGAGGCGGCGCTCGCCGCGCTGGGCGTACTGCCCGTGCTGGCCGGGCGGTATCCCCGCGCGGCAGGCTGGGGACTGGCGGTCGCCGAGGCTGTGCTCGCCGGGCGGCTGAGATCGCCGTCGTGGGGCCGCCCGGCAGCGGCACACCCATGAACTGCACCGGACCGCGCTGCAGGCCCACCGCCCGGCGCCGTGCTCGCCCTCGGCGACGGAGCGGACGCCGCCGTCCCGCTGCTGGCCGGCCGGGGCCTGGTGGAGGGCGGGGCCGCGGCCTACGTCTGCCACAAGTTCGCCTGCCGGCTGCCCGTCACCGACCCGGCCGCGCTCCGCGCCGAGCTCTCGCCCGCCTGAGCATGTGATCAAGATGGTGCGATCTCCCTCAGGTTCCACGACCGAAATTAACAAAACTCCCCGCTGGATCGAGACCGCATACCGCATGGCCCGACTTCAGCATAAGTCAGATTAGTTCATCGCTCTATGTAGTCTGTTCAGCTAGATGGCGCGCTAGCTCTTGTGAGGAACGAGCGGCTGGGGTTTGACGAAGCGTGCGAGGCCACCCCTGACCGTAATCGCACGCTGAAAACGGCTGAATCATGCCACTTCAATCTCAAACGGCAGGGGTATGGACGGCCGGGGCGCGCATGGGGCAGTTGGCCAGGTGCCTTGTCCGGAACGGCGGAGGACGCACGGAACCG
>CAVZKY010000062.1:0-70008 GCA_963775825.1 uncultured Actinomycetes bacterium
CTGCCCTGTGCTGGCCGACCCTGTGCTGGCCGGCCGCGGGCTGCCCGGCCGGGCGGCGGGGCGGCCCTGGCCCGCCGGCGTCGCACTCGCCATCCGTGCGGCCGTCCAGAACCCGCGCGCTGCGGCCTGCGCTGGGCTCGCGACCGGGTGAAGCACCGCCTGGGTGGCAGCCGGGCCGCCCGCCGCGCCGATGGTCGACGCGCCGGCGGTGCCGCCCGCCGCGCCGATGGTCGACGCGCCTGCGGTCCGGCCCGCCGTGGCCAGGCCGGCCGTCGCGGTCAGGGCACCCATGATGGCCGCCGCGCTCAGTCTGGCCCGGTGCTGCCGTAGCCACGTCCTCATCTGCGCCTCCTGGTGTGTGCTTCCGGAGGAAAAAGTCGCACCTAGCGGGATCAGGTAAGACGTTCTTTGGTCTGAACACGTGTGTCAAGGGCGCACGCCGTGGCGCGCGCTATTACCAGCGAGTAACATAAGGCGGCCGCCCGTGTGCTCACCGGCCACCTCGTCGCAGCCGGGACGACGGCTTCGCCGCCGAGGACAAGGCGCTGGCCGACCTGATCATGAGCGATGAGCTGCGCGCCGGGCTGTACGCCTTCGACCTGACCCAGAAGCGGCCCGGCACCCGGCCGGGCGCCGCGACCAGGCCCTGGCCCGCCCGGTGACCAAGGTCGGCGTGGTCGGCGCCGGCCTGATGGGCGCGCAGATGCTGTTCGCCCGCCAGCTCGAGGTACCGGTGGTGCTGACCGACCTGGACCAGGCCCGGGTCGACTCGGGCGTGGGCTACGTGCACGCCGAGATCGACAAGCTGGCCGCCCGGCAGCGGATCTCCGCCGACCGGGCGAACCGGCTCAGGGGCCTGGTCAGCGGCTCGCTCACCAAGGACGCGTTCGCCGACGCGGACCTGGTTATCGAGGCCGTGTTCGAGGAGGTGTCGGTCAAGCGGGCCGTGTTCGCTGAGGTCGAGGCGGTCGTCGGAGCGGAGTGCGTGCTGGCCACCAACACGTCCTCGCTGCCGGTGTCGGCCATGGCCGAGGGGCTGGCCCACCCCGAGCGCGTCGTCGGTTTCCACTTCTTCAACCCGGTGGCGGTACTCCCGCTGGTCGAGATCATCCGCGGCCAGGCGACCGACGACGCCACCCTGGCTACCGCGTTCGCCGTCGGCAAGGCGCTGAAGAAGTCCTGTGTCCTGGTCAAGGACGCGCCGGCGGGGACCGGCCGTCTACGGAGGACCAGGTTCGGCAGCGGGCCCTGGAGGGCCTGGCCGAGGAGATCCGGCTCATGCTCGCCGAGGGCGTGGTCGCCGCACCCGAGGACATCGACCTGTGCATGATCATGGGCGCGGGCTGGCCCTTCCACCTCGGCGGGATCACCCCCTACCTGGACCGCAGCGGCGTCGCCGAGAAGGTCAACGGCTCCCGCTTCCGCCCCGCCTGACCCGCCCCCACCCCGGCGCCAGGACCCCGATTTGCCGGGTGCGTTCTCAGCGTTATTCACTGAAGATGCTCCCCGTAGGCATCGGCGCCCCGGTTTGGGGCACCTCCGGCGTCACAGCAGACCCAGCCGCCCCGATCCACCCCGACGGTAACAACTCAACCCCGCGGGCCAGCGGCGCCGTCCTGACAGATCTGGGCCCGGACGGGCCTAACCTGATCGCCTGGCTGGGGCTCATTCGTTAAGGAAAGAAGCTAGTGTCCTGAGCCGATTGGTGAGCTCGCCAGGCGCTCCGGGTGATCGAACCGGGGGTGAGCAGGACACGCAGCCCGTCCGGGTCGCGCACGACAGCAATGCTGATCGGGCCGCCTGGCCCGGGCTGATCGACGCGCCGGGGCGGGCCGCAGAGGCCAAGCGCGGCAAGACGACTCAGCGTGGCCTCGACGTCGACGAAGAACGACAGCAGAAAGAATCCAGTCACCGGTGGCGAGGGCGGCGGCCCCGCCGGGACGTCACCGTCGAACACGTTGAGTTCCAGCACCCCGGCGTGGTCGTCCGGAACCCGCGGGTCGCCGAGGAAGACCGCTCGCAGGCTGCGGCTGGGGGCGTCGAACAGACCCGGCCAGTCACCCTCGACCTGCCGGTCCTGCAGCACGTCCAGGCCGATCCCGTCCCGGTAGAAGCGCAGGCTGGCGTCGAGGTCGCGGACGATCAGCACGGCATGATGAATGGCAGCTGGCACAGTGCGGAAATTAGCACCGGCAGGCACGCCAGCGCGACGGCCAATCCGGGCGCCTCGTACCCCAGCCGCAGCCTGAGGTTGGCAGCCGCCCCCTACTTCGCCGAGCTACCGGTCGGCCGTGCGCGGCGGCTGGCCGGTTCAGCCGTGCGCGGCGGCCGCCGCCACGGCGAGCTGCGCGACCGGCATCTTTCGGATGTCGGAGTGGGCGCCCGAGAACGGCTCACCCGCGGTGTTGTCGATGACGTTGGCCGCGTTGACCCGGTAGTAGGTACCTGCGGTGAACCCGTAGCCGAGGCCTCCGGCGGCCGGCATGGTCACGTCGGCGGCCGGGGCCACAGCCTGGAACCCGTCGCTGCCCATGCCGCCCCAGCGGTCAGTGACGACCGCGCTGATGTTCTGCCCGGAAAGGAACGAGGCCTTGGGATACCAGATGCCCACCGCCCAGTCGTAGACGCTGAAGGTGGCGGCCAGCGGCCCGTGCACCCGGTCGTTGAAGGTGTTCAGCGTGCCCGGGACGCCGAACGGGTTGCCTGCGGCGGCCGCGAACGAGTAGTGCGAGAACGCCCCCTCCAGCAGCAGCAGCGATGCCACCGGGCTGGCGGCGGGAGTACCGACCCCCGCAAGCGCGAAGGAGACCAGGCGGGCGCCGAAGCTGTGCCCGATTAGGTGCACCCGGACCCCGGCTGACTGGGTGTGCACCGCGGCGAGCAGCGGTCCGAGCCCGGTCTGGCCGACCGTCCCCGCCCGGGATTTCATGATCGAGTAGGACAGCACCCGCACCGCGTCCTTGGCGCCGTTGATGGCCGTGTTGAACCAGTCACCTATGCTCTGCTCCGCGCCGCCGGGCGGGACGCTGCCGAACACCTCGGCGGTGGCCTGGTAGTCGGCCGCGGGGTTGGTCGTGAGCAGCAGCGCGGTCTCACCGGCGTCCTCGTCCCCGCCGCCCGCCGGGGCCGGCGGCACCAGCGACGCGATCAGCTGACTAATCTCGGTCAGCAGCTGCGTCTTGGCGGCGTCGGGCTGAGCCTCGCCGGCCATGACCTGGCCCTGGTCGATGAGCTGGCCGATCTGGGTGATCGACTTCTGCTGGTCTGGATCGGTGAACCCGGGTTGAAGTGACGCGGCGATCTCGGCGCCGGAGACGGCTGCGGTCCCAGCGCTGAGGCTGACCTGCCCGCCGGTGTCGGCCTGGGTCGAGCCGACCGACGGCGGACCTGTCGCCGGGGTCGGCGGGAACCACAGCGAGGGCCAGTAGATACCGGCGAACCCGATCTTCCCCAGGGCGGGCACGTCCTGGGCCGCGGTCCGGATCATGGGAAACATCGCGTTGTACAGCGTCAGCGCATCGGCCTGCGCCGTGCCCCAGCCGTGGCTGAAGGCGAACACGTCCGTTACTCCCTGGGCGGCCACCTCGGCGAGGAAGTCACCCCGGGCCGGCGCGGTCAGGGCGCCATTTTCGTCGAACTCCAGGTCCCAGACCGGTTCACCGGTCGCCAGCTGCCTCATGGTGATTCCTCCGGTTAGACGTTGGTGAGCATTCGCATCAGGTCGACGAGGCCCGCGCCCTGCGCGTACCGTTCCCGGCCCAGGTCGGTGGCGCTCCGGGTTAGCAGGTCCTTGACCGGGTGGGGACGCCCGATGAACTCGGGCCGGGCGGACAGGAACGCCGCGACGACGCCGGATACGTGCGGCGCGGCCATGGACGTTCCCGATTGCTCGGCGTAGGTCAGCAGGCAGTCCGGGCGTGGGTCGCCGGCCTTCGGTTCCATCCCGGCCTCGGCCCGGACTTCACCGGTGGCGGCCGACGCGATCCACTCGCCGGGGGCCACCACGTCCGGTTTGACCCGGCCGTCCAGGGTCGGGCCCTTGCCCGAGGTCCAGGTGATGCCGAAGATGTGCGGAGCGTCCCGGTGCGTCGACCCGACCGCGATGCTGTCCTGGGCATGGGCCGGTTCGGTGATCGACCCCAGGACGGCCGACGTGTCCGCCGAATCCCCGAGCGTCGTGCTGGCCCCGAAGTTGCCCGCCGAGATCACCACGACCACGCCCGACGCGACCAGCTGGTTCACCGCCTGGCAGAGCGGAGATTGGCCCGCGGCGTACTGATCGGGCTGCCACTCGCAGCCCAGGCTCATGTTGACTCCGTGCACGCGCAGTACGGCCGGGTCCGTGTTGACCTCGGTCCGCAGGTAGGTCAGGGCGCGGATGACCGCACTGGATGACGTCACCCAGGTGCCCTGGCCGCTCTGCCGCATGACCTTCAGGCTCACCAGCTCACAGGCCGGAGCCATGCCGGACATCTCACCGGCATGGGCCCGGGGCACATATCCGCCGTCCCCGGGGTCTTCCGATGCCGCCACGAGCGCCTTCATGCCTGCCGGTGAGCAGCCCGCAATGATGCCCGCGACATGGGTGCCGTGCCCGCTCAGGTCGCCGAGCGCGCTGATGTTCCCTGGCGGGGCAGGCGGCTGCGGGTTGTCCGGGCTGACGAGGAAGCTGAAGTCGCGGTGCAGCCCCGTGGTCAGCCCTTCCGGCAGTGGCACCCCGCTGGCCTCCTTGGCCAGTTCGAGGGCGGAAAAGTGCGGGTGGCTGGCGTCGATCCCGCTGTCGATGACCGCCCACACGATGTTGCGGCCGCGGGCGTCGTAGGAGCGCCAGGCGGCGTCGGCCTTTACCGTGGGTGCGGACCGGTCGATCTGCGGATGAAGGGTGTAGTCCGGCCATACCTTGAAGATGATCGGCGGCTGCGCGCTGGCCCGGGCGCTGCGGAGGTCTTCGTTCACCATCTCCTGCACCGTCGCGCGGGACAGGACGCACTGGTACAGGCCGGGCGCTACGAAGGCGAGCCCCGTTGGAACGGGCAACAGGCCCCCGGTGGCCGCCCCTTCCGGCCAGCTGCCGCCGGCCGCGTGCTGGTACCCGTCCCAGAGGCCGAAGAACCTCTCCCGGGCGGTGGCCAGGCCCCCAGGAAACAGCGCATTGAGCTCGATCAGCATCGGGATCTGCTGATCCCGGCTGGCCAGGGCCTCGCCCGGCGGCTCCGCACCGGGAGGAGCCAGCCTGATGTCGCCCACGATCGGGGAACGGACGTGTTTGGCGGGTCCGGGCATCATTGGCGGCTCCATTGGCGGCTCAATTCCTCAACAGGGAAGAGACAGCCGCCCCGGAAAAAAATACACGTAATCCCGCCCCACTCGCGGGCGCGCGGCAATACAGCCCGGGAGGCGTGAGTTGGATGTCGGCGGGCCCGCTTACGCTCGCGGCATGAAGCTCGCCGGCGTGGATGACCCGCCCAAGCCCATGTTCATCCTGGTCCCCGGCTTCTGGCTGGGCGCCTGGGCCTGGGCCAAGGTCGCCGGCGCTGCGCGGGGCGGGCCATCACGTCGAGGCGGTCACCCTGCCGGGGCTGGCGGAGCGGGCCACGCCGCGGGCCGGCGTCACCCTCGCCGATCACGTTGCGGTCGTCGCCGCGCTCGTCGCACAGCGCGGCCCCGGCGTGATCCTGGTCGGGCACAGCGGTGCGGGCTCGGTTATCTACGCGGTCACCGACCGGCTCCCCGACCAGGTCCGCCGCGCCGTCTACGTGGACAGCGGCCCGCCGCCCGACGGGACCGCGATCAGCCCGCACCTCGGCCCGGACGTCACCGAGATCCCGTTGCCCGGCTGGGCCGAGCTCGAGGCAGCCGGCACCAGCCTGGCCGGCCTCGGCCGCCAGCGGCGCGCGGACTTCCGCCGCCAGGCCGTCCCGCATCCGGCCGGCCCCGCCCGCGACCGCCTGCGGCTGACCGGCACCCGCCGCCGCGACGTCCCCGTCACGATGATCACCAGCAGCCACCGACCCGCAGAGGTAGCCCGGCTGGCCAACCAGGGCCACCCCTACTTTGCCGAGCTGACCGAGCTACCAGTCAGCTACATCGGCCTGCCCACCGGCCACTGGCCCATGCTCTCCCGGCCCGCCGCCCTGGCCGCTGCGCTCCTGCAGACGGCTGCGGCCTGACGTCAGCCCAAGCTGACCGCACCATCCTCGTCCCTGATCGCGCCGCCCGCGTATCCCGTCCCGCCGATCATCGCGATGGTCGCCACGTCTCACTCCCACCTCAGCCGTTGCCTGCCAGGTGGCGCAAACTGCCGTCGCGGACCCGCTATTCCCCCGGCGCTTCGGCCCCAGGCTTCGGTTACCCGGGCTTCGGCTACACGGGCTCGGACGGGCCTTCCAGCACCACGTCGAAGCCGCTGGGGGAGCGGAGCTTCAGCGTCCGGTAGCGCCAGTCCGGCCGAGGCTCGTGGACCTCGATCGTGAACGCCAGCCCCGCCGCCTCGCACCGGGCTACGGCCTCGTCGGCGTTGGTCACCCCGAGTTGCCAGGTCAGCACGCGTTCCCGGGCCGGTGCCGTCCGTTTCCCGGGCTGGCCGCGTCCCGGGGCCGGCCCGCCGTCCGCCCGCGGCGTGTCACTTGGCGATTTGGGCCGCTCCAGGCCGAACTCCACGGCTTCGTTACCCAGTCCGATGAAATCCGGGTATTCCGGTCCCTCGTACGTCACGCGCAGGCCCAGCGCCTCGTAGAAGGCCCGTTCGGCATCCAGATCGCGAACGACCAGGATCGGCACCAGCCGGGTGATCAGGTCGCTGGGGTCATGCCGCGCTTCGTCCATCTCTCACGTCCTCGATCGGAAAGTGAACAGTGGCTCGCCGGGCCATGCGGCCACGCTTTCCGGGCCGTCCAGGCCGCCCGGCGTAACGTCGCCGTCTCCGCCGCTGGCTGCCCCGCGACGCAGCCGTCCCGCGCCAACCGCTGTCTTCGGTGCGTTTTCTGGTGAGCTGAACGAGACTTCCGCAAAGCCGGCCTTCCCGGAACCAGGCTCGCACCTGGGGAGTGAGGTCCGGTTGGCGGCGGTGCCGGGTCCAGATGACGGTGGCGCCGGGGGCACTGAGGGCTGGGGCCGCGGCGATCGTCCGCTGGATGTCGGCGTCGCTGAGGTTCCCGAAGATCCCGCACAGCAGCAGCACGTCGGCTGGCAGTACGTCGGCGTAGCCGCTGGGCCGGCTCGCGTCCGCCTGCCGCACCTCGACCTGCGGCAGCCCGGCTGCGGCGGCGTTCCTGCGGGCCGTCTCCGCGTTCTCCGCGTTGGCCTCGATCAGGACCGCGGACACGTCGTCCCGGCGGGGATGCGTGGGCAGGACGCCGGTCACGTCGCGCCCCTGCCCCGCGCAGAGGCTCAGCAGCCGGACCGGCCCGGCCGGGGCGTGGTCGAGCGCGTCCTCCAGCTGCGCCTGGACCAGTCGTAGGCGTCCGCTGAGCATCGAGGACGGATCATCATAGAGTTCGTGCCACGCCACCCAGTCCTTCATGCCGCCTATCGTGCCCAGCGCCGCCGCGGTTTGTCAGTTTCATCGGCTGGGAGCCTGTTCCCCGAGCGCGCCGGGCGCCGGGCGCCGTGAAGCCGTCGCAGCAGCGCGACGTGGCCTCGATCCGGGTCGAACTGGCCCGGCTGGCCCGGTACGACGACGAGTCGATCGTGCACGACCGGTGGATCCGACAGCGTTACGACGGCGGGTACGCGGTCAGCTTTGTGCCCGCCCGTACCGCCGCTGTCGTGACGGCCTGGCACGAGGCGGGTCACGCGGTCGCCGCGCTGGCCGTCGGCACTGATTTCAGCTCGGCCAGCATTTACCACGCGCGCGACAGCGCGGGCCGGGTGCATGGGATTCGCGGCGCGGGGGAGCTCGCGTTCGTCATCGACGCGGCCGGCCAGATCGCCGAACTTCTCCGCGACTGGACCCTGCCCGGCTCCGACGACGAGCTTCGCGCCTGGCTCGCGGGCTGGCAGAGCGACGGCGGCGACGTACGCCGCTTCCGCCGGGCCAGCGCGGCCCGGTTCGGCCCGGACAGGTGGGCCGCCGAGCGTGCCGCGTGGCGGTACAGCGAGCAGCTGCTGACCCCGTTGCGGCTGGTCATCCGTGAGGTGGCCCGGGCGCTGCTCATCCACCCCCGGCCGCTGCCCCACGCCGTCGTAGCCGCGATCGCCGGCCCCGTTCAGGTGACCGCCGGAATGTCAGACCCGCCGGCGACCATGGGACCAAGCACGTAACCCGAGGGAGCCGCCATGTCCGCTAGCACGTCATCGGCCCGGCCGGAGTATTCACCCGCTGCCGGGTCCCCGCCCGCTGGGTCCGGGTCCCCGCCCGCTGGGTCCGGGTCCCCGCCCGCTGGGTCCGGGTCCCCCGCCGGGTCCGGGTCGCCGCGGGTCGGTCTCCGCTGGTCCGGGCTCCGCGCCGGTCTCCGCTCCGGCCGGGCTCCGGCCGGGTCTCCGCCGGCCGGGTCCGGGTCTCCGTCCGCCGGGTCCGGGTCCCCGCCTGCCGGGTCTCCGTCCGCTGGGTCCGTGCCTGCCGGGTCGCTGTCCGCCGCGTCGTTCACGATCTCGCCCCAGGGCCCGTTCTCGCTGGCCGAGGCGGCCGCGTTCGGGTTCGGCCAGCGCGACGGCCGGGACGCCGACGGGGTCATGCGGCTGGCGTTCTGCGTGGACGGCTACACCGAGCAGGTCGGGGTCGAGGTCCGCCAGGACGCGGCCGGAGACGTGCACGCCATGGCCTTCATGCGGCCGGGTATCGATCTGGGCACCGTCCGGGCCCAGGTCGCCCGGGTGCTGTCGCTGGATTACGACGCTTCGGAGTTCGTCCGCATCGGTGACCGGGATCCGGTGATCGGACGGCTGCAGGCCGCCGCCCCCGGCCTGCGGCCGCCGCTGTTCTACTCCCCGTACGAGGCAGCAGCCTGGTCGGTACTGAGCGCCCGCCGCCCGGCACGGCAGATGATGCAGGTCCGGGCGCTGCTCAGCGAGGCCCACGGCCGGGTGTTCGACCTGGCCGGCCAGCGGCTGGCGGCGTTCCCGACGCCGGGGCAGTTGCTGCGCATCGGGTCGTTCCCCGGCCTGGGGGCGGACAAGATGGAGCGGTTGCACGGCGTCGCGCGGGCCGCGCTCGAGGGGCGGCTCGACGTCGGTGCGCTGAAGGCGATGGGCCCGGAAACGGCCATGGCCGAGCTGCAGTCGATCAAGGGCATCGGCCCGTTCTACAGCGCCCTCATCGTGGTCCGCGGCACCGGGTTCACCGACGTGCTCCCGGTCAATGAGCCCCGGGCGCTGGCCTTGGCTGCCCAGCTCTACGGGCTGGACGAGCCGCTGTCCGAGGCCCAGTTCCGGGAGCTGGCCCAGTCGTGGCGGCCGTTCCGCACCTGGGCCGTCGTCCTCATCCGCGCCGCCTCGGGTCGGCTCCTGGACAGTCAGGCCGCGCCGGTTCCCGCAGCCTGATCCCGCTCGGGACCGCTCGCGGCCTGGCCCGGCTCCGCTTCCGGGGCCCGGCTCGGGGCCGGTTCCGGGGCCCGGCCGCTTCCGGGGCTCGCTCGCTCCCGGGTCGCGCGGCTGCGGGCCTGGTGCCGGACTGTCCCTGGCCGCGCCGGTTCCCCTGGCTAACCTGGAGCGATGGCCGACTTCCAGCGTGCTCGTGAGTTCGCGCTCTCGCTGCCAGGAGTCAGCGAGCAGCCGCACTTCGAGAAGTCGTCGTTCCGCGTGAACGGCAAGATCTTCGTCACCGTGCCGCCGGGAGAGGCGTATCTTCACGTGTTCGTGGACGAGGCGGAGACCGAAGCCTCCGTCGCAGAGGACCCCGCCGCGTTCGCGCCCCTGCTGTGGGGCACAAAGCAGCGCGGGCTGCGTGTCACCCTCGCCGCGGTGGACGGTGCCCGCCTGGAGGAGTTGATCGAGGAATCGTGGCGCCGCAAGGCTCCCAAGCGGCTGCTGGCCGAGCGCGACTGAGTTGCCAGGCTCCGGCCTCTCCCGGCCGATGAGTTCTGGCCTCGCGGCTCGTCCGGTTTACCGGATGCCTGGCGTCCAGGCCGGCCGGAGACACGAAGCAGAAAGGGGTCGGCCCATGCTCGGCGACACCAAGGCGTACAGCGGATTCTCCGTCGACGATCTGGAGAAGGCGCGGCACTTCTACGGCGAACTGCTCGGCATCAGGACCTCGGCG
The DNA here is from genome assembly GCA_963775825.1 of uncultured Actinomycetes bacterium. GTDB lineage: Bacteria > Actinomycetota > Actinomycetes > Streptosporangiales > Streptosporangiaceae > Bog-532. Next base: position 10,199 of record CAVZKY010000062.1, read on the forward strand.
GAGTACGGCCTGATGACGCTCCATCTGGCGGGGGGCCGGGACACGCTGGTCTACCCCAAGCCGGACCACACCCCGGCGGTCTACACGATCCTGAACTTCGAGGTCGACGACATCGACCAGGCCGTCACCGGAGCTGACCGGGCGGGGGGTGCAGTTCGAGCACTACGAGGGCCTCGGCCAGGACGACAAGGGCATCAACCGCGCGGGCGGCCCCTACATCGCCTGGTTCAAAGACCCGGCCGGCAACATCCTGGCCATCCTGCAGCCGCGCTGACCGCACTGACCCCGGCTGCGCACTGACCCCGGGCTGCACTGACCCCGGGCCGCACTGACCCCGGGCCGCGCTGCCCCTGGGCCTGACCGCCGTCCCGGGCCGGACCGCGTCGTCCCGCGTCGTCCCGGGCCGGACAGCCTCGTCCCGGGCCGGACCGCGTCGTCCCGGGGGGCTGACCGCGCCGTCCCGGACCTGTCGGAGCAGGGACGTCCGCCCGCCGCTATGGTTGACCAGTGACGGAGACACGCTCGGATGAAGACGTGCGTTTCGTGACCCAGCGCGAGCTGAGCCTGCTTCAGCCCGACGTGCGCGGCTCTACCGCCCATGTCGAGGCGCTGCTCCACCCCGACTTCCGTGAGATCACCGCCGCTGGCCGCCAGGTCGATCGCCGCGAGGTCATCAGGACGCTCGCCACCGAACGTCTGCCCCAGACCCTCGGCAACGGCTCCGATCCGCCCGTTCTGGAGCCAGCGACCGCATCCGGGCTCGCCGGGATCCGGCTGTCCGGCACGGTCATCCTGGTCACCTACGTCAGCGAGCAGGACGGCCAGCGGAGTCGCCGCAGCTCGCTGTGGCTGAAGACCGGCCCGAGCTGGCGCCTGTACTTCCACCAGGCCACCCCGGTACCCGCCGGCTAGGCATCGTTCCGGCGGCTCGCGGGCGGCGCCGTCGGCCCCCCGGCTCCGTGTGTAAGCGTGACCTGGGTCCGGGCGCTCGCCGCCGGCTCAGCGCCGTCCCGCGCAGGCGACGCACCTCGTCGCCGTGGGCCTGGCCGCCAGCCGTCCGGGTGCGATGGGCTGCCCGCAGCTCTCACAGCACCCGTAGCTGCCGTTGTCCACCCTCCGCAGCGCTGCCTCAATACCGGCTAGCTGGTCCCGGCCCTGGTCCAGCAGCGCCGCGACGTGCTGGCGCTCGAAGGCGATCGTCGCCCCTTCCGGGTCGTGCTCGTCGTCGGTGTTGGCCGATGCCGACGACTCCACGATGCTGTTGAACTCCCGCTCCAGCCCCGCGAGCCGCCGCACCGTACTCGCCCGCTCGGCCTCCAGCGCCTCCCGCGCGCCGCCCTGTGCCGTCGGCCCGCCAGGCGCCTGCTTTGCGTCACCCTCGTTCAATTTTCCTCCTTACCACCGGGTAAGTTGGGACTGTGACCTGGCGTTACAACAGGAGGTAAGCGGTGTCGGCAGACTCGTACGCTGACGTATCCGGGCTCGTGGAGCGTTCGGCGGCCGCCTACGCGTCCAGCGTTCCGGAGCATCCCGCCGACGACGGCTTCTTCGGCCCGGGCAGCGTGACCTGGCGGCTCACCACCGACCTGTCCAGTCCCATCGCGGGCCTGCGGGCGCTGACCGTTCAGGCGCTGCACCCGCTGGCCATGGCCGGGGTCGACCAGCACAGCGACTGGCGCAGCGACCCCGTGGGCCGGCTCGCCGCCACCTCGTCTTACCTCACCATCGTCAGCGTAGGGGACAAGGCCACGGCCGAACGGGTCTCGGAACGGGTCCGCCGCGTCCACGAGCATGTCCGGGGCGTCGACGCCGTGACCGGCCAGCCGTACGCGGCGGGGGATCCCGCCCTGCTGCTGTGGGTGCACGCCGCGTTCGTGGACTCCAACATCGGGGCCGCCCAGTTGTTCGGCAGCCCGCTGACGGCCGCCGACGCCGACCGCTATGTCGCCGAGATGGTGGCCGCCGCCAAGCTCGTCGGCGTGCCCACGGACATGGTGCCGGCCAGCGTCGCCGAGCTGGAACGCTACATCGAGTCGGTCCGGCCCATCCTGCGCGCTACGCCCGCCGCCCGCGAATCCATGGCCTACCTGCTCGATCCACCCGGCCTGGACCCGGACGTGGCCGAGATCTGGCAGGACATCCGGGAGGGCACGATCGCGTCGCTGCCGGACTGGGCCCGCGAGATGTACGGCTATTCGATGGCCGGCCCGCTGACCGACGCCCGCCGGACCGAGATTCGCCAGGCTCTCGGCATCCTCGACACCGTGTTCCTCGGTGAGCCCGGCGTCCTCGAGGCGCGGCAGCGGCTCGCCCTGCGGATGCGGGCGGCGCGGGTCGCGTGAAGAAGGCCTTTTTTGCCGCGCTGACGATCGGCACGGCGGTTACCGTCACGGTCGTACTGCGCCGGTCCCAGGGCAGCGGCGCTACCATCCGAGCGCAACGGAGCCGTCGGGCTCAGGCGCGCCGCCGTGCTCCGGCTGAACCGCGGCCTGGCCGCCCTCCAGCTGGCCGTGCGGGGCGGCGCGCGCTACGCAGGGAACGCGCCACGGCTGTTCCTGCTGGCCGGGGAGAACCGCCAGCAGCTCCGCAACGACCTGGCCCTGCAGACCGCCGAAGACGTCGCCACCACCCTGGGGGCGATGAAAGGCGTGCTGATGAAGCTCGGCCAGATGGCCAGCTACGTCGACGACGGGCTACCGACGGAGGCGCGCCGCACGCTGGGTCGGCTCCAGGACAGCGTCCCTCCGATGAGCCCCGAGCTGGCCGCGGGGGTCATCGCCGAAGAGCTCGGCGGCCCGCCCGAGCAGGTCTTCGCCGAATGGGATCCCGAGCCGATCGCCGCCGCGTCCATCGGCCAGGTGCACCGGGCCATCACCCGCGACGGCCGGGCCGTGGCGGTGAAGGTCCAGTACCCGGGCATCGCCGAGACCATCGAGGCCGACCTGGGCAACGTGTCCCTGCTGCGCCGCATGCTCCGCATCATCGCCCCGGGTCAGGACGTCGAGTCGCTGCTCTCCGAGCTGCGGGAACGGATCGTCGAGGAGCTGGACTACAGCCGCGAGGCCTGCAACCAGCAGCTGTTCGCCGAGTACTACGACGGCCATCCCACCATCCACGTGCCGAAGATCGTCGCCGAGCTGTCCACCCGCCGCGTGGTCACCAGCGACCTGGCCACCGGGGCCCGGTTCGCCGAGCTGGCCACCTGGCCCCAGCACGAGCGCAACCTGGCCGCCGAGACCATTTACCGGTTCGTCTTCCGCAGCCTGTACGACATGCGCGCGTTCAACGGCGACCCGCATCCTGGCAATTACCTGTTCCACCCGGGCGGCCGGGTGACCTTCCTCGACTACGGCCTGGTCAAGCACTTCACCGCCGATGAGTTGCGGCCGCTCATGGACATGGCCCGTGACCTGTGCGTCGAGAACGACCCCGAGGCGTTCCGCCGCAGCCTGGAGGACGCCGGCTTCGTGCAGCCGGGGGCGCCTCTCAGCACCGACGTGATCGTGGACCACCTGGCCGTGTTCTACGACACCATCCGCAAGCCCGGCGAGCTCACCATCACCGGGGACTACGCCTCCACCGTGGTACGCCGGTTCTTCGACGTCCGCAGCCCGATCGCGCCCTTTGCGCAGGTACCGCGGTCGTACGTGATCCTGCAGCGGATCAACCTCGGTGTGTTCGCCATCCTGGGCGAGCTGACCGCGACGGCCGATTGGCGGGCCATCGCGGAGGAAATCTGGCCGTTCGTCCAGGGCCCGCCGTCGACCCCGATGGGCGAGGCGGAGGCCGCCTGGCGGGCCAGTCGGCCCGCGGAGCGGGTCCGGCGGCTGGCGGCCGGCGGGCAGGCCTAGGCCCGATCACAGCGGGAGCATCATTTCGATCTCGGATCGCGCTGGATCTGAGGGCAGCGGCTGCCGCTCACCGGTCGCTTTGAAGCCGCACCGTTCGTACAGCGTGCGCGCCGCCGCGTTGGTGTCGGTCACCCACAGGTAGAGGCGGCTGAGCCCGCGGTGTCGCGCCCAGTCCACGATGGCCATGACCAAGGCCGTTCCGACATGCCGCCCGCGGGCCTGCGGGCTCACCCACATCGAGACCAGCTGGGCCACGCCCGGGCCCTCCTCGATCCCGCCGACGAGTCCCACCGGGACGGCGCCCAGGTCCGGCAGGTAGGCGAGGAACCCGTGGCCGCTCGCCCGCCGCCGCCAGTCGGTCTCGGTGAACACCGCTTCCCGGGCGTAGGACGACCCGAACGCGCCCGGGGCCTCCCGCAGCGCCTCCAGCCGGATGTCGCGCATCGCCCGCCAGTCTTCCTCCCGCACCGGGCAGATCGTGGTCATGGCTCCATCGTGCCGGGGGGCCGCCCGTGCGCGCGAACGATTATCGCGCCGGGCGGCTGCCCGCCGATGATCGCCCCCGCCGCCATGTTCTGCTGAAATGGGAGCATGTGCACCGCGATTCTCGGCCTCGAGCCGGACGGAACGGTCCTGCTGGCGGGGGTCCGGGAGGAGTTCACCAGCCGCGCCTGGCAGCCCCCGGCCCGGCATTGGCCCGACCGGCCGGGGGTGATCGGCGGGCGGGATCTGCAGCCGGCGGCACGTGGCTCGCGGTCGCGCCGGACGCCCGGCGGGTGGCCTGCGTGCTGAACGGCCGCGGCCGGATGGCTCCCGCCGCGACCCGGCGGACCCGCGGCGAGCTGCCGCTGAGTGCAGCGGCGGACGGCAAGCTGCCCCCAACGGATCTGGCCGACCTCGATCCGTTCCGGCTGCTGGTCGCCGAGCCGGGCCGGGTGCTGCTGTCCAGCTGGAATGGTGGCCAGCTGGCCGAACAGGACCTCGGGCCGGGGCTCCACATGGTGGTGAACAGTGGCCTGGCCAGTGGCCCGGCCAGTGACCTGCTTTCGGCCGGGGCGGGCGCACCGGATGCGGCGTTCGCCGACTCCGGGCCGGGTGGCCTCACCGCCGATCAGGCCGCCGACGCGCGAGCGCACGAACTGGCCCGCATCGGCTATTTCCTGCCCCGGCTGCGGGCGGCCAGGCGGCCGCACCCCGAACCCGGCGTCCCGGTTGCGACCGCGTGGGGCGACTGGCTGCCCCTGGTCAACGGAGGCGGGATCGGCCCGCACGACCGGCGGGCTCTCATCGTCCTGCGCGACCTGGGCGAAGGCCAGTTCTGGGGCACCACATCCGTCTCGCTGGTCGCCATCACTCCCGAGGGCATCCGCTACGACTTCACCGGCAATCCCGGCGAGGCGGCGGCCTGGTCGCCGGTCTCAGTTGATGATCGCCCCCAGGCGGTAGATTGAGCAGGCAAAGCGCGTAATTCAGAACGCTGAAGGGCGGCCCGCGTGGACCTTACCGTGCTCATCATCGGCCTGGTCGAGGTGCTCGCCATGGCCGCGCTAGCCGCCTACGGTGCGGCCAAGCTGCCGCCGGACGCCCGGGTCTCGATGCACCTGATCGGCCGGTACGGCAACTTCAGCTCCCGGCGCGCTGGTCTCATCGCCTGGCCCGTCCTCGGCGGGATTGTCTTCGTGCTGCTGGGGATAGTGGCCGCGACCGTGCAGGTCCACGGCAAGATGGCGGGCTTCTCGCCAGGCATTTTCCTGCCCATCGTGCTGTGCATCGTGCTGCTCTCCGAGATCGTCGCCATCGACCGCGCCCGCCGCGCCGCCGAGGACCCGGCCCCCGTGACCAAGCCCGCCAACGAGCGGTCCCGCGCGGCCGAGCGCCGCTGATGATCTGGCACCTCCTGCCGCTGCCGCGCTGGCAGGCGGCCGGAGACTCCGGGTCCGGCACGGCCTGCGCCGCAGTGTTCGTGCCGGGTACGGATGACGGCGCACCGTTCGTGCACGCATCGCCGGACGAGCTGGTCACGCTCGCGGTAGCCAACGACCGGTTCACCGGTTCCGCGGAACCGCTGGTCGCGCTGGCCCTGGATGAGAAGCGGCTGTCCGCGCCCGTGCGCCGCGAGCCCGCGGATCCCGCCCCGCCGCCCGGCGTCGCCGCGGGGACGCTGTTCCCGCACGTGTACGGGCCGGTCGAGCTGAGCGCGGTCACCGAGGTCCGGTACGCCCGCCGGGACCCGTCCGGGCGGTACACCGATCTCGATCCGCGCCCCTCCACAGCCGAAGCCCTCGACCTCATCCCGCACCCGGAGGGCGGCTGGTACCGCGAGACATGGCGGGCGGAGCCATCCGCCACCCCCGCGGGCTACCCGGGCCCCCGGGCCGCCGCCACCGGCATCTACTTCCTGCTGCCACCGGGCGCGGAGTCGTGCTGGCATTCGGTGCGTTCCGACGAGATGTGGCTGTGGCACTCCGGCGGCCCGCTGGCCCTCCTGCTCGGCGGTACCGGGCCCGAGCCGGCGGACGACCCGGAGACGGTGATTCTGGGCCCGGACCTGGCCGCCGGTCAGCGGCCGCAGCATGTCGTGCCCGCGGCCAGCTGGCAGTCAGCCCGGCCGGCCGGCGCTCGGGAGGTCCTGGTCAGCTGCGTGGTCGCTCCTGGCTTCGACTTCGCCGACTTCACCTCCCGGCCGAGCTGATCATCCCATCGGCGTGCACTAGGCAACCGCTCGCGGGCGGGCCTGGCCGGGCATTAGTAGCGGATCGCGATCTCGCGGCCGGTGACATCGGTCTGCGGCGGGTCCGGGACAACCTCCGCCTGTCCGGCGGCGATCCGCCGGGCGGTCCACGCCACGGCCGCCGCGTCCAGTACGTCGACCGCGACCCGCCGCAGGGTTTTATCCGCCGGGACCACCAGGCCCGCCGCCGCGAGCAGGCGCCGCCGCCGGGCCTGCCCCGCCGCGGTGTGCTTCGCGTCGTCCAGTGGCGCGCCCGCGATCGCGCGGAACGAAAGCTCCGGATGCACCTCATACAGCGGGTGGCGGCAGCGCAGCCGGTAGTCGGCGGCTTCGAGCAGCTTGCGGCGCAGCCCCCAGGCCTGGATGCTGAACCCGTTCCCGGTCAGCCGGCGGCACATCTGGTTCGCGTCCGGGTAAGCGGGCGCCAGCCAGACCGGCGCCGGGGGATCGCGAAAATGGAACTCCGGCGCGGGCCGAGCAGGGCCCGCGCCTCCCGGTCCGCCGTGCGCCAGCCGGTGTCCAGCAGGCCCAGCGGCATGTCGATGCCGACGACGTGCTGCTCGGGGGTATCCCGGAGCAGGTCACTCAGCGTGGGCGCCACCCGCACCGCGATGAGGCCGTTCTCGTCACAGTCGACTCCGACCCAGCCCGTGCGGCATCCATCCACGCCGGTTACCGGGCTGCCTCCCACGGATGCCTGCCCTTCGCTCGGGTCACGTGTGCCTGCGGGCTGCGGCAAGGTCGCGCCGCGCGAGCCCACGGCGGATTTCGGCCGGTCCCGGTGTCCCGAAGCCTAAAAGGGAATGAGGCGGCGGAGCCAGCGGCGGGGCCGCCAGCGCGTGCAGCCGCAGAGCGCGCATTCGGTCCCACGACGGTAATGCTTGTGCATATCCCTGTCGTGACCGCACACGCACGGGACGGGCTGCCTGGACCGTTCCACCGTGCTCCCCCTGCTGGCATCCCGTCGTCATGGTACGCGCGTGAACATTATCCGGTCCTCGCGGGCAGCGTGCACGTCACATTTGGGGGGCGTGCACGTCACATTTGGGGGAAGCGCACGAACCCAGCCGCGCGATAAAGTTACTCATTGGTCTCATTCGCCGGGGGCCGTTTTCGGAGCGTTTTGGAGGCCCTCAATGGCCAGAGAGGATCGTTCCCGCCGGCGCAACACGTACCCACCCGAGGGTGTTGACGCAAAATCGCCCAATATTGCCCGCGTGTACGACGCTTTCCTGGGTGGCAAGGACAATTTCGCCGCTGACCGTCAGGTCGTCGAGGCCGCTTTGCGGGTGGCGCCCGATGCGCCGGCCGGCGGCCTGGCCAACCGGGCCTTCCTGCGCCGGGTGGTCCGTTATCTGGTGCGCGACGCGGGAATCACCCAGATCCTCGACATCGGCTCGGGCCTGCCCACCCAGGGCAACGTGCATGAGGTCGCCCAGGAGATCAACCCATCCGTGCGGACCATCTACGTCGACAACGATCCGGTCGTCTGCATCCACGGCCAGGCCCTGCTGGCCGACGCCCGCACCACTGAGGTCGTTACCGCTGACGTGCGCCTGCCGTCAGAGATTCTGGGCCATCCCGTCGTCCGGCAGTTCATCGACTTTCGCCAGCCGGTCGGCCTGCTGATGCTGGCGATCCTGCACCACATCACCGACATCGAGGAACCGGCCGGCCTCATGGCCATCCTGCGCGACGCAATGCCGCCGGGCAGCTATCTGGCCATTTCGAGCTTCCGGATGCCCGGACCGGAACTGGCTGAGTCACGGGCCAGGACCATCGAGATGGAGCGGTTGTTCAACGAGCAGCTCGGCACCGGCCGCTGGCGGAGTGATGGGGTTATCCTCGCCTGGTTCGGTGACTGGGAACTGATCGCCCCGGGCCTGGTGCCACTGTGGGACTGGCGGCCGGACAACGAGACGCATCTGCCCGGAGACGCGATCTATCAGGGCTTCGTCGGTGGTGTTGCCAGGAAGGCCTGACCGCTGGCGCCCTGTGCCCCGACCGAAGCACGGTCGGCCGGCAGGGGCTCATCGGCCAGCGAACGCCAGAACCGGAGCGCCGCGTGCTCCATTTCCAGCCCGAGCCGCAGCGTCACCATCCGCTTGGCCACCGCGGGTATCGCACCGAACCGGTCCTGCATCCGCTCGTACTCGGCGATGCGCCGCTCGTGCTGCTCGATCTGCTCCCGGGCCAGCCGGGCCACGTCGGCTGGATCGCCCAGCTCGCTGAACAACAGCTTCAGCTCGGCGACATCACGCATCTGGAAGTGCACGTTGGTGGGGGAGGCCAGCCATTCCCGCAGCACCCGCCTGCTCGGCGGTTAGCGTGTAGACCTTTCGCGGGCGGACCGCCGTCCTCTGACTCGACGGCCAGCAGGTTCATCCGCTCTAGCCGCTCCGGCTCGGCGTACAGCTGCGCGTGCGGGAAAGGCCAGAAGTAGCCGACGGAATGGCCGATACCCCGCTTCAGGTCGTATGGGGTGGACGGCCCGCGCAGGCCGATCATCCCGAGCACGACGTAGGAAGTGATCGACAGCCGCCCGGTTGACACAGCGCGCATCCTATTCACACGTCGATAACAATCCGTTTCGGATGGTCCTGTTCATATCATAAAGAGCTGAGCAGGGATCGCGATGGACGTAGCGCGGATGCTGAGCCGGGATGACGGATCTGGAGAGCCTCGCCGTCACATCCGCCCGTAACGCTCCCGCCGCGCCCGGCGCTCGTTATGCCGCTCGACGAGCCGCTCCCGGCGTTCGTCATGCCGCTCGTCGAGCCGCGCCCGCCGCTCATTAATCCGGGCCCGCCGCTCATCGAGCCGTCCCTGGAGGTCCCGGACTGGTCCGCGAGGAGCCGGCGGCCGCTCCCGCTCCGCCGGATTCGGATTCCGCCAACGACCGAGAAGGCACGGATGTGGATGGTGGGCGCCCCCGGCCCGGGATCCGGTGCGCCCTCGACCTGCGTGCCGCCGATCAGGCTCATCCCGGAGGCGTCCACCCGGATTCCGCGGGGAATCCGGGCCCGGACCCCGCCGACCAGCGACACCTTGGTCAGCGTGACGTCCGGGGCGGCCAGCTCGGCCTGGCTGAGGTCGAGCCGGGCCCCGCCGACCAGGCTGAGCACGATGACGTGCCGGCCCATCCGCCAGGGCCCGAACACGTTCAGCCCCCCCACCGGCGTGACGTGCCAGGACGGCCCGCTGTGGGTACCGACGCCGACGGCCCGCCCGGCCGGGTCGGCGCTCGCGGGCAGATCGGTCACCAGGCGGTCCAGTTCGGCCCGGGTCCGGGCCGTGCTGGCCTGCCCCATCCGCTGGCTGAACTCGTCCAGCGTCAGCCGCCCCTCGCCGGTGGCCTGGCTCAGCCGCTCGACGGTCGCGTCCCGCTCGGCGTCCGACGCCCGCATGCCCTGGCCCGAACCGCCGCCAACTGAGCCACCGTTACCTCTGGTCGCGTCCACTGCTGCTCCCGCTTCTGGGGCGTGCTAGTCCGCGACCACAATAACCGCCGCTTTCCCCCTTTTCCGCCGCGCAGGCGCCGGACTCCTTTCCGGTACCGGGAGCGTACTCAGTCGTTTTCACTGAAAATGCTCCCCGTAACCGTGGGGCACCGGCCTGCCGCGATGGCGGCCGGGTCATGGCTGAGCCGGGAAGACGACGACGAGCGGGAGCAGCGTCGCCTGCCTTCCGCCCAGGTCGTTCACGTCAGAGGAAGCCGGCCACAGCCTGCAGCGCGACACGCCCCTCGGGCTTGCCGCGATCATCGAGCACTTCGCCTTCAGCTCCTGGGTTCGGCGGGGCAGTCGGGCAAGCGCAGGACGGCGCCGCCAGCCCGGCCAGGACTTCCGGCACTGCGCGAATTCGCGCGTCAGTGCACGAGCAATTCTGTCCGAGGGGGGACTCGCACTTGCGAGCATGCTTGCGCTCACCAGCGTGCTGATGATGGGTCAGGGGTGGTCTGGGGCAGGGATCAGGGCAAACGGGTTGATCTTGTCGGCGGCCAGGATGTACCAGGCCGTGGTGCCGATATGCAGCGATGTGTAGTAGGTGCCGCCGCCGCAGTCAGTGAGCCCGTTTCTCGACGCGGCGATGATCCCGCGGCTGTCCGCGCCGGGCCCGTAGGTCTGGGCGTAGTAGATGTCGGCCAGGTACCGGGCGGCCTGGGCGCGGTCGCCTGGCTCACCGCGGAATTCCAGCGCGTCCGCCAGATGCCCGGTGCCCTCGAACCAGACGCCGCTGCGGTCGCCGCGGCAGAAGCTCACGCCGCGGAATCGCCCGGCGACCGCGAGGTTCTGCACGTCCCAGCCGACCGAGGCCGCGAAGCGCGGATCCCGGAGCGCCAGATATGACCAGGAGTTGACGTCCTCGGGCATCAAGCTGTTGCTGGGAGTGAAGCCGTCGGCGGTCGTTCCCACGTAAAAACGCCGCTGCGGGGCGTCCCACATGGCCGTCACGAAATACCGGGCCCACGCCGCCCGGGCCGACCACGCCGGGTTTCGCGTCTGCGCGGCGAGCAGCCGGAAGAACGCATAGAGATCAATATTGTGCTCGGTCGATTTCCAGGGAATGGCCGCGCCCGCGGCCGTTTCACCGCCGGTGTACCCGCCGGGCCCGCGCTGGTCGTAGCAGTGCGCTTGAACCCAGTTACCGATGGCCTCCTCTCCGCTGAGATAGGCCTGACGGCCGGTGGCTGCGTGCAGCTGGAGCAGCGCCAAGCCCGCCCACGCCATATTGCCCGCGAGGGTGGCCAGGTTGGTGGCGGCGGCAGCTGAGGCGTTACCCAGCGGGGCAGACGTGTAAGCGGCGCGCAGCCGGCCGTCGTGCCGCGGATCGCTGGCCTGCGCCCGGAGCAGGCCGTCGCCGATCGCTACTGCTTTCGAGCGTCCCGCCGCGGTGCCCGAAGCCAGGAACGCGTCGATAACCAGCGCATCGTCGTAGGTCTGCGATGCAGTGAAATGCTGCCGCCCGAGGGTGCCGCCGGTGAAGCTCTGGACCAGACGCGGAGTCGATCCGGTTGCGTAACGGTCCGTCATCTGGTCGAGGAACGCGTAAGCGCGCGCAACGCTCCGGCGCAACTGTGCGGCCGGTACCCGGCGGGGCGCCCCCGCCGGCTGCCCTCCCGTCCCGCAGCCGCCGAGGCTGACGAAAATGGCACAGCCCGGCCGCCATCGCGGTACTCCTCAGCCCGGCCGCGCCATGCCTGCGGACTGGTCACCCCCGATTCGGTAGTCGACTCATTACTTTAAGCTACAGAACGTCGGGGCTCGTGTCCGCTGACCGTCGTCACCGTTCCCTCGGTGACGAAGATCCGCTGCGCGATGCCGGCGTTGGAGGCGCCCTCGGCCATCAGCGCGAGCACCTCCCGCTCCCGCGCCGACAGGACGTCGAGCGGATCACGCCGCCGCCGGGCCCTGACCAGCTCCTGCACCAGGGATGGGTCGACCACCGACGCGCCTGCGGTGATCCGCTTGACCGTGTTGATGAATTCCGCCACGTCGGTCACCCGGCTCTTCAGCAGATAGCCGAGGCGCTCACCGCTCGCCAGCAGGTCCATCGCCTCGTTGACCTCGACGTGCGCCGACAGCACGATGATGGCCGTATCCGGCAGTTCATCCCGGATCACCCGTGCTGCCTGCGGCTCCCTCGGTCCCGGCCATGACCCGTACCCGGCTGTGGGCCGTCAGCCGGAACCGGAAGCTCGCAGGACACCACCGTGCCACCACCCTCCGGGCTGTGCAGGGAGAAGACGCCGCCCAGCGCCTCGATACGGTCCTTCAGTCCGGTCAGTCCTGAGCCGCGTAAGGGGTCCGCGTCGCCGATTCCGTCGTCACGCGTACCGGCAGCCGGAGCGTGTCGCCGGAGGCTTCCGCGTCTTCCGCGACGACCGAGGCGCGTGCGTGCTTCGCCGCGTTGGTGATCATCTCCGAGGCGACGTAGTAGGCGCCCACCTCGACCGGCTCGGGAAGCCGCCCATCGATCCGCACATTGATGTCTACCGGGACGGCTGAGCGCCGCCCGAGATTGTCAGCAGCGCCAATCAGGCGGGCCATCAGGGTCGGTGGGACCGACGGATTTCTGTCTTGTGTCTGTGTTCGGCTAGTGCCATTCCGCCCGCCATTCGGCGCCCGGCCACGGCCTGCCCATCCGCCACCGGTCCTCGCCACGTGCGATTATGCGTGTGTGGCGTACGACGAAGGACTGGCCGCCCGGCTGCTGGACCTGCTCCGCGACGAGCCCGGACGGACTCAGAAGAAGATGTTCGGCGGCCTCGCTGTCCTGGTCGGCGGCCTCTGGCGGTCGGGGTGTACGGCGATGGCCTGCTGGTCCACACCGATCCCGGAGAGCAGGCCACACTGCTGGCCGAGCCCGGGACGCGCCCGTTCGATATGAGCGGCCGCCCGATGAAGGGCTGGGTTCTGGTCGACGCCAGCGTGTGCTCCGAAGACGACGACCTGCGCCGCTGGGTGGCACGGGGCGTCGCGCACGCTCGCAGCCTGCCCTCGAAATAGCCGGCCGCGGTGCCGTCCCAGCCGCGGGCTCGTCAGGTGCGGCTCGGCTCATACGGCTGGGCCGCGCTGGCCACCGGGCGCTCATCGGCGGGCCGGGCGGAAGCCCGCTCCCCGGCGCGCACCAGCGCGATCCCGGCCAGGATGAAGGCGCCGCCCAGGAACTGGACGGGCGACGGCAGCTGGCCCAGCGCCAGCCACGCGAACAGGATGGCGAACAGCACCTCGGTCATGCCGATGAAGGAGGCCAGCTTGGCTCCCAGCCGGCGGGCTGCCCCGATGCCTGCCACGTAGGCGATCACCGCGGCCACCAGCGAGAGCCCGAGCACCGGCACCAGCCAGCTGACCCGGTGGCCAAGGAAGACGACATCGCCCGCCGCAGCCTTCATCGGCAGCGCGCCGGCGAAGCCGAGCAGGCCCAGCGCAGCCGCCCCGACGCACAACCCGCCCAGGCCATGACGATCGGGGGCAGCGGCTCCGCCGCGGCTGCCGACAGCACGAAGTAGACGGCGAGGCCGACCGCCGCCAGCAGGCCCCACATCACCCCAACGGGGTCGATGAGGGCCGTCCCCGTCAGGTTGAGCACCATCACCAGCCCCGCGATCGCCGAGACCGCGCCGGTGACGGTCAGCCGCCGCGGCCGCGGCGGTGCCGCAGCCAGGCCCAGAGGACCACCAGCACCGCGCCGAGGTATTCCAGCAGCAGCGCCACGCCGACCGGTATCCGCTGCAGGGCGTTGAAGTAGAACAGCTGGCAGCCGGCCACCGCCAGCAGCCCGTACACCGCCACCCGGGGTGCGGCGCGGCGCAGCAGCACCCACCGGCCACGCAACTGGAGGAGGGCGGGAACGGTGAGGATCAGCGCCGACATGGCGATCCGGATGATCACGCCCCGGCCGGGCTCCAGCCCGCCCGGATAGCGCGGCGGCGAATGTGCCCGACGTGCCGAACGTCGCCGCCGACAGCACAGCGAGGGCCAGACCCGCGCCCGCCGGGCCGGACCGGACGGCCGGACGGCACGCGTGGCCTTCACCGCTGCGCCTCCTGATGTCGATGAGCGACCTACCCCCGGCGACGGTAGTCAACCCCGCAGTAATGAGTCAAGACCATTTTTGCTCATGACATGTCGGCAGCCTGGGATCGGCGTGCTCGGCACAGGAAGATCAAACTCGCCAGGCACGCCGCGGCGAGCAGCGAGTACGGCACGATGTCCGACGTCGCCTGGGCCAGCGCCCCGCTACCGGCCGCGGCGACGGCCTGCCCCGCCGCCCAGGCCAGGTTGGTCATCCCGAAGGCCAGCCCCTGGTTGACCTGAAGCCGTTCCGCGCCAACACTGAGCAGGGCCATAGCGGGGGTGAAGAGCGTGCCGAAGGCCGGCATGCCCAGGATGAGCAGGGCCACCAGCCACGCTGCGGGACGGACCACGGGCGCCAGCAAGCTGACGGCCACGCCCACGGCCAGCGAGAGACGGACCGGGACCAGCGGGTCGCGCCGGTCCGAAGCCGGCCGGCGAGCGGGGACAGGACCGCCTCGATGCCCGCCTCGGCCAGGAAGGTCGCGCCGATGATCGCCCGGCCCCCAGCCGGCTCGCCGCAGCGGCGCGAGCACATCCGTACCCCGAAGCCCAGCCCCGCCAGCATGGTCAGCCACATTCCGGTGCCGACCTGGCGGTCCCGGATCGCGGGCCACGCCTCCCGCAACCGCTGCGGCTCGGCCCGGTCCGGGCGCGGAACGATGAACGCCACCGCCACCAGTCCCGCGCCCAGCACCGCGGCGCCGCTAAAGGCCGGCCCGGTTCCCGCCCGGGCCGCGATGGTGCCCACCACGGGGCCCAACAGCGCCCCGACCACGGCGGCGCCGAACGCGACGCCGAGGAGTTCACCGCGCCGTTCCGCCGGGGCCGCCCGGGCCAGCCAGGCCAGGGCGGCCGCCCAGGTGCACGCGCCGGCCATCCCCTGCACGAAACGCGCGGTGTCCAGCACGACCGGGGCCGACGACCAGCCGAAGACGAGTGTGGCCGCGCTCATCAGCACCAACCCGAGCAGGACCACGGGCCGGTCGCCCAGCCGCGCAGTCGAGCACCCCGCCCGGCAGGGAGCCGACCAGGGTGCCGAGGGGGTAGGCGGCGACCAGCAGCCCGGCGCCCGCCTTCGACAGCCCGTCCGCGCTGGCGTAGTGCGGCAGCAACGGTGTCAGGGCCGTGAAGAGACCGTGTCCACCAGGACGAGGGCGCACACGAACGCGAGCAGGACCCGCAGCCGCGGGGTAAGCCGCACCTAGGCGAAGCAGGACAAGGGCTGGCCGCCGTTGTACGCGATCATGTCGGTCAGGGCCGCGATCACGTCAACCCCGCCGGACGCACCGAGGTCCGCGTAGGCGCAGTGCAGGTTACCGACGATGCGCTCGCGGTCCAGCCAGCCGTCGTACTCGCCCAGCTCGGTCTGGCGGGCCGTCTCCAGCGGTGACAGGCCCGCGTCGATCCCCTTTTGCGCAGTGGCCAGGACGAATTCCAGGTAGCCGGCCACCGTGCCGATCAGCGCGTGGTCGCACGGCGCGCCGTGCCCGGGCACGATGACCCGGGCCGGGATCGGCGCCACCACGTTGGTCAGCACGTCGATCGCGCCCTTGACCGAGCCCATGCAGCAGGAACGGGGTGCCGCCGTTGAACAGCAGGTCACCGCAGAACAGCACCTCCTGCTCCGGGAGCCACACCAGGCTGTCGTTGCTCGTGTGCGCCGCCTGACCGACGTAGCTCACCTCCAGCGGGCGGTCGCCCGACCAGAGCCGCACCCGGTCGGCGAACGTGAGGGTGGGCGGCGCGAGCGTCACCTCGCCCCAGTCCACCGGTTCCCAGATGCCGGTGTTGCCGGGCGGGCCGAACGCGATCATCTCGTCCCGGCACTTCTCCTGGGCGATGATCGTGGCCGTGCCGAACAGCGAGTTGCCGTAGGTGTGGTCGCCGTGGTGGTGCGTGTTGATCAGCATGCTGACCGGGGCCTTGCTGACGGTGGCGATCCGGTCGAGATAGGCACGGGTGCGGCGCTCGGTCGAGCAGGCGTCGACGCTGATCACCGACGCGGGGCCGACGACGAAGCCGGTGTTGTTGATGTACCACGATCCGTCGGGCTGGACGTAGGCGAAGACGCCGTCCGCCACCTCGATCAGCTCCGGCGGCCCCAGATTCGGGTGTTCATGACTGCTGGCGCTCATATCCGAAGCATTTCAGACCGGCGCAGGCACCCAGAGCCCGGTCTCCGGCGGCGTGCGGTGCCACCGCGCGAACAGGTCCTCGCCGGGACCGGCCGCGCCCACCGGTCCGGGTACTCCGGTTACGCGGGCCAGGTGCGCGGCACCCAGGCGTCCTCGTCGCTGATCCGCTCCAGCGCGGTCGTTGTACTCCACACAAAGTTGTCCGGCCCGGCGAAGTAGGAGTACACGTTGTCGCCTGGTGCGGGCCCGGGCCCCACAGCGGGGCGCGCCCGCCCCGCCCCAACCGGTGTGTTGGCGCCATCACCCATGCTCCTGCCGGTGTGATGGCGCCATCACACCGGGCGGAGGGTGCGTCGCACCACGCCGAGCGGGGCAGCTGCCGGTGCGCTGTCCGGATCCCAGCGCCAGGGGCCCGGGCGGTCCGGCCGCCGGCGCGTGACGGCCTCAAGGTCCGCCCGGGTACGTATGAAGGCCGCGACCACGTCCGCGGCGTCCGGCGCGTCGGCCGTTTTCGCGCCCTCCACCGCGACCGAAGGCACATCATCCGTGGCGGCCACGATCGCTACCCGCTGACCCGGCTTAATCTGCAGCTTCGCTCGGAGATCCATACGGAAATTATCCGCTTGCGCCGGCGCCAGGTCGCTGGCTTCACTCGCGCTGCTTACCGGTCCGGGGTGAGCCGGTGGCCTTCGGCCGCCGCGATGAACCCGTCGGGATCGGCCAGGCTCACGATCAGCCGGTCCACCTTCGCCCGGCGGAACAGCGTGTCGATGCCCGGGCGCGAGGTAGCACGGCGGCTCGATGGCCAGCTCCACCAGGCCGTCGGGGGAGCCGTTGACCAGCCACCGCCCCCGCCCGCCGTGCACGCCGGTCGTGCCGTGCACGTCGGCGTGCGAGCGCCGGACGGCGCGCACCGAACTGCGCGGGATATCCAGCTTGAACGACCCCATCCGCACCCGGATCTCGGTCGCCGCCGACTTCCACCCCGGCCACTCCGGGGCCGGAGCGGAACAGCAGCGTATCCAGCCAGGCGGTCATTCGGTCCAGCCCGCGCTCGCGGTAGCTGATCGCGAACCAGCGGGGTGCGGCCCCGGCTGTGGCCTCGCCCCTGGCCGCGGCCTCATGCTCGGCGATGACCGCCCGCCGGGCGGCCGCGTACGGCTCGCCGGTCTCCGCCATCCGGCGGCGCGCGGCGGCGCTGATCTTGTCCGTGTGACATCGTGCCCTCGTTCCGGCAGCCCGTCCCGGCGCCTGGCCACCGCGAAGTCGTCACGATGGAAGGAGAAGCAAGGCTCACGCGAGGGCTGTGCCGCTCTTGTCCTCGGCCGTCATCCCAGCGCCGGGCTGGCATGACTCGGATCCGGCAGGCGTGTCTGCCACGCTCAAGCATACGCCCGCCGCGGCCTCGCGCACGGGAGCCGCCCGCGGTGGCCGCTCTGCCGAGGATTCCGGCCGGATCACCGACCTGAGCTTCGAGGTGTGCCGCTGAGGCACGCCCCGGGCGTGCGTGGGGCCCGGCCCCCGGGATCGGCCCGGCGGGCCTCATGAGCATGCGGGGAACCGGGTCAGCGGGCATGGCGTAGATTCGGGTCGTGCGTGAGATCCCGCTCGATGAGGCCGCCCGCGAGATCGCTGCCGTGGCGCGGGCCGCGGCTCGCGGCGAGATCGTCTACCTGACCGAGGACGGGGAGCGCCTGGCGGCGATCGTCCCGCCCGAGCTCGCCGCGGAGCTGGAAGACCTCTCCCCGGACGAAGTCCTCGACCTGCTGGCCGACGTCGCCGGCGCCCCGGCCGTCGGCGAGTCGAACGATACCGACGCCGACACGGAATCCGGTGACCGACTCCTGACCAGGACGGCCCGGGCAGGTGGGCCGACGCCGCGAGCCACCGCGAGCGCCGATCGCTCATGGCGGCCCCAGAAACCCGAAGTCGAGGATCACGCTGGTGCCCAGTTTCACCGCTTCCAGGGCCAGCGATATAGAGCAGTCCCTCCAGCACGTCCCGTTTACCGCCCGCGTCCGATTCCCCGAACGAGCGGGATCATCCAGGCGTCCGGGCTCAGCCGCAGCGCGCCGTGCTCCGCCGCCAGTTCCTTCGCCCGGGCGGTCTTGCCTGCCCCCGGCCGCCCGACTATCAGAAACCACGTCGCCGCGCCCCGCTCTTCTGCCTCGCCCGCCCGGGGCAGCTGCTAAGCCAGCTCCCACCGCGAGCTACTAGACGAGAATGAAAATGAAAACTATTATCATTAATGCTCGTTACATTCCGCAGTTGAGGGGAGTCAGCATGTCACTGAAGGTCCCTGCGGCGCTGCTTGAGCAAGCCGAGCAGGGTGCGGTCCGCGAGGAGGATTTCCTCGCCTGTATCCGTGAATCGCTGCCGTACGCCTGGGGGGTGGTGAGCACACTGGCCAGTCGGGCCCAGCAAGCAGGTGAGCGGATTCGCGGAGGATTCAGGCGCCGCCGCACGAGCCTCGAAGGCCCAGGGGCAGTTGCTGCGCATGATGGCCAGCGACGCGATGCGTGGTGCGCTGGAGCGTCATTTCGGCGTGCGGGTGGCGTTCCAGAACTGCCACCGGGTAACGGGGTGTTGGCGGAGGCCGGCCGCGGGCGAGGACCAGTACCGCCGGTTCGTGTCACCGCGCGCCCAGCTTCTCAACCAGTCGCCGGGAGCTGATCAACTGCTGACCAGTTCCGCCTGGCGGGGCAGCCGGGAGACGGCTGCCCCGCCCGTTCAGCCCGGGCCTGCCAACGCGGCGATTCACAGCGATCCCGGTCAGCCAGAAGGGCAGTTCGCCGTACGTGCCGAGGTGTGCCCGGGGCGCTACGTGCTAGTCGAGGTGGGGGATCAAGGTGGCTCGTGGAGTAGTTTCACCCACGACGACCGTCCGCATGGGCTCGACCTTGTGCGCCTTCCTGCCGGAGACGGTAACTGGGGGGATAACCGGTTCGTCGTCCGGGCGTGTGGCCTGGGCGCGACTCAACTGGACCGCTCCCGTCTGACGAGCACGCCCAGATGCGGTACAGCGCGGGTGTCACCAGAGGCAGCGCAAATACAGGTGCCGCCGTCAGCGCCCTCCGTGCACGCCGGTCATCAGGCCGGCCAGGTCCTCGGGGGCGAGGAACGACGGCGGCGGCGGCGGGCCCCAGTTGTACAGGCCGCGCAGCGCCTTCCCAGGTCCGCGGCGTCCACAGCGCGTCGTCGACGATGCAGTCCAGGTCGGAGTAGTACTCGGAGAAGTTCCCGGCCGGGTCCCGCAGGTACCAGAAGAAGTTGGACCCGACGTGGTGGCGGCCCAGCCCCCACACGTGCCGCGCGGGGTCCTTCTCCAGCATCATCGTCGCCCCGCGGCCCACCTCATCGATGTCGTTGACCTGCCACGATGTGTGATGCAGGAAGGCCAGCGGCGCCTGCTGGACGAGCACGTTGTGGTGGTCGGTGGAGCAGCGCATGAACGCGGCCAGCCCCGGTACGGTGTCGCTGATCTTGAAGCCGAGGCCCTCGGTGAACAGCCTCTGCGAGGACTCCTGGTCGGTCGAGCCGAGCACCACGTGTCCCAGCTTGCGCGGCTGGACCCGGTTCTCGCGCAGCACGCCCGGCGCGCGGGTGTCCGGCCGGGCGATGTGCCCGGGTGTGTTGTACGGCGGGGACGGGGTGTCCTCCTGCTTGATCCGGTCGGCGATCTCCACCACGACCGTCACCTCGGTGCCCGGATCGTAGGTGCGGACTCCCGTTACCGGTCCGTTCTGCGGTTACCCCCAGCCGGGCCAGCGAGGCGGCCACCCGCTCGATGTCGTCCGGGTCGTCCGCGCCGACCCGCAGCTCGACCAGCCGGCGCCGGGGCGTCGGCCACCAGCCGCAGCTGCTCGCCGCCATCGCCGGTGCTGAAGTTGCGCTCGCCAGCCGCAGCGCCGGGGCCGCCCGCGCCGGGGCCGCCCGCGCCGGGGCCGCCGCGCGCCGGCGGCCGGGGACTCGGCCCCGCTCTCGGTCAGCCCGAACTCGTCGTAGTAACCGGCCGTTTCCTCGACGTTGGGGACCCCAATCGTGATCCGGGTCAGCCGGTGCAGAGCCATGTCAGTCGCCGCTTTCTGGGTTCTCGTGACGCGGGCCCGCCACGAACTCGTTGCGTCTCATCGTGGTCAGTCAGTTATATCTTCCTGCCTATGGCCAAGCGAACAGGCGGTGAGATCCCGCCGTTCATGGCGGGACAACGTGAATGATTGGCCCACACTCACTGATTGGGGCAGCGTGGGATGCGATTCGTCAAGGCACACACAGAGCACGGGCCTCGGCTGGGCGTCGTCCGGCCCGACGGCGTGGCCGAACTGGCCCGCATAATCCCGGCTCGAGCCGTATTTCGGTGACGACGGCGGCCTGCGCCGGCTGGCCGACGCGATCCACGCCGACCCGGCGGGCGAGTCCAGCCTGGACGCGCTCACCCTGCTGAAGCCCGTCGACCCGGTCTCCATGCGTGACTTCATGGTCTTCGAGGAGCACGTCCTGCCCAGCTGGCGCAAGTCCGGGATGAGCCGCGGCCCGGACGTCTGGTACGAGCAGCCCATCGGCTACTTCAGCAACGCGGCGACGATCCGCGGCCCGCGGGACCCGATCGAGATCCCGGGCGGCTCGGAGCGGCTCGACTTCGAGCTGGAGGTGGGTGCGGTCATCGGCCGCGAAGCGGTTTCGGTCCCACCGGACGGGCCGCCGACCGGATCGCGGGCTTCTGCATCCTGTGCGACTGGTCCGCCCGTGACCTGCAGTTCCGCGAGATGGACGGCAGGCTCGGCCCGTTCAAGGGCAAGGATTTCGGCTCCTCGCTGGGCCCGATCTTCGTCACCCCGGACGAGCTGGCCTCGCGCCGCAGCGGCAACGGCTACGACCTGCTGATGACCTCCAGCGTGAACGGCCGCCAGTACGGCAGCGACCGCTGGTCCTCGGCGTACTGGTCGTTCGAGGACCTGATCTCCTGCGCCTCCTGGAACTCCCGGGTGGAAGCAGGCTCGATCATCGGCAGCGGCACCTGCCAGGGCGGCTGCATCCTGGAGCTGTCCAACCGGCACTCCCCGGAGGAGTACCCGTGGCTCGCTGCGGGTGACCAGGTCGACGCTGACCATCGAGCTGATGGGCGACATCCGGGCCGCGGTGCGGGCCCCGGCCCGTGGCCCCTGGCCGGGCCGCAAGCAGATCGCCCCGGACGGCGCCCAGATCCCGCCTATGCACCTACTCTATCCCGCTAGGTCCGCTCGGATCTCATCCGCCAGGCGTGTAGACGCGCACGTAGTCGATCAGCATGGTCTGCGGAAAGCGGACCGACCGGCCCGGGTTCTGCGACGCGACGCCGCCGACGGCGACGTTCAGGAGCAGGAAGAAGTCATGGTCGAAGACCCAGCGTTTGCCGCGCAGGTCGCCAGGCGTCACG
Organism: uncultured Actinomycetes bacterium; assembly: GCA_963775825.1. Classification (GTDB taxonomy): domain Bacteria; phylum Actinomycetota; class Actinomycetes; order Streptosporangiales; family Streptosporangiaceae; genus Bog-532. Next base: position 31,912 of record CAVZKY010000062.1, read on the forward strand.
GTGTGGTAGAGCTGGCCGTCGATGTACCAGCGGATTCGCCCGCTTCCCAGGCGACCGAGTAGACGTGAAAGTCGTGCCCCAGCGATGAGCCGACGGTCCGCGAGCCGGAGAGGCCCGCACCGCCGGTGTAACCGGGCCCGTGGGCCGCTCCGTGGATCACTGCGGGGCCGGTCCCGAAGTACTCCATGATGTCGATCTCGCCGCACCGGGGCCATCCCGTGACGTCGAAGTCCTGGCCGAGCATCCAGAAGGCGGGCCAGATCCCGCGGGCGCGCGGGACCTTGATCCGCGCCGCCACCAGGCCATAGCGGAACGACACCCGGTCCTTGCTGGTCAGCCGGGCGGACGTGTACCCACAGCCGCCATAACGATCGCCGTCTACCTGCGGGTCCGCCTCCCGGGCCACGATGGCGAGATGACCTGCACCGTCCAGTGCGGCGTTGCCGGTGCCGTCGGTGTAGTACTGCAGTTCCTGGTTGCCCCACCCGTGGCCGCCGATGTCCGCCTGCCAGGCGCGCGCGTCCGGCGGCGCTCCCGCTGCGCCGTCGAACTCATCCGACCAGAGCAGTGTGTACGCCGCGAATTCGTCCCCAGGGACGTCATCCCCGCGCCCTTGGGCTCGCGAGCCCGCCCGCGATAGACCACGCACCGATCCGCCTCCTGCCATCCGGCGTTGCGACATGATGGCTTCCGGGGAGCGCGACCCCGGGGAAGATGAAGGGCGCCATCCCGGCGTGCTGCCTACGAGATGCTGCGCACGGCCGTGCCGATCGGGGTGTCGCCACTGACCAGTTCCAGCGTCTGGTGCCGGGTGCCCGGCTCGTCGAGCAGGGCGGTGATGACGGCGGCGACGTCGGCGCGGGGGACCGTGCCCCGGGGGACCGGCGGGGGTGCGAGCCGGACTCTTCCGGTGGGGGCGGCGTCGGTGAGCCCGCCCGGGCGCAGGATGGTCCAGTCCAGGTCCCGGACCGCGAGATCGTCCTCGGCGGCGGTCTTGGCCGTGAGGTAAGCCGCCCAGACCTCGTCCCGGCCGGGTTCCGGCGGCTGGCAGGCTTCCATGGAGGAGACCTGCGCGAACCTGCGTACGCCGGCCCGTGCTGCGGCCTCGGCCAGCAGCACGGAGGCACCCCGGTCCACGGTGTCCTTGCGGGCGGCGCCACTGCCCGGACCAGCGCCCGCCGCGAAGACCACCGCGTCAGCCCCGGCCAGCAGCACGGCGACCTCGTCGGCCGACGCCGTCTCCAGATCGCAGACGGCCGCTTCGGCGCCGGCCTTCTGCAGATCGCCGGCCTGGGCCGGGTTCCTGATCAGCCCGACGGCCTGGTCGCCGCGCTCGGCGAGGAGGCGTTCCAGCAGGAGCGCGATCTTCCCATGTCCGCCCGCGATCACAACCCGCATGGGGCCAGCCTACTCAAGCGAGAGGGCCCGCTATCGGCCGGCTGATGCGAGAGTGCCGGGAGAAGCAGCGCCGTCGTCGCCGCTCGGCTTCGCCCGGCTCGAGGCCAGCCCGATAAGTTGCACACCTGTGTACGTCATCGTACAATTTGGTTATGACGGTCATGAGCGCTTTAGGCACGGGCGGCCTGCCCGAACTGCTTCGCCGTCGAGGAAGGTGAAGAGGTACGATCACCCGCCACGGCCGGGCGGTGGCGGTCCTCATCCGGCCTGACGCGCTGCACGGCCGCCGGGCGGGGGCCGCGCTGGACGACGCGAACCGGATTCATGACCTGCTCACAGAAGCGGCGGCCACGGCGCTGCCGGAGGGCACCGGGCTGACCGCGCAGCGCGCCGAGGAGCTGATCGCCCAGATCAGGGCCGGGCGAGACAGTCGCTGATGGACGCCTTCGACGCCGACGCACTCATCTATGCCGCTGTGCGGGATCACCCGCTGGGCCAGCGGGTCGCAGCCCTGTTCCGGTCGGCCTCCACCCGCTGACAACGGTGGGTCCCGGCTCGGACCTGCTGCTGCCGGAGGATGCTCAGCAAGCATGCGGATCGCGCCACAAACGAGGTACCGCATCCTGGCCGGGCAGCTTCGAGGCTGAATCTGCGCCCGGTGAACCGGGCCGCCGCCGAGCTCGCCACCGCCCTGGCCGTGATGCTGAAAGCGGCGACGCCGGCCATTGGCCCGGCGGTGGCCATGGGCGCCGACCGATTCGTCACCGACAATCAGCGTGACTTCCCGGTCACGATCGCCGAGGTTAAGCGTCACCTACCCAGCCGACCTGCCCGAAGCCCCCTAAGGCCCATGGAGGTCCGCTACTACGACAGGTCTTCGTGACGAGAGCCTGACTCAGGCTTCGCGTTCGATGGGGCAGCTCATGCAGCGCGGGCCGCCCCGGCCGCGGCCGAGTTCCCCGCCCGGTACCGGGATCACCGTAATGCCGTTGTCCTTCAGGTAGGTGTTGGTGGTGACGTTCCGCTCGTAGGCCACGACCACTCCTGGCTCGATGGCCAGCACGTTGCAGCCGTCGTCCCATTGCTCCCGCAGGGCGGAACGGACGTCCTGCACGGCGGTCAGCGGGGTGATGGCCGACAGGCCGAGCGCGGCGGCTATCGCACGGTGCATGTCGCCCGGCGGGTGATCGGTGACCTTGAGCTCGCTGGCCGTCGCGCCCGGCTCGACCGTGTAGGACGGCAGCATGCCCATCCCCGCGTACTTGATAAACACTCCGTAGTCCGCCATCGTCAGCATGGTGTCGAGGTGCATGAATGCGCGGGTCTTCGGCATGTCGACGGCCACCAGGCAGCGGGCCGCTCCGGCCGCGAACAGCCGCTGGGCGAGCACCTCGACCGCCTGCGGCGTGGTTCGCTCGCTCATCCCGACCAGCACCGCCCCGTTGCCGATGACCAGGACGTCGCCGCCCTCGATGGTGGCTGGCCCGGCCTCGGCCCCGTGGTACCAGACGTCGAAGTCCGCCCGCGCGAACATCGGATGCCAGCGATAGATGGCTTCCGCGGCCAGCGTCTCGGGGATCCGGGCCGGCAGGCGCATCTCGTTGATGGAGACCCCGCCGTAGATCCAGCACGACGTGTCCCGCTGGTAGAGCAGGTTCGGCAGCGGCACGAGGACGAAGTCGTCGGGGCCGAGGGAGTGAAAGGCGATGCTCTTCGGCTCCGGGCCGAATTCGGTGATCTCGCGCTTGGTAATCCCGCCAGCCAGGAATCGGGCCAGGCTGCCCGAGTCGAGGCCGCTCATCGCGGCGCGCAGGGTGCTGGCGGCGAGCGGCCCGTGCCGGCGCGGATCGAACACGTGGTCCAGGATGTATTCGCGCGCCTCCGGGATCTCCAGGGTCTGGGTCAGCAGATCACCGTAGTAGTGGACCACTACGTCATGCGAGCGCAGCGTATCGGCGAACGCGTCGTGCTCGGCCTGCGCCCTGGCCACCCAGAGCACGTCGTCGAAGAGCAGGTCGGCGGCGTTCTCGGGGGTCAGCCGCTTGAGTTCGAGGTCAGGACGGTGCAGTATCACCTGCCGCAGGCGGCCGACCTCAGAATCCACGTGGAACATGGCACCCCCGTTCTGGAAGGATCCGGCCCGTCAGTTATCTCATGGCAGGCTTCCCCCCGAGCGGCACGGCCCCCGCGGCGGCCCACTCCGAATCGCGCCGGAGCCCATTTTCGGAGGCCACAGAGATATTCCTGATCAAGCGTTCAGGGAGAACCGCTAATTTTTCCGCATGGACGAATTCCGCGCCCGGCGGGTGGTTGACGCCCTCCGCGACCGAGGCATCAACGCGCACCTGGCCAGGGGCGGCGTGGGCCAGTTCGGTGTGCGCGTTTCGCTGCCCGGCGGGCGCGAAGCCGAGTGGGACACCGACGGCACCGCCGGCCTGGAGGCTCAGGTCATGCGGGACGGGATGCTGGTCGGGTACGTACCGCAGATCGACGGATCCGAGGACTTCGGCGAGGCTCAGGTGGTGGACGCCATCGCTCGTACCGACTACGACCGGCCGATCGCGAGCCAGCGCTCGACCGTTCCTCCGGCGGCCCCGCCGCTGACCCCCGAGGGTGGGGTCTTCCGCCGCTTCCTGGACGGCTTCCGCTACCGCTGACCAGGTGCCAAACCGGGTGTCAGTAGCCCTGGCCCGGCCTACCCGGTGGTTCGTCAGCGGGCGGCCAGACGGAGCAGATCGGCGATATGCACCGCCCGCACTTTTGATTTCCGGCGGCGCAGCCCCTGGCGGAGCTGACGCAGGCAGCCGGGATTGACTGCCACCACGTAATCGATCCCGGCCGCCTCGATCTGGTCGAGCTTGGGATCCAGGACCCGCCGGGAGTCGCGCGGCCGCACGAGTGCATAGGTGCCGGCCGCTCCGCAGCACCGTCCTGCGCCGGGCAGCTCCACATAGTCGGCTATCGCGGCAAGCAGCGCCCGCGGCTCGCGCCATACGCCGAGGCCGTTGCGCAGATGGCAGGAGTCCTGCAGCGCCACCCGGGCCCGCCGGTCCCCGATCCGGACCTCGCCGAAGGGCTTGTCCTGCAAGTATTCCGACAGCTCGGCGACCCGGTCCCGGCCGATCACGGCGGCCAGGTACGCTGCGCAGCCGCCGGAGGTGGTGACGATCTGCCCGGGCAGCTGGGCGCCGAGCTGCTCGGCTAGCTGCCTGCCCCGCTCGGGCTCCCCGTTGTGCGCGTGCAGCGCTCCGCAGCATCCCTGCCGGCCGGGGACGGCGAGTTCGGGCGCCAGTGCCAGCGCCGACCTGCTCACCCCCGGGAACAGGCTGCGCTCGAAGCAGCCGAGCATCAGCGAGGGCCCGGACGCCGAGGCCGGAGTGCGGGCGGCGCCGCGCAGCCGCCCGGCGATCCGGTGCGCCAGGGCGCGTTCGGCCGCGAAGATCAGGAAGCGGACGGCCAGCGGCCGGCGGCGCCCCGTCCACTGGAAACCCGCGCCACTGCTCGAGGAGCTCGCCGTACTGCACGCCCGCCGGGCACACCGGCTCGCACGCCCGGCAGCCCAGGCAGAAGGAGGCCTGCTCGGCCAGCGTCGGGTCGTCGGGTGGCAGCGTGCCGGAATCGAGCGCCCGCATCAGGGTGATCCTGCCGCGTGGCGAGGACGCCTCGTCGCCGGTGAGCCCGTAGGTCGGGCACGCCGGCAGGCAGAAGCCACAGGAGATGCAGCGGCTCAGCAAGTCCGGGTCGAAGATCGAGCCGGCCTGTGACACCTTCGCATCGGTCATCAGGACCCCAGCTTTCCCGGGTTGAGGATGCCAGCCGGGTCGAAGGCGGTCTTGATCCGCCGGATCAGCGTCCAGCTGCTCGGTTCCCAGGCGCTGTTCCAGGTAGGGCAGCTTGGCCGCGCCGACGCCGTGCTCGCCGGTGATGGTGCCGCCGAGCTCGATGGCGGTGCGGAAGACGTCGGCGAAAGCGCGCTCGGCCCGGGCGATCCCCTCGGTGTCCGCAGCGGATTCCAGCACGCAGGTCGGATGCAGGTTGCCGTCGCCGGCATGGCCGAACGTCGCCATGGTGACCCGGTGCCGCGCGGCGATCTCGTCGATGCGCGCGACCATCTCGGCCAGCCGCGGCCTGGGCACGCTGGCGTCCTCGAGAATCGTCAGCGAGCCCAGCCGGGACAGCGCGGGCAGGGTACAGCGCCGGGCGGTCAGCAGCGCTTCGGACTCGGTGATGTCACCGGCGGTCTGGACGTCGATGGCGCCGGAGCCCGCGCAGGCGGCAGCGATCCGCTCGAAGCTGCGTGCCACGGTCGCCTCGTCGCCGTCGTCGCCGAACAGCAGCAGGGCACCGGCGTTGGGATGCAGCCCCAGGTGCGCGTACTGCTCGACCGCGTCCATGCAGCGGCGGTCGAGGAACTCCAGCGTCGACGGGATGACGCCGGCGCCGAGGATGCTGGCGACCGCGTGGCCGGCCTGGGTCAGCGAGTCGAAGTAGGCCAGCCCGGTGCGGCTGGTCGATGGCTGGGGGAGAAGCGCCACCGTCACCTCGGTGATCACGCCGAGGGTGCCCTCGGACCCGGTGATCAGCCGGGTCAGGTCGTAGCCGGCGACATCCTTCCAGAGCCGGCCGCCGGTCCGGATGATCTCGCCGGTCGGCAGGGCCACCGTCAGCCCCAGCACGTAGTTGCGGGTCACGCCGTACTTCAGCCCCCGCAGGCCGCCGGCGCAGGTGGCGACGTTGCCGCCGATCGTGGAGACGGTATGGCTGCCCGGATCTGGCGGGTAGAACAGGCCGTGGGCTGCCGCGGCGTCGTTGAGCGCCTGCGTCGTGACCCCGGTCTCGGCGCGGGCCAGCATCTCCTGCGGCGCGACCTCGAGCATGCGGCTCATCCGCACGGTCGACAAGCACGATGCCGCCGGCCAGCGGCACGGTGCTCGCGCAGAGGTTGGAGCCGGCGCCGCGCGGAACGACCGGGATGCCATGCCCGCTCGCCAGCCGCAGGATCCGGGCCACCTGCTCGGTATCCGCCGGCGCGGCGACGGCATCCGGCATGCCGTGGAACAACGGTGTCGCATCGCGCGCGTACACGGCCAGCTCGCCAGCTGCCAGCCGGAGATTTTCCGGTCCGACGATGGCGCGCAGCTCGGTCAGGACCGGCTGGGGAATCCGGGGCGTATCGAGCATGTCAGGCACCGACCAGGATGACTTCCAGGGTGCGCGGGCCGTGCACTCCTTCCACCCGCTTGAGTTCGATGTCACTGGTCGCCGACGGTCCGCTGATCCAGGTGAGCGGGCAGCACGCCGGGGCAGGGACCTTGGTCCTGCCCAGGGCCGCCGAAAGTAGGCATTAGGTGGAGGTACGGCCCCGCAAAAGTCCCATTCGGTGGGGAATTAACGGGCCGCCTCCAGCAGGTGGTACAGCAGCAGGAGCTGGGTGATGGCCAGCGGCTCACTGCGCCGGTCGGCGTCGTCCAGGACGCCGAGCCGCCCGGGCAGGTCGGCGTCTTCGCTGAGGCTGGCCCAGATCGCCTTCTCCAGCACCTGGCTCTCCTCCGGGGGCGCGTACCCGTGGATGTGCAGGGCGTCCACCGGCCGTCCGTCCTCGTCGCGGGTCAGCTTGAGGTGCATCGGGCCGCCGGATTCGGCCAGCAGCCCGGTCAGGTTGGGATGCCGGATCGTCGGCCGGAGCAGCAGTTCGGCCGACAGCGGCGTCCCCGGCGGATCCTGCCGGTTCGCTACCGGGCCGAACCGGACCACGATGTCGGCGTGCTGGCGCTGCGGGCGGATGAACGCAGCTGAATCGGGTTCCCGCCGCTCCAGCTCGGCCAGCACCTGTTCCGGGGTGTAGCCGCGCTGGCCGGTGTCCCGCTTGATCTTCCACGCCCGCCTGATGTCCTCCGGCGGGTTGAGGTAGACGGTCACGTCGAAGCACGCACATTCCAGCTTGGTGTGCAGCGGCAGCAGCCCCTCGACCACGACGAATTCCTTCGGGGTGATCAGCTCCGGCCGGCCGAGCTTCCCGGTCTCGTGGTCATAGACGGGCTTGAGGATCGGGTGCCCCGTGGCTAGCAACTGCAGATGCTGCTCGGTGATGTCCACGTAGTTGCAGTCCGGGTGCAGCGCGGTGAAGGGCAGGCCCTTGCGCTCCGCCCGGTCATAGCGGTGGTAATCGTCGACGCAGACGGCGGTCATCCGCTCCGGGCCCAGGGCGTTCACCAGCCCGCGGGTCAGGGTGGTCTTGCCGGCGGCACTGTCACCGGCGATCGCGATCATCACGGGCCGCTGCCCGGGAGCTTGCTCGGCCTTGGTGCGATGCATCCGCAGGAGCTTGTGGGGCATGTTCTTTCCTTCACAAGGTGCCGCATGCCGCAGCCGCGCTGCATGCCGGGTATCGCACCGTAAGTCTTTTCCCTGCGCGGCGCCTCCCCCGTGCGGGGGAGCGACAGGGTATTTATGTCGCTCCCCCGTGCGTGTTTCTCTCCAGCGAAGGCTCAGTGGCCTGCGAGACCCCGGGCGGCTGGACCGGGCTGGGCTGCGCACGGTCTTCCGCCGTCGCTCCGGCCCGGCTTATGGTTCGCTCATGGACACCCCTCCGCTGCGGGTCGTGCTCATCGACGATCACGAGATGGTTCTCCAGGGACTGAGGGCCATGCTGGCCAGGTTCCTGGGGCGCGTCCGCGTAGTCGGTGAGGCAGCGGACGCGGAGACCGCGGAGCGGGTCGTGGCCGCGCTCGACCCCAACATCGTCCTGTGTGACGTGCGGCTGCGCGGTTCCAGCGGGCTGGACCTGTGCAAGCGGCTGGTCGAGAGGGAACCGGGGCGCCGGGTTGTCCTGCTCAGCGTCTACGACGACGAGCAGTACCTGTACCAGGCGCTGCGCGCGGGGGCGGCCGGCTACCTGCTCAAGCGGGTCACCGGGGAGGAACTGGTGCGGCAGCTGGAACTGGTGCAGGCGGGAGAGACGGTCGTGGATTCGGCGCTGGCCGGCCGTGCGGCGACGTCGGCCGCCCGGCTGCAGAGCGGCGAGTTCTGGCCGGGCGCTGATCTCGGGCTCAGCCATCGTGAGAGCGAGGTGCTTTCCCTGCTGGTCGCCGGCCTGTCCAACCGCGCCATCGCCGGCAAGCTGGCGGTGGGGGACCAGACGGTGAAGAGCCACGTCCGGGCCATCTACCGCAAGCTGAACGTCGGCGACCGGGCCGGCGCCGTCGCCGCGGCGCTGCGGGAAGGGATCTTCCGGTGACGTCGGCCGCGCCGCACGGACTGGGGCTGGCCGACCCGGAACGGGAGAACGCTCTGCTGGTCGGCATCATCGAGGCCATCTCGGCCGGTCCGCAGCTGGGCCCGCTCGCCTCCCGGGTCGCCCAGCTCATCGTGGACGCGACGGCCACCGACGTGTGCTTCGTGTACATGCTGGACGACAGCGGGGGATCACTCACGCTGACCGGCGCCACCCCGCCGTTCGACCGCCAGGTCGGCCGAATCCAGCTGCCGCTGGGGGAGGGGATCACCGGCTGGGTGGCCAGCCACCGCACTCCGGCCGTCACCGAGGACAAGGAGTCCGATCCCCGGTACCGCTATTTTCCCGAGCTGGGCGAGCCCGCTTACAGCTCCATGGTCTCGGTGCCGATGGCCACCCGGCCCGGCGGGCTGGTGGGCGTGCTCAACGTGCACAGCCGCGACCGGCGTGAGTTCAGCGACCGCGACGTGCGCCTGCTGACCTCGATCGGCAGCCTCGTGGCCGGGGCCATGCACCAGGGCCGGATGCACCGTCAGCTGGCCGCGCGGGAACGAGCCGCCGAGCGCTTCGCCGAGCAGGTGATCGCCGCCCAGGAAGCTGAGCGGGGCCGGCTGGCCCGCGACATCCATGACGGCATCATGCAGCGGCTGGTCAGCCTGACCTACCACCTCGACGCCGCCACCGACGCGGTGTCCGCAGCGTCGCCGTTCGGCGCGGAACAGCTCGCGATTGCGCGGGGCCTGGCGGACCTGACCCTGGACGAGGGCCGCGCCGCCGTCGCTGACCTGCGGCCCCCGGTCCTGGACGACCTGGGCCTGGCCGACGGGCTGGCCAGCCTGGCCCGTTCCGTGGCTCAGCTCGACGTCCGGGTCGATGTCGCCGACTGTGCCCTGTCCGAGCACATCCAGACCGCCCTCTACCGGATCGCCCAGGAATCCCTGCAGAACATCGTCAAGCACGCCAACGCGACCCAGGCGAAGATCCGGTTGCGGTGCGACGCCGAGCACGCGGCGTTGTGGGTCACCGACAACGGCCGCGGTTTCGCCCGCGCCGCCATGGCAGGCCCGGACGGCTCGGGCAGTTCGGATGGCCCCGGGGGTCGGCCCTAGCGGACCCGGAGGGCTCGGGTGCCGCGGGCGGCCCGGACAGCGCAGCTAACGCGGGCGGCGCGGGCGACCGGCCTGGTGAGGAGCCGTCCTACGGGCTGCGTACCATGGCCGAACGTGCCGAGCTGATGGGCGGCCGTCTGGAGGTGACGTCCCGCCCCGGCCTGGGCACCACGGTCACCGCCGTGATCCCCCTCAGCCCCAGGCCTTCCCCCGGCGTGGCCTGACCGGCGTGGCCTGACCGGCGCGGCCTAACCGGCCCGGGCTGACGAGGACGTTGCTGCCCGCTTTCCCGGCGGCCGGGCACCAGGGCCGCGGCGCTGCGCCGGGAGACGCCAGCGCTCCTCCGGCGGTCCCTCCTGCGCCAGCAGGTGTGCGACGAGCACCTCGGTCCCCGCGGTGGCCCGCGGGTTGGTAACCGCGTGCCACGGCCGCCGCATGGGTGTGTGCGGCACCGGGACCTCCACCAGGTCCCCGGCGGCGAGCAGTCCGCGGACGGCGTCCCCCGACACCAGGGTCACGCCCAGTCCGGCCGCCGCGCCGGCTACGACCGCCCCGTTGGAGCCGAGCGTCAGAGTGGGCGGCTCCACGTCGAGAGAGGCGAGCAGCGCCTCGCACGTCTCCCGGGTACCGGAACCGGTCTCGCGCATCAGCCACGTCGTCCGCTCCAGGTCGAAACCGGCCGCCACCCCGGGCGAGGCCACCACGATCAGCGCGTTGCGGCGGAGGGCGCGGACGACGGCCCCCAGCGAGGCTGGCGCCCGCCCGGCGATCACCAGGTCGGCCTCGTGCGTGGCCAGCAGCCCCCACACGTGTTCCCGGGTCCCGACCTCCAGGCCGAGTTCGATGCCGGGATGCTCGGCGCGGAACGACGCCAGCACCGTGGGCAGCACGTGCTCGCCCGCGGTCGTGACCGCCGCGAGCCGCACCTGCCCGCGGCTGGAATCGGCCTCCCCGCGCACGGCCGCGAGCGCCTCGGCGTGCAGGCCCAGGATCGTGCGCGCGTATCCCGCGTAGGTCAGCCCGGAGGCGGTCAGCCGCAGCCCGCGCCCCTGCCGTTCCAGCAGTGGCGCGCCGACGTCCCGGGTCAGCGCCGCGACGGCCGCCGAAACCGCGGACTCCGTCACCACCAGGCGCTGCGCCGCGGCCCGGACCAACCCGGTCTCCGCCACCGCCACGAACGCCCGGAGCCGCGCCTCCGTCGTCATCGCCGGACTCCTCGCTTAACGATCCGTTCAGGTCTCATCAACAACACCTGACCGATAGTGCAAGCCTACGTCTTCACGGGCCCGGATTCCGTTCTACGGGGAGCGCTTTCAGCGTTATTCACTGAAAATGCTCCCCGTAGCTCAAGGACGCTGCAGGGGGCGGAGCGGATCGGGGGCTGCTTGCCGGTCGAGGGCCCCGGGACTGGCTTACTTAAGCAATTGCTCATATATCTGCTGTAATACTCGATAGACAGTGCAACTAAACGCGCGCAGGATGGGTTTGACGCGAGAACGGCCGCCGCAGCGCGGCGGGACCGGCCCGCCGAAGGCTGGGAGGCAACGTGAGCGACCGTTGGAACGCCGGAGTCATCCCCTACGCGGAGATGGGCTTTTGGCAGCCGGACTACGAGCCGAAGGACACCGACGTGCTGGCCGCGTTCCGGCTCGTCCCGCAGCCCGGGGTGCCGCCGGAGGAGGCGGGCGCCGCGGTGGCGGGCGAGTCCTCCACGGCCACCTGGACGGTGGTGTGGACCGACCGGCTGACCGACTACGAGACCTACCAGGCCAAGTGCTACGCGGTGGAGCCGGTGCCCGGTCAGCCCGATCAGTTCATCGCGAAGATCGCCTATGACCTCGACCTGTTCGAGGAGGGCTCGATCGCCAACCTCACCTCGTCGATCATCGGCAACGTCTTCGGCTTCAAGGCGCTCAAGTCGCTGCGGCTGGAGGACATGCGGATCCCGACGCACTACGTCAAGACGTTCCAGGGGCCCGCGCACGGCATCGTCATGGAGCGCGAGTACCTGAACAAGTACGGCCGGCCGCTGCTCGGGGCCACCACCAAGCCGAAGCTCGGGCTGTCGGCGCGCAACTACGGCCGCGTCGTCTACGAGGCGCTGCGCGGCGGCCTCGACTTCACCAAGGACGACGAGAACATCAACTCCCAGCCGTTCATGCGCTGGCGGGACCGCTTCCTGTTCTCGATGGAGGGGGTCAACCGGGCGCAGGCCGAGACCGGCGAGATCAAGGGCCACTACCTGAACGTCACCGCGGCGACGATGGAGGACATGTACGAGCGCGCCGACTTCGCCCGGGATCTCGGCAGCATCGTTGTCATGGTCGACCTGACCGTCGGCTACACCGCGATCCAGTCGATGGCCAACTGGGCCCGCAAGAACGGCGTCCTCCTGCACCTGCACCGCGCCGGGCACGGCACGTACACCCGGCAGAAGAACCACGGCGTGAACTTCCGGGTGATCGCCAAATGGATGCGGCTGGCGGGCGTCGACCACATCCACGCCGGCACCGTGGTCGGCAAGCTGGAGGGCGACCCGAACGCGGTGGCCGGCTACTACGACACGCTGCGCCTGAACCACGTGCCGGCCGACCCGGTGAAGGGCCTCTACTTCGATCAGGACTGGGCCTCCCTGCCCGGCTGCATGCCGGTGGCCTCCGGCGGCATCCACGCCGGCCAGATGCACCAGCTCCTGGACCACCTCGGCGAGGACGTCATCCTCCAGTTCGGCGGCGGCACGATCGGGCACCCGATGGGCATCGCGGCGGGCGCCACCGCGAACCGGGTCGCGCTGGAGGCGATGATCAAGGCGCGTAACGAGGGCCGCGATTACCTCCACGAAGGCAGGGACATTCTCCAGGCCGCGGCCAAGCACTGCCGGGAACTCGACGTGGCCCTGTCCACCTGGGGTGACATCACGTTCAACTACGAATCTACCGACACCCCGGACGTGCTGGCCACGCCCACGGGCCTGTGAGGGGGACCATGCGCATCACCCAGGGCACCTTTTCCTACCTGCCCGACCTGACCGACGAGGAGATCACGGCCCAGGTGCAGTACGCCCTGGACCAGGGCTGGCCGCTGTCGGTCGAGTTCACCGACGACCCGCACCCGCGCAACACGTACTGGGACATGTGGGGCCTGCCCATGTTCGACGCCCGCGACGCGGCCGGGGTCATGCAGGAGATCTACGAATGCCGGAAGGCGTACCCGGACCGCTACATCCGCGTCAACGCCTACGACGCGTCCAAGGGCCGGCAGACGACCGCGCTGTCGTTCATCATCAGCCGCCCGGCCACCGAGCCCGGTTTCCGGCTGGACCGCCAGGAGGTCTCCGACCGCCGCATCCGCTACACGACGCACGCCTACGCGACCGACCGGCCGGCCGGAACGCGCTACTCCCCGTCGTGACCACGCCAAACGGCCAGGATCGGAGCACCAGGCCGTCGTTCGGCATGCCGGGCCGCCCCGAAGCCCCCGCCGGCCAGGCCCCGGGGCCCGGCGGACCCGCGCCGGTACCGGACGGCGGCGCACTGACCGGCCGCGCACCAGGGATAATGCCATTTAACGTACCCGCCGAGGAGCTCCCCGAGGGTGGGACGGTCGACCTTCTGGAGGCCCGGGAGCACTCCGGCGTGGACGCCGTCCTGGATGCCCTGGACCGCGAGCTGGTCGGGCTGGCCCCGGTCAAGACCCGGATCCGGGAGATCGCCGCGCTGCTCCTGGTGGACGCGCAGCGGGCCCGGTTCGGCCTCGTGGCGGCGCGGCCGAACCTGCACATGTGCTTCACCGGCGGCCCGGGCACCGGCAAGACCACGGTCGCGCTCCGGATGGCCGAACTGCTCAAGCGGCTCGGTTACTCCCGGCGCGGGCACCTGGTGGCCGTCACCCGCGAGGAGCTGGTCGGCCAGTACGTGGGGCATACCGCGCCGAAGACCCGGGAGGTCCTCAAGCGCGCCATGGGCGGGGTGCTCTTCATCGACGAGGCCTATTACCTGTACCGGGCGGAGAACGAGCGCGACTACGGTCAGGAGGCCATCGAGATCCTGCTCCAGGTCATGGAGAACCAGCGCGAGGACCTGGTCGTCATCCTGGCCGGCTACAAGGACCGGATGGACACGTTCTTCCAGTCCAATCCCGGCATGAGCTCCCGGATCGCGCACCACATCGACTTTCCCGACTACTCCCTGGACGAGCTGGCGTCGATCGGGGCCCTCATGGTGGCCGAGGCGGGTTACCGGCTGTCCCCGGCCGCGGAGGCGACCTTCCGCGAGTACCTCGCCCGGCGCCGGGCCCAGCCCCGGTTCTCGAACGCCCGCAGCGTCCGCAACGCACTGGAGCGGGCCCGGCTGCGGCACGCCGGCCGGGTGCTCACCGGCGCACCGACCGCCGTGACCCGGGACGACCTCATGCGCCTCGAGCCCGAGGACTTCCTGGCCAGTCGCGTCTTCCAAGACTCGCCAGACCCGCCAGCCACATCGGACCCGCCAGCCCACTGAGGGGACCAGCCCACGGAGGGAGCAGCCCACTGAGGGAACCAGCCGACTGAGGCAGGAAGGCCGCTGCGGCGGTCTCCGCCACCGCGGCGAAGGCGCGATGTTAAGCGTCTAGTTCCGCCCATACGGCTTTGCCTGTTGCGGTATCGCAGACTCCCCACTTGCTGGCCAGGGCATCCACGAGCACGAGTCCGAACCCTGATTCGTCCAGCTCGGCGGGAGCCCCTGGTCGCGGCCAGCGCGGGTCGCCGTCATGGACCTCGATCCGCAGCGCGGTATTCGTGATCTGCAGTCGCAGAGCCAGCACCGGCCCGCTGCTCGCGGCGTGCCGTACCGAGTTGGTGACCAATTCGGAGACCAGCAGGACCGCCGTCTCCTCCAGATGAGCCACCCGCCACGAGGCCAGTACCTCGCGGGTGGCTTGCCGTGCCTGCCCGGCGGCCGGTCCGGCCGGGTGCAGGGTCAGTTGCCATGCGCAGCGCGAGTCCATCGCCTCGCGGGGATCGTCTGCGTTGCCGGTTGTTCCCAGCCCGCCCGCCATTACCTGATCGCCTCAGTCTCGTTATCCGCCGGCCGTTCCCGGCACTTTCACGGCGGAAACAGTTACGGCCTTCTGCCCAAGCGGCGCCGGCCCGTCCCGGATGAGCGGCCCGGCCAGCCGCCTAATACATAATTTCCCCGTATTTCCCCGTGCTTACGAGCGCGATTATTGTCTCCCGTACCTGGAGGATGCCTCAAGGAAAACTGAGGTCTCGCTGCCAGCTGCCCGGATGCCAGCTGACCATCAGCTGGGTAGCTGCGAGACGCCTCCCCGCCAGCCCGGGGGCCGCGGCGGGACGCCGATCATGGCTCGGAAAACGACTCAGGGGTCAGTTCAGCACCAGGGGCACCTGCTTATCGGGTCGGGTCACAGCGGACGCGGGAGCGGTGGTGAGCGGTCCAGGGCGGGCCGACCGTGGGCGGCGGCGAAGCCGGGCTCAGCGGTCACCCGGGTTCCGGGCAGGCGCCGGGTGGCACCGGTGCTTGCGCAGGAACCCTAAAACTCAAGCTAGGCCGCTGCGGTCCTTTCCGGTGCGGCGCTCGCCGGGGCCCGTCCCTCGGACAGGTACCGGGCCAACCGGGTGAGCAGCTGGGCCAGTTCGGCATTCTTCTCCGGGTCCCAGTCGAGTCCGAACCAGCTCGGACAGCGCGTCCCGCCGCGCCGTGATCAGGCGGCTGGCCGTCGCCTCGCCCTGCTCAGTGAGCTGGACGCGCCCGTCCGCCGCCCGGCCTGTGCCCGTCCGCCGCCTGCCTGCGCCCCGATGATCACCAGCAGCCGGCGCTGACCGATGCTGGGGGCGCCGCCCTCAGCCGGGGCGCTGGGCTGAGCCTGGGCAGTCGTCACGCGCTCCTCGTCACCGGGTCTCGCTGATCTGCTATCCCGTCATTCTGACCTGCGGGAGCCCGCCGTGCGAGAATCGCCCGGCCTTAATGGGCCTGGTGAAGCCGGTCAGGGGACGATCGTGACCGGGCAGGGCCTGCGGCGCAGCAGGCGGTGCCCAGCGAGCCGAACAGCCGGTGCCGCAGGCCCGCCGATGCCCCGACGATGATCGTGTCGGCACCGGACTCCTCGGCCACCTTCCGCAACTCGTGCAGCGGGTTGCCGTCCCGCGCGACGATCCGCGCGCCGGTGCCCCAGGCCTTCGCGTCGTCGGCGATCTGTGCCCAGATGTCGTCCTCGGCCTCATGCTGCGCCTGCACCTCGGCCGCGACTATGCCCGCGTCGACCCAGCCGGACAGGGCGACGGGGGTGCGCAGCGGCGACCGGACGTAGACCACGATCAGTTCGGCCCACTGCCTGCGGGCCAGGCCCGCCGCGTAGGCCAGCGCGCGCAGGGACGTCGGCGTGCCGTCGACGCCGACCACGATCGCCCCGGGACCGTCGGTGCCCAGTTCCGCCTCGCCGTCCGGCGTGCGGCGCCGCAACGGGGCCAGGCCCCTCTCAGGTACACCGTCAGGCACACCGTCAGGCTGACCGCCACCGGTCATCCGGCGCGGGTCATCGTCGGGCTGCCGTGGCTGCATGGAGGTCACCACGTCACCGCCTTACTTTGCTGCTCCTGCGCGATGATCCCCCGCAAGGCAGGAAGCGCCGCCACCAGGGCGGCCAGATCCTTGGCGGGCAGCGTCTCGATGTCGGCGAGGAGCGCGCGGGACCGTGCCGCCTCTAGTTCGCGGACGACATTCTCGCCCTCTTCGGTCAGGCACACGACGACGGCGCGCCGGTCGGTCCGGTGCCCGTCGCGGCGGACCCAGCCGAGCCGTTCCATGCCGATGATTACGGCCGACATCGTCGGCTGGGCGACCAGGGCCGCGTCCGCGAGGCTCGTCACCCGCTGCGGGCCGCTGTCCCGCAGGATCAGCAGCGTCGACGCCTGGGTCAGGCCGATCTGCGGGGGCAGGATGTTCCGGCGCATGAGCGTGTACAGCTGGACCAGGGCCGCGCCCAGTTCGTCGGCCAGGCACGCGTTGTCGACCGGCGCCGTCTTGCCGAGGGGGGCCGGTCCCGTGCCGTCGGCTGGTACGCCGTCCGCAGCCGCACAGTTCGTTGCCGCACCGGCCGTCGGCGCACCGACCGCTGGCGAACCGACCGCTGGCACACCGGCTGTTGGCGCACCCGCCGTTGTGGTGCCCGGGCTCATGGCCTACGCCCCGTCCCGGATGATGACGAGCGCGCAGGGGGCGTGGTGGGCGAGGTGCTGGGTCACCGAGCCGAGCAGCGCCTCGGTGAACCCGCCGTGCCCGCGGAAGCCAACCACCAGCAGGCTCGCGTGCTGGGCCTGCTCGAGCAGGGCCCGGGGCGGGGGGGCCTGAACCGCGATCGGGCGAACCGCAACGGCGGCGTAATCCGGATCCACGCTCCGCGCGGCCGTGATCGCCTTGGCCAGGGTTTCTTCGGACAGCGCCCGGTAATCGGTACTGTCCGGGGCCGACACGCCGAAGCTGCTGGGGTAGTGCCAGGCGCACACGGCATCGATCGTGCCGCCGGTCAGGATCGCCTGGCCTAGCGCCCACTCCAGGGCTTTGATGGAGGACGGCGAGCCGTCCACTCCGACCACGATGCGCTGGCTCTGTGATGCCGACATGGTTTCCTCCTCGAAACCAGATCCGGCAGGCAAGGGGCTGAGACCCGGGCGCGGGCCTGGGGCCCGGCTCCTTTCCGCGATGCCCCTCGACAGGACATCACCGGCTCACACTTCCAATCTATATAGGTCCCCTATGTATGTCAACCACCCAGTTGACCCAAACTTTGCCGGCTCTTGACCCTTGACGGCAGCAGGCGGCCCGTCATCCTCGCTCCCGGAGCTCGCTCCTGGGATGTCTTTCGCCGCCGGCGAAAGCGCTTCTCCCGGCGCCGCAGCCCTCGGTACCGTGACGTCACGGACCCGGTCGGCGGCCGTGGCGTGCGGCCAGGAGGGAACGGCCATGCGCGATACGGTCGTCATCGGCCCCGGCGGACGGCGCCGCGGCCGCAGCTGCTGGGGGTCCCGGCCTCTGCACGCCGTAGGCTGACGTCCTGGGCGTGAGCACCGGGATTCCCGCCCCGGGATCCACCCTGGTTCGCCCCCAGTGACCTGACCAAGGCAATCTGCTGACAGCAGAGGAACGGCCGACCAGACCAAGAGGAGCCGGGCGGGTGGGGCCGCGGCACCGCGCCGGACATGGCAAGCTGACGTCATGCCCGAGACGCCGCCCAGTGCCAAGGCGACCCTGACCAGCCTGCCCTACCGGCTCATGGCCCGGCGGATCATCCTGCCGTGGATGCTCCAGGGCATCCAGCCCACGGGGGAAGGCCTGGAGATCGGCGCTGGGGTCGGTGCCATGAGCGCACAGCTGCTGACCCTTTACCCCAGGTTCCGGATGGTCGCGACCGACTACGACACCGAGCTGGTCGGCATGGCCGAGCAGGTCCTGGCCGGATTCGGCCGCCGGGCCAGCGCGCAGCGCGCCGACGCGGCACAGCTGCCTTTCCCGGATGGCCGGTTCGACCTGGTGCTGTCCGCGGCCATGCTGCACCACGTCATCGACTGGGACCAGGCGCTGGCCGAGGCGGTCCGGGTCCTCCGGCCGGGGGCAAGCTCATCGGCTACGACATGCTCAACACCGCCCCGGTCCGCCTCATCCATCTCGGCGAACGGGACACGACCATCCTGCTCCGGGCCGACCAGCTCAAAGCCGGGCTGGCCAAGCTGGAGCTGGTCGGCCTGCAGACCAGGACCGCCCTCGCCGGTACGGTCATGCGCTTCAGCGCCACCAAGGCCGACTGAGCTGCCGCGCTGCCGGAAAGCCGTCAATCCGCGGCCAGAACATGGCAGGCTCGGCCCATGGACCGTCTGACGCTGACCCCCCAGGAGCTTGACTATCTCCGCAGCCAGCGACTCGGCCGCCTCGCCACCGTGGACGGCCGCGGCGCACCCCAGAACAACCCCGTCGGCTTCTTCGTCGACGAAGCCACCGGTCAGGTGCTCATCGGCGGCTTCAACCTGGCCAAGAGCCGCAAGTTCCGCAATCTGGGCGTCAACCCGAACGTGGCGTTCGTCGTCGACGACCTGATGTCGGTGGACCCCTGGACGCCCCGGGGAGTGGAGATACGCGGCCGGGGTGAGGCTCTCACCGACGCCGACCCGCCGGTACCGGGCTTCAGCCGCGAGCTGATCCGCGTCAGCCCGGCCTGGGTCGCCAGCTGGGGCCTTGACCCCGGGACGTCGTACCACATGACGATCCGCCGCGCCGGGCAGCCCTGACCCGCCGGGCGCCCCGACCGCCGGGTCGGCCGCCCGCGGGCCAGCTACGGCCGCGGGCCAGCCTCATCCCGCGGCGGCTATCCGCGGCGGCTATCCCGCGGGCCAGCTATCCGCGCCGCGGTATCTCGCGTCGCGTCCCCAGCTGCGGACATGCCGCGGCCCCCCGGGCGTTCACCCGGGGGGCCGCGGCATGAAGGTGGTCCGCTACCGGACCAGATCTACTACGATCAGGAGCAACCGTTTGGCGATACCTCACGTCCCAGAGGGGTTCATGATCGGTGGTGAGGACGACCGATCCGGTGGCCGCCCGAGTGCCGGTGCGGTGGGAGCCGGGTGGCACCCGCCCCGGTGGTCGGCGCGGCGGTAGGCATCGGAGTGGCGGCCGCGTTGGTGGCCGTCTGCTGGGTGGTGTTGAACTGCGCCGCGATGGCCGCGCCGTTCCCGTCCAGGGTCACCGTGACCGGGTTCTTCAGCCCGAAGTTCTGGCAGTTCAGGTTGGTGAAGGACATGCTCAGCCGGTTGGCCATGAAGGTGAGCAGGTTGTTGCCGGTCCCGGGCACCGGCGAGGCGCCGCTGGCCAGCAGGGCCTGGTTGTTGGCCAGGAACGGGGTCTGGATGTTGACCATGTTCTGGCAGTAGTTCTGCGGGCTGTCCGCCGCGTTGTTGGCGTTGCTGATCGGCGGCTGGCCGACGTTGCTGCGGTAGAGGTTGGTCTTGGTCGCGCTGAAGGCGTTGTTGACCAGGACCATCTCGTCGTTCTCCGGGACCAGGGCGATCGGCGCCGCCTGGTTCTTGGCCGCGGACAGTTCGTCCAGGGCCTGCGAGGTGCCCATCGCGCCGGCCTGGACAGGTCCGGCGCCTCGATCGGGCGTGCAGCCGATGGTCGGGTCGATGAAGCCGTCGAGCAGGATGTTGTCGCTGCCGTTGTTGATCGCCTGCGCCCCGGTCAGCGCCGCCTTGTTGGCCGCGTTGAACTGCGCGGTCTGGCCGTTGGCGGTCAGCAGGTAGGTGGTGGTCACGTTGTCGCTCTGGTCCTGGTCGATCAGCTGGAACGACCGGGTGGACGGGCAGGCTGTCCGGTCTTGGGCGCGGTGCCCAGCGGCGGGCACCGTCAGCTTGCCCTGGGCCTCGGCCCGGGACGCGGCCTGGAAGAACTGGGTGCCGTTGCAGAACGAGACCTGGCCGAAGATCGAGCCCGTTCAGCCCGTTGACGCAGTTGCCCTGCCGGAGCGCGTTCCGGGTGGCGCCGACCTGGGTCAGGTTCGTGCCGTTGAAGCCGAAGTCGATGGTGACGACGGCGCCCGCGGGCAGCGTCGGCACGACTGGGGCCGTGGCGGGCCGCGTGCCCTGGGTGATGACCAGCGGCTCGTAAACCGACAGCGCGCCGGTGGCCGGGTTCAGGATCGTGGCCTGGACGAACGCGCCCAGGTTGGCGAAGTTGGCCATCGTGCACCCGGACGCGGCGGGCGTCTGCCCGTTCGGCCCGGTGAGCTGGTACGGCGTCGCGAGGCCCTGGGCGGTCAGCGGGTTCGCCGGGACGATGATGTCGCAGCTCACGTTCGCGGCCGCCGCGGCGCCGCGGCGGGCGCCGTGGCCGTGGCCGTGGGGGCGGCGCTGGCGGCACTGACCGACGGCGACGGGGTTGCGCCCGGCGAAGCGCTCGCGCTCGCTCCCGCTGCCGTCTGGCTGATGGCTGTGCTCGAAGGCCCGCCGGTGAACGCCAGGACTGCTCCCAGCGTCAGGCCCAGGGCCATCGGGATGGCCAGGGGCACCGCGATGCGCGCCGCGCGGCTCTGTGGGCGGCGGCGCCATGCGGGCCTATGCCCGGTGCGCATTCAATCCACCTCCATGAGGGTGTTTGGTTGGGCTCCCGTGCGATCACGCTAGGCCTCATCGCGGCGCGAAAAAGCCGAAATCAGAACGGTAATATCTCTGTCCGATTCGCGCCGTTTCGCAATCGAAATATGGGAACTCAATTACCGATTCCTAACGTCGCACGTCCGCGTGGTGTTCACGGCGCGCGGGTAAATCTTGCGTCCTTATTACCCGGCCTCAGTTCACTTGCGTACGGCGCCTTATCCGGCCCCGGGATCAGTGCGCCTGCGGCTGGTCCGGCCCGGCCCGGGCTGGCTGGCCTAGTGCTTCAGCTGCCGGGCGATGCTGAGGGCCTGGTCGATCGGGACGGCGTAGCTGGTGATGTCTGCCCCCTGCGCCGAGCCCGCCAGCTCGATGCCCATTACCTGGCCGGACAGGTTGACCAGGGGACCGCCGGCGCTCTGGCCGGGGATGAACTGGGCCGAATTCCGCATCAGCCCGGTGCGGGTACGACCGCCGGCGGTAGTGCTGGAACGCATGGTGACCACGTTGCCGATGGAGAGGGTAAAGGCCTTGCCGGTGGAGCTGGTGCTGACCGAGATGGCCGCCGCACCGGCCGCGAAGTCGCCGGAGTTCCCGATCGCGGCGGGCTTGAACGTTGAGCCACCCTCGAGCTGGACCAGCGCGAGGCCGTGGGCTGTGTCGGAACCGACCACCGTGGCCGGGTACATGTGCCCGGAGGGCAGCGTTCTCGCGGTGATGGTCCCATGGCCCGTAACCACCTGAGCGCTGGTCAGGACCAGCCCGGAGGGCGTGAGCACTACGCCGGTCCCCGACCCCCGGGCCGATGTGATGTGCACCAGCCCGGGCACGGTGGACTGGAGAATGTTTTCCTGGCTGTCCGCGCCGGTGCCATCGTCGTCTTCCACGAACATCTGGTTGGCCGCGGGCGGGGTCGGGATCGCGGCGGCGTCCGCTGTGTCGATGTGATTGCGGATCAGGCTGGCCGCGCCGAACCCGACAGCGCTGAACGCCACCGCGGCGGCGGCCAAGCCGCCGATCACGAGCGTCTTGCGCTTACTCGTATCTGCGGCCCGCGCGCCGGAAGGCATCTCAGCATTGCCGTCCACAGTGGCTGGCGCGTCATTGTCGCCTGATCCGGCGGTCTCCGGATTCTCATCACCGGTCACGCCGTCCTGCATATTTACCGCCTTTGGCCAGCTGCGTAGCGGCCGTACCTGCGGCCCCGCACTGGACTGATCGAGTTCGTTATGCTTCGCGGCAATATCATCCACAGTTCACGGCGCGACGGGGCGCAATTTCGCTATTTCACTTAGCGTGATTGCCTATCACGGAGAGATAACTTAGGGTTATTTGTGCAGCACGGATTGGCGGGCGAGCAAAGGACTCGGCGTCGGGCTCGGGGTGGCCATCACCGCCTGGTTCCTGGGGTTCCGGCACGCCATGTGGTTGCCGGTGATGAGCTCGACCAGTCGTCCACCGCATGGTGTACCTGAACCGCCCGTACGTAGGCGCTACCGGCCGCCACCCGGGATAGCCCCATATGCGTGGTACCGTGACAGCCGCCGGCCTCATGTGTGTGGCGCAGCGGGTGCCGGCAGCGCGTCAGGTAGCGAAGCCGGTGACGCCCGCCACGGCGGGCCATTCCGGCGCTGTCCCGCAACTGTGACGGTTCGTGCACCGGACCCAAGCCAGGCCGACTCCTGCCGCGTTTCGACGATATCGACCCTCGTGGGAAGGGTGATCCGTCACGGCAGGCAAGCTCCCGAGCTGGCGGCCGACGGTCTCGCCTTCCGTCCCGATCCCGGGAGGAAGTGGCACACCATGAACAGAATCGGCTGGATGCTCGCCGCGGTCACGGCGGCGGCGTTGCTGGCCGGCTGCAGCTCAGCCTGCAGCCCCCCGGCTGGCAGCAGCTCAGCTGCGCCCAGCGCGGCAGCGTCATTCCCGGTAGCGCTGAAGGCGGCGAACGGCCCGGTCACGATCAAGGCCAAGCCCGGCCGGATCGTCTCGCTGTCAGCCACGGCGACCGAGGACCTCTACGCGGACGGGGCCGGGCCGCAGGTCGTGGCTGTGGACGACGACTCGGACTACCCGGCGGACGCGCCGGTCACCAAGCTGAGCGGGCTGACCCCGGACCTGGAGGCGATCGCCAAGTACAAACCCGCCCTGGTCATCGCCGCCCAGAACTCGAACGGGCTCGTCTCGGGGCTCGGCAAGCTTGGCGTACCGGTGCTGATCGAGCCCGCCGCCGCCACTTTGAACAACGCCTATGACCAGATCGCGCAGATCGGCCAGGCCACCGGCCACAGTCACCAGGCCGACCGGACCGTGGCCACGATGAAAAGCGAGATCGCGGCGGACGTCAGGCAGGCCGGTCCAATAAGGACCTGACCTACTACTGGGAGCTGAGCAACAATCCGTACTTCTCGGCCACCTCTTCGACCTTCATCGGGCAGATCGTCGGCCTGTTCGGCCTGAAGAACATCGCCGACGCCGCCAACAAGGCCGCCGATGGCGGCTATCCAGAGCTGTCCGAGGAGTACATCGTCACCGCCAGGCCCCGGATCGTCTTCCTGGCGGACAACCAGCCCGCCGACGGCGGCCAGTCCCCGGCGATCGTCGCCGCCCGGCCCGGCTGGTCGGCGATCCCGGCGGTGACGGACCACGAGATCATCGCGCTGAACGACGACATCGCCTCCCGCTGGGGGCCGCGCCTGCCGCAACTCGTCGCGCAGATCGCGCAGGCTGTCGAGAAGGCGCCCGGTTCGTGAGGCCGCCCGGGTGAGCACGAGGTAGCGCGGTGAACGTGAGGTGGCTTCGCGCCGCGCGTCCCTACGGCATCGCGGTGGCCTTCCTGGCCGCCGCGATGCTCGTCAGCGCCCTGGTCGGGTCCGCGGACCTCAACCCGCTGGCGACCGTCAGCGCGCTGCTCGACCGCCTCCCGTTCATCCGCCGCCGGCCAGCATGAGCCCGCTGGACCGGGCCGTGCTGTTCGAGATCCGGCTGCCGCGCATCGTCTTGTGCGCGCTGGTCGGCGGGCTGCTGTCGATCGCCGGAGCGGGGTACCAGGGAGTGTTCCGCAACCCGCTGGTGGACTCCGGGATGCTCGGCGCATCCGCGGGCGCGGGGCTTGGCGCGACGCTCGCGATCGTGTACCTGGGCGGCGCCGGCCCTTCGGCGGTGCCGGTCGCGGCCTTCGCCGGATCCGCTGGCGGGGTCGCGATCGCTTACCTGACCGGCGCCACCGGCGGCCGGGGCACCGCGACGCTGCTGCTGGCCGGCGTCGCGGTCGGCATGTTCCTCACCGCGCTGCAGACCTTCGTGCTGCAGCGCTCGGCCCAGGACCTGCAGGCGGTCTACTCGTGGCTGCTGGGGTCGCTGTCCGGCGCGACCTGGCCGCAGTGCCTGGAGATCCTGCCGTACTCGGCGGTCAGCATCGCGGTCGTGCTGCTGCACGGCCGTCACCTGGACGTGCTCAGCGTGGGTGATGAAGAGGCCCGCGCGCTCGGCATGCACCCGGGCGGGTCCGGCTGATCGTGGTGGCCGCGTGCGCGCTGGCCGCGGCCAGCGCCGTGGCCGTCAGCGGGTTGATCGGCTTCGTCGGGATCATCGTGCCGCATGTGGTCCGCCGCCTGGCCGGCACCTCCTACCGGCTGGTCCTCCCGCTGTCGCTGCTGGCCGGGGCGGGCTTCCTGGTGCTGGCGGACACGCTGGCCCGCACCGCGCTGTCGCCGGCGGAGCTGCCGATCGGCGTGGTCACCGCGCTGATCGGCTCGCCGGTGTTCATCTGGATCCTGCACACCACCCGGGCCGTGCGCACATGAACGCGAGGCGCAGGTGAACGCGATCATGGTGCACGACCTGCAGGTGGACCTGGACCGCACGCCCATCTTGCGCGAGGTGTCCTGCGCGGCCGGGTCGGGGAAGCTGGCTGGCCCTGCTCGGGCCGAACGGCTCGGGCAAGACCACCCTGCTGCGCGCCATCGCCGGGCTCATTCCCTACCGCGGCACCGTCACGCTCGACGGCCCGGTGGCCGACGCCGGATCGCTGCGGCCCCGCGAGCGGGCGCGGCTGATCGCCTACGTGCCGCAGACCCCTACGCTGCCGCCAGACATGACGGTGACCGAGTACGTGCTGCTCGGCCGCACCCCGCACCTGAGCTACCTGGCTGGGCCCGGCCGCGCCGACCGCGACGCGGCCGCCAGGGCGGCCGGCCTGCTCGACGTCGCGCGTTTCGGGGACCGGCGCCTGGCCACCTTGTCCGGCGGCGAGCGCCAGCGCGTCGTGCTCGCCCGCGCCCTGGCCCAGGAACCGAAAATTCTGCTGCTCGACGAGCCCACCTCGGCGCTGGACATCGGCCACCAGCAGAACGTCCTCGACCTCGTTGACGCCCTGCGCCGCAGCACCGGCCTGACCGTGATCACCACGCTGCACGACCTGACCGCCGCGGGCCAGTACGCGCACGAGCTAGTCCTGCTGAACCAGGGGCGCGTCGAGGCGGCCGGCGTTGCCACCGCTGTGCTCACCGAGGACCGGATCGCCCAGGTCTACGCCGCGCGGGTCACGGTGAGCACCGATGCCACCGGGAACACGGTCGTCACCCCGGTCCGCGCGCCCCCCAGCTGACCGGTCCGCGGCAGCAGGATCATCGGGTGGCCGGCTGGTCCGCCGGTGGCACCCCGCTGGCGTAGTCGAGGGCGCCAGCGTAGACGGCGGCATGCACGGCGCGGGCGATCCTGGCTCCCCACAGCGAACGTGGCCCGGCGAAGTCCACGCCGGCGCGCCGGCGGGGGCGGCGACGCAAACGGCGTCCGACGCGGTCCCGGTGCAGGCGAATCCCGCGTCGAGGACGGCCTGGGTCTTGGCCTCGGTCGCGGTGACAACGGCGTTGACGAACGCCGCGTCGCTGAACGGAACCGGGACCGAGACGACGATGTTGATCGTCCCCGGCCGCCTGATCGGTGCCAGCTCAGGATCGGCCGATCCGTGCGGCGCGGCGGCCCAGGTCGGCACGCGCAGGCCGACCGTGGCCGCGACATGCACTCCCTCGTCTTCGCGCTGGACGACCGCCGTGACCTGGGCGGCGGTCAGCAGCCCGACCCCGGGACCGGAAAGGCCGAGGCCGGCGGCCAGATCCGCCAGGTGCGCGGTGGCATCGGTACGGTCGTAGCCGCCGGCCACCTGGGCGTTGAGCACCCATTCGCGTGGCCCGAGACCGCCGCCGACGATGCTGCTGGAGATCATCTGGTAGCCCGGACCGGCACGCCACAATGCCATCGCCAGCCGGCTCCCGTCTTCGCTACGCCAGTGCAGCTCCAGCCGCATGCCGCCCTCCTCGCGTGCCCGGGCGGATTCTAGCTGGTGAACGGCGTGCCGGCGCGTCCAGCCTCCTGGCCGACGCTGGCGCGCAATGCCCCGAGCGGGGATAATAGCCGCAGGTCGCAGGGCTGTCAGTGGGCTATGGCGGCGTCAGTTACGCGAGCCGACCGGGTGCCCGCCAAGCAGCTGGCTCGCGGAGGAGTTCGAAACGTCCAAGCCGGGCCGCCCGGCGCGGCGGAAAGATGGCAGCCATGACTGATCGCACACCAGCACCCCAGGTATGGCCCGCGCTCCGCGCCCGCGACGCGCTGGGGCTCATCAAGTTCCTCGTGGCGGCGTTCGGGTTCGAGGAGACCGCCGTCTACGCGGACGGCGCCCAGGTCCATCACGCCCAGCTGTCCTGGCCGCCCGGCGGCGGGATCATGCTTGGTTCCGCCCGCCCGGACGCCGAGGAAGACCCTGGCCGGTCCAGCCGGGCAGCTTCGGCTGCTACGTCGTCACCGATGACCCGGACCAGCTGTTCGCGCGCGCCACGGCGGCCGGCGCGGAGGTGCTGCAGGGCCTGCACGAAACCGACTACGGCTCCCGGGACTTCGCGGTCCGTGATCCCGAGGGCAACCGCTGGTCGTTCGGCACCTACCGCGGCGAACCGCGCCAGGGCCCCGGAGTCTCGGGGGCCTGAGGCCGGGATCTAGCGTCCCGCGAGAAGGGTGCGGACTGGGTGGTCGGCGAGCACGTAGCGGATGATCCGGCCGTCGCGCTGGGTGCTGACGATCTGGGCGGCGCGCAGGTGGCGGAGCGCCTGCGAGACGGTCGTGTCGAGCAGGCCGGTCGCGGCGGCCAGGTCTGAGACGCTGATTGGCCCGGCGGCGCCAATGCAGGTCAGCAGGGTGAGCCGGGTGGGGTCGGCGAGCACGGCGTAGTGCTGGGCCTGGGCGCGGATCGACTTCCGGGTCGCCGAGGGAGGCGATGGCGTGGCAGACCCGTTCGGAGTCGATGACCCGGTGGTCGGCCCGGTCGGCGGGCAAAAGGTGCATGCCTGCAGTCTGCCAGACGACCAGGTCAATAGCTGATCATCCAATCAGCCTTGACGCCGGGCCGCCGCCTCGGTAGTTTCCGGATTGCCCTGTCCGCGCGGCAGGGCGGCAGGCAGCACAGCGAAGCCCGGTGAGATGCCGGCACTGTCCCGCAACGGTGAAGCCCCCGGCAGGGGGATAAGTCCGGTCGCCTGAGCTGCCTGGCCACGACACCAGTCCTCGGACGAAGGGCAGCTCGTGACCTTGTTGCGTTTCCGCACGGCTCGCACGGACGTATCGGCTCGCGAGTGGGGCCGGCTCGCCGCGATGTTCGGGTTCATCCTGGCCATCAACGTTCTGGGCTGGGGCATTTACGTCCTGTACGTGATGCCCCACCATTTCGACTACCGGGGCGAGGGCGGCAGCAGAGGACTCGGCGTCGGGCTCGGGGTGGCCATCACCGCCTGGTTCCTGGGGTTCCGGCACGCCTTCGACGCCGACCACATCTCCTGCATCGACAACACCACCCGCAAGCTGATGGCCGACGGCAAGCGCCCGCTGGGCACGGGTTTCTTCTTCTCCTTCGGCCACTCCACGATCGTGGTCGCCGTCGGCGTCGGGATCACGTTCGCGGCCCGGGCCGTCTTCGGCGCGATGGTCGACCCGAACTCGGCCTACGAGACGGCCGGCGGGGCGATCGGGACCCTGCTGTCGGCCAGCTTCCTGTACCTGATCGCGATGCTGAACCTGATCGTGCTGGCCGGCATCTTCAAGGTGTTCCGTGAGATGCGCAACGGCACCTACGACGAGGCCGAGCTGGAGGCCCAGCTGCAGGCCCGCGGGCTGATGTACCGGTTCTTCGGCCGGTTCATGCGCTCGATCAACCACACCTGGCAGCTGTACTTCGTCGGCCTGGTCTTCGGCATCGGCTTCGACACCGCCACCGAGGTCGTGCTGCTCGCCGCCACCGCCTACGCCGCGATCCAGGGCCTGCCCTACTTCGCGGTGCTCGCGCTGCCGTTCCTGTTCTCCGGCGGGATGATGCTGTTCGACACCCTCGACGGCGCCTTCATGAACTTCGCGTACGGCTGGGCGTTCGCCCGGCCGGTCCGCAAGGTCTACTACAACCTCGTCATCACCGGGCTGTCCATCGGCGCCGCGTTCATCATCGGCACCATCGAGATCCTCGGCATCCTGACCACCGAAGCGCACCTGCACGGCGGCTTCTGGGACATCATGGCCAACTTCAACATCAACGTCGCCGGGTTCTGCATCGCCGCGCTG
The DNA here is from genome assembly GCA_963775825.1 of uncultured Actinomycetes bacterium. Classification (GTDB taxonomy): domain Bacteria; phylum Actinomycetota; class Actinomycetes; order Streptosporangiales; family Streptosporangiaceae; genus Bog-532. The sequence goes on from CAVZKY010000062.1 coordinate 60,392, forward strand.
TTCGTCCTCGTCTGGGCGGTGGCGCTGGCCTACTGGAAGTGGGGCGACGTCGAGGCCCGATGGACCTCCAACGTCCCCGTCGCCCGGGTCCAGGCCCCCCTTGACCGGCGGTCCCGGCACAGATAACGTTCCTGACACACCAACGCCCCCGGGGCTTGGCTCTGCCTGTCGCGGCAGCTGTTCGAGGAGTTCCTGCACGTGCAGTCCTACCTGACGCCCGTCAACGGGGAGTTTTGAACCCGGCGGCGCCCTTGGTCCTGGCGGGCGAGTTCCCCCGTTCCACCGGTGCCGACTGGCGCGCGGCTGTCGACCGCGTACTGGCCGGCCAGGAGGCCGGCCTCTCGCCGGAGGAGCTCGGCGAGCGCTTCGAGCGGCGGCTCGTCACTCGCACGTACGACGGCATCGCCGTCCAGCCCCTTTACGCGGCGGCCGACGCTCCGGCAGGCACCCCGATCGACGGCGAGCCCGGCTTCTGGCCCTACGTGCGGGGCACGACGGTCCTGGGAGGCGTCCGCTACGGCTGGGACGTGCGCCAACCGGTCGAGCTCGATCAGGTGGCCGCGGGGGACAGGGCGGAACAGGCGGCGGCCTACCTCGAACGGGGCGCCAGCTCCCTGCTCGTACGGGCCGGCCTGCCAGGCGCGGCCGCGGCGGTCGCCACCGACGTCGACCTGCTCGATGCGGCGCTCGGCGGTGTCCGCCTGGACCTGGTGACCGTCGCCCTCGACCCCGATCTTGGGGTGGCCGGTGCCGAGTCCATGCTGGCGCTGTGGGCACGACGCCAGCTCGACGCCCGCGCGGCCCGCGGCGTCCTCGGGCTCGACCCGATCGGCACCGCCGCGTCGAACGGGATCTCCCCGGAAGAGGCCGACGTCCGCCCCGTCACCGCGCTGGCCGTGACGTGTGCCGGCGGCTACCCACAGGTGCGCAGTGTGGTCGTCGATGCCCTGCGCTACCACGAGGCCGGAGCCGCCGACGCCGAGGAGGTGGCGTGCGCGACCGCCACCGGCGTCGCCTACCTGCGCCTGCTGACCGAGGCTGGCCTGGACGTCAGCGCGGCATTCGGGCAGCTGGAGTTCCGGCTGGCCGCGACCGCCGACCAGTTCTCCACCCTGGCCAAACTGCGGGCGGCCCGCCGGCTCTGGGCGCGCGTCGCCGAGGTCCTGGGTGTGCCTCGGGCGGGCGCGCAGCGGCAGCATGCGATCACCTCGCGCGCCATGCTGACCCGCTACGACCCGTCGGTCAACCTGCTGCGCAACACCGTGGCCTGCTTCGCCGCCGGGGTCGGCGGGGCCGACGCCGTCACCGTGGAGCCCCACGACCTGCTCGTTGATCCAGCCCAGCCGAGTGAGCTGGGCCGCCGCATGGCCCGCAACACCCAGCTCCTGCTGATCGAAGAGTCGCACCTGGCGCGGGTGATCGATCCCGCCGGGGGGTCGTGGTACGTCGAGTGGCTCACCGACGCCATCGCACAACAGGCGTGGGCATGGTTCGGCCAGATCGAGGCGGCCGGGGGCATGGTGGCGGCCCTGGAGTCCCGGCTGGTCCAGGATCGCATCGCGGAGACCTGGGCGAGGCGAGCCCGGAATCTCGCCCGGCGGGTCGATACGGTCGTCGGGGTGAGCGACTTCCCGAACCCCGAGGACGAAATCCCGCTAATAACAGCCGGTCCGGCGGTGGCGGCAACGCCGATGGGCGGGCTGCCGCGCCGGAGGTACGCCGAGGCGTTCGAGGCGCTACGGGCACGGGCGGACGACTACCAGCGCACCACCGGCACTCGTCCCACCGTCCTGCTGCTGCGGCTCGGCTCGGCTGCCGACTACACGGCGCGGGCCACCTTTGCCAACAGCCTCTTCGAGACGGCCGGAGCGCGCACGGTCACCCGCGACGTCGACCGTTCCGTCCCCGCTGACGAGCTCCGGACGGCGGTCGCCAAGAGCGGGGCGTCGCTGGCCTGCCTCTGCTCGTCGGACCCGGTCTACGCCGACCACGGCGCCGATGCGCTGCGAGCCTTGACGGCGTCGGGACTGGCGCGGGCCTACGTGGCCACCCGCCCAGGTGAACTGGGAGACGCGCTGCTCGCCGCCGGTGCCGGCGAGCTCGTCTACGCCGGATGCGACGTCCTCGACGTACTCGGGCGTGCGCTCGACACGGCGGGCGTGCCGTGACCGCAGACGCCCGGATCCCCAGCTTCGCGGCAGTGCCGCTCGACGAGCCTGCCCACGGAGAGGCGCCCGGCGGGCCGGCCACCGCCGCCGAGTGGCGCGCCGCCGCCGAGAAGGAGAGTGGCCAGCCGGTAGGCGCGCTGGGCCTGGAGACGCCGGAGGGCATCGTGCTCCAGCCCCGCTACGGCCCCGAGTCGCTGAGGGCCTCGACTTCCTCGACACCTACCCGGGGGTTGCCCCGTTCCTCCGGGGGCCGTACCCGACGATGTACGTCAACCAGCCGTGGACCATCCGCCAGTACGCCGGCTTCTCCACCGCCGAGGAGTCCAACGCCTTCTACCGCCGCAACCTGGCCGCCGGCCAGAAGGGCCTGTCGGTGGCCTTCGACCTGGCCACCCACCGCGGCTACGACTGCGACCACCCGCGGGTGGCGGCGACGTCGGCATGGCCGGCGTCGCGATCGACTCGATCTACGACATGCGGTCAGCTCTTCGACGGCATCCCGCTCGACCAGATGTCGGTGTCGATGACCATGAACGGCGCGGTGCTGCCGGTCATGGCGCTCTACATCGTGGCCGCCGAGGAGCAGGGCGTCCCGCCCGAGCAGCTGGCGGGCACCATCCAGAACGACATCCTCAAGGAGTTCATGGTCCGCAACACCTACATCTACCCGCCCGACCCCGTCCATGCGGATCATCGCCGACATCTTCGGCTACACCGCCGAGCACATGCCGCGGTTCAACTCGCATCTCCATCTCCGGCTACCACATGCAGGAGGCGGGGGCGACGGCCGACCTCGAGCTGGCCTACACGCTGGCCGACGGCGTCGAGTACGTCCGGGCCGGCCTCGACGCCGGGCCTCGACATCGACGCCTTCGCCCCCCGGCTGTCCTTCTTCTGGGCCATCGGCATGAACTTCTTCATGGAGGTGGCCAAGATGCGCGCCGCCCGCCTCTGTGGGCCAAGCTGGTCAGAGCAGTTCGAGCCGACGAACGCCAAGTCGCCTGTCGCTGCGCACCCACTGCCAGACGTCGGGCTGGTCGCTCACCGCGCAGGACGTGTTCAACAACGTCGTGCGCACCTGCGTCGAGGCCATGGCCGCCACCCAGGGCCACACCCAGTAGCCTGCACACCAACGCGCTCGACGAGGCGATCGCCCTGCCGACCGACTTCAGCGCCCGCATCGCCCGCAACACCCAGCTCTTCCTGCAGCAGGAGACCGGCACACGCCGGACGCATCGACCCCTGGGGCGGCAGCTACTACGTCGAGGCGCTGACCCACGAGCTGGCCGAGCGGGCCTGGGCCCACATCCAGGAGGTCGAGGCAGCTGGGCGGCATGACCAAGGCGATCGAGGCGGGCATCCCCAAGCTGCGCATCGAGGAGGCCGCCGCCCGCACCCAGGCCCGCATCGACTCCGGCCGCCAGACGGTGATCGGCGTCAACAAGTACCGGCTCGACGACGAGGAGCCGATCGACGTGCTGAAGGTCGACAACACCGGCGGTGCGCGCCAGCAGATCGCCAAGCTCGACCGGCTGCGCGCCGAGCGCGACGAGGCCGTGGTGCCGCGCCGACCGCTGACGCCCTGACCGAGGCGGCCGCGGACGGCGGCGACGGCAACCTGCTGGCGCTGGCCATCGACGCGGCCCGGGCCCGGGCGACCGTGGGCGAGATCTCCGACGCGCTGGAGAAGGTCTACGGTCGCCACCAGGCCGACGATCCGTACGATCTCGCGGCGTGTACCGCGGCCGAGGTGGGCGACGGCGGGCTTCGTCGAGCAGGTCCGTCGCGATGGTGGAGGCCTTCGCCGAGCGCCAGGGCCGCCGGCCGCGCATCCTGGTCGCCAAGATGGGCCAGGACGGCCACGACCGGGGCCAGAAGGTGATCGCCACCGCGTTCGCCGACCTGGGCTTCGACGTCGACGTCGGCCCGCTGTTCCAGACGCCGGAGGAGGTGGCCCGCGCAGGCGGTCGAGAACGACGTGCACATCGTCGGGGTCGTCGTCGCTGGCCGCCGGCCACCTGACGCTGGTGCCCGCAGCTCAGCGCCGAGCTGGCGGCAGCCTGGGGCGCGAGCGACATCATGGTCGTGGTCGGCGGCGTGATCCCGCCCCAGGACTACGACGCCCTGCTGGCCGCCGGGGCGGCCGCCGTCTTCCGGCCCGGCACGGTGATCCCCGAGGCCGCGGCCGACCTGCTGGTCCGCTCGACGCCGGGCTCGGCGACACGGCCTGAGCGAGGTGGTCGCCGGAGGCAGCTTCGGGCACGGAGCCGCCGCCTGATGGACGTCTGCCCCGTGAGCACCGGCACTCGACGCCGGTGAACCGTCGAGCGGTCGAGGGGGTCCGCGCCGGCGACCGGCGCGCGCTGGCCCGGGCCATCACCCTGGTCGAGTCGACGCGTCCCCGACCACCGGGCCGCAGGCCCAGGCGTGCTCGACGCGGCTCCTGCCGCACACCGGGGCGGCGAGTCCGCGTCGGCATCACCGGCGTGCCCGGCGTCGGCAAGTCGACGTTCATCGACGCGGCTCGGCTGGCAAGCTCGCCGGCCACGGCCACCGGGTGGCGGTGCTGGCCGTCGACCCGTCCGTCGGCCCGCACCGGCGGCTCCATCCTCGGCGACAAGACCCGCATGACCGCGCTGTCCGCCGACCCCGACGCCTTCATCCGGCCCTCGCCCGGCGGCGGGCACGCTCGGCGGGGTGGCCCGGCGCACCCGCGAGGCGATGGTCGTGTGCGAGGCGGCCGGCTACGACGTGGTGCTGGTCGAGACGGTCGGCGTCGGCCAGTCCGAGACGGCGGTGGCCGACATGGTCGACTCCTTCCTGTTCCTCACCCTGCCGGCACCGGCGACTAGCTGCAGGGCATCAAGCGCGGCATCCTCGAGCTCGCCGACGTGGTCGCGGTCAACAAGGCCGACGGCGACCGGGCCCAAGGAGGCGGCTCATGTCGCCCGGGAACTGGCCGACGCACTCCATCTCTTCGACACGGCAAGTGCCTTGTGGGCGCCCAGGTCCTCGCCTGCAGCGCGCTGGAGGGCGCGGGCCTCGAACGGTTGTGGGATGCGGTCATCCAGCACCGGACGGCGCTCTCCGAAGCGGGCGCTCTCACCGACAAGCGCGACCGGCAGCAGAACGCATGGATGTGGGCCATGGTGACGGACCGCCTGCTCGACCGGCTCCGCACGGACCCCGCAGTAAAAGCGATGACGCCTGAGGTCGAGCGGGGGTTGCGCCAGCGCACTCTCACCCCCGCCCAAGGCGCCCGGCGCATCCTGGACGTTCTCGGCTTCCCCGATTCACCTGGCGCCGGAAGCTGAGCCGCGGGCTCTCGCGATCGGCCCGGCGGCGCGGGCGGCAACGAGCGCATACCGGCTGCCCGGCTGCGTTGATGGAGCCTTCGCCTTTCAGCACGCAAAGAAGCAGGGCGGCCCACTGGGGACGCTTTCGCCGGACTGGTAGCGTCAGTACCGCCAGGGTGTTCGGGAAGTCGGTGAAATACCGACGCGCGTGCCGGAAACGTCCGAAATGGTGGAGCTGCTCACCGCCGCGCTCGATCGGCGTCGACGAGGGCATGGCGTCGCTGTTCGGGAAGACCATGGTCATCCACGAATGGGTGCATGACTCGCGGCACTTCCTCGGCTTCCCCTGCCACTGACCGGCAGCGGAGACCAGTCATGGAGATCCGCATCATCGTGCGCGGCGCGCTGTCCGGATTCGTCGCCGGCGTGCTCGGATTCACCTTCGCCCGCATCTTCGCCGAACCGGTCATCAACAAGGCCATCGCCTATGAGTCCGGCCGCGACAGCATCCTGGCCACCCTGAACAAGGCCGCCGGCCGGCCGGTCGCCCCGGACGGCCGGAGATCTTCTCCCGCACCATCCAGTCCACCATCGGCATCGCCACCGGCGTCATCGCGTTCTGCGCCGCGATGGGCGCGCCTGCGCCTACCTGGTGCTGCACGGCCGGTTCCGGTGGGCCCCGGAACCTGGCCTGGATGATCGCCGGGTTCGGCTTCTGCGGCGTCTACCTGCTGCCGTTCGTGAAGTACCCGGCCAACCCGCCGGCGATCGGGCACACCTTCACCATCACCACCCGCAGCCAGCTCTACCTGGCGACGGTCGCCAGCTCGCTGATCCTGCTCGGCCTGGCCGTCTTCCTCGCCCGCGCCTAACACCGCGGTTCGGGGTAACCGGTGCGGTGGTGCTGTCCGCGATCGGGTTCCTGGTCGTGTTCGGGGTACTGATCGGGCTGCTGCCCTCACCGGGCAACCTGGGCGCCAACATCGCCCACGCGAACCAGTTCGGGTACGCCCGCGCCTCGACCGAGACCCCGCAGCCGATCACCAACATCTTGTCCACCCCGCTGGTCATCGACGGCAAGACGATCGCCCCCGGCCAGATCGTCTACCCCGGCTCGACCCGGACGTGCTGTGGAAGTTCCGCTGGTACTCCATCATCAACCAGCTGCTCATCTGGACCACCATCGCGCTCGTGTTCGGCGCCCTGCTCGACCGGTTCCTCCGGCCACACCAGCCCACCCCGCAAGCCGAACCGGACCGCGAACCCGTCGGGGCAGCGCCATAACGGACGGCGCACCCGGCACGCGGCGCCGCGGGCCTCCCGGAAGGCCTCGCGGCGCCCGGGTCCTTCTTCGCCGTCGGCACTGGCACCCCCGGGCACCGACCGGGCCCGCCGTGGAGGCCCCTCCGCGAACTGGCCCGGCCAGCCAGAACCGCTGCTCGGCCGGATCGAATCCGTGCGCCGCGCGCTCGCGGCCAGCGCCGGCCGTCCCGCCGAGGAGATCCCGCTGCAGGGTCGCCGCTTCCATCACCCACCTCGGCCTGACCGCGCGCCTGATCGCGCCGGTCCTCGCCGCCACCGCCGGCCACCGCCAGCCTCGATATGCGGCTCGGCGGGCTCTGGTGGCAGGACAAACTCGGCGGCCCGGCGCCTCTGTCCATCCCGGCTCCGGGCGATCCGGGACCGGCCAGCGCGACTGCGATCTCCGGCCGGTAACGCCTGCCACCTCCTGCTCGACAACGTGATAGCCCCGATCACGGCAGCGACCTCGGACCTGGTCCCGGTCTCGGGCCAGGTGCTCTGGGGCAACATCGCATCCGCCGTCAACGGTGCCGCGAACCAGCTGGCCGGCTCCGGCCGGACCTTGGCCGCGAAGCATGGGCAGCGGCCGCTGCCTTCTTTACTACCCCGCAGCTCAGCCGGGAGCGCCAGCCGCCCGGCCCGGCACTCCGCCGCTCAAGCTGCTGCCTCATCTACCAGCTCGCCCCCGATCAACCCCAGCACCTGCGGCGACTGCATCCTGAACGCCGCACCCTCCAGGTCAGTGCCCCGCAGTCCGGCGTCTTTTCACGGGCAACTGTTACCTGGCGCGGTGACGGATCAGCCAGACTGTAGCCACTCCATGATCAGGCAAAGGGCGAGCAGCCAGCCGCCCCCGATGAACTGGATTGCGGATCGGCCTCCGGCACCCGCCGTTCGGCCGGTTGGCCAGGTCATCGTGGTTGGCTGCTTTGGAGGCAAATGCGCGGCCCGGTTCGGCTGCTCGTGTGGTGCGTCGCCCACTGGGCTGGGACCTCACTCCGGTCGACGTCTTGAGGCTGGTGCGGTCGGATGCGCACCCGGTCGCGCTCATCGCCTGGCGCGATGGACGAGATCCGTACCGCAGAGGCTGAGATCGCACGCGGCGAGGTCATCGGCGCCGACGAACTGCGGCGCCTGGTGGCAGAGCGCGCCCGGAATGAACGCGACGCCGGGTGAGCGACGAGGCATACGCACTGTCGCTGGCCCCGGCCGCCCGGCGCGTCCTCGTCGAGGGACGCCGCGCGGACTGCCGGTAGCGGTCGCGGCGGCGGTGACCGCGTTCCTGACGGGCGCACTGCTGGACAACCCGCACCGGGTAGGCAAGCCGCTCGCCCGTGAACTAGCCCGGTACAATCCGCGCGGCGCGGCGCGTACCGGGTGGTCTACCGGATCGACGAGCCCGCCCGGACCGTCCACGTCGTACATCGACCACCGCGCTGACGTGTACCGAACACGCTAGTCCCGGCGGCCCGGCGCCCGGCGGCACAGGGCGTGGGACTGGAGCCGAGGTGAGTGCGGCTGGGCCCGCTTCCTGGAAGGTATATTTGGCCAAGTCAAATCCGGGCGCGGGAACACCAGCGAATGGCGAGTCGCGGTACATCACCAACCGGTAACGGGGGGCCGTAATAACCTCGTAAGACTCTGCCAGTAGGGCTCGTCAGACCCTGTTGGCAGGAACGGCAGTCCGCAGAGCTCTGACCTGTGGATGCCTGCCCTTCGTGCTCTCGCCAGAGAGCTGTGATCGCGGCGATTTCGCGGTGTTCGTTCGATATCTTTCGTGCGCGATTTATCGCAACGTTATGTGAGCGGCCGGGCTCGATGAGTAAGAGATCTTACGGCTGACGCGCTTTCACGCTCCTGCGAGGTTATTTTCTGGTAGGAATTTCGCTGGACTTCACTGGACTGGCGGCAAGTGCAGCCGCATAGCTTACTAATTCGGTAACTGCCTATACGCGGCCCGCGTGAGGTCTAGCGTCTCCAGCCGGGAGCAAGAGGAACACAACATATTCCCTATGGCTATGGAGGTGGATTGCATGCCGACGAGGCATCGGTCCGCGTGGCGCCGCCGACAAGACAGGCCAGGCGAGACGGCGTGCGGCAGTCGCCATCGGCATTCCGGTAGCACTGGCCGTGGTGGTAGGCGCTATGGTCGTTGTCGGTCACGGCCTCACCTCACAGTTAGCAACTCCGCGCTGGCTAACTGCGCCTCGCCGGCGGGGTCCGCGGCGTCGGCTGCCTCTGGTGCGGCTGATCCGGCGTCGGCTGCCTCTGGTGCGGCTGATCCGGCGTCGGCTGCCTCTGGTGCGGCTGATCCGGCGTCGGCTGCCTCTGGTGCGGCTGATCCGGCGTCGGCTGCCTCTGGTGCGGCTGATCCGGCGTCGGCTGCCTCTGGTGCGGCTGATCCGGCGTCGGGCTGCCTCTGGTGCGGCTGATCCAGCGTCGGCTGCCTCTGGTGCGGCTGATCCAGCGTCGGCTGCCTCTGGTGCGGCTGATCCAGCGTCGGCTGCCTCTGGTGCGGCTGATCCAGCGTCGGCTGCCTCTGGTGCGGCTGATCCAGCGTCGGCTGCCTCTGGTGCGGCTGATCCAGCGTCGGCTGCCTCTGGTGCGGCTGATCCGGCCTCGGCGACACCGTGCCCGAGTGGGACGGCGACCAGCACCGCCCCGGCGGCCGCGGCGGCCAACGTCAACTGCGACATCGTCGTCCCCGGCGAACCCGCTGTCGGCCCGGGGCCTGGCCACCCCGTACCAGCTCACCGGCCCGAATGGGATGACACCGGCGCAGTCCGGTTGCACCATGGCCAACGCGACCGCCCTGGGCGCGTTCGTCCAGGCGACGATCGTGAACACTCGG
>CAVZKY010000063.1:0-17415 GCA_963775825.1 uncultured Actinomycetes bacterium
CAGCTGCGTGGTCGCCCCTGGCTTCGACTTCGCCGACTTCACCTCCCGGCCGAGCTGATCATCCCATCGGCGTGCACTAGGCAACCGCTCGCGGGGGGCCTGGCCGGGCATTAGTAGCGGATCGCGATCTCGCGGCCGGTGACGTCGGTCTGCGGCGGGTCCGGGACAACCTCCGCCTGCCCGGCGGCGATCCGCCGGGCGGTCCACGCCACGGCCGCCGCGTCCAGCACGTCGATCGCGATTCGCCGCGGGGTTTTATCCGCCGGGACCACCAGGCCCGCCGCCGCCAGCAGGCGCCGCCGCCGGGCCTGCCCCGCCGCGGTGTGCTTCGCCTCGTCTAGTGGCGCACCCGCGATCGCGCGGAACGAAAGCTCCGGATGCACCTCATACAGCGGGTGCCGGCAGCGCAGCCGGTAGTCGGCGGCTTCGAGCAGCTTGCGGCGCAGCCCCCAGGCCTGGATGCTGAACCCGTTCCCGGTCAGCCGGCGGCACATCTGGCTCGCGTCCGCGTAAGCGGGCGCCAGCCAGACCGGCGCCGGCGGATCGCAAAAATGAACTCCGGCGCGGTCCTGAGCAGGGCCCGCGCCTCCCGGTCCGCCGTGCGCCAGCCGGTGCCCGAGCAGGCCCAGCGGCATGTCGATGCCGACGACGTGCTGCTCGGGGGTATCCCGGAGCAGGTCACTCAGCGTGGCCGCCACCCGTACCGCGACGAGGCCGTTCTCGTCGCAGTCGACTCCGACCCAGCCTGTGCGGCATCCATCCACGCCGGTAACCGGGCTGCCCCCCACGGATGCCTGCCCTCTCGCTCGGGTCACGTGTGCCTGCGGGCTGCGGCAAGATCGCCCCGCGCGAGCCCACGGCGGGTCGCGGCCCGGTCCCGCTGCCCCGAAGCCTAAAAGGGAATGAGGCGGCGGAGCCAGCGGCGGGGCCGCCAGCGCGTGCAGCCGCAGAGCGCGCATTCGGTCCCGCGAACGGGAATGCTCGGTGCACATCCCTGTCGTGACCGCACACGCACTGGACGGGCTGCCTGGACCGTTCCACCCGTGCTCCCTCCTGCTGGCATCCCGTCGTCATGGCACGCGCGTGAACATTATCCGGTCCTCGCGGGCAGCGTGCACGTCACATTTGGGGGGCGTGCACGTCACATTTGGGGGAAGCGCACGAACCCAGCCGCGCGCTAAAGTTACTCATTCGCCGGGGGCCGTTTTCGGAGCGTTTTGGAGGCCCTCAATGGCCAGAGAGGATCGTTCCCGCCTGGCGACACGTACCCACCCGAGGGTGTTGACGCAAAATCGCCCAATATTGCCCGCGTGTACGACGCTTTCCTGGGTGGCAAGGACGATTTCGCCGCTGACCGTCAGGTCGTCGAGGCCGCTTTGCGGGTGGCGCCCGATGCGCCGGCCGGCGGCCTGGCCAACCGGGCCTTCCTGCGCCGGGTGGTCCGTTATCTGGTGCGCGACGCGGGAATCACCCAGATCCTCGACATCGGCTGGACCTGCCCACCCAGGGCAACGTGCATGAGGTCGCCCAGGAGATCAACCCATCCGTGCGGACCATGTACGTCGACAACGATCCGGTCGTCTGCATCCACGGCCAGGCCCTGCTGGCCGACGCCCGCACCACTGAGGTCGTTACCGCTGACGTGCGCCTGCCGTCAGAGATTCTGGGCCATCCCGTCGTCCGGCAGTTCATCGACTTTCGCCAGCCGGTCGGCCTGCTGATGCTGGCGATCCTGCACCACATCACCGACATCGAGGAACCGGCCGGCCTCATGGCCATCCTGCGCGACGCAATGCCGCCGGGCAGCTATCTGGCCATTTCGAGCTTCCGGATGCCCGGACCGGAACTGGCTGAGTCACGGGCCAGGACCATCGAGATGGAGCGGTTGTTCAACGAGCAGCTCGGCACCGGCCGCTGGCGGAGTGATGGGGTTATCCTCGCCTGGTTCGGTGACTGGGAACTGATCGCCCCGGGCCTGGTGCCACTGTGGGACTGGCGGCCGGACAACGAGACGCATCTGCCCGGAGACGCGATCTATCAGGGCTTCGTCGGTGGTGTTGCCAGGAAGGCCTGACCGCTGGCGCCCTGTGCCCCGACCGAAGCACGGTCGGCCGGGCAGGGGCTCATCGGCCAGCGAACGCCAGAACCGGAGCGCCGCGTGCTCCATTTCCAGCCCGAGCCGCAGCGTCACCATCCGCTTGGCCACCGCGGGTATCGCACCGCACCGGTCCTGCATCCGCTCGTACTCGGCGATGCGCCGCTCGTGCTGCTCGATCCGCTCCCGGGCCAGCCGGGCCACGTCGGCTGGATCGCCAGCTCGCTGAACAACAGCTTCAGCTCGGCGACATCACGCATCTGGAAGTGCACGTTGGTGGGGGAGGCCAGCCATTCCCGCGCACCCGCCTAGCCTCCGGCGGCCAGCGTGTAGACCTTTCGCCGGGCGGTCGCCGTCCTCGGACTCGACGGAGCGGCCGCTACCCCGCTTCAGGTCGTACGGGGTGGACGGCCCGCGCAGGCCGATCATCCCGAGCACGACGTAGGAAGTGATCGACAGCCGCCCGGTTGACACAGCGCGCATCCTATTCACACGTCGATAACAATCCGTTTCGGATGGTCCTGTTCATATCATAAAGAGCTGAGCAGGGATCGCGATGGACGTAGCGCGGATGGTGAGCCGGGATGACGGATCTGGAGAGCCTCGCCGTCACATCCGCCCGTAACGCTCCCGCCGCGCCCGGCGTTCGTTATGCCGCTCGACGAGCCGCTCCCGGCGTTCGTCATGCCGCTCGTCGAGCCGCGCCCGCCGCTCATTAATCCGGGCCCGCCGCTCATCGAGCCGTCCCTGGAGGTCCCGGGACTGGTCCGCGAGGAGCCGGCGCGCCGCTCCCGCTCCGCCGGATTCGGATTCCGCCAACGACCGAGAAGGCACGGATGTGGATGGTGGGCGCCCCCGGCCCGGGATCCGGTGCGCCCTCGACCTGCGTGCCGCCGATCAGGCTCATCCCGGAGGCGTCCACCCGGATTCCGCGGGGAATCCGGGCCCGGACCCCGCCGACCAGCGACACCTTGGTCAGCGTGACGTCCGGGGCGGCCAGCTCGGCCTGGCTGAGGTCGAGCCGGGCCCCGCCGACCAGGCTGAGCACGATGACGTGCCGGCCCATCCGCCAGGGCCCGAACACGTTCAGCCCCCCCACCGGCGTGACGTGCCAGGACGGCCCGCTGTGGGTACCGACGCCGACGGCCCGCCCGGCCGGGTCGGCGCTCGCGGGCAGATCGGTCACCAGGCGGTCCAGTTCGGCCCGGGTCCGGGCCGTGCTGGCCTGCCCCATCCGCTGGCTGAACTCGTCCAGCGTCAGCCGCCCCTCGCCGGTGGCCTGGCTCAGCCGCTCGACGGTCGCGTCCCGCTCGGCGTCCGACGCCCGCATGCCCTGGCCCGAACCGCCGCCAACTGAGCCACCGTCACCTCTGGTCGCGTCCACTGCTGCTCCCGCTTCTGGGGCGTGCTAGTCCGCGACCACAATAACCGCCGCTTTCCCCCTTCTCCGCCGCGCAGGCGCCGGACTCCTTTCCGGTACCGGGAGCGTACTCAGTCGTATTCACTGAAAATGCTCCCCGTAACCGTGGGGCACCGGCCTGCCGCGATGGCGGCCGGGTCATGGCTGAGCCGGGAAGACGGCGACGAGCGGGAGCAGCGTCGCCTGCCTTCCGCCCAGGTCGTTCACGTACAGAGGAAGCCGGCGCACAGCCCGCAGCGCGACACGCCCCTCGGGCTTGCCGCGATCATCGAGCACTTCGCCTTCAGCTCCTGGGTTCGGCGGGGCAGTCGGGCAAGCGCAGGACGGCGCCGCCAGCCCGGCCAGGACTTCCGGCACCGCGTGAATTCGCACGTCAGTGCACGATCAGTTCTGTCCGAGGGGGACTCACAACTTACGAGCATGCCTGCGCTCACTGGCGAGCTGATCATGGGGTCAGTGGTGATCTGCGGCAGGGATCAGGGCAAACGGGTTGATTTTGTCGGCGGCCAGGATGTACCAGGCGGTCGTGCCGGTATGCAGCGATGTGTAGTAGGTGCCGCCGCCGCAGTCAGTGAGCCCGTTTCTCGACGCGGCGATGATCCCGCGCCTGTCCGCGCCGGGCCCGTAGGCCTGGGCGTAGTAGATGTCGGCCAGGTACCGGGCGGCCTGGACGTGGTCGCCTGGCTCACCGCGGAACTCCAGCGCGTCCGCCAGATGCGCGGTGCCCTCGAACCAGACGCCGCTGCGGTCGCCGTGGCAGAAGCTGACGCCGCGGAATCGCCCGGCGACCGCGAGGTTCTGTACGTCCCAGCCGACCGAGGCCGTGAAGCGCGGATCCCGGAGCGCCAGATATGACCAGGAGTTGACGTCCTCGGGCATCAAACTGTTGCTGGGAGTGAAGCCGTCGGCGGTCGTTCCCACGTAAAAGCGCCTCTGCGGGCCGTCCCACATGGCCGTCACGAAATACCGGGCCCACGCCGCCCGGGCCGACCACGCCGGGTTTCGCGTCTGCGCGGCGAGCAGCCGGAAGAACGCATAGAGATCAATGTTGTGCTCGGTCGATTTCCAGGGAAGTGCCGCGCCTGCGGCCGTTTCACCGCCGGTGTACCCGCCGGGCCCGCGCTGGTCGTAGCAGTGGGCTTGAACCCAGTTACCGATAGCCTCCGCTCCGGTGAGATAGGCCTGGCGGCCCGTGGCCGCGTGTAGCTGGAGAAGCGCCAGGCCCGCCCACGCCATGTTGCCCGCGAGGGTGGCCAGGTTGGTGGCGGCGACATCTGAGGCGCTGCCCAGCGGGGCAGACGCGTATGCGGCGCGCAGCCGGCCGTCGTGCCGCGGATCGCTGGTCTGCGCCCGGAGCAGGCCGTCGCCGATCGCTACTGCTTTCGAGCGTCCCGCCGCGGTGCCGGAGGCCAGGAACGCGTCGATAACCAGCGCGTCGTCGTAGGTCTGCGATGCAGTGAAATGCTGCCGGCCGAGGGCGCCGCCGGTGAAGCTCTGGACCAGACGCGGAGTCGATCCGGTTGCGTCACGGTCCGTCATCTGGTCGAGGAACGCGTAAGCGCGCGCAACGCTCCGGCGCAGCTGTCCGGCCGGTACCCGGCGGGGCACCCCCGCCAGATGCCCTCCCGTCCCGCAGCCGCCAAGGCCGACGACAATGGCCAGCCCGGCCGCCATCGCAGCACTCCTCAGCCCGGCTGCGCCATGCCTGCGGACTGGTCACCCCCAATTTGGTAATCGACTCATTACCCTAAGTTACAGAACGCCGGAGGTCATGTCCGCTGACCGTCGTCACCGTTCCCTCGGTGACGAAGATCCGCTGCGCGATGCCGGCGTTGGAGGCGCCCTCGGCCATCAGCGCGAGCACCTGCCGCTCCCGCGCCGACAGGACGTCGAGCGGATCACGCCGCCGCCGGGCCCTGACCAGCTCCTGCACCAGGGATGGGTCGACCACCGACGCGCCTGCGGTGATCCGCTTGACCCGTGTCGATGAATTCCGCCACGTCGGTCACCCGGCTCTTCAGCAGATAGCCGAGGCGCTCACCGCTCGCCAGCAGGCCCCATCGCCTCGTTGACCTCGACGTGCGCCGACAGCACGATGATGGCCGTATCCGGCAGTTCATCCCGGATCACCCGTGCTGCCTGCGGATCCCTCGGTCCCGGCCATGACCCGTACCCGGGCCGTGGGCCGTCAGCCGGAACCGGAAGCTCGCAGGACACCACCGTGCCACCACCCTCCGGGCTGTGCAGGGAGAAGACGCCGCCCAGCGCCTCGATCCGGTCCTTCAGTCCGGTCAGTCCTGAGCCGCGTAAGGGGTCCGCGCCGCCGATTCCGTCGTCACGCGTACCGGCAGCCGGAGCGTGTCGCCGGAGGCTTCCGCGTCTTACCGCGACGACCGAGGCGCGTGCGTGCTTCGCCGCGTTGGTGATCATCTCCGAGGCGACGTAGTAGGCGCCCACCTCGACCGGCTCGGGAAGCCGCCCATCGATCCGCACATTGATGTCTACCGGGACGGCTGAGCGCCGCCCGAGATTGTCAGCAGCGCCGATCAGGCGGGCCATCAGGGTCGGTGCGACCGACGGATTTCCGTCTTGTGTGGCCTGTGATCGGGGCGCTCCGGCGCCGTTCCGCCCGGCATTCCGGGGGCCGACCAGAGCCTGTCCTTCGGTCCGCCGGTCCTCGCGACGTGCGATTATGCGTGTGTGCCTTACGACGAAGGCCTGGCCGCCCGGCTGCTGGACATGCTGGGCGACGAGCCCGGACGGACCGAGAAGAAGATGTTCGGCGGCCTCGCGGTCCTGGTCGGCGGCCATCTGGCGGTCGGGGTGTACGGCGACGGCCTGCTGGTCCACTCCGATCCCGGAGAGCAGGCCACGCTGCTGGCCGAGCCCGGGACGCGCCCGTTCGATATGAGCGGCCGCCCGATGAAGGGCTGGATTTTGGTCGACGCCAGCGTGTGCTCCGAAGACGACGACCTGCGCCGCTGGGTGGCACGGGGCGTCGCGCACGCCCGCAGCCTGCCGCCGAAATAGCCGGCGGCGGCGCCGGCCCCAGCCGCGGGCTCAAGTCGGCTCCAGCCGCGGGCTCAAGTCGGCCCCAGCCGCGGGCCCAACTCCTGTCGTCTTGAGCCCGGACGCGTCTAGGTGCGGCTCGGCTCATACGGCTGGGCCGCGCTGGCCACCGGGCGCTCATCGGCAGGCCGGGCGGGCGCCCGTTCCCCGGCGCGCACCAGCGCGATCCCGGCCAGAATGAACGCGCCGCCCAGGAACTGGACGGGCGACGGCAGCTGGCCCAGCGCCAGCCACGCGAACAGGATGGCGAACAGCACCTCGGTCATGCCAATGAAGGAGGCCAGCTTGGCTCCCAGCCGCCGGGCCGCCCCGATGCCGGCCACGTAGGCGATCACCGCGGCCACCAGCGAGAGCCCGAGCACCGGCACCAGCCAGCTGACCCGGTGGCCGAGGAACACGACGTTGGCCGCCGTAGCCTTCATCGGCAGCGCGCCGACCAAGCCGAGCAGGCCCAGCGCAGCCGCCCCGACGCACATACCCGCCCAGGCCATGACGATCGGGGGGAGCGGCTCCGCCGCGGCTGCCGACAGCACGAAGTAGGCGGCGAGGCCGACCGCCGCCAGCAGGCCCCACATCACCCCTACGGGGTCGATGTGGGCCGTCCCCGTCAGGTTGAGCACCATCGCCAGCCCCGCGATCGCCGAGACCGCGCCGGTGACGCGGAAGCCGCCGCGGCCGCTGGCCATGCCACAGCCAGGCCCAGAGGACCACCAGCACCGCGCCGAGGTATTCCAGCAGCAGCGCCACGCCGACCGGTATCCGCTGCAGGGCGTTGAAGTAGAACAGCTGGAAGTCCGGCGACTGCCAGCAGCCCGTAGACCGCCACCGGGGCGCGGCGCGGCGCAGCAGGCCCCACCGGCCGCGCAACTGGAGGAGGGCGGGAACGGTGAGGATCAGCGCCGACATGGCGATCCGGATGATCACGGCCGCGGCCGGGCTCCAGCCCGCCCGGATCAGCGCGGAGGCGAACGTGCCCGACGTGCCGAACGTCGCCGCCGACAGCACAGCGAGGGCCAGACCCGCGCCCGCCGGGCCGGACCGGACGGCACGCGTGGCCTTCACCACTGCGCCTCCTGATGTCGATGAAGCCAACTACCCCAGGCGACTGGTAGTCAACCCCGCAGAGATGAGTCAAGACCATTTTTGCTCATGACATGTCGGCGGCCCGGGATCGGGGTGCTCGGCACAGGAAGATCAAACTCGCCAGGCACGCCGCGGCGAGCAGCGAGTACGGCACGATGTCCGACGTCGCCTGGGCCAGCGCCCCGCTGCCTGCCTGCGGCGACGGCCTGCCCCGCCGCCCAGGCCAGGTTGGTCATCCCGAAGGCCAGCCCCTGGTTCACCTGAAGCCGCCGCGCGCCTGCACTGAGCAGGGCCATAGCGGGGGTGAAGAGCGTGCCGAAGGCCTGCATGCCCAGGATGAGCAGGGCCACCAGCCACGCAGCGGGACGGACCACGGGCGCCAGCAAGCTGACGGCCACGCCCGCGGCCAGCGAGAGACGTACCGGGACCAGCGGGTCGCGCCGGTCCGACAGCCTGCCTGCGAGCGGGGACAGGACCGCCTCGATGGCCGCCTCGGCCAGGAAGGTCGCGCCGATCACGATCGCCCCGGCCCCCAGCTGGTGGAGCCGCAGCGGCGCGAGCACATCCAGTACCCCGAAGCCCAGCCCCGCGAGCATGGTCAGCCACATTCCGGTGCCGACCTGGCGGTCCCGGATCGCGGGCCATGCCTCCCGCAACCGCTGCGGCTCGGCCTGGTCCGGGCGCGGAACGACGAACGCCGCCGCCATCAGGTGCGCGCCTGAGCACCGCGGCGCCGCTAAAAGCCGGCCCGGTCCCCGCCCGGGCCCGCGATGGTGCCGACCACCGGGCCCAACAGCGCCCCGACCACGGCGGCGCCCGAACGCGACGCCGAGGAGCTCACCGCGCCGTTCCGCCGGGGCGGCCCGGGCCAGCCAGGCCAGGGGCGGCCGCCCAGGTGCACGCGCCGGCCAGTCCCGGCACGAAACGCGCGGTGTCCAGCACGACCGGAGCCGACGACCATCCGAATCAAGTGTGGCCGCGCCTATCAGCACCAGGCCGAGCAGGACCACGGGCCGGTACTCGCCGAGCCGCGCGGTGAGCACTCCGCCCGGCAAGGAGCCCACCAGGGTGCCGAGGGGGTAGGCGGCGACCAGCAGGCCGGCGCCCGCCTTGGACAGACCGTCCGCGCTGGCGTAGGCGCCGGCAGCAACGGCGTCAGGGCCGTGAAGAAGATCGTGTCCACCAGGACGAGGGCGCACACGAACGCGACCAGGACCCGCAGCCGCGGGGTGAGCCGCACCTAGGCGTGGCAGGACAACCGGCTGGCCGCTGTTGTACGCGACCATGTTGGTCAGCGCCGCGATCACGCTCAACCCCGCCGGACGCACCGAGGTCCGCGTAGGCGCGGTGCAGGTTGCCGACGATGCGCTCGCGGTCCAGCCAGCCGTCGTACTCGCCCAGATCGGCCTGGCGGGCCGTCTCCAGCGGTGACAGGCCCGCGTCGATCCCCTTTGCGCAGTGGCCAGAACGAATTCCAGGTAGCCGACCACCGTGCCGATCAGCGCGCGGTCGCCCGGCGCGCCGTGCCCGGGCACGATGACCCGGGCCGGGATCGGCGCCACCACGTTGGTCAGCACGTCGATCCGCCCTCGACCGAGCCCATCAGCAGGAACGGGCTGCCGCCGTTAAACAGCAGGTCACCGCAGAACAGCACCTCCTGCTGCGGGAGCCACACCAGGCTGTCGTTGCTCGTGTGCGCCGCCTGACCGACGTAGCTCACCTCCAGCGGGCGGTCGCCCGACCAGAGCCGAACCCGGTCGGCGAACGTTAGGGTGGGCGGCGCGAGCGTCACCTCGCCCCAGTCCACCGGTTCCCAGATGCCGGTGTTGCCGGGCGGGCCGAACGCGATCACCTCCTCCCGGCACTTTT
The DNA here is from genome assembly GCA_963775825.1 of uncultured Actinomycetes bacterium. GTDB lineage: Bacteria > Actinomycetota > Actinomycetes > Streptosporangiales > Streptosporangiaceae > Bog-532. Next base: position 9,537 of record CAVZKY010000063.1, read on the forward strand.
CCTGGGCGATGATCGTGGCCGTGCCGAACAGCGAGTTGCCGTAGGTGTGGTCGCCGTGGTGGTGCGTGTTGATCAGCATGCTGACCGGGGCCTTGCTCACGGCCGCGATCCGGTCGAGATAGGCACGGGTGCGGCGCTCGGTCGAGCAGGTGTCGACGCTGATCACCGACGCGGGGCCGACGACGAAGCCGGTGTTGTTGATGTACCACGATCCGTCGGGCTGGATGTAAGCGAAACGCCGTCCGCCACCTCGATCAGCTCCGGCGCCCCGGTTCGGGTGTTCGTGACTGCTCGCGCTCATACCCGAAGCTTTTCAGACCGGCGCCGGCACCCGAGAGCCCGGTCTCCGGCGGCGTGCGGTGCCACCGCGCGAACAGGTCCTCGCCGGGACCGGCCGCGCCCCACCGGTCCGGGTACTCCGGTTACGCGGGCCAGGTGCGCGGCACCCAGGCGTCCTCGTCGCTGATCCGCTCCAGCGCGGTCGTTGTACTCCACACAAAGTTGTCCGGCCCGGCGAAGTAGGAGTACACGTTGTCGCCTGGTGCGGGCCCGGGCCCCACAGCGGGGCGCGCCCGCCCCGCCCCAACCGGTGTGTTGGCGCCATCACCCATGCTCCTGCCGGTGTGATGGCGCCATCACACCGGCAGAGGGTGCGTCGCACCACGCCGAGCGGGGCAGCTGCCGGTGCGCTGTCCCGGATCCCAGCGCCAGGGGCCCGGGCGGTCCGGCCGCCGGCGCGTGACGGCCTCAAGGTCCGCCCGGGTACGTATGAAGGCCACGACCACGTCCGCGGCGTCCGGCGCGTCGGCCGTTTTCGCGCCCTCCACCGCGACCGAAGGCACATCATCCGTGGCGGCCACGATCGCTACCCGCTGACCCGGCTTAATCTGCAGCTTCGCTCGGAGATCCATACGGAAATTATCCGCTTGCGCCGGCGCCAGGTCGCTGGCTTCACTCGCGCTGCTTACCGGTCCGGGGTGAGCCGGTGGCCTTCGGCCGCCGCGATGAACCCGTCAGGGTCGGCCAGGCTGAAGTATCAGCCGCTCCACCTTCGCCCGCCGGAACAGCGTGTCGATGCCCGGCGCGAGATGGCACGGCGGGTCGATGGCCAGCTCGACCAGGCCGTCGGGGGAGCCGTTGACCAGCCAGCGCCCGCGCCCGCCGTGGACCCCGGTCGTGCCGTGCACGTCGACGTGCGAGCGCCAGGCCGCGCGCACCGAACTGCGCGGGACATCCAGCCTGAACGACCCCATCCGGACCCGGATCTCGGTGGTCCCGATTTCCGCGCCCGCCACGCCAGGTCCGGAGCGGAACAGCAGCGTGTCCAGCCAGGCGGTCATCCGGTCCAGGCCACGCTCGCGGTAGCTGATCGCAAACCACCGGGGCTCAGGTGCGGCCCCGGCCACGTCCTCGGCCCCGGTACCGGCGCCGGCCCCATGCTCCCTGATGACCGCGCGCCGCGCGGCGGCGTACGGCTCACCCGTCTCCGCCATTCGCCGGCGGGCGGCGGCGCTGATCTTGTCGTGCGACATCGTGCCCTCGTTCCGGCAGCCCGTCCCGGCGCCCGGCCACCGCAGAGTCGTCACGATGGAAGGATTAGGAAGCCGCACGCGAGGGCTGTGCCGCTCTTGTCCTCAGTCGTTATCCCAGCGCCGGGCTGGCCTAACTCGGATCGGGCAGGCGTGTCTGCCAGCACCAAGCATACGCTCGTGCGCGCTTCTCCCGCCGGTGCTGCTCCGGCGTGCATCTCGCCACGCGGCTTCTCCTGCGCATACATTCGAGGCGTGCGCGAGATCCCGCTCGACCAGGCTCCCAGCGAGATCGCGACCGCCGCGCGTGCGGCGGCTCGCGGCCAGATCGTCTACCTGACCGAGCACGGGGAGCGCCTGGCGGCGATCGTCCCGCCCGAGTTCGCCGCCGAGATGGAAGACCTCTCCGCGACGAAGTCCTCGAACTGCTGGACGACCTCAGCGGCGTCCCGGCCGTCGGCGAGTCGAACGATACCGACGCCGACACGGAATCCGATGACCGACTCCTGACCAGGACGGCCCGGGCAGGTGGGCCGACGCCGCGAGCCACCGCAGCGCCGATCACTCATCGCGGCCCCAGAACCCGAAGTCGAGGATCACGCTGGTGCCCAGTTTCACCGCTTCCAGGGCCAGCGATATGAGCAGTCCCTCCAGCACGTCCCGTTTACCGCCCGCGTCCGATTCCCCGAACAGCGGGATCATCCAGGCGTCCGGGCTCAGCCGCAGCGCGCCGTGCTCCGCCGCCAGTTCCTTCGCCCGGGTGGTCTTGCCTGCCCCCGGCCGCCCGACTATCAGAAACAACGTAGCCACGCCCCGCTTTTCTGCCTCGCCCGCCCGGGGCAGCTGCTAAGCCAGCTCCCACCGCGAGCTACTAGACGAGAATGAAAATGAAAACTATTATCATTAATGCTCGTTACATTCCGCAGTTGAGGGGAGTCAGCATGTCACTGAAGGTCCCTGCGGCGCTGCTTGAGCAAGCCGAGCAGGGTGCGGTCCGCGAGGAGGATTTCCTCGCCTGTATCCGTGAATCGCTGCCGTACGCCTGGGGGGTGGTGAGCACACTGGCCAGTCGGGCCCAGCAAGCAGGTGAGCAGTTCGCGGAGGATCAGGCGCCGCCGCCGAGCCTCGAGGCCCAGGGCAGTTGCTGCGCATGATGGCCAGCGACGCGATGCGTGGTGCGCTGGAGCGTCATTTCGGCGTGCGGGTGGCGTTCCAGAACTGCCACCGGGTCGGGGTGTTCGGGCGGCCGCGGGCGAGGACCAGTACCGCCGGTTCGTGTCACCGCGCGCCCAGCTTCTCAACCAGTCGCCGGAGCTGATCAACTGCTGACCAGTTCCGCCTGGCGGGGCAGCCGGGAGACGGCTGCCCCGCCGTTCAGCCCGGGCCTGCCAACGCGGCGATTCACAGCGATCCCGGTCAGCCAGAAGGGCAGTTCGCCGTACGTGCCGAGGTGTGCCCGGGGCGCTACGTGCTAGTCGAGGTGGGGGATCAAGGTGGCTCGTGGAGTAGTTTCACCCACGACGACCGTCCGCATGGGCTCGACCTTGTGCGCCTTCCTGCCGGAGACGGTAACTGGGGGGATAACCGGTTCGTCGTCCGGGCGTGTGGCCTGGGCGCGACTCAACTGGACCGCTCCCGTCTGACGAGCACGCCCAGATGCGGTACAGCGCGGGTGTCACCAGAGGCAGCGCAAATACAGGTGCCGCCGTCAGCGCCCTCCGTGCACGCCGGTCATCAGGCCGGCCAGGTCCTCGGGGGCGAGGAACGACGGCGGCGGCGGCGGGCCCCAGTTGTACAGGCCGCGCAGGCCTTCCCAGGTCCGCGGCGTCCACAGCGCGTCATCGATGATGCAGTCCAGGTCGGAGTAGTACTCGGAGAAGTTCCCGGCCGGATCCCGCAGGTACCAGAAGAAGTTGGACCCGACGTGGTGGCGGCCCAGCCCCCACACGTGCCGCGCGGGGTCCTTCTCCAGCATCATCGTCGCCCCGCGGCCCACCTCATCGATGTCGTTGACCTGCCACGATGTGTGACGCAGGAAGGCCAGCGGCGCCTGCTGGACGAGCACGTTGTGGTGGTCGGTGGAGCAGCGCATGAACGCGGCCAGCCCCGGTACGGTGTCGCTGATCTTGAAGCCGAGGCCCTCGGTGAACAGCTTCTGCGAGGACTCCTGGTCGGTCGAGCCGAGCACCACGTGTCCCAGCTTGCGCGGCTGGACCCGGTTCTCGCGCAGCACGCCCGGCGCGCGGGTGTCCGGCCGGGCGATGTGGCCGGGTGTGTTGTACGGCGGGGACGGGGTGTCCTCCTGCTTGATCCGGTCGGCGATCTCCACCACGACCGTCACCTCGGTGCCCGGATCGTAGGTGCGGACCCCGTTACCGGTCCGTTCTGCGGTTACCCCCAGCCGGGCCAGCGAGCCGGCCACCCGCTCGATGTCGTCTGGGTCGTCCGCGCCGACCCGCAGCTCGACCAGCCGGCGCCGGGGCGCGGCCACCAGCCGCAGCTGCTCGCCGCCATCGCCGGTGCTGAAGTTGCGCTCGCCAGCCGCAGCGCCGGGGCCGCCCGCGCCGGGGCCGCCCGCGCCGGGGCCGCCCGCGCCCGGCGGCCGGGGACTCGGCCCCGCTCTCGGTCAGCCCGAACTCGTCGTAGTAACCGGCCGTTTCCTCGACGTTGGGGACCCCAATCGTGATCCGGGTCAGCCGGTGCAGAGCCATGTCAGTCGCCGCTTTCTGGGTTCTCGTGACGCGGGCCCGCCACGAACTCGTTGCGTCTCATCGTGGTCAGTCAGTTATATCTTCCTGCCTATGGCCAAGCGAACAGGCGGTGAGATCCCTGCCGTTCACGACGGGGAGGACGTCAATGATTGGCCCACACTCACCGATTGGGGCAGCGTGCGATGCGATTCGTCAAGGCAGACACAGGGCAGGGGCCTCGGCTGGGCGTCGTCCGGCCCGACGGCGTGGCCGAACTGGCCCGCACCGAATCCCGGCTCGAGCCGTACTTCGGTGACGACGGGGCGGCTCTGCGCCGGCTGGCCGACGCGATCCACGCCGACCCGGCCGGCGAGTCCGGCCTGGCCGCGCTCACCCTGCTGAAGCCCGTCGACCCGGTCTCCATGCGTGACTTCATGGTCTTCGAGGAGCACGTCCTGCCCAGCTGGCGCAAGTCCGGGATGAGCCGCGGCCCGGACGTCTGGTACGAGCAGCCCATCGGCTACTTCAGCAACGCGGCGACGATCCGCGGCCCGCGGGACCCGATCGAGATCCCGGGCGGCTCGGAGCGGCTCGACTTCGAGCTGGAGGTGGGTGCGGTCATCGGCCGCGAGGCGGTTTCGGTCCCCCCGGACGGGGCCGCTGACCGGATCGCGGGTTTCTGCATCCTGTGCGACTGGTCCGCCCGTGACCTGCAGTTCCGCGAGATGGACGGCCGGCTCGGCCCGTTCAAGGGCAAGGATTTCGGCTCCTCGCTGGGCCCGATCTTCGTCACCCCGGACGAGCTGGCCTCGCGCCGCCGCGGCAACGGCTACGACCTGCTGATGACCTCCAGCGTGAACGGCCGCCAGTATGGCAGCGACCGCTGGTCCTCGGCGTACTGGTCGTTCGAGGACCTGATCTCCTACGCCTCCTGGAACTCCCGGGTGGAAGCGGGCTCGATCATCGGCAGCGGCACCTGCCAGGGCGGCTGCATCCTGGAGCTGTCCAACCGGCACTCCCCGGAGGAGTACCCATGGCTCGCCGCGGGTGATCAGGTGACGCTGAGCATCGAGCTGATGGGCGACATCCGGGCCACGGTGCGGGCCCCGGCCTGTGGCCCCTGGCCGGGCCGCAAGCAGATCGCCCCGGACGGCGCCCAGAAGACTCCCGCCTAGCTAGGCCCGCTCGGGTATCTCATCCGCCAGGCGTGTAGACGCGCACGTAGTCGATCAGCATGGCCTGCGGAAAAGCGGACCGAGCGGCCCGGGTGCTGCGACGCGACGCCGCCGACGGCGACGTTCAGGAGCAGGAAGAAGTCGTGGTCGAAGACCCAGCGTTTGCCGCGCAGGTCGCCAGGCGTCACGGTGTGGTAGAGCTGGCCGTTGACGTACCAGCGGACCCGCCTCGCTTCCCAGGCCACCGAGTAGACGTGGAAGTCGTGCCCCAGGGATGAGCCGACGGTCCGCGAGCCGGAGCGGCCCGCACCGCCGGTGTAACCGGGCCCGTGGGCCGCTCCGTGGATCACCGCGGGGCCTGTCCCGAAGTACTCCATAACGTCGATCTCGCCGCACCGGGGCCATCCCGTGACGTCGAAGTCCTGGCCGAGCATCCAGAAGGCGGGCCAGATCCCGCGGGCGCGCGGGACCTTGATCCGCGCCGCCACCAGGCCGTAGCGGAACGACACCCGGTCCTTGCTGGTCAGCCGGGCCGACGTGTACCCACAGCCGCCATAACGATCGCCGTCTACCTGCGGGTCCGCCTCCCGGGCCACGATGGCGAGATGACCTGCACCGTCCAGTGCGGCGTTGCCGGTGCCGTCGGTGTAGTACTGCAGTTCCTGGTTGCCCCACCCGTGGCCGCCGATGTCCGCCTGCCAGGCGCGCGCGTCCGCTGGCGCTCCCGCTGCGCCGTCGAACTCATCCGACCAGAGCAGTGTGTACGCCGCGAATTCGTCCCCAGGGATGTCATCCCCGCGCCCCCGGGCTCGCGAGCCCGCCCGCGATAGACCACGCACCGATCCGCCTTCCATCCGGCGTTGCGACATGATGGCTTCCGGGGAGCGCGACCCGGGGAAGATGAAGGGCGCCATCCCGGCGTGGTGCTTACGAGATGCTGCGCACGGCCGTGCCGATCGGAGTGTCGCCACCGACCAGTTCCAGCGTCTGGTGCCGGGTGCCCGGCTCGTCGAGCAGGGCGGTGATGACCGCGGCGACGTCGGCGCGGGGGACCGTGCCCCGGGGGACCGGCGGGGGTGCGAGCCGGACTCTTCCGGTGGGGGCGGCGTCGGTGAGCCCGCCCGGGCGCAGGATGGTCCAGTCCAGATCCCGGGAGCGGAGATCGTCCTCGGCGGCGGTCTTGGCCGTGAGGTAAGCCGCCCAGACCTCGTCCCGGCCGGGTTCCGGCGGCTGGCCGGCTTCTATGGAGGAGACCTGCGCGAACCTGCGTACCCCGGCCCGTGCTGCGGCCTCGGCCAGCAGCACGGAGGCACCCCGGTCCACGGTGTCCTTGCGGGCGGCGCCACTGCCCGGACCGGCGCCCGCCGCGAAGACCACCGCGTCAGCCCCGGCCAGCAGTACGGCGACCTCGTTGGCCGACGCTGTCTCCAGATCGCAGACGGCCGCTTCGGCGCCGGCCTTCTGCAGGTCGCCGGCCTGGCCGGGTTCCTGATCAGCCCGACGGCCTGGTCGCCGCGCTCGGCGAGGAGGCGTTCCAGCAGGAGCGCGATCTTCCCGTGTCCGCCCGCGATCACAACGCGCATGGGGCCAGCCTACTCATGCGAGAGGGCCGCTGATGGGTCGGCTGGTTCGAGAGTGCCGGGAGAAGCAGCGCCGTCGTCGCCGCTCGGCTTCGCCCGGCTCGAGGCCAGCCCGATCAGTTGCACACCTGTGTACGTCATCGTACAATTTGGTTATGACGGTCATGAGCGCTTCTGACGGCACGGGCAGCGCTGCCCGAACTGCTGTCGCGTGTCGAGGACGGTGAAGAGGTCACGATCACCCGCCACGGCCGGCCGGTGGCGCGTCCTCATCCGGCCTGACGTCGCTGCGCAGCCGCCGCGCGGCGGGCCGCGCTCGGACGACGCCGAACCGGATTCATGACCTGCTCACAGAAGCGGCGGCCACGGCGCTGCCGGGAGAGCACCGGGCTGACCGCGCAGCGCGCCGAGGAGCTGATCGCCGGCAGATCAGGGCCGGGCGAGACACGTCGCTGATGGACGCCTTCGACGCCGACGCACTCATCTATGCCGCTGTGCCCGGATCACCCGCTGGGCCAGCGGGTCGCAGCCCTGTTCCGGTCGGCCGGCCCGCTGACAACGGTGGGTACCGGCTCGGTCCTGCTGCTGCCGGAGGTGCTCAGCAAGCCATTGCGCGATGGCGCCACCGACGAGGTCCGCATCCTGGCCGGGCTGCTTGCGAGGCTGAATCTGCGCCCGGTGGACCGGGCCGCCGCCGAGCTCGCCACCGCCCTGGCCAGTCGGTACTGGGCTGAGAGCGGCAGACGCCACCCATCTGGCCACGGCGGTGGCCATGGGCGCCGACCGCTTCGTCACCAACAACCAGCGTGACTTCCCGGTCACGATCGCCGAGGTCAGCGTCACCTACCCAGCCGACCTGCCCGAAGCCCCCTAAGGCCCATGGAGGTCCGCTACTACGACGAGGT
>CAVZKY010000064.1:0-152069 GCA_963775825.1 uncultured Actinomycetes bacterium
TTGCGGCGGTCCGGCTCAGGCTCGGGCTCAGCTGACGCAGGCCGGGCCGAGCAGCTGCTTCAGGTCGCCCAGCAGGGCCGGGGAGTTGGCCACCCGCAGCTTGTCATCGAGCCGGACCACCGTCGTCCGCTGGTTCCCGCGCAGCCTCAGGTGCACTTCCGTTGGCCCGGGGTGAGTCATCAGCACCTCCTTGAGCTGCTCCACCACCGGCGGAACGCAGCGCGTCACCGGCAGCGACACCACAAAAGGGCCACCATCGCCCACCGACAGGTCCGGGACGGTCACATCCATCGCGACCAGTTTCGGCACGTCGTCACGGCGGTCGATCCGGCCCTTGACCGCGATGATCGCGTCCTCACTGATGGACGTGGCGTAGAGCTGGTAGGTCGCCGGGAAGAACAGCACCTCGATGGCGCCGGCCAGATCCTCAAGGGTGGCCGCCGCCCACGGGTTGCCCTGCTTGGTCACCTTGCGCTGCACCCCGGACAGAATCCCAGCCACCTTGACCACTGCACCGCCGTCGTTACGCTCACCCCGGCCTCGTTCCGTTGCATCATCACCGGAAGTGAGCAGGTCGGCCAGCGAACAATCGGCCTCGCGCGCGAGCAGGTGCTCGACCCCCAGCAGCGGGTGATCCGAGACGTACAGGCCGAGCATCTCGCGTTCGAAGCTGAGCCGGGTCGACTTGTCCCAGTCCCCATCGGGGATCGGCACGTCGAAGAAGGCCTCGGTCTCCTCGTCCCCGCCGAAGAGCGAGTCCTGGCCGATGGCCTCGTTGCGCTTGATGTCGTTAACCGCGTCGACGGCCTGCTCGTGCACCATGACCAGGCCCTTGCGCGGGTGGCTGAAGGAGTCGAACGCGCCCGCCTTGATCAGAGACTCGATGACGCGTTTGTTGCAAACGACCAAGGGGACCTTGCGCAAGAAATCGGAGAAGCTGGTGAAGTCCCCCTTGGACCTGCGCGTAGCCACGATCGCGTCGACCACGTTGGTCCCTACGTTGCGGATAGCGGCCAGGCCGAACCGGACGTCGCGGCCGACGGCGGTGAACGTCGCCACCGACTGGTTCACGTCGGGCGGCAGCACCTTGATCCCCATGCGGCGGCATTCGCTCAGGTACAGCGCGGACTTGTCCTTGTCGTCCCCGACCGAGGTGAGCAGCGCGGCCATGTATTCGGCCGGGTAGTTGGCCTTGAGGTAGGCGGTCCAGTAGGAGACCAGGCCGTACGCCGCGGAGTGAGCCTTATTGAAGGCGTAGCCGGCGAACGGCACCAGCACGTCCCAGACGGCCTGGACGGCCTTGGGTGAGTAGCCGCGCTCCCGGCAGCCCTGCTCGAAGGGGCCGTACTCCTTGTCCAGGATCTCCTTTTTCTTCTTGCCCATGGCCCGGCGGAGCAGGTCGGCCTGTCCGAGCGTGTAACCGGCCAGGATCTGTGCCGCCTTCTGCACCTGCTCCTGGTAGACGATCAGGCCGTAGGTGGGCTCGAGGATCTCCCGCAGGGGCTCTTCCAGCTCGGGGTGGATAGGGGTGATCTCCTGCAGGCCGTTCTTGCGCAGCGCGTAGTTGGTGTGCGAGTTCACGCCCATCGGGCCGGGCCGGTACAGCGCACCGACCGCGGAGATGTCCTCGAAGTTGTCCGGCTTCATCATCCGCAGCAGGGAGCGCATCGGGCCGCCGTCGAACTGGAAGACGCCCAGCGTGTCGCCGCGGCCGAGCAGCTCATAGGTCGGCTTGTTGTCGAGCGGCAGGCCGAGCAGATCGACCTTGGTGCCCTGGTTCTTTTCGATCGCGGCCACCGCGTCGGCCATGATCGTGAGGTTACGCAGGCCCAGGAAATCCATCTTCAGCAGCCCGAGGCCCTCGCAGGTCGGGTAGTCGAACTGCGTGATGACGGCACCGTCGGTGTGCCGCGTCCACACGGGGATGTGGTCGGTGATCGTCTCGGCGCTCATGATGACCCCGGCCGCATGCACGCCGGGCTGCCGGATCAGCCCCTCGATGCCCCGGGCCGTGTCGATGACCTGCTTGATCTCGGCTTCAGCCGCGTAGAGCTGACGCAGCTCGCCGGCCTCGTTGTAGCGGGGGTGGCTGCTGTCGAAGATGCCGGACAGCGGGATGTCCTTGCCCATGACCGCGGCCGGGAACGCCTTGGTGATCCGGTCACCGAGCGAGTAAGGGAAGCCCAGGACCCGGGTGGAGTCCTTGATCGCGGCCTTGGCCTTGATGGTGCCGTAGGTGACGATCTGCGCGACCTTGTCCGAGCCCCACTTCTCGGTCACGTAGCGGATGACGTCGGCGCGGCCACGCTCGTCGAAGTCCACGTCGATGTCGGGCATGGACACGCGCTCGGGGTTGAGGAACCGCTCGAAGATCAGACCGTGCACCAGCGGGTCCAGGTCGGTGATGCCGAGGGCGTAGGCGACGATCGAACCGGCCGCCGAGCCGCGGCCCGGGCCGACCGCGACGCCGTGGTTCTTGGCCCACATGATGAAGTCGGCCACGACCAGGAAGTAGGCCGGGAACCCCATCTGGCAGATGATGTCGATCTCGTAGGCGGCCTGCCGCTTACGTTCCTCGTCGTAGCCGCCGGGGTAGCGGCGGTCCATTCCCGTCCACACTTCGGCGCGGAAAAGCGCTTCCTCTGATTCGTAGCCCTCCGGGATCGGGAACCGCGGCATCAGGTTGACGAAGTCGAACATGCCGGTGGTGTCCACCCGGTCGGCGATCAGCAGCTGGCTGTTGCGGCAGCCTTCCTGCCAGACGTCAGAGGTGTCGGCCGCGTACATCTCGTCGGCGGACTTGATGTAGTAGCCGCTGCCGTCGAAACGGAACCGGTCCGCGTCGGCCAGGGACTTGCCGGTCTGAATGCACAGCAGCAAGTCGTGTGAGGTGGCGTCGGCTTCCCGGGTGTAGTGCGAGTCGTTGGTCACGACCGGCGGGATGCCGAGCGTGCGGCCGATCTCAACCAGGCCGTCCCGCACCTTGCGCTCGATGTCGAGCCCGTGGTCCATCAGCTCGAGGAAGTAGTTTTCCTTGCCGAATATCTCCTGGTACTCGGCGGCCGACCGGAGAGCCTCGTCGAACTGGCCGAGGCGGAGCCTGGTCTGCAGCTCGCCGGACGGGCAGCCGGTGGAGGCCATCAGGCCGCCGGCGTGCTCGGCCAGGATCTCCTTATCCATCCGCGGCCACTTGACCAGCCAGCCCTCGGCGTAGGACCGGGAAGACAGCTTGAACAGATTGTGCAGGCCGTCGGAGTTGCGGGCCCAGATCGTCTTGTGCAGGTACGCGCCGCTGGCGGAAACGTCATCCTTCTTCTGGTGCGGCTGGCCCCACAGGATGCGCTTGGTGTTGGTCCGGCGCTCCGGGGCCACGTACGCCTCGATGCCGATGACCGGGGTGACGCCGGCCTCCTTGGCCTGGCGGTGGAATTCAGCCGCGCCGTACATGTTGCCGTGGTCGGTCATCGCCACGTGGGTCATGCCCTGCCGTGCGACTTCCTTGAACAGTTCCTTGAGGCGGGCGGCGCCGTCCAGCATGGAGTATTCGGTATGCACGTGAAGGTGCGCGAAGGGCTGTCCCTGGGCCTTAGCGGCCTGCTGCGACTGGCGGGACTGGCCGGACTGACGGGACTGGCCGGACTGATGGGCCGCGGGTTCCGCCATAGACTGAGCCGCCTCCTTCGGGCATGCTGCGCAAGCCCTTGGGCCGATTAGGTCCTTGTGGACCTCGGCCCGGGCTACGCGGGCGCGCGTCATCGATACCGAACGGTTCCGGGGGGAAGGCGGCGCATGCCTTACCCATGCGCGAGAGGCTTGACTGCCCCTCGCAGAAGGCCTCCGTACTGGCGATCTGTGCCCTGGGGGGACCGCGCCGACCCGGTGATCCGAGCCTACATCGCCACCCCCGATTCGCGGTCCCGCACACGCCGGGCCGGGTCGAAACGGATACTTTCGGCGCGGATTTTCCGCTTGCCCGGGTCCTGACCATCAGCGGCCGGGTGCTCCCGAATCCAGGTGGACCCGGGCGTGATCACCGCTGGCCGGCCGGTCTCGGGCTGCGCCGCGACGTCGGCTAACCGCGGCCTCAGCACGCCGGTTCGGCTCGCGTCGTTCCCAGTTGCGGTACCTGTCCTGCATCATGGTCCCGGATGTTCTGGCCACTGCGCTGATCGGAGCGAGCGTATGGCGGTCACCCCCACCTTCCCCAGCCGGGACTCGCTGCGGCGGCTGCGGTTCCGGCCGCTGGACGCCGTCGTCGGCGCGGGCGTGTTCCTGCTGATCTACGCTGCCGTCCGGGTCGGCGCGACCGCGCACGTCCCGATCCGGGCCGGCCACGTGTCCACGATCGACACCTCGCCGTCCCGGCTGCCCTATTACGCGGCCCGCAGCCTGCTGCGCATGTTCGTCGCCCTGTTCTTCGCCTATACGTTCAGCCTGGGCTACGCCTATGTGGCCGCGCGGAACCGGCGCGCCCGGCGGGTGATGATCCCGGCGCTGGACATCCTGCAGTCCGTGCCGATTCTGGGCTTCCTCGCGGTCACGGTGACGTTCTTCCTGGCGCTGTTCCCCGGGTCCGAGCTCGGGCTGGAGGCGGCGTCGGTCTTCGCCGTCTTCACCTCCCAGGCCTGGAACATCACGTTCTCCTTCTACCACTCGCTGGTCACGCAGTCCGGTGAGCTGGACGAGGCGAGCAGGCTGATGGGGCTGTCGCGGTGGAAGCGGTTCTGGAGCATCGACGTGCCCGGCGGGGCGATCGGGCTGGTGTGGAACGGGATGATGAGCTTCGGCGGCAGCTGGTTCTTCCTCACCGCGTCGGAGCTGATCATCGTCGGCGGCCACCGTTACACGCTGCCCGGGGTGGGCTCCTACGTGGGGGTGGCGGTGGAGCAGGGCGAGCTCGGCCACGTCGTCTGGGGCATCGTCACCATGATCGTCATGATCCTGGCGGTCAACGTGGTGTTCTGGCGGCCGCTGGTGGCGTACGCGGAACGGTTCCGCCTGGAGCAGACTGAGGCCAGCCAGAAGCCCAGGTCGCTGGTGCTGGATCTGCTGCGGCGGTCCAGCTGGCCGGCCCTGGCCGGGCGGGGCCGGCGGGCCATCGCCCAGCCGGTCAACCAGCTCATGGGCGCCGCGACCGGGATCGATGACCGCAGCCTGGTCAGCCACGCGGCGCGGCGGCGGGCCGCGGACGTCGCCTTCGCCGCGGTCGTCCGGCCGCGCTCGGCTGGGGCCTTTACAGCATGCTGGCCTACATCGCCGCCGGGCAGCAGGGCTTGAGCGTCCTCGGGCAGGCGTTCGGCCTGGGCTTCCTGACCTTGCTGCGGGTCGCCGTCGTGGTGGCGGTGTCGTCGGTGATCTGGGTGCCGGTGGGCGTCTGGATCGGCTTCAATCCCCGGGTGGCGCAGTACCTGCAGCCGGTGGTGCAGGTGCTCGCCAGCTTCCCGGCGAACTTCATCTTCCCGTTCGCGATCGTTCTCTTCCTGGACATCGGGCTCAGCCTGAACTACGGCAGCATCCTGCTGATGGCGCTGGGCACCCAGTGGTACATCCTGTTCAACGTGATCGCCGGGGCCAGCGCGGTGCCCTCGGACATGAGGGAAGCCATGGATAACCTCGCCGTGCACGGCCGGGAGCGGTGGCGGCGGATGATCCTGCCCGCCGTGTTCCCCGCCTATGTCACCGGGGCGATCACCGCGGCCGGCGGGGCGTGGAACGCCTCCATCGTGGCCGAGATCGTGATCTACAACCGGCACGTGCTCGTCGCCCGCGGCCTGGGCAGCTTCATCGCCCAGGCGACCGCCAGCAATAACTTCCACGAGATCATCGCGGGCATCCTGGTCATGGCCGTCTACGTCACCGGGCTGAACGCGCTGCTGTGGCGGCGGCTGTACAGCATCGCCGAGTCGAAGTACGCGCTGGCATGACCGGTCCGCTGATCAGCGTGCAGGCGCTGGGCAAGTCGTTCTCCGGCGCGGACGGCCACCCGGTGCCGGTGCTCGAGGGCATCACGCTGGATGTCGACGAGGGCGAGTTCGTCGCGCTGCTCGGCCGCAGCGGCAGCGGCAAGTCCACCCTGCTGCGGTGCATCGCCGGCCTGATCGCGCCGTCCGAGGGCGAGGTGCTGTTCCGCGGCCAGCGGCTGGTAGGCACCAACCGGGACACCACGATGGTGTTCCAGACGTTCGCGCTGCTGCCCTGGCTCACCGTGCAGCAGAACGTCGAGATCGGGCTGGAGGCGCGGGGGTGGCGCCGGCGCAGCGGATCGGAGCGGGCGCTGCGCGCGATCGACCTGGTGGGCCTGGACGGCTACGAGTCGGCTTACCCCAAGGAACTGTCCGGCGGAATGCGCCAGCGGGTCGGCTTCGCCCGCGCCCTCGTCGTGGAGCCGGCGGCGCTGCTGATGGACGAGCCGTTCAGCGCGCTGGACGTGCTCACCTCGGAGAACCTGCGCGGCGAGCTGCTGGAGCTGTGGGAGGGCACAGAGGTTCCCGACCAAGACCATGGTCATGGTCACGCACAACATCGAGGAAGCGGTGCTGCTCGCCGACCGGCTCCTCGTCCTGGGCACCAACCCCGGCCGGATCAGGGCGGACATGCGCAACCCGCTGGCCCGGCCGCGCCGCCGGCGCACCCCGGAGTTCGAGGAGCTCGTCGACCGGATCTACCGGATGATGACCCAGCGGGACAGCATCGCGCGCCGCGGCACCCGGCCCATCCTGGCGATGCGGGCGCCGGCACGCTCGGTGACTACCCCGCTGCCGCAGGCCACCGTGGACGGGCTGTCCGGCATGGCAGAAATCCTGCTTGGCCGGCATGACGGCGTGGCCGACCTGCTCCGACCTGGCCGACAATCTGGGCCTTGAGGTGGACGACCTGCTCCCGCTCGTTGACGCGCTGGTGCTGCTCGGCCTTCGCCGAGCTTCGCGGCGAGCGGCTGACGCTGTCGCGCGGACGGCCGGATCTTCGCCGGCGCGAGCATCCAGGACAGCAAGGAGATCTTCGCCCGGGCGGCACTGGGCCGGGCACCGCTGGTCCGCACCATCTACCGGGCCCTGCGCGGCAGCCTCGACGGCAACCTCCCGGCTGGCTTCTTCACCGACATCCTGCGTCCCCAGTTCGGCGAGGACGAGGCGGCCAGGCAGCTGGACGTCGCCGTGAACTGGGGCCGTTACGCGGAGCTCTACGCCTATGACGCGACCCGCGGCCAGATCATCCGCGAGGAGCACGGCATCGGCGCGAGCCTGGCTGACCTGCCCGAACCGGCCAGGCGTGGCACGCTGCACCTGTACCTGGGCGCTGCACCGGGGTCCGGCAAGACCTTCACCATGCTGCGCGATGGCCGCGCGCTGCGTGACCGGGGCGAGGATGTGGTGGTCGGGTTCGCGCAGGCGCGCGGACGGCCCCGCACGGCCGAGGCCATCGGCGGCCTGGAAATCGTCCCACCGCGCCTGGTCAGCGGCGGCGGAGCCGACGGCCCGGTTAGCCGCGAGGAGATGGACCTCGACGCTGTGCTCGCGCGCCGGCCTGCCGTCGTCCTCGTTGATGATTTCGGCCGGCACGGCCCGGCCATCGGGTCGCTGCGGCGACGCGGGCATCGACGTCATCAGCACCGTCGACGTCTGCGACCTGGAGCGCGCCGCCGATGCCGTGCACCGGATCACGGGACTGCCGCCCGCGGCAACGGTGCCCGATGCGGCCCTCGCCGAGGCCGACGAGATCCGGTTCCTCGACAACTCCCCTGAGTCGCTGCGCAAGCGGCTGGGACACGGGAACATCTACCCGGCCGGGCAAGCGGACGAGGCGCTCGGGGGCCTGTTCGAGACGGCGAGCCTTGCCGAGCTGCGCGAGATCGGCCTGCAGGTGGTCGCGGAGACGCTCTCCCCACCGGACACCGCCCGGCCGCGCGAGCCGCTGGACGTGCTGGTGGCCGTCGCCGATCCGGGCCAGGCCGATGGCCTGGTGCGGCGCGGCATCCGGCTGGCCAGGCGCAGCAGCGCGAAATGCACGGTGCTCGCCCTGATCCCGCCCGCCGGGGCATCGCCCGGAGACGGGGCGGCCAGGGTCCGGTCCGCCGCTCAGGACGCCGGGGCCGCCGTCATCGTTCGTGCGGGCCGGGACACCGCGGCGGCGATCGCCCAGGCGGTGCGCGAGACCGGCGCCCGGCACCTGGTCATGGCCGTGCCCCCGACCGGACTGCTCGAGCGCTGGCGCCCCAGCCTGGTGGAGCGCCTGACCGACCAGCTGCCGGATGTCCACCTGCACATCACGGCCGGCCAGGCGTGGCCGGCAGGCGCTGATGCCGGGGACTCGCCGGATGGCACACCGGCCGCGGCGCGGGGGCAGGGGCGCGGTGCGGTCCGCGTCTATCTCGGCTACGCGGCCGGGTGCGGCATCACGACCGCGATGCTCGAGGAGGCGGGGCGCCGCAGATCGCGCGGGTCGAGCGTGGTCGTGGCCGCGGCCGACTGCCGCGGCCGGGAGGGGGTGAGCGCTGCGCTCCAGGGCCTGGAGCTCATCGGGGACGGCACCGCCGTCGACACCGACGCGGTCCTGGCCCGTCACCCGGAGGTGGCCTGCATCGACGATCTGTCGGTCGTCGACGTGAGCGGCGAGAGCCGTTTCGCCGCGGCCCGGCGGCTCGCCGATGCGGGCATCACCATCGTGGCCACCGTGCATCTCGCGAACCTGCGGGAGGACGAGGGGGCGGCCGGGGACGGCCTCGACGAGACGGCGGTTTTTGCCCTCGCTGATGAGATCGAGCTGGTGGACGCCCCGCCTTCGGTGCTCGCCGACCGGGTGCGGCGGGGCGAGATCGTCCCGGCCGCCCAGATCGAGCAGGCCATGCGGACGGACTACGCGCCCCGGACGCTCGGGGCAATGCGCGAGCAGGCGTTCACCGTCGTGGCCGAACATGCCGACCGCCGGCTGGCCGGCTACCGCCGCGGCGCCATCACGGCGAGCAGCGGCACCGCACGGCGAGGCGCGGCCCACCATCCTGGGCTGCGCCGCGCCGCGGGCTGGCATGGAGCCGCTGATCAGGCGCTCGGCCGCGCTCGCGGCGCAGCTGGCCGGCGATTTCCTGGTGGCAGTCGTCGCGACCGGGCCGCCATCCGCTGACCTGGAGCAGTTGCTGGCAGGCTACGCGGCGCTGACCGCGCAGCTCGGCGGCCAGTTCGCCACCCTGCAGGGTGGCCCGGCCGCTGCTCTCGCGGGGTTCGCCCGTCAGCACAAGGTCACCGAGATGGTGCTGGCGCGCACGGCCGGGGGCCACGCCGGCCGCCACCCGACCGCGCGCGAACTCGCCCGCAGGGCCGGCGACGCCGAGGTGCACGTCCTGCCCGTGCAGGCGGCCATCTGTGGTTCCTGGCCCGCTTCTGGCCCGCTTCTGGCCCAGAAGGGCTTCCTTTGGCCCACTTCTTGGCCCGAAGCTTTTGGGGAAAGCCCGGCGGGAAAGTTCTGGCGGGGAAGTGGCGGAAGAACGTGCTGCGCTAGCTTCTGGCGGCCGCGCAGATGTCATCGACGGTGGCCCGGTAGTGGCCCGTTCTCCAGGGCCCGAGTGGCCCGCAGCGGCCCGCAGCGGCCCGCAGCGGCCCGCAGCGGCCCGAGCGCTGCCGGGGAGGCCGAGACCTGCATTAGGTGGCCGAAATCTTCGAGCTGGCCGAGTCTCCTGGGGCGGGCCGAGCTCGTACGGGAACAAGCCTAGCTCTCCCGGGACGGGCCGAGCTCTCCCGGAATAGGCCGAGCTCGCCCGGAACAGCGAGCACGGGGCCTCGTCGCCTCCCTGCCTGCCCCTCGCCGTCCACCTTCGCACCGACCATCACCTGCCATATTCGATGATAATCGAAAACTATATCGATCTATCTGGACTGAGCCGCTCCGGTTTGATATCATAGTCGAAACTGTCATCGAATTTGTTTACCGAGGAGGCGGGCAGATGTCGACAGGTGACGAGTCTCGGCCATTAAGTGACGACGGCTGGGAGCCGGACGAGGACGACGAAGACTGGGATGAGGACGGGGGCACATTCAGATCGCCGCCGCGGAGCCTGCGCCAGAGCTTTTCGAGGCCGGGTTCTTGCCGCGTGATCCGGGGCTTGACCCGCCGGATCTGATTTCGGGACCAGGCCGGCGGTTTCGCTGGGGGCGGGGTGATGGATGCCGCACCGCCGTGTTCCACGCTGGCCGGACTTGCCGAAGATGTGACCGGCCCCTCCGGTCGGTGCGCGGGCGCGTCCGACGATGAGCTGGTTGGGGTGCTTCGGGCCTGGGGACGACTCGAATCGTGGGCCGCGGAGCGAAAGCTGGCGGTGATCGCGGAGCTGATCCGCCGCCGTCCCGCTCCCGGGAAATTCGCCGTCTGGGCCGGGCGGCGATGCCCAGGGGATGGGGCAAGTTCTGCGGAGATGAGCTGGCCGCCGCGGTCGCTATCTCCGCGCAGGCCGCCGAGAAGACTCTGCAGCTGGCTCATGATCTGGCTTCCCGGCTGCCCGGTACCGCCCGGGTGCTGCGCGAGGGCCTGATCGATCTGGGCAAGGCGCGGATCATCGCTGAGGTGACCCGGGTCCTGGACCCGCGAGGAAGCCGCTGCCGCTGAGGCCCTGATTTTGGCCAAAGTGGCCGGTAAAACCCCGGGACAGGTACTGGGGTGATCGCCGGCACGGGCGGCCACCTCGGTCAACCCGGCCGCCGCCCAGGCCCGTCGGGAACGGGGCCCAGCGAGATGCCCGGGTGGAACTATGGCGCGAAGATGCGGGCACCGCGGCGTTGTGCGGCCGGGACCTGCCCCCCGCCGAGGCACTGGCCGCCGACCAGCGCATCACCGCTTACGCCCGCGAACTGAAGGCCGCCGGAATGGACGGCACTATGGACCAGCTCCGCGCCCGGGCGTTCCTCGATCTGGCCCTCGGGACCTGTTCCCGCCCCATGTCCCCGTCCACGCACGGCACCCGGGCGGGGGCGCGCGGAGCCGGCCACGACGCGCCCACCGACCAAGCACGGGCGCACGACGCGCCCACCGACCAGCCGGCGCACGACGCGCCCACCGACCAGCGGGCGGCACGACGCGCCCACCGACCAGCCGACGGAGGAGCGCCCAGCCGAGGGCAACGCAGCCGGGAATTACCCGGCCGAAGGCAACTCGTTCGTCGGGCACCAGCGGCCGTATGACCGCCCAGCTGTGGCGGGCGCAGCACCGGGAGACGGCTCGGGCGCGGGTGGCTCCCTGGCCGCCGCGATCAACCTGACCATGGTCATGCAGTGCTCGTATGCTCGGGTGGTATGGAGACTACTACAGCGGGAAATGCGCAGGTCAGGGCGCGGCAGGCGCGCGAGCGGGCGGTGGCCCGTGTGGCGGCAGGCCACAGAAGGAGCGTAGCCGGGAGTGGTCGGGCGGGGGAAGACGCCGCGATCTACTGCCGGGTGTCGCATGTCAAGGATAAGGATCAGACCAGTGTGGACCGGCAGGAACGCATTTGCCGTGACGTTGTGGAAAGCCTGGGCCTGGTAGCGCGGCATGTGCTGGTTGACCCGAACCGTTCGGCGTGGCAGCGGGACCGGAAGCGGCCCGGCTGGGACAGTCTTCTGAAGTCAGCCGGGAACCGGGGGAATCCGGCATATTGTGGTGTATCACCCGGACCGTTTGATGCGGCAACCGTGGGACCTTGAGGAATTGCTGAAGCTTTCCGAGGAACACGGAGTTATCCTGCACGGGAAAGCCAGCCGCCGGGACCTGAGCGACCCTGACGACCGGCATTATCTTGGGGTGAGGTCGCGCGCGCGTGCCGTTCATCGGATGACACATCACGACGTTTGCAGGACGCGATGGTGGACCGGGCACGCGACGGCAAACCGCAGACCGGGGCACGCCGCTACGGATATACGAAGACCGGAATGGAAATTGTGGCGGAAGAAGCCGCGATCGTGCGGTGGATGTTTGAGAGTTTCCTGAACGGGATGACCCGCACGCGATCAGCGATGACCTGAACCGGCGCGGTATTCCCACCGCGCAGGGGAAACGGTGGAGCATTCCTACCGTGCTCCGGTTGCTAGATTCCCGGCATGTCGCTGGTATCCGGGTGTTCCGGGGCCAGGAAATCGGGTCCGGTATCTGGCCCGCGATCATTGACCCCGCGCTGTTCCGCGAAGTGCAGGAGCGGCGCGCGTTCCGGTCGGCAGCCACCCGCGACCCAGTACGAGCACCGCACGTTCTACCTGCTGCGGGGCCTGCTGTGGTGCACCAAATGCGGCGCGCGGATGTCGGGTCGGCCCGACACCGGGGGACGCCCGGTCTATGTGTGCACCAATTTCCGGCCCACGGACGGCAGCGCGAAGTGCTACCGGCGCGCGGGCGCGGCCAGCCTGGAAAGCTTCATCAAAGACGCCGCGATTACGCTGCTGGAACGGCTGGACGTGACCGGCGCGGCCACGACCGCGATGCTCACAGATGACGATAAAGCCGCGATCGAAGCTGACCAGGCCGAACTAGCCGAACTGAAGGCGATGTGGGACACGCAAGAGATCAAGACGCACGAGTACCGGGCGATGCGCAAAAAGGTGCAGGACCGGATTGACAAGCGGCAAGCGAAAACCATCATCCGGCCCGGCGTGGAAGTGCTGGACGGGATGATCGGCCCGGACGCCCGGAAAACCTGGGACGCGCACGAGCAAGCCGGGAACTGTGAGCGGCTGAACGCCGTGCTCCGGTTCCTGTTCGCGGCGATCCGCCTTGACGAGTCCCGCGCGGCGAACGGCAGTTTCGACTACGGCCGCATCCACATCGAGCAAAACGACCTATGACTGGTCTCGATGTTTCGCGATCTTGATATGGCTGCTGAGGCGGCGACCGGATGCTCTTTACAGTGTGGGGCCGTGCCTAGCTAGTGCGCTGACCAGTAACGTTTACCGGGCTGGTCATACGAGCCGTATTCTGCCACTACCCTCGCGCTGCTATACCTCATCTCCGCACATCGGTCGACGACCTCGGTTCCGGATACACTCGGGACCTTGTTGAGAACCACCAGACGACGCTTGCCCTCGCCTATTCAAGAGCGGGCGACATCGAAGTTGCGTTGAACCTCGCCCACGAAACAATTGACCTTGAGCTTCCCGTTCTGGTGGGCGATGTCCATGCCCTCGCGGGTGCGCTGCCGGATCAGGTTGGCCTCGAACTCGGCGATGACGGCAAGGATCTGCAGGAACATCCGGGCGAACGGGTCGTTCCAGTCGTAGACCGAGCCGCCGAGCGCGAAGCGGACGCCGCGGGCCGACAGCTGGCCGAGGATGTCCAGCGCGTCGGGCACGGACCGGGCGCCGGGCAACAGCTGGTTGATCTGGTGCCGATCTGGGTGAGCGTGCTGGAGTCGCGGGCTTCGCCGCGCATCTCGATCCGGGAGCCAGTGCCAGGGCCCTCCGGGGGTGTCCCCGGCGGGGTTTCGGTCATGGCCGGTTGTAGTTGGTCTGGTCGCCGATCTGGGTGAAGGTGCTGGAGTCGTGGGAACTGCCTGTCATGATGATCGTCCCGATCCGGGTCTGCTCGGCCGGGGTCAGTGCGGGGATCAGGACCTGGTCCAGGACGCGCCGCAGCTCGGCGGCCAGGTCCCGGTCGGCTCGCAGCAGCTGCTGCAGCTTCACCTGCCAGGCCCCCTCAAGAGCCTTCTCGGTGCCGGTGTCACCATCGCGGCGGGCCAGCAGGACCTGCTCCCGCAGTTCGTCCAGCTCGGTCGCGATGTCGTCCGCCTTCTGCCCCGGGTGCACGCGGCGCCACAAGCCGGTGACCGCTTCGCGGACATGTGGCCAGGTGTCGGTGGCGATCGCCCCGAAAAGCGCCGCCCCGAACGCGAGCACGATCAGATCCCTGACCGGCCCCTCCCCGGCAGGCGACGTCGCCTGCCGCTCCCGATCCTTGACCCACGGTAGCGCTCCGGATAGCTGCGCGGAGCTGTGTGAAAACCGTCATCTCGCCGACGGCCAAACCCGGTCCGCGCGGCGCACATAGTGGCCGGTAACCGGCGGGGGTCACCCTGGGCCAGTTCACGCTCGACGTCGGCTACCAACCCCGGGACGGTCACGAGCGGCGTAGTCGAGACCGGCCGCGGGGACTCGCATCATCGGCAACTTCCCGGCCAGCTACCGGTGAAGATTCACCGCCACTTATCTGTCAAAGTCACAGACGGGAAACGTCCGCCGGGCAGGCCTCTCCCGGCTCGTCTCACAATCGTTCGTTTTCCAGGCAGTTAGGCTGGATGTGGAGGAGTGAGGTCTTCTGCGGCGGCCGGGTGGGAGGCTCGATGTCGCGACGGGGGCTGGACCACCCGGTGACGAGCGGCGCCATGACCGGTATCCGGTCTGCGGTTGGGGTTTATCCGGTGAGTACCTCGCCGTCCGGGATGTGACGCGGGCCGGCCACGCGCACGTCGCCGACGGCCACGACGCCCTTGCCGAAGGTGACGTCGCCGTCGACCTCGAACCGGCGGCAGCGGCGCAGCGACGGTGCCCGGGCCGGGAACCGCTGCTCGAAGCCGGGCAGGAGTCTGTAGAAGTCCTTGTCCAGCGTGACGACCGGCCCGGGGCCGTCGAAGCTGGGGCTCATCTGCCCGTCACCGGTGAGCTCGTAGGCGTCGGAGCGCACGCCAGCAGGTCGTCGGTGGTCTTGACCGGGGCGAACCGGGAGCGGGGGACGTGGAGGGCCCGGGCACCGGGGATCGAGCCGATCGCCGCGCCCATGGCCGACTCCAGCTGGATCACCGGGGTGCTCGCCGGGTCGCGCGGGTCGACGGTCTTGCGGTTGACGATCAGCGGCAGGGCCGGTGCCGCCGGGTCGGCGGCCTGCAGCCCTTGAGCGCGCGCAGGTCGATCCAGATGTTGTTGGTGTTGTACCAGCGCCAGCGCTCGACGTCGGTGAACGAGGTGTCGCCGCCGGGCACCTGCGCGGTCTCCCGCAGCACCACCCGGCCCTGGTAGCGGGCCAGGTGGCCGCCCTTGCGGTCGGCCGGCGTGCCGCGTACCGCCTCCAGCGCGAACGGCACCCGCTCTGCGGCCAGCCATGCGGCGATCCGGGCATCGGCGAGCGCGCCGAGGTTGTCGGAGTTGGACACGAAGGCGTACCGCAGCCCGGCGCCCAGCAGGGCATCCAGCGTGCCGGACGCCGCCAGCGCGGTGTAGATGTCGCCGTGCCCGGGCGGGCACCACTCCAGCTCCGGGCGGCCGGCCAGCGCGCCGGCAGCCAGTTATCGGCGCGGATTTTGGGCTCGCGGCCCTGCAGGAAGTCCAGCGGCACGCCAGGTACTCGAAGGCCGCTGTAGCCGCCCAGCACCTCCAGCGAAGCGTCCCGGGTGGCCGCGGAGTTCATCAGCACCAGCGGCAGCCGGGCGCGGTACCGCTCGCGCAGCGCCAGCACCTGCCTGGCCAGGACATCCAGGAAGCTCATGCCGGGCTTGACCTCCAGCAGCGACTTCGGCCCCGGCAGGCCCATGCTCGTCCCGAGCCCGCCGTTCAGCTTGATGACCACCAGCCGGTCGAGCACGTCACGGGCCCGGTCAGGTGGCGGCTCGGGCAGCTCGTCCAGGCGTGGCAGGTCCGCGACCGGCTGCAGAACCTCACCCGGCAGGAGCCCGGCCTGGGGATCAGCCAGCTGCCGCAGGCGCCGGCGCAGGGCGGCCAGCTCAGCGTTGTGGATGCCCCGGCCTCGGCGCTGGCCAGCACGGCGGCCGCGTAGTCGGGCGTATTCATGCTTTGTTCTCCTTTGAGCAGATGTGGCTTCAGCGAAGGCGCGGCACGGGTGCCCGCGACAGCTTGGCCCTCCCGGTCTGCCCGGCTGCCAGCAGCAGGCGGGCCCCCCAGCGGGCGGCTTTGCGTGTTGCAGGGCTGTGAGCTGAGCCCCGGCGAGGGCGCGGGCCCGGTTGGGCGCGGCGGGCTAGGCGTACCCGGCGGCCCGCTGGAGCTGGCGGTCGAACACCAGGGCGGTGCGCGGGTCGCCTATCGGGCAGCGCCGCGTGCAGGGCACGGCCGGGGGTGCCAGTGCCCGCGGCGGGTGCGGTGGATCTCGATGTCGGCCAGGTCGCGGAAGTGCTTGGCTTCCAGCGCGAGGCGCAGGGCGGTCTGGATCTTGGTGCTCATGGCTGGTTCCCGGTGTCGGGCACGCCCGGCGGGCGTGCTGCTCCTGCCGCTGGCGTCGGCGCGGCGGAGCAGTCGCGCACGCGCCGGCGGGCGGGCTGAGGTGAAGGTGATGGTGATCTCGGCGCGGCCCGGCGTCCTTCCGGAACGCGGCAGCCCTGTTCTGATATAGGGGCCGGGGGGGGGCGGCGGGCCGGTGCCTGCCGGTTTCTATGCCGCTGCGGTGGCGGGGTGGGGGGTCTTCTCCCACAGGAACGGGGCGCGGATCAGCTGGTACAGGCCGCGCCAGCTGGCGGTCCAGTGCATGACCCAGTAGGCGGGCAGCAGCGGGGCGAACACGGCCGAGGCGAGCTTGTGGCGGCGGGCTGCCGCCACCACCAGCGCGGTCCAGGCGATAAAGACCGCCAGCTGGACGTCCGGCACGATGGAGCCGGCCGGCAGGTGCGGGGCGATCAGGCCCTTGTAGCCGCTGATCCAGATGGCCAGCATGACCGGCTGGGCGAGGTAGAGCAGCGGGGTGCCGGCCATGAAGGTGAGCATGGTGAGGGTGCCGGCCCGGCCGAAGGTGCGCCAGGTCCGGGCGGGGTTGCGGGTGTACACCAGGGCGGTGAGCATGAACCCTTTCAGCCAGCGGGTGCGCTGCTTGGTCCAGGCCTTGATCTGGTGCGGCATCTCCCCGTAGGTGATCGAGTCGGCGACCTCGACCCGGTAGCCCAGCGCGGAGCAGCGCATGCCCAGGTCGGCGTCCTCGGTGACGTTCCAGGCGTCCCAGCCGCCGAGCTCGCGCAGCACCTGGGTGCGGAAGTGGTTGCTGGTCCCGCCGAGCGGGATCGGCAGCCCGAGCCGGGCCAGGCCGGGCAGGGTGAGCTCGTAGCGCAGGCAGTACTCCAGCGCGAACTGGCGGGTGATGAAGCTCGGGCGGCGTTGGCGACCATGAGCTTGGCCTGCACGCACGCCAGGCTGTCGTCGGCGGCGGCGAACTGGGCGGCGACTACCCGCAGCTGGCCGGGGTCGGGCCGGTCCTCGGCGTCGTAGATGACGATCAGGTCGCCCTTGGCCAGCAGCAGCCCGGCGTTGCAGGACCGCGGCTTGGTCTGCGGCGTCCCCGGCGGGATCTCCACGATCCGGATGAACGGCGCCGGGTCCGCGGCGGCGATGGCCTGCTTGGTCGCGGCATCCCGCCGCTCGACCAGGATCAGCGCCTCGAGCCGGTCCTTGGGGTAGTCGAGGTTCTCCAGGCACCGCACCATGCCGCCGATCACGTCCTGCTCCTGGTAGGCCGGGACCAGGATCGTGTAGCTGGGCAGCTCGGCGTCCGGGACCGCCGCGGCATGGCCCGGGGCAGCGGCCAGCGGCCGGCCCCACCGGGCGGCGACCGCGATCACCACATGCGCGGCCGTGATCAGGGCGATCGCCCCGGCCAGGATGACCAACAGCACCAGCGGCGCGATCACCAGCAACGCCACACAACCCAGCGCCGCTACCACACCGCCGGCTCGCTGCCACCACGCAAAGCCGCTGTTGGCGGCCAAGTGCGGGGCCCGCCGCGAGAAGTGGTTTGCCATGTGGTCCGCGACCACCTCGCCATGCTCCCCAAGCAGGCGATCCTGCTCGCCGACGATCCGGCGGCAATCGTGCCCAGCGGACTATCAGGATCAGGGCCGCGATATGCGCTGGACTGCTCGGTAATCGCGGAAATGCTCGGTGCAGAAATCATTTTACCCTCTCCATCCATGTGACCTCGGGAGATGCTCATACATGGATGATGAATTCCGGCCGGCTATGTCCGTCCCTAGGGAATTCTCCTAGTTCGCCAGGAGGCTCGACCGCCGTTTCTAATCCCTAGCCGACGCGGTGCACTTCCGAGCAGTCCCCGATGCTGGTCAGGGGTGCTGAAGCGAATTCCGCCAGCGGTTAAACTTGACCGTGACCTGTTTCGCGTAGCCGGAGGGCCGTGCAGGAGCGGCAGCCGCCGCTGGACGTTTTCGTCGGACGGGAGGCGGAGCTGGCCCGGCGTGGCGGACGTGATGGCCCGGAGGCGCGGCAGGGCCAGCCTTGGCAGGTCACCATCGAAGGCGAGTCCCGGGTATCGGCAAGACGGCGCTGGCGCAGACGTTGCTCTGGCGTGGCTCTCGGTCTGGCCGCTCTTTGGGCCCGCGGCCGACCCGAGCGAGGCCGATCTCGAGTTCGGGATCATCGAGCAGCTGCTGCGAGGCGGTCGGATAATCGCTGCTGGCCGTTACCCGCTCAGCTGGCGAGCGACGTCTTGAGGTCTTCGTCGTTCGCGGTCGGGGCCCGGCTCCTGGGAGGCGGTGGGTGATCAGCAGGCCGACGGCCCGGTGGCGCTGGTGATCGACGATGTGCAGTGGGCCGACCGCCGGTCGGCAGAAGCCCTGTCCTTCATGTTCCGCGGCTATCGGTGGACACGGTTGTGGTGATCCTCATCGTTCGCGGTGACCGCGATCAGCTGGATGAGCCCACCCGCCGGATGCTCGTCAGCGTGGCGCAGCGGCGGCGCATATTGCTCTCGGGGTTGAGCGTCGATGACGTGGCGCCACTCGCTGCCGCGCTGGGAGCCGGACCGTTAGGCTCACACGCCGTCCAGCGCTTGTACGACCGCACCGGCGGTCACACGTTGTACCTGCAAACGCTGCTCAGCGACACCGACGGCTTGGAGCGACTCGGCCAAGAGACGATCGCCGTCCCGGCGTCGCTGGCTGCAGCCATTGGGGACCAGCTCGCCGTGCTGCCCGCGCCGAACCCGGTCGCTGTTGGAGATGCTCGCCGTAGTGAATGGGCAGGTGCCGTTGGCCCTGCTGGGCGGGGCGGCGGGGGTGGAGGAGCCGAGCGCGGCGATAGCGCCGGCCGTGAGGGCCGGGCTGGCGGACTTGTCGTTGGGCGAGCCGAGTCGCCCGGTGGTGATCCGTCACGGGCTGCAGCGCGACGCAATCTATGCCGGCATGACCGCGGAGCGGCGACGGGAGTTGCACGCCCGGGCGGTCACCCTCGTCGATGAGGCAAGTGCATGGGCGCACCGGGTGGCGTCCCTGGATCGCCCCGACGAGGGCCTGGCCGCTCAGCTGGAGCGTCTGGCGGGCGATGAGGCGGCCAGCGGCCGCCTGGCGATCGCCGCCACCCACCTGCAGTGGGCGTCTGACATCTCCCCGGCCCGAGTCGACCGGGAGCGGCGGCTGCTGACCGCGGCGCTCCATCTGACGCTGGCCGAGGAGGCCCGTGGCCTGGCCCTGCGCCAGGCGGTGGAGGCGTCAGCGCCGTCCCCGTTGCGCAGCTGCGTGCTGGGGACGATGGCATTCTCCTCGGGTCAGCTCGCCGAGGCGGAGCTGCGGTTCAGCGAGGCGCTAGCGGAGGCGCGGACCAACCTGGACAGCCAGCCGCTGGCTGCGATGATCGCCAACCGTCTGGCTGGCACCTACACGCTTGTGGGGGACGGAAAGCAGGTGAAGACCTTCGGGAGGTGGGCGCTCGGCACCGGCTGTCTGGACGCGGCTGCCGCCAGCCAGACGCGCACCCTGATCGCCATTGGCGCCTCCCAGGTGCAGGCCCGCGCGACGCCCTGGCCGAGTTGGGGCACCTCGATGCTGACCCGGCGCGCGTCGGCCCGGTCGATGTCGACGGCTTGTCGTTCCGGGGGGTGTTCCGGCTGCTGGCCGGCGACCTGGGCCAGGCTGTGAGCGACATGACCGCCAGCCTCAAGATGGCGCGCCGGGGCGCCACCCTCACCCTGGGCCTGCGCGCCTACTTCTACCTGGCGCTGGCCCAGTACCTGGCCGGTGCCTGGGACGACGCGCTGCTCACCGCCGAGCAGGGGTTCGCGGCCGCCGCGATCCATTCCCGCCGCTATGAGCTGCCGCTTTTGCATCTGGCGGCGGGCTGCGTCCGGCTGGCGGGGCGCGACCGAGGAGGCCGAACGGCATGCCCGTCTGGCCGAGGAGGCGGCGGCTAGCCTGGACTACGGCCAGGAACGACTGTACGCGGCGATGGCCCGGGCCCTGGTGTGCCAGGCGTCGGGTGACTACCTGGGCATGGCCGACGCGCTGGGTTACTGGCGGGACAACTCGGCCCTGGACGGCCGCAGCCGGGTGTACGCGGTCTTGTGGAGACCGCTGCTGGTCGAGGGCCTGGTCGGCTCGGGCCAGTCGGAGCAGGCGGCCGCCGCCCTGGAACGGATGCAGGCCGAGAGCAGTCAGGTCAGCTGCCTGCCGCCGGCCCTGGCCTGGCTGGAAGGATGGCTGGCGGAGCAGCGGGACACCCCCGACCAGGCCCGGCGGATCTACCAACGTGGCGAGGACACCGCCAGCACGGAAAGCCCGGTTCACACGGCCCGGTTGTTGCTGGCCCACGGCCGGCTCCTGCGGCGGACGGGCCAGCGGCGCCTGGCGGTCGAGCGCCTGCGGCGGGCGAACGACTTGTACCTGGCCCTGCGCGCTGCGCCATTCATCGCCCGGACCGAAGAGGAACTGGCTGCGTGCGGATTGCCTCAGGAGGCCTCTAAGCGGCGCTCTGCACTGGAGATGACCGGCCGCGAGACCGAGGTCGCCCACCTGATCGAGCAGGGGATGACCAACGCCGAAATAGCCGCCGAGTTGTTCATCACGCCCAAGGCCGTCGAGTATCACTTGGGCAACATCTACGCCAAGTTCGGCCTGCACGGACGGCAACAGCTGCGGGGCTTCGTTGAGCAATGGCGTCAGCCGGCAGCGGTCTGATCCGTCCTGGGTGCGACCACTTGCGCGGCCTCCATATCGCTGGCGCGTCACCCGCCGTGGTCGCGGGACGGACCGGAAACGCAGGCTATCCGCGGTCAGCTTGGGCCGGGGTCGGGAGGATCAGAACAGGATTGAACGCTAAGCAAGTTCATATTCGGCAGGACGTTTCCATCGCCGTCTGCACGTCTGGGCACTGATCGAGCCGTTGCGCGGTGGGGCTGGGGTGATGAGCTTGACCGGGGCACAGGACAATGTTGTGGCAGCGAGCCGGCGGTGTAGTAGCGGCGCTGGGTTGTGCGGCGTTGCTGGTGATCGCGCCGCTGGTGCTGTCGGTCATCCTGGCCGGGGCGATCGCCCTGATCTCGGCCGCGCACCTGGTGATCGCGGTCGCCGCCCGGGCGACCTGATCGTCATCTACGACGCCGAGGACCGGCCCGACCCCGGCCAGCTGCGGATAGTCGCCGCCCAGTTCGCCGCCGCCGACGGCAGCCTGGCGTGCGTGCAGGCCAAGCTCATGGTCGCCAACGCCGCCCAGAGCTTCATCACCCGCCAGTTCGCGCTGGAATACTGCCTGCGCTACGAGCTCACCCTGCCCGGCCTGGCCCGGCTCGGGCTGCCGATCCCGCTCGGCGGGACCAGCAACCACTTCCGCACCCCGGTGCTGCGCGAGCTCGGCGGCTGGGACGCCTGGAACGTCACCGAGGACGCCGACCTGGGCATGCGCTGCTCCGCGCTGGGCTACCGGGTCGAGGTCGCCGAACTCGGTCACCTACGGCGAGATGCCGCACCAGATCAAGGCCTGGACCAAGCAGCGCACCCGCTGGCTGAAAGGGTTCATGCTCACCGCGCTGGTGTACACCCGCAACCCCGCCCGGACCTGGCGCACCTTCGGCCGGGCCGGCACCCTCACCATGCTCACCTTCATGGCCGGCACCCCGCTGCTCTACCTCGCCCAGCCGATCGTGCTGGCCATCTGGGCCAGCGGCTACACCGGCCTCGATCGCCCCGCACCTGCCGGTCGGCTTCATCGTCTCGGAACGTCCAGCTGGCGGTCTTTATCGCCTGGACGGCGCTGGTGGTGGCGGCAGCCCGCCGCCACAAGCTCGCCTCGGCCGTGTTCGCCCCGCTGCTGCCCGCCTACTGGATGATGCACTGGACGGCCAGCTGGCGCGGCCTGTACCAGCTGATCCGCGCCCCGTTCCTGTGGGAGAAGACCCCCCACCCCAGCGGCCGCCGCCGCGTAAGGACCAGCGAGAGTCAGACCACGATCGGGCATCCCCCAAAGCCGGCCCGCTCATCGCCCGCAGGCGCAGCCAGCACCCCGGCGCCCCGCCCGCGAGCCTGAGCCGCTGGATAAAATCGCCGACCGCAAGGGTCCCCGACAGAACCCGTTCCTTGGGGACCCTGCGCCGCGCGGCGCAGCGACGCCAGCGGTCGGGCCGCCGTAACCCCCGGAAGGCCGTTTTCGGTCACCCACGGCCGCGGCCGCGGGCAAGCACCGGAGCGGGCCGCCGAAATCAGAGTGGGCCGATGTATGTTCTCCACCGGGAACGCTTGAGGGCCTCTTGCCAGCTGCGGCCGTGACACCCGCCGGCAGGAGGCCCCCGGGCTCCCTGGGAGCCGGTCGGCAAATCCGGCCATGGCGTCGGATCTCCCGAGGACGGCACGAAGGGCTGAGGGTCGATGCTCGGCCCGGGAGCAGCGCAGCGGACGGCTACGGCAGTTTGGCGCGCAGTGTGCTCATAGATGTGTAACTACTGCTTCAAGGTCCTATGTAGGCGTATGTATATCTAAGCTGATGATAGGAGGGGTGCCGGTCACCACCATCTCGGCCCCGCTGGGGCATGGTCGCATGCCAGGCGCCTATCCACGCCGCCGCCGCTAGCCCGCCTCCGGCTTTTCTTGTTCATTGCCGAAGAGCCGCTCCCGCCTGGCCTGCTCCCAGGCCCGGCACTGAAACCACATCAGTGCCACCAGGACAGCAACGCTCACCACTCCGTCCGTGACCAACCCGGCGACGTGGGAGTGACCAGATGCGATGGCGGCGAGCTGGCCTACGGCAGAGCCGGTCAGGACCGCGGTGACCACGCCGATCATCCCGGCGGGCGTCCGGAAGGCCTGCCAGTGCCCGCCGTTCAAGCCGTGGATGGCACGCCGCCGCGCGGGCGGGACGCTGGCCAGGTAATGAGTCAGCTCTGGCGCGCAGTCAAAGTAGTAGGCCCTCAGCCGCGCGATCCGTTCCGCGTACTGCAGGTCTTCGATCACAGACTGGAGCACCCGGTCGAAGGTGGCGAAGCCGATGAAGGACAGCGTCGACAGCAAGATCAGGGAGAGGACGTTGAACGCGGTGCCGATGTGGGTCGCTGTAGCGAGCAGCCCGAGGGCGATGAGCGCGGCAGACACTGAGCCGATGAAGATCGCTGCCCCGGCTGGTCGACTCGACGATCACCGAGGCCCGCGCGCTCTGGAGGGCGTGATGCTCGGTGGTCACGAACGTGACGGCGGCCAGTCGCGGCTCCGCATCGTGTGCCCCGGTCCTCGCGTTCTCGTCGCTGCTCGTAATCCCACCAGCTTCCATACGACGGTCAGGGGTGCGCCGGACGGTCAGGGGTGCGCCGCGGGATCCCTTGTCACCGCGCCATCATTTCCCCGCCCCGCGGCTGTGGCAACGCCCCTGTGGCTGCTTCGTCCGCGACCCGGTTTTGGGCGCGGAGCGCCCTCTGGCAAGGCCCGTGCCGAGCTGGCTGCCGTGAGCTCGGCGCGCTAGGCACGCCGACATACCGCGGGCTGACCGAGATCATCCCCGCTTTGGGCCCCGGCCCAAGCTGACCGCGGATAGCCTGCGTTTCCGGTCCGTCCCGCGACCACGGCGGGTGACGCGCCAGCGATATGGAGGCCGCGCAAGTGGTCGCACCCAGGACGGATCAGACCGCTGCCGGCTGACGCCATTGCTCAACGAAGCCCCGCAGCTGTTGCCGTCCGTGCAGGCCGCACTTGGCGTAGATGTTGCCCAGATGGTATTCCACGGCCTTGCGGCTGATGAACAGCTCGGCCGCGATCTGGGGGTTGGACAGCCCTTTGCCGACCAGATGGGCGACTTCGGTCTCCCGGCTGGTCAGCGCCAGCACGGACTGCTTCTTAACCGGGTCGCCGGGAAGATCGCAGGCCACCAGCTCTTCTTCGGTGCGGGCGATGAACGGCTCGGCGCGCAGCGCCCGGTACAGGTCGTGCGCCCGCCGCAGCGGCTCGACCGCGCCCTTCTTGTTGCCGGTGCGACGCATGAGCCCGCCGTGGGCCAGCAGCAGCCGGGCGGTGTAGACCGGGCTGTATCGGCTGGTGGTGTCCTCGGCGCGCTGGTAGGACTGCCGGGCCTGCTCCGGGTCGCCGCGCTGCTCGGCCAGCCATCCGTCCAACCAGGCCAGGCCGGGGGTCAGGTAGCGGACCTGGCCGCTGGCGGCCCGCAGCTGGTCCACGACGCATGCGGCCTGGTCCAGCTGGCCGGAGCCGATCAGGCCCTCGGCCAGCAGCGGCCGCCACAGCACCGCGTACAGCCGGCTGCGGCCGTCCAGCACGGCGTCGTCCTGCCAGGGGCCCAGCGCGTCGGCCATGCCCAGGTAGTCCCCGGCCGCCTGGCACACCAAGGCGCGGGCCATCGCCGCGAACAGCCGTTCCTGTCCGTAGTCCAGGCTGGCCGCCGCCTCCTCGGCCAGCCGGGCGTGCTGTTCGGCCTCCCCGGCCGCACCCCGGCCGGCCGGCACGCAGGCCGCTGCCAGATGCAGCAGCGGCAGGTCGAAGCGGCGGGAATGGATCACCGCGGCCGAGAATCCCTGCTCGGCGGTGAGCAGCACGTCGTCCCACGCGCCGGCCAGGTACTGGGCCAGCGCCAGATAGAAGTAGGCGCGCTGGCCAGCGGTGACGGTGGCGCCCGCTCGCATCATCTTGAGGCTGGCGGTCAGGTCGCTAATGGCCAGGCCCAGGTCGCCGGCCAGCAGCCGGAACACCCCTCGGAATGACAAGGCGTCCACATCGACCGGGCCCACCCGCGCCGGGTCGGCCTCCAGATGCCCCAGCTCGGCCAGGCCGGCGTGTGGGGCCGGCCACCTGGCAGGCGCCGACCGCGATGACGGTACGCGTGATGCTGGCGGCCGCCGTGTCCAGGCAGCCCGTACCCAGCGCCCACCGCCCGAAGGCCTGCACCTTCTCCGCATCCCCCACCAGCGCGCACACAATAGCCAGTCGGCTGGCGATCACCGCGGCGAGCGGCTGGCTGTCCGGGTCGTGGCGCGCCCGCCCCAGTGCCTCGCTGAACAGCAGCTGCGCCTCGTTGAGCTGGCCCGCGGAGAACGCCATCGTGCCCAGCGCGCAGCTGCGCAGCGGGGACGGCGCGGCCTCCTCCACCGCCTGGCGCAGGGCCAGGCCACGGGCCTCCTCGGCCAGCGTCAGGTGCAGCGCAGCGGTCAGCAGCCGCCGTTCCCGGTCGGCCCGGGCCGGGGAAATGTCCGCGGCCCACTGCAGGTGCGTGCCGGCGAGCGCCAGGCGCCCGCCCGCCGCCTCCTCGTCCGCCAGCTGCTCCAGCTCCCCGGCCAGGCCCTCCTCCGGCCGGTCCAGGGACGCCACCCGGTGCTTCCACGACACCGACTCGCTGACCATGGACGCGGCGCGGGCATGCAGCATCCGGCGCCTGGTAGCGGGGATCCCGACGTAGATGGCGTCCCGGACCAGCATGTGACGGATCGCCACCGGGCACGTGGGTTCTTCCGGCGACCAGTCCACCAAGCCGCAGGCCACCGCCGGTTCGAGCGCCGCGCCGGGCGAGTCGACGTCGGCCGCCTGGCCTAGCTGGGCCAGCGGCAGGCGCAGGTTCAGCACCGACAGCATCTCCAGCATGGCCCCGGTCTGCGGCGGCAGCACCCGCAGGTGAGCACCGATGGCCGCGGCCAGCGACCGGGGCAGCGCGAGCCGTCCCGGAGCCCGGGGATTGTAATCGAACCCCTCGCTGAGCACGGTGCGTAGGTACAACGGATGCCCGCCGGTGCCCCGGTACAGCCGCTGGACGGCTTCGTCGTCCAGCGGTCTGGCTGTGAGCGCGGCCGCTAGCGACGCCACGTCATTGGAACGCAGCCCGTCCAGCGGCAGGCGCAGCCGATTCTCGATGCTCAGCAGCATCCGCTGCGCTGATTCGTCCAGCCGGTCGCTGGGCCCCCGGTAGATCATGACGGCGATCACCGGGTCTACCGACAGCCGACGCAACGTGAACGTCAGCGCCTCCACCGACCGGCGGTCAGCCCACTGCACGTCATCGACGACGATGGCCACCGCGCCGGTGGCCTGCTGCTCTCCCACCGCCTGCAGGAGCCGCGCGCCGACCGTGAACGACGAGGTTGGCAAGCCGGTCCCGCCCGCTGGCGGGAACGCCGGGGAGACTACTCCGGCCGCCCGGAACAGCTGGTCGGCGATCCCGAAGTCCAGATCGGCCTCGGCCTGATCGCCGCGAGCCCACAGCACCCCGCAGGCCGGCAGCCTCGGCCAGGCAGCGCCGCGCCAGGGCGGTCTTCCCTATCCCGGGATCACCCTCGATGGCCACCAGCCACGGCTGCCCCGCCTCCATCCGAGTGATGACCTCCGCGACGCGCGCGAGCTCCTCCGCCCGGCCGACGAAAACGTCCAGCGGCGGCTGCCGCTCCTGCACGCGCCCACCTCGCTCCCGCCCGTGACGTCGGCAACACGGACGGATAAGAGCGTAACCGCTGGCGGAACCGCTCACCATCCCCATGCCAGCGCATCCGGGGCCTGCCAGGAAAGCGGCACCGCGGATACGGCTAGTCCCGGTCTTCGCACATGGGGTTTGATGCGGCGGCTGGGTGATGGACTGGCTTCCGGGTCGTTACGGCTCTTGTGTGACGTGCGGGGAATGGCTGGCATGGTTGCTGGTTGATGTCTGGCATGAGCGGGATGTCAAGGACTGGCCAGGGGCGCGGGCGGGCGCGGGCGGAGATCGCGGTGGTCCGCCTGCTGGAAAAGCGGCTGGGAGCGCTGCCGGTGGTGGCGGAGTTCGGGCGCCGGCTGCGGATCGCAGAGATCGTGGATGAGCTGTGCCCGGTCCGGCCGGTGGCCTGGATCACCCACGGTGAGGTGATCGAGGCGCTGGTGGCTAACCGGCTGACCGCGCCAGCGCCGATGGTGCGGGTGCACGAGTGGGCCGCGGCGATGGCCGTGGATGAGGCGTATGGCATCACCCCGGAGTTGCTCAATGACGACCGGATCGCCCGCGCGCTGGATGCGATCGCCCCGTACCTGGACGAGATCACCGGCAGTGTGGGGGCGGCGGCGATCACTGAGTTCGGGGTGGATGTGTCCCGGCTGCACTGGGACCTGACCTCGGTCTCGTTGTATGGCGCCTATCCGGAGGTGGATGAGGACTACCCGGCGCCGCGGTGGGGGCACCCCAAGGACCGCAGGCCCGATCTGAAGCAGATCCAGACGGGTCTGGCGGTCAGCGGGGACGGCGGCATCCCGGTGTTCCACCACGCCTATGAGGGCGGGGCCGCGGAGGTGGCCCAGGTGGTGGGGGCGATGACCGCGCTGCGGCAAATCGCCGGGCCGCGGCCGTTCCTGCTGGTGGGCGACTCGAAACTGATCTCTTACACCAACGCGGCGTCGATGAAGGCACAGCAGGTGGGGTTCATCGCGCCGCTGGCCGCAGCCCGGGTCCCGGCCGGGTTATTCACCGCGCTCCCGCCGGGGGCGGGCACGGCGGTGGACTATATCGCTGGGCGTGACGCCGGGAAGCCCGCTGCCGCCCGGGGCGTTTACCGGGTGCTGGAAGACGGCGGGATGGACCTGGCCGGACCGCGCAAGGCTGACCCGCCGGTGCACCTGCGCCGGATCCTGGTGTACTCCTCTGCCAGCGCCACCGGCGCGGCCAAAGCCCGCGCGCGCAAGCTCGCCAAGGCCACCGCAGACCTTGACCGGCTGGTGCGCACCGCCGGGACCCGGTTCCACCCCACGGCCGACGCGGTCGCCGCCCGCGCCCCGCGATCGCCACCCAGCGCCGCGTCAAGGCGTACCTGCGCACCACGATCAGCCGCGGCCCCACCGGCAAACCAGCCCTATCCTGGCATTTTGACCAGGCCGCGCTCGACGCTGAGGCCGCCACCGACGGCTGGTACGCCCTGCTGACGAACCTGGAGCCAGGCCAGGCCGGTGCAGCGGAGGTTTTCCGCCGCTACAAGGGCCAGCACATCGTCGAGCGCCGTTACGGCGAGTTCAAAGGCCCGCTCGCGGTCGCCCCCCTGTTCCTGAAGACCAACCGCCGCATCGCCGCCCTGATCACCGTGATCTGCCTGGCCCTGCTGATCTTCTGCCTCATCGAACGTCAGGTCCGCCAGGCCCTGGCCCCCCACGGCGGCACCATGACCGGCCTGCCCGGCTACCAGGCAACCGCCGCCCGGCCCACCGGCCGCACCATCTTCCCACTGCATCCGCCGAGGCCGGCCAAACCCACCGGCGTCCAGGCCCGGCTGCTAGACCTCCTCGGCATCGACATCAGCCGACCCCGCTGGCTCAGCAAGTGAAATCCCATGTGCGAAGAACCAGGCTAGGGACCCTCCTAGGGAGGCGGGCCGGAGCCTCCTAGGGAGGCGGAACTAGGGATTTGCTCTAGGGACGGACATAGCCGGGCTGGAGCACCATCCATGTAAGCGTTTACACAGCACATGGATGGAGAAAGCAATGATGTCCGGAGCAAGCACGTTGACCATCGCCGGGCGGTCCGGCGCGGGCCGCGGCCGTGATCCTCAGCCCGATGATCTGCTGGGCGCGATTGCCGATGTGCCGTCTTCTGAGCAGGACCGCCTGCTGGCCGAGCATGGCGAGGCGGTCGCGGATCACATGGCGAACCACTTCTCCCGGCGGGCGCCGCACCTGGCCGCCCGCAGCGGGTTCGCGTGGTGGCAGCGGGCCGCGGGGGTGGCGGCGGCGCTGGGCGTGGTCGCGCTGCTGGTGATCGCGCCGCTGGTGCTGCTGATCGTCCTGGCCGGGGCGATCACCGCGATCACGGCCGCGCAGGTGGTGATCGCGGTCGCCGCCCGGTGGCGGCGGCCGCAGGGCGCTGCCGCCGGCGGTGCCGCGGCGGTGCCGGACGCCGAGCTGCCCGCCTACACGATCCTGGTCCCGGCCTACCAGGAGCAGGAGGTGATCGGCGGCATGGTGCGGTGCCTGGAACAGCTCGACTATCCCCAGGACCGGCTCGAGGCGCTGATCCTGGTCGAGCGGCGGGATGCCGCCACCAAGCAGGCGATCGCCGACGCGGACCCGGCGCCGTTCATCCGGATCGTGGAGATCCCGCCGGGCAAGCCGCAGACCAAGCCGCGGTCCTGCAACGCCGGGCTGCTGCTGGCCAAGGGCGACCTGATCGTCATCTACGACGCCGAGGACCGGCCCGACCCCGGCCAGCTGCGGGTAGTCGCCGCCCAGTTCGCCGCCGCCGACGACACCCTGGCCTGCGTGCAGGCCAAGCTCATGGTCGCCAACGCCGGGCAGAGCTTCATCACCCGCCAGTTCGCCCTGGAGTACTGCCTGCGCTACGAGCTCACCCTGCCCGGCCTGGCCCGGCTGGGGCTGCCGATCCCGCTCGGCGGGACCAGCAACCACTTCCGCACCCAGGTGCTGCGCGAGCTCGGCGGCTGGGACGCCTGGAACGTGACCGAGGACGCCGACCTGGGGATGCGCTGCACCGCGCTGGGCTACCGGGTCGAGGTGGCCGACTCGGTCACCTACGGGGAGATGCCGCACCGGATCAGCGCCTGGACCAAGCAGCGCACCCGCTGGCTGAAAGGGTTCATGCTCACCGCCCTGGTGCACACCCGCAACCCCGCCCGCACCTGGCGCACCTTCGGCCGGGCCGGCACCGTCACCATGCTCACCTTCATGGCCGGCACCCCGCTGCTCTACCTCGCCCAGCCCATCGTGCTCGCCATCTGGATCAGCGGCTACAAGGGCCTGATCGCCCAGCACCTGCCAGCCGGCTCCATCGTGCCGGACGTCCAGCTGGCGGTCTTCACCGCCTGGACCGCGCTGGTCGCGGCGGCGGCCCGCCGCCACAAGCTCGCCTCGGCCGTGTTCGCCCCGCTGCTGCCCGCCTACTGGGCGATGCACTGGACCGCCAGCTGGCGGGGGCTATACCAGCTGATCCGCGCCCCCTTCCTGTGGGAGAAGACCCCCCACCCCGCCACCGCCACGGCATAGGAACCCGCAGGCCCGGCCCGCCCGCCCCGCGGCACCGGCCCGACACCCCCGCCCCATACCAGAACAAGGCCTGTTGCGTTCCGGAACGGGCGCCGGGGCGCCAAGATCACCATCACCTACACCGGGAGCCAGCCATGACCAGCAAGATCCAGACCGCCCTGCGCCTCGCGCTGGAAGCCAAGCGCTTCCGCGACCTGGCCGACATCGAGGTACACCGCACCCGCCGCGGGCACTGGCACCCCCCGGACGTGCCCTGCACGCGGCGCTGCCCGATGGGCGACCCGCGCACCGCCCTGGCGTTCGAACGCCTGCTCCAGCGGGCCACCGGGTTCGCCTAGCCCGCCGCGCTCAGCCGGGCCCGCGCCCCCGCCGGAGCTCAGCTCGACAGCCCGGCAACACGCAAAGCCGCCGGCGGCAGCCCGCCTGCTGCCGGCAGCCGGGCAGACCGGGAGGGCCGGGCTGTCGCGGACACCCGTGGGGCGCCTTCGCTGAAGCCGCATCTGTTCAAAGGAGAACAAAGCATGAATACGCC
Organism: uncultured Actinomycetes bacterium; assembly: GCA_963775825.1. Classification (GTDB taxonomy): domain Bacteria; phylum Actinomycetota; class Actinomycetes; order Streptosporangiales; family Streptosporangiaceae; genus Bog-532. Next base: position 30,615 of record CAVZKY010000064.1, read on the forward strand.
CGACTATGTGGCCGCTGTCTTGGCCAAGGCCGAGGCCGGCGGCGCCCACCCGGCTGAGCTGGCCGCCTTGCGCGGGCGCCTGCGGCAGCTGGCTGATCCCCAGGCCGGGCTCCTGCCGGGCGAGGTCCTGCAGCCGGTGGCGGACCTGCCGCGGCTGGAGGAGCTGCCCGAGCCGCCACCCGGCCGGGCCCGTGACGTGCTCGGCCGGCTGGTGGTCATCAAGCTGAACGGCGGGCTGGGGACGAGCATGGGCCTGGCCGGGCCGAAGTCGCTGCTGGAGGTCAAGCCCGGGATGAGCTTCCTGGATGTCCTGGCCCGGCAGGTGCTGGCCCTGCGCGAGCGGCACGGCGCCCGGCTGCCGCTGGTGCTGATGAACTCCGCGGCCACCCGGGCCGCCTCGCTGGAGGTGCTGCGCCGCTACGACGGCTGTGCTGGGCGTGCCGCCGGACTTCCTGCAGGGCCGGGAGCCCAAGATCGGCGCCGGTGACTGGCGGCCGGTGCGCTGGCCGGCCGACCCGGAGCTGGAGTGGTGCCCGCCCGGGCACGGCGACATCTACACCGCGCTGGCGGCGTCCGGCATGCTGGAGGCCCTGCTCGGCGCCGGGCTGCGGTACGCCTTCGTGTCCAACTCCGACAACCTCGGCGCGCTCGCCGACGTCCGGATCGCCGCCTGGCTCGCCGCCGGGCAGGTGCCGTTCGCGCTGGAGGCGGTGCGCGGCACGCCAGCGGACCGCAAGGGCGGCCACCTCGCCCGCCACCACGGCCAGATGGTCCTGAGAGAGACCGCGCAGGTACCCGACGGCGACACCTCCTTCACCGACACCGGGCGCTGGCGCTGGTACAACACCAACAACATCTGGGATCGACCTGCGCGCGCTGGCCGACCGGCAGGCCGCCGACCCGGCCGCACCGGACCTGCCGCTGATCATCAACCGCAAGACCGCCGACCCGCGCGACCCGGCGAGCACCCCGGTGATCCAGCTCGAATCGGCGATGGGCGCGGCGATCGGCTCGATCCCCGGCGCCCGCGCCCTCCACGTCCCCCGCTCCCGGTTCGCCCCGGTCAAGACCACCGACGACCTGCTGGTCGTGCGCTCCGACGCCTACCAGCTCACCAGCGACGGGCAGATGAGCCCGGCTTCGACGGCCCCGCCCCGGCCGTCACCCTCGACCCCGACTCTACCGGCTCCTGCCCGGCTTCGAGCAGCGGTTCCCGGGCCGGCCCGCCGTCGCTGCGCCGCTGCCGCCGCCTCCAGGTCGACGGCGACGTCACCTTCGGCGCAGGCGTCACCGCCGTCGGCGACGTACAGGTGACCGGCCCGCGGCACATCCCCGACGGGCAGGTACTCGGCCGATGAAACCCCAACCGCAGACCGGATACCAGTCATGACGCCGCTCGTCACCGGGTGGTCCAGCCACCGTCGCGACATCGAGCCTCCCACCCGGCCGCCGCAGACCTCGCTCCTCCACACCCAGCGTAACTGCCTGGAAATCGAACGATTGTGAGACGAGCCGGAAGAGGCCTGCCCGGCGGACGTTTCCCGTCTGTGACTTTGACAGATAAGTGGCGGTGAATCTTCACCGGTAGCTGGCCGGGAAGTTGCCGACGACGAAGTCCTCGCGGCCGGTCTCGACTACGCCGCTCGTGACCGTCCCGGGGTTGGTAGCCGACGTCGAGCGTGAACTGGCCCAGGGCGACCCCCGCCGGTTACCGGCCACTATGTGCGCCGCGCGGACCGGGTTCTCGGCCGTCGGCGAGATGACGGTTTTCACACAGCTCCGCGCAGCTATCCGGAGCGCTACCGTGGGTCAAGGATCGGGAGCGGCAGGCGACGTCGGCCTGCCGGGGAAGGGGCCGTTAGGGGATCCGATCGTGCTCGCGTTCGGGGCGGCGCTTTTCGGGGCGATCGCCACCGACACCTGGCCACATGTCCGCGAAGCGGTCACCGGCTTGTGGCGCCGCGTGCACCCGGGGCAGAAGGCGGACGACATCGCTGACCGAGCTGGACGAACTGCGGGAGCTTCGCGCTCGGCGGCTCGGTCTACGACTCGGAACGGGACCCGTTCGCCCGGATGTTCCTGCAGATCCTTGCCGTCATCGCCGAGTTCGAGGCCAACCTGATCCGGCAGCGCACCCGCGAGGGCATGGACATCGCCCACCAGAACGGGAAGCTCATGAAGGTCAATTGTTTCGTGGGCGAGGTTCAACGCAACTTCGATGTCGCCCGCTCTTAAATAGGCGAGGGCAAGCGTCGTCTGGTTCTCGACAAGGTCCCGAGTGTATCGGAACCGAGGTCGTCGACCGATGTGCGGAGATGAGGTATAGCAGCGCGAGGGTAGTGGCAGACGGCTCGTATGACCAGGCCCGGTAAACGTTACTGGTCAGCGCACTAGCTAGGCACGGCCCCACACTGTAAAGAGCACCCGGTCGCCGCCTCAGCAGCCATATCAAGATCGCGAAACATCGAGACCAGTCATAGGTCGTTTTGCTCGATGTGGATGCGGCCGTAGTCGAAACTGCCGTTCGCCGCGCGGGACTCGTCAAGGCGGATCGCCGCGAACAGGAACCGGAGCACGGCGTTCAGCCGTTCGCAGTTCCCGGCTTGCTCGTGCGCGTCCCAGGTTTTCCGGGCGTCCGGGCCGATCATCCCGTCCAGCACTTCCACGCCGGGCCGGATGATGGTTTTCGCTTGCCGCTTGTCAATCCGGTCCTGCACCTTTTTGCGCATCGCCCGGTACTCATGCGTCTTGATCTCTTGCGTGTCCCACATCGCCTTCAGTTCGGCTAGTTCGGCCTGGTCAGCTTCGTCGCGGCTTTATCGTCATCTGTGAGCATCGCGGTCGTGGCCGCGCCGGTCACGTCCAGCCGTTCCAGCAGCGTAATCGCGGCGTCTTTGATGAAGCTTTCCAGGCTGGCTGCGCCCGCGCGCCGGTAGCACTTCGCGCTGCCGTCCGTGGGCCGGAAATTGGTGCACACATAGACCGGGCGTCCCCCGGTGCCGGGCCGACCCGACATCCGCGCGCCGCATTTGGTGCACCACAGCAGGCCCCGCAGCAGGTAGAACGTGCGGTGCTCGTACTGGTCGCGGGTGGCTGCCGACCGGAACGCGCGCCGCTCCTGCACTTCGCGGAACAGCGCGGGGTCAATGATCGCGGGCCAGATACCGGACCCGATTTCCTGGCCCCGGAACACCCGGATACCAGCGACATGCCGGGAATCTAGCAACCGGAGCACGGTAGGAATGCTCCACCGTTTCCCCTGCGCGGTGGGAATACCGCGCCGGTTCAGGTCATCGCTGATCGCGTGCGGGGTCATCCCGTTCAGGAAACTCTCAAACATCCACCGCACGATCGCGGCTTCTTCCGCCACAATTTCCATTCCGGTCTTCGTATATCCGTAGCGGCGTGCCCCGGTCTGCGGTTTGCCGTCGCGTGCCCGGTCCACCATCGCGTCCTGCAAACGTCGTGATGTGTCATCCGATGAACGGCACGCGTGCGCGACCTCACCCCGCAGATAATGCCGGTCGTCAGGGTCGCTCAGGTCCCGGCGGCTGGCTTTCCCGTGCAGGATAATCCCGTGTTCCTCGGAAAGCTTCAGCAATTCCTCAAGGTCCCACGGTTGCCGCATCAAACGGTCCGGGTGATACACCACAATATGCCGGATCCCCGGTTCCCGGCCACCTTCAGAAGACTGTCCCAGCCGGGCCGCTTCCGGTCCCGCTGCCACGCCGAACGGTTCGGGTCAACCAGCACATGCCGCGCTACCAGGCCCAGGCTTTCCACAACGTCACGGCAAATGCGTTCCTGCCGGTCCACACTGGTCTGATCCTTATCCTTGACATGCGACACCCGGCAGTAGATCGCGGCGTCTTCCCCCTGCCACGACTCCCGGCTACGCTCCTTCTGCTGGCCGGCCGCCACACGGGCCACCGCCCGCTCGCGCGCCTGCCGCGCCCTGACCTGCGCATTTCCCGCTGTAGTAGTCTCCATACACCCGAGCATACGAGCACTGCATGACCATCCCGCTGGCGACCCTGCTCGGCTTGGCCGAGCGCCCCGGGGAGGCCGCCGGGCTCGGCGCGATCGATCCGTCCCTGGCCCGGGAACTCGCCCGCAAGGCCGCCGGCAACCCCCGCACCACCTGGTGCGTCACGGTTACCGACCAGGAGGGACACGCCACCGGCCACGGGTGTGCCCAGACCATCAGGAAAACAGGCCGGAGAAGCGAACCAGGACCAAACAGACCAGGACCAGCAAACACGCCAGGGCCGGACGGATCGAGACCAAGCGGCGCGCCAGGGCCAACCAGACCGGGGCCAAGTAGCACACCAGGGCCAACTAGATCGGGCCCGCTCACGTTCACCCGCGACCAGGGACACGGGCTACCCGGCGGATACGGCCGGTGGCGGCTACGTCCCGGCGGTGACCGCGACCTCCTCGTCGACCTTGAGCCGCTCGCGGTCACTGACTGCGACCACCGGCATGAATCAGCTGGCTACCAGCCCAGCGGCACCCTCCGCCACCTGGTCCAGATCCGCGACGCAGAATGCACCTGGCCGCCGTGCCGCCGGGCAGCACGGCGATGCGACTTCGAACATGCGATTCCCTGGGATCAGGGCGGGCGGACCTGTAGCTGTAACGGCGGGCCCCGCTGTCGTCATCATCACCACGCGAAACAAGCTCACGGCTGGAAACTTGAGCAAAACCAGCCCGGCTATCACACGTGGACCACACCGGCCGGCCGGACCTACACCACCGGACCCACCGAATACCCGATCTGAGACTGGGCCGGGCCCGCTTGGGTCCTTCGTTACGCCTCCTAGCTTAGCTTTCGACGCGGAGGACGTGCAGCGCGTGAGCAAGGTCGGGCGGGTAGTCGCTCCGGAACTCGACCCAGCGGCCATCGGCGGGGTGCTCGAAAGCCAGGCTGACGGCGTGCAGCCACTGGCGGTGCAGGCCCAGATGTTCCGCTAGCACTGGGTCCGCGCCGTAGAGCAGATCGCCCACGCACGGGTGCCTGACCGCTGACATGTGGACGCGGATCTGGTGCGTTCGGCCAGTCTCCAGCCCAACGTCGACCAAGCTGGCACCGCGGAAGGCCTCCAGAGTGTCATAGTGCGTGACGCTGGGGCGTCCCCCGGCCACGACGGCGAACCGGCCGTCGCCCGACGGATTTCTGCCGATCGGCGCATCGATGGTGCCGCGCAGCGGATCTGGGTGCCCCTGTACAACCGCGTGGTAACGCTTCTCCACCTGGCGCTCGCGGAACGCCCGCTTCAGCGCGCTGTAGGCCGACTCGCTCTTGGCCACCACCATCGAACCGGTCGTGTTCGCGTCCAGGCGGTGAACGATGCCCTGCCGCTCGGCGGCGCCGCTGGTGGCGATGGTGTGGCCGCTGGCCAGCAGGCCGCCGATGACGGTCGGGCCGTTCCAGCCCGGCGTCGGATGCGCGGCTACGCCGGTCGGCTTGTCGACCACTACAATGTCGTCGTCCTCGTAGAGAACGTTCAGCCCTTCCACCGTGCGGGGCGGCTCGACCGGACGCGGCGCCGGCAGGGTCACCTCCAGCGGCTCTCCCGCTGTGACCCGGTCGGACTTAGCCGCGGGGTGGCCATCGACCAGCACCATCCCCTCGCTGATCAGTTCGGCAGCCCGTGACCTGGACAACCCGAACATCCGGGCCAGAGCGGCGTCGAGCCGCTCTCCGTCCAGACCGTCGGGAACAGGCAGATAACGCTGACCCGGCGCTGTCATCCTCGGCCTCTGAAGCCTGCGTCATTGAAGTGACCGGCGTGGTTTGGGCGGCTGCCGCGTTTTTCGATTGCTTCGGGACTTCCGCATTGTTCGGGACTTCAATGGTGGGTGCGACCTCTGCGGCGTGGGCGATCTGGGTGGCGGGGCCCGTTTCAGTGGCCGGCCCCACCTCAGTGACGGAGCTGCCCCCGGCGACGGCGCCGGTTTCAGTGGCCGGGCCCACCTCAGTGACGGAGCTGCCCCCGGCGACGCCGCCGGCTTCAGTGGCCGGGCCCACCTCAGTGACAGGGCTGGCCTGAGCGGTTGAGCTGGCCTCAGTGACCCGGCTGGGCTGGCTGACAGCGGTGGCCTCAGTGACCCGGCTGGGCTGGCTGACAGCGGTGGCCTCAGTGACCCGGCTGGGCTGGCTGACAGCGCTGGCCTCAGTGGCGCGGCTGGGCTGACTGGCAGGGGCGGTTTGGGTCGTCCGCGGTTCGGCGCGCGCGTTGAGATCGTCTTCCGGGTGACCTTCGCGGGTGCCATCTAGACGGACACCGCGCAGGGCGAGCAGGACCGCCAGGGCACCACCGCACACGATGGCCGAGTCGGCGAGGTTGAACACGGGCCAGTGCGGCAACTGGATCCAGTCCACCACGTCACCGCGGAACAGCCCGGGCGAGCGGAAGATCCGGTCGGACAGGTTCCCGGTCGCGCCGCCTAGGAGCAGCCCCAGCGTGATCGCCCAGGCCAGGCTGCGCAGCTTGCGGGCCGCGCGGAGGATATAGAAGATGACGGCCGCGGCAATCACCGTGAACACGATCGTCATCGAGGTGCCGATGCTGAACGCCGCGCCGCTATTGCGCAGCAGCAGCAGCGTCAGGAATCCGTCCAACAGCCGGATCGGGGGCCGGCTGGCCAGCGCACGGACCACGATCACCTTGGTCGTAACGTCGAGGGCCAGCACGGTCAGGGCCACACCGATGACCACGGAAAGCTTACGGCCGCCCGGCGCTGCCGCCGGTGTCAGCCCCGCGTCCCCTGCGGTACCTGGTCCGGTGTCCATCCCGGCGTCCAGTTCCGGCGCCCGGGCCTGTTCCCCCGGGCGCTTCGCCTCGTCCGCCGTCAGCGGCGTTCTTCGCGCTGCTTGCACCTCACGCAGAGTACCGCGCGCGGGAACGCCATCAGGCGCGCCTTGCCTATTGGCTGGCCGCAGGAACCACACACTCCATATGTTCCCGCATCGATCCGGCTGAGGGCCTGCTCGGTCTGCTCCAGCAGGCGCCGGGCGTTGCTGGTCATCTGGAACTCGTGTTCGCGCTCGAACGTCTTGACCCCAACGTCCGCCTCGTCGTCGCCCGCCTCGCGGATTCCATCGCCTAGCCGGTCAGCGATATGCGACTCAGCCTCCTCGATGTCACGACGCAGCCCGGCGGCTTCCGCTTCGAGCGCGTCCCGCACCTCGGCGAGCTCGGAGCCGGTCCAGGGCTCCTCCCCTGGCCGCACCGGAAGAGTTGCGGCGTCGGTACGCGGGGCTGTGGCCATCTAACGCCTCCCACGACGGGGCTATAGACGATCATGAATATGAACGGTCAACGGAGAATAAGTCACATCGCGTTTCTCTGCAAATGAGATGTCAGTTCACTCACGTACGGGTACTTCGGCCGGTTCACGGCCGCGGTTGCAGATGCCTCAAGGTCGGGGCCGGCCCAGCCCCCGGGGTCGTCCTGCCGAGCCCTGCGGCAGCCGACACACCGGGCCTGCGGCGCACCGGGCCTGCGGCGCACCGGGCCTGCGGCGCACCGGGCCTGCGGCGCACCGGGCCCTGCGGCGCACCGGGCCCTGCGGCGCACCGGGCCCTGCGGCGCACCGGGCCCTGCGGCGCACCGGGCCCTGCGGCAGCCGACGTGCAGGAAAGCCGACGTGCAGGAAATAAGTTCGGCCCGCTGGGCTGTTCAGATATCCTGAATACCTGCACGGCATTGATGGGGACAGCTGCCGCTGACCGCAGGCCAGGAGCGATCCGGGGACGGTGCGAGCCCGGAGGCCAGCCCAGCGGACCAGATCACCCCGGAGCCGCCGGAAGAACGGCCCCCTTCACTCCTTCCCGGGACGTGGCCCGGGCTCAGTAGAACCGGCCGCAGGAATCCTCGAGAGGGTCGCGCACGCCTGACACCGGCAGCGGCCAAGGAGGGTGGTACCGCGGGAACGCCGCACGGCGACCTCGTCCCTCCAGCAAAATCCCGTTCGGAATTGCTGGAGGCACCGGCATCATGTCGCAGGTATCCGAGAGCGCACCGCAGGCAGACGGCAGCACGCCGCGCTTCCCCGCGCTGCCGGCGCAGATCGACCTGCCCGCCGTCGAGCGCGAGATGCTGGTCCGCTGGCACGACGGTGACGTCTTCACACGCTCACTGAAGCAGACCGAGGGCGGCCTGCCCTGGACGTTTTACGAGGGACCGCCGACCGCCAACGGCATGCCGGGCGTCCATCACGTGGAGGCACGCGTCTTCAAGGACGTCTTCCCCCGGTTCAAGACCATGCAGGGGTTCTACGTGCCCCGGCAGGCCGGCTGGGACTGCCATGGCCTGCCGGTCGAGGTGGCCGTCGAGCGTGAGCTGGGCATCTCAGGCAAGAAAGACATCGAGGCGTACGGCATCACCGAGTTCAACGAGCGCTGCCGCGAGTCGGTGCTCCGGCACGTCGACGCGTTCACCGACCTGACCGAGCGGATGGGTTACTGGATCGACCTGTCCAAGGCATACCGGACGATGGACCCGTCCTACATCGAATCGGTCTGGTGGTCACTGAAGGACGTCTACTCCAAGGGCCTGCTCGTCCGCGACTTCCGGATCAGCCCGTACTGCCCGCGCTGCGGTACCCCGCTGTCGGACCACGAGATGGGTCAGCCCGGCGTATACCAGACGGTCACTGACCCGTCGGTTACAGTGCGCTTCCCGCTTACCAGCCTGCCGGAAGGGGCGAGCCCCGAGCTGGTTGGCGCGGACCTGCTGGTCTGGACGACGACACCGTGGACGCTGGTCTCCAACACTGCGGTCGCCGTGCACCCCGAGGTCACCTACGTGGTGGCCCGGCGGCCCGGCGACAGCGCCGTAGAGGACGACCGCGTGGTGGTGGCTGAGGCACTGATGCCGCACGTGCTCGGCGAAGGCTGGCACGTAGCCGCCCGGTTCCCGGGAGACGAGCTGCTCGGTTCGACGTACGACAGGCCGTTCGACCTGATCGAGATCCCGGACGCGCACGTCGTGGTGCCCGGATCGTTTGTAACCACCGAGGACGGCACCGGCCTCGTGCACATGGCGCCCGCGTTCGGCGCGGATGACATGCAGACTTCCCGGGCTCACGGGCTGCCGGTGGTCAACCCGATCCGCCTGGATGGCCGGTTCGACGACGGCGTGCCCCTGGTGGGCGGCATGTTCTTCAAGGACGCCGACCCGCGGCTGATCCAGGATCTGGACGACCGTGGCCTGCTCTTCAGGTCCGAGCCATACGAGCACAGCTACCCGCACTGCTGGCGCTGCCACACCCTGCTGATCTATTACGCCCTGCCGTCCTGGTACATCCGCACCACGGCGGTCAAGGACCAGCTGCTGGCCGAGAACGAGAAGACCAACTGGCAGCCGCCGAACATCAAGCACGGCCGGTACGGCGAGTGGCTGCGTAACAACGTGGACTGGGCGCTGTCCCGCACCCGTTACTGGGGTACGCCGCTGCCTCTGTGGGAGTGCGAGAACGGGCACACCACGTGCGTCGGTTCCCGGGCGGAGCTGTCCGAGCTGGCGGGCCGGGACCTGTCCGGGCTCGATCCGCACCGGCCGTTCGTCGACGAGGTGACGTTTGGCTGCCCGGACTGCGGCGCGCGGGCGCGGCGGGTCCCCGACGTCATCGACGCCTGGTACGACTCCGGTTCGATGCCGTTCGCGCGGTTCGGCGCCCCGTGGCATAACAAGGCCGAGTTCGAGCGGGCTTTCCCCGCGCAGTTCATCTGTGAGGCGATCGACCAGACCCGGGGCTGGTTCTATTCACTGATGGCGGTGAGCACCATCGTGTTCGGCAGGTCCTCCTACGAGAACGTGGTGTGCCTCGGGCTCGTCGTGGACGAGGGTGGCCGGAAGATGAGCAAGCACCTGGGCAACGTGCTGGAGCCGCTGCCGCTGATGGAGCAGCACGGCGCGGACGCGCTGCGCTGGTTCTTCGCTGCATCGGGCTCCCCGTGGTCGACCCGCCGGGTCGGGCACGCGGCGCTGGAGGAGATCGTCCGCAAGGTCCTGCTCACCTACTGGAACACCGTCTCGTTCCTGGCTCTGTACGCGAACGCGGCCGCGGCCGACGGCAACGCCTGGGGCCCGGAACGGCTGAGCGAGGCCCCCGCGCCCGCGGGCCGGCCGGTGCTGGACCGGTGGATCCTCAGCGAGCTGCACACCCTGGTACGGGACGTCACCGCCGCGCTGGAGGGCTTCGACACCGCGAGCGCGGGACGGCGCATCGCAGCCTTCACCGATGACCTGTCCAACTGGTATGTGCGCAGGTCACGCCGTAGGTTCTGGGAAGGCCCACGGACTGCCGAGTCCAGCTCGGCGTTCGCCACGCTGTACGAGTGCCTGGAGACGGTGAGTCGGCTGATGGCCCCGATCACGCCGTTCCTGACCGACTATGTGTGGAGCGCGCTGCGCACCGCCGGAGCGCCGGAGTCGGTGCACCTGGCCAGCTGGCCTGTGGCCGACGCCGCCCTCATCGACGAGGACCTGTCCGCGGACATGGCACTGACGCGCCGGCTGGTCGAACTGGGGCGTTCGGCGCGTGCCGCGGTCACGGTGAAGACCCGCCAGCCACTGGGCCGGGCCCTGATCAGTGCACCGGGGTTCGCGTCGCTGCCGGCCGAACTGCGGGCGCAGATCGCCGAGGAATTGAACGTGCACGCGCTAGAGACGCTGGCCACGGTCGACGACGAACTGGTCGATTACGTCGTGAAGCCGAACTTCCGCGCGCTAGGGGGCCGGTTCGGCAAGGCCACGCCGACGGTCGCCGAGGCGATCGGGGCTTCGGACGCGGCCACGCTGGCTGCCGAGCTGCGTACGGCGGGGGGCGCCAACGTCACCGTGGACGGGCAGGCCGTACCGGTCGGTCCCGACGAGGTGATCGTGACCCAGACGCCCAAGGCGGGCTGGACGGTCGCCAGCGACGGTGGCGAGACGGTGGCGCTGGAGACAGCGCTCACCCCCGAGCTGCGCCGTGAGGGCCTGGCCCGTGAGGTGATCCGGCTCATCCAGGACGCGCGGAAGAGCGACGGCCTCGATGTCACCGACCGGATCACGCTGTGGTGGGAGGCCAGTGATCCGGAGCTGGCCGCCGCGTTGACCGAGCAGGCGCCGGTGATTGCGGCCGAGGTGCTGGCCACGAGCTTCCAGCGCGGCAAGCCGTCCCCGGAAACCGCGAACGCCGGGTTCGCCGAGCACCGGGACGACCTGCTGGGCCTACGGTTCTGGCTCCGGCGGGCATAGCGGGGATTCTGCCCGGCGCTGGCCGGGCGACGCCTCGCTAGTCCGCCTCCGCACCGTCCGGCTGGCAGGCCCGGCAGGGCGTGCAGCCTGCGTCCCGGGCCGCTGCGACTGTCATCTTCTGCAGGTCGCCATCGCCCATGAAGCGGATCAGAATGCAAGCACTCTTGTGATAGCGGGGCACACCCGGGACCACGGTCACTTCGTGATGGTCGGGCAGGCTGCCGTTTCCCTGTGTTCCGGGCGGCTCGGCCTCGGCGGATGGCGCAGGGTGGTGAGATGGGCCGGCCTCGGGGGTCGGACCGGACTCCTGGCCCCGTTCGGTCGCTGGCTCAGTCGCCTGAGGTGGACGGGGCTCGGCCGTCTGGCTGGGCTCCGGGGGCTTAGCGGGCTGATCGGTCGCGGTGGGCTGATCGGTCGCGGTGGGCTGATCGGTCGCGGTGGGCTGATCGGTCGCGGTGGGCTGATCGGTCGCGGTGGGCTGATCGGTCGCGGTGGGCTGATCGGTCGCGGTGGGCTGATCGGTCGCGGTGGGCTGATCGGTCGCGGTGGGCTGATCGGACAGGCCCGGCTGGCCCGATGCAGGGGAAGGTAGCTCAACGGTCAGGTCGGCCCGGGTTTCGGCTGGTTTGTGGCCGGGTGCGGGCAGACCTTCGGGACGAGTCCCGCCTGGGTCTGGGCGGATCGGGACCGGTTCGGGAGGAGTCCCGGCCGGGTCTGCTGAGCGAGCCTGGACCGGTTCGGGAGGAGTCCCGGCCGGGTCTGCTGAGCGAGCCTGGACCGGTTCGGGAGGAGTCCCGGTCTGGGGGCCGCCGTTTCTCCCCGGACGGCCCGGCCATTCGGGCGCCTGGAAGCCGGTGCTATCCCGGTAGACCAGCTCATCGCGATATGCGAAGGTTTCCGACCGCTCGCGGTCCAGGGAACGGCCGGCTCCGCCGGAATCCCCGGACGAGCTCGACCCGGCGATTCCGGCGTCCCCGGCGTCGTCGCTGTCCCCGGCGTCGTCCCTGTCCCCGGCGTCGTCCCTGTCCCCGGCGGCCGCCGTATCCTCGGCCACCCAAGCCTCAGTCGACCTATCCTCGGCCGGCCTATCCGTAGCAGGCGTCCTATCCTCGCCCGCCGTCCCGATCCCGGCCGCCGCGGCCACTACGCCGACCTCATCGCCGCGGGCCTGGTCTCGCGCGCTTCTTTCGTCCGCCCGGGCGCGTGTTTCCTCCACCCCAGCACGAAGCTCATCGCGATCGAGGAAGGCCCCGATGAGGAGAAAGACGAGCGCGACCGCGCTCAGGGCGATCGCGATATAAACGAGCAAGAGCTTGCTGGTAATGCCCCCCGCGACGAGTATGCCCACCGCGACGACCACGAGGGCCGCGCTGAACCTGATCACTGGCGTTCTCCCCAGAACGCGCGGCCCACCCTAGCCGCCGACCTTTGCGACACTCCCGCCGGGGAGGGGAAGACCCTGCCCTGGCGGCCGCGCCGCCCCGCTCAAGCAAAAATACCCCGCGGCCTGGGCGATCAGTAACGCCCAGGCCGCGGGGATCGATCAGTTACCGCCGTTCGTGCGCGGGCGCGCCCTCGCTTCCGTGAAAGCTGCCTGCATGCTGAACAACCTCGGGCACTGCGTACTGCCCGCTCGACGGAGCACCACCGTTACGTGGGGCGGGCTGGCCCAGCCCCGCCGGGACGGACTGCGGCGCGGAGCCCATGGTGGGGAAGGCCCCGCTGTCCGTCACGCCGGCCTCCAGGTCGCGAAGCTGACCTTCCAGGTACGCCTTCAGCCTGCTGCGGTACTCGCGCTCGAAGGCACGCAGGTCGTCGACCCGGCGCTCAAGCTCCTCACGCTGCTGAACAAGCGAGCCCATGGCCTGGCGGTGACGCTCCTGGGCGTCGCGCTCGAGGCTCTCAGCACGGGCCCGGGCGTCGCCGGTGATCTGCTCGGCCTGGCGGCGAGCCTTGGTCAGCACCTCGTCGGCCTCGCGACGGGCCCGGCCGAGCGTCTCGTCGGCCTCGCGGCGCGCGTCGGCGATGGCCTGGTCGGCGGTCTGCTGGGCCAGCGACAGGACCCGCGCGGCGGTGTCCATGCTGTCCTCGTGCGGCGCCATCGAGCCCATCATCACCGGCTCGGGCTGCCTGCGCTCCGGCTCGGGGCGCGGCGGCTCGGGGGGCGCCATATCCATCTTCGTCTCAGCCAACGGCGAGCTCAATGCGGGAACAGACGACTTTCCCCCTCGCAGGCTCTCTGCCAGCTTCGCCCGGAGCTCTTCGTTCTCCTGGATCAGCCGGTCAAGCTCGGACTCGACCTCGTCGAGGAAGGCGTCAACCTCTTCCTCGTCGTAGCCGGGCCGGAGCCTGGTCGTACTGAACTGCTTATTCCGCACATCCGCGGGCGTCAGCGGCATCTTGTCTCCTCGGCGCGCTTGGCTGTGATCATCAGACGGTACTACACACCCCGTCAGATCCGTGGCACAACTTCGTCGAGCAGAATCAGGATCAGGATGAAAAGGACCATGAAGCTGAGATCCATGGCTACTGTACCGATGCGGAGCGGTCGGATGTAGCGACGTAGAAATTTTAGTGGGGGATCGGTCACCGTGTAGATGCTCTCGGCGATGACCAGGAGTATTCCCGACGGGACCCACTGTCGAGCGAACATCTGGATCCAGGAAAAGATCATCCGCGCAATGAGGATGACCAGGTAAATCGTCAGGACGTAGGTCAGGACTACCTTAAGGATGCCCATGGCCGTGTCCTTGCTTGTTGGTAAGCCCGCCCGGGGCCTCGCAAGCAACAGCTTTGCTGGTCCGCATCACACCGTCACTGTCGGCTAGCTCTGGTTGAAGAAGCCTCTTTCCGCGATGCGAGCCTTGTCTTCCGCCGCCACCTCGACGTTCGCGGGAGAGAGCAGGAAGACCTTGTTGGTCACCCGCTCGATACTCCCGTGCAGGCCGAAAATCAGCCCGGCCGCGAAGTCGACGAGGCGCTTGGCGTCGCTGTCGACCATCTCGGTCAGGTTCATGATGACGGGGATCCCCTCGCGGAAATGCTCCCCAATGGTACGTGCTTCATTGTAGGTGCGAGGGTGCAGCGTAGTGATCCGCGCTAGGTCAGTCATCTGCCGGGCGCCGTCCTGGCGCGGCGGCGACGACAGGTGGGCGGCGTCGGCGGACTGCCCGTCCGGATCGTCCGGGCCATCCAAGCGGTCCGCCTGGTCTTCGTAGTCCTCGTACCCGTCGTAGGAGTCGTACCCGTCCTGGTAGCGGTGATCGTCCTCCACGAGGCCGAGGTAGACCGCCATCTTGCGCATTGCGCTGGCCATCCGTCAGTCCTCCGTTGTGCCTATCTGGCAGCCCCCCGCGCTAGCCCGGAAGCGATCTCCCGGAACCCCCCGCAACTTCGACTGCGAACCACTTCCACGCTGCTGTGCGCCCGATTCAGGCCCACGCGAGGGACATTACATGACAGGGGGCCTCCGATCGCCGAGCAACGCCGTACCGATTCGCAGGTGTGTCGCGGCTGCCGCAACGGCCTCTTCAAGATCACCACTCATACCGGCCGAAATAATCGTCGCCAACGGCCATACCGCCCGAACGGCGGCCGACGCCGGAGCGAGCCCGGCGAACACGTCGGCGGCCGGGACGCCCAGCGGAGCCACGGCCATGATCCCGCCGAGCACCAGGCCCTCCTCCGCCGCGAGCGCTTCGGCCAGGGCAGGAACCTGGTCCAGGGGCGCACCGCCCCGGCCCGGATCGTCCGCCGTCCCGGTCAGGCCGACCTGGATGAGACAGGTGAGGGCCCGCTCCTGACGGCGGGCCGCGGTGCCCAGCGCCCGGACCAGCCGGAGGCGGTCGACGGACTGGACGACGGCCGCGTAGCGGACCACACTGGGGGCCTTGTTGGTCTGCAACTGACCGACGAAATGCCAGCTGATGGGCAGGTCAGCGCACTGTGCGGCCTTCGGGGCGGCCTCCTGGTCGCGGTTTTCCCCGAAATCCCGCTGGCCGAGCTCATAGAGCAGCCGGACGTCCGACGCCGGTCTGGTCTTGGTGATGGCGATGAGCGTTAGTTCCGCCGGGTCACGCCCGGCGGCGGCGCACGCCGCATCGATCCGTTCCCGGACCCGGTGCAGCCGTTCGGCCAGTTCAGTGCGCCGCGCCGGATCCTGGCCCGGCTCCCCGGGCTGGCTCACTTGAGGAAGTCGGGAATGTCCAGATCGTCGTCTTCATCGAAGATGACCGGCCGCCGCCGGGAGGTGGCGACGTCAAAGACGCGCGCGGCCGCGCCGGCTCCGGGAGCTCTCGCCCGCTGCGGCCCCGCCCGGCTCGATGTCAGCCGGGGCGGCCGGCATGTCCCAGGGTGCGGTCTGGCCGGGATCAGCGGGAATGTCCGTACTGACCGGGGTGTCGGCGTCCGCGTGCACGGTCGCGTCGGCGGAAGCGCCGACCTCGGCCAGGTCCTCGGCGGCGGCCGCCGTCCCGGCGACGGCCGCGACCACGTCATCCGGGGTCTTGCCCGCGCCCTCCGGCTGGCCGGCCGGAGCGTCGCCGGTGGCGCTCTCGATGACCGGGACACCGAGCACCGGGGCCGCCTCGGCGGCGGACCGGGTGCGGTCGTCGTCGTCCACGGTCGCGACGTTATCGGCGTACCAGGAGGCCTGGTCATCCGCGAGCGGACCGGTATGCGGCAGGGCCGGGGAACCCGCGTACGCCGGGGCAGCCGGGCTGAGGTGCGACACCGCGGCGGAGGCCGCGCCGGGCGTGCCGGCCGGGCCGGACGCGGCGACGCTGCCCCGCGGTGCGGGGGCGTGGCTGGCGGCAGCGGTCCCTGGGCTGAGCGCGGCGGCGTTGCGGCCCCCGGCGGGGCGGTCCGGCCCATCTGGTTCTCGTCGAACCCGGCCGCGATGACCGTCACCCGCACCTCGTCACCCAGGGCGTCGTCGATGACCGCGCCGAAGATGATGTTAGCGTCCACAGCCGCTGAATTTGATACGAGCTGCGCGGCCTCGTTGATCTCGAAGAGCCCCAGGTCGGAACCGCCTTGAATAGACAGCAGCACGCCGTGCGCCCCATCGATGCTGGCTTCGAGCAGCGGGCTGGAGATCGCCATTTCGGCGGCGGCGACCGCACGGTCCTCGCCGCGCGAGGAGCCGATGCCCATCAGCGCCGAGCCCGCGCCCGACATCACGGACTTCACATCGGCGAAGTCCAGGTTGATCAGCCCCGGCGTGGTGATGAGGTCGGTGATGCCCTGGACACCGGAAAGGAGCACCTGATCGGCGGCCTTGAACGCGTCCAGCACGCTGACGTGACGGTCGGAGATGGACAGCAGCCGGTCATTCGGGATGACGATGAGGGTGTCAACCTCGCTACGCAGGCGCTCGATCCCGGCCTCGGCCTGAATGGCCCGGCGCTTGCCCTCGAAGCCGAACGGGCGGGTCACCACGCCGATCGTCAGCGCGCCCAGCGAACGGGCCACGTTCGCGACCACAGGAGCACCGCCGGTGCCGGTGCCGCCGCCCTCCCCCGCCGTGACGAAGACCATGTCGGCGCCCTTGAGCACCTCTTCGATCTCTTCCCGATGGTCCTCGGCCGCCCGGCAGCCGACATCGGGGTTGGCTCCAGCTCCCAGGCCACGGGTGAGCTCCCGGCCGACGTCGAGCTTGACGTCGGCGTCACTCATCAGCAGCGCCTGCGCGTCGGTGTTGATCGCGATGAACTCGACGCCCTTGAGCCCCTCTTCGATCATTCTATTAACGGCATTAACGCCACCGCCGCCGATTCCTACGACCTTGATGACCGCTAGGTAGTTCTGCGGTGCTGCCACGAGGAGGGTACCTTTCCGCTCGTTTTACTCGTCCACGTTCCCGATCGCCATTCCGGCCGAGCCGCAAATTCCCGCCGACCAGGGCGCTGGGCTCGGGAAACCCTGCTGGCGAAGCGGAATTCGCCGCCATTGGTAATGGCCGTGTCCCGGCCTCACCATCAGGTTTCACCTTCAGGTAGAGATTTAGAGTTTTGTCAGCCCGGCAATTGCTAGGGACAGTAGGGTGGCAGGTCATCAGGGTCAACTAGCCACGCACGAACGCGCGCGGCGTGTCGCAGCGAATATCACCTTGTCACCGCCATACCGGGCGAGCTCACGTCGTAATAGTGCGCGTGGGTGCGCATCAGGCCCGCCAGCTCGGCCGCCTTGGCGGTCGCGCGGGCGGTGCTCCCCCAGACGATGGTGATCCCGTCCGAGAGCCCCAGCGTCACGTTCTGCGGGCTGGACGCGCTGACCACCACCACGGACGGCCCGATCCAGGCCGGCACCTCGCGCAGCACCGTGGCCGCCGCGGCCACGGACGGGCTGCCGCGCAGGGCGGTGCCCGGAACCGAGGGCCAGAAGATGGCCATGCCGCGCGGTTTGGCCTGCGCCGTCCGCACGATGACTCCGGAGGCGTCGATGAGGTCGTAACCGCCGGCGGCGGACGTGGCCCCGGCCGTACCCGGCCCGGCCACGGCCAGCACCGGCGTCCGCTCCTGGACGGTGATCAGGATCCCGTCCGGCCATGACTTACTGACCTGCGCCGACCGCACCTGCGTGATGGTCTCGACGCGGCGGGCGGCCGCGGCGGTGTTCACCCGGAGCAGCGGCTCGCCGAGCGGGATACCTGCCGCCGCGCGTACCTGGCTGGCCGGCACCAGGTGCGTCCCGCTGACCCCGACCGACCGGACCACGAGCACCTTCGGCCCCAGGAAGGTGTAGCTGACGCCCACCAGCACGCCGACCGCAATGACGCCGAAGAACGCTGCCCGCCACGGGCTCCGCCGGGTGCGGCCGGGCTTCCGGGCTGGCCGCCCGGAGGCGGGCCGCCGCTCCCCCGGTTCGGCGGCCACCGAGACCGGGCCAGCCGTCTCGTCAGGGTCCGCAGCGCCGGTCCCGCGTCCCGCCCCGCTCATCCGGCCGCTCCGCGGGCCCGCAGCGCGGCGACGATCACCGCGCCGAGCTTGGTCACGTCCCCGGCGCCCATCGTCAGCACGACGTCGCCTGGCTTGGCGATCTCGGTGATCACCGCGGGGACCTGGGCCGCGTCGGGGACATAACGCGCGCGCCCGGCCGGCACGGCGTTGGCCACGAGGCGGCCGGTCACCCCGAGCTTCGGGATCCTCCCGCGCGGCGTAGATATCCAGGACAATCGCCTCGTCGGCGAGCCCGAGGGCGCCGCCCAGCTCGGCGGCGAAGATCCGGGTACGGCTGAACAGGTGCGGCTGGAAGATCGCGATCACCCGGCCGCCGTCAGCAAGGTCACGGGCGGCCGCGAGATCGGCGGCGACCTCCGTGGGGTGGTGCGCGTAGCTGTCGAGCACCCGGACCCCGTCTTCCTCGCCCTTGGGCTCCATCCGCCGCTGCGCGCCGCCGTAGGCGGACAGGGCAGCCGCGACCTGGTCGGCGGGAAAGCCGAGCTCCGCAGCGGCGGCGAAGGCGGCCGCGGCGTTGAGCACGTTGTGCCGGCCGGGGACCGCGATGCTGACCGGTCCGGTGAAGCCCGGGCTGCCCGGCCCGGCGGTGGTGGTCATGGTGAACGCGGCGCCCATGCCGCGCGCGGTGATCGCGGACACCTGGTAGTCGGCGGACGGCGACGTACCGTAGCTGCGGAGCCGGATCGGCCGGCCGCGGGAGGCTTCGGCCACGGCGCTGGCTCCGGCGTCGTCGGCGCAGGTGATGAGGACCCCCCCGGGGCTGATCCGGCGGGCGAAGCCCGCAAACGCGGACCTGATCTCGGCCAGGCCGGAGTAGTTGTCGAGGTGGTCGGCTTCGACGTTGGTGATCACCGCCACCTGCGGCGCCAGCATCAGGAAGGACCCGTCGCTCTCGTCGGCCTCGACCACGAGGTCCTGGCCCGAGCCGTTCTCGGCGCCGCGGCCCGTCTCGGCGAGTACCCCGCCGATGACGTAGCCCGGCCCGGCCCCGCATTCGCGAAGGATGGTGGTGATCATGGAGGTGGTCGTGGTCTTGCCATGCGTGCCGGCCACCGCGGTGGCGCGCCGTCCCATCATGATCGAAGCCAGCGCGGCCGCCCGGGGCAGGACCCGCAGGCCGCGGCGGTGCGCCTCGGCCAGCTCCGGGTTACTGGGCCGGATCGCGCTGGACACGACGACCGTGCTGGCCGCCCCGAGGTGGGCCACGGCGTGACCGGCGTGTACCTCGGCGCCGAGCGCGGCGAGCTCGCTCAGCATCTCGGCCGCGCCGGAGTCGCTGCCCGAGACGGCTACGCCCCGCTCCAGCATGACCCGCGCGATCCCGGACATGCCCGCGCCGCCGATGCCGACGAAGTGCACCCGGCCGAGCTGATCCAGCGGCACGGTGTCCACCGGGGTCACCAGGGCCATCGAAGGTCCTCCTGCACGTGTCCTCCTGCCGTGCTTCGTGCGGCTGCTGGTTCTGCGGCTGCTGGTTCCGCGGCTGCTGGTTCCGGGGCCGTTCCGCCCTGGATAGGTGCCTGGTGCTAGCTGCCGCGGCGGGGGCGGCCGTGCCGGGGCTGTCCGCGGCGGCCCGGGCGGTCGTGGCGGGGACCCGGATCGGGCTGCGGCTCGGGTTCCGCCCAGGGCGGCCCCCCGGGAGTAGCCCCGGGCTGGGCGTCCCGGGACGCGGGGTCGAACCAGTGCTCGGCGTTCCCGGCCGCTGCGGGGGCCTGCGGCGGCACGGGTGATTCCCGCTCTGCCGCCTCGACCACCTCGATGACCGCGCTGGCCAGGGCGCGGTCCGCGTCCGCCCGGCCCAGCCCCGCGGCCGCCTCCGACATGTTCGCCACCCGGTCGATGTCGAGCAGCACGGGCAGCAGGACATCCCGGATCCACTCCGGCGTAAGGCCGGCGTCATCGACGAGCAGACCGCCGCCGCCGGCCACGATGGGGGCCGCGTTGAGCCGCTGCTCGCCGTTCCCGTGCGGGAGCGGGACGAACGCCGCGGGCAGTCCGACCGCGGTGAGCTCAGCGCAGGTCATGGCGCCGGCCCGGCAGAGCGCGAAGTCGGCGGCCGCGTAGGCCAGGTCCATCCGGTCCACGAAGGGCACCGGGACATAGGGCGCCCCAGCGGAACCGGCCGCGACCTCCGCCGCGTTATGCGGGCCGGTCACGTGCAGCACCTGCACGCCGGACGAACGCAGCCAGCCGATCGCCCCGTACAGGGCGCGGTTCAGCGACTGGGCGCCCTGCGAGCCCCCGGTCACCAGGAGCACGGGCAGGTCGGGGCGCAGGCCGAAGTGGGCCCGGGCCTTGTCACCGAGCGCGAGCCGGTCCAGGTCGGCGATCTCGTCGGCGGATCGGGATGCCGAGGTACGTCGCGTGGGCCAGCTGAGTACCGGCGTTGCCGGTGAAGACGTGTTCGGTGAACCGGGCGCCGAGCTTGTTGGCCAGTCCGGGGCGCGGGTTCGCCTCGTGCACCACGATCGGGATGTGGCGGCGCCGGGCGGCCAGGTAACCCGGGGCGGCCACGTACCCGCCGAAGCCGACCAGAACGTCCGCCCGCACCCGGTCGAGCACGCTGGCCGCAGCGCTGACCGCCCCCGCCAGCCGCCCGGGGACGGTGAGCAGCTTCGGGCTGACTGACCGTGGCACGGGTACGGCCGGGATGAGCGCGAGTTCGTAGCCGCGCATCGGGACAAGACGCGTTTCCAGGCCACGTTCAGTTCCCAGGCAGACCACCACCGCGCGCGGGTCAGCCTGCCGCAGGGCATCAGCCAGCGCTAGCGCAGGTTCGATATGACCGGCGGTTCCGCCGCCGGCTAGTACAACCCTCATCGCGGGCCTTCCTCTTCGCCACTGATGCCGGCCCGGCTCCGCGTTGCCGGGTGTCCCGGGGACCGCGAGGCGGCGGCCAGAGCCTCACTCGCTTCGCTGCGTCAGGCCAAGCCAGCTTAGAACGCGCAGCGGCAGCGCGGGACCGCGAGCGGCGAGTGCCTCCCGGGCCCCGGGCTCGAGGCGGGCGAACGACATGAGCACGCCCAGGGCCAGCATCGTGACGAGAAGCGAGGACAGGCCGGCGGAAACCAGCGGGAGGGGCACGCCAGTGATCGGCAGCACGCCGATCACGGCGCCGATGTTCACCACCGCCTGCAGGACGATCCACGCGGTGATCGCGGCCGCGGCCAGCCGGCGAAGGTGTCCTGCAGCCGCCGGGCCACCCGCAGGCCCGCGAACGCCAGGCCGCCGTAGAGGAAGCAGACGCACAGGGTGCCGACCAGGCCGAGCTCCTCGCCGATGATGGCGAAGATGAAGTCACTGGTGGATTCGGGCACGTAGCCCCATTTTTCCCGGCTGGCCCCGAGCCCGACCCCGAACAGGCCGCCGGAGCCGAGTGCGTACTTGCCCTGGATGCCCTGCTGGTCGGGGCCCATCGGGCCGCCCTGCGGGTTCACGAACCCGGTCAGCCGCTTCAGCCGGTACGCCGAAGTCACCGCCAGCAACAGCATGACCAGGCACATCAGCGCCATCATGCCGGCGAAGATGCGCCCCGGGGTGCCGATGACCCACAGCAGCGTGATGAAGATGACCAGCAGCACGAACGTCGTGCCCAGGTCGTCGCCGGCCATGACCAGCATGCAGAGCAGCCCCGCCCCCGGCAGCAGCGGGATCAGCAGGTGCCGCCAGTCCTCCAGCTGGCGGAGCCGCTCCTTGCGGGCCAGCAGATCGGCGCCCCACAGCACCAGGGCGATCTTGGCCAGCTCGGACGGCTGCGCCGGGAACGGGCCTAGCTGGATCCAGCGGGCGGCGCCATTCTGCGACACGGCCACGCCCGGGATGAGCGTGAGCCCGAGACCGAGGACGGACGCGACGAGCAGCGGGTACGCCGCGGCGCGGAACACCCGCGGCGAGGACCGGGCCGCGGCGTACATGAGCGGCAGCCCGACCGCGGCGCCGAGCAACTGCTTCTTGAAGTCGGAGTACGCGGGCAGGCCCTCGCTCAGGTCCTGCACCGACGAGGTGGACAGCACCATCACCAGGCCCAGGCCCAGCAGCAGCGCGGTGATCCCGATGATCAGGTAGTACGACGTCAGCGGCCGGTCGAGCAGCGCGATCCAGGACGCGATCCGGTCCCGGGCCCCGGGGGCGGGGCCGGGGCAGCACCGACCGCCGCGGCCAGGTCGGCGTCGTCCGCGGCTCCGCCGGCCTGGGCATCGATCACGCGCTCCATTGCTCCAGTCTCGGCGGGAGCCGGGCCCATACCGGGGAGATCCGGCGCGTGTCGCGGAAGAGGCGGGGATTTTGGGCAGGATCAGCCGGGGCGGGCGCGCGGCCAGGGGCGGGCGCGCAGCCGGGGCGGGCGCGCAGCCGGGGCGGGCGAGGCGGTTATAGGGAGCATTCTCAGTGGCATCCACTGAGGCGCTCCCAGCAGGCCGGGCGAGCCAGAGCGCCGGGGCGGAGCGGAGGGGGCCGCCTTACTTCGGGATCCAGGCGGCGTAGAAGACGCCCAGTCCCAGCGCGATGAACATGCCGGAGATGACCCAGAACCTGACCACGATCGTGGTCTCGGCCCAGCCGAGCAGCTCGAAATGATGCTGCAGCGGGGCCATCCGGAACACCCGTTTACCGGTCATTTTGAACGAGCCGACCTGGATGATCACCGACAGCGTGACGATCACGAACAGGCCGCCCAGGATGCCCAGCAACAGCTCGGTCCGGGTGGTGATGGCCAGGCCGGCCAGCGCGCCGCCAAGCGCCAGCGAGCCGGTGTCGCCCATGAAGATGCGGGCCGGCGGCGCGTTCCACCACAGGAAGCCGACGCACGCGGCCATCAGCGCGGCGGCGACCACGGCCAGATCCAGCGGGTCCCGGACGTCGTAGCAGTTCGGCGCGAGCGACAGCGTGCAGTCGTTGCGGAGCTGCCAGTTGCCGATGATGACGTACGCGGCCAGCACGAGGATGGCCGCGCCGGTGGCCAGCCCGTCCAGCCCGTCGGTGAGGTTCACCGCGTTGGAGGTCCCGGCGACCATGGCCACGACCAGGACCACGAAGAAGATGGGCCCGATCGAGATGCCGAAGTCGGCCAGGAACGACAGGTGCGTGGAGGCGGGGGTGAGGTCGTACCCGTCGGGGAAGTGCAGGGCCAGCACGGCGAACACGGCGCCGACCACCACCTGGCCGGTGAGCTTGGCGCCGCTACGCAGGCCGAGGCTGCGCTGCTTGTACAGCTTGATGAAGTCGTCGGCGAACCCGACCGCGCCCAGGCCGGTCATCAGGAACAAAACCAGCAGGCCGGACACCGAGACCGACTCGCCGGTGGCCAGGTGCCCGGCGAAGTACCCGACGAGCGTCGCGATGATCATGACGGTGCCGCCCATCGTGGGCGTGCCCCGCTTGTTGGCGTGGCCGGCCGGGCCCTCCTCCCGGATGGGCTGGCCGTAGCCGTGCCGGGAGAACACCCGGATGGCCACCGGCGTGCCGAGCAGCGCTACCACCAGCGAGACCGCGGCGGAGACGAGAAGGGTCGTCACTGCGCCTTCTCCTTCACGAGGTCAGGCTGCGAGAGCAGCTCTGCGGCGACGCGTTCCAGCCCGGCGGCGTGGGAGGCCTTGACGAGCACGACGTCACCGCCGGCCAGCCAGCCGCGGAGCGCCGCGACGGCGGCCGGGCCATCCGGCACGCTGATTGCCTCGCCGCGCCATTCGGTCCCCGCCCCATTCCGCGCCAGAGCCCCGTCAAGGATAGGTTCTGCCTCTTTGCCGACAACGATCAGGCCGGTGACCCCGGTTCCGGCGGCCAGCGCGCCGATTTCCTCATGGCTGGCCCGGGATTCGTCGCCGAGCTCGGCCATCTGGCCGAGGACGGCGAACGAGCGCCGGCCGCGTGCCATGTGCGCCACGGCCTCCAGCGCGGCCCGGACCGATTCGGGGTTGGCGTTGTAGGCGTCATTGACGACGATTACGCCACCCGGGCTCCGGCGGACCTCCATCCGGCCCCCGCTGCGCGCGGTGGCGGCGGACAGGGCGTCCGCGGTCTCAGCCGGGCCCAGGCCCAGCTCGGCGGCGATGGCCGCGGCGGCCAGGGCGTTCGGCACATGGTGGGCGCCGTGCAGGGCCAGCCGCACCGGCGCCGACCCAGCCGGGGTCACCAGCGTGAAGCTCGCGCGGCCGAGGTCATCCAGGCGCACGCCGGCGGCGGCGAAGTCGGGCGCCCTGGTGCTGCTGGTCTCGGGGCCAATGTGGCCGGAGGGCATCGGGCTGGTGAGGCGGGCGTTATTGGCGGCGAGCCCGAACGTCACGACCCGGGCCTCGGTCCGCGCGGCCATGGCCATCACCCGGGGGTCGTCGGCGTTCAGGATGGCGACACCGCCTGCGGCCGCGGCGGGCAAGGCCGCGGGCAGTTCTCCCTTGGCCCGCGCGACCTGCTCGATGCCGCCAAACTCACCGGTGTGCGCGTGCCCGACGTTGAGCACGGCGCCGATCCGCGGCGGGGCGATCTCGCACAGGCTGGCGATGTGCCCGGCGCCGCGGGCAGCCAGCTCCAGGACCAGGTAGCGGGTGCCGCCGGTCGCGCGCAGCACGGTCAGCGGGAAGCCGAACTCGTTGTTCCAGGAGCCTTCCGGTGCGACCGTGGGCCCGAGGCGCTCGACCAGCTGGGCGGTCAGGTCCTTGGTCGACGTCTTGCCCGACGAGCCGGTGATGCCCGCGATCGTGGTCCGCGGCAGCCGGGCCACGACCTCCTGGGCCAGCCGGGCCAGGGCGGCGGGCACGTTGTCGGTGATCAGCGCGGGCGCGCCGCACGGGCGGGTGGCCAGCACGGCGACCGCGCCGGCGGCGATGGCGGCGGCGGCGAAGTCGTGCCCGTCCGCCCGCTCCCCCTCCACCGCGGCGAACAGGCCACCGGGACCGGTGCGGCGGGAATCAATGACGACCGGGCCGTCGACCACGGCGGCTGGATCCGCGCCGCCGTCCAGCCGGGCTACGGTAATCCGGGCGATCTCCTCCAGCGGGAGCGGGATCACAGTTCCCCCTTCGGGTGGGCGGTGCGGGTCTCGTGTGCCCGGCGGCGGAGCGCGTCGGCGGTGACCGCACGGTCGTCGAACGGCAGGACCCGGCCCGCCACGTACTGGCCGCGCTCGTGTCCCTTGCCGGCCACCAGGATCACGTCGCCCTTGGCGGCCGCGGAGACCGCCAGCCCGATGGCCGCCGCGCGGTCCGGCTCGACGATCACGTGCGCGCGGTGCCGCTGCGGCACGCCGAGCGCACCATCCAGCATGGCCGCGAGGATCGCCAGCGGATCCTCGGACCGGGGGTTGTCGCTGGTGAAGATGGCCACGTCGGCCAGGCTGGCCGCGGCGGCTCCCATCAGCGGGCGCTTGGCCCGGTCCCGGTCGCCGCCGCAGCCGAGCACGATGATCAGGCTGCCCTGGGTGACCGGGCGCAGCGCGCTCAGCACCGCCTCCACCGCACCGGGCTTGTGCGAGTAGTCCACCAGCACGGTCAGGTCGAGTGCGGCACCGCCGCCAGCCTGATGCAGTGGACCCGTTCCAGCCGGCCGGGCACGCCGGGGCAGGACCCCACGCCGGCCACCGCGTCGTCCAGCCCGGTGCCCGCTTCCACCAGGCCCACGATCGCACCGAGCGCGTTGGCCACGTTGTACGGGCCGACGAGGTTCAGCGAGGCATCGGCTTCCACCCCGCCGGGCCCGATGACCCGGAACGTGCTGCCGTCCGCGCCCACCCGGACGTTCTCGGCCCGCCAGTCCGCCGCCGCGTTCCCGGCCGCGGAGAAGGTGGTAATGGGGATCGGTGCGTCGGCCGCGAGCCGCCGGCCGTAGGGGTCGTCGAGGTTGACCACGCCCGCGTCGGCGTACCGCGGGGTGAACAGCGTGGCCTTGGCCGCGAAGTAGTCCTCCATACTGGCGTGGAAGTCCAGGTGGTCCTGCGAGAGGTTGGTGAAGATCGCCACGTCATAGTGGGTGCCCGCCACCCGGCCGAGCGCGAGGGCGTGGCTGGAGACCTCCATGGCGGCGGCGGTGACCCCGCGCTCGGCCATGGTAGCCAGCAGGGCCTGCAGGTCGGTGGCCTCGGGCGTGGTGAGCTGACTGGGCTGGACGTCGGCGCCGATGCGGGTTTCCACCCCGCCGATCAGGCCGGTCTCGTGCCCGGCCATCCGCAGCCCGGCCTCGAGGAGATAGCTGGTGGTGGTCTTGCCGCTGGTCCCGGTCACGCCGATCAGCCGCAGCCGGCCGGACGGGTCGCCGTATACCCAACAGGCGACCTCGCCGAGCCGGGCCCGGGGATCGGCGATCACGAAGACGGGTACCCCGGTGGCCGCGGCGCGGTCCCGGCCAGCCGGGTCGGTGAGGATGGCCACCGCGCCGGCCGCCACCGCGGCCTGGCTGAACTCGGCGCCGTGCACCTGGGTACCGGGCAGCGCGGCGTACAGATCTCCCGGCTGGACCGCCCGGGAGTCGTGGGTGACGCCCGTCACGCCAGGTTGCGTTACGAGAAGCAAGAGACGCGGGCGGGGCGGCGGGAGCGACGCGATCGGCGCAGTGCGTCACCTGGAGCAGCGCGCCCAGGCCGGAGAGAGGGCGGCGCAAAGTTCGGCTGGGACGGATGGCCACGGGCACGCGGAGAGGTTACCTCCAATCAGGGCCGGGTGAGCGGCACGTCCGCAGGCTGGGTCCAAGGCGGCGGAATCTTGAGGGTCTGCAACGCGAACGTCATGACCTTGTAGAAGACCGGGCCGGCCACCACGTCGCCGAAGTAGCCGCCCTTCTTCGGGTTCTGCACGTTGACCGCCACCACGACCTGCGGGTTGTTCCCTGGTGCCATCCCGATGTAGCTGGCCCCGTACTTGCACAGGCACTTCTTGGTGGCGTTCCACTCCTGGGAGGTGCCGGTCTTCGCCGCGATCGCGTAGCCGGGGATGATGCCCCACGGCTCGTTGGCTTGCTCGTCGACCGCGGGCACCTGCTGCAGGGCCCCGATGAGGCTGCGGGCCGTGCTGGCCTGGATCACCCGCCGGGACGGGGACGCCTGGGCCGGAGTGTACTTGCCCGTGCTGTTCGTGCTGCCCGCCACCAGGGTCGGCTGGACCCGGACGCCCTGGTTCGCGATCGTGGAGTACACGCTCGCCATCTGGACCGCGTTGACGTCGACACCCTGGCCGAACGAGAGCGTGTACCGCTCGTCGCCCCACCACGCCGACGGCGAGGGCAGAATGCCCCGCGACTCCCCCGGCAGGTTCAGGCCGGTCGGTGAGTCGATACCGAACGCCTTGAAGTAGTCGTACTGCGTCTGCGGAGACACGTGCCGGACCACCTGGACCATGCCGTCGTTGCTCGAGTTGGCCAGGATGCCCGCGATCGTCCAGCGCTCCACGGGGTGATATTCCGCGTCACGGAACGGGAAACCATCCTCGGTGATGGCATCGGGCACGGTGTAAGTGCTGGTGATCGATCTGGCCGCCCTTTTCGATCGCGGCGGAGGCGGTGATCACCTTCCCGGTGCTGCCCGGCTCGAAGACGTCCTGCACGGCCAGGTTGGACGAGGCCAACGGATTGCTGGACACCCCCGGGTTGTAGGCCGGCCACTGGGCCATGGCCAGGACCTTGCCCGTGCTGGGCTGCATGATCACGACCGTGCAGTCGTCCGCGTCGCTCGTCCGCACCTGCTGTTCGCAGGCCTGCTGGGCTTCCCACTGCAGCGCGGGGATGATCGTCAAGCGGAGCCCGCTCCCGTTGACGGTCGGCGTGTTCTTGTCCACGGCCAGCGGGATCTGCTCCCCGAGCGTGCCGACCTGGAACTGCTCGCTGCCCGCCTGGCCGGCCAGCAGCGCGTCGTCGGAGTACTCCAGGCCGGCTGCGCCGGTCAGGTTGCCGCTGGCGGTCGGGTGGGTGAAGCCGAGCAGGTTGGAGGTCGCGTCGCCGTCGGGGTAGACGCGGCTGTAGCTGGCCTGCAGCTGGACGCCGGGCAGCCCGCTGCCGGTCGTCGGCGTGCCGGTGCCGGCCACGGTGCCGGTCCCGGTGGCCCCGGGCAGTTGCAGCGCCTTGATCTGGTCGGCGGTCTGCTGGGAGACGTTCTTCTTGAGCACCACGTACTGCGGCGAGGTCGGGTGCTGCAGCAGGCTGAGGATGTCCGGCTCGGTCATCCCGAGCGGCCCGGCCAGGTCGGCGGCGACCTCCGGCAGCTGGGCCGCCGACATCATCACCGGGTCCGCGTAGACCAGATAGGTCTGCACGGTGATGGCCAGCGCCTGGCCGTCGGCGGCCGTGATGTTACCGCGCACGGCGGGCAGGCTCTCCGTCTGCAGCCGCTGATCTTCGGCGATCTGCACAAACTTGCCCGACTCGAACCCCTGGAGCTGGACCAGCCGGCCGACGAACAGCGACATCACGAACGCGATGGCCAGCAGCGTGGCCCCGAGCCGCCGACCCGGGTCCGCCCGGGGCCGCAGGACCCGCCGGACCACCGTGCGCGACCGCGGCGGGCGCCCGTTGCGAACAAGACCCGGTCGCGCGGCGGGCGGATGACCGGCCGGCCGCGGTCGCTGGCCGACCCGCGGGCGCTGGCCGGGCGGCGCGCCCGGGGTTCCCTGGCCGGCTCGTGCTCCCTGGGCCCGCTGATCGCCGTAACCCGGGGCGCGCCGGTCCTCGCCGGGACGCCGGGCACCGCGCACCGACCCGGGACGGCCCGGCCCCGGGCCCTGGCGACCTGCGCCTGCTCCCCCACGTGAGTCACGCCGGCCCCGCGCGGCTCACGTCCCCCGCCGCGCACCGTCATGGGGTGTAGCCAGGAACCTGGATCTGCGCGTCGGCTCCCGTCGCCGCGTCGCTGGAGATCTTGCCGGTCTTCACGTTGAGGAACTCGAGCTGGGTGACCGGCCGCATGCCGAGCTGCTCGGCCCGCTGGGCGATGACGCTCGGCGCCTGGTCCTGGGCCACCTGCTGCTGCAGTTGCTGCTGCTGCTTCGCCAGCGCCTGGTCCTGCTGCTGCAGGCTGGTAATGCGGAACGAGCCCGCGGCGAGGGTCGTGCTGATCACCAGGAGGCACACCAGTGCACCGGACAGCATGCCCACGATCAGCAGCAGGAACGGCATCCGGCGGCGGGCACCGCTGACGTCCGCGGTGTCCGGGCTCGCCGCCCCCGTGGCGGCCCGGGGGGTGGCGCGCGGGACTGGCCCGGTGGGGGGCGCGCTCTTGGACGGCGCGCTCTTGGACGGCGCGGTCTTGGGCGTGGTCTTGGGCGGCACGGCTCTGGGTGGCCCAGCCTTGGGCGGCGCGGCTCTGGCCGCGGTCTTGGACGGCGCGGCTCTGGGCGCGGTTTTGGGTGGCGCGGCGGTTCTCGCCCTGGGCGGGGCCTCGGTGCCCAGCGCGAGCACGGCCGTCAGCCCTGGGCGGCCCGCACCGGGCGGCACCGGCACGCGTGAGGCCGGCCGCGCGGGAGGGGGGTTGGCCCGGGGATCCCGGTCGCCCCGGGTACGCGGGGGCGCTGAGCCGGTTATTCGGGTCGCCATGTCATCCGCCCCTTCAGCACCGTCACGCCGCCTTCTGGATTCGTTCCGCGGCGCGCAGCCGCGCCGATGCCGCCCGAGGATTAGCGGCGAGCTCTTCGGCTGAGGGCCGCAGTGCTCCCCTGGTCAGCAGGCGGAACTGCGGCCCGCTGCCGGGCAGCGGCACCGGCAGGCCGGGTGGAGTGGTGTCGGCCGCGACCGCCGCGAAGGTGCGCTTGACCATCCGGTCCTCCAGCGAGTGATAGGCGAGGACGACGATCCGGCCGCCCACCGGGAGCAGGTCCAGCGCGGCGGGCAGGGCCCGGCCCAGCACGGCCAGCTCGCCGTTTACCTCGATCCGCAGCGCCTGGAAGGTGCGCTTGGCCGGGTGCCCGCCGGTGCGCCGCGCAGCGGCCGGGATCGCATCCCGGACGATGTCGCTGAGCCGTCCGGTAGAGGTCACCGGCGTCCGGGACCGCTCCCGCACGACCGCGTCGGCGATGCGCCGGGCGAACCGTTCCTCGCCGTACTCACGGAGCACGCGGGCCAGTTCCTCGGCCGGGTAGCGGTTGACCACCGCGGCGGCGGTCAGCTCCCGGGTCTGGTCCATCCGCATGTCCAGCGGTGCGTCGTAGGAATACGCGAAGCCGCGCTCGCGGTCGTCCAGCTGGGGCGACGACACCCCGAGGTCGAAAAGGATGCCCTGCACGCTGTCCAGGCCGGCGGCGCGCACGATGGCGGGGATGTCGTCGTAGAAGGCATGTACCAGCGTTACCCGGTCCGCGTAGCCGGAGAGCAGCTCACGGGAGCGCTCGATCGCGGTCACGTCGGCGTCGACGCCGATCAGGATCAGGCCGGGAAAGGCGGCGAGCAAGGCCCGGGCGTGACCGGCCCGGCCGAGCGTCGCGTCGAGGAGGACGGCGCCCTCCCGTTCCAGGGCGGGCGCGAGGAGGGCCGTGACGGTGTCGACCATGACCGGTACGTGACCGGCTGGTGACTCGCCCATCAGACCCCCAAAGTCTGTGCTGGCTGTGCGATGTTGGGCTGGCGATTTGGTGCGATGTTGGGCGTTGGCTGTGCGATGTTGGGCTGTGCGATGTTGGCCTGCACGCGTGCTGCGCGCGGTCCGTGCCCTGGGCGGGTCCCCAGCCACGCGGTGAAGGCCGCCAGGCGCCTGGCACCGGGGAAGTGATGCCAGCCGGCCGGCGGCCCGGCGCGGATGGGGACCCCTGCCGGGCATCGGGGTACCGGGCGCGCCCGGTACCCCGTCACAAAATTCCGGGTAGCACCTCCTCGGACACGTCAGAGAAGGCTTCTTCCTGGCGAGCCAGGTAGGTCTCCCAAGCCGCGGCGTCCCAGATCTCCATCCGGGTGTTGGCCCCAATCACGACGCAGTCCCGTTCCAGGCCGGCGTACGCCCGCAGCGCGGGCGGAACGGTGATCCGGCCCTGCTTGTCCGGCATCTCGTCGGAGGCACTGGCGAACAGCACCCGGCTGTAGTCCCTGAGACCCTTGCCGGTGACGGGGGCGTCACGCATGGCTTCGGTAATGCGGCCGAACTCCTCTACCGGGAAGACGTAGAGGCAGCGCTCCTGGCCTTTCGTGATGACCACCCCCTCGGCTAGCTCGTCGCGGTACTTGGCGGGCAGGATCAGGCGCCCTTTCTCGTCGAGCCGGGGGGTGTGCGTGCCGAGGAACACCGCACCCACCTCCCGAGTCCCGCGACTGGCGCCGTGAGCTAGTACTGCCCCACAGCGCCCCACTGTACTCCACATCCCCCCACCGTCAACGGTCAAACCCGCCCGTCTGGACGTTTCGGCCCCACATAGGAGCAGTTCAACGGCGGTGGAGCGGAGTGGGGGGGAAATGGGGGGCGACCCCCGGGCCCAGGTGCAATAAATAGGTGCCGACCGGGCAATCTTTTCGGTAGCGGGGCAAGTACCTCCGTTGTCCCCGGTCCGGCGCGAAGCGTCGCGCATCCCATGAGGTAGGACGTACTGTCGTTATGAAGCCGCACCGGCGGAGTAGCGCTCGGCCTTCGGTGGCCGGGGGCGGCTTGACGGCCATCGAGGAGGCCAGGTGGTAGTGGAGACGGGGCGCGATCCAGCCAGCGCACTCGACGACCTGGTGGCCGTGGCCGGCCGGATCGCCGCAGCCGTCGAATCGGTCATCGACGGTAAGGCAAACGCGGTCCGGCTGACGCTCACCGTGCTGCTCGCCGAGGGGCACCTGCTGATTGAGGACGTTCCGGGCGTAGGCAAGACGATGCTGGCCAAGGCGCTCGCGCGGTCAATCGACTGCTCGGTCAAGCGGATCCAGTTCACCCCCGACCTGCTGCCCAGCGACGTCACCGGGGTGAGCGCGTTCAACCAGGAACGGCGGGAATTCGAGTTCAAGCCGGGCCCGGTGTTCGCCAACATCGTCGTCGGCGACGAGATCAACCGCGCCTCCCCCAAGACGCAGTCCGCGCTGCTGGAAAGCATGGAGGAAGGACAGGTCACGGTCGACGGGACCACCTTCCCGCTGGAGTCGCCGTTCATGGTGATCGCCACCCAGAACCCGGTGGAGATGGAGGGCACCTACCCCCTCCCCGAAGCCCAGCGGGACCGGTTCACCGCGCGGATCTCCATCGGCTACCCGACGGCCGCCGCCGAGCTGGAGATGATCGAGACGCACGGGTCGGCGTCTCCGCTGGATGACGTGAAGCCGGTGGCCCACGCCAGGGACATCCGGGACCTGGCCGCGGCGGTACGCGGTGTGATCGTCTCCGACCTGCTCAAGCAGTACGTGATCAGCTTGGTCAACGCGACCCGGTCGAACGAGGAGCTGCGGCTCGGCGCGTCCCCGCGGGCGACGCTGCACCTGCTGCGGGCCAGCCGGGCCTGGGCGGCGCTGGACGGCCGTGACTACGTGATCCCGGACGACGTGCAGGCGCTGGCCGTGCCGGTGCTCGCGCACCGGCTGCTGCCCACCCCGGAGGCGCTGGTCGCCGGGCAGCTGCCTGAGCAGGTACTGGCCGGCATCGTGGCCCGGCTGCCGCTGCCGGCCCGGCGGTAACCGGCCGGCGACCGCTATGCGGGCACTGATTCACGCGCTCACCACCAGGGGCAAGACCTTCCTGGCCATCGGGTGCGCGGCGGCCATCTGCGGCGTCGGCCTGAACGAGGCCGATCTGCTGCGCATCGGCGTGCTGCTGATGATGCTCCCGCTGCTGTCGGCGCTGGCCGCCACCCGCGCTCGCTACCGGCTGTCCTGCACCCGCCAGCTGCTGCCGCGCCGGATACCGGCCGGGCACGAGGCCGAGGTCCGCATCCGGCTGTCCAACATCTCCCGGCTGCGCACCGGGCTGCTGCTGGCCGAAGACAGCAACGCCCACACACCCACCCGGCAACGTTTCGTGCTCGAGGGCATCGAGGCGAGCGGCAACCGCGACCTGAGCTACCGGGTCCACATGGACCAGCGGGGCAAGTACACGATCGGCCCGCTGCAGATCCGGGTGGCCGACTCCTTCGGCCTGGTCGCGATCGGCCGGTCGTTCACCAGCAAGAGCACGTTGGTCGTCACGCCGGAGATCACCCCGCTGCCCCGGGTCGCGATCCCCGGCAGCCGCCTCGGCGACGGCGAAAGCGGAATGCGCACGGTCGCCGCCGCGGGTGAGGACGACATCGCCCCCCGCGCCTACCGGGACGGGGATGAACTGCGCCGGGTGCACTGGCGCTCCACCGCCCGGTACGGGGAACTGATGGTCCGGCGCGAGGAGCAGCAGTGGCACAACCGCGCGCTGCTGCTCATCGACGTGCGGCGGCGCGCGTACGTGGGCAGCGGGCCCGGGTCGCCGTTCGAGTTCGCGGTCAGCGCGGCGGCATCGATCGGTGTCCACCTGGTCGGGCAGGGCATCGAGACGCGGCTGATCACCGAATCGGGTGAGGTCACCCCGGCCGGCCCGGCCGCCGAGTCGCTGCTGGAACGGCTGGCCGTGATTCGGCCCTCCCGCAACACCGACCTCGGCCGGGGCGTGGCTACCCTACGGGCCAGCAGCCGCGGGCAGGTCATCGCGGTGACCGGCATGCTGTCGCCGGACCAGGCCCGGCTGCTCGCGGCCAGCCACCAGGGCACGGCCCCGGCCATGGCGATACTGCTGGACGGGGTGAACTGGGACTCGGGCCGGTCCGCCCGGGGCGGGACCGCGGGCGGAAATGGAACCGCCGCCGACATTCTCACGGCGGCGGGGTGGCGGGTCTCGGTCGTCACCGGCGGCACCTCACTGGCCCAGGCCTGGCGGGAACTGCACAGCCCGGCCACGGCCGGCTTCTTGCATCGCTCCGTCAGCACCGAGGCACCGCCGATACCCGGCCCGGCACTGCACGTGCCGGCGGCGGCTCCGCCGGAGGTGACCGGATGAGGTACCGGCTCACGTTTGCCGCGGCGGCCGGTACGGCCCTCGCCTCCACCGCCCTGTACGTCCTGTTCGACGGCCTCGCCTGGTTCTGGGCCGGGGTGGGCGCCATCGCGCTGGTCGCCGGGATCGGAATGGCGACCCGGCTGCGGCCACTGCCGGTCATCGCGTGCGTGCTGGCCGACCTGGCCGGGCTGGTGCTTTACCTGAACGTGCTGTTCGCCTCGGCCCGCTCCTGGCTGCTGGTGGTGCCGAACTTTTCCTCCCTCAGCTACCTGGCCCAGCTGGCCACCCAGGGCATGACCGACGCGGACCGGTTCTCGCCGCCCGTGCCGCTGACGCCCGGGCTCGTGCTGCTCTCGACGGCCGGCATCGGGCTGGCCGCGCTGGCCACGGACACGGTGGCGGTGCGGCTGCGCAGCTCCGCGGTGGCTGGCCTGGCCCTGCTGGCCCTGTTTATCGTGCCCAGCACCACGCCGGCGGCCCGCAGTGGACTGGGCACCACAATCGTTTTCTGCCTCGGCACCTGCGGCTACCTGCTCATCCTGGCCGCGGACGGCCGGGACCAGATCCAGCGGTGGGGACGCACGGTCAGCCTCTGGCGCGCCGACGCCTACAGCCGGAACGGCCTGAGCCGTGCCCCGGGCAGCCCCAGAACCTCCGAGATCAGCGCGCTGTCCTCGGCGGGCCGGCGCGTCGGGGTGGCGTCGATCGTGGTCGCGCTCTGCGTGCCGCTCTTCGTGCCCGGGCTCCGTGTCAACCGCATGTTCCCCGCGCACGTCAACATCTTCGGGCCGGCGGGCTCGGCGCTCGGCGGGAACGGGAGCGGAGTGCCGAATCCGCTGGCCGTCATGTCCCAGGATCTGCGGGAGGCCCAGCCGTCGGTAGTCCTCACCTACCACAGCACCGACCCGCAGCCGCAGTACCTGCAGATGTACACGCTGGGCGACCTGTCGACCACGGCCTGGACGATGGGCCCCTTCCAGGGCGCGACGACCACGGTGAGCGGCAAGCTGGCCCCGCCACAGGGCCTGACCGATGCCGATCGCACGACCGTGACGACCCACGTCGCCATCAGCAAGGGGGCGGCCAGCGCCAGTTCGGGGATGAGCTTCCTGCCGGTGCCGTACCCGGCCACCGCGATCAGCGTGCCGGGGCACTGGGTGAACAACGTGGGCACGTCCATGGTGGTGGGATTCGATACCTCGCTGTCCGGCCTGGGCTACACGGTCACCAGCGACGACATCGACCCGACGGTGCAGCAGCTGACCAGGGCACCGGCCCCGCCGGCCGCCATCGCCGACGAGTACCTCAACGTCCCGTCGGCGTTCCGCTCGCTGACCGCGCTGGCCAGGAAGGTGACCGCCAACGCGGTGACCCCCGCCGCCAAGGCCATCGCGCTGCAGAAATGGTTCGCCAATTCGGGCCAGTTCAGCT
This sequence comes from uncultured Actinomycetes bacterium, assembly GCA_963775825.1. Lineage (GTDB taxonomy): Bacteria > Actinomycetota > Actinomycetes > Streptosporangiales > Streptosporangiaceae > Bog-532. The sequence continues at coordinate 66,140 of CAVZKY010000064.1, forward strand.
ACAGCCTGAGCGCGACCGAGCCGCCGGACGCGAGCGGGCTCAGCCACTTCCTCATCGTGAGCAGGCGCGGGTACTGCCAGCAGTTCGCCTTCGCGATGGCCGTCCTGGCCCGGCTGCTCGGCATCCCCTCGCGAGTCGCGATCGGCTTCACTGCGGGCACCCCGACGGGGATCAACACCTGGGAGGTCAAGACCAGCGACGCGCACGCCTGGCCCGAGCTCTACTTCCAGGGGGCCGGTTGGCTGCGGTTCGAGCCCACCCCCACCGGCAGCGCCGGCCAGGGCACCGCCACGCCGCCGACTTACACCGTCTCGCCGACGGACCCCGCCGCCGGAGGCCCGGTCACCAGCCCGGCCGGTGGCCAGGCGGGCACGGGAACGTCCGGCACAAAGGGGAGCGGCGCGAACTACAAAGCGGGGTCAAACCGGTTTTCCGCCGAGGATGCCGGGTCCGGCGCCGTTACCGCGGGGACCGGCTTCCCCTGGGGACCGCTCGGCTTCGCCGTGCTGGTCCTGCTGGCCGCGGCGGCCGTTGCCCCGCGGGCCGCCCGGTCCGTCCGGCGGCAGAGCCGGCTCCTGCGCGGGGGCGAGGCAGACCGGACGCACGCCATCTGGCGGGAGGTGCTCGACGACCTCGCCGACTACCGCCTCGGGCCGCGGCCGAACGAGTCACCACGGGCGGTCGCACGGCGGGTCGCGAACGACGCCTGCCTGACGCCGTCGGCTGCGGCGGCGCTGAGCCGGGCCGCCCTCGCGGAGGAGCGAGCCCGGTACGCCAGCACGCCGAGCGCCGACCAGCCCGGCCGCAGCGATCTGGATGTGATCAGGCGCGGGCTGGCGGCCTCGGTGGGCCGCGGGACCCGCTGGCGGGCCTGGCTGTTCCCCCCCTCCGCGTCGTTCCCGGCCGTCCGGGCCGGGTTCGCCCAGCTGGCCGACGCCGCCGCCCGGGCCCCGTCCGGCAGGTGGCGGCACCGTCTCTGGCGGCGCGACCCCGTTAACGACCCCGGGCCTGGTTAACGCACCGGGCGGGTCACGATCTTGGCGAAGCAGGCCGGGATGGCGGCACCCCCGTCGTGGCGGCGGGCCCGGTAGGAACTCGGGCTCTCGCCGACCAGCTCGGTGAACCGTGAGCTGAACGAGCCGAGCGAGGTACACCCGACAGCGAAGCAGACGTCGGTGACGGTCAGGTCACCGCGCCGCAGCAGCGCCTTGGCGCGCTCGATACGGCGGGTCATCAGGTAGCTATAGGGGGCCTCACCAAAGGCAGAGCGGAAGCTGCGGGAGAAATGCCCCGGGGACATGAGGGCCGTGCGCGCCAGTGCCGCGACGTCGAGCGGCTCAGCGTAGTCCCGGTCCATCTGGTCGCGGGCCTGGCGGAGCCGGACGAGGTCCGCAAGATCCATCAGCCGCCTTCCTGGCGGCGCCGCCATCGCTCCTCAAGACGCTCCATCATGCCCTGCGGGGCTGCGCGGGCGGGACGGCCGGCCGCACGCCGCTCCGCGCGGGAACGGCGGGCGCGTCCCTTGCGCTTCGGCCGGGCCGCGCCGAAAGGCGCCGTCGCCGACATCCCGCTGATGTGCCGCCAGCTGGTCAGGGCCCACATGCTGCAGACGAGCATGACGATGAAGCCAGCGACACCCACCCAGAGGTAATGAGATATGACCCCGCCGAGAAGCAGTCCGACACCCAGCACGAATCCCGCCGCGGCCTGGTAGGCCCGGCGCTTGTAGTGCACCCGCGGATCGCTGGAGCGAACCGTGTGCACAAACTTTGGATCCTCGCTGTAAAGCGCCTGCTCGATCTGCTCGAGCTGACGCTGCTCATGCTCAGAGAGCGGCACGACGCCTCCCATGGAACCTTGCGCGCAGGACCCGGGGTCCGGTGACTCCCACCGGCGTGCCCAGATCCACCTCCAGAATACGAGCCGGAACGGGCCGCGTGGAAGAGCAGCCGGCTCCGGACGCAATCGCACCCCGGGCTGCCCGATTCACACGTACCTCCCTGTCCCTCTGACACCCGGTTCGCATGGTTCACCCATCCCGCCGCGATGCACCGCCACCCGCATCGTCCTCGACCAGCGCGGCCGGCCGGACCGTGCCAGTACCGAACCGCGCGGCGATCAGGTCCATGGCCTGCTCCGCCTCGCGCCAGCCGGAGGGCCGGTCACCAAACGCCAGCTGGGTCGTGGCCGCGGCGGCGGGAACCAGGCCGGTCACACGCACGCCCACCAGGCGGAGCCGGGCCTGCCGGTCGAGGCCGGAGCCTTCGTGCAGGGCGCACGCGACAGCGTAGATCTTACGGGCGAGATCGGTCGGCTCGGGGAGTGTCCGGGAGCGGGTGATAGTCGTGAAATTGCCCAGCCGGAGCTTCACCGTCACCGTCCGGGCCACGCAGCCGGCCTCGCGCAGGCTGCGCGCGGTCCGCTCGGACAGCCGGAGCAGCTCGCGCCGGATCACGTCCGGGTCGCTGACGTCCGTGGAAAAGGTTTCCTCGGCCCCGATGCTCTTGTCCGGGGTGTGCGGGGTCACCGCGCGGTGGTCGCGGCCCCAGGCCAACGCGGACAGGTGCGAGCCGACCGCGCCGCCCAGGTTGTGCTGCAGCGTGGCCAGCGGGGCATGAGCGATGTCACCCACGGTCCCCAGCCCTAGCCGGGCGAGGGTCTCCCCGGTACGCTCGCCGACCCCCCACAGCGCGGACACCGGCAGCGGGTGCAGGAAGTCGAGCACACCGTCCTGCGGGACGATCAGCATCCCGTCGGGCTTGCACCGCGCGGAGGCGATCTTGGCCACGAACTTACTGGGCGCCACGCCGACCGAGCAGGTCACGCCCTGCTCCGCCACGACCTGCCGCCGGATCGCCGCACCGATCCACGCCGGGGAACCCAGCCGCCGCTGCGCGCCGGCCACGTCCAGGAAGGCCTCATCAAGGGCGAGCGGCTCCACCAGCGGCGTAACCGACCGGAACACCGCCATGACCTGCTTGGACACCTCGCTGTAGACGGAACGCCGGGGCGGGATGAACACCGCCTGCGGGCACAGCCGCCGGGCCCGGGTGGCGGGCATCGCGGACCGGACGCCGAACTTCCGGGCCTCGTAGGAGGCGGACAGCACGACGCTGCGCCCGCTGGGTGAGCCCACGATCACCGGCTGGCCGGCCAGCTCCGGCCGGTCCCGGATCTCGACACTGGCGTAGAAGGCGTCCATGTCCACATGCAGGATGTGGCAGCCCGTATCGGCGGGCTGCGTATCGTCGGGCCCGGTGTTGCCGAGCTCCGTGAAAATGTCCGGGCCGGTCATCTCATGGTCTCAGCGGCGCCCGAGCACGTGCAGCTTGGCGGCGATGTCGCGCAGCGGCGGATAGGTCGCGGCGGCCGTCTCCAGGGAACGCAGCGCCTCGGCGGCGCCCGGATCGGCGTCGACGAGAACGCTCGGCACCAGGTCCGCGAAGACCTGCACGCCGTGGGCGGCACCGGGCTGCAGCCCCGCCCCCTCGATCAGCGCGGTCAGCCCGGGCAGCGTGAAGACCCGCGGGATCACCTCCGCCGCCGAGGGATTCGCCCCGGCGGCGTGGTCCAGCAGCGCTCGGGCGTCGGCGAACCGGCCGGAGACGGTGCGGTGCAGGATGGCGGCGGCGACGCTGGCGGCCAGCACGCTCACCGTGCCACCGGGCCGCAGCACCCGGGCGATCGCGCCCAGCGCGTCAGCCGGCGACTCGACGTACTCCAGGACGCTGTGGCAGATCACGAGGTCACCAGCCTGCTCCCCCACGACCGTGTTCGAGTCCGGCCGCCTCCCCCTGGATGGCGCTGATCCGCACGTCCACCTCGGCCGCACGGCGCTGCGCGGCGGCCAGCGAGTCCGGGCTCGGGTCCACCACCGTGACCGAATGACCCAGGGCGGCCAGCGGCACGGCGAAGCCGCCGGTGCCGCCGCCCGCGTCGATGACGTCCAGCCGGTCCCGGCCGATGTCGGCGGTCCGCGCCGCGAGCACAGCACGCAGCACGTCCCAGACCACGGACGCGCGGGTGGCATCGCGTCGGCCCAGTGTCTCCCTGCGTGTCTCCCCGCCCACAGCCCCGCCTCCTCGCGACATGACTTCAATGTAGTGCCGCGCACCGACAATTACGGCTGGTCGCGAGCTGCAGCCCAGGACGGCAGCCCAATGCGGGACCAGCCGACGCGCCCGGGAATTCTTTTCTGATGGGCTTTCCCGAGTTCAGTGGCCAATTTCTAACGGACTGCGGACACCTTCATGCGATATGGGGGCTGCCCCCAGGCTCAGCCCGTATCCTCATCGCCATGGCTGAGCACCTCGAGCTGCCGCGCCCCGGACGGCTCCTGCGCACGGTGGCCTGGAATCTGACCGAATCGGTCGGGCTGCCAGGAGTCGGTTACGTGATCGGTCAGGAACTCGCCGGCCGAAACGCGGCGATGATCGCGGCCGCTGCCGTGCTGTGGCTGACCGCCCTGGTGCGCAAGGTGGCCACCGGCAGCGTGCCGGGGCTGGTCACGATCACGGCCCTGGTGATGACGGTGCAGGCCCTCGTGGTGGTCAGCACCGGCAACGTGTTCTTCTTCCTGCTGCAGTTCCCGCTGGCCAACCTGGCCATGGCGCTGCTGTTCGCGCGGACGGCCCCGACCCGCAAGCCGCTGATCGCGCAGCTGGCCGCTGAGGTCGTCGCGCTCCGCCAGCCATCGACGCACCACCCCGCGCTGCACCGCTTCTTCCAGGGCGCCACGTGGTTCTGGGCGGGTCTGTTCTTCCTGATGACGGTGGGCTTCTCGGTGCTGATGGTTACCGAGCCGATGACGCTGTTCCTGCTGCTCACGACGGCGGTCACCACCGGCGCCGTGGTGGTCGGCGCGGCCCTGTCGGCGCTGTGGTTCTTCTCGGTGATCCGGAAGTCCGGGCTGCGTGTGCGCTTCGCCGCGGCCTAGGCGGGCCTAGGACTCCTCTGGCTCGAGGGAAAGCCCGGGCTTGAGGGCGAGCAGCCGCGCGAGCAGGCCGTTGACAAACGACGGCGACGCGTCGGTGGACAGCTCCTTGGCCAGCTCGACCGCCTCGCTGATGGCCACCTTGTCGGGCACGTCATCGGCCCAGAGCAGCTCGTAGGCGCCGATCCGCAGGACGTTGCGGTCCACGGCCGGCATGCGGTCCAGGGTCCAGCCTTCGGCGTAGGAGGACAGCAGCTCGTCGATCCGGTCCCGGTGGGCCTGCACGCCGCGCACCAGCTCGGTGGCGTACTCCGGGACCGGCGGGCCGCCGTCCGCGCCCAGCGACGAGCGCTCCTCCATCAGGGCGAAGACCGGCTGGCCCCGCACCTCAGCCTCGAACAGCAGGTCCAGCGCACGCTTGCGGGCCTTGCTACGGGCGGCCACGGAGGCCCCCGTCGGTGCTCAAGCCGTCCGCCCTCCGGCCGGGCATCAGGCGCGGCCGAGGTACTGGCCGGTCCGCGTGTCGACCCTGACCTTCTCGCCGATGGAGATGAACAACGGGACACCGACCTCGGCGCCCGTCTCCAGCTTGGCCTGCTTGGTGCCGCCGGTGGAGCGGTCACCCTGCAGGCCGGGCTCGGTCGCGCTGACGGTCAGCTCCACGGCCGCGGGCAGATCGACGTACAGCGGTACACCGTCGTTGAACGCCACCGTCACCAGCTGCTCCTCGAGCAGGTAGTTGGCGGCGTCGCCGACCGTGGCGGCGGGTACCCGGGGCTGGTCGTAGTCCTGGGTATCCATGAAGACGAAGTCCTCGCCTTCCCGGTACAGGTACTGCATCTCCCGCTTGTCGACGTTGGCCACGTCCACCTTGACGCCGGCGTTGAAGGTCCGGTCGACGACCTTGCCGGACATAACGTTCTTGAGCTTGGTGCGCACGAAAGCGCCACCCTTGCCTGGCTTCACGTGCTGGAACTCGACGACGGTCCACAGGTTGCCGTCGAGGTTCAGGGTGATGCCGTTTTTCAGATCGTTCGTCGTGGCCACGTCTGCCGTCTCTCCCGCGCGCGCATGCCGCCCCTCACAGGGCGATCAGTTCTCTAGTGGTTGTCGTAAGAGCCTGGGCGGCTGGCGCCTGGTCTCCAGCAGCGGCCACGCCCGCCCCCACGACAAGGACATCCTCGATCCGGACGCCACCTTGGCCGGGTAGGTAGACACCGGGCTCGACGGTAACCGGAACACGAACCTCTAGTTTACCCGCACTTCCGTACCCAATCAGCGGCGCCTCGTGGACTTCCAGGCCGACACCGTGCCCGAGGCCGTGCTGGAAATGTGCACCGTGGCCGGCTCCGGATATGACCTCCCGGGCCGCCGCGTCCACGTCGCGCAGCGCCGCCCCGGGCCGGGCCGCGGCCCATCCGGCCTGCTGGGCCGCCGCGACCAGCTCGTAGATCTCCTGCTGCCAGGCGGCCGGCTCGCCGAGCAGCACGGTCCGCGTCATGTCCGCGTGGTAGCCGGCGTAGCAGGCGCCGAAGTCCATCGTGACCAGGTCACCGCGCCGCAGCGGCCGGTCGGACGGGGCGTGGTGCGGGATCGCACCGTTGGGGCCACTGGCCACGATCGTGTCGAATGCAGGCCGGTCCGCGCCCAGCTCGGCCATCCGGTGGTCCAGCTCCCCGGCCAGGGCCCGCTCGCTGAGCCCGGGCCGGAGCCGCGGCAGCACGTCCGCGAACGCCTGGGCGGTGATCCGGCAGGCGGTGGCGAGCAGCGCAATCTCGCTCGCGTCCTTGACCATGCGCAGGTCCTCGATCCCGGACCCGAACGGGACCAGCTGGACGCCTTCCGCGCTGCGGGCGAGGTTCCCGTGGCGCTGCACGGTCATCTCGTGAGCCTCGAAGGCGACCCGGCCCATCCCGCGGCGGGACATCTGCCCGGCTAGCAGCCGTTCGATGAACCGCCCGACGATCAGCTCCAGGTCCGGCGCGTCCCGAGCGGCGGCCAGCTCATACCGGGAATCGGTGCCGAGCAGCCCGCCATCGCCGGACACCTGGAGCAGCAGCGCAGCGTTGGAGCTGGCCAGCCCGGTCAGGTAACGGACGTTTGGCGGCCAGGTGATCAGCACCGCGTCGGCGCCGAGCTCGGCCACTTTGGCCTGCGCGCGGGCCCGGCGGGCGGCGTGGATGTCCGGCATGCTCCGACTGTAGAGGAGCGGTCGTGCCGCGCAACCCGGCCCGGCGACCCGCGTGCTCAGGCCGCGAGCCGGGCGGCCTGCTCGATGAGGCGGACCCGGTCGGCGTGCGGGCCGGCCAGTGGGATGACGGTCAGCGTGGTGGCCCCGGCCTCGCGGTACGCGGCGAGCCGCTCGCGCACGTAGCCTTCCGGGCCGATCAGTGAGGTCTGCTCCAGCAGCTCCGCGGGGACCAGCGTCTCGGCCTCGGCCTTGCGGCCGTCCAGGTAGGCGTCCTGGATCTGGTCCGCCGCGGCTCCGTAACCGAGCCGGTGGGCCAGCGTGTGGTAAAAGTTCCTGCCGCGGGCGCCCATGCCGCCGATGTAGAGCGCGAAGAACGGCCGGGCCAGGTCGCGGTAGCCGGTCACGTCGTCGCCGATCATCAGCGGCGCCTGAGCCACCACGTCCAGCGGGCCAAGCGCCGGGTCCCGCTTGGCCATCCCTTCGCCGACCGGCTCGCCCCATACCTCGGCGGCCCTCTCAGGCAGGTAGAAGAACGGCTGCCAGCCCTCGGCCAGCTCGGCGGTGAGCGCCACGTTCCTGGGGCCGACGGCGGCGACCATGATCGGGATGCGCTCGCGCACCGGATGGTTGATCAGCTTGAGCGGCTTGCCGAGCCCGGTGCCCAACGCAGGAGGCAGCGGGAGCTTGTAGTACCGGCCGTCGTAGCTGAGCCGCTCCCGGCGCCACACCATCCGGCAGATCTCGATCAGCTCACGGGTCCGGCCCACGGGGGCGTCGTAGGGCACGCCGTGCCAGCCCTCGATCACCTGCGGGCCGGACGCGCCGATGCCGAGGGTGAACCGGCCGTTCGACACGTAGTCCAGCCCGGCCGCGGTCATCGCGGTCAGCGCCGGGGTGCGCGAGTACAGCTGAAAGATGCCGGAGGCGATGTCGAGCCGGTTGGTCTTGGCCGCGATGTAGCCGAGCTGGCTCACCGCGTCGTAGCTGTAGGCCTCCGGCACGAACACGATGCCCAGACCGGCCTTCTCGTAGTCGGCCAGCTCGGTGACCGTCTCCGCGAAACCTCCCGCGTAGTTGAGCGACATTCCGATCCGCATGCCCGGGGCCTTCCGTCTGACTGAGCGAACGTTCGGTCGATAGCTGAACGTTAACCGGTGCGGCGCGGAACCGCCGACCCCAGGCGGCTCACGATTTCACCGCAGACATCGGCGGGGGCGCGGCCGTCGGTGCGGACCGTGTGCGTCGCGACAGCCTCGTAGGCCGCCAGCCGGCGCCGGTAGACCGCTTCCAGGTCGGGCCGGGACAGCATCGGGCGGCCGGCGTCGGCACCGATACGGGCCAGCGCGCCGACGTAGGGAACGTGCAGGTAAACCACGTCCTTGGCGACCAGCAGGCGGCGGGTCCTGGCATCTTCCACCGCACCGCCGCCGAGCGCCAGCACAGTGCGCGGGCCGGCCAGCAGGCCGGCGGTGGTCTCGTGCTCCAGGTCGCGGAAGGCCGACTCGCCGCGCACAGCGAAGATCTGCGGCACCGGGCAGCCCGCCCGCTCCTCGATGACCGCGTCCACGTCCAGGAAGGGCAGCCCGAGCTGGCCGGACAGCAGCTGCCCGACAGTGGTCTTGCCGGCTCCCATGAACCCGATCAGCACAATCACTGCGGCGTCACCGTCTCCGGGCGCACCGTCTCCGGTGCCACTGTGGCCGGCTCCTGCCGGGCCGCCAGGTCCGCGATCGCCTGCAACGCGAGCTGGTAGGACAGCAGGCCGAAGCCGGCCACGGTCCCGTCGGCCACCCCGGCCACCACGGAGGTGTGCCGGAACGACTCGCGCGCGGCCGGGTTGGACAGGTGCACCTCGACCAGCGGCGCGGTGCGCATCGCGAGCGCGTCCCGCAGCGCGTAGGAGTAATGCGTGAACGCGGCCGGGTTCAGCACCACCGGGGTGCGGGCGTCGGCGGCCTCGTGCACCCAGCGGATCAGCTCGGCCTCGTCATCGGTCTGCCGCACCTCCACGTGCAGGTCGAGCCGGCGGCCGGTCGCGCGGCACGTCTCGGCCAGGTCCGCCAGGGTGGCCGTGCCGTACACGTCGGGCTCGCGGATGCCCAGGCGGCCAAGGTTCGGGCCGTTCAGCACGAGCACGTCGGTGATCACGGGCACACCTCCAGGTACGCCTGTTCCAGCAGTTCCTCGGGCGGCCCGTCGAGGACGGCCGGCCGCCCGACCGCGTCGAGCACGATGAACCGCAGCCGGGCGCCGCGCACCTTCTTATCGACGGCCATGGCCGCGCGCAGCTCCGGCCATACGTCCGGCCGGTATGCGGTGGGCAGCCCCACGGAGCTGAGCACGCTGCGGTGCCGGGCGGCGGCCGGGCCGTCGAGGCGGGCCGCCAGGCGGCTGAGCTCGGCGGCGTAGACCATCCCGATCGCCACCGCGTCGCCGTGCCGGAACTGGTACTCCTCGGTGCGCTCGATCGCGTGGCCCAGCGTGTGGCCGTAGTTCAGCGTCTCGCGCAGGCCCGCCTCGCGGAAGTCGGCCGCCACCACGCGCCCCTTGAACCGGATGGCCCGCTCGATCAGCTCCCGGGTGTGCCGGCCGTGCGGGACAGTCGCGCCCTCCGGGTCGTCCTCGACCAGGTCCAGGATGACCGGATCGGACACGAAGCCGGCTTTGATGATCTCGGCCAGCCCGGCAACGTAGTCGGCCCTGGGCACGGTTTCCAGCGTGGTCAGGTCGGCCAGCACCCCGGCCGGCGCCCAGAACGCCCCGACCAGGTTCTTGCCCTCGGCGATGTCGACGGCCGTCTTGCCGCCGATCGCCGCGTCGACCATGCCCAGCAGCGTGGTCGGGACCAGCACGACGCGGACCCCGCGCAGCCAGGTGGCCGCCACGAAGCCGGCCAGGTCGGTCACGGCGCCGCCGCCGACACCGACCACGCAGTCGGTGCGGCTGACCCGCTCGGCGGCCAGCCGGGACCAGAGCCGGGCCGCGACGCAAACCTGCTTGGCCGCCTCGCCGTCCGGTACTTCCTCGGCGATCACCTGGTAGCCCGCGTCCTCGAGCGCGCGGCAGGCCGGGCGGGCGATGTGCGCGACGCTGGCGGAGTGGATGACGAAGGCGGTGGCGGCTTCCTTGCCCACCAGGCCGGGCAGCTCGCCGAGGACGCCGGCGCCGACCACGGCCTCGTAGGGACGCTCGGCAAGGACGCCGGCCCCGATGGGGATGTGGGTGACGCTCACCGGTTGCCCAGCCAGGTGGCGATGTCATCGGCGATTTCCTCGGGGGCGAGGTTGTCGGCGGGGACGGTGAAGGAGGCCAGCCGCTGGTAGACCGGCCGGCGCTCCTCCAGCATGCTGCGCAGCCGGCCGCGCGGGTTGCCGGGGATGACGACCCGGGGCCGGTCCAGCCCGAGGCGGCGGGCGACAGCGGGAAAGCCGGCCTCGAGGTAGACGGCAGCCTGCCCGGCCAGCAACTGCTGCACACCCGCGTCGAGTACCGCGCCGCTGCCCAGGGCCACCACGGCGCCCGGCGTGGCCAGGGCCCGCTGTGCGGCGGCGCGTTCCAGCTCCCGGAAGGTGGCCTCGCCATCGTCGGTGAAGATGTCCCCGACGGGCTTGCCCGCCACCGCCGCGACGTCCGCGTCGGTGTCGGCGAAGGCGGCGCCGAGACGTTCGGACAGCAGTTCTCCCACGACGGTTTTGCCAGCCGCCGGCGGCCCGATAAGAACGACCAGCGGCTGGGCGGACACGCCCCGGGTCACGTGATCACCAGGGCGTCCACGTAGGCCTGGGCGTTGCGGCGGATCTCGGTCACCGAATCCCCGCCGAACTTTTCGGTCACGGCGTCGGCCAGCACCAGCGCCACCATGGCCTCGGCCACCACGCCAGAAGCCGGGACCGCGGTGGCGTCGCTGCGCTGGTTGATCGCCCTGGCCGGCTCGCGGGTCTGCACGTCGATGGTGTCGAGCGCGCGCGGCACGGTGGAGATGGGCTTCATCGCGGCGCGCACCCGGAGTATCTCGCCGTTGGTCATGCCGCCCTCGACGCCGCCGGCCCGGTTGGTACGCCGGTGCACGCCGTCCGGGCCCGTCTCGATCTCGTCGTGGGCGAGGGAGCCACGGCGGCGCGCGGTCGTGAACCCGTCCCCGATCTCGACGCCCTTCATGGCCTGAATGCCCATGATCGCGGCGGCCAGCCGGGCGTCGAGCCGCCGGTCCCAGTGCGTGAAGCTGCCCAGCCCGGGCGGCAGGTCGTAGGCCAGGACCTCGACGACCCCGCCGAGGGTGTCGCCGTCCCGGCGGACCGCGTCGATCTCTTCGACCATCACGGCGCTCGTCTTGGGGTCGGCGCAGCGCACCGGGTCCGCGTCGATGCGCGCCGCCTCCTCGGGGCCCGGGAGCAGACCGTCCGGCGCGGCGACCGGGCCCAAGGCTACCACGTGACTGAGGATCTCCACACCGAGCGCCTGGCGCAGCAGCAGCCGAGCCACCTCACCCAGCGCGACCCGGGACGCGGTCTCCCGCGCGCTGGCCCGCTCGAGCACCGGGCGGGCGTCGTCGTGACCGTACTTCTGCATGCCGGCCAGGTCCGCATGCCCCGGGCGCGGCCTGGTCAGCGGCGCGTTCCGGGCCAAGCCAGCCAGGACCGCGGGATCCACCGGGTCCGGCGACATGACGGTCTCCCACTTGGGCCACTCGGTGTTGCCGATCCGGATGGCGACAGGGCCGCCGAGCGTCACCCCGTGCCGGATCCCGCCGGTGAGCTCAACCTCGTCCTGCTCGAACTTCATCCGGGCACCGCGGCCGTAACCGGCCCGGCGGCGGACCAGCGCGGCGGCGATGTCCCCGGTGCTCACCCGCACTCCCGCGGGTACTCCCTCGCAGATGGCCACGAGCGCGCGCCCGTGCGATTCACCCGCGGTCAGCCAGCGAAGCATGCCCCGATCCTATGGCCCTCGGCGCCCTGTCGATCGTATGCTCGCTCCCGCCGCTGTCCTGCCCGCTCAGCGGTGACTACAGTTTTGAAGACAGCGCAAGCGGAGCGGCCGATAGGCCCGCAGGCGGAACCGAGAGTGACGTGCCCGATGATGCGGCGGCAGAGGCCCTCAGCATGGTGGCCGCGGTCCGGCATGATCCGGACCAGCGCCTGAGCCTGGCGGGCAGCTTCTACGACGACCGGACGGGCCGGGTCTCGATCCGGTCTTACCGTCGGGCTGAGCTGGCCTTCATGCGGTGGCAGGTCAGCCGGGGCGTGCTCGCGTCCCCCGACTCCGGCCAGCCCGGCAGCGAGTGGTGGCGCCAGGTCAACGAGGGCCTGCTGCGTGATGCCTGGGAAGCGGACCGCCTCGTGGCCAGGCCCGGGCCCGCGAGCAGGCCGCCGGTATCGCGCTGGGCCGACTTTCTCCGTAAGCCGTCCGCCAGGGCCTGGTACCGGGCCCATAACTCGAGCGTCATCGCCGGATACCTCGAGCACCGTCAGCTCAGCGCGGCCGAGCTTCCGGTGGAGCGCTTTTTCATGGACGTCGCCCTGTGCCGGGTGCTTTTCGTGCACGCCCTGGTCATCAGGCCGCGGCTGGCGCTCGGCCGGCTGCAGGGGGCCGGCCGCCTCATCGGCGATCCGCGCTGGCGCGGCGCTGACTTGTTCCTGTCGCTGCGCAATATCTTGCCAAACCGGTACCCGCTGACCGGAATCAGCATCAGCGAGATCCTGACGGCGGAGAACTACGCCGGCCGCCTCGTTGATTACGGCGTGATACTGCCCCGGATGCAGGCGCTGTACGACTTCGTGGCGGCGGACCTCCAGGAACCCAGGCTGCTCGGTCTCATCAGGGACGGTTTTCCGGTCTACGCCTGGGATTACAAGGACCGGCACGCGTGGACAACAGCGCGGGCCCGCACCGCCCGGTCCGTGCTGTCCTGGCTCACCTCAGGCTGACCGGCGCCTAGCGCAGGGCACGAGGCAACGCCCATTCCGCCGCCTATTCCACCCTGGAATAGGTGAGGCCGAAGTCGTGCTTCCACTCGCGCCCATCCGCAGACCCCTCCCAGCAACCCTTGATGGTCCCGCCATCGCCGGAGATCACTCCGGTGTAGCGCTGCCAGAAGCCGGGAGCCTCTCGCCAGAGCTTCCAGACCCCACCGTCCAGGCTCATCTGGTACACCCGGGCGACTCCGCGCGAGTCGTAGTAGTGCTGGGCAAAGGTCTCACGCTCCGCGTCCGCGCCAATGATCGCGAGGCCGCTCGGAGCGGCGGGATTTTCGACAGTAAAGCGCTGGATGACAAAGAACCTGCCCGCCAGCCACTCGAATGTGGTTCGGCCGCCGCGGTCGGTAATCGCAGGGCGACCCGGGCCGAAGTACCCGGCCTCGAACGAGGCCTCCATCTCCCACTGCCCGGTCAGCACGTCCAGGCGGTCAAGCCAGGCGGGCCGTTCTGCCGGGACATCTGCCGGGCTGTCAGCCCGCGGCTGTTGGCCCCGGTTGGGTTCACTCACGGCTGTCTCCTAATGAGTCTCAGGGATTCGCCCGGGAGCACGGGTCGGCACGCCCGCGCGTGGCCGGCCGCAGGTCAGCTGGCCTGGAGCTTGGCGAGGAGTTCTGCCAGGCGGTCGCCGGAGTCGCGGACGCCCCGCTCCATGTCGGAGGCGACCATCGCATCACGGTCCTCGACGGACTGGAAGGCCGAGACCGTGCGTACCAGCGTCTTGGTGCCGTGGCCGGCGAAGGTGGCGGTCTGCAGGCAGACGTGGCCCGGCGCGCCCTCGAACTCGAAGGTCTGCACGATGGCATCTGGTGACGGATCGCCGTGGAAGACGCCGTGGAAGCCGTAGCTGTTGGCCTGGGCGTCGGTATGCACGTAGCGCCAGGTGCCGCCGTCGCGGGCGTCGTAGCGGTCGACGGTCATCGCCAGGTCGCGCGGGCCCAGCCACTGCGCCAGCAGGTCCGGCTCGATGTGGGCGCGGAACACCAGCTCGCGCGGGGCGTCGAACTCGCGCGAGATGATGATCTGCGGGATGCCGGGTTCCGCGGTGATCTGTGTCTTACTCATCGTCGGTTTCCTTCGCCGTGATAGCCGGGTGCGGGCCGGGGCCCTCCTCCTGGCGGGCTTGCAGGGCGGCAAGCAGGTCGTCGAGCCGCTCGTGGCTTTCATCCCAGAACCGCTGGTATCGGGCCAGCCAGGTGGTCACCTCGCGCAGCGGCTCGGCCTCCAGGTGGCTGAGCCGGGCGGTCGCCCGCCGGGTGCGCGAGACCAGCCCCGCGTTTTCCAGCACCTTCAGGTGCTTGGAGATCGCCGGCTGGGACACGCTGAACGGCGTGGCGAGCTCGGCGACGGTGGCCTCGCCCTCGGACAGCCGGGTCAGGATCGCCCGCCGGATCGGGTCGGCGAGCGCTCCGAACACGAGGCTGAGCCGGTCACTGGCCATTCATAACCATCCAGTTTTAGAATGAGATGGTTATAGAATGCGATGCGGATCCTTCGCTGTCAAGCCCACGTGCTTGAGCGGGCGCGGGTGACGGCGAGGCGTGTCCTCGGTCCTCGGGTCACCGCCTAGGTCAGGGCGCGGGTCATCGGCGAGGGCGGGGAGCCGGGACCGCCGAGACCTCGATCCCCCGGCGCAGCCGGCCGGCGAGCCGGGCCGCGATCGCCTGGGCCGCGCGCTGGACCGGCACGGTCTCCGCCGCTCCGGGAACCTGGGCCGGGCGGAACGTGAGGCGGATCGCGAGGTCGGTACCTTCGGGGCCGTCGGAGCCCGGGGCGAGCTGGGCCCCGACGATGGCTGGCTCACCGGCCAGCGCTTCGGTGACCTCAGCGTGCACGTCGGGGTCGTCCTGCGGCGCTGGTGGCGGCTCGCCGCTGGCCAGGGCGCTGAGCCGGGCCCCGTCGACGGCAAGGGGGACCGGCCCGGCCACGTCGATGACCACGGCGCAGGAATCGGCCATGGCGCTGCCCCAGACCTGACTGGCCAGGGCCGGGACGGGCCGGGCGTCGGGCCGCCAGCGGGCGAGTCCGTCCAGGCAGGTAAAGGCGAGCAGCGCGGGACGGCCGTCCCGGCCGATAAGCGTGGGGAACGCCATTTCCTTCGCAGCCGGGGCGGCGCAGGCATCGCGGGCCGGGTGTTCGTGTTGGCTGTGCTCCGCAGCCCCCGACTGGCCGTGCTCCGCAGATCCAGGGGAGACGTCCTCGCCGGCCGCTAGCTCGACGAGCGGGATGAGCAGCCGTGCACGGGAGAGAGCCCCCAGAGCGGCCCGTTCAGTTTCACGGCCATTCGCATACGCCGACAGGACCGCGGCGAGACGCGGATCCGGTGCCCCATCGTCGCCCGCGAACTGCTGGCCGCCGGCGTTCAGCCCAGCCACGGATCTGACCCTACGCTGTGCCGGGCTCGCACGCGCTCGGCACGGCTGGCCTACCAGCCCCATCAGGATATCCGTCTCATCCGGGCCCGTTGCGCCCATTCGGGCTTATAACGGTCTCCGGGCGCGGATATGGCCAGACGCTGATTCCTGGGCCAGCGCGGCCTGCACTTCCGGAATTGGGCACGGCGTGAGCCCTCTGACAAGATTGGTTTTAACGCCCCGCCCGGAGGGGCCGGGATACGGTGATAATCGTTCGGCCGGCAAAGAGCTTCGAGTAACCAGGTGACCTCGTTTAGTAATGGGACGGCTCTTATTAGGGTCCTGACCTGCCTCAGGGTCACTTGATTGCCCGAAACAGTTGAGAGCGCATTGTGGATATGGGACTCTCATGAGCGGCAGAGCACTCCTGCGGGGAAGAGTTCGATGTCATTCCCTGGTAAAACAGTGATTCTGGGCGGGGCACGCGGAGAGGAGCTTAAGGTGAGGTTCGCGGTTGGCTGGCGGGCCACTGCATACCCTTCCCGCGCGGTTGCGCGGAGCGGACGCGGCCCTTCCAGCTCCACCGGATCCGGCGCGGCCCGGTGACCCGGACCGAGCAGCCGACCATGAGTATCGAGCCAGGCACGCCGATGCGGAAGGTCATACCGCCCCGGCTGGTGGGGCCGTACCTCAACGGGCAGCGTTTCATCATCGCCGGTTTCGTCTACCGTGGGCGCGACGTCGCCTTCCGCGATCCGGCGGAATGCTTTGTCGCCCTCGGCCTCGGCTACGAAGGCTCCGAATTCACCGCCGAAATGCCGGAGGTTTACTTCCTCTCCTGGCTGGCGCGGGAGATGGACACGTACGTCGCGGCCTCGGGGCCGGGTGAGCCCGGCGGCGGATGGCAGGAGCTGTCCCCGTCGGCACGCGCCACCATGGC
Source organism: uncultured Actinomycetes bacterium (assembly GCA_963775825.1). GTDB lineage: Bacteria > Actinomycetota > Actinomycetes > Streptosporangiales > Streptosporangiaceae > Bog-532. The sequence goes on from CAVZKY010000064.1 coordinate 82,533, forward strand.
CACCTCACACGTCCGGGTGATTCCCGAGTTCTACACCGATTCCATGCCGATTCCGGTGGGTGCTTCCATATCCCGGCTCACCGTGCGGGGCGATGACCTCATCGCCCGCTACGACGGGCTGGCGTGGCGGCGGCCGACAAGGGAGGTATGAGGCATGCGATACCGGCTCATGGCGAGCTTCCAGGGTGCTTCCTATCAGGCGGGCGTTGGGCCGTCCGACGAAGAGGTCACCTTGTTCGCGGCCTGCCCGCCGCCGGAGGAGCTCGGCTTCCGCTCCTCGTCCGGCCACTGGCGCAAGCGGGTCAGCGTGGACGAGATCGACGCGCTGTGGGAGGCGCGCCCCATCGGGCGGTACCGCGGCGAGCGCTGCATGGTGCTGGACGACCTGGGCGAACGGCTGCACATCGCCTATCTGGGCCGCGACCTGTACATGGCGCGGCGGCTGGGCTTCTGGGAAGTGGACCGCGGCGTGTTCGAGGTCGTGGTGCCGCGCCAGGAGATCATCGAACTGCGGGAGGAGCGGGGCGAGTACGAGCTCGCGCTGCTTGACCCGGCCGACGCCAGCCCGCCTGGTTCCTGGGAGAACGGCCACCGGGAGACCTGGGCGTCCAATCCGCGGGACTACGGTCACGCGCCCGACACGGGCCCGCTCCGCCAGATCGGCGGGCCGCGGGAGCTGATCGACACCGGCCCGTCCTGGCCCAGCACGCGCGAGCCGGGCAGCTGGAACGGTGGCGACTCGGGTTTCGGCGGCTGGGACGCGCGCGACGAGCATGCTCAGGATCCGCGCGACACCGGGACCTGGGCCGGCGCGGGCGAGGTAGACCGGCCGGACTCGACCGAGCCCCGGGGCCGGGGCGGCTGGCGGGCCCGGGACACCGGGGGCTGGGAAGCACCCGAGCTCCGGCACCTGGAGCGCCCGTGAGGTCGCCGAGCTGGCCGCGCGCGAGGGTTACGACGCCCGCGCCGCGACCGCGGCGGACGCCCGGTCCACCGACGGGTGGAGCGCCCGTGAGATCGCCGAGGCGGCTGGGCGGGAGGCACGGAACGGTCACGGCCACAATGGCTGGGGCGCCGAGCGGGATGCTGGGGACACTGGCGACTGGAGCACCCGCTCCCCCCACGACACCGGAGGTTGGAACGGCCGGGACGCGGCCGGCGCCGCGGCCCGGGACGCGCGGAACGGTCACGGCTCAATGGACTGGGACCGCCGCGAGGCCCAGCCGGGCAGCTGGCGGGGGGAGCCCGGCCGGTGGGAATCCGCAGGACCAGGACACGCTCTCCTGGAACCCGGTCACCGCAGGCGAATGGGAGGCACCCAGCCCCGCCGCCCCCGCGTCGCCTGCGGCGTGGAACTCACGTCCGGGTAGTCACGCGCGGGCGCCCCTCGGGCCGGGCAGCGACCCGGCCGCGGACTGGGAGCCGAACGAAGTGCTGCGCCCAACGAACAACCATCAGCGGACCCCGGACGCGGCGACGGCCTGGCACGGCTCCCCCCCGCCCGGGGATCTGGGCCGGTGGAGCCAGCCCGCGCCGGTCAACGCGCCGGTCAACGCGCCGGTCAACGGGCGGGGCATCCCGCCGCGGCTCGCCATCACCGGCGCCCTGCCGGCGGTGCCGCAGCCCGCTCCCGTGCTGCCCATCGAGATGGCCTACGACGATCCGCCGCTGGCCCGCGAAACGGCCGCCATGAGCCGGGCGCACGGCAATTCCGTGGGCCGTCACACCAATGCCGGCCGGAGATCAGGCCGCAGGAACCGGGTGACCGCGCAGGCCGTCTTCTCCCAGCTGCTGGAGCAGGCGTCCATCCCGCAGTCGGCGTATGCGATAGACGCCGAAGTCGACGGCGCGATGTGCCTCGTCCACAGCCCGGGCGGTTACGAGGTGTTCAGCTCAGCCGACCGGGTTCGGCACGAGGTCCGGTTTTTCGAGGATGAGGAAGCGGCGTACTTCTACCTCTTCGGCATCCTGGCCGCCGAGGCCATTCGCAACGGCCAGCTCGGGCCGCAGCAGGCCGCCCCGGCAGGGCACCGCCGCACGGCGCCTCAGCTCGGGCCGGGTTATTCCCTAGGCTCTTTGGCGGGTACCGGCTAATCGGGTGCGTCACGCTGGCAAGCACAGTTGCCGTAATCACACTCTCTCGTTCCGCAACACCGGCACATCGACCGCAAATCGCCTCGGGCCGATCACTGAACGCAACTATTTCAGATACCTTACATGGTTTATGGATTTACCCCGCTTCGCCCACCCCAAGAGCTAGGGTTCAATAGCCGGCGGGGCTGACGGTCCCCCGCTCCCCAAGCAGCCCCGTCGGCCCTTCACCCCGTCACTGCCGCGCTTATACGCTCACTAGCCTTTCGCTGGCGTCGGCTTCCCGGCCTGGGTGTGACGCGAGCGCTGATTAACTTCTGTTATCTTCCGGCCGGGCAGATAGCGGCCCAGACGTCGCGCGAGAATACCGCCCGGCTGGGATTTTTCGTTTTGCCGAATAGGCCAGCTTTATCAATTACGCGCTATGGTTGGCGTACTCTTGGCGGGCAGTTCCGGGCAGTTCCGGGCGGTACTGTGGAAGGCGTGACGCGCGGCAAAATTCCCGGGCGGGCCGTCCCAATATTGCCGTCGGCTGGCCAGCCTAGTAACGGCAGGTCCAGGAACAGCAGGCCCAGGAAGGGCAAGCCCAGCGCCGGCCAGCAGGCTCTCCCCAGCCGGGCCACCTCGCGCGCGGTCCCGGGCGTGGCGAGCCTGGCGCTGCACCGGCTACTGCGCGAACCACTTCAGGCCGGTCGCGTCATCGCGGTCCTGCCGGACGTCATCTACCTGGACTTCGGCGAGTACGCGGGTGAGCCGCAGGTCATCGCCCTGACCGCACCGGACGTCATCTGCCTGCCGAACGCGATCACGCTGAAGCTACCCGGCCAGGACGGCCCGGCCCCTCCTGCGGGCACCCAGGAGCCGGCGAGGCTCGCAGGGCGGGAAGACCGTACCGCAGGGCGGGAAGACCGTACCGCAGGGCCGGAAGACGGGGCCTGGGTGGGCAATGGCCGGGTCCTGGCCTGCGGGATGGATGTCCAGGTCCGCCGCTGGTGGGATCCGTCCCCAGTGGTCGGCCCCCTGTCCCGGGGCCGTCTGGAGCACGGCGTGGCCAGCTTGGCCCGGGTGTTTTCGGCGGCTGAGCACCGGCCCGGTCTGGACGGGCATGACGCGCCGGCTGCCCTCGCCGCACGCTGCGCGGCCGGGGACCTGGCCAGCGCGGTCGAAATCGCCGAGAGCCTGGTGGGACTCGGACCCGGCCTGACGCCGAGCGGGGACAGCATGATCAGCGGCCTGTTGCTGGCCCTCCGCCTGCTGGGCGGCGCGACCGCCGGCGGGACAAAAGCGGTGTGGCTGGCCGAATGGCTGGGCGCCGCCGTCACCTGCTACGCAGAGCAGCGGACTACCGCGCTGGCCGCCACACTGCTGCACTGCGCCGCGCGGGGACAGGCCGCCGAAGAGGTCTCGGCCGTCCTGCGCGCCTTCGCGGGGCAGAAACCGGTCGAGCCCGCGGCGCGGCGGTTGCTGACCGCGGGCCGGGCGACCGGAGCCGAGCTGACGTGGGGGCTCATCGCCGGGTGCGGCGCGGCACTGGCCCTTTCCGTCTCCTGACGGGTTAGTTCCGTGCCCGTGAGTTCTGTGCCCGGATGCGCACCGGGGCCCGTCCACTGCCAGGATGACAAGCATGACTCCTGACACTCCTCCCCCGGCCAGCAGCCCGGGTGACGCGAGTAGCGCGACGAGCGTGGGCGGCCAGGGGCCGGGGCTACCGGTCACGGGTGAGCAGTACGAGATTTCCGCTGGCGACTATCGCGCGGTGGTGACCGAGCTTGGTGCCGGACTGCGCGAGCTCAGCCACGGCGGGAATCCGCTGGTCTTCGGCTACCAGGCGGACGAACTGCCGCCCGGTGCCGCCGGGGAGCTTCTCACTCCCTGGCCCAACCGCGTCGACCATGGCCGCTACGAGTTCGACGGCGTCCCCTACCAGCTGGACCTCAGCGAAGCGGGGAGAGGTAACGCGATCCACGGGCTCACCCGATTCGCCGCGTGGCTGCCGGTGCGGCACGAGCCGGACAGCATCGTGCTGCGGCACCGTCCGCATGGCTACGCCGGGTACCCCTTCTGTCTGGAGGTCGAGGCCGAATACCGGCTGTCCCCGGCCGCCGGGCTGGAGGTCACGATCTCCGCCGCCAACCGCGGGACGCGTCCCGCACCGTACGGCTTTGGGCAGCACCCTTATCTCAGCGCGGGTCCGTCGCCGGCCGGATCATCCCCGGTGGATGACTGGGAGCTGGAGCTGCCCGCGACGCAATGGCTGCCGGTGGATGAGCGCGGCATCCCGGCTGGCCCGGTCCAGGATCTCGGGGGCACGGTGGGTGACTTCCGGCGCCCGCGCCGAATTGGCAGCTCCGTCCTCGACCATGCGCTTACCGGCCTGATACGGGAGAATGACGGCCGGGCCTGGGCACACCTTCGTGCGGGCGGATCGCAGGTTTCGCTGTGGGCCGGCCCGGACTGCCCCTGGCTCCAGGTGTTCACCAGCGACACGCTGCACGGCGGCCGGCACCGGAAAGCCGTCGCGATCGAGCCGATGACCTGCCCGCCCAACGCCTTCGTCACCGGCGACAGTCTCATCGTGCTCAACCCGGGCGAGACCGTCACCCGCAGCTGGGGCGTCCAGCGCCATCCGGCGTAGCGGAAGCTGCCCCGGCAACCTCGGGTCGCGGCCGCTGGAATTGGCTGCACACTTCAGGCGGGCGCAGCCCGGGTCCTGGCTGTGCAGCGAGAAGGGACCCGGCAGTCATCCGCGTCTGGACGCCGCTCATGAGATATGGACGATGTTAATGATGTAGATGACTAAGGCCTCGTCGTCGACCTCGTACAGGATCCGGGCGTTGCCTGTCGTGCAGCCGGAAGATACCGGTGCGACCGCAGGCAACCGCGCCATCAGGATGGGGCTGGTCAGCGAGGGCGGCAATGGCCCGACGTAGCTGGGTGAACGCTTCTTTGTCGTCGCTGCGGACGCGGGCCAGAGCGCGGAGCGCGCTCTTCGGAAGACGACGGTCAGGCTCACCGATGGTCTCAGCGTCGATCCGGTCAAGCGCGGCATCCAGCGCGTCGAGACTGACCCGCTGTGCCCAGCGGCCTTCTCGGCGAAGTGCGCGGCCAGGGCCGCGCGATCCTCAGGTCAGCAAGGTCATCGATATTGATGAGCGCGACGACGGGCTTGCCGTGCTCGGTGATCGTGACGGGACGGTGGGTGTGCCTGGCCTGGGCGACAAGTTCCCCCAGGTGTGTGCGAGCCGCGGTCAGCGTGTGGCTGGTCATACGTCAAAGTTTACACTTTGTAGTGTCGTCCGGCAGTCTAATCGAGCGGCGTGCGCGTGCTGTATATACCTTCTCGGGCGTTGATTTTGAGTTAGTGAAGATGTTATCGAGTGTGGTCGTCTTTGAGAGGATGATGGACGGGCCTGGACGCACCTAATTGCAGGGCCGGGCCGACGGCCAAGGCGATGACGACGCCTGCCGCGCCCGCGCAGATCAGGGTGAGGACGACCCCGCGCCGCAGCACGAACAGCACGAGCAGGGCGGCGCCCAGGACGGCGTACTGCCAGGGGTGGGTGAGCGCGCGGGCGAGCGGGATGGCCGAGCCGAAGATGGCGCCGATGGCGGCCGGCCCGGCACCGTCGAGGAAGCCGCGGGCCCGGGGGTCGCTGCGGAGCTGGCCGAAGCGGTGGGCACCGAGCAGGACGAACGCGAAGGACGGGGTGAAGGCCACGACCGAGGCGAGGATGCCGCCGACCAGCCCGGCGGCGGCGTAGCCGACCACGGCGACGGTCTGGACGACGGGGCCGGGGGTTATCTGGCCGAGCGCGACGGCATTGAGGAACTGGGCGGCGGTCATCCAGTGATAGTGGCTGACCGCGTCGGCTGCATGAGGGGAATGATGACGAACCCGCCGCCGTAGGACAGGGCCCCCACCTTCAGCGCGACCCACGCCACGGACAGCAGCACCCCGCTGCCGAGGACCCCCGGCCAGCACGGGGCAGCCATGACGTCGGCAGCGAGGTGCCGTCCCCCGGCCGGCGGTCGAGCTGTGCGGCCAGCTCGATGAGCCCGCAGCCCAGCAGGACCAGCACGAGCCAGAGACCGATCGTCGCCGCGGCGGCAGCCCCGGCGGCAGGTAGGCCAGCCAGCGGACGGGCTGCCTGCGGCGTCGACCAGCTTGGGCGCGCGAGGCTGCCGCCCGCCTGGATGGCCACCGCGGGGACGGCGGCGCCGGCGCCCGCTCCCGCGCCGAGGACCCACAGCGGCGGGGACGTGCCCAGGAACAGCCGGACAGGGCCAGGATCACGACCAGGCCGGGGCAGATGAACGCGGCCCCGCCCGCCAGCGCGCCGGCCGGCCGCGGAGCCGCCAGGCGCAGTAGATCGCGAGCTGGGTCGATGCCGGGCCGGGCAGCAGGTTGCAGGCGGCGATGGCGTCTTCGAATTGACGGGCGTCCAGCCACGCCTGGCGCTCCACGCAGAACTCGGCGCAGCAGTTTGATGTGAGCCGGAGGGCCGCCGAAGCCGATACAGCCGATCCGGCCCCACTCCCGCACGATGGTAGCCAGCGGCACAGGGGTGGAGGAGGGGGGTCTGGGTGGGGGTTGGGTGGGGGTTGGGGGGGGTTGGGGGGGGTGGGGGGGGTGGGGGGGGTGGGGAGATGGCCGCCCAGGATCTTCGTTACCGCTCATGGGATCCCTGGCCGGATGAAGCGGCGATGCCGGCGAGCAGGTAGGCGATTCGGTTTCCCACTTCGGCTGCGGTCCGCCGGAAGGCCGCCAGGGTGGCCGCGTCGTGGTCGCCGGACGCCGACGGGTCCGGGATGCTCCAGTGGATGCAGTCGGGGTGACCGGGAAATTCCGGGCAGACTTCGCGGACCCGGTTGCACAGCGTTATCACGTAATCGAAACGCTGACCGGTGAACAGGCTCAGGTGTTTCGAACGGCGGGAGGTCAGGTCGATGCCCCGTTCGGCCATCACCCGGACCGCGTTGGCGTGCAGCGGCTTGGGGCGGCTCCCCGCGCTGTACGCCTCGACCAGGCCGTCCGACTGCGCAACGGCCAGGGCCTCAGCCATTTGCGACCGGGCGCTGTTACCGGTGCACAAGAACAACAGCCTGACCGGCACGCCGCCCGGCGGCCGTCCGCTGGTGTCCGGGGCGGCCGGAACGAGATGGAGGCCGGGATGCACCGCCTGGCCCGCCTTGGCCAGTAGCTCACCGAACCTCGGCAGGTCCACGGCGTAGTAGGTGTCACGGCCATCGGCTGAGCTGCGCCTCGCCGAGACCAGCCCCGCCGACCGCAGCTTGCCCAGATGGTAGGAGACCAGATCTGTGGCCGGCCGAGCAGGCTGGTCAATTCCTGGACTTGCCGGTCGCTGCGGGCCAGCTCGCCGAGCAGCGCCCACCGCAACGGGTCACCCGCCAGCCGCAGAAACTTCTGGGCGGCCATTCCGGCTGGGCGGTACGCGGGGCACGGAACGACAGTACATCAATCTAGCTTGATGCAATTGGCGCGCGGGGCAGCTTATTTCCTGGATGCACGCTGAGACGGTGACCTCCTGCACGCCCTTGGACGCGGCCGGGCCGATGAGTCGTCGGCCTGCTGGCGGTCACAGTGTCAGGACCCGGGTTCCTTCTCAAGGCTGCGAGGAGATGTGATGGGCGGTGTACGAGTGCTAGTGGGCACGTGCAAGGGAGCGTTCATCCTGACCTCAGACGGCAGGCGGGAGCGATGGAAGGTCAGCGGGCCGCATTTTGCGGGCTGGGAGATCTACCACGTCAAGGGCTCGCCCGGCCGACCCGGATCGGCTGTTCGCATCGCAGTCCAGCAGTTGGTCTGGCCAGGTGATCCAGCGGTCCGACGACGGCGGCGTGACCTGGGAGCCGGTGGGCAACCGCTTCAGTTACGACGGTGCCCCCGGGACGCACCAGTGGTACGACGGGACGCCGCACCCGTGGGAGTTCGCGCGGGTCTGGCACCTGGAGCCGTCCCTGGATGACCCGGATACGGTCTACGCCGGGGTGGAAGACGTGGCTTGTTCCGGTCGACGGACGGCGGCCGGAGTGGGCGGAACTGTCGGGGCTGCGCTGCCATGACTCGGGGCCGTCCTGGCAGCCGGGTGCGGGCGGGATGTGCCTGCACACACTGCTGCTGGACCCGGCCGAGCCGGGCCGGATGTTCGCCGCGATCTCGGCGGCGGGCGCGTTCCGGTCCGATGACTCGGGCCAGACGTGGCGTCCGGTGAACCGCGGCCTGCAGTCGGAGGGCATCCCCGACCCGGATGCTGAGGTCGGTCACTGCGTGCACCGCCTCGCGATGCACCCGGCGCGGCCCGACGTGCTGTACATGCAGAAGCACTGGGACGTCATGCGCAGCGATGACGCCGGGGAATCATGGCACGAGGTCAGCGGTGACCTGCCGACTGACTTCGGGTTTCCGATCGACGTACACGCCCACGAGCCGGACACCGTCTACGTGGTACCGATCACGAGCGACGCCGAGCACTTCCCGCCAGAGGGGAAGCTTCGCGTCTACCGGAGCCGGACCGGTGGTGATGAGTGGGAGCCGCTCACCCGGGCCTGCCCCAGCAGCATTGCTACGTCAACGTGCTGCGCGACGCGATGGCCGTGGACTCGCTGGATTCCTGCGGGGTGTACTTCGGCACGACCGGTGGCCAGGTCTACGTGTCCGCCGACGCCGGCGACAATTGGGCGCCGATCGTCCGGGACCTTCCGGCCGTGCTGTCGGTCGAGGTCCAGACAAACCTGTCATGATCCGGGTCGTTCTTCCGGCGCACCTGCGAGCGCTCGCCCGTATCAATGGTGAGATCGAGCTGGCGGTTGCGGGCCCGGTCACCCAGCGCTCGATCCTGGACGCGCTGGAAAGCCGCTACCCGGTACTGCGCGGGACCATCCGCGACCACGACGGCGGACCGCGCCGCGCGTTCATCAGGTTCTTCGCCTGCGAGCTGGACCTGTCGCACGAACAGCCGGACGCTCTCCTTCCCGCCGCGGTCGTCACGGGCGCCGAGCCCTACCTGATCGTGGGGGCGATGGCGGGCGGCTAGCGATCATCACGCTACAGAGCGCGCGGTTAAGCCGACAGCTCGAAGAGCGCGGCTCATCGTCGCGTTGACCAGCTGGGCCTGCATGTGATTCGCGAACTACGGAAGGGACAGTGCTGTGCGGCGAAAGGCCATCGATCTTCCACAGAAACCGTCGGGTGGCAACGCCTCCGTCGGCCTCCGAGGTGCTGTCAGGGGCTGTATCTGGGCACGGATGAGGCTTCGCGCGGGCTGCCCTGGGCCAGGAAACCGGCGACCACGGGCGCGAGCAGGTCGGGCGGGTCACCAGCTCAAGGTGGCCGCCGTTGTAGACGTGCAGCCGCGCGCTGGGGATCAGCGCGGCCAGGATTTTGGCGTTGGCTAGCGGGATGATCGGGTCGTCGTTGCCCGCGAGCACCAGGGTGGGCTGACGGATGAGCCGCAGGAACGGCAGCGAGGTCCACCCCAGCCCGGCCGCGTGCTGGTACAAGTAACCCCGCAGCGGGCAGGCGCGTTCCTGGCGGAGGATCCCGGTGATCGTATCCGCGTCTGTTCTCGCGCTTCCTCCGTACAGCCCACCGGCGATCCGGCGGGCGTAATCCGGATCCAGGTACCGGCGCTGGCTGAGCATCTTCGTCAGCACCAGCGGATTGCCCGGCACCATCGTCTGTGGCCCGGTCGCTGTCGCCACTAGGATCAGCCGCCGGCACCGCAACGGGCTGGACAGGGCGAACTGCTGGGCCAGCCCGCCGCCCCAGGAGATGCCGAGGATGTCGGCGGACTGGTAGCCCAGCTTGCTGAGCAGGCCGCGCAGCAGCCAGGCCAAGGTGGCGAACCGGTAGGGCCGGGCGGGCGGCGGGGAGCCGCCCACGCCGGGGACGTCGAAGCGGATCGCTGTGATCGCCGGTTCGAGCGCGTCGACGAACGGCTGGAGGGTCTCCAGGCTGGCGCCGATGCCGTTGGCGAGCAGCAGTGGGGGGCCCGCCCCGGTGCCGGGCCGGATCGCGACCCGCAGCGGCGTCCCGGCCACCACGACCGTCCGGGTGCCGGGCCGGGCCTGCCGCGGGATGTGTTCAGCCGCCGAAGACATGGCCGCTCCTTGCCCGGCCCGGCGGGGCAGAACCTGGCGCCGCCCGGCTCTGCAGCGACTCCAGCGCCGGCGCCGCCAGGCCGGCGCCCCCATGGATGAGGCCGGCCACGATGCGCTCGGCAGCGATGTAGTCGTCGCGGAGCATCCTGGCCTCGTCCTGAGCCAGGACCATGACCCGCCGCGCCCGGTCGGTGAACCGCTCCAACATGCCCTGCTCCGCCCTGGCCGACCTGGCTCCGCCCTGGCCGACCTGGCTCCGCCCTGGCCAACCTCGTCCCGGCTGCGGCGCCGGTAAACATCACGTTACATCGCGTTCCCGCGTTGGCAGAGATACCCGGAGTTGCCGCAATGCCGACAGACGTGCGGACCCACGCGCTAAAACGGGAAGCGCTCACCCCAGCCGCTTGGGCGGGAACCTGTTCGCCGCCGCCCAATCGAGCACGACGAGTGAGCTCCGCGGTCCGCCAGCGACGCCGCGCCGACACGGCGCACAGGTGTACGTACCGCCGATTCGCTGTCGTCCCGGATTCGCCAGGCCGTCGACACATAAACGGTGTTACTGTGAAACTGTGAAGAACATTACGGTCTCCGTACCCGATGACGTCTACCGCAACGCCCGGGTTGCCGCAGCGCAGCGCGATACCTCAGTGAGCGCGTTGGTGGTCGCGTATCTGGAACGGCTGTCAGGGTGGAAGGAAGAGTTCGCGAGGCTGGAGGCACTACAGCATGAGGTGCAGGCCGAGATAGGCCAGTTCCGTGCGGCCGACCGGCTCGGCCGCGACGAGGCACACGATCGTGCGGTTCATTGATACGAACGTCCTGCTCTACGCGATTTCACGTGACGCCGCGGAGCAGGACAAGGCCAAGCGCGCCAGCGACCTCCTGGCCGACCATGACCTGGCACTGTCGGTCCAGGTGCTACAGGAGTTCTACGTGCAGGCCACCCGCGCCAGCAGGCCGGATCCCATCACCCACCAGCAGGCGGTCCGGCTCATTGAGTCATTCCGCCGCTTTCCTGTCCAGGACATCACCGGCACAATCCTGATGGCGGCCCTGGACACACGCCAGCGGTTCCAGCTCTCGTACTGGGACGCAGCGATCATTGAAGCATCCCGCGCGATGGGCTGCGCAGAAGTACTGTCCGAAGACCTGGGCGACGGCCAGGACTACGCCGGAATCCGGGTCATCAATCCGTTCCGCTGAGACCGCCATCGGCGGGCATGGCGTCGCGGCCTTGGGGCCACTCGTAATGAGGCCGTTCTCCGCGTCCGGGTATAGCGGGTGCATGTCGACAGCGTCCCACCGAGGCCACCCGGTTATCTCCGGATCACGACTGGCGTGCCGGGAACAGTGGCATCAGCAGGCGCGCGGTTGCGCCGCGGAGGGGAGACTGGACGGTAATGAGAATCAGCCATCTTGACCACCTCGTCTTGACCGTCAAGGACATCAAGGCATCGGTGTCGTTTTACACTCGCGTGCTCGGCATGAGCGAGGTGACATTCCACGGCAACCGCAAGGCCCTCGTATTTGGGTCCAGCAAGATCAACCTGCACCTGGTCGGCCACGAGTTCGAGCCGAAGGCCGCGCTGCCGACTCCGGGCAGCGCGGATCTCTGCCTGATCGTCGAGGACGACCTGGACAACGTGCAGGCACAGCTTGCGGCGGCCAGGGTACGGGTCGAGGTAGGACCGGTCGAACGGACCGGAGCCGTCGGCGAGATGATCAGCGTCTACATTCGCGACCCCGACCAGAACCTAATCGAGCTGTCGAACTATCTCAGCTAGGCAGCGGCGCAGGCTGGGTTCGGATGACCGGTCCCGCACGGGCCGCGCGAGCCAGCCGCACGATCATCATCGCCCCGGCGACTCTCGGCGCCGGCAGAGTCTCTTCGACGGGTCCGGCGTCTCTACGACGGGTCCGGCCAATCTCCGGAACCCGAGCAACTCGGCTCTCCGGAAACCCGAGCAACTCGGAGTACACCAGTCCCCCCATTACCGCCGGAAGCGACCGTCCGGCGATTATCTATCCATCAGGTAACGGCCGCGGGCTGGTGGACTGGGGATTAGTGGTAGGTGGTGGGTGTGGTGGTGTAGTGGCGGCCGGCGGGGGTCGTCCAGCGCATGATGCCGGGTGTGATCTGCTCCAGCCGCCATCCTTCGGCTTGCTTGCAGCGATGGTGGTGACGGCACAGCGGGGCCAGGTTACATTGACAGCTTCGGCCGCCGTGGTCGTAGGGGATGGTGTGGTCGAGGTCGCAGCGGGCGGCCGGGCGGCGGCAGCCGGGGGCCGAGCAGGTGGCGGTGCGGGCGCGGATCAGGTTCTGCAGCCGCTGGCCGGGCTGGTAGCGGAATTCTTCGGTGCGGTGGTCGCAGCCGTCGCGGGCCAGCGGGGTGACTTTGACGGTGAGGTCGCCGGGGCTGGGCGGTCTGCCGGGCGGCCTGGGCTGTCCTGGTGGCCGGTGGCTGGGGCCGCCGTCGTGGGGGCCGCCGTCGTCGGGGCCGCCGTCGCCGGGGCCGCCGTCGCCGGGCCGCCGTCGCGGGGCCGCGGGGGTGGCTGAGGAAGCGGCGGGCGCGGCGGGCGGGGATGGGGCCGTGCGCGATGGCCTGGCCGGTGTGGGTGATGGTCAGGCTCCAGCTGGTGCTGGGATGGGCGGCGGCGCGGGCGGTGATGTCGCGGGCCAGGGCGGGGTCGATGGGCCCGAACCCGCCGATGTCGCCGGGATCGCTGGGCAGCCCCAGCAGCGTCATCAGGGGCACGGTGAGGTTGATGCGGGCGGCCAGCCGCCCGCCCGACCCGCATCGGCCCAGTGAGGGCAGCGGGTGCCGCGGACGGCGCGGCACCAGCGGACGGCGCGGCATCAGTAGACGGCGCGGCATCAGTAGACGGCGCGGCATCAGTGGACGGCGCGGCATCAGTAGACGGCGCGGCACAGTAGACGGCGCGGCATCAGTGAACGGCGCGGCATCAGTAGACGGCGCGGCATCAGTAGACGGCGCGGGCGGCCCGGGCGGTGGGGTGCTGGTGGATGGGCCCGAAGGCGGGGTACTGGCGGGTGCCGCGGGCGGTGGGGTGCTGACGGGCGGGGCGGATTCGCTGGCCGCGCCCGGGTCGCCAGGGTCGGCGGGCTCACCGGGTCCGCCGGGTCCCCGGGCTGCCCGGGCCCGGCGGGGTGCGCGGACTGGGTGGGGCGCGCGGCCGAGGAGGGCGTCAAGGTAGGCGCGGGCGCGGAGTTCGTCCAGGGTGCCGGGCTGGCCGGCATCGCGCAGGTTAAGGGCCCGTTCGGTGAGGTGCTGGTCGGCTTCCAGCACGTCGGCGGGCGGCAGCCCGTACCCGGCCAGGGCGGCGGTGCCAGCGTCTTCGCGCCAGCGCCGGATCCGCGGATCCCGCTGGGCTTGCTCCCGGCGCCGCTGCGCGGCTTCGGGGTCGATGGCCAGGATCGTCCGGGCCAGCGCCGCCCGCAGCTGCCCGGACGTCTGCTGCCCGGCCTTGGCCAGGATCAGGTCTTCGACCTGGCGGGCGTCGTCGGCGCTGAGGATGCGGGTGGCCTCGGCGATGATCCGGGCCTTGAGGTAGTCGATGATCCCGGCGCGCAGCGCCGCGGCGGTGCCGGGCAGCCGGATGGCCAGATCCATCGCCAGATCCAGGCAGGTCCCGGCGGCCGGGCCGGTCAGCGTCAGGGCGGCGGCGATCTCGTCGGCGAGGAACTCGCTGGGCTGGTCCGGGAACTGGCCGGGCGCCGCGGGGGCAGTCCGGTCCGCGGGACGGCGGCGGGCCAGCTCCGCCACCACCGCCAGCGTCCCCGCCGCGGTCCAGGACTCCAGCCGCCGCCACGCCCGCAGCGCCCCGATCAGTTCATCATCATCCAGGTCCGCGATCCGGTCCGGGCGGGTAGCGGTGTCAGTCAGCCCGGCCAGCGCCGGGCCGGCGCTCGAGTTCGTCCAGGTCATCCCCGGACCCGAACCCCGACCGCGACCGGATGATCGTCCGGGCGCCGGGACCGGTACCGACGCGGCGCCAGAACCCTGTCCCCAGCACCTCCGCGGAAATGCTGGCTGCCCGAGCGGCCTGGATCGCCTGCTCATCCAGCGGTTCCCCGGTGGATCGGCCCACTCCGACTCCTCCAGATCATCATCATCAGTCAGCTCCGTCCCCTTCCCACCACGCGTCGGCGTCACCGGGGGCGGCCAGGGGACCGCTGTGGCCCGGACCAGACTGGCCGGACCGCGGGGTGGCCAGACGTGGGTGGCCGACGCGGGCGGGATGGCTCGCCGCGCGGCGGGGGGTCCTGCCCGGCGCCCGGGGTCGGTCCTGTTGCCATCTGCCACCGCCGGATGTTCGGATGAGGGATATTTGCTTACGGTCCTTTCGAATATAGTATCGCCTTCCGTGCAGAATGTCTATGCTTATAGAACCTATGTTCGCGGTGCGAGGCGCATTCGTCTAGGACTGATCGCGGTGCAGCAGGGCCTGGGTGACGCGCGCGAGATCTTCGGGGGTGTCGATGTCGTCGGGGCTGCCGGTATCGCCGCATTCGATCAGCGTGACGAGGTCGGGATGAGCCAGGAGGAAGGGGCGGGCACCGGCGTCTCCCTTGGCCAGGGTGAGGACCTCCGCCCAGTGCTCGCGCGCGATCAGGACCGGGTTCCGCGGCCGGCCATCGTAGGCGGCGACCGCGATGCTCGCGCCGGCAACGCGTGCGCGGCGATGAGCCGGCGGACCGACTCGGAACCCACCAGGGGCTGGTCGGCCAGCGCCATCACGGCGGCGTCGCACTCGCCGGGCAGGGCCTGCAGGGCGGAAAGCCCCGTGGCCAGCGATGACCCCATGCCACTGGCCCAGGCGGGATTGTGCACGACTAGCGCGCCCGGTACGTCAACGGGTGCGGCACCGGTGATGACCACGATGGGGGCCGCTCCCCCGTCGCGGAGCATTCGGCTACCGCGGTCGACGAGTCGCTGGCCGACGACTTCAACCAGGGCCTTGGGCTGGCCCAGACGGCTGCCTTCGCCCGCGGCCAGCAAGATTCCAGCGACAGGCGGTTGCATGAGGTCAAGGCTATCGATGACCGCGGAAAGCCGAGATGAGAGCCGCCGGCCGCACGGATGATGCCCCCAGGGAATGAGGGCGCGCGGCAGTGGGCCATCCGAGTGGGCGCCTCCGGGCCGAAATTGGGGTGGCCCCGGAATGGGCCCCGGGTTAGGCTCGCGGCGTGCTTCCTACGGCGCACCTCCTCGCCTTTACGCTCACCGCCTTTGCCCTGATCGTGGTGCCGGGACCGAGCGTGCTGTTCACCGTGAGCCGCGCGCTCGCGCTCGGGCGGATGGCGGGGGTAGCCACCGTGGCCGGCAACACCGTCGGCGTGTACGTACAGGTGGTGGCGGTCGCCTTCGGGATTGGCGCGCTTGTCGAGCGATCGGTCCTGGTCTTCACGATCATCAAGCTGGGCGGCGCGGCGTACCTCATCTTCCTGGGAATCCAGGCGATCCGGCACCGGCAGAAGCTCGCTGAGATGCTCGGATCGCGGATCGAGAACAAGAGCGTCGCCCGGGTCATGGCCGACGGGTTCGTGGTCGGCATCGGAAACCCCAAGGCGATCGTATTCTTCGCCGCCGTACTGCCGCAGTTCGTCGACCGTACGGCCGGTCGGGTTCCGCAGCAGATGCTGCTGCTCGGAGCCATCTTCGCCGGGATCGCGCTGCTGTCCGACAGCGGCTGGGCGCTCGTGGCGGGGTCGGCGCGGGCCTGGTTCGGGCGGTCGCCACGGCGGCTGGAACTCATCGGCGGGACGGGGGGCCTGGTGATGATCGGAATCGGCGCGACGCTGGCGGTATCCGGCCGGAAAGACTGACCGTCCGGCGGGCGGGGTTGGGTGCCTGGGGGCTGGAAGCCACTGTGACCGATGGGGCGGGACAGTTCTGCGGGGCTCACGAGGCGGATGGGGCGCGGCGGCAGGGCCTACGTGCGGGCGGCGGCTATGGGCCGCACGAGGCGGATGAGGCGCGGCGGCAGATCTACGAGCGGGCGGCGGTATCGCACGAGGGGATGGGCGCGGCGGCGCGGCGGCGGCTATGGGCCGCACGAGGCGGATGGGGCGCGGCGGTGGGGCTTACTCGCGGGCCGCGGTGACGGGATGAATGCGGCCGTCGGTCGAGGTCAGCGGGTGCCCGGATCCGCCCCAGCGGAGCTGGATCAGTTCGGCGGCGATCGAGATCGCGGTCTCCTCGGGGGTACGGGCGCCGAGATCCAGGCCGATCGGTGACCGCAGCCGGGACAGCTCAGCCTCGGTCAGCCCGGCCTCGCGCAGCCGGGCCAGGCGATCCTCGTGGGTGCGGCGACTGCCCATCGCGCCGATATAGCCGGCCGGTGTACGCAGCGCCACCTCCAGCAGCGGGACATCGAACTTGGGATCATGGGTCAGCACGCAGATAACCGTGCGCTCGTCCACGTCGGCCCCGGCCAGATAGCGGTGCGGCCACTCCACGATGACCTCGTCCGCGTCGCGGAACCGGGCCGTGGTGGCGAACACGCCGCGCGCGTCGCACACGGTGACCCGGTACCCCATGAACTTGCCGACCCGCGCCACCGCGGCCGCGAAGTCGATCGCGCCGAACACCATCATCCGCGGCGGTGGCGCGAACGAGTTCACGAACACGGCCAGCTCGTCGTGGCGCCGCTCACCTTGGGTGCCGTAGCGGCGGACGGCCGTCTGCCCCTGGGCGAGCATGCCGCGGGCGTCATCATCCACCGCGGCGTCCAGCCGGTCGCCCGCGCCCAGGCTGCCCGCCGTCGTGCCGTCCGCGTAGATGATCCGGCGCGCGCCGATCGTGCCGGGGCCGCTGATCACGGTGGCGACGGCCACGGACTCGTCGCGCTCCACGGCGGCCGCCAGGTCCCCCAGCTCGGGGAACAGCTCGCGGCTGACCGGCTCAACGAACACATCCAGGATGCCGCCGCAGGTCAGGCCCACCGCGAAGGCGTCGTCGTCACTGACCCCGTACGTCTGCAGCACAGGCTGGCCAGTCGAAGTGACCTCGCCGCACAGCTCGTAGACGGCGCCCTCGACGCAGCCGCCCGACACGCTGCCGACCACCTCGCCGTCGGCGCCAACCGCCAGCGCGGCGCCGGGCTCACGCGGCGCGCTGCGGAACGTGCGGACGACCGTGGCCAATCCGAACGTCTCGTCGGCGTCCCACCACTTCATGATGTCGTTCAGGACGTCGCGCACGTGACCACCTCAGGCATCGGATACAGCGGTAACAACGGTACCTGAGCTTTGGTTATTCGACGATCTTCGAGATGGGGATCTCCAGGATGTCCTGCGCGCCGGCCGCCTTGAGGGCCGGGATAAGGGTGTTGACGCCGCGCTTGGGCACCACGGTCTCGATGGCGTTCATGTTGCCGCGCGCCAGCGACAGGATCGTCGGGGACGACAGCGCGGGCAGCATCTCGGTCACCGCGGTGAGCTTGTCCGCCGGGACGTTGAGCTTGAGCAGCACGTTGCCGCGAGCCTGGATCGCCCCGCTGAGCAGCAGCGCGATGTCCTCCATGGCCGCGCGCTTGCCCTCATCGGCATAGGCGGCGGCGCTGGCCACCAGCTCGGTGTAGCTGGACAGCAGGGTGTCCAGGATCCGCAGGCCGTTCTTGCGCAACGAGGATCCGGTCTCGGTGAGGTCCACGATCGCGTCCACGATGTCTGGGACTTTGGCCTCGGTCGCGCCGTAGGACGGGATGACCACGGCCTTGACCCCGTGGAAATCCAGGTACCGCCGGGTCAGCGAGGGGAACTCGGTGCTGATCCGGATTCCCTCGGGCAGGTCGGCCGCGGTCTGCCACGGAGCGTTGTCAGGCACCGCCAGCACCACCCGCACCGGCTGCGACGTGGCCTTGGAGTACTGCAGCTCGCCCAGCGACACCACCTCGGCCTGGGTCTCGGAGATCCAGTCGCGCCCGGTGATGCCCAGGTCGAACAGGCCGCGCTCGAGGTAAGAGGGGATCTCCTGCGGGCGCAGGAACCGGACCCGCTCGATCCGCGGGTCGTCGATCGAGGCGTGGTAGTCGCGGTCAGAGGAGCGCCGGACGGTGAGGTCGGCGGCGTCGAACAGCTCCAGGGTGGCTCGCTCCAGCGAGCCCTTCGGCAGGACGAGGGAGAGCACGAAAGAACCTTTCGGGGACAACGGGCGCGACGGGACGGCGGGAGGGGCGGGCACGGACGGGCTTCTCGCCGCTAACCCTACGTCCCGCCGCCGTGGCGGTTGGTTAGCTCAACAAAGCCATGGTGCGACGCGGCATCAACGGCGGGGGGAACCCGTCCCGACGCCGCGCGGCCGGGGCTGCGTCGGCCGCCGGTCCGGGCCGGAACAGCGGATGGAACGCAGCAGCAGCGCGGTGTCCAGCGCGGCCACGACCGCTTCCCAGCCCTTGTCCTCGCGGCTGCCCGGCAGCCCGCACCGATCGCGGGCGTCCTCGATGGTGTCACAGGTCAGCACGCCGTTGCCGACGGGCGTGCCCGCGTCCAGGGCCACCCGGGTCAGGCCGGCGGTCACCGCGTCGCAGACGTACTCGAAGTGCGGGGTACCGCCGCGGATCACCGCGCCGACGCAGACCACCGCGTCGTGGTAGCGGGCCAGTTCGGCCGCCACCACCGGCAGCTCGACGGCTCCGGCGACCCGCAGCACCAGCGGATCGTCGATGCCGCAGGCGACCGCTGCCGCGGCGGCCCGCTCCACCAGGGCGTCGGTGATCTCCTCATGCCAGCGGGTGCCGAGGATGGCCAGGGTCAGCTCGTTGGCGTCCACCAAGTCCAGGACCGGACGCCCCTCGCCGCTCACGCCGACTCCATGATCGTCCCTGGACCTGAGTTCGGCTTGGCGGCGGTTCCGTTCGGCAAATTTTCGATCTTATGACCGAGACGGTCACGTTTCGCGGCCAGATACCGGAGGTTGTGGACGTTGACCGGCACGGGCAGCGGGACGCGCGTCACCTCGAGCCCGTACCGGACCAGGCCCTCGACCTTGGCGGGGTTGTTGGTCAGCAGCCGGGCCGAACGCACGCCGAGGTCATGGAGGATCTCCGCGCCGATGGAGTAGTCGCGCGCGTCGACCGGAAGGCCGAGCTCCAGGTTGGCGTCAACCGTGTCCGAGCCGTGGTCCTGCAGCTGGTAGGCGCGCAGCTTGCTGAGCAGGCCAATCCCCCGGCCCTCGTGCCCGCGCAGGTAGAGCACCACGCCGCGGCCTTCCGCCGCGATCAGCGACATCGCGGCCTCCAGCTGCGCGCCGCAGTCACAGCGCAGCGAGCCCAAGACGTCGCCGGTCAGGCACTCGGAATGCACCCGGGCCAGCACGTCCCCGCCGTCGTCGAGATCGCCTAGGACCAGGGCCATGTGCTCGGTGCCGTCGATCGTGCTCTGGTAGCCGTACGCCTGCCATTCGCCGTAGGCGTTCGGCAGCCGGGTCCGGGCCTGCTGGGTGACCGTGGGCTCCGTGCGGCGCCGGTAGTCGATCAGCTGCTCGATCGAGATCAGCGCCAGGCCACGGGAGTCGGCAAACTCGCGGAGCCGGGGCAGCCGGGCCATCGTGCCGTCCTCGTTGACGATTTCGGTCACCACGCCCGCGGGCGGCAGGCCGGCCAGCCGGGCCAGGTCCACGGCGGCCTCGGTGTGCCCGGCGCGGCGCAGCACGCCGCCCTCGGTGTACCGGAGCGGGAACAGGTGACCGGGCCGGACCAGGTCCGCCGGCTGCGTCCCGGGGCTGGCCAGCAGCTGGATGGTGCGGGCCCGGTCGGCGGCGCTGATGCCGGTCGTGATGCCGGTGCGCGCGTCCACGCTGATCGTGAACGCGGTGCCCATGTGCTCCTGGTTGTCGCTGGTCATCTGGGGCAGGTTCAGCCGGTCGAGGTCCTCGCCCAGCATCGGCACGCAGATCAGGCCGCGCGCATGCCGGATGGTGAACGCGAGCAGCTCGGGCGTGGCCTGGCTGGCCGCGAAGACCAGATCGCCCTCGTTCTCCCGGTCCGCGTCGTCCACCACGACGATCGGGCGGCCCGCCGCAATGTCGGCGATAGCCTGCTCCACCGTGTCCAGGACCTGGGTCCGGGAACGCAGCCGGGCGCTCATGACTGCGCTCCGTCTGCTGCCGGATCTGCCGCCGGTGCCCTGGGCGTTGAGCAGCTTCGCTACGTACTTGGCGATCACATCGACCTCCAGGTTGACCGTCTCCCCGGGCTGCTTGGCGCCCAGCGTGGTCCGCTTCAGCGTCTCCGGGATCAGGCTCACCTCGAACCAGGTGGCCGAGACGGAAACAATCGTCAGGCTGATCCCGTCCACGGCGACGGAGCCCTTCTCCACGACGTACCGGGCCAGGTCGGGAGGCCCTGGCGGCAGCCCGATCCGGACCACATCCCAGTGCTCGGCCGGGGTGCGGGAGATGATCGTGCCGGTCCCGTCGACGTGGCCCTGAACGAGATGGCCGCCCAGCCGGTCCGCAAGGCGGACGGAACGCTCCAGGTTGACCGGCGTCCCTGGCGCGAGCGCGCCGAGGCTGGAACGGTTCAGCGTCTCGCGCATCACGTCGGCGGTAAACGTGTCGCCCGAGGTGCTGGACACGGTCAGGCATACGCCGTTGACCGCGATGGAGTCACCGTTGGCCACGTCCTGCGTCACCTGCGGGCCACGTACGGTCAGCCGCGCCGCGTCGCCCAGATCATCGACCGCGACGGTCTCGCCGAGCTCTTCCACGATGCCGGTGAACATCCGCGTCCTCTCCTCGGAACACTCTGGCTCCGGGGGGCGCGAGACGTGCGTACGCGCACTATGCGCGGCAAGCGTACGCCCGACGCGCGCGTGCTGCCTCCCATCCGGACTTTAACCGTCGGTCCCGGAGTTTCACCGGATCAGCCAGATCCCCTGGGCGATAACCCGGGAGCTCTGGGTCGCGGACTGTCACCGCCGGTTCGGAGTTTCACCGACCCCGGAGCACGCTTCGTATTATCTAACAGTTTGCCATACAAGCTATTCCGTCGCGATCGCGGCGTACGTCACATCCGCAGCAGCCCTCCTAGGATGTGAACCGTGGCGGTAGCGGCGGTGATCTTCGACTGGGGCGGGACGCTGACCCCCTGGCACACGATCGACCACGAGGCGCTGTGGCGGGAGGTGTGCGCACCGCACTTCCCCGCGGGCGAGGCCGAGGTAGTCGCGGCCGCGCTCTGCGCCGCGGAGCGCGAGATGTGGGTAGCGGCCGACGCCAAGTTCACCAGCGGCACGCTGGAGCAGATCATGGCGCAGGCCGGGGTCGAGCCGACCAAGGCCCTGCTGGCCAGCTACTTCGAGCTGTGGGACCCGCACACACTGACCGATCCGGAGGCGGCCCCGCTGCTGCGCGAGCTGCGGCGCCGGGGCATCCGCGTCGGCGTACTGTCCAACACGATGTGGCCGCGCAGCGCCCACGAGCGGGTGTTCATCCGCGACGAGGTGCTCGAGCTGATCGACGCCGCCGTCTACACCAGCGAGATCGCGTGGTCAAAGCCGCACCCGGAGGCCTTCCGCGCGATCATGGCCGCCCTCGGCGTGGACGCCCCGCAGATGTGCGTCTTCGTCGGCGACCGCCCGTACGACGACATCCACGGGGCCAAGGGCGCCGGGATGCGGGCGGTGCTGATGCCGCACAGTGAGGTGCCGCCGTACGCCAACGCCGTCCCGGACGCGGTGATCAGCCGCCTCTCGGAGCTTCCGGCGCTGCTCGATGACTGGTGAACGCCGGGTCAGGGCCGGGGGCGGTAGCGGCCTTGGGGGCGGGCCGACGACGCGTGGTCTGGCCGATCGCGCGGAGGTGGCGCAGCGCCTCGGCGTAGGAGCCGATCAGGGTGGCCTCGGCGTAGGGCAGGCCGTGCTCAGCGCAGAACGCCGCGATGAGGGGCTGGGCGCGGCGCAGGTTCACCCGGGGCATGGACGGGAACAGGTGGTGCTCGATCTGGTAGTTGAGGCCGCCCAGGGCGAAGTCGGTGAGCCAGCCGCCGCGGACGTTACGCGAGGTGAGCACCTGCCGCTGCAGGAAGCCGACCCGGTCGGAGGCGTTCAGGACGGGCATGCCCTTGTGGTTCGGCGCGAACGAGCAGCCCAGGTAGAACCCGAACAGTCCCTGCTGAACCAGGATGAACACGACCGCCTTGACCGGCGACAGCACCAGGAACACCACGGCCAGGTAGCCGGCGAAGTGGACCGCGAGCAGCCCGACCTCCCAGGGCCAGCTCTGGGTGGCCCTGGGCAGGTTCTTGCGGCGGGCCAGCGATTTGATGCTCGAGCTGTGCAGGCTGATGGCCTCGAGCAGCAGCATGGGTACCAGCAGGTAAGCCTGGCAACGGAAGATCAGCCGTTGCAGGCCCGAACTGGACCGTGCGCGGCTGCTGGTGAAGGCCAGCACGCCGATCATGATGTCGGGGTCCTCGCCCTCGGTGTTCGGGTTGGCGTGGTGCCGGTTGTGCTTGCTGACCCACCAGCCGTAGCTGAGGCCGGTGGAGAGGTTGCCGCAGAGGATGCCGAGCGCGTAGTTGGCCTGGCGGCTGGCAAAGATCTGCCGGTGGCCTGCGTCGTGGCCGAGGAAGCCGATCTGGCCGAAGACGATGGCCAGGAACACCGCCACGCCGAGCTGGTCCCACGAGTTACCGATGAGCACGAACGCCGTCCAGCCGGCCACGAGCGCCGTCGCCGTCAGGGCGATCTTGATGTAGTAGTACGGCATTCGCCGGTCGAGCAGATGCGCCTGGCGCACCTGGCGGGACAGCTCGGCGTACTCACTTCCGCGCGGGGTGGACTCAAGGGAGATGGATCGCACCGGGCAGCTCCTGGAGGTTGCGGGCGGTCGGGCGCCACATTAGGCGTCCCCTCTGACCGGCACGCGACCAGCATCCCACGTCTTGACAAACGGCACAAAGACCACATGAGCGTGCCAAAGGAATTTCCGTGCGGCCCCGGGTCTTCTGTGCTCGCCGTTACGACGCGCACGAAGGTACTGGTCACGAGCAGTGCTGGGCATCTGGGCGAGGTCCTGGCCCGGGTCCTGCGCGGCCGTGGTTACCAGGCTACCGGGCAGGGCTTGCGGGCCTCACCCAGTACGGCCGTGACGGCGTAGATCACCGATCGGTCGGCTCGATCGGCTGGCGGGGTATGAGGACGGCGAGGACCAGGCCGATGAGTGCGACCACGAGCATGATGGTGAGGGCGACGGCGAAGGGTCTTCCCTCGGGGAGTTTGACGGCGACCAGGACCGAGCCGACCAGGGCGGTGCCGAGCGAGGAGCCCAGGTTGGAGACGCTGCGGGACAGGCCGGAGATCTCGCCCTGGTCCTGGTCGGGGAAGCTGGACTGGACCACGTTGACCGAGGAGGTCAGCATGGTTCCGACCCCGGCGCCGAACAGCAGCAGCCCCGGTATCCACCGCCAGATGCCCGCGTGCGCCCGGACCAGGACCAGCAGCAAGATCATGCCGGCCGCGGTGGTCAGGAACCCGGCGATGATCAGCCACCGCTGCGGGTGCCGCCGGGCGAACCGGCCCGCGGCGGCGGAGGCGGCCAGGATCCCGATGGTGGCCGGGGTGAGCATCAGGCCGGTCTGGATCGGGCTGTAGTGGTTGACTTCCTGCAGGTACACCGAGACGGCGAAGAAGGATCCCTGCAGGATCAGCCACTGGATGGTCTGGGTGCCCAGTCCCAGGTTGGCGACCTTGTTGCGGAACAGCCGCAGCGGCAGCAGCACGTCCTTGCCTTTTTTCTCACTGGACCGGACATGCAGGAAGAACCACAGCAGGAACAGCGCGCCGATGGCGACGTAGATCCAGACCGGGGAGATCGAGCCCTTCGGGATCACTACCGTGCCGCCGATGCTGAAGTCCTGCCGCGACGTGCCGAAGCCGTAGGTCCGCGACTGCAGCAGCCCGAGCACCACGAAGAACAGGCCCGCCGCCGACAGCACCGCCCCGGTCAGGTCGAACCGCGGCCTGGGACCGGACAGGGCCGGGTCGGTGATCTTGCGGGCCAGCCAGATGATCCAGGCCACGACCAGGACCTGCAGGCCGAAGGAGGCCCGCCAGCTGATCGCGCTGGTTATCAGCCCGCCGATCAGCGGCCCGGCCGCGGCGCCCAGCCCGCCCGCGCCGCTGACCACGCCGAAGTACCGGGCCCGTGACTTGACGTCGGGGAAGGTGACCGTGACCAGGATGTAGATGGGCGGGATCATCAGCGCCGAGCCCACACCCTCCAGCAGCGAGTACCCGATGATCAGCTGCGGGAGTCCCTGCGACAGCGCCGCCAGCAGCCCACCCACCGCGTAGACGGCCAGGCCGATCACGAAGCATCGTTTACGGCCCCAGATATCGGTCAGCTTGCTGCCCGGGATCATCAGCGCCGCCATCGTCAGCGTGAACAGCGTGATCGCCGTCTGCACCCCGGCCACCGTCGTACCCAGATCCGACGCGATCGGGGTAATCGCCACGTTCATGTTCGTAGCCGCGTAACTGGCGATGAACTGCGCCAACGCCAGCGGCAGAATCATCGCCCGGGCAGCCGCGGCGCCCGCCGTGACGCGCCCGACCTCGACGGGGTTTCGCTCACGGCAGCCCAGCACAGGCACAACTGAACGCGCCGATCACACCTACGGCCGAACAAGATAGCATTCGGACCGGCTGGGGTATGACCGTCGAGGCCCGAGCTCCGTCGGCTCGCATACCGTCCAGGCTGCGCCCCCCAGCCCGAGACGGCAACGCCCACGGAGGGTGATACGGGTACGGTGATAGCCATGGTGCGGAGCGTCACGGCTGAGCCGCTAGGGGATCGGCGGGCCCACCAGCCCGCCGTTACGATTCCGGCCGGTTCCCGGACTTACGTCGGCACGTTCCCGGGGCGGCGCGGCACCCTTCCTTTCGCATCTTTACGGCGCTACCGGGCGGTTTTAGGGCGCTACCGGGCGGTCTTGCTCGCACCTTCCCCGGTCATCAGGGGGTCAGGACGCCCGCTTCCGGGAGCGGGTCACGAGCACCGCGATGACCGCGATCAGCCCGATCCAGAGCCAGGGACTGAACGCCCACGCCCACGGATTCAAGGCGAACGTCAGGGTGTGCACGGCGACGATCGCGACCAGGATGGCGAGCACCACCGACAGCATCCGGTGCCGGGAGCGCCCCGCGTGCAGCCGGGCCGGCAACTCCGGTCCTTCCGGCTTCCCGGGCGATGGGGTGGGCGGCAGGTCGGCGAGCAGGCCGCTCAGGTCCCGGTAGGTCTTGGCCCTCATGGCCTGATCGAGCCGCTGGTCGAACTCGGCCTGGTCCAGCCGTCCGTCCCCGTAGTGCGCGGCCAGCAGGTCCGCGACCTCGGCGCGTTCGGCGTCGGAGATCCGCAGGTCGCTGTAGCTGCCGCGGCGGCGGGTGGCGGCCAGGAACGATGCGCGGCTCTGTGGTGCTGACATGCGTCGTACCCGTCCCGTCAGCGCGCACGGTCGGACAGGGACTGGATGAGGTCGCTCGCGATGGACTGCGACGCGCCCTCTTCAGGGATCAGCAGCCAGCCCGCGAGGTAGAGCAGCACGCCGACGCCGCCGCTGACGACGGTGAGCACGGCCAGAACGATCCGCACGATGGTGACGTCGATGCCGAGGTAATCGGCGACGCCGGCGGCGACGCCCGCCAGCATCCGGCCGTGGATGGGACGGCACAGTGGCTGCGCCATAGGGCCGGATGCGCGGCTGGTCTCGTTCTGGTCGCTCGTCTTCTGGTCGCTCGTCGGGTTCTGGTCGCTGGACTGGGGTGTGGCACTGGTTGTGTTCATGCCTCCACCGTGCCCCTGCGGCGTCAGAAGGGGTATCGGGAAGACCCACCACCCGACCCTGATCTTCCTGCCGTACGGAGCCGGGGCGGATCAGGGTTTGCCCCGATAGCCGTGGGGGTCCAGCGGCGCGATGATAGAGGGGTGGAAATGCTTCTGGAGGAAGGCGGACCGGGCCGGCGCCGGCCGCGGCGCCCGCTCTCCCGGCTGTGGTCGCGCGGACGCGGGAACGGTGGGCCACTGCGGCGCAGGCGGGAGGACCGTCTCCTCGGCGGGGTAGCGGCCGGCCTGGCCGCGCGGACCGGTGTGGACGTCACGGTCATCCGGCTGGTCTTCGTGCTGGCCGCCCTGCTGAGCGTCGGTGCGGCGGCCTACGTCCTGGCCTGGCTGTTCATTCCGATGGCGGATGAGGACGGCACGATCGCGGGCCGGGCGATGACCGACCGGCGGGGCATCACGCTCGCCGCCGCGGTCGGCTCGCTGCTGATCCTCCTGCTCGTCGTCGCCTCCATCGTCGGCGCCAGCTGGATCAGCAACTTGTCCTGGCCGCTGGTCCTCAGCGCGGCCGGCCTCGTGCTGATCTGGCGGAACGCCGCTGCGGACGAGCAGGAGACCATGCGGCGGCTGACCGAGCCGCTAGGCGCGGCCGGGACCCGGCTGGGCATGGCCGGGCCCCGGAAGAAGTCGCGGACGATCGCGCGCGCCGCCCTTACCAGCGTCCTGCTGATCGGCGGCCTGGCCCTGCTGCTGAGCGGGCACGACGGCGCCGAGCTGCTGCGCCCGGTGGGCGGCCTCATCCTGGTGGTCGCGGCGATCATGGTGCTGCTGGGCCCCTGGTGGCTGCGGATCGCCCGGGACCTCGTGGTCGAACGGCAGGCCCGGGCGCGGGCCGAGGAGCGGGCCGAGATGGCCTCGCGGGTCCACGACTCGGTGCTGCAGACCCTCGCCCTGATCCAGCGCAACGCGAGCCAGCCGCAGGAGGTGATCAAGCTGGCCCGGGGCCAGGAACGAGAGCTGCGCTCGTGGCTGTTCGATGGCCGGGCACCCGGTTCGGTGCGCGGGGCGGCCGTCACTTTGGCCAGCGGGGTACGCCTCATCCAGCAGGAGGTCGAGGCCGCGTACGGGGTGGCCGTCGAGGCCATCACGGTCGGGGACTGCGACCTCGACGACAATCTGGACGCCGTGCTGGCGGCCGCGCGCGAGGCGACGGTCAACGCGGCGAAGTGGTCCGGCGCCCGGGTCGTGTCCCTGTTCGCCGAGGTCGAGCCGGCCGAGGTCTCCCTGTTCGTGCGGGACCGGGGCTGTGGCTTCGACCCCGCGGCGGTACCCGGTGACCGGAAGGGCCTGGCCGAGTCGGTCCGCGCCCGGGTGACCCGCCGCGGTGGCTCAGCCACCGTCCGCAGCGTCCCCGGCGAGGGCACCGAGGTGTCGCTGCACATGCCGCGTCGCGCCGCCGAGCGCCAGCCGAGCCGGGCATGACCACACCGCCGGCTGGGCCGGGCGGCGCGCAGGGAGCGGGCGGCGCGCAGGGAGCGGGCGGCGCGCAGGGAGCGGGCGGCGCGCAGGGAGCGGCGGACCGCGGACCGGCACGCGTGTTCATCGTCGATGACCATGCCCTGTTCCGGGCCGGGGTCCGCGCCGAGCTGGGCGACCAGGTCGAGGTGGTGGGCGAGGCCGACGACGTCGGGCCCGCGATCGCCCGGATCACCGCCTGCCTCCCCAACGTCGTCCTCCTCGACGTGCACCTGCCCGGCGGCGGCGGCCATTCCGTCGTTACCTCGGTGAAGGCCGCCCACCCGCAGGTGCGGTTCCTCGCCCTGTCGGCCTCCGACGCCCCCGAGGACGTGATCGCCGCCATCCGCGCTGGCGCGCGCGGCTACGTAACGAAGACGATCTCCTCCGCCGAACTGGTCGACGCGGTGCGCCGGGTGGCGGGCGGGGACGCGGTCTTCTCCCCGATGCTGGCCGGGTTCGTCCTGGACGCCTTCGCCGCCCAGCCCGGGGGCGGCGGCGAGCGGCCGTCCTTCGACCCCGAGCTCGACCAGCTGACGACCCGCGAGCGGGAAGTGCTCCGCCTCATCGCACGTGGCTACACCTACAAGGAGATCGCGGGCGAGCTCTACATCTCGGTCAAGACGGTGGAAAGCCACGTCTCCTCGGTGCTGCACAAGCTGCAGCTGTCGACCCGGCACCAGCTCACCCGGTGGGCCACCGAGCGCCGCCTGACCTGACGCTGTGTTGCCTGGGGGGCGACCCCCCTGGAACCCCCCGCTGCGCTTCGCGCCCCCGCGGTGGTACTTCGCCGACACACCGGCCACTCACCGGGCCAGAGGCCCGGTTCGCTGGGCCGGTAGCGAGCGCCTCGCCGTGACCGCTGCGGTTCCCACCGGCACGCCGGCCGCGCGGCGCAAGGGGCCCGGCTGCGCGTGGCGCTCGCAGCCGGGCCCATTTAATGATCAGATTCTCATGAACCGGCGGGCAGGTGCCCGGCGGCGCTTAGGGGCCGGTTACCAAGGGACGGTGCCGTGGCGTTGTGTCAGGGGCGGGCCTGGCCGGTCTCGAAACGACTGATCTGGCCGTCGCGCACGGTGAAGCGCCAGAACGTTCGCATGGTCCCCCAGGTCGCGTTGGTGTAGTCGGCGATCAGCGACCGGCCGCTGTCGTCCGCCGACTCGACCTCCATGTGCCCATGGACGGAGAAGATCTCCCGGTCTGCCCAGTCCCGCAGATCACGATCGTGGCCGTCGTCGGACATCGTGGCGCCCGGGGCCAGCGCGGCGAAGAAGGCGTCCCGATCGCCGGCGTTGATCGCGGCGATCAGCGCACTGACCGCTGGGTCGGTGAGGCTCGCTGCCATCGTGGTCACCTGGCCCAGGCGGCGTGCGCCGTAGCTCGTTCAGCCTGGGCCCGGAGCTCCTGCACGGCGCGGGCCGGGTCGTTGGCCGAGTAGACCGCCGAGCCGGCCACGAACACGTCCGCGCCCGCGTCCGCGCACCGCTCGATCGTTTCCTCGCTCACCCCGCCGTCCACCTGCAGCCACACCGAGCCGCCGTGCGCCGCGACCATGGCGCGGGCCCGGCGCAGTTTGGGCATCACCAGGTCCAGGAAGCGCTGGCCCCCGAAACCGGGCTCGACCGTCATCAGCAGCAGCATGTCGATCTCCGGCAGCAGGTCCGCGTACGGCTCCACCGGCGTGCCCGGGTTGACCGCGAGCCCGGCCCGGGCCCCCGCGCGCCGGATCTCCCGCAGCGTGCGGACCGGGGCCCGCACCGCTTCGGCGTGGATCGTTACGTTGCGGGCGCCGGCTTCGGCGTAGCCGGGCGCCCACTGGTCCGGGTCCTCGATCATCAGGTGGCAGTCGACCGGCAGGCTGGTGTGTTTGAGCAGGGACTGCACCACCGGCAGGCCGAGGGTGAGGTTCGGCACGAAATGGTTGTCCATGACGTCCACGTGCAGCCAGTCCGCGGCGGGCGCGACCGCCGCGGCCTCGTCGGCGAGCCGGGCGAAATCGGCGGACAGGATGCTGGGCGAGATCTGAACGGCCATAGCAGTCATTGTGCCGGGTGGTCCCGGACTGTCATCCCCCGTGGGTAGCGTTTAGCGGGTGGAAAAGTCTGAGCCGCACGGCACGCTGCTGGAGCGGGTCCGCAAGCTGCTGGCCATGGCCGAAGGCGACGGGGTGACCCAGGCTGAGGCCGAGGCGTTCACCGAGAAGGCCGCCGGGCTGATGGCCCGGTATGGCATCGACCGGGCGCTGCTGGCCGCTGCGCGCCCGGATACCGACCGGCCGGCAATCGCGTCATCAGCGTACCCAAGCCCTGGGCGGACGTCCGCTCGCACCTGCTGGCCGGGCTCGCCAGCGCGATGCGGTGCCAGTGCGTGCTGCTCCGCACCCAGGCCGGCCACCAGGTGCACGTGTTCGGCTACGGCTCGGACCTGGAGCGCGTCGAGATGCTCTACACGTCGCTGCTGGTCCAGATGGCGCATGGGCTCGCCAAGGCGACGGTCCCGGCCAACACCCGAAGCATGCGGGCCTGGCGGCGGAGCTGGCTGCTCGGTTACACGTCGGCCGTGATCGCGCGGGTTCGGGCGGCTGAGGAGCGGGCCGCCAGTGACGCGGGGGCGGCCCAGGACGGCGACCGGACCGTCCGCGGCACTGGTGCTGGCCGACCGGTCACTGGTCGTGCGGCGGCAACGCGAGCAGGCCTACCCGAACCTCCGTAAGCTGCGGATCACCTACTCCGGCAACGGGTACAGCTCCGGGTACGCCGAAGGTGAACGGGCCGACATCGGCGGTAAGCGGCTGCGGCCCGGTTCCCGGGCGCTCACCCGCTGACGTCGGGGTCGTGAGCGCGGCGAAGGCCGGGCCGCGTCAGGGCTCGCGGCGGAGCAGGGCGAGGAAGATCGCGTCGGTGCCGTGCCGGTGCGGCCAGAACTGCGCGTAGCGGCCGTCCGGGCCCGGGCTGCGCAGGTCCGGGATTTCCGCAGCCGCGCCGCTGGCATTGTCCAGGGCGTCCGCCAGGATGGCGGGCGCGTCGAGGACGGCAGCGTCGCCGCGGCTGGCCAGGACGTCGCGGAGCACGTCGTGGGTCTCGGCGCGGTGCGGGGAGCAGGTGACGTAGGCGATCACGCCGCCAGGACGGGCCGCGTCGATGGCCGCGTCGAGCAGGGAGCGCTGGAGGGCGCCGAGGTTCTCGATGTCTTCCGGAGACTTGCGCCAGCGGGCTTCCGGGCGACGGCGCAGCGCCCCGAGGCCGGAACACGGCACGTCGGCGAGTACCCGGTCGAACGTGCCGGGCCGCCAGGCGCCGGCCCGGCCGTCGGCGGCCACCACGGCAGCGCCCGGCAGGTTGCGCAGGTGCGCCCGGGTCAGTTCGGCGCGGTGCGGGCGGACGTCGGAGGCGACCAGATGGACCTCCGCTGGGGCCAGTGGGACCGCTGCGGTGCCGCGGGGCGCGCTGCCGCGGGTGACGGCCGCGAGCACGGCTGACTTGCCGCCCGGGCCGGCGCACAGATCGAGCCACGGGCCGGGGAAGGACCCGGGCGCCGTCGCCGCCGGGCCGACCAGCGGGGCGTGAGCCAGCGCCAGGGCGGCGAGCTGGCTGGCCTCGTCCTGGACGAAGGCGCGGCCCTCGGCCACCGCCGGAATCGCCGAGGGGTCGCCGCCGCGCAGGATGACGCCGAACGGGGACCAGCGCGCCGGCTCCGCCGGTTCGGCCGCGCCCTTACCGATGAGCTCCTTCGGGTCGGCCAGGCCGCCGACGACGGCGAGGGTGACCCGGGGCCGGACGTTGCCGGCGGCCAGGGCAGCTCCGGTTTCTGGTAGGCCGCCGGCCAGCTCCTCGCCGAGCGCGGCCCGGAACGCCTCGGCGATCCAGCGAGGGTAGCTGCAGGTCGCGGCCAGGTAGCCGATCGGGTCGGTGGCCCGGTCGGGAGCGATGATCTCGAGCCATTCGGCCTGGGTCCGGGTGCTGACGCGGCGCAGCACCGCGTTCACGAACCCGGCGGGGCGCATGCCCGCCACATCCTTGGCCAGGTCCACGGACGTGGCCACCGCGGCGTGGCTGGCCACCCGGGTGGCCAGCAGCTGGTGGGTGCCCAGCCGCAGTACCTCGCGGACCGGCGGATCGATGTCACCGGGTGAGCGGTCGCTGCACTGGTTCAGGATCGCGTCGTAGGTCTGCAGCCCGCGCAGCGTGCCGTAGGTCAGTTCGGTGGCCAGGGCGGCGTCACGGCCCTCGATGCCCCGCTCGCGCAGCAGGGCGGGCAGCAGCAGGTTGGCGTAGGCGTCCCGCTGATCCACGGCCCACAGCACGTCGTAGGCCACCCGCCGGGCGGGATCGGCGCGGGTGGCCCGGCGTCCGGCGTTTCTGGGCCGTCCGGGCCCCCCGCGCGAGCTTTGGTCACGCGCGGGACGCGTTCTGCGGCTGGGTGAGCTAGCCATATCAGCCGAGCTTCCGCGCGGCCTGGTGCAGGCCACGGGCCCAGTCCGCGGCCGGCATGGCCCGCTTGCCGGGCGGCTGCACCAGCCCGAGCCGGACCGGCTCGGTGGCCGTGCCGGCCAGCACGGAGTCGCGGGTGACCTGGAGTTCGCCGGGCGCAAGGCCGGCCTGTTCCGGCACCGGGCCGGACCTCCACCGGGCCCAGCTTCAGCCGGGCGCCGGCGAACTCGGTCCAGGCGCCGGGCTCCGGGGTGCACGCCCGGATGACCCGGTTGATGGCCACAGCGGGCAGGGCCCAGTCGACGCGGCCGACGTCAGGATTGATCTTGGGGGCGAAACTGACGCCCTCGGCCGGCTGCGGCACGGCCTGGATCTCTCCCGACTCGATCCCGTCCAGGGTGTCCACGAGCAGCTTCGCGCCGGAGAAGGCCAACCGGGCCAGCAGGTCACCGGCCGTGTCCCGGGGACCCACCGGCTCGGTGAGGACACCGAAGACCGGGCCGGCATCCAGCTCCTTGACGATGCGGAACGTGGTCGCGCCGGTCACGTCATCACCGTGCAGCAGGGCGTGCTGCACCGGAGCGGCACCGCGCCAGGCAGGCAGCACCGAGAAATGCAGGTTGACCCAGCCCTGGGGCGGGATGTCCAGCGCGGACTGCGGGAGCAGCGCCCCGTACGCGGTGACCGGGCAGCAGTCCGGGCCGATCGCGCGCAGCCGGTCCAGAAACCCCGGGTCCCGTACCTTCACCGGGGTCAGCACCTCAAGACCGGCGTCGCGGGCCAGCCGCGCGACCGGGCTGGGCTCCAGGTGGCGGCCCCGCCCGGCGGGCGCGTCCGGCCGGGTCACGACGGCGGCGACCTCATGCCGCGAGGCCAGGACCGCTTCCAGGGCCGGGATCGCTGCGTCAGGAGTCCCGGCGAACACGAGCCGCATCAGCGGGCCGTCCCCGACGGGCCGCAGGGCGGGCGCCGAGTAATGCCAGCCGCGCAGCAGGGCGGGGACGGGCGCCGGGGACGATGAAAGCGCATGGGCCCTGGCTCAGAACGCTTTGCCGAACGTGGCGTGCGGGGAGACCTTGACCTCGGGCATGGCGACCCCGGACCATTCCGCTTCCCGGATCGCCCGCATGGCCAGCTTTTTCTGCTCGGGGTCGAGCCGGTCGATGAACAGCACGCCGTCCAGATGGTCGGTCTCGTGCTGGAAGCAGCGCGCCATCCGCTCGGTGCCCTCCAGGGTCACGGGGTCGCCGTACATGTTGAACCCCTTGGCCACCGTGCCCCAGGCCCGCTTGGTCGGGAAAGACAGCCCGGGGAAGGACAGGCAGCCCTCGTCGTCGATGTCCTGTTCCTCGGACAGGTCCAGCCTCGGGTTGATCAGGTGGCCGAGCTCGTCGTCCACGAAGTAGGTGAAGACCCGCAGTCCCACGCCGATCTGCGGCGCAGCCAGGCCCGCGCCAGGCGCGTCCATCATGGTGTCGGTCAGGTCCTTGACCAGCTTGCGCAGCTCGGCGTCGAAGTCGCGGACGGGATCGGCGGCGGTACGCAGCACCGGATCGCCGAACAGGCGGATCGGCTTCACGCTCACGGAAAAGACCCTCCCGGCCCATGACGGGCGTCGCTTACGCCCGCGGCGGGCGTTCCCTCGCTTGATCTCCCAGTCTATGGCGCGGACCGGGACTCACAGCCGCGATCGGGCGTCATCTCCCGGACTGCGGCGCGCGCCGCGCTTGCAGCCGCGATGGGGCGTCATCTCCGGCACCCGCCGCGCTAACAGCCGGGATCGGGCCTTGAAGGCGGCCTTGCGCGCCGCCTTGGCCACGTCCGGTTCCGGATGGTGATTGCTCAGCGTGGTGAGCAGTTCGGTCACGGCCGGGTGATCCACCCGCCACAGCCCGGCCACCAGCACCGCCTGGGCGTGCGGCGGCAGGTCGGGCAGCAGTTCGGCCACCACGTCCTCGGGCGCGGCCTCCTCCAGCAGGCCGGGCTCCGAGGTCGACCAGGAGCCAGGCGCTGTCCTCGCGGCTGAGGCTGACCTCCTCGCCGTGCTCGCGCAGCCAGACCGCCGCGTGCGGGCGCAGCACGGGGCTGGCCAGGGCCCGGCGCACGGCAGGCACCGCCGCGGCCCCGACCCGGTCCATCACCGCGAAGGCCGCCCCGCGCAGGCCCGGCGATCCCCGGCTGGCCGCCTCGGTCAGTTCTTCGGCGGCTCGTTCTGGGCGGCGCCGCCCCAGCCACGCCGCGATCTCCGCCTCGCCGTCCTCGGCGTCGTAATCGGCCAGCACGGCCAGCACCGCCGCGGCCCCGCCGTCGGCGCTGCCGCCCAGTACGGGCACCCGCCAGCCGCGGGCCTGGAGCCGATCCCGGACCGCCCACATGCCGATCGGCGACAGGGTCACGGTGAGCCCGGCTTCGTCCTCGTCCTCGTCCTCGCCCAGCTCGACCACGCCGAGGTCGGCGAGCAGCTCCAGGCCGGGTTCCAGCCCGGGCGCGAACGCCGGGACGGCCTCCTGGGGGGCGGCGCCTGCCGCAGGCTCGGGCTGACCGCTGGTGTCGTCATCGGCGCCGCCGGTCAGCGCGCCGACGGCGGCGGCATAGGCCTCGAAAAGCGCGTCCAGCCGCACCGGGCGGCCGGCCGTGTAGAGCGCGGTCGCCAGCCCGTCCAGGCTTTCCTGCGCGAGTATGGCCTGCAGCGCCGCACACCACATGTCCAGCGCCTCGTCGGGGCTGCCGGAGGTCAGCACGTCGATCCGCTGGCCGGGGCCCGCGTGATGCCCGGATACCGCCAGCATGCCCGTCCCGGTGGCCACGGCCCACGCGGCGCGGACCTCCTCGGCGGACAGGTCGAGGGCGGCCACCGCCGCGGCGGCCCCGGCCTCGGACAGCTCACCACCGGCGCCGACCGCCTGGTCGCTCCCCGCCCAGGCCGCCAGGTCCCGGGCGACCCGCAGCAGCGGGGCCACCCGGGCCGCGGCCGTCAGTTCCTCGCGGGACGGCAGGCGGACAGGGGGCAGCCGGGTGAGGCTGCCCGAGCTCTGCGCCCGGGCCGGCAGGCTCTCATGCGAGGTTGCCACCCAAGCACCTTACGACCTAGGTCAGCGTGCTCGGGGCCACGACGCAGCGGACACGGGTTTCCCCGCGATCCGGCACCGCCGGCGTCAGATGAGCTCCGCAGGGTCGAGCTGGACCCGCACGGACCCGTGGTCCTTGCGCGGGCTGCGGATGGCCTGGGCCGACTGCAGCGCTTTGGCCAGCGCCGAGCCCTCGGCTCGCGGGACCCGGATCAAGGCGCGCACCGGGAGGCTGCTGACGTCCTCGATCAGCATGGCCGGGGCCGCGTCGCTGGCCTCGCTGCCGGGCTCGGAGCCGGGCTCGGTGGCGGGCTCGGAGCGGGCTCGGAGGCGGGAATGGGCCCCAGCACCTCGGCCGCCGTGGGCAGGCCGCACGCGCCGAGCAGTTCCTCGACGGCGGCGGCGGGACCGGAGACGGCCGCCATCCGGACCGCGGGCGGAAACGCCAGCTGCTCGCGCTCGTCGAGTTCCCGCTCGGCGAAGCCTGCCGGGTCCCAGCGGATCAGGGCCTGGACCGCCGGCAGGCCCGCGTCCGCGTGCACGATCACGTTCTCGGTGGAACGGACGAGCGCGGCCGCGTTGAGCCACTTGCGCAGCGTCTCCTCCCCTGCCCGCAGGCTCGGCCGCCCCAGCAGTGCCCAGCCATCCAGCAGCAGGGCGGCCGCATACCCGCCGGCCGCGACCGGCTCCGCGCCCGGCGTGGCCACCACCACGGCCGGGTCGTCCGGCACCTCGGCGATGACGTGCTGCCCGCCAGAGAAGCGGACCGGGGTGGCGGGGAAGGCGCGGCCCAGCTCCTCGGCGGTCCTGGCCGCCCCGGTGACGATCGCGCGGACCTCGGTGAAACCGCATCGCGGGCAGCTCCAGCCGGCCGCGACCGCGCCGCACCAGCGGCACTGGGGGGTCTGCCGGGAGCTGGCGATCTCCAGCTGGCCGGCGCACACCGTGCAGCGAGCCTGGGTGCGGCAGCGGCCGCAGGCGATGGCCGCGAGGTAGCCGCGCCGTGGCACCTGGACGAGCACCGGGCCATGCGCCAGCGCCGTCCGCGCGGTGCGGAGGGCCAGGCTGGGCAGCCGCGCGCTCAGCGCCGCCCCGTCCCGGGCCAGCTCGGCGGCGTCGGCCGCGGGCCGCACCCGGGGGGCGGCCGCCCGCAGCGCGCCGCGGTCGCCGGCCAGCGGCCGGGCCCAGCCCGCCGCGACCAGCTGGGTGACCTCCGTGGTCCGGGCGAAACCGCCGATCAGGGCGGCGGCACCCTGCCGGTGGGCACGCAGCGCCAGCACCTCACGGGCGTGCGGGTAGGGGGCGCGGCGCTCAGCCAGCAGGTCGTCGCCGTCGTCCCAGAGCACCACCAGGCCCAGGTCACGGACCGGGGCGAACATGGCGGCGCGGGTGCCGGCCGAGATCCGGACCGAGCCGCGCCGCACGGACAGCCAGCGCCGGTAGCGTTCCGCCGGGCCGAGGTCAGCGGTGAGGCACACGTGCTGGCCGGGGCCCAGCTGGGCGGTCAGGGCCGCGTCCACCCGGGCCAGGTCCTTGACGTCGGGGACCACGATGACGGTCCCCCGGCCCGCCGCCGCGGTCGCTGCGGCGGCGACCGCGATCTCGGCCGGCCATTCCGGCCCGGGCAGCGCCGACCAGGCGGCCCGGGCCGCACGGCGCGCGGCCAGCGCGGCCAGGAACGTCCCCCCCGCCGGGTAGCGCGCCCAGGACCCGGCCGCGGGCACGTCCGGACCGGCGGCGGCCGGCGGCGACGGCTTGGCCTCCGTGCCCGCGTGCCGCGGCGGGACAGCCAGCCGCAGCACATCGGCCAGGGTGCCGGCGTACCGGTCCGCGACCGCGCGGGCCAGCCCCGCGATCTCCGGGGTGAGGACGGGCTCCGGGGACACCACGCGCTCCAGGTAGGACAGCCGCCCGGGATGGTCACTGCGATCGGCCCGGTCGAGCACGAACCCGTCGGCGAGCTGGCCGGCGAACCGTACCCGGACCCGGCATCCGGGTACTGCTCCCGCGGCGGCTCGTTCAGGAACGAGATAGTCGAACGGCCGGTCGAGATGAGCCAGCGGGATGTCGACCGCGACCCGGGCCACCGGCCGCCACTGCGCCGGCACGTTGTCGCGTGCCCGGCCACCCGACCGTTTCCCGGCGGGGCCGTGGCCGGTGCGAGCGAGCTTTGAGCCAGCCGGGAGCGGATCCGTAGCACCCGGGCTGGTCTGCGTCACGTTCCCGTCCTACCAGAACGGGGACGCATGTCCGCCGCCGGTGGACAGGCGGACGGGCGCCCAGTTAGAACGCGAGCGCCTGGGCCCGGCGGTTGACCTCGGTGCCGCGGCGCCGGCAGATCGCCTCGATCGGCGTGCCGGGCAGCGTGTCGTCCTCGGTGAACAGCCAGTGCAGCGCCTCGACTTCGCCGAACCCGCAGTCGCGGAGCAGCGTCAGCGTCCCCTGCAGGCCCTTGACGATCTGGGGGCCGTCGATGAACGCCGCGGGAACGGCGAGCGTGCCATCGGGGCGCATCACCGCCAGCAATTTCTTGTCGCGGAGGAGTTGCTTCACACGGCCGGCGGGGATGCTGAGACGGGCGGCGACATCTGGCAGGGAGAGCCAGTCACCCACAAGGGCGTCGACCGCGGCGTTGATCTGAGCCACGAATCAAATTTGCCACGTTGCGGGCACCGCGAAACACCCCCGGGATTTAATTCGAGGTGCGGCCATTTCAGTTTCAGACCTGCCGGAAGCGGTCGCTGAACCGGGGGTCGTTCTCCCACCAGGGCCGTTCGGGATCAGCGGGCGCCTCGGGCGGCGCCGCTGCGGATGGCGCCGCAGCGCTGTGCGCATCAGGGCTTTGCGGACCCCGAGCTTTGGACCTGCGCCTGCTCGGCGTCCCGCGCGTCCAGCTCGGCGTCGATGACGGCCGCTTCCGCCTCGTCCTCCCGCATCCACTGGATGAGCTGGGCCACCAGGAACGGCAGTCCGACCAGATCGCCGAAGATCCACAGCGTGCCGCCGCCCAGGATCTGGTCCGTCTGCAGGCTCGGGCCCCAGGGGCGGGCCAGCGCGTGATAGTAGGCCGCGCCGATGAGGTTCTGGTTCGCGATCACGGCCAGGCCCAGGAAGGCGTCGCCGACCACCTCGAACGCCGTGATCCAGAGGGACACCCCGTACGAGTAGACCTTCGGCACCGGGTCGACCCGCAGGAGCGTCCAGAAGAACACGAACCCCGGGGCCATCAGGGCCAGGCAAGTGATCTCCCGCACGGCGTCGCTGTGGAACGCCGCCGTGTACCAGGTGGTGAAGTACATGACGAACGGGACGGCGACCAGGGCCAGCGTGGTGATGGCGGGGAACGTCACGACCCGGGCCAGCGGTGCGCGGATGGCCCGTTCGAGCCGCTGGCCGACCCGCGGGAAGGCCGCGATGGCCAGGGTCAGCGGCCGCCCGAGGGCGAGGAACAGCGGGGCCAGCAGGAGCAGCAGGATGGTCTGGAACGCCCGCATGTAGAAGAGGATCGCGAAGTAGGTCCCGAACGCCGACATGGTTGCGATGACCACGATGCCGAGACCGGCCCCGAAGTTGACCGCGCGCCACCGCGACCAGGGCTGCCCCTGGCGGCGCAGGTGCCGCACCCCCGTCAGATAACAGCCGCCGAGCAGCACGACGAGAGCCAGCATCCAGGGATCGAAGGTCCACTCCGTGAACGCGCGTACCGCGGTCAGTTCCGGCGGGCCCTGATACGCGCCGTGGGAAGCGGCGGCCAGCGCGAGTGCCATGCCAACCACGCTATCGCCGCCCCGGTCCGCAGGCGCAGCCTGGTCCGATTGCGGGTCTGGTTTCCGTCAGCCGAACCGGCCCAGGCCAGGCGGTTACAGCGGTATTTCCGCCCAGCCCCGGGTGAAGATAACAGAACAACATCGCCCGTACAAAAGTGCAGGTACCCCTTGCGCTGGCGCTTCTGGACCTCCAAGGTACACCTAGCGACAAGACCTCTCATACACCCTCAAGAGGAATGGTCCCTCTATGCCACTGGTACACAAACGGCTCAAGGCCGTCGTGACGACGGGTGCCGCGGCCGCACTGTGCGCGGGTGCCCTCGCCGCGGCGTCGCCGAGCCAGGCCACCCCCCGATCGGCGATCCGGGACACGCGTCCGTCCTGGGCCAGCGCGTCCACGCGGGTCTCTGCCGCGCCCGTCACCAGCGGCACGGTCAATGCCCGCGTCTACCTGGCCGGGCAGAACGCGGCCGGCCTGGCCGCTTACGCGACCGCCGTTTCCACGCCCAGCAGCGCGGACTACGGCCAGTACCTGAGCGCGGCTCAGGTCCAAGCGGAGTTCGGGCCGACGAGCGCGCAGATCGCTGCGGTCAAGGCCTGGCTGACCGGCGACGGGCTCACGGTGACCTCGGTCAACGACAGCGTTGACGGATACGTCGCGGTGAGCGGCTCGGTCAGCGACGCGGCCAAGGCGTTCAACGTGACCTTCCAGAACTTCAGGGGCCCGGACAAGCGGACCGACCGCGCGCCGGCGGAGACGGCCAGCGCCCCGGCCTCGGTGGCCGGTGCCGTGCTCACCGTGTCCGGCCTGGACACCGCTACCCACCAGATGAAGCCGGCTGACACGCTGCCGCCGCCGGGACCGAACTACTGGGTCGCGCCGCCCTGCTCCGCGTACTACGGGCAGAAGATCGCGACCAGCGAGCCGTCCGCCTACGGCAAGAAGCAGCCCTGGAACAACTGCGGGTACACCCCCGCCCAGGTCCGTGGCGCCTACGGCGTGAGCCAGTCCGGGATGACCGGCAGGGGCCAGACGGTCGCGATCGTGGACGCCTACGCCTCCCCGACCATGCGGAGCGACGCCAACGAGTTCGCGAAGGTGGTCGGGGACCAGCCGTTCCGGCCCGGTCAGTACCAGCAGTACCTGCCCAGCACCTTCACTGACACCGCGGCCGACGAGTGCGACGCGCCCGGCTGGTACGGCGAGGAAACCCTCGACGTAGAGCAGGTGCACGGTGAGGCCCCCAATGCGAACGTCCACTACGTCGCGGCGGCCAGCTGCACCGACCCGGACCTGCTCAGCGCGCTGGCCTACATCGTGGATAACCACCTGGCCAGCATCGTGAGCGACTCGTGGGGCGAGCCGGCCAACGACAGCACGACGACCGCCGCGTACGACCAGCTGTTCGAGGTCGGCGCGGTCGAGGGCATCGGGTTCTTCTTCTCCTCCGGCGACAGCGGGTACGAGTCCACAGCCGAGGACCCGGCCTCGAGCCAGATCCAGGTCGACTACCCGACATCCAGCCCGTGGGTCACCTCGGTGGGCGGCACCAGCCTGGCGATCGGCAAGTCCAAGAACTACGAGTTCGAGACGTCGTGGGGCACGCTGCTCGACCCGCTCTCCGCGAGCGGCAAGTCGTGGGAGTACACGCCGCCTGGCCTGTACCCGAATTACTACGACGGCTCCGGCGGCGGCGGCGTGAGCACGCAGTACAAGCAGCCGTTCTACCAGCGCGGCGTGGTGCCCTACAGCCTGGCCACGAGCGTGCCGGACGGGCACGACCAGCAGACCCCGATGCGGGTGGAGCCGGACATCTCGGCGCTGGCCGACCCGAGCACGGGCGTGCTGGTCGGGCAGACCACGTTGCAGCCGGACGGCACGACGTACGCCTTCGCCCTCAGCCGGATCGGCGGCACCAGCGTCGCCTGCCCGACGTTCGCGGGCATCGAGGCGGACGCGCAGCAGGCCGCGGGCCATCCCCTCGGCTTCGCTGACCCGGCGATCTACCAGCGGTTCGGCACGGCCGCGTACCACGACGTGACCGACCACCCGCTGGGCCCGGGCTACCTGGCCGAGGTCCGCAACAACTACACCGACCCCTCCACCAAGACCGGCCCGCTCCTGACCTTCCTGCGCACGCTCGGCATCGACGGCGAAGGCGCCGCGGCCCTGCCGGCGGTCAACGGTTACGACGACTCGACCGGAGTCGGATCGCCGAGGTACTACATCCAGTCGTTCTTCCGGTGATCACTACGTAAGCAAAGCGGGGCGTCCCCCTGAGGGGGACGCCCCGCTGTGTTAACCCGGGGGGGCGACCCCGCGGAACCCCCCGATGCGCTTCGCGCCCCGCGGTGGTACTTCGCCGACACACCGGCCGCTCACCGAGCCTCCGGCCCGGTTCGTTAGGCCGGTAACGGGCGCCTCGCCGTGACCCGCGGTGGGACCCGCCGACAGCACCGAAGGTGGGGCGTGGGGCAGCGGGAGCGGGGCTGGCGAGGAGTTGGGGTAGGATGGTGGGTGGCTGATGGTGGGGGATGACGTGAGCAGGACGTGATGGTTGGGTGGGCAGGTTCAGGTGGCGCGGAGGGGCGGCGAGGAGTGTAGTGACGTCGAGTGCGGTTGCGGCTGGGGGGCGCGTTGCGGACGGGTTGACGCGGGGGCGCGGTGGGTGTAGTTCTGCGCTGCGGGGGGGGAACGGGATTTCAGGGGCGGCACGATTCAGGTATGGGCTGCATAGGTAGGGGGGTGGTTCAAGGATGCGGGGAGGGGGGGTTGGGGGGTGTTGGGGGAGGGGGGAAGAACGCGTAATCACGGTGGAAGGGATGCTAAGAGATGCAGAAGTATGGGTGCTGACTCGATGGGGGGTAGGTTATGTGCGGAGGGGTGCACTCAGGCGGGTGACGGTGGCGATGCACGGGTATCAGGTATCAGGAGCACGAGTGGTGAGTGGCAGAACATGGTGCTCAATTGTTACGGAGTGGGGGGAAGTGCACATGAGCAGGGTGGGGAGAAGAGGTAAGGAGGGGGGGAGGAAGGGAAAGGAAGAAAGAGAGAAGAGAGAAAAGAGAGAAAAAGGAAAGGCCACTCACCCGAGCCTTCGGCCCGGGGTCGCTGGGCCGGTAGCGACCGCCTCGCCGTAGCCCGCGGCGGTTCCCGCCGCTGCATCGGCCGTTCACCGGCCCCCGGCCGTTACGGGGAGCGTGGTCAGGGCGATTCGCTGAGGATGCTCCCCGCAGGCATTGGCGCCCCGGCCGGGGCACCTCCAGCGTCACAACAGACTCAACGCGGCTCAGCCGCCCCCGACCCAGCCCGACGTGAAAACTCAAGCACTGAGAACGCTCCCGTAGGCGAAGGCCCGGAAAGGGGGCTAGCTGAGGTACTGGGCGACCTCGGCGGCCGCGGGGCGACCGTAGGCGGCAGCCAGGCGGTCGGTGAGCGCCGCGGCGGTGAGCTGGTACTCCTGGGTGCCCACGGTTTCCAGGGCGGACGCCGCGACCAGGCAGCCGAGCTGGGCGGCCCGCTCCAGCGAGAGCTCCCAGGCCACGGCGGCCAGGAAACCCGCCCGGAACGCGTCGCCGGCGCCGGTGGGGTCGGCGGCCTCGATACCCGGGACAGCGCCCACGGTGACCGGGGGCTGGCCCGCCTGGGTGATCCGCACGCCATCGGGGCCAAGCGTGGTGACCACGATCTCGACGTGCTTGACCAGCTCGTCGGCGTCCCAGCCGGTCCGCTGCTCGATGAGCGCCAGCTCGTACTCGTTGGAGAACAGGTACGCCGCCCCGTCGACCAGCGTCCGGGTCTGGTCGGCGTCCATTCGCGGGAGCTGCTGGGAGGGATCCGCGGCGAACGAGATCCCCGCGGCGGCACAGGCCGCCGTGTGCCGGAACATGGCGTCCGGGTCATCGGCCCCGATCAGCACCAGGTCCACGCCCCCGGCCCGCCCGGCGACGTCGGTGATCGAGATATCCCGCGCCTCGGACATCGCGCCCGGGTAGAACGACGCGATCTGGTTACCATCGGTGTCGGTGGTGCAGACGAAGCGGGCGGTATGCGACCGCTTGGATTCCAGCACCGCGCTGGTGTCCACCCCGTGGGCCTCCAGCCAGGACCGGTAGCTCGCGAAGTCCTGGCCCACCGCCCCGACCAGCAGCGGGCGCAGGCCGAGGCAGCCCATCCCGAAGGCGATGTTCGCGGCCACGCCACCTTGCCGGATCTCCAGGCCATCCACAAGGAACGACA
The DNA here is from genome assembly GCA_963775825.1 of uncultured Actinomycetes bacterium. GTDB lineage: Bacteria > Actinomycetota > Actinomycetes > Streptosporangiales > Streptosporangiaceae > Bog-532. The sequence goes on from CAVZKY010000064.1 coordinate 125,568, forward strand.
AGGAGATCCGGTCAAGCTTGTCCGCGATGAGGTGCTCGGTGAACTTTCCGGGAAAGGTCATCAGGTGGTCGGTGGCGACCGACCCCGTGACGGCGATCCGCACCGATCAGTGGAACGAGTCGCCGCAGGCGCAGGAACCCGACGCGTTGGGGTTGTCGATCGTGAAGCCCTGCTTCTCGATCGTGTCCACGAAGTCGATGGTCGCGCCCATCAGGTACGGGGCGCTCATCTTGTCCGTAACCACCTCGACACCACTGAACTCAGCCACGATGTCACCGTCGATGGAACGGTCATCGAAGTAGAGCTGGTAGCGGAGACCGGAGCAGCCACCCGGCTGCACGGCGATGCGCAGCTTGAGATCGTCCCGGCCTTCCTGGGCAAGCAGGTTACTGACCTTTACGGCCGCACCCTCGGTGAGGATGACACCCTGCTGCGTGGCCTCTTGCTGAACGGTCATCTGTTTCTGGCTCCCGCCTCGATATGGACCGGCGTGATCTGACGTGTTGTCACAACGATAAGCCCGGTCGCGGCATTCCGCTGCCGGGTGGTGTCAGTATTCACACGCTTGTCGTGCTGACAGTGCTGGCCATGGTCATAGGCCCGGCGCGCCCCAGACCGGGAACCAGCGGGAAAGGTCCTGCTCCATCTTCAGTTCGCCCTCCAGGACGCCCTTGATCTGCAGCTCCAGCCCGTTGTCCCGGCGCTCGCCGGGCAGCGGCGCGAACGGGTAGAACGTACCGCGTTTGAACAGGTACACCAGCGCCAGCCGGCGTTGCTGCTCGTCGCGGAAGGCGACCAGCGTGCAGAGCAGCTGGGGCCCGAAGCCGTTGTCCACCAGCGCGGAGTTCACCGCGTGCAGATCGGTGACCAGGTCCTCGACCTCGGTGGACATGTGCGAGCTGACCAGCCAGGTGAACCCGTACGAGTCCTTGCTGACCTCGACCGGCAGCGTGCCGCTCTTGGCTCCGCTCATGTCGAGCAGCTCGCGGACGTCCTTCTCGACGTCCGCGAACGCCCGGCCCTCGACCGGGCGGAAACAGACCGAGCCGGTCCCGGTCGGCGTGAAACCGGTCGCCGCCTCCAGCGTCACCGCCGCCGAGGGCAACTGGAACAGCACGTCCAGGTTGGGCTGGACCGGTTTCGTCCGGCCGAGCAGGGTGTCCAGGAAACCCACGGCTAGTGCTGCCCCAGCTGCTGGGAGATCTTGGCCAGCTGCGTCAGCCGCTTATCCAGCGACGGGTGAGTGGAGAACAGCTCCCCGAGCTTCGACTGGGCCTGCTGCGCGCTGAGCGCGGGGGCAAAGAAGAACGCGTTCAGCGGCGCGGCCTCGCGCAGATCCTTCGTCGGGATGCGGGCGATGCTCCCGCTCACCTTCTGCAGGGCGCTGGCCAGCGCGGACGGCTGGCCGGTGAGCAGCGCGCCGGACCGGTCGGCGGCCAGCTCGCGGTAGCGGGACAGCAGCCGGATGAGCAGGAAGCTGATCGCGTACACCACGATGCTGACGGCCATGATGATCAGCAGGATGGGCAGCGCGCCCTGGTTGTTGTTGTTGCCGCCCCGGCGGCCACCGCCGCCGAACAGCTCGCCGTAGAAGGAGAACCTGATCAGCAGGCCCGCGATGATGGCCAGGAACGAGGCGACCGTCATCACCATGACGTCCTTGTGCGCCACGTGGGACATCTCGTGCGCGATGACGCCCTCGAGCTCCTCGGGCGTCAGCCGGCGCATCAGGCCCTGCGTCACGCACAGCACGGCGTGCTCGCTGTTCCGGCCGGTCGCGAAGGCGTTCGGCAGGTCCGTCGGGGAGATCGCGATCCGCGGCTTGGGCATGTCCGCCAGCGCGCAGATCCGGTCGACTATGCCGTGCAGCTCTGGCGCCTGCTGCGGGGTGACCAGCTGGGCCCCGGCGGTGGACAGGGCGATCTTGTCCGAGTAGAAGAAGGACCCGATGGCCAGCCCGCCACCGAGCACGACCGCGAAAAAGACGATCGCGCCGTCGGAGGCGTGCACAGCCGCCGAAATCCCGATGATTGCGGCGACAAACGCCACGAATACGAGCCCGAGCAGGAACATGGTCAGGCCCATCCGGACCGTCAGTCCCCGGTCGGGCGCATACCTAGTGCGCGCCACCACGTCACCTCCAGTTCATGGTCCGGGGCAGGCTTAGCCCAGCCCCGGTAGTACTACAGTCAATCTATCCAGGTGACGCTGGAAACGTTCTGAACGTTCCCCAACCATACGCTGAGACCGGGACGGCCGGAGGGCGCAGCGGGTGGCGGGCATCACGGGCCTGACCGCCGGCCTCAGCCGGGGATCAGCCCTTCGTCCGTCATCATCTTCCGTACCTCGGCGAGGTCCGCATCCTCGTACGGCAGGATCAGTTCCGATGGTTGCAGGCTATCCGCCGGTACCGGTGTCCCGGCCGCACGTACCGCTGCGATCAGCGCTTTCAGCGCACGGCGGAACGCGGGTTCGTCACCGGCATCGATCGCGGCGGTCAGCCGGGCGTCCAGGTCGCTGAGCCCGGCCGTAGCCGGGTCGTCGATGCTGAGCTGGCCCTCGCCCAGAATCCGGACGATCACGGCTGATCACCGGTCCGCGGCGGGTCCGCCGAGGGAATGGCCGACTCACCCACGTCGGAGGCGGGAATCGTTGGCTCGCCCACCGTGGGCGAGCCGTTGCCGGAGGGCGGCTGCACACCGTCGGCCGTCTGCGGCGGGGCCGGGGCCGTCCGGCCGGAGTTGCTGTTGCGGGCCGCGTTCCCGTCGGAGCCGCCCGGCGGGCCGGCCTCCAGCTCCGGGGTGGAGCCACTGCCCAGCTCGCCCCGCAGCTTCTGCAGCTCCAGCTCGACGTCGTTGCCGGCGCCCATCCGGTCCAGCTCGGCCTGGATGTCGTCCCGTGGCGTGCCCGAGACATCTTCCAGCGCGCCGGAGGCCAGCAGCTCGTCGATGGCCCCGGCGCGCGCCTGCATCTGCGCGGTCTTGTCCTCGGCGCGCTGAATGGCCATCCCCACGTCGCCCATCTCCTCGGAGATGCCGGAGAAGGCCTCGTTGATCCTGGTCTGGGCCTCGGCCGCGGTGTAGGTGGCCTTGATCGTCTCCTTCCGGGTGCGGAAGGCGTCCACCTTGGATTGCAGCCGCTGCGAGGCGACCGTGAGCTTCTCCTCTTCGGCCTGCAGCGAGGCATACTGCGCCTGCAGATCGCTGAGCTGGCTCTGCGCCGACGAACGGCGGGTCAGGGCCTCCCGGGCCAGGTCCTCACGGCCTGCTCCGAGCGCGTCACGGGCCTGCTTCTCCAGCTTGTTCGACTGCTGCTGGATCTGGTTCATCTGCAGCTCGACACGCTTCCGGGAGGTGGCGACATCCGCGACACCGCGCCGGACCTTCTGCAGCATCTCTAGCTGCCGCTGATAGGAGTAGTCCAGGGTCTCACGGGGATCTTCCATCCGGTCCAGGGCCTTGTTGGCCTTGGAGCGGAAGATCAATGTGACCCGCTTCATCACGCTCATAGACGCGGCCGTCCCCTTCGTGCCTGTGCCCGCCTCCATGTCGTGACAGCGGCCGCCGTCACGGCGTGCAGGGCAGACACTGCCGCCCAATTATCAATTGGCATCCACCCTACGCGGTGCCCCGCGCACGGGCGACCATGACAGCCAGCCGGTCGTTTTTGCCCGGCGCTGCCCGGTTCATTCGCGCTGCTGTTCCACTAGGCTGATCGCGTGTTCCGACGAGGCAACGCCGGGGCGCACGGCAGCACTGCCCAGGACGACCAGGGCGCGCAGAGCCCGGGCGGCCCGCAGGCGACAGAGACAGCAGAAACGGGCCGTGCCCGGCCGACCGCCGAGGCGGCCAAGGGACGGCCCACGCCCAAGCGCAGTGAGGCCGAGCGGGGCCGCCGGCAGGGCATCACCGGCACGCCCGCGGGCCGGAGCTCGGGCCGGGCCGGCTCCGCCAGCGGCGGAGCCGGGCGGGCGACCAGCAAAGAGGACCGGCTGCGGCGCAATGAGGCGATGCGGCGGGGCGAGGAATGGGCGCTCCCGGCCCGGGACCGGGGCCCGGTCAAGGCGCTGGTGCGGGACTACGTCGACTCGCGCCGGCGGATCAGCGAGTACTACATGTACGTGATGCTCATCCTGGTCCTCCTACTGTTCATCCGGGTACCCGCGATCCAGCACGCCGCCGAGCCGATCGTGCTGGTGCTGATCGTGTTCGTCATCGTCGACGCCCTGCTCCTGCGGATGAACCTGAAGCGGCTGATCCCCCAGCGGCTGCCCGGCCAGAGCGCCCGCGGGGTGACCATCTACGCCGTCTTCCGCGCGCTGCAGATCCGCCGGTTCCGGATGCCGCCGCCCCGGGTCACCCCCGGTACGAAGGTCTGACCAGCGCTGACCTTAGGGTTTCGGGATGGAATATCGACATCTGGGCAAAAGCGGCCTGAAGGTCAGCGAGCTGATCTATGGCAACTGGATCACCCACGGCTCGCAGGTCCAGGAGGACGCAGCGCGCGACTGTGTCGCGGCCGCGCTGGACGAGGGAATCACCAGCTTCGACACCGCGGACGTGTACGCGGGAACCCGCGCGGAAGAGGTCATGGGACGCGCCCTGGCCGACACCCGCCGCGAATCGATCGAGATCTTCACCAAGGTGTTCTGGCCGACCGGCGCCGGCCCGAACGACCGGGGGCTGTCCCGCAAGCACATCATCGAATCGATGAACGGCTCGCTGCGCCGTCTCGGCACCGACTACGTTGACCTCTACCAGGCGCACCGGTATGACCACGAGACGCCGCTGGAAGAGACGCTGCGGGCCTTCGAGGATCTGGTCCGGCAGGGCAAAGCGCTGTACATCGGGGTGTCCGAGTGGCGGGCCGAGGAGATCGCGGCGGCCCTGCGGATCGCCGGGCAGCTGGGCTTCGACCGGATCGTGTCGAACCAGCCGCAGTACAACATGCTGTGGCGGGTCATCGAGTCCGAGGTCATCCCGCTGTGCGCGAAGGAAGGCATCGGGCAGATCGTCTTCTCCCCCGTTGCGCAGGGAGTGCTCACCGGCAAGTACCGGCCGGGCGAGCAGCCGCCGGCCGATTCCCGCGCCACCGACCAGGCGGGCGGGGCCACGTTCATCAGCCGCTGGATGCGGGACTCGCTACTGGCCAAGGTGCAGCAGCTCAAGCCGGTCGCGGACGAGGCCGGGCTCTCGCTGGCCCAGCTCGCGGTGGCCTGGGCGCTGCAGAACCCGGACGTGTCGGCGGCGATCATCGGGGCCACCCGCCCGGAGCAGGTGCGGGAGAACGCGCAGGCCTCGGGGGTGAAGCTGGACGCCGGGCTGCTCCGGCGCATCGACGAGGTGCTCGGCGATGACATCGAGCGTGACCCGGCGCGCACCGCGAGCCCGGCCTCGCGCCCTTAACGGTCGCCCGAAACTCCGCGGGCTGAGCTCCGGCCCGCTCAGCTCGCCGGGTGGAGGCTCATCGGGCCGTATTCCTTGCGATCGTCCTCCAGCAGCGTCACCTGATCCACGCCCGCTTCCAGCAAACCGCGCCAGTTCTCGCCGAGCCAGCTCTCGGCGTCGCCCTGGCTGGCGAAGATGGCTTCTGGAAGGTCGGCCGACGAGACCACTGCGCCGTCGTTCTTCTCGTAGCGCCACGTCCACGGCATGCTCGCGCCACCTCCTCCTGCTTAGGGACCGTGCGGCTAGCGACATTACCGAACGATGCCGCCGAACGCGTGGACCGCCGCGATTAGCAGCAGGAATACAAATGAGAAGCGCCCGGCGCGAATGCGCCAGGCGCGGAACAGGGCGGCCCGGGCAGGCCCGGGCGGAGCCAGGCGGCTGTCAGGCGCAGAACTGGATGGCCCACACGGCCTTGCCCCGGCCGACCACGGGGCTCCAGCCCCATACGTCGCAGAGGGCGTCCACCAGCTGCAGCCCGCGACCGCATTCGGTTTCGTAATTGGGCGCCCGCAGGACGGGGGCGGCGTCACTGGGATCGAGTACCGCGCACATGACCTCGCCCGCCCGGCGGAAAAGCCGCAGCCCGATCCGGTCGCGGCTGTGATCGGGTGGTCGGACGCCGGCGGGGGAGCTCGCGTGACACAGGGCATTGGCGACCAGCTCCGCCACGATGACCTCGGCGTCGTCAGCCAGCGGGTCCAGACCCCAGCGGCTGAGCGTAGCCCGGGTAAAGCGGCGGGCGGCTTTGCCGGGCTGCGGATCGGCAGTCAGGGCCAGTGCGACCACCGAGGGGGCATCCCACCAGTCCGACGGCATCCGGACCACGCGGGGCCGATCGGGCAGCAGGTGCCTGGGAGCGGACGCGGCGATGGCCGCCCGGGTCATCGGGCGGACTCTCGTCCGGGTGGGCAGCGGGGACTTGAACTTGTCTCGGCCATGCACGGTAACGACCGGATTCGGACTTTCCGACCTCATCGCGACCCCGGGAAGACAGGTTTCCGTCAATCCCTCTGACTGGCGGCAGGGCCCATCTTGCCCGAGATCTCTTGCAGGTGCAAGGCCAAATGCACGTTCATTTGGTGCGTGCAGATGAGCAGTTACGCACAGAGTATTCAGCCTGTACACCGGGGTCGACCTTCGCCGCAAACGCTTACATTTTCTTAACACCACCATGGTGGCGGGGCCGGGTGGCGCGGGTCAGGCCGTACGGCTTACGGTTGCGTCGGACGCACGTAACCCCGTCCTTTTCGCGAAACTTTTCGGGAGTTGCTCATGCTGGTGGCCGGAGTGGACAGCTCCACTCAGTCCACGAAGGTGGTGCTGTGCCAAGCCGAGGACGGCACCATGGTGGGTACGGCGTCGGCGCCGCACCCGGACGGTACCGAGTGTGATCCTGAGTATTGGTGGGCGGCCCTGCACCAGGCCGGGGACGGCCTGCTCGACCGCGCGGACGCCGTTGGGGTGGCCGCGCAGCAGCATGGGATGATCGCGGTGGACGCGGCGGGCGAGGTTGTCCGGCCCGCCATTCTCTGGAACGACATGCGGGCCGCGGCGCAGACCCGCGAGCTTATCACGGACCTCGGCGGACCAGCGGAATGGGCCCGCCGCACCGGCAGCGTCCCGGCCGTCTCCTTCACGGTGACCAAGCTGCGCTGGATGGCCGAGCGCGAGCCGCAGTCGGCGGAACGGCTGAGCCGGGTCATGCTGCCGCACGACTGGCTCACCTGGCGGCTGGGCGCCGACGAGCCGGTCACCGACCGGGGTGACGCCTCGGGCACCGGCTACTTCTCCCCCGCCGAGGGACAATGGCTGCCGGACATCGCCGAGATGGCGCTCGGGCGGCCGGTGGCGACGCCGCGGCTGGCCGCCCCGGCCGAGGTGGTGGGGCGCACGCCCGCCGGGGCGGTGCTGTCCCCCGGCACCGGCGACAACATGGGGGCGGCTCTCGGCCTGGGCGTCGGCGAAGGCGACGTCGTGGTCTCGATCGGCACGTCGGGCACGGCCTACGCGGTGACCAAGGTGCCCGCGGCCGACATCACCGGGGCGGTCGCCGGTTTCGCCGACGCGACCGGGCGGTTCCTGCCGCTGGTGGCCACGGTCAACGCCGCCCGCGTCCTGACCCTGACCGCTCGGCTGCTCGGGACCGACGCCACCGGGCTGTCCAGCCTGGCGCTGGCCGCGCCGCCCGGGGCGGGCGGCCTGACCCTGCTGCCGTACTTCGACGGCGAACGCTCACCGAACCGGCCGGACGCCACCGGGGTGCTGAACGGCATCACCAGCGCCGCCCTGACGCCGGAGAACATGGCCCGGGCGGCGGTGGAGGCCGTGCTGTGCTCGCTCGCCGACGGGATCGACAACCTCGCCGCCTGCGGTATTACCCCCGAGCGGGTGGTGCTCATCGGGGGCGCGGCCCGGTCCCCCGCCGTGCGGTCCATCGCGCCTGCCGTGTTCGGCGTGCCGGTGACCGTCCCCGATCCCGCTGAATACGTCGCCCTCGGCGCCGCCCGGCAGGCGGCCTGGGCACTGTCCGGGCGGGCCGCGCCCCCGGCCTGGCCCGGTTCCCCGGCGGCTACCTTCACCGCGGACCCGCGACCAGATATCCGCGACCGATACGCCGCGCTCCGGGACGACACCGTGACGTGGCACGAAAGGAATCGACGTGAGCCATGAAGCATCGGTGAGCCAAGGAACATCAGTGAGTCAGGGGCACGACCCCTACGTCCCGCGCCCGGAAGACAGGTTCTCGTTCGGTATCTGGACCGTCGGCTGGCAGGGCGTGGATGTCTTCGGCGGTGCGATCCGGCCGCCGATGCCGGCCGACCGGGCCGTCCGCAAACTCGCCGAGCTAGGGGCGTACGGCGTCAACTTCCACGACAACGACGTGTTCCCGTTCGACGCGTCGCCCAGCGAGCGGGACCAGAACATCGCCGCCTTCCGCAAGGCCCTGCAGGACACCGGGGTGGTCGTGACCACGGCCACCACCAACCTGTTCGGCCACCCGATCTTCAAGGACGGCGCGTTTACCGCCAACGAGCGGGAGATCCGCCGGTTCGCGCTGGCCAAGGTGATGCGCAACCTCGACCTGGCCGCCGAGCTGGGCGCGAAGACCTACATCTTCTGGGGCGGCCGGGAGGGCGCGGAGTCCGGCGCGGCCAAGGACATCCGGGCCGCGCTGAGCCGGTACGCCGAGGGCCTGAACCTGCTGTGCGAGTACGTCACCGAGCAGGGCTACGACATCCGGTTCGCGATCGAGCCCAAGCCGAACGAGCCGCGCGGCGACATCCTGCTGCCGACGGCGGGGCACGCGCTCGCGTTCATCAACGGGCTGGCCTATCCCGACATGGTGGGGATCAACCCGGAAATCGGCCACGAGGAGATGGCCTCGCTGAACTACGCGCACGGGATCAGCCAGGCGCTGTGGCACGGCAAGCTGTTCCATATCGACCTGAACGGCCAGCACGGGCCGCGCTTCGACCAGGACCTGCGGTTCGGCGCCGGCAACGTGCGCGGGGCGTTCTGGGTCGTGGACGTCCTGGACCAGGGCGGCTACGACGGCCCGGTGCACTTCGACTACAAGCCGCCGCGGACCGAGAACGACGAGGGCGTCTGGGTCTCGGCGGCCGCCTGCATGCGGAACTACCTCATCCTGCGGGCCAAGGTGCGGAAGTTCCGCGGCGACCCTGAGGTCATCGAGGCCCTGGCGGCCTCGCGGGTCGCGGAGCTCCGGGAGCCGACCCTGGCCGCGGGTGAGACCTGGCGTGACGTACGCACCGTGCAGATCGACATCCCGGCGCTCGCCGAACGCGGGATGGGGTACGAGCGGCTGGACCAGCTCGCGCTGGAGCATCTGTACGGCGTCCGCTGAACGCTACGTTAGGCAGGGGGCGGTACCGCCTGGTTCCTGGGCACGGTACTTTGCCCGCACAGACAGTCTGGGAAGGAAGCCGCGATGCAGACGATGGGGTCAACACCGGAGCCGTCCCCGCTGCCACCGCAGCCCGGGCCGATGCCCGAGCCGTCCCCCGTGCCGCCACTGCCCGGGCCGATGCCCGAGCCGTCCCCCGTGCCGCCACTGCCGGGGCCGGGGCCGGTCCCGCCGGGACCTGGGCCGGCGCCGGAGCCGCCCGGCCCGATCCCGGACCCGTCGCTGCCTCCGGTGCCCCCAGAACCCGGGCCGCTGCCGGCCTGATGGTGTGATAGGCCTGATGACTTGAGAACGATGCGGGTTGCGAGGTTGCACGGCGTCGGTGATATCCGGGTCGGCGACGAGGCGGTCCCGGCGCCTGGTCCGGGCGACGAGCTGGTCCGGGTCACGGCCGTCGGTATCTGCGGGTCGGACCTGCACTGGTGGGGCCAGGGCGGGATCGGTGACGCACAGCTCACCCGGCCGCTGGTGCTCGGGCACGAGGGCGCCGGCGTCATCGCGGACGGCCCGCGGCGCGGCGAACGGGTGGCGATAGACCCGGCCATCCCCTGCGGCGTGTGCCGCCCCTGCCGGGACGGTTACCGGAACCTGTGCCCCCGGATCCGGTTCGCGGGCCACGGCGGCACGGACGGCGTGATGCGCGAGTTCATGAGCTGGCCAGCAGAGCTGCTGTACCCGCTGCCGGAGGAGCTGTCCGACGCGGACGGCGCGGTACTGGAACCGCTCGGGGTGGCACTGCACTCCTATGACCTCGGGCACCTGCGGCTCGGCGGCACGGCCGCGGTGATCGGCTGCGGGCCGATCGGCCTGCTGCTCATCCAGTTGCTGCGCGCCGCCGGCGCGCAGTCCGTGGTCGCGGCCGACCCGCTGCCGCACCGGCGGGAGGCGGCGGCGAAGTCCGGCGCGGACCGGGTGTTCGATCCGGGCCAGCTCGCTGGGCCCGGCCGGGACGACGGCCCGGGGGCCGGCTCCGGAGTCCTCCGTGAGCCGCCCGGGTTGCGCGAGCTGACCGGGGACGGGGTGGACGTCGCGTTCGAGATCGCCGGGACGGGCGACGCCGTGCCGCTGGCCATGGACGCCACCCGGCCCGGCGGCCGGGTGGTGCTGGCCGGGATCCCCGACGACGACCTGACCACGTTCCGCGCCTCGGTCGCCCGGCGCAAGGGCCTGACCATCGCATTGGTCCGGCGGATGAACGAGGTCTACCCCCGCGCGATCAGCATGGCCGCGCGGCGCCAGGTCGACCTCGGCGCGGTGATCACCCACTACTTCCCGTTGACCGACGTGGCGGACGCGTTCGGCGTGGCGGCCCGCCGGGCCGGGCTGAAGGTCATCGTCGAGCCGGGCCGCTGAGCTGCGCCGCTGAGTTGGGCCGCTGAGTTGGGGCCGCTGAGTTGGGCCGCTGAGTTGGGCCGCTGAGTTGGGCCGCTGAGTTGGGCCGCTGAGTTGGGCCGCTGAGTTGGGCCGCTGAGTTGGGCCGCTGACCCGCTCCGCGGCCAGTCTTTGCGGGCTGGCATCCTGGATGCCGGACGGGACGCGGTGATGGTCGGCAGCCGGAGGGCGAACGGATGGCGGTAACGGTTCTCGTGCCCGAGCAGATCGCGGCGTACGTGGCCGGCCACGAGCCGCCGAACCTGGTCCCCCAGTGAGCGGGACGCAGGTGACGGAGTCCGGCCCGGGAGAGGTACAGGCGCCCGGACCCGCCGCGCCCGGCTGGAGCACGCTGTGGGCGGCGCTGGCCGACGCCGGCTGTGTGCTGGTGTTCGTGGTGATCGGCCGGGCCAACCACGACAGGGGCGAAACGCTGGCCGGGATAGCCAGCACGGCGTGGCCGTTCCTGGCCGGCCTGGCCCTGGGCTGGTTCGCGGCCCGCGCGTGGCGCCTGCCGCGGGCCATCGTGCCCGCCTGCTGGCCTGGATCGGCACCGTGGCCTTCGGCAACCTGCTGCGGGTGTGGGGCGGTCAGGGCACCGCGTTCGCCTTCATCCTGGTCGCGCTGGCCTTCCTCGGCCTGTTCCTGTTGGGCTGGCGCCTGGTGGCCCGCCTCCTCATCGAACGTTCGCTCCGTTAGTACCGGGGCACGAGTAGTACCGGGGCACGAGCTGGTTTGCGGGCCAGGCCGTGGGCAGTGGTTCTCTCGTTATCCGACGACAGGAGGACAATCGTGGCCAACGAACTGAGCGGCCTTCGCGTGGCCTTCCTGACCGCCAACGAGGGCGTGGAGCAAGTCGAGCTGACCACACCCTGGCAGGCGGTCGCGGACGCGGGCGGCACTCCGGAGCTGCTGGCGCCCAGCGAGGGCCCGGTTCAGGCGTTCAACCACCTTGACAAGGGCGACACGTTCCCGGTGCAGCACGCCATCGAGGACGTCAGCCCCGGCGACTACCACGCGGTGGTGCTGCCCGGCGGCGTCGCCAACCCCGACCAGCTTCGCATGGTGCCGGCCGCGGTGAGCTTCCTGCGGGAGTTCGTCCGGGCGGGGAAGCCGATCGCGGTCATCTGCCACGGGCCATGGACCCTGGTCGAGGCGGACGTGGTGCGGGATCGCACCCTCACCTCGTGGCCGAGCCTGCAAACCGATATCCGCAACGCGGGCGGTACCTGGGTCGACCGCGAGGTCCAGGTGTGCACCAGTGGCCCGAACGTGGTCGTATCGAGCCGCAAGCCGGACGACCTGCCGGCGTTCTGCCGCCAGCTGGTGGAGACGTTCCAGAAGGAAGCCCAGGCGGCCTGAGTTACGCATGACGGACCGCCCCGGCGCGTACGCCGGGGCGGTCCGTCATGCGCGCAATCACCGGGTCCGGCGGCGGAAGGCGGCCGCGCTGAGCCCGACCGAACCCACGAAGATCCCGCCGCACCAGGCCACAGCCTGCCATCCGTTCGCGCCGACGTGCGTGCCGAGCAGCAGGCCGCGCATGGTCTCGATGACCGGGGTGGCCGGCTGATGGCCGGCCACCCCGTGCAGCCAGGACGGCATGGTCCGGACCGGGACCAAGGCGCTGCTCGCGTAGGCCATGATCATCGGCACGAACATGAACGCGTTGGCCGCCTCGGGTGAGGAGACCAGCAGCCCGAAGGCCGCGGCCAGCCAGGAGATGGCCAGCACGTACAGCAGCAGAACCCCGGCCGCGGCGGCCCAGGCGGCCAGGCTGGCGTGCGGGCGGAAGCCGATGCCGAGCGCGACAGCGAACACCAGCACGGTCGAGGCGGTGTTGCGCACCACACTGGCGGCCACGTGCCCGGACAGCAGCGGCAGGCTGCCCACGTCCATCGAGCGGAAGCGGTCGATGATGCCGCCGGTCATGTCCTTGGAGACGGTCACCGCAGTGGTCGCGGAGCCGACGCCCGCGCACAGCAGCAGAACGCCGGGCACGACGTAGGTGATGTACCGGGTGCCGGTGCTGATGGCCCCGCCGAACAGGTAGACGAAGGTCAGCATGAGCACGACGGGCAGGACCAGCGAGGTGACCAGGGCGTCGACCTCCCGGGTGGTCAGCCGGGCGCTGCGCGCGGCCATGGTCAGGTAACCGGCGAGCTCCGTGGGCCGGGCCGGGACGGTGATCTCAGGCATGTAGGGTCTCCTTCCGGGAAGGACCGGGAGCGGTCTCCGGGCTGGTGAGGGCGAGGAAGACGTCGTCGAGGGTGGTGGCCTGCACGGCGAAGGCGGCTACCAGGGCCCGTTCCGGATCAATCTCGTCCAGCAGGGCGCGGACGGCCGGAGCCGTGCCGTCGGTGGGCACGCCGAGGGTCAGGGCGGACGGATCTCGGTGCGTGGCGCGGTCACCCAGCCGGTGCTCGGCCGCGCCGAACGCTCCCGGCCCGGCCAGCGTCAGGTCCAGGCGCTGCCCGGCGACATGGTCCTTGAGCTCCGCGGTGGTCCCTTCGGCCACGATGCGGCCGGCGTCCAGGACCGCGACCCGCCCGGCCAGCCGGTCCGCCTCCTCCAGGTACTGGGTGGTCAGGAAGACGGTCACCCCGGAGCCGGCCAGGTCCTCGACGACCTGCCACATCACCTGGCGGCTGGGCAGGTCCAGGCCGGTCGTCGGCTCGTCGAGGAAGACCACCGCGGGGCGGCCGACCAGGCTGGCGGCCAGGTCGAGGCGGCGGCGCATGCCGCCGGAGTAGGTCGCCACGCGGCGGCGGGCGGCCTCGGTCAGGCCGAACCTCGCGAGCATCTCGTCCGCGCGGCGCCCGGCGGCCGCGCCGCGCAGGCCGGACAGCCGGGCCATCATGCGCAGGTTCTCCGCCCCGGTCAGCTGTCCGTCCAGCGCCGCGTACTGACCGGTCAGGCTGATGCTGCGGCGGACCCGATGCCGGTCGCGGATGATGTCGAACCCGGCCACCCGCGCCCGCCCGGCGTCGGGCCGCAGCAGGGTGGAAAGGATCCGGACCATGGTGGTCTTGCCGGCTCCGTTCGGGCCGAGCAGCGAGAAGACGCTGCCCCGTGCGACCCGCAGGCCGGCCTCATCGAGAACCTTCGTCGAGCCGTAGGTCTTGGTCAGGCCGGCGGCCTCGATGGCCCATTGGCAGTCAGTTTGGTTAGGCATTCCGGTGTGCTCCTCCCGTCAGCGTGCCCGCACGCTGGGCTGGTCGCGTTATTGCGTACGTTATACGCTTAATTGCGTAAGCTATACGCAGTTCTAGGATGGAGTCAACCGGGTAACGACCGGACGAGGTGGACGTGCCAGAGAAAGCGGAGGAATCAGGGGCGATGGACCCAGTGAGCCCGACCGGTCCGGTGGACGGGATGAGCCTGCCGTCGGCCGTCGAGGCGGCCTGGGGGCTGCGGGAGCGGCCGCACCGGGGGCCGAAGCCGGGCTTGAGCCTGCCGCGGATCGTCGAGGCCGGTGTGCAGATCGCCGAGTCCGAGGGCCTGGCCGCGGTGTCGATGAGCCGGGTGGCCGCCGAGGTCGGGGCCGCCCCCATGTCGCTCTACCGGCACGTCGCGTCCAAGGACGAACTGGTCGCCCTGATGGTGGACACCGTTTACGGGCAGTTCCTGGTGCCGACGGCGGCCGGGAAGGGCTGGCGGACGGGGCTGGCCGAGCTGGCCGGGGTCATGCGTGCCGCCATGTACCGGCATCCCTGGATCCTGCGGGTACCGATCGGCGGGCTGCCGGTCCGCCCCAACGAGGTGGCCTGGTTCGAGCAGGCCCTGGCCTGCCTGCACGGCACCGGGCTCACCGAGGACGAGAAGGCGTCGGTGGTGCTGCTGGTCAGCGGCTACGTGCGGAACGAGGCCAGCACCAACGCCAACATCGTCGCCGCGGTCCAGGCGTCCGGGATGGCGCCGGACGAGTGGATGTCCGGCTACGGCCGTCTGCTGGCCCGGCTGACCGATCCGGAGCGGTTCCCCGCGATCACCCGGTTCATCGCCGCGGGGGTGTTCGAGAGATTCGACCCGCCCGACCGTGAGTTCACCTTCGGACTGGACCGCATTCTGGACGGGATCGGCGCACTGGTGACCGCGCGGTGCCGGCCGGAGCCGGAGTAGCGAGACGGTGCGAGACCTCTTCGGGACCACCGGAAACACTGCAGGGCTATGGCCGCCGTCCGGCCCGGAGGCTCCCGGCCCGGAGTCTCCCTCCCCCACGGTGGGCTTCGTCATCAACAGGTTGCTGGTACGGGAGCCCGGACGATTCGACCACGCTTGCCGGACGGCGGCGTCGGCGCGCGGCTGGGCTCCGCTGTTCCTGCCCACCACCAGGGAAGATCATGGTGCGGGCCTCGCCCGGCACGCGGTCGCGGCCGGGGCCCGGCTGGTCTTCGCCGTCGGCGGCGACGGCACGGTCCGCGCGTGCGCCAGCGCCCTGGCCGGCACCGGCGTCCAGCTGGCGATCATCCCGCGCGGCACCGCGAACCTGGCCGCGCACGCCTTGCGTATCCCGCAACGGCTGGCGGCGGCGCTCGCGGTCGGCTTCGGCGGCGACCAGACCCGGCTGGATCTGGGCGTAGCCGACGGCATGGAGTTCATCGCGATGGCAGGCCTCGGCCTGGACGCGGCCGTGGTCGACGCCACCCGGCGGCAGCGGAAGCACAGGTTCGGCTGGCTCGCGTACGCCGGGGCCGGCCTCGGGCACCTGCGCGGCGCCCCCCATCAGTTCACCGTCCGCCTCGATGGCGGGGAGGTGCTGTACCGGCCGGCCCGATCGGTGGTGGTCGGCAACGCCGGGCTGCTGCCGGGCGGTTTCCCGCTGCTGCCGGACGCCCGGCCGGACGACGGCCTGCTCGACGTGGGGATCCTGGCCCCCGCACGGCTGGCGGACTGGGGCCGGGTCGGGTACCGCGTGCTGACCCGCAGCCGGCGCGATGACTACTGCCTCGAGCGCTTCACCGCCCGGCGGGTAGAGATCACCGCCGACGCGGAACTGCCCCGCCAGGCCGACGGGGAGATGATCACCCCCGGCCGGTCACTGACCGTCACGGTTCGCTCCGGAGCGGTGACCGTCCGGACTCCGGCCCGCTGACGGCCCGGGCGAGCGGCCCGTGCTGTCGGCGGTTAGCGCAGCGGGTCACGGCGAGGCGCTGATGGCCCAGCGAGTCCGGGGCCGCAGGCCCCGGCGAGCGGCCGGTACTACGGCCCGCACCTCAGCGGGCATCGGGGGGTTCCGGGGGGTCCAGGGGGTCGTCCCCCCGGACGGCGTCTGTGCAGCTTTGGCTCAGCAAGGGTTCAGGCCCGGACGGCACAGTGACTGGTGAAGGAGACGGCAACGGGCCGCCGGCCGGTGGTCTGGGAGGCTGAAGTGACGATGTGGGACTGGGGAACCGGACTCCACTGGTGGGGCTGGGTGACCGGCATCGCGGCCATCCTCATCTTCTGGGTCCTGGTCCTCTGGTCCATCGTGGCCCTCGTGAGCCGGGCTCGTGGTCCGCGCCGCGGCAGCCCTCCTTCGGAGCGCTCAGGCGGCAGCGACGAGCGCGCCCGGGTGCTGGCTCGCCAGTACGTGGCCGGGGACATTGACGGTGCGGAGTACGACCGCCAGCTGGCCGCCCTGCACGCCCGGCCGTACGCCGGTGCGGGCCGCAACTAAACTGCCCGGCGGCGCGTTGCACATAAGGGATGGACAAGAGCGTCCTCCTTGATCAATCATTCAGGAAGTCGGCACTTCGTCCTAAGTTCGGGCGACTCTACTATTGGTACTGGTTCAGGTTCGGCACGTAGATCAGGACCATCGCCTCGCCGCACCGGGGGATCAGGCACTACCCCCACTCGGGGGAACAGCAGGATGTGACCCGTTACTGGCGGCCACGCCATGTATGGGAGGGGATTTACGATGATTCATCGCGCACGGGGATCGGATTCCGGGCCGACCGGGCCCCAGCGTGATGCCGCTGCATCAGCGGCTGCCGGGTTGCGCGCGGGCGGACCGACCGGGGCAGGCAAGAAGGAGGCCCGGACCGCAGCCCCGGACTGCGCACCAGCCATTTCACTGGGCCTGACCCACCGCATCTACCCGGACGGGCAAGCGGTCGCCGTCATCAGCGGTGAGCTGGACGCCGCCACGGCCGATCGGGCCCAGGAGTACGTGCGTCAGGTCATCGACCGGAGCCGCGGGCCGGTCCGTATCGATCTGGCCGGGGTGTCGTTCTGTGACGCGCGGGGGCTGCGCACGTTGGTCGGGGTGGCCACGTACGCGCGGGCCACGGGCCGCCGGCTCAGTCTCGTGGCGCCCCGCCCCGCCATTGTCAAGATCATGCGTATCACGGGGGTGGACGCCAACTTCCCCGAGCTGGCCCAGCCCAGCTCCCCCAGCACCGCGCTCTGACGAGCCGGGTGATGCCTAGGCGGGTCCCGGGTTAGGCGTGCGCCGACCCGGCCGGAGCCGGTACGTCGCTCGACCGGACGACCACGACCGGGCACGGCGCGGCGTGCAGGCAGTCGCGAGCGACCGGCCCAAGCGGCGTCCGTGACTGCAGGGTCGGCGCGGCCGGAGTGGCCGGACCGCTGCCCGGCCGGGTGCTGCCCAGAACGAGCATCTCCGCCCCTACCGAGCGTTCCAGCAGCACGCGGGCGGGCGCTCCGTCAGCCAGTTCCATCTGGACCCCGGCCGGCTTCGTGCCGAGCGCCTCGCGTACCACCGCCTCGAGGGTGGATTCGCCGCCTGGTGCCGCAGCGCCCTCGCTGGCCCGCGGCCCCGGCGCGTAGTAGGCAGGCGCCGGATGCCGCCGGTCCTGGACGTAGACCACGTGCACCCGCATCCCCCGCAACTGAGCTTCTCTGCCTGCCCAGCGCACGGCGGCGACCGAAGCCGGCGAGCCGTCGGTGCCCACCAGGATTCGTCCGGTGGGCGACTTTTGGGTTGACATTATTTCCCACCTTTCCCGCACTATCCGCTGATGGCCGCGTCTCGGCGCTGATACGCGCAGGTACAGCGAAACACGAGGACGCCGCAGAGTCCATCATGCACCTAACATCATCCGGGTGATTACCTGGGGTTACAAGATGAATGTTCTCTGTTAATAGTCGGCACCGTTTCGTCCGTAAATGGGGTGCTTGCCGCCGGGCTTCCCGCTGGGCCGGCTCAGGCCCCCGAGCCTCCGGGGTCCGGGCGCGGTTCGCCGCGGTAGGTGCCGAACGACCAGCGGTTGCCCTCGGGATCACGGACCGCGAAGTCCCGCGAACCGTAGTCGGTTTCGTGCAGGCCCTGCAGCACCTCCGCGCCGGCCGCCGTGGCCCGGGCGAACAGCTGGTCCGGGTGATCGGTGACGACGTAGCAGCCGAAGCTGCCCGGTTGGACCGGCCAGAGGTCTTCCTCGGCGTCCGGTCGGGCGGAACCGAGCATGATCCCGCCACCGGGCGGCCAGGAGAGCTGGGCGTGGTGGACCTGGTTGCCGTCCGCGTAGACGGCGGTCTCCTCGAATCCGAACGCGTCGACGAGGAACTTGATGAGCCCCAGCGCGTCGCGGGCGCGGAGCGTGGGCCATACCTGGGGTGCTGGTGTGCTTTCGGTCATGGCTGCGATCCTTCCGCCACACCGGGCGGCCCGGCTTGGACGTTTCGGAACTCCTCCGCGAGCCAGCGGCTCGGCGCGCAACCGGCCAGCTCGCGGAACTCACGCGCCAGGTGGGCCTGGTCGTAGTAGCCGCCCGCAGCGGCCAGATCGGCCAGGGCGGGCGTTCCGCCGGCCACGACGCGGCGCTGCAGGAGCCGGCGGGCGCGGTCGAAGCGCACCACCCGGGCCGCCGCCTTGGGGGTGAGGCCGAATTCGTCCCGGAACCGCCCGCCGAGATGACGGGCGCTCCAGCCCGTTTCCCGGGCCAGGTCCGCGATCGGTATGGCGCCCCGGGAGGCCAGCAGGGCCCGCCAGGCGTAGGCGACCTCCTCTCCCACCTGGGCTGCCGATCCAGCAGGTGCCGTCAGGCTTGCGTGACCGGCCGCAGGCACCGCGCCTGCGGCCAGCTGAACTCCGGTCCGCCTGGCCAGCAGATCGTCTACGACTGCGAAACGGGCCGCCCAGGTCCCGGCGGCGCGGATCCGGTTGTGCAGCTCGGCCGCGAACGGGCCTAGGATGTCGTCCGCCTCCAGGTCGAGGCTGGCCAGTTCGCCGGCCGGGAGGCCGAGCAGGGCTCGGGCCCCGAGCGGGGTCACCTGTAGCTGGATCCCCGACTGGCGGCCGTTGTGGGTGATCAGGGCGGGTCCGGTGTGCAGGCCGCCGACGAGGACGCCATGCCGGCTGGCGGGCTGGCGCGGATCGGGATGCTCGGCGATGATCAGCGGATCGTCCAAGGTGATGATCAGCGTCAGATAAGGAGACGGCAGCCCGCGATGCCGGGCCGGAGGTACCCCCGCCTCCCGGTAACCCGAGTACCAGGCGACCAGCGGGCGCAACGCCAGCGGCGGCTGGTAGCGCACCGATTCGGAGACCATGCTCTTCCCTCGCCGCCCTTTCCCCGCCGCCGCGGCCCCCTGACAGCCCTGCGACCTGTGGCTATTGTTGCCGCTCGGGGCCTCGTCGGCCAAGCGCCGGCCATTATGCCGCGATCGGTGAACCGGGGCGCCGCCGGAGCCGTATCTGGATACAGGGTCCCGGCGGCTTGAAGCCCGGGCCCGCAGCGGGTCCGGCGTCGCCGGCACTGCAGCTGACGCACGCCCATAAATGCGTAAGTTATCTATCCGTGATAGGGCATCACACTGGGTTAATTTAGGTAACCGCGCCCCTCCGACAGGGAATTCGGGGGATGATTTAGCGCTGGGGCGGCCACCGGCTCGGTGCCCGCCCAGCGATGATCGCACCGCGGTCACCGTGGTAACCGGTCAAGGACGGTAGATATGCGTGACAACGCAACTGGAGGCGACCAGCCGGAGACGTCACGCCGGACGGAAATGGGGCACCGGGGATTCCGGACGCGGACGCCCCGGCGGATAACGCGGGCGCGACCACGGGCGCCGGGGCGGCGCCCGCTCCAGGATCGCGGCTCCGGCCGCGCCCGCTGCACGTGACCGCCTGGCTCCAGCCGCGCCCGCTGCACGTGACCGCCTGGGTCGCCGCGGTCGCGGTCTGCGCCGCGGCCGGGTTCGGCGGCACGGCGCGACAGAACTGACCCCCGTAATAAGCACGCAAGATTTACCTGAGTGTCGTAGACCCGCACCGACGTGCGACGTTAGGAATCGGTAATTGAGCTCCCATATTTCGATTGCGAAACGGCGCGAAGCGGACAGAGATATTACCGTCTTGATTTCGGCTCTTTCGCGCAGCGATGAGGTCTAGCGTGATCGCACGGGAGCTCAACCAAACACCCTCATGGAGGTGGATTGAATGCGCACCGGGCATAGGCCCGCATGGCGCCGCCGCCCACAGAGCCGCGCGGCGCGCATCGCGGTGCCCCTGGCCATCCCGATGGCCCTGGGCCTGACGCTGGGAGCAGTCCTGGCGTTCACCGGCGGGCCTTCGAGCACGGCCATCAGCCAGACGGCAGCGGGAGCGAGCGCGAGCGCGAGCGCTTCGCCGGGCGCGACCCCGTCGCCGTCGGTCAGTGCCGCCAGCGCCGCCCCTGCGGCCACGGCCACGGCGCCCGCCGCGGCGGCCGCGAACGTGAGCTGCGACATCATCGTCCCGGCCAACGCGCTGACTGCTCAGGGCCTCGCGACGCCGTTCCAGCTCACCGGGCCGAACGGGCAGACGCCCGCTGCGTCCGGCTGCACGATGGCCAATTTCGCCAACCTGGGCGCCTTCGTCCAGGCCACGATCCTGAACCCGGCCACCGGCGCGCTGTCGGTCTACGAGCCACTGGTCATCACCCAGGGCACGCAGCAGGCCGTGGCCCCGGTCGTGCCGACGCTGCCCGCCGGCGCCGTCGTCACGCTCGACTTCGGCTTCAACGGCACCAACCTGACCCAGGTCGGCGCCACCCGCGACGCCCTGCGGCAGGCCAACTGCGTCAACGGGCTTGGCGGCTCGATCTTCGGCCAGGTCTCGTTCTGCAACGGCACCCAGTTCTTCCAGGCCGCCGCCCAGGCCGAGGCTCAGGGCAAGCTGACGATTCCGGCGGCCGGCACGGCCACGAAGATCGCGGGCATGACCTGCCCGACGACCCGGTCGTTCACCATGATCGACCAGGACCAGAGCGACAACGTAACCACGACCTACCTGCTGACCGGCAACGGCCAGACCGCCCAGTT
Source organism: uncultured Actinomycetes bacterium (assembly GCA_963775825.1). Lineage (GTDB taxonomy): Bacteria > Actinomycetota > Actinomycetes > Streptosporangiales > Streptosporangiaceae > Bog-532. Next base: position 146,562 of record CAVZKY010000064.1, read on the forward strand.
CAACGCGGCCAACAAGACCCAGCTGGTAGGCGCGGTGCCGGCCAACAACGGAAGTGACAACATCCTGCTAGACGGCTTCCTCGACCCGACGATCGGCTGCACCCCCTTCGAGGCGCCGGACCTGTCCCAGGACGGGACGATGGGCACCTCGCAGGCTCTGGACGAGCTGGCCGCGGCCAAGGATCAGGCGGCCCCCACCGCCCTGGTCCCGGAGAACGACGAGATGGTCCTGGTCGACAACGCCTTCAGCGCGACCAAGACCAACCTCTACCGCAGCAACGTCGGCCAGCCACCGATCAGCAACGCCAACAACGCGGCGGACAGCCCGCAGAACTACTGCCAGAACATGGTCAACGTCCAGACCCCGTTCCTGGCCAACAACCAGACCCTGCTGGCCGGCGGCGCCACGCCGGTGCCCGGGACCGGCAACAACCTGCTCACCTTCATGGCTAACCGGCTGAGCATGTCCTTCACCAACCTGAACTGCCAGAACTTTGGGCTGAAGGACCCGGTCACGGTGACGCTGGACGGTAACGGCGCCGCCATCGCGGCGCAGTTCAACACCACCCAGCAGACGGCCGCCCCCGCGGCCGCCACTCCGATGCCGACCGCCTCTCCGACTACCGCGGCCGGTGGCACCCCGGCGCCCACCGCACCGGCCACTCGCGGCGGCCACCGGATCGGTCGTCGTCATCACCTGATCCAGAATCCCTCTGGGACGTGAGGCATGGCCAAACGGTTGCTCCCTGATCGTGAGTGATCTGGTCCGGTAGCGGACCACCTTCATGCCGCGGCCCCCCGGGTGAAACGCCCGGGGGGCCGCGGCATGTCCGCAGCTGGGGAAGACTCCCCGACGGTCAGGGCTGCCCGGCGCGGCGGATCGTCATGTGGTAGGACGTCCCGGGGTCAAGGCCCCAGCTGGCGATCCAGGCCGGGCTGATGCGGATCAGCTCGCGGCTGAAGCCCGGTACCGGCGGGTCAGCGTCGGTGAGAGCCTCGCCCCGGCCGCGTATCTCCACCCCCCGGGGCGTCCATGGGTCCACCGACACCAGGTCGTCGACGACGAACGCTACGTTCGGGTTGACGCCCAGATTGCGGAACTTGCGGCTCTTGGCCAGGTTGAAGCCGCCGATGAGCACCTGACCGGTGGCTTCGTCGATGAAGAAGCCGACGGGATTGTTCTGGGGTGCGCCGCGGCCGTCCACGGTGGCGAGGCGGCCGAGTCGCTGGCTGCGGAGATAGTTAAGCTCCTGAGGGGTCAGCGTCAGACGATCCATGAGCCGAGCCTGCCACGTTCCGCCGCGGATTGACGGCTTTCCGGCGGCGCGGCAGCTCAACCGGCCTTGGTCGCGCCGAAGCGCATGACCGTCCCGCCGAGGGCGGTCCTGGGCTGCAGGCCGACCAGGTCCAGCTTGGCCAGGCCGGCTTCGAGCTGGTCGGCCCGGAGCAGGATAGTCGTGTCCCGTTCGCCGAAATGGATGAGGCGGATCGGGGCGGTGTTGAGCATGTCGTAGCCGATGAGCTTGCCCCCCGGCCGGAGGACCCGGACCGCCTCGGCCAGCGCCTGGTCCCAGTCGATGACGTGGTGCAGCATGGCAGCGGACAGCACCAGGTCGAACCGGCCATCCGGGAAGGGCAGCAGTGCCGCGTCGGCGCGCTGCGCGCTGGCCCGGCGGCCGAATCCGGCCAGGACCTGCTCGGCCATGCCGACCAGCTCGGTGTCGTAGTCGGTCGCGACCATCCGGAACCTGGGGTAGAGGGTCAGCAGCTGTGCGCTCATGGCACCAACCCCAGCGCCGATCTCCAGGCCTTCCCCGGTGGGCTGGATGCCCTGGAGCATCCACGGCAGAATGATCCGCCGGGCCATGAGCCGGTAGGGCAGGCTGGTGAGGGTCGCCTTGGCACTGGGCGGCATCTCGGGCATGACGTCAGCTTGCCATGTCCGGCGCGGTGCCGCGGCCCCGCCCGCCCGGCTTCGCTTGGGCCCGGCTCCTCTTGGTCTTGGGCGGCCGTTCCTCTGCTGTCAGCAGATTGCCTTGGCCAGGTCACATGGGGCGAAGCAGGGTGGATCCCGGGGCGGGAATCCCCGCCCCGGACGTGAGCCTACGCGTGAGAGCAGAGGACCCATCATGCAGACTGCCGCGGCTGAACCCGCCCTGGCCGCCGGGCCGCTCGATGAGCAACTGACCGCCCGGCTCCTGCAGCAGCGCATCATCGTGCTTGGCAGCGAGGTGGAAGACCGGATCGCCAACCGGCTGTGTGCCCAGCTGCTGCTGCTGTCGGCTGAGGACCCGCGCGGCGACATCAGCCTCTACATCAACTCCCCCGGCGGCTCCTACAGCGCCATGACCGCGATCTACGACACCATGCAGTACATCCGGCCCGACGTTGCCACCATCTGCATGGGGCAGGCGGCGTCCGCGGCGGCGGTGCTGCTCGCGGCCGGGACGCCGGGCAAGCGGGCGGTGCTCCGGCACGCCAAGGTGCTGCTGCACCAGCCGTCGGGTGAGGCCCGGGGCGCCCTGCCCGACCTGGCCGTGCAGGCTGCGGAGATGGCCCGGGTCCGGGCGGACATGGAGGAGATCCTCAGCCAGCACACCGGCCACCCGGTGGCCCAGATCCGGCTGGATACCGACCGCGACAAGACCCTCAGCGCGCGGGAGGCGGTCCACTACGGCCTGGCGGACCAGGTTATCAGCACGCGGAAGGCCGCTCCGGCCGACCTGCTCAGCGCCTGACCGGGGCTGCCGCGGTTACTGGCCTTTCCGGCCCGGGGCCCGCCGGGGTGATCGTCAGGCGGCCAGCCTGGCGTGGGCGTGACCCGAACCGTGTCCCGGGCCAGGGACCCGGCGGCCGCGGACCGCGTCCAGCGGGACAACCACCGGGATGTCCGCGGGCGCGGTGCCGGGATACTCGCGGGACTGGTCGCCGCCGCCTACGGCCGCGGTCCCGGCGGCGGGCTCGCCGATCCCGGCGGGCCGCTCGCCCGCGCGTTCCCGGCTGCGGCGGGCGCGTTCCTCGATCAGCGCGCGCCGGGCGCGGTCCGCGGCCAGGCTGCGCCCGGCCTCCGCCAGCAGGTCGGACAGCTCGATCCGGAGCGCGCCACACACGGCGGCCAGGATCTCTGAGGAAGCTTCCTTACGGCCGCGCTCCAGCTCGGACAGGTAGGGCAGGGAGACCCGCGCGGCCCGGGCCACGTCGGCCAGGGTCCGGTTCTGCTCCCGGCGGGCCCGGCTCAGGAGATACCCGAGGGTGGTCCGCAGCAATGGCTGCGCCGGCGGCTGTGGCCGTGGCCGCGGCTGCGGCTGTGGCCGCGGCTGCGGCTCTGGCCGTGGCCGCGGCTGCGGCTGCGGCTCGGCCGTGGCCGCGGCTCTGGCCGTGACCGCCGTCCGCCGGGACCGATGACGACCGTATCGCGCATGGCCGTTCCCTCCTGGCCGCACGCCACGGCCGCCGACCGGGTCCGTGACGTCACGGTACCGAGGGCTGCGGGGCCGACAGAAGCGCTTTCGCCGGCGGCGAAAAGACATCCCAGGAGTGAGCCCCGGCAGCGGAGATGACGGGTCGGCCTGGTGCCGTCAAGGGTCAAGAGCCGGCAAAGTTTGAGTCAACAGGGTGGTTGACATACATAGGGGACCTATATATATTGAGAGTGTGAACCGGTGATGTCCCGTCGAGGGGCATCGCGGAAAGGAGCCGGGCCCCTGGGCCCGCGCCCCGGCCGTCCCAGCCCCTTGCCTGCCGGATCTGGTTTCGAGGAGGAAACCATGTCGGCATCACAGAGCCAACGCATCGTGGTCGGAGTGGACGGCTCGCCGTCCTCCATCAAAGCCCTGGAATGGGCACTAGGCCAGGCGATCCTGACCGGTGACGCGATCGATGCCGTGTGCGCCTGGCATTACCCCAGCAGCTTCGGCGTGGTGGCCCCGGACGCTACCGATTACCGGGCGCTGGCCGAAGAAACCCTGACTAAAGCGATCACGGCTGCGCGGAACGCGGACCCGGATGATTACGCCGCCGTCCCGATTCACCCGATCGTGGTCAAGGCGCCCCCCGCCCATGCCCTGCTCGAGCAGGCTCAGCACGCGAGCCTGCTGGTGGTCGGCTTCCGCGGGCACAGCGGGCTCACCGAGGCGCTGCTCGGCTCGGTCACCCAGCATCTGGCCCACCACGCCCCCTGCGCGCTCGTCATCATCCGGGACGGGGTGTAGCGGGCCATGAGTCCAGGCACCACAATGGCCGGTGTGCCAGCGGACTGCGTACCGGCGGCCGGCGGGCCGATCGACCATGCAGCCACGGACGGCGTACCGGCCGGCGGCACGGGACCGGCCCCCCTCGGCAAGACGGCCCCCGTCGACAACGCGTCCCTGGCCGACGAGCTGGGCGCGGCCCTGGTCCAGCTGTCCACGCTGCTGCGGCGGAACATCCTGCCGCCGCAGATCGGCCTGACCCAGGCGTCGACGCTGCTGATCCTGCGGGACAGCGGCCCGCAGCGGGTGACCAGCCTCGCGGAAGCGGCCCTGGTCGCCCAGCCGACAATGTCGGCCGTGATCATCGGCATGGAACGGCTCGGCTGGGTCCGCCGCGACGGGCACCGGACCGACCGGCGTGGCGTCGTCGTGTGCCTGACCGAAGCGGGCGAGAATGTGGTCCGCGAACTAGAGGCGGCACGGTCCCGCGCGCTCCTCGCCGACCTCGAAACGCTGCCCGCCAGGGATCTGGCCGCCCTGGTGGCCGCGCTTCCGGCCTTGCGGGGAATCATCGCGCAGGAGCAGCAAAGTAAGGCGGTGACGTGGTGATGTTCATGCAGCCACGGCAGCCCGACGATGATCCGCGCCGGCTGACCGGTAGCGGCCGGCCGACGGTGCGCCTGACGGTGCGCCTGATCTGGGCCTGGCCCCGTTGCGGCGCCGCACGCCCAGCGGCGAGGCGGAACTAGGCACCGACGGTCCCGGGGCCATCGTGGTCGGCGTCGACGGCACGCCGACGTCCATGCGTGCGCTGGCCTACGCGGCGGGCCTGGCCCGCAGGCAGCGGGCCGAACTGATCGCGGTCTACGTCCGGTCGCCGCTGCGCACCCCCGTCGCCCTGTCCGGCTGGGTCGATGCGGGCGTCGTCGCGGCCGAGGTGCAGGCGCAGCATGAGGCGGAGGACGACATCTGGGCGCAGATCGCCGACGACGCGGAGGCCTGGGGCACCGGCGCGCGGATCGTCGCGCGGAACGGCAACCCGCTGCACGAGTTGAGGAAGGTGGCCGAGGAGTCCGGTGCCGACACGATCATCGTCGGGGCATCGGCGGGCCTGCGGCACCGGCTGTTCGGCTCGCTGGGCGGCCGGCTGCTGCGCCGCAGGCCCTGCCCTGTCACGATCGTCCCCTGAGCGGCCTTACCAGGCCCATTAGGGCCGGGCCAGCCTCGCACAGCGGGCTCCCGCAGGTCAGAATGACGGGATAGCGGATCAGCGAGACCCGTGACCGGATCAGCGAGACCCGTGACGAGGAGCGCCGTG